>CAVYKB010000009.1:0-470979 GCA_963768975.1 uncultured Acidimicrobiia bacterium | reverse complement strand
GCTGGCCGAACTGGCGCTGGCCGCCGACCCGTCCGAGGGAGTGGCCGACGACGCCGTGCCGTTGCAGGAGTACCTCGGCGCCGGCGAGGGCGGGGGTGAGCTGCTGCCCGACTGGTACATGCCGGCGCCCGCCGGCGCCGGCCGGCTGCTCCAGGGCTGGCGCCGGCGGGTCGTCCTGCTGATCGTCGCCTCGTTCCTGCTGCTGAACGCCTACGGGCTGTGCAGCACCTACGGCTACGTCAGCTTCGACTAAGACCTCCTCCATGGACGACAAGCTGGCCGACCTGGCCCGCCGGGTCGGGGAGGCATGCCGGCTGACCGGCACGTTCACCCTGCGCTCGGGGCAGATGTCGACGACCTACTTCGACAAGTACCTGTTCGAGGCGGACCCGGTGCTGCTCCGGGAGGTTGCCGACGCCGCGGCCGACCTGATCCCGCCTGGCACCGAGGTGCTTGCCGGACTGGAACTGGGCGGCGTCCCCGTGGCCACCGCCCTCTCCCTCGCCACGGGCCTGCCAGCCGCGTTCGTCCGCAAGGAGGCCAAGAAGTACGGGACGGCCAAGCTGGCCGAGGGGGCGGAGATCGCCGGCCGGCGGGTGCTCATCGTCGAGGACATCGTGACGACGGGCGGCCAGGTCGTGCTGTCGGCGCAGGACCTGCGCGAGCGGGGGGCGACACTGGTCGGGGCGCTGTGCGTCATCGACCGCAGCGACGGCGCCCACAAGCTGGCCGCCGAGGACCTCGACCTGATCTCCCTGTTCACCGCCGCCGACCTCGGGTAATGGAGGTCGCCCACAGCGACCTGCCCGTCGAGGCGTGCGTGCCCGCGCTGCGCCAGGCGCTGGCCGGCGCCGGCTCTGCGGTACTCGTGGCGCCCCCCGGCGCCGGCAAGACGACGATCGTGCCGCTGCGGCTGCTCGACGAGCCGTGGCTGGCCGGCGGCCGGATCGTCGTCCTGGAGCCCCGCCGGCTGGCCACTCGGGCCGCAGCCCGGCGCATGGCGGCGCTACTGGGTGAGGAGGTCGGGGCCACGGTGGGCTACACGACCCGGGACGAGCGGCGGGTCGGGCGGTCCACCCGTATCGAGGTGGTGACCGAGGGCGTGCTCACCCGCCGCCTGCAAGGCGACCCGTCGCTACCGGGTGTGGGCCTGGTCGTCTTCGACGAGCTTCACGAGCGCAACCTGCACGCCGACCTGGCCCTGGCGCTCGTGCTCGACGCCCGGCCGGCGCTGCGTCCCGACCTTCGCCTCCTGGCCATGTCGGCCACCCTGGAGGCGGCCAAGGTGGCGGCCCTGCTGGGCGACGCGCCGGTGGTCGAGAGCGAGGGCCGGGCCCACCAGGTGACGGTGCGCTGGGTGCCCCGCCGGCCCAAGGAGCGCCTCGACTCGGCGACCGTGGCCGCGGTCCAGCGAGCGGTGCGCGAGGAAGCGGGCGACGTTTTGGTCTTCCTGGCCGGCGCCGGCGACATCCGCCGGGTCGAGTCGTCACTCTCCCTGCCGGCTGACGTCGACGTCCGGCCGCTGTTCGGCGCCCTGCCGGCGCCGGCCCAGGACGCGGCCCTGGCCCCGTCGCCGCCGGGCCGGCGGCGGGTCGTGCTGGCCACCGACATCGCCGAGACCAGCCTGACCGTGGAAGGTGTGCGGGTGGTGGTCGACTCGGGCGAGAGCCGGACGCCGCGGTTCGACGCCCGCAGCGGCCTGACCAAGCTCCACACCGGGCCCATCTCCCGGGCCTCGGCCGAGCAGCGGGCGGGGCGGGCGGGGCGGGGCGGCCCCGGGGTCGCCTACCGCCTGTGGTCCAAGCTGGAGCACGCCGCCCGCCGCCCCTACGCCGAGCCCGAGATCGCCAGCGTCGACCTGGCCGGGCTGGTCCTGGAGCTGGCGGTCTGGGGTGCCGAGCCGGCGCAGCTGTCGTTTCTCGACCCGCCGCCGGCCCGGGCGCTGGAGGAGGCCGGCGCACTGCTGCGGATGCTCGGGGCGGTGGACGACGACGGCCGGCCCACCACGGCCGGCCGGGCCATGGCCGACCTCCCCGTCCACCCCCGCCTGGCCCGGATGGTCGTGGCCGCGGCCGCGGCCGGTGATGGCTACGGCTGGACCGCCTGCCTGCTCGCTGCCCTGCTGGAGGACCGCGACGTCCTGCGGGGCCGGCCCGACGACCTCCCCACCGACGTCGCCGAGCGCATCGCCCTGATCGCCGGTCCCGGCGCCCGCCACGCACACGCCGACGCCGGCGCAATACGCAATGCCGGCCGGCGGGCGGCCGAGCTGGCCCGGCGGGCCGGCGTGCGCCAGTCCGCCGTCGACCTGGGCCGCTGCGGCGCGGTGCTGGGCCTGGCGTACCCGGACCGCCTGGCCCAGGCCCGGGGCGGCGCCCGGTTCCGCCTCCGCAACGGTGCCGGCGCCTGGGTGCCCGCCGGCGACCCCCTGGCCGGGGAGCCGTTCCTGGCCGTCGCCGAGATCGACGCCGGCCGGGGCGACGGCCGGGTCCGCCTCGCCGCCGGCCTCGACGCGGCCGACATGGAGGCCGCCGCCGGCGGAGCCGAGGAGTCGGTGACCGTCTCCTGGGACCCC
Source organism: uncultured Acidimicrobiia bacterium (assembly GCA_963768975.1). Classification (GTDB taxonomy): domain Bacteria; phylum Actinomycetota; class Acidimicrobiia; order Acidimicrobiales; family AC-14; genus CADCTB01. Next base: position 468,404 of record CAVYKB010000009.1, on the reverse strand, counting down.
ACCCGCGACGACCTTCGGGCCAAGGTCGAGCGCCGGCTGGGATCCCTCGTGCTGGCCACGACCGAGGCGCCGGCGCCGGCCGGCGAGGCCACCACCCGGGCGCTGGTGGCCCGGGTCCGCTCCACCCGGCTGGCCGCCCTGCGGTGGACCGACAAGGCCCGGGCCCTCCAGGCCCGCGTGGCCTTCGCCCGCCGCACGTTCGGCGCCGACTGGCCCGACCTCTCCGACGCTGCGCTCGTCGCCACCCTCGACGACTGGCTGGCGCCGCTGCTGGCCGGCGCCACCGGCCGGGCGGGCATCGAGGCGGTCGACGTGCTCGGCGCACTGCGCCGGCACCTGGGCCACCGCGCCCCTGAGCTCGACCGGGTTGCGCCGGCGTATTTCACGGTGAGCGGGCGGCAGGTCACGGTCGACTACGCCGGCCCGCAGCCGACCGCCGCCGTGCGGGTGCAGGACCTGTTCGGCACGGCCACCCATCCCACCGTGGGCGGCGGGAAGGTGCCGGTGGTCCTCCAGCTCCTCTCCCCCGCCGGCCGCCCGGTCCAGGTCACCGCCGACCTGCCGCGCTTCTGGGCCGGCACGTGGGCCGACGTCCGCAAGGAGATGGCCGGCCGCTACCCGAAGCACCCCTGGCCGATCGACCCCCTCGCGGCTCTGCCGCCGCGGAAGGTTACGTAACGAATCCACGCCGGCGCGGGCGAAACACCTAGTATCAGGCGCCAGACTCGACGGGGGGTCCGTGGGCGAGCACGTGAAAACCGAGCAGCGGCCGGCGGCCGACCAGGCGCCCATAGCCGCCGCCGACCCGGCGCGCACCGGCATCGCGGGCATCGTGGTACCCACCCACAACGACGTCGCCAACATTGGCCCGCTCCTCCACCGCCTCCTCGACGAGCCCGACGTCGGCCAGATCGTTGTCGTCGCCAGTGGGTGCGACGACGGCACGGTCGCCGCCGTGTCCAAACTCACGGCGAAGCACCCGGCCACGGTCCGGCTCTACGTCGAGAAGGAGCGCTCGGGCAAGGTCTCGGCGGTCAACTTCGGCCTGGCCCAGCTGCGGCACGCCGGTGATGGTGGTGGTGTCGGGCGACGTGCTCCCGGAGCGCGGTGCCATCGCCAAGGTGGTGAAGGCTCTGGAGGAGCCCGGCGTCGGCCTGGCCGGCGGCCGGCCCATGCCCGTGAACGGAGCGGGTACCCCCATCGGCCACGCCGCCCACCTGCTGTGGCGCCTCCACCACCGCCTGGCCCTTCACCAGCCCAAGCTGGGCGAGATGATCGCCCTCCGGGCCGAGGCCGTCGTCTCCCTCCCCCGCACCTCCGTCGACGAGGCCTGCTTCCAGGCCCTCCTGGAGCACGCCGGCTGGCGGTCGGCCTACGTGCCCGACGCGATCGTGTGGAACCGGGGCCCTGGCACCCGGGCGGACTTCATCGGCCAACGCCGGCAGATCCACACCGGGCATCTCTGGCTGCGCCGGCGCCAGCACTACGCCGTTCCCAGCCTGCGGATCGGCCTCCTGGGCAGCGAGCTGTGGGCCGACATCCGGACCGAGCCCCGGGGTATGTACCCCCGGCAACTAACCTGGACCGCTGCAGCGGTCGGCATGGAGGCCTGGGCCCGGCTGCTCGCCCGGCTCGATTACCTCCAGGGGAAGGAAAACCATGTCTGGGCGATGGTCGAGAGCACCAAGGCTCCGGCGCCTGACGCGTACAGCCTGGAGCTTCGGCACAGCTAGCTCGTGGCGGGCGCGGGGTTGGCCCCGCCTCCTTCCCGTCAACGTCACCGTCAGCACGAACTTCCGCTGCAACTTCAAGTGCCTGACGTGCAACGTCTACGACCGCAAGGTCGTCGAGCTGACGGCCGACGAGTGGGTCACGGTCTTCGAGTCGCTCGGCCGGGCGCCGGCGTGGATGACCTTCAGCGGCGGCGAGCCGTTCCTGCGGGGCGACCTGCCCGACATCGTGCTGTCCGCGGTGCGCATCTGCCAGCCCGCCGTCGTCAACATCCCCACCAACGGGTGGTTCACCAAGCGGGTGGTCGCCGGCGTCGAGCGCATCTGCACGGGCAGCCCCGGCACCCAGGTCGTCATCAACCTCTCGATCGACCACCACGTGCCCGAGCGCCACGATGTCATCCGGGGCGCCGAAGGCTCATACATCCGGTTGATGGACACCCTCGCCGGCCTGCGAGCCCTCAACATGCCCAACCTCACCGTAGGCGTGCACACCGTCGTGTCCAACGAGAACGAGAACGACTTCCCCGACATCGCCCGCGGCCTCTCCAAGCTCGGTGCCGACTCCTACATCGCCGAGCCCGCCGAGGAACGGGTGGAGCTGCAGACGATGGGCACCGGCATCACGCCCGGCTCGTCGACCTTCGGCCGGGCCGCGGCCGCGGTGCTGGAGGCGGAGGAGGCGGCCAAGGGCGCCGTCGCCCGCATGGCCCGCACGATCCGCAACGAGTACTACGCCCGGGTCACCCGCTTCCTCGACGGCGACGCCACCGCCATGCCCGTGTGCCACGCCGGCTTCCTGTCGGTCCACATCGGCGCCGACGGCGACGTGTGGTCGTGCTGCGTCCTGGCCCGCTCGTTCGGCAACCTGCGTGACGCCGGCTTCGATTTCCGCAAGGTCTGGTACTCGCCGGCGGCCGAGGAGTTCCGCACGTGGATGCGGGAGCGCCGCTGCGCCTGCCCGCTGGCCAACGCCGCCTACACCAACCTGCTGGCCGAGCCGGCGGCGGCAGCCCGCATGGCCGCCGGCATGGTCAAGGCACCGCAGCGGAAGCGGATCCCGGTCACGACCGCGTGATCCTCGTCACCGGCGCGTCCGGGTTCATCGGCCGCCACCTCGTGAGCGCGCTCGCCGGCGAGAAGCAAGCAGTGCGGGCGCTCGTCCGGTCCGACGCCGGCGCCCGGGCCATGCCCGGGGGCGTCGACATCGCCCGGGGCGACGTCGCCGACGTGGACAGCCTGCGGCGGGCTGCGGCCGGCGTCGACCTCGTCTTCCACCTGGCCGGCGGCTACCGCGACGAGGGGCCGGAGCTGCACGCCACCCACGTGACCGGCACCGCCAACCTCCTCTCGGTGCTCGAGCCGGGCACCCGGGTCGTGTACGTGAGCTCGACGTCGGTCTACGGCTGGGACCAGACCTGGCCCGCCCACCACAACAGCGCGCCCCAGCCCGTCACCCCCTACGGCGAGGCCAAGCTGGCCGCCGAGCGGCTGGTGTCGGGCTGGGAGGGTGGGCCGACCGCCATCGCCCGGCCGACGATCACCTACGGGCCGGGCGACGAGCGGGGCATGCTCGCCCGGGCCGTCCGCCTCATGGCGAGGGGTATGCGCTGGTTCCCCGGCGACGGCCGGAACCGCATCCATCTCCTCCACATCGACGACCTCGTGCGCGGCCTCACGCTCCTCGGCGAGAAGGGCGCCGGCGTGTACGTCTTCGCCGGCCCGGAGGCCACGCCGGTCGAGCGCATCTTCGAGCTGCTCGCCGCCGGCGCCGGCCTCAAGCCGCCCAGGTTCGGCCTCCCCGCCGCCCCCGCCCGCCTCGTCGCCCGCCACTCGGTGGACGTGCTCACGCGCGACCGGGCCTACTCGTCGGCTCGGGCTGCGGCAGAGCTCGGATGGCGGTCGCAGATCGGCGTCGAGGAGGGCGTTCCCGCCACCGGCGCCTGGCTGGCGCAGCAGCGCTCGACCGCCCACGGCTTCGACTGGCACAACTACGTCGACGACCCCGACGAGGGCCTCGGCACGGTCTATGAGCGCTTCGCCCTGCGCGACGTCCTCCAGTCGGCCGTCAAGCGGACCGGGGCCACCAGCGTGCTCCACGCGCCGGCGTTCGGGATGATGGGCTTTCCCGGCCTCGACGCCGTGTTCTGCGCCCGGGCCGGCCTGCGCGTCGGCCTCCTCGACTACGACGCCGAGCGGCTGGATGCGGTCCGAGCCCAGTGGACCGAGCTGGGCCTCACGCCCGATGTCCACCTGGTGGGCAGCGCCGACCCCGCCACCTGGCCCGACCAACTCCCGGCCCGATACGACCTGGTCTTCAGCTTCGCCGCCCTGTGGTGGTTCGACGACCCCTGGGCGGTGCTCGCGGCCCAGGCTCGCTGGGCCGGCAAGGCCGTGCTGTGCTGCGTGCCCAACAAGAACGTGTTCATGCAGATGCGGGCCAAGCTCTGGCACAAGGAGCTGTTCCGTTCAGAGCTGAACGAGCACGCCCTCGACCGGGACGCGGCCACCGTCGCCGCCGGCAACCTCGGCCTCCGCGCCACCGGCACGGGCCTGTTCGACATCCCGCCCTTCCCCGACACGTCGGTGCCGATCGCCAAGATCCTCCGCAGTGGCAAGGCCTCCCGCTCGGGGGGCAGCTCGGGCCCAGCGTCAGAAGGCGGCGCGTGGGTGTGGTCGATCCTCCCCTTCCTCAAGGGCGAGGACCCGACGATGGAGGCCCGCATCACCCGACTGGCATCCTGGGAGCGCTTCGTGCCCGGCGCGGTGGCGCCGGCGCTGGCCCACCACCGCTGGCACCTCTTCGAGCGGCCCTCCGCCTGACGGCGCGGGTATCCTCCGGTCGGTGCCTCTCCTGCGCTGGCGCAGAAACCTGGCTGCGGCCGTCTTGCTCACCCTGGCCGGGTGCGGAGGTGGGGGAGGTGGAGGGGCCGCCGACGTCGACCCGCTGGCCGTCGATACCACGGTCGCCCAGCTCGCCGCCTGCCCGGCCGAGGGACACGTCGACACCCTCGGCGTGCGGGGGCTGACACCCAACGAGATCGCCAACCTGCCGATCAACTACACGTTCCTGCACGTCGCCCCCGACGGCTGCACGCCGGCTCGCTTCAACCCGTGCGAGCCGGTGCACTACATCCAGAACGGCGCCGCCGCGCCCCAGTTCGTGATGGAGAACGTCCGGGAGGCGTTCCGGCGCCTCGGCCAGGAGACCGGCCTCACCTTCGTCGACGACGGCATGACCGACGAGAACGCCCGCCGCGGCCCCTACGTCCCCGAGCGCTACCCCGGGAGGTGGGCGCCGATCCTCATCGTCTGGGAGCACTTCCCGGCCGAGCAGACCTCCGGCCAACAGCAGATCCTCGGCAACACCGTCCCGTACCGGGTCGACAACGTGACTGTCTCGGCCCGGCTGCGGTTCAATGTGGACGCCTACAACGACGAGACCACCAAGGCGCCCATCCAAGACGGTTTCGGGCCGCCGGCCAACAGCGGCACCGGCCCCATCGGCCGGAACAACATCACCTGGGGCCGGATCATCCTCCATGAGCTGGCCCATGTGATCGGCCTCGGACACACCCGCGAGGAGGCGTCGCTCATGTACCCCGACGCGGCCCAGCAGACGACCCGCCCCACCGGGTTCTCCAAGGCCGACCTCAACGGCCTCCGCTATTTGGGCCGGGACGCCGGCTGCGTGAAGAGCCCGCCCCTGCCGACCGGCTGAGTGAGGGTCAGCCGGCCGTCGACTCGACGACCAGCACGGCGAGGTCGTCGGACACCACGTTGGTGGTGTGTTCCAGCACGGCCGCTTCGATCGCCGTCGCGACCGCGGCTGCGCCAGCCGGCGCAGCCGCCAGCGTCGACCGTACGCCCTCTCTGCCGAACATCACCCGGTTCCGCCGGGCTTCGATCACCCCGTCGGTGAACATCACCAGGGCGTCGCCGGGCTCCAGGACCACGGTGGCGGTCCCGAATGCGACGTCGTCGAGGGCGCCGAGCAGCGAGCCGCCCACCGGGATCTCCTCGATCCGGCCGTCGGCCCGGCGGACCATCGGCGAAGGATGGCCCCCGCCGGCCAGGGTCACCACGGAAGTGGGCCCCGGCTGAAGCACACCGAAGAGGGCGGTGCAGAAGCGCTCGCCTTCCAGACCTCCCACTTCGGCGCCGAGAAGGGCGCGGTTGAGCGTCGAGAGGACCGATTCCACTGCGACGTCACCGGACGCGAGGGCACGGAGGCTGAACCGCACCATGGCGGTGAGCGCCGCCGCTTCCGGACCGGTCCCGGACGCGTCAGCGATGGCCAGGCCCCAGAGGCCTTCCGACATGCTCCAGATGTCGTAGATGTCACCTCCGAGCTCCGTGCCGTCACCAAGGGCGTGGTAGACGCCGGCGATGTCGATGTACGGCGGCGGTGTGAGCCGGCGGGGCAGAAGGCTGAGCTGGAGGCGCCGGCTGAACTCCAGTCGCTGCTCGTACAGCTGAGCCCGGTCCAGCGCCTGGGAGGTCTGGGAGGCGAGGGCCAAGACGAAGCGGCGCTCGTCCTCGTCGAACAGGCGGGGCCGGGGAAAGCTGAACCAGAGGGCGCCGAGGCGGTGGTCGCCGACGGCCAACGGCACGGCGCACATCGAAACCGTGGCCCGTTCGAGGCTCGTCAGCTCGGGGAATCGCCGGTCGCGCTCCTGCCGGGACTCGATCCAGACCGGCGTGCCGGTCCGCAGTGCTACCGCAGCGGGGAGCTCGGCGTCGCGCAGCTCTCCACGCAGGCGCTCGACCAGCTGCTCGTCATAGCCGACGGTTCCGGGGACGACGAGGTGGTCGTCCTGGGAGGCCAGCAGCACGCCGCCGCCCGAGGCTCCCAGAGCGGCGACACCGTGCTCGAGCACCGCAGCGGCCACTGCTTCCTGGGTGGCGGCGCGGGCCAGGGCAGTGGACAGGTCGTAGAGCCTGGCCGTGCGCTCGGAAGCCGCCTGGGCCGTTGCCACCTGGTCGAAGGCCTGCAACAGGCGCTCCTCGAAAGGAACGGTGGGTGGCGCCGGCAGGCCGGCCTCCGCCGCCTTGAGCTGGGCCACCAGCTCGCCCACGTACCACTGGCGGAAGAGCCGGTGCTGGGGGGGTGACTCGACCGTGAGGAGCCGGGCCGCGTGGCAGTAGGAGTCGGCTTCGTCGAGGGCGCGCAGGTAGTCCTCGCCCGCTTGTGCGGCGCTGGCCGGGAGGTTGAGCTCGAGGCTCACATGGCTGAGGCCCTGGTTGGCAGCGGCCAGCGCCTGGCGCTTGATGGCCTGGCGAGCCTCGGAGAACCGGGTTACGACCGCCTCCACGAGCGACGCCAAGTGGGCCGGCAACTCCGCGCTCACCTGGGTCTCGGCGCCTCGTGCGGCGAGGGTGAACTCCCTCACCAGGTTGTCGACGTGGGCCTTGGCGGGAAGCAACAGCGACGTGGGAACGTCGCCCAGCCACACCCGGTGGCGGACGACTTGCCCGTCGTCATCGGGCCAGCTCTCGTCGTCCCACATCTCGAGGACCTCCCCCGGCGTGAAGGGAGCCGACGAGTGCGCATCGGTGAGATCGGCCCAGACCATCTTCCCGTCGCTGGTGGGCTCGGCTCCCCACTCCGCCGCCAGGGATGCCACCAGGCGCAGCCCCCGGCCCGTCATCGCTTCCGTCGACTGACGGGCGATCACGGGTGGCACCCGCGTGTGGTCGTGCACCGTGACCCGGACGGCGTCGCCGTGCTCGGCCACGCCGACCGCGACGATGCCGCCGGCGTGGAGCATGGCGTTCGACGCCAGCTCGCTGGCCACGAGCACGGCATCGTCGATGAGCTCCTGACGCCCCAGCTTCCGCAATTCGTCGGCCACGAACTCGCGCACGCGAGACAGCTGGGCACCGTCGTGTGAGGTTTCGAACACGGACAGCGACAACCTCACCTTCAGCGCAGAGCAGCAGGCCTGAGAACGATGGTGCCATACGTCCCGGCCCGGCATTGACCGGCGCTCTAAGGTTGCCCTGGAGGAAAGTCGGGGAGGAGCCATGGCCGAGGCCCGGTTCGACAGAGCAGCGTCGCTGGAGCGCCTCGGGTCGGAGCTCTTCGACGTGCTCGTCATCGGCGGCGGCGCCACCGGCGCTGGCGTGGCCCTCGACGCCGCCACCCGCGGCCTGCGCACCGCGCTGGTCGAGCGTCTCGACTTTGCGGCCGGCACGTCGTCGAAGTCATCCAAGCTCATCCACGGTGGCATCCGCTATCTGGCCCAGGGCGACGTCAGCCTCGTCTATCAGGCGCTCAACGAGCGGAAACGGTTGCTGCGCAACGCTCCACACCTGGTGCGGATCCTCGGCTTCATGCTCCCGATCTACCGCAGGGGCGGCCTGATCCCCCGCTTCTTCGCCCGCGGCTTCGGCCTCGTCCTGTGGTTCTACGACCTCACGGGCGGCGCCCTGGTCGTCGGCCGCCACCGCCGGCTGAAGCGCGACGCCGCGCTGGCCCAGATGCCGACGTTGAACCCGGACCAGATTGTGAGCGCCTACCTGTACTACGACGCCCGAGTCGACGACGCCCGGCTCACCCTGGCCATCCTCCGCACCGCAGCGGACCATGGAACGGTCGTGGCCAACTACTGCCCGATCACCGGGATCCGCAAGGACCCCGCCGGCAAGGCCATCGGCGCGACCGTCGACACAGGCGCCGGCACCGTCGACATCTCGGCCCGCGTGGTCGTCAACGCCACCGGCGTCTGGGTCGACGACGTAGTGCGCATCGACACCGGCCCGGGCGAGGAGATGATGCGCCCGGCCAGGGGTGTGCACATGGTCGTGCCGTCCTCGCTCGTGAAGAACGAGGTTGCGGTCATCATGCCCGTCTCCGGCGGCCCCGGGAGCGTCTTCGCCATTCCGTGGCACGAGGGCGACCTGACCTACATCGGCACCACCGACACGGACTACCCCGGCGACATGGACCACATGGTCGTCGACGCCGCCGACCTGGACATCCTGCTGTCGCACATCAACCAGAACGTGCAGTCGCCGCTGGCCCCTTCCGATGTCGTGGGCACGTGGGCCGGGGTCCGTCCACTGCTGAAGGGGGCCGACAGCGACAAGACGGCCGACCTGTCCCGCCACCACCGGATCACCCGCTGGCCGAGCGACGTGGTCAGCGTCACCGGCGGCAAACTCACCACGTACCGCCGGATGGCCGAGGACACCGTCGACCTGGTCCTGAAGGTCCTGGGCCGCAAGGCCAAGTGCCTGACGAAGAAGGTCGCCCTTCATGGGGCAGCCGGGTACGACAAAGTCGGAGACGGCGGCCTGGGGGTCGGCGTGCGTGACCGCCTGGTCAACCGCTACGGCGCCGACGCCCGGCGCATCATCGACATGGTGGTGGCCGAGCCGGACTTGGGCCGCCCGCTCGTGCCCGGGCTGCCCTACCTGCGGGCCGAGGCCCGATTCGCGGCCGACCACGAAATGGTCGTCACCCTCGACGACCTCCTTTCCCGCCGCACCCGGGCCCGCCTGCTGGCCCGCGACGCCAGCGCGGAGGCGGCCGAGTCGGTGGCCGAGCTGATCGCCGGCCCTCTGGGCTGGTCGGCCGAGGATATGCGCCGGCAAGTGGACCAGTACCGGACGTCAGTGGCCGGCGAGCGGGCCGCGCTGGAGGCGCCGGCCGGGCCGGCGGAGGCCGGCGAAACGCACATCGTCCCGGGCTGGGTGCCCGGCGTGGCCAAGCGAGGTTGAGGTGCGGCATCACCATTTCCAGGAAGTAGCCAGGTCCTGGCGCACGGTGGTGGCGTAGCCGTCGAGGGCACCCAACAGCTCCTCGGAGCTGAGCTTCATCTCCGAGGAACGCACGTGCCACACCGGCACCCCGTCGGCCCGCCGGGCCTTGATGACGGCCGACACGGACTCGATCAGGTACTCGTCGCCGACGCCGACCGTCTCCAATCCGGAGAGCAACTCGCTGAACGGGATGGGCACCGGCCGGGCCTGGCCGCCGGTGGTGGCTGCCGGCGAGTCGGGCTTCGGCTTCCATGCCCGGATCAGGCGCTGGCGGATGGACGTGGTCAGGCCCTCGAGGACGCCCAGCAGCTCCTCGGGGGGCAGCGGGGCGCCGCCGCTGCGCACCGACCACGCCGCGCTCCCGTCCTCCGCCCGGATCTTGAGGAGGGCGAACACCGACTCGATCCGCATGTCCTCGCCGATGGTGGTGGTGCCGTAGCCGGCCAGCAGCTCGCTGAAGGCGATCGGCTGCTCAGCCACCGGAGGTGTCCTGTACAGGGCTCACGGCCGAGGAAGGTACCTCGCCTCACCACCGGGTGTGAAGCACGGCACCCGCTGGGCGCCTCGATCTCCGACGCCGGCTACCGGTAGCTGCGGGCCTGGAGGGTGTAGAGCTCGGCGTAGCGCCCGCCGGCGGCCATGAGCGCGTCGTGGTCGCCACGCTCCACCACTTGGCCGTCCTCCACCACGAGGATGAGGTCGGCCATGCGCACCGTCGAGAACCGGTGGCTGACCAGGAGCGTGACCGCCCCGGTCCGGCCCGCGGCGCGCCGGGCCTGGCCGGCGAAGCGCTCGAACAGGGCGTGCTCGGTGGCGGCGTCGAGGCTGGCCGTGGGCTCGTCGAGGAGCAGGACGAGCGGGTCGTCGCGCATCATGGCCCGGCCGAGCGCCAGCTTCTGCCACTGACCGACCGAGAGGTCGACCCCGCCGTCGAACTCCCGGCCCAACTGGGTCTCGAGACCCGAAGGGAGCCTGGCCACCAGGTCGCCGGCCGCACCTCGGTCGAGGGCGCCGACCACCGCCGGCACGTCGTCGAGATGGGGCAGGGAGCCGACGCCGACCGACTCCCGGGCCAGGAACTGCAGCTTGGCAAAGTCCTGGAACCCGGCCGACAGGCGATCGCGCCAGGCCTCGAGCTCGAAGCGGCGGATGTCGACGCCCTCGACGAGGATCGCCCCCTCGGTCGGCTCGTAGAAGCGCATCAGGAGCTTGGCCAGCGTGGTCTTTCCCGCGCCGTTCTCCCCGACGATTGCCACCGTCGCCCCCGCCGGCAGGTGCAGGTCGACGTCGCGCAGCACGGCGGCGTCGGTCCCGGGATAGGTGAAGCCCACGCCGGCGAAGGTGATGCCAGAGGTCAGGCGGGCCGGCACCGGCGCCGGCTCCGCTGGTGCCAGGGCGGCCCGGGCCCGGGCCGAATAGTCGGCCAGCCACCGGTACCGGCCCACGGCCTGGGTGGTCAGGAGCGACCACCGGGCATTCTCCACCAGGTCGCCGACCTGGTTGTTGACCTGGGCGCCCAGGGCCAAGGTGACGACCACCGCGCTGACCGACAGGTCGCCGGCCACCGCCCGCAGAACGACGAAGGTGACCGCCGCCATGTAGCCCAGGGCGAAGAAGGCCCAGCCGCCGGCGGCCATGGCGCCGGCCCGGAGGTCGGCCGCCCGTTCCACCCGGTCGACGGGCGCGAAAGCCGCACGGTGACGGCGCTCGAGCTCGCCGGCCAGGTCGAACACCCGGATCTCCTTGCCCGCCGGCGCAGTTGTGGCCAGCTCGAAGAGGAGGGCCATGCTGCGCTTCGCCTCGGCGTGGCTCTTGCGGATGCGCTCCTTCAGCCGCTCGATCCGCAGCCCGGCCACCAGCGACGGCAATGCGGCGAGGGGCAGGAGGAGCAGGACCGGGTGCAGGGCTGCGAGGACGGCGAGCGTGGCCAGCATCTGCACGACGCTGCCGAGAGTCCAGGCGATCGGCATGAACGGGTTGTTCAGCGCCCACCGCTCCCAGCGGATGAGGCCGAGCTGGTCCTGGTGCTCGGGCAGCTCGTGGTGTTCCAGGCCCGGCGCGCCGGCGACGTAGCCCATCACCTGCTGGTCGAGCAGCAGGATCGTGTGCTCGCGGAGGCGCATGCGGACGGTCACCGACGCCCAGTCGAGGAGCCCGTTGGCCGCCACGAGGCCGGCGACGAGGACGGCGCCGGCGACCGCCCGCTCCTGGTTGCCGGCCACCACCCCGTCGGCGAACAGGCCCAGGCCGACGGCCTGCAACGACCGGGTCACCGGGAGAAGGCCGGTGCTGACCAGCGAACCGATCGAGCGGGCTCTGTCGGCCTGCCAGGAGACGGCGCACATCGTGCGCAGGTTGCGGAGCAGCTCAGCCATCGCCGTCGCTCTCCACCCAGAACCGGCTGGCTTGGAGCGAGTACATCGACGCGTAACGGCCGCCGGCCCTCACGAGCTCGTCGTGGCTGCCATCCTCCACCACCCGCCCGTGCTCCAGGACGACGATGCGCTCGGCCCGGCGGACCGTCGAGAAGCGGTGGGACACGACGATCGTCGTCACGCCCCGGGTCAGGTCGAGGAACCGGTCGTAGAGGCCGGCTTCGGCCCGGACGTCGAGTGACGCCGTCGGCTCATCGAGCACCAGCACGCCGGCGCCGGCCGACACGGCGAACAGCGCCCGGGCCAGGGCGATCCGCTGCCACTCCCCGCCCGACAGCTCGGCGCCGTCGGTGAACTGGCGGTTGAGCACGGTCTCCCACCCCTTGGGGAGGGCGGTCACCACGTCGAGCGCTCCGGCCCGGCGGGCGGCGTTCTCGACAGCTGGCCGATTGCCAGCCTGGGCCAGCGCGCCGAAGGCAACGTTGTCGTGGGCCGACACCGGGTACTGGACGAAGTCCTGGAAGATGGCCGCCACCCGGCGCTGCCAGTCGGCCGGGTCGAGATCGCGCACGTCGATCCCATCAACGGTGATGCGCCCGCCATCGACGTCGTAGAGCCGGGCGAGCAGCTTGATGAGCGTGGTCTTGCCCGCCCCGTTGGTGCCGACGATGGCGAGGGACTGGCCGGCGACGATGTCCAGGTCGAGGCCGTCGAAGACGTCCTCGTCCCGACCGGGGTAACGGAACCGGACCCCCTCGAAGCGGATGACGCGCTCCGGCAGCCCCGTGGCCGGCAGCCGACCCTCGAGGTTCTGGACGGCCTCGGGGACGGCGGCCTGCAGCCCCCGCAGGACCCGCAGCGATGCCAGCCCGTCCTCCAGGCGCACGTTGTTCAGGTCGAACGCGCTCAGCGCCGCGGCGCCGAGGACAGCCTGGGCGTACACCACCGCCGCTCCGAGGCTGACCCCGCCATCCGTGGCGGCCCGGGCCACGAGCACCAGCGCCCCACCCTCGAGGACGAGCACGAGCAGCGCCACCCCCAGCGCAGGCGACAGCCCCGACCGCCGCTCCCGCCACACGGGCGCCATGGTGGCGAGAAAGCTGGCGCGGTAGCGGTCGACCAGCCAGCCGTCGAGGGAGAACACCTGCGACTCCTTGGCCGCCTGGGGCTGGATGGCCAGGCGGCGGAGATAGTCGGCCTGGCGGAGGCCGTCGGTCCGGTCGAAAACGACTTGGGTGATCCGGAGCCAGTGCCGCCGGCGCCAGCCCAGGGCGACGGCCTGGCCGGCGCCCAGGATGAGCGGCAGCCACCACCGGAAGCGGGCGAGGATCACCAGGGCGGCGAGGCCCTGGAGGCGCAGCGTCCACGCCCCGGCGAGGAACGCCACGGTCCCGCCCACGGTGGCGCCGTGGACCGCCCCCTGGGCCTGGGCCACCCGGTCCAGCACCTGCGGGTCCTCCAGGTGGGCGATGCCGCGTGGCGTGGAGACGGCCCGCATGAGGGCGACGGCGAGGGATTCGTCGATCCGGCGCATGAGGATCTCGCTGACCATCGCCCGCAGCGGATTTGCGACCTGGATCCCGACGTAGATCGCAGTGGCGACGAGCAGGGCGACGGCCACGCGATGGCCGGCGGCCGAGCCCATCCCCTGGCCCACCGCCGGCGGGACCGCTTGGGCCAGGGCGCCCGTCGCCAGGCTGAACGCCGGCGGCAGCAGCCCGCAGGTGACGACCAGCCCGCCCAGCAGCCAGGTCGTGCCAGGCGCCGCGCCCGCGCTCATGTGCAGGAGGTGAAGGCGCGTCGACGCGCCCACACGCGAAGAGAGCCTGCCCCCAGCCGCCATGACCGCCAGTCTTGTGCAGCAGGCCGCCAGCGGGCGTCTGATTTTGTCCCGCCGGGCCCGCTGGGCCGGCCGCGACGGCTGGTGGGGCGGCGGCCGCGCCTGCCGGGGCCGATGCCCCGGCGGCCGCTCAGACCTTGGCCAGCAGCTCGGCGCCCTCCTCGCGGTAGCTCCGGGCGGCCGACCGGCGGCGGGAGGGGTCACCTCCGGACATCTCCATGAACCTGGCCATGGCCTCCTCGGTCTTGGCCTGTTCGATCCGGATGTGACCCCTTTCGGGCTCGGGGGACTCGTCGAAAGCGGAGTTGAGGTTGGCCTCGGACTTGGCCAGCCAGCGGGCCGCCTGATCGAGGTACTCCTGGCGCATCTCGGAATGGTCCAGAGCCAGCTGCATCCGCTCATCGGCGACGCGGCGGGAGCAGATGCCGCGCATACGCCGGCAGTAGTCGTTGCGCGACGATCCCCGGGCGACGGCCTCGCCGTACTTGATGTGGGCCTGCTTGTAGCGACCCTCGGCGTAGTCCTGTTCTGCTTCTGCGATCAGCTCGTCGTACGGAGTCATGCGCCTGCTCTCGTCCTGGGAATGTGGTTCAACCGGTGTTGCGAAGCCCGTTGGCGATGCCGTTGACCGTCAGGAGGAGTGCTCTGCGCAGCTCAGGGTCGGCCCTGTCACTCCTGCGCAACCGGGCCAGGAGCGAAACCTGGAGGTAGCTGATCGGGTCCAAGTACGCGTCACGGATCTCGAGGGTGCGGCGCAGGAGCGGATGATGGTCGAGCAGCCGGTCTCGACCCGTGAGCCACAGCACCTGTTCGACGGTGCGGTGGTGCTCTTCGGAGATGCGGTCGAAGATGCCGTGCAGGGAAGGATCCGCAAGACGCTCAACGTAGCGCCGGGCGATGTCGAGGTCGGTCTTGAACAGGACCATCTCCACGTTCGAGACGAACGTGCGGAAGAAGTGCCAATCCCGGTGCATGCCCGTCAGGCGCTCCGACCACCCCTCGGACCGGGCCTTCTCGATGCCGGCGCCGACCCCGAACCAGCCGGGAATGATCTGGCGGGACTGCGTCCAGCCGAAGACCCACGGGATGGCCCGGAGCGAGTCGAGCGCCATGGCGCGACCGCCGGCGCGGCGGATGGGCCGGGAGCCGATGTTGAGGTCGGTGAGCTCCTCGACCGGCGTGGAAGCCCGGAAGTAGTCCATGAGGCGAGGGTCGTCGATCAGCCCCCGATAGGCGGCGTGGGCCGCCGTCGACACCACGTCCATGACCTCGTCCCAGTCGTCGATGACGCTGAGGGGGACCCGCGAGTCCCGGTGCAGCAACGAGGCCTTCAGCACCGCGGCGGTGGCGAACTCCAGGTTGCGGCGGGCCAGCGTCGGCAGGCCGTACTTGTCGGAGATGACCTCGCCCTGCTCGGTGATCTTGATGGCCCCGTCGAGTGTCCCGTAGGGCTGGGCGAGGATTGCGTCGCCGGTGGGCCCACCGCCCCGGCCCACCGTGCCACCCCGGCCGTGGAACAGGCGGAGCAGCACGCCATGGCGGTGGGCGACGTCACGGAGAGCCCGCTGCGCCCGGTGGATCTCCCACAGCGACGTCGTGATGCCCGCGTCCTTGTTCGAGTCCGAGTAGCCGAGCATCACCTCCTGCACTCTCCCCCGGAGCTCGACCAGGCGCCGGTAACCGGGGTCGGTCAGGAGCTCATCGAGGATGGGGCCGGCGGCGCGTAGCTCGCCGACGGTCTCCAGCAAGGGCACGAAGCCGATACGGGCCACGCCGGCGGTGAGGTCGACGAGGCCGGCTTCGCGCGCCAGGACGGCGGCGGCCAGCACGTCGTCGGGACCACGGGACATGGAGATGATGTAGCTCTCGATGGCCTCGTCGCCGAAGACGTCGACCGCCTGCCGCACCGTCTCGAACAACCGCAGCACGTCCCCGGCCTCGCCGGCGAAGTGGGTGGCCGGCGACTTGAGCGGCCGGGGGGATTGGAGCTCGTCGGAGAGCAGCTTCATCCGTTCGGTCCGGGACAGCTCGGCATAGGGGATTCCGAGGTCCAGCCGGTCGAACAGCGCAGCGAGGGCGACGTGGTGACGTTCGGCGTGCTCGCGGATGTCCATCGTCGCCAGGGCCATGCCGAAGGTGGCGGTGACCCTGATGACCCGGTCGATGCTGCCCCGGGCCACGAGCTCGCCCTGGTTCTCCAGCATGGATGCCCGCATGAGCTCCAGCTCGTCGAGCAGCTCGCCGGTGGAGGCGTATTCCAGGTGCGGCCTCGGCGGCGCCCCCTCGGCCAGCCGGCGCTGGGTGTTCCGGAGCCGCTGGAGGATGTAGGAGCACTTGAGCCGGTACGGCTCCTCGGCGTTCAGGCTGCCGTAGCTGGCGTAGACGTCTGGCAGGAAGATCTTGTCGGCCGTCAGGCTGGCCTTCAGCGGCTGAGAGATGCGGGTGACGCGAGTGGACGTGCTCAGCTTGCTGACGAGGTCCTGCACGGTGGCCGTCAGCCGGCGCAGGGCCAGCCGGCGCTGGAGGCCGAGAACCTCGAGGGTGACCTCGGGCGTCACCGTCGGGTTGCCGTCGCGGTCACCACCGACCCACGTGCCGAAGCGGACGGGACGGGCCCGGGGCGCCAGCTCGATGCCGAGGCGGGACAGGTGCATGGCGAGGTCGTCGAGCAGGTCGGGGAGGACGGCGCCGAAGAGGTCGTCGAGGTAGAAGACGACGGAGCTGGCCTCCTCGGCCGGCGTCGGCTTCTTGCGGCGGAGCTCGTCGGTCTGCCAGATGAGGTCGACGATCTCGGCGATCTCCCGCTCGTCGCGGCGGACGTCGTCATCGGTGGCCCGGGGGTTGGACCGCTCCTCGAGCAGCTCGGCGATCCGCCGGCGCTTGGCCAGGATCGACTGCCGGACGGCCTCGGTGGGGTGGGCGGTCAACACCAGGCGCAGCTCCAGGCGGTCGAGAAGGCCCTCGACCTCTGCGAGTGGAAGGCCGGCGCCGGCCATCTCCTCCACCGCCCGTCCGAGGGGGCTCTTCTCGGCCGCCATCTGGGTGCGTTCGTCGGCCCGGTGGACCTGCTCGGCGATGTTCGCCAGGTGGAAGTAGGCGGAGAACGCCCGGACCAGGAGCGTGGCGGTGGCCAGGTCCACGCCGGACAGGCACTCGTCGAGGTCGGCCGCGGTCGACGCCGAGGAGTCGTCCCGCGTCGCCTTGGCGAGCGCCCGCACCCGCTCCACCAGGTCGAACAGCGGCTCGCCCTCGTGGCGGCACAGCGTCTCGCCGAGGAAGCCGACGAGGAGCTTGATGTCGCGGTTGAGCGCCTCGCCGTCGAGGGAACCCGGGGCGGCTGCGGCATCGGCGGTCATGTGCGCGCCAGCCTACGACCGCCGGTCAGCGACCGAGGATGCCCCCCAGGACGCCGGCGGCGCCGGCCCCTCCGGTCTCGCCCGGCATGATCGACTTGATCCAGGCCTGGAGGGCCGTGGGGTTCCGGGTCTGGGTCATCACCCAGCCCGGGCCCGTGAAGTCGAAGACGAAGCCCTCGCCCGACTTCAGGGTCTGGATGACCCCGCCGGCGACCTTGCGGATCTGGCTGGTGGTCGACGGGTCGAAGGCCACGACGTGGCCGGTGTCGATGGTGACCGACTCGCCGGCGCCCAGTTGGACGGTGTCGATGGCGCCGTAACAGGCGAGGAGCACGGTGCCCATGCCCGTGGCGTGCACGAGGAAGCCGCCCTCGCCGCCGAAGAGGTTCTTGAACCCGCCCCACTTGGTGTCCAGCTCGACGGAGGCGGCCGAGGCCAGCCAGCAGCCGCGGGTGATCGAGAGCGGGCGCTCGGCCGAGACGCTGGTGACGATGACGTCGCCCGGGAGGTGGTGGGCGACGTCGACCCAGCCGCCGTTGGCCGGCGCGGTGAACGTGGTGACGAACAGGCTCTCGCCGCCGAGGAAGGAGCGCTTCAACCCCTTCATCACTCCACCCTGGGTGCTGGAGGTGATGCCCACGCCGGCGGACGCGGCCATCATGGCCCCGGACTCGGCGCGGATCTCCTCCCGGGGGTCGAGGGTGACGCGGGCGGCCGCGAACGACGGGCTGTGGCGGATGGAGACGTCCATACGCGGACGCTACCGCTCCCGGCCCCGGTTCAGCAGGGGGCGATACTGGGCAGTGGTTCGCAGCTCGGAAGGGCGAGGACGTGGGCCGGCGCCGGCCCCGTGGTGAGCCGCTCGACCGGCACCGGGCACTCGTTGCCGCCGGCGGGAGTCGAGGTGGTGGCGAACAGGTCCTCGGTGGCCGGCGTATTGCCCGGGGCCAGCCAGACGTGGGCCACCCGCTGCTGGTCACGGCCGGCGGGGATGGCCTCGTCGGCGACGGGGCGCACGCTGGTGCGGGCGAACTTCAGGAAGTACCCGCCGGAGCCCGAGAGGCGGAGATGGACGACCATCCCGCTGAGCCGCACCGGGACGGCGTTGGGGTTCGAGAACGTGATCACCTGCTCCCAGACGACGCCGCCCTCCGCCGGCGGAGTGGCGCTGCTGCCTGTCCAGCGCTCGTTGGCGAACGTCAGCGGCTTGAGCCCGCAGGCGCCGGCCGGCCCGGCTGGCGCCGCCGTAGTCGACGGCTGGCCGCCGGCGACGGTCGGTGTCCCGCCGTCATCGCCGCCGGCGCAGCCGGCGAGGAGGAGCGCCAGCACCATGGCGGCTCGTCGCACCGTCTCGACGCTACCCGTCAGCACGGCCGGGAACGAGGAGTCGGGGCCCGGTGACGACGTCGGCCCGCCGTCTCCAGTGAGTCGGCCACCTCGCCTCCGTCGCCGGTGGCGCCAAACCTCCGACGTCGGACCACCGGCCGAGGCAGGTGTTCGCCCACGCCCCGACGACCACGGTGCCCGGCCGGGGGGCTCAGCAGGCCGCGGCCGCATCCCGGGGGTC
This sequence comes from uncultured Acidimicrobiia bacterium, assembly GCA_963768975.1. Classification (GTDB taxonomy): domain Bacteria; phylum Actinomycetota; class Acidimicrobiia; order Acidimicrobiales; family AC-14; genus CADCTB01. The sequence continues at coordinate 449,769 of CAVYKB010000009.1, read as the reverse complement.
GCAGGTCGGCAGGGCCAGCACGTGGGCGGGCACCGCACCGGTCGAGATGCGCTCGACGGCGACCGGGCATTCGGCGCCGGCCACTTTTGCCGACGTCGAGGCGAAGAGGTCCTCCGTGGCCGGGGTGTTGCCGGAGGCCAACCACACCTGGGCCACCCGCTCCTGGTCGCGGCCGGCGGGAATGGACTCGTCGGCCGAAGGGCGGAAGGTGCTGCGGGCGAACTTGAGGAAGTGCCCGCCCTGGTCGTTCAGGCGGAGGTGGACGACGAGCGACGAGAGGCGCACGTCGACGGCGTTCGGGTTCGTGAACATGTAGGCCTGCTCCCACACCACGCCGGCACCGCCCGGCGCCGGCGTCGGGCTGCCCTGCCACCGTTCGTTGGCGAAGGTGATCGGCTTCAGCCCGCAGGCGCCGGCCGCCGCCGTGGTAGTCGCCGGCTGGGCCGGGCCGGCGGTGCCGTCGCCCCCACCACCACCGCCGCCACACGCGCCGAGGAGCACGGCCAGCAGGAGCAGCGAAGCCTTTCGCACGCCGCCGAACCTATCCCCTAGGTTCGATCGCCCATGGCTTCGCCCGGCGCCACCCTGGTGGCATCCGACATCACCCGTTCCCACGGGGCGTTCGTCGTCCTCGACGGCGTCTCGGTGACCGTGGCACCGCGCTCGCGGATCGGCGTGGTCGGGCCCAACGGCGTCGGCAAGACCACGCTCCTGCGCATCCTCGCCGGCCTGGAGCCCCCCGACTCCGGCCGGCTCACGCTGGCCCCGCCGACGCTCAACATCGGGTATCTGCCCCAGGAGCTGGAGCCCTGGGCCGGCGAGACGCTGGCCGCCTACCTGGCCCGGCGCACCGGCGTGGCCGCAGCCGAGGCGGAGCTGGAGGAGGCGGCGGCGCTCCTTCAACAGCAGGGTGCCGACGACCGGTACTCCCGTGCCCTGGAGCGGTACCTCGACCTCGGGGGACCGGATTTGGAGACCCGGGCCGCCGAGGTGTGCGACGACCTCGGGCTGCCGGCGGACCGGCTCGGCGTCGAACTCGGGGCGCTCTCGGGCGGCCAGGGTGCTCGGGCCGCGCTGGCCGCCATCCTCCTGTCGCGCTTCGACGTCCTTCTGCTCGACGAGCCGACCAACGACCTCGACTTCGCCGGCCTCGCCCAGCTGGAGCGCTTCTTGAAGAACCTGGACGGGTCGCTTGTCGTGGTCTCCCACGACCGGGCGTTCCTTGAGGCCACCGTCGACCGGGTGCTGGAGCTCGACGAGCACAGCCGGCAGTCCACCGAGTACGGCGGCGGGTGGCTCGGCTACCTGGACGCCAAGGCCACCGCCCGCCGGCACGCCGAGGAGGCCTACGAGCAATACCAGAGCCAGCGCTCCGGGCTGGTCGACCGGGCCCGGACCCAGCGCCAGTGGGCGGTCCAGGGCGTGAGGTCGGCAAAGAAGAACCCGCCCGACAACGACAAGGCCCGGCGGGGGTTCACGGTCAACCGCACCGAGAAGCAGGCGGCGAAGGTCCGTATCACGGAGAAGGCGCTGGAGCGCCTGGAGGTGGCCGACAAGCCGTGGGAGGGCTGGGACCTGCACCTCGAACTGGCGCCGGCCTCGCGCAGCGGCGACGTGGTCGCCCGGCTGCTCGACGCGGTGGTGGAGCGCGGCGCGTTCCGCCTTGGGCCCATCTCACTGGAGGTTGCGTGGGCCGACCGCCTGGCGATCGTCGGCCCCAACGGGTCGGGCAAGACCACCCTGCTGCGGGCGCTGCTCGGGGAGCTTCCGCTGGTCTCCGGTGAACGGTGGATGGGCCCAGGCGTCGTGGTGGGCGAGCTGGACCAGAGCCGGCGGCGGTTCCTCACCGACGAGCCGCTCGTGCACGCCTTCGTCGCCGCCTCCGGGCTCCTGGCCCAGCCCGCCCGCTCGCTGCTGGCCAAGTTCGGCCTGGCGGCCGAGCACGTCGGGCGGCCGGCGTCGAGCCTGTCGCCTGGCGAGCGCACCCGAGCCACACTGGCGCTGCTGATGGCCGCCGGCGCCAACTGCCTGGTCCTCGACGAGCCCACCAACCACCTCGACCTTCCCGCCATCGAGCAGCTGGAGCAGGCGCTGGACGACTACGCCGGCACCCTGCTGCTGGTCACCCACGACCGCCGGCTCCTGGAGGCCCTGGAGATCACCCGGACCGTGGAGCTGGGCCGATGAGTTCCGCCCTGCCCGTTCGCCGACACTAGCGTCACCGGCTGAGGCCGCTACCGTCGAGGTGATGGCTGGGCGCCCCGTCAGGCTTCTCCTCCTCGCGCTCGTGTTCACTGCGTGCTCCGGAGCGGCGAGCGACGAGGCCATCATGCTGCGGAGCGCGCCGACGACGACCAGCAGCTCAACGACCACGACATCGACCACGACCACCACGATTTCAACCTCGACCACCACGACGACGACAGTCCCGCCCCGGCCGGTGACCGAGCAGGCCTACACGCCCTTCGCCACCGCCGGCGGCGTCGTGCTGCGCCACCCGGCGGCGCGCGTCGAGCGCATCGGCTTCCACGAGTCCAACCTGGACGGCGCGCAGCAGCTGCAGTCGCTACCGACTTCGGCCCCGTCGCTGGTGCTCGAAGCGCGGGCGCGTGACACCACGGCCCGCGGCGCCGCCGATGTCATGGTCGACCCCGACGCCGAGATCCGCTCGCCGGTCACGGGCACGGTGCTCGCCGCCGGCCGCTACGTCCTCTACTGCAAGCACTCCGACGACTACCTCATCATCGAGCCCGACGACCACCCCGGTTGGGAGGTCAAGCTGCTGCACATCGACGGCGTGCGGGTCCGGCCGGGAGCGAGGGTCCAGGCCGGCGTCACCGTCGTCGCGCCCCGGGCCACCCGACTGCCGTTCGAGTCGCAAGTCGAGGAGGGCTCCTACCGGCCGGCGTGGCCCCACGTCCACATCGAGATCGACGACCCCAACGTCCCCGACCGACCGACGGGGCCCGGCTGCCCTTAGATGTAGCGCCGGGCGCCCCAGAACTGGCGGGCGTAGGCGGGCGTGTCGACCGGGATGGTCTCGACGGTGCGGCCGGTGGCTGGCGCCTGGATCATCATCCCGTTGCCGACGTACATGGAGACGTGGTGGATGGACCGCTGGTCGGCGTTCGACGAGAAGAAGAGGAGGTCGCCGGGCTGGAGGCGGGACCGGTCGACGGGAGTGCCCACGCCGGCCTGGTCGTCGGCGTCGCGGGGCAGCACGATGCCGTGCACGCCGAAGACGGCGGCGGTGAACCCGGAGCAGTCGAAGCCGGCGGACGACGTGCCGGCCCACAGGTAGGGCAGGCCGGAGAACTGGCGGGCGCCGGCCACGACGTCCTCGGGCGTGGCCGGCCGCGACCCGGGGGCGGTCACCGTCACGTCGCCGGCGGAGAGCACGCCCCGGCCGCCCGTGGGCAGGACCACGGTGACGTCGTCGCCGCTCCTGGCCAGGACCGGCAGCCGGGTGTTGTAGCTGAGCTCGATCGGCGCCGGCGCCCGCAGGGTGGCCACTTTGCGCTCCACCACCGCCCACGTGGCCGTGGACGGCAGGTCGCCGGCTCGGAGCTGGGCGGTGGGGATCCACCCCGGGTACCCGGCGGGGTCGAGATGGGAGGGCTGGCCGGTGACGACCACCCGGGCCCAACTGCCGCTGAGCTCCTCCACCCGCACCCGTTCGCCGTAGAGGGCCTGGGTGACGAGGTGGTCGACCAGCCAGAGCTTGTCCTGGTGCGACATGGCTGCGATCCAGCCGTTGATGTCGACGGGATTGCCCACCGACGGGGCGTCGATGAGGCGGGCGTGGCCAGGGGCCTTCCAGACGTTGGCGACGGCCACCGTGACCAGCGCCGGCCGGCCGGCGGCCAGGGCCTCCTCCGCCGGCGCCGGCGGGGGGGCAGCCGGCTCGGCCAACGTCGTGGGAGCCGGTTCGGGGGGCGGCGCGGTGCGCTCGGGCGCCGGCCCGGCACAGCTCACCACGAGCAGGAGGAGGATTGCCGCTGGCCACCGGCGGCGCCGCCCCAGCACCATGGCGTCAAATCTACCGGCGGCAGGCCGCTACCGTTTCGAGGCGTGCGACTGCGCCCGCTGAACCTGATCCTCGCCGCCGCCCTCCTCGCCGCCGCCTGCAACTCCGGCGACGGCGGTAGCGGAGCGGTGATCGACCGGGCCGAACCGCCCGTCGAGACCACCCTCCCCACCACCGCCGTGCCGGCGTCGACGACCACCACCGAGCCCGACCCCGCCTCGGCCAAGGCGGTCCTGACGCCGGGCGGCATCGTCCTCCCCGTCATCTCCCGGGCCGGCGACGGCTGGACGGTTCGGACTCCCTGCAATGCCACCGCCACGCTGGACCGCAGCCGGGGCCGGTCCGCCGGCTCCCCCGTCGTCGTGCTCGATCCCGGCCACGGCGGGGCGGAACCGGGCGCGGTATCGCCGTCCGGGCTGGCCGAGAAGGGCGTCAACCTGGCCGTGGCCCGCCACACCAGGGACGCTCTGGAGGGGGCGGGGGTGACCGCCCTGCTCACCCGCACGGGCGACTATGAGGTCACGCTGCCGACCCGCTCGGAGATCGCCCGCACGATCGACCCGAAGGCCTTCGTGTCGATCCACCACAACGCCGAGCCCGACGGCCCCCGGGACGGCCCCGGTGCGGAGACCTACTACCAGATCGCCTCACCGGACTCGAAGCGCCTGGCCGGCCTGATCTACGAGGAGGTCGTAAAGGCGATGTCCCAGTACCGCATCGCGTGGGTGGCCGACCGTGACGCCGGCGCCAAGTACCGCCCGGGGAGCAACGGCGACTACTACGCCATGCTGCGCCAGCCGGGCAAGGTCGTGAGCGTGCTGGCCGAGCTGGCCTTCATCTCCAACCCCCCGGAGGCCGAGCTGATCTCCCGCCCGGAGGTGCAGAAGGTGGAGGGGGAGGCGGTCGCCCGGGGGATCATCCGCTACCTCACCACCCGCGACCCCGGGTCGGGCTTCGTCGAGCCCTACCCCCGTGTCGACCCACCGTCTGGGCCCGGCGGCGGCCCCGGCCGCTCCTGCCGCGACCCAGAGCTGTAATCGCCTCGCAAGCGGAGCTTGCTCAGCGAGGTAATCGCGCTCCAGCCGCCCGGCAAGGCCGGTCGGCCTCCGCCGTCGCCTCTTGCCGGCAGCCGGGGTGGCCGGCTGCGCCGGCGTCGGCGTCCGCCGGATCTCATGGTTCGTGATCGCTGATCACGGTCTGTGACAGGGTTGGGCGTATGACCGACGGACAGAAGCCCCAGGTGACCGTTCCTTCCGGCGAGGCTCCTCCCACCGAGCTCGTCATCGACGACATCGAGGAGGGCACCGGCGCCGAGGCCGTCGCCGGCAAGACCGTCGACGTCCACTACGTGGGCGTGTCGTGGAGCACCGGCCAGCAGTTCGACTCCTCCTGGGACCGCCGGGGCAACTTCAGCTTCGCCCTGGGCGCCGGCCGGGTGATCGCCGGCTGGGACCAGGGCGTGGCCGGCATGAAGGTCGGGGGCCGGCGCCGGCTCACCATCCCGCCCGGCCTGGGCTACGGCGACGCCGGCGCCGGCGGCGGCCTCATCAAGGGCGGCGAGACGCTCGTCTTCGTCGTCGACCTGCTCGGGGTGCGCTAGCACCGGCTCGCGGTCGCGCCAGACTGGGACAGTGGGATCCGCGCTGACCGAGATCATCGTGGACGCCGCCGATCCGGGGCGGCTGGCCCGCTTCTGGATCGACGTGCTGGGCTGGGAGCTGACCGAGGAGGACCCCGAAGGGGTGGAGATCAGCCCCCCGGGCGACGGCGTACCGAAACTGGTCTTCGTCCCGGTCCCCGAGGGCAAGGCCTCCAAGAACCGGATCCACCTCGACGTAAGCCCGACCGGATGCGATCAGGACGAGGAGCTGGCTCGGCTGCGGTCGCTTGGCGCGGCCGACGTCGACATCGGCCAGGGCGACCAGACCTGGTACGTCCTCGCCGACCCGGAGGGGAACGAGTTCTGCCTGCTGCGGAGAAGGGTGGGCTGAAGCCGAGCCCATGCCGGTCTCACAATTCGGAGCACCACGAGGTCCGGGAGGGTGGCTCGCGGCCCATCTGGTCGCCCGCCTCACCGCGGACGCCAACCGATGGATGATCGACTGCCTCGACGTCGGCCCCGGCGACCGGGTGCTCGACGTCGGCTGCGGGCCGGGGCTGGCCGTGGCCTATGCCGCGGCGAAGCCCACCAGCCGGGCGGTGGGCGTCGACGCCTCGCGCACGATGGTGCGCCACGCCGGCCACCGCAACCGGGCCGCCATCCGCCAGGGCCGGGTGGAGATCCGTCGGGCCGACGCCAGCCGGCTGCCCTTCGCCGATGGGGCCTTCACCAAAGTAGGTTCCCTCAACTCGCTCCAGTTCTGGCCGGCGCCCGAGCTGGGCCTGGCCGAGCTCCACCGGGTCCTCGAACCGGGCGGGCGGGTGGCGGTGGTCCTCATGGCCCGCCATGACGAGGCGCCCGGCGCCGGCAGGCCGGCGTGGGTGCGGGAGACGATCGAGCTCATGGAGTCCGCCGGCTTCTCCGGCATGTCGGTAAGCTCCCGCGCGTTCGGTGACGTGCTGCACCGGGCGCTGCTGGGATACCGGGCGGAAAAAAAGAGTGGCGCCCCACTCGACCCCACGGCGGACGGGGTGAGGAAGGGCGCCGGCTCCTAGTATACGTACGCCGTACGGATTGTCGAGGGAAGGGCGGGGAGAATCTTGGCGAAAGTTGCGCTGAGCGCGGAGCTGATCCTGACGACCGCTCTGCGCCTGGTGGACGACGAGGGGCTCGAAGCCCTGACCATGCGCCATCTCGCCGAGGAGATCGGCGTGGCCACCATGTCGCTCTACAGCCACGTCACGACCAAGGACGAGCTGCTCCAGGGCGTGCTCAACCTCGTCACCACCGAGATCCCGCTGCCGGCGCCGGGGACGCCGCCGTGGGAGGCGCTGCGGATGATCAACCGGGGTTTCCGCCGGACCGCCACACAACACCCCAACCTCGTGCCCCTGATCATGCGCCAGCCGCCGGCGGGGCCCGAGAACCTCCGCCTCCTCGATGCCGCTCTCGACGCGCTCTACCGGGCGGGTGTCGACCCGGCGCGCACGGCGCGGGCCTACCGGCTCATGGCCTCCTTCGTCATCGGCTTCGTGTCGCTGGAGTGCGGGGGCTATTTCCGCCCGGTCGAGCTGGCCGCCCCCATCGAGCTGACGTCGGTGCCGAGGGTGGCCGAGGCCGGGCCCTACCTGGCGGCGTGGGACGCAGACGCCGAGTTCGAGGTCGGCATGGACATTCTCATCGGGGTCCTATCCGGGTGGACCGGTGAGGTGGTGGAGGGCGACAGCGGCTGCGGTGGCGACGTTGAGTGAGTCGACGCCCGCCCCCATGGCGATGCGGACCCGGCGGTCGACGGCGGCCAGCGCCCCCCGGGTGAGCCCGGGCCCCTCGGCACCCACGAGGAGCACCCGCCGGCCCCCGGGCCGGACCGCCCGGATGTCCTCGGCGCCGGCGGCCGGCGTCAATCCGACCACCTCGAAGCCCAGGTCCTGGAGCCGGCGGACGGCCTCGACCGTGTCCGGAACCCGGGCGTAGGGCAGGCGCAGCACCTGGCCCATCGACACCCGGACCGACCGGCGGTACAGGGGGTCGGCCGAGGTGCCGTCGACCACGACGCCGGCGGCACCGAACGCAGCCGCATTGCGGAAGAGGGCGCCGAGGTTCTCGTTGTCGGTCACCCCTTCGGTCATAAGGAGGAGGCCGGCGCCGGCGGCGACCGTGGCCAGGTCGGCCGGGGGGCGCCGGTCAGCCGACGCCAGGGCGCCCCGGTGGAACCGGAAGCCGGCGATCGACGTCATCAGCGCCTGGCTGACGCTGTAGACCGGCGCGACGACGTCGCCCAGGACGTCGGCCAGCGCCGCCAGGCCCTGCTCGGTGGCCAGCAGCGACCGAAGCCGGTACGGCGAGCCCAACAGCTGGCGGATGACCAGGGCGCCCTCGGCCACGAAGAACCCGCCGTCGCGCTCGACCGCCCGCCGGCGCTCGGGCTCGTTGAGGGCGAAGTAGTCGGCGACGCGGGGGTCTGACGCGCTCTCGACCGGCTCCGGTTGAAGGTTCAACGGCCCCGGTAGCATGGAGAGGTGGGCGAGACCCGGTGGCTGAGCGACGACGAGCAGTGCACGTGGCGGGCGTTCCTGACCGCCATGCGCCTCCTCACCGACCAGCTCGATCGGGAGCTCCAACGTGACGCCGGCATCCCCCACACCTACTACGAGATCCTCGTGGCCCTGTCCGAGGCGCCGAAGCGGACGCTGCGGATGAACCAGCTGGCTGACGTGTGCCAGTCCTCACGCAGCCGCCTGTCACATGCCGTGAGCCGGCTGGAGGAGGCGGGCTGGGTCCGCCGGGAGGCCTGCCCGACCGACAAGCGCGGCGCCCTTGCCGTGATGACCGACGCCGGCTTCGCCGCCATCGAGGCCGCCGCACCCGGCCACGTGGAGGGTGTCCGCCAACACGTCTTCGACGTCCTGACGCCTGACCAGGTCCGCCAGCTGGCCGAGATCAGCGCCGCCATCCGCGACGGGCTGCTGAAGGGCTGATCAGGCCGTCCACCCGAAGACCCAGCTACCGCAGGTGAGGACGGCGGCCCAGAACCCGATCGACGCCACGGGGGTGAGGAGGACCAGCCAGGGCCGGGACTCCCGCAGCCGGATGGCGGCGATCAGGAGCACGGCCCACCACTCGAGCTGTCGCAGGTGGCGGGGCACCGTGCTGGAGCTGGTCAACCCGGCCGGCGGGCCACGCACTCCAGATGGGCCCCCCACCGGCTGAGCGTCGCCGGCAGCCTGCCCTCCAGCCCGTTGAGGGCGTGCCAAGCCCGCCGGTCGGCGCCGGCGGGGAGGGCCCAGGCCGCGAACGAGAAGAGACTGTGCTGGCGGTGCTCGATCAGCTCCAGGCCGGCGCCGGCGATGTCGCCGAGCAGGGACGCGGCGGTGAAGCGGGCGTGGATGCCGACGCCGTCCCAGGAGTCGTGCAGGCGCCGGCCGGCCCGCAACAGGGGGTTGTCCTCCACCGTCTCGGCGAGGATCAGCGTGCCGCCGGGGCGAAGCACCCGACGGGCCTCGACGAGCACCCCCGCGGGATCAGGGAGGTGGTGGAGCACATGGAGGCACCAGACCAGGCCGACCGAGCCATCGGCCACGGGCAGGGCGGCGCCGTCGCCGGCCACGACCGGGCCGAACCGGCCGGCGAGCGCGGCGCGGGCCGGCTCATGCTCGACGCCGACCGCGGCGACCCCCACGCGGGCGAGGTGCTCCATCCAGTAGCCCCGCCCGCAGCCCAGGTCGAGTACCGGGCCGGCGCCGGCCAGCCGGTCGAGCCGCTCCTCGAGCCAAGGGTTGAGCACCCTCAAGAGCCGGCGACGACAGTGACCATGTACAGGGCGAGGTCGGGCAGCGTGGCGGTCAGCCGCTCATCGACCGTGGTGATCCGGTCGAGCGACCGGCCCGGCCCCATGCCGAGGAGCCGGCGTGGGGTGCGGAAGCGGGTGGCTAGAGCCAGCTCGTAGGGCAGCCACCCGAACTCGGTGGTCGAATGGATGCGGGCGCCAGCAGCCGCGATGGCGGCTGTGTTGCGGCGGTAGCCCCGGAACAGGAACCGCTCCTGGCGGAACCACATGAGGTTGACCCAGTGCACCGGGCACCACATGCGCGGCTCCACAACGACGACCCGCCCCTCGGGGCCGACAACCCGCATGGCCTCCCGCAGGAACCGGGCCGGATCCTCCAGGTGGTGGAGCAGGTTCTTGGCCCAGATCAGGTCCTGGCTGCCGGCGTCCATGCCGGCGACGACCTCCACTGCGTCGCCCTGCAGGTAGTTCCCGGTGACGACGCTGCGGGCCAGGTCGAGGCCGGCGGCGCTCAGGTCGGTGCCGGTGTAGGCCACGTCCAGCCCTCGCCGGCCGGCGACCCGGGCGACGGCCGAGGCCACCAGTCCCTCGCCGCAGCCCGCTTCCAGGAGCCGGCGACCGTCCGCCGGCAACCCGTCCAGGATCAGCGCCGCCAGCCGGTCGTAGAACGAGCACAGCAGCGGGTGGGCCAGCTGCTCCCGGACGGCGACGGCCATCTTGGGGTAGTGGTCGTCGTAGGCGGTCTGCTGGTAGCCGAGCTGGTCGGGCATCAGCGCTCCGTCCGGGTGGCCCGGACCACCATCACGTCCTTGCGGAAGGGCACGAGGTCGTAGACGGCGAACACGGCCCGCAGGGCAAGGTCGAGGGGGCCGGGCCGGCGGTCGGAGCGCACCGCCTGCCACCAGCTGGAGCTGAACCGCCCCTCCCGGTACTCGTCCAGGTGGAAGCCGTTGGCGGCCAGCGCCTCGGCCAACGCCCGCCGGGTGAACAGGTGGACGTGGCCCGACGCCCGTTGCTCGCCGAAGGGGCTCCCGTACCGCCGGCGGGAGGAGCACTCCACTCCGGGCGGCTGCATCCCGAGCAGGAGCGAGCCCACGACCAGGAACGAGTCCAGCCGGGGCGTGGACAGCACGAGCGTGCCGCCCGGCGCCAGCACCCGGCGGACCTCCTCCAGCAGGGCGTCGGGGTCGAGCACGTGCTCGATCGTCTCCAGGGTGACAACGACGTCGAACGCGCCGGCCCGGAACGGCAGCGGCCCGGGGAGCCGGGCGGTGACCTGGGCGACGGCCCGCTCTCGTGGCGCCAGCGGCGCCGGGGCCCCCACGTCGACGGCCACTGCCAGGGAGGCGCCGGCCCCTACCCGCGCGGTGACGAACCCGTCGCCGGCGCCCAGGTCGAGGATGCGCCGGGACCCGCCCGGCACCATGGCGATCGCCTGGCGGACGCGGTGGTCGAGCCGGACCCCGCCCCGGTCGGGCCGGTAGCCGCGGTAGCGGGGATCGGCGCCCGACCACTCGCCGGCGGGCTGGACGCGGGCGGCGGCAGGCGGCGCGGTCAAGGGATGGATCGTACGCAGCCCGGGCGGTAAGCGAGACTGACCGCCGATGGTGCTTCAGTTCCCCGTCCGGGTCAGAGACGACGTGCCGGGCACCCCCGACGACGAGGCCGAGCGCCTCCGCCAGCTCGAGCTGCCCGTCACGGTCCGCCAACTGCCCGTCGTGTGGTGGGCACGGCGCAACCGGCGCCTGCTCACCGTCTCCGTGTTCACCTTCGCCGTCCTGGCCTTCTCCGGCGGCTGGGCCGGCGGGGCCCTGGTGCTCGACGGACCGGGCATCTCGCTCTACGTCCGCATGGCGCTCGACCATCTCGGCGCCGACCGGGCGGTGCCGTACTGGCTCCCCGACCTGTGGGCCGGCGCACCCATCTGGGCGGTCACGCCCACGCTGCCCATCTTCCTGCTCCTGCCCCTGGCGACCGCCCTCGGGCCCGACCTGGCCGTGAAGATCGGCGTGCTGGGCCTCCAGGTCTTCGGCGCCTGCGGGGCCTACGTCCTGGCCCGGTCGCTGTGGAGGGACACGGGTGCGGCGGTCGTCGCCGGCGTCCTGTTCGCCCTGCAACCCCTGGTGCTGTCCCACGGTGCCCTGGCCGGGTCTCAGCCCACCGTCGGGGTGATGGCCGCCGCCCCCTGGCTGGTGTGGGCCCTGCGCCGGGGTCTCCGTGGCGAGGGACCCGGCTACCTCGCCGTCGCCGGCCTCCTCGCCGGCTTCGCCGTGCTCATGCAGGCCGAGTACGCCATCGGCCTCGCCCTGCTGTGCGGGTGCCTGCTGGCCGTGGAGATCGGCCGGGCCGGCACCGGCCGCAACCCGGCCGGCCTGGGCCGGCTGCTGGCCCGAGGGGCGGCCGTCGTGGCCATCGGCCTCGGCTCGGTGGCCTACTGGCTCCTCCCCTTCGTGAGCCTGGGCAAGTCGTTCATCCTGTCGCCTGCGGCCCTGGTCCAAGGTGAGCTGTTCAACGGCAGCAGCGCCGTCGTCGGCAGTGAGCTCGGGGTGTTCTTCGGTCGCAGCGGCGGCCTGGCCGGCGCCGTCGGGTTCAACCGCGAGGGTTTGCTACCGCTGTTCTTCCACGTGGGCTGGGTCGGCCTGGCCCTGACCCTCGTGACCGTGGTGTTCCTCTCCCGCCGCGACCGGGACGGCACCCTCACCGCCGTCCTCCTCTCCGCCGCCATCGGGGTCTGGCTGTCGACCGGCGTCGTGCCTCTGGCCTCCGGGGGGCCGGCAGGCCGCACCCAGGTCATCCCCTTCGTCGTCGCCGGCCTGGCCACCGGCCTGCTGCTCGGCGCCCTCCTCCGCCCCCTCCGGCTGGGCCGCTGGCGACCGCTGTTCGTGCTCGGCGCGGTGGCGTTCATGGTCGCCGTCCCCTACCTCACTCCCTTCGAGACGCTCCAGAAGGTCATCCCCCTGTTCGGGAGCATCCGCTTCCCGCGCTTCTACACCGTCGCCCCGCTGGCTCTGGCCCTGGGCGCGGCCTACCCCGTGGTCATGGTCCGGGAGTGGGCCGAGCGCCGGCGGGCCCGCACCACGCCGGCGCCCCTCCCCGCCATCCTGGCCGCGGCCGTGGGGCTGGCCGTCGTCGGCGCCTTCCTCGTCGACATCTGGCCCCAGCGGTCGTACTACCGCATCCGCCCGCCGGCGACGGCCGGCGCCTACCGCCAGGTGGTCGCCCGGTTGGCCGAGGTGCCCGGCGACTACCGGGTGGCGCCCACCCAGGTGGAGGCCACGGCGGTCGACTCGTTGCTCGACACCGGGCACCCCCTCACCATCGGCTGGCCCCACTTCGTCGCCGGCAAGCAGATGTGGCGGCTGACCGCCGAGGCGTTCCTCACGCCGAACGCCTACCGGGAGCGGGCGTGGGGGCTGTCGGCCACCAGCTTCCAGGTGACCGAGCGGCCCACGGACAAGGGGACCGCCACCGAGGCGGTGGACGCCATCGACCTGGCCCCCAACCCCCGGTCGCTCCCGTTGGTGCGGGCCTACAGCCGCACCGTCGCCATGGCGACCCGGGAGCTCACCCCCGAGCTGGCGGTGGCCCTTGCCCACCGCAACGTCGGCGTGTACACCGGCTCCCCGGCGGCGTCGCCGGCGCTGGCCGCCACCACGGTGGTCGACGTGCGCTCGCCGGCGCCGTGCCAGGACGACTCCGGGGCCCGCCTCGACCTCGCCCTGGCCAGCCAGCTGGGCGTGGCCTGCGTGCTGCACACCTGGCTGGACACCCTCTTCGCCGGCGTGGACCTGCTGAACATCGGCGAGGGCGTGGGTGGCACCTTCCGGGCCACCACCAACCGGCTGCAGGGCATCTCCGCCTACCTCGACCGGCCTCCCGAGCGCGCCGACCTCGCCCTGCACGAGCTGGGGCCGGGCGACACCCTCGGGCCCGAACTGGCTCGGGGCAAGGCGGTGGGCGTCGACGAGTACGGCATGGCCGCGTTCACCTTCGACGCCATCGCCGATTCGGCCGGCAAGGACTATGCATTCGTCCTGACGTGCGCCGACTGCCGGCCCGACCGGGTTCCCCGCCTCGTCGCCGGCCACTCCGTGGACCGCCCGGGCAACCTGGTGCTCGGCGGCGAGCTGCGCCGCGACCGGGCGCCGGCGTTCGCCCCGGTCTACGAAGCGGTGGCCGCCGATGCGCCCAGCGCCACCACCGTCCGCACCAACCGGCGGAAGCCGGGCAGCTGGCGGATCGTGGCCGACGGCCAGGCGCCGGCGCTGGTGGTCGTGGCCGAGGCCTGGTTCCCGGGATGGGAGGCCAAGGTCGACGGTCGCAAGGCGACGCTGGTGGAGGCCGACGGCGGCTTCCTCGGTGTTCCGGTCGACGGCGGCAGCCACGTGATCACCCTCGAGTACCGCCGGCCGGCGGCCGCCGGCCTGGGCCGGCTGGTGACCTTCGCCACTCTGCTCATCGTCGCGGTGACCGCCGTCCGTCGCCGCCGGCGCGGGGCCGCCGGCGCTCCCGCGCCGCCTCCCGCCGCCCGGCCCGCCGTCCGCCGGCGACCGGAGCCGGCGCCGGCTCCTGCGGAGCCGCCGCTTCTCGTGGCCCGGGAGCGTCCCCGGAAGGAGCCCCCGCCGTCCGACGAGGTCGAGTGGGACGAGGTCGTGCAGTCTCGCCGGCCGGCGCCGGCGCCCGGGCCGGCGGAGGGGGACGGCGTCGGCCAGGACCCGTCGCCTCCCCCACCCCGGCGTCCGGGTACGGCGCGGTGGCCACCCGAGCCCTTCTGAGCCCGGTCGCGGCCGCGACGCCGGCCATGCCGGCCAGCCCGAAGGCGGCACCCACCCACGCCGGCCCGGTCCGGTCGTTCGAGCCGGGCCGGGCGGCGGTGCGCTCGACGGCCGTAATCGTGCTCGGCGGCCGCGTCGCCACCGACGGCCGGTCGACGGCCACCTCGATGGAAGCGATGCCCCGTACCGCGGCGCTGCCACTGCCCCCGCACGCCACCACGGTGACGAGAGGCCGGTTCGACTGGACGCCGGCGACGTCGAAGCGCAGGAGGAAGTCGACGCTCGGCTGAGGCGGATCCACGACGATGAAGTCCTTGAGGGCCTCGCCCACGAACAGCTCGACCTTGGAGAGCGGGGATGGGGACGTGGCCCGGCCCCGGACGGTGACCAGGCCGGCGAAGATGGCGCCGGGCGTCGGCTCGGAGATGTTGACCATGCCGGCGTCGGGCCCGGTGGTCGGGCACGTGTTCGGGATGGCGCCTGCGGGCGCGACGAAGGTCGCCAGGGCCGGAAGCAGGAGGATGAGCAGGCGCCGGGCGAACACGTCGCCCGACGCTAGCGACCGCTACGCAGTCGGAGGAGCCGTGTCGCTCTCGTCGCCGATGAAGCCCTTGGCCGCATCGACGCCCTTCTCGATCTTGTCGGTGTGCTTGCCGCCGGTCTTCTCGTCGACGACCTCGGCCACCTTGTCGAGGGCGCTCTCCACCTTCTCATCGTGCTGCCCGAGGAGACCCTTAGCCTTGTCCAGCAAGCCCATTACCCCACCGACCCTTCCATGTTGAGCTCGATCAGCCGCGACCACTCGACCGCGTACTCCATGGGCAGGGTGCGGGTGACCGGCTCGATGAAGCCGTTCACGATCATGCTCATGGCCTGCTGCTCGGAGAGGCCCCGGCTCATCAGGTAGAAGAGCTGGTCCTCGCCGACCTTGGAGACGGTGGCCTCGTGCCCGATGCGGGCGTCGCGCTCGTTGATCTCCATGTACGGGTAGGTGTCGGAGCGGCTGTCCTCGTCGAGGATCAGGGCGTCACAGCGCACGTGGCTCTTGGCCCCGTAGGCGCCGGGCTCGACCCGAACCTTGCCCCGGTACGACGTGCGGCCGCCGTCCTTGCAGATCGACTTGGAGATGATCGTGGAGGTGGTCTCCGGCGCGGCGTGGACCATCTGAGCGCCGGCGTCCTGGTGCATGCCGGCGCCGGCGTAGGCCACCGACAGCACCTCGCCCTGGGCCTTGGGCCCCATGAGGTACACCGATGGGTACTTCATGGTCAGCCGGCTGCCGATGTTGCCGTCGATCCACTCCACCCGGGCCTCGGTCTCGGCCCGGGCCCGCTTGGTGACCAGGTTGTAGACGTTGGTCGACCAGTTCTGGATGGTGGTGTAGGTGATGTGGGCGCTGGGCTTGGCGATGAGCTCGACCACGGCCGAGTGCAACGAGTCGGTGCTGTAGACCGGCGCCGAGCAGCCCTCGATGTAGTGGATGGTGGAGCCCTCGTCGGCGATGATCAGCGTGCGCTCGAACTGGCCCATGTTCTCGGCGTTGATCCGGAAGTAGGCCTGCAGGGGCATGTCGACCTCGACGCCCGGCGGTACGTAAATAAACGACCCGCCCGACCACACCGCGGAGTTCAGGGCCGCGAACTTGTTGTCGCCCGGGGGGATGACGGTGCCGAAGTGCTCCTTGAGGATTTCCGGGTGCTCCCGCAGGGCGGAGTCCATGTCCATGAACAGGACGCCCTGGGCCTCCAGGTCCTCCCTGTTCTTGTGGTAGACGACCTCGGACTCGTACTGGGCGGTGACGCCGGCCAGGTACTTGCGCTCGGCCTCAGGGATGCCCAGCTTCTCGTAGGTCTCCTTGACCGAGTCCGGCAGCTGGTCCCAGGAGCTCACCTGCTGGTCGGTGGGCTTGATGTAATAGAAGATGTCCTGAAAGTCCAGGTCGGGCATGTTGACCGCGAACCAAGGTGCCATGGGCTTGCGCTCGAACGTGCGCAGGGCGCGGAGGCGGAACTGCCGCATCCACTCCGGCTCGCCCTTCATCCACGACATCTCGTTGACGATGTCTTCGTTCAGGCCCTTCTTGGGCTTGAAGACGTAGTCCTCGACGTCGTGCCAGCCGAGCTTGTACCTGCCCAGATCAAGTTCAGTCGTAGCCATCAGCGCACCAGCTTCCAGAAGAAGAATTTCTCCTACGTAGATAGTAACAAACCACCTCGCGGAGATCATCCGCCGGCGCCGGGAACTAGCCGGCGGCCTTGGCCCTCGCCGCCGCGTGCTCCACCAGCTGGCGGAACAGGCCCTGGTGCTCGGGCCAGTCCTCAAGGAGCTCGGGGTGCCACTGGACGGCCACGATGTGGGGGGCGCCGGGCACCTCGATGGCCTCCACCGTGTCGTCCTCGGCCCACGCCACCGCCCTCGTACCGGGAGCGGCTTCGTCGACGGCCTGGTGATGCATGGAGTTGACCTCGATCTCCGTGGCCCCGATGGCGTCGGCCAGATGGCTGTCGGGCTCGATCTTCACCTTGTGCACGGCATCGTGCCAGCGGTCGATGCGGTCGTGCTGCTGGCCGGTGACGTGGGGCACGTGCTGGACCAGCGAGCCGCCCATGGCCACGTTGAGCACCTGCATGCCCCGGCAGATGGCCAGCAGCGGCATGTCGATCTCGATGGCAGAGCGGATGAGCTGGAACTCGAAGGCGTCGCGCATGGGGTCGACGTTGTGGGTCTCGGCGATCGGGCGGCCGCCGTAGCGAGAGGGGGCCACGTCGCCTCCGCCGGTCAGCAGGATCCCGCTCACCGCCGGCAGCATGTACTCGACCGTGTCGGGGTCGAGAACCGGCAGGATGACAGGCACGCCGCCGGCCCGCTCGACGCTCTCGACATAGAAGCGGCTCGATGTGTGCAGCAGTGCCTGCCCGGTCGCGGTCTCGACCATGCGCGGGTACGCGGATATCCCGATCAACGGCTTCACCGGCCCAAATCTACTGATTGCATTCGCCAGCGGATGCCGGAGGTGCCCGGAACATTTCCGACAGAAAGGCGGCCAGGGCGTCGTGGCTCTCCGCCGACCCGTCGGAGACGAACACCGCCGGCCGGCCGGCGCCGGCGGCCTCGATCTCGCCGGCCAGCACGCCCAGCGCGCCGGCGTCCGGCCCCACCAGCACCACGGTGGCGCCTCGGGCCGCCATGCGCGACGCGAACTCGGCCATCTCGAACGGCACCACGACGACCTTGCCGGTGAGCTCCACGCCTGCCATCCTGCCGCGCTCGGTGGAATGCTGACCGGCCTGGTCGGGTTTATAGTGTCGTCATGGCCGACCCTACCCCGATCGATCCCCGCGGGCCCCGCTTCAACCAGGCGGTGCTGGCCACCGCCCTTCTGCTGGGATTCCTGGTCGACTGGCGGCCCGTGGTCCCCATCTTCGCCGTGGTCCTGCTGGCCGGCGCCGCCCTCGGCCCCATGTACGGCCCGTTCCTCGCCCTCTACGCCAGGGTCATCAAGCCCCGCCTCGCCCCTCCGGCCGAGCTGGAAGACCCCCGCCCGCCCCGCTTCGCCGCCGCCGTCGGCGTGGTGTTCCTCACCGCCGGCTCGCTGGCCTTCGCCGCCGGGGCCGCCGGCGTGGGCTGGGGCCTGGCCCTCATCGTCGCCGCCCTCGCCGGCCTGTCCGCCGTCACCGGCATCTGCGTCGGCTGCGAGATCTACCTGTTGGCCGCCCGCCGGCGCCCGGTCACGGGGCTGCCGCCCCGTGAATCTGGCGTGGACCGGCCTCCCGGGCCGGTCATCCCCTGATGTTCCTGGCCAGAGGCATCGTCGTCATCATCATCCTGTTCGCCATCGCCCTGGCGGCGCGGCTCTACAAGTCGTGGCGGGTCGGCATCCGCACCGAGCAGCCGGCGCATCCCCGGGTCCCCGAGACGCTCCTCGCGGGCGCCGCCCGCACGTGGGTCCTGTTCACGTCGCCCTACTGCGCCACTTGCGGGCCCGTGGAGGCCCGCCTCCGGGAGACCGGGTCCCGGGTCGTGAAGATCGATGCCACCCGCGAACCTCACCTCGCCGACGCCTTCCACATCCGCTCTGCACCAACCGTGCTGCTGGCCGACGCCGCCGGCAACGTGGAGGCCCGGCTGGTCGGCGCCGAAGCCGTCACGGACTACGTCTCCACCCGCTGACCGTTTGGTCGATGGGGGGCACAGAGCGCCCCCGAGTGACCAATCGTCAGGTGCGGAGGCCCCAGTAGGGCTGGCGCCCGGGCGGGATGTCGGCCCGCAGCGGGTTCTTCTTGTCCCGGTCGGACAGGATCGGGTCATTCAGGCGCCAGTCGGCCTTGAGGGCAGGATCGTCCCACGCCACGCCGAGCTCGTCGTCGGGGTTGTAGTACTGGTCGACCATGTAGGTGATCGTCAGGTCGGTGAGGGCGGCGAAGCCGTGGGCCACGCCCGGCGGGATGAAGACGCCCCGCCCGTCGGCCTCGCCGATCTCCAGGTGCAGCGTGGCGCCGTCGGTGGGCGACCCCTCCCGGAGGTCGTGCAGCACCACCAGGGAGTCGCCCTTGGTGAAGTACCAGTAGTCGGCCTGGTGCAGGTGGTAATGGAGGCCGACGACGGTGTTCATCATCTTGTCCGACCGGTTCCCCTGCACCATCTCCCGGCCGTGGGGGAACCACGACCGCCGGTAGCTCTCCACGAACCGGCCCCGGGAATCCCCGAAGGCGGTCGGCTCGACGATGTAGACGCCCTTGATGACCTCGGACTCGGTGACGGTTGCGAAGCTCATGGTTCGAACCGACCGTAGCCGCCCCGGTAGAACACCAGCGGACGACCCTCGTGGCCGACGTCGAGCTCCCTCACCCGGCCCACGACGATGACGTGGTCGCCGGCGTCGTGCTCGGCGTCGACCGTGCAGTCGATCCACGCCAGCCCGCCGGCGAGGATGGGCGCGCCCGAGGGGGCCGGCCGCCAGCCGACGCCCTTGAAGCGGTCCGGAGGCCGGCCGGCGAACGCCCGCGACAGCGCCTCCTGGTCCTCGGCCAGTATGTTCACGCAGAAGGCGCCGGCGACCCGCAGCCCGGGCCAGGTGCGCGACGCCGTCGCCACGCAGAACGCCACCAGCGCCGGCTCCAGCGAGACCGACGTGAACGAGTTGACGGCCAGGCCCACCGGCTCGCCGCCGGTCACGCCCGTGACCACCGTCACGCCCGTTGCGAAGCGGCCCAGTACCTGGCGGAACCGGGCGCCGTCGATGGTGGTGGGTTCGGGTTCCTCCCCCGGCAGGTCGATGCCAGCCACGCTAGGGCGTCAAGGGAGGTGCAGCGCGCCGTCAGCGGCCACGACGGCCAAGCCGTCGGCCACCAGGCCGGCGGCCACCCGCTCCGCCCGCTCCTTGTCACCCGGCCAGCCGGCCGCCTCGGCCACGCCGGCCCGCGGCACCGGGCCGAGGCGCAGGGCCTGGACCAGGCGGCCCCGGCCCTGGCGGTCCGAGCCGGCGAAGGTCGACTGGCGACCACCCTCCCCGGCCGACCCGACGGCCGGATCGGGGCCGCCGGCGCCGGCCCACGCGCAGCACGCCACCAGCGGGCAGACGTCGCACCGGGGCGACGACTTGGTGCACACGGTGGCACCCAGGTCGAGCATCGCCTGGTTCCATGCCCAGCCCGCGCCGGCGGGCACGAGCGCGTCGGCCAGCGCCTGAGCCTCGGCGGCGTTCAGCGGCTGGCCGGCGGCGGCCCGGGCCAGGACCCGTGCACTGTTGACCTCGACCACCCCGATGTCGGCCTCGAAGGCGAAGGCCAGCACGGCCCGCGCCGTGTAGCGGCCGACGCCCGGCAGGGCGACCAGCTCGGCCAGCGACGCCGGCATCACCCCGCCGTGGCGGTCGACCACCGCCACTGCCGCCCGGTGCAGGTTCAGCGCCCGGCGGTTGTACCCGAGCCCGGCCCACGCCCGGAGCACGTCGGCGACCGGCGCCGCTGCGGTGATCGCCGGCGAGGGGAACTGAGACAGGAACGCCTCGTAGCGGGGCACCACCCGGGCCACCTGGGTCTGCTGGAGCATCAGCTCGCTGACCAGCACCGCCCACGGATCGCGCGTCCGCCGCCACGGCAGGTCGCGCCGGGCGCCGGCGGCCCAGACCGTGAGCGAATCCCGAAGGCCCTGCACCCCGCCATTCTGGTCCGGCCTCCCGGGCCGGACTGAGCGTAACGTCGCAGCCGATGATCGAACTGGGCCTGCGCAACGACGTCTACCGGCGCCCCCTCATGACCGCCCTCGACCGGCTGGGCCTGCGCGAGGGCTGGCGGTGCGTCGACGTGGGGGCTGGCGGGGGCGACGTGAGCGTCGCCCTGGCCGAGATCGTCGGCCGCGACGGGCGCATCTACGCGGTCGACAGCGACCCGGCCGCCCGCGACCAGGTCGCCGCCCTCGCCGCGGCGTCGGCCCAGGTCGTGGCCATCACTCAGACGGGCGAGGACCTGCTGCTGCCCGAGGCGGTCGACCTCGCCTTCTGCCGCTTCCTCCTCCTCCACGTGCACGACCCCCTGGTGGTGCTGGCCCGCATGGGCCGGGCCGTCCGCCCCCGGGGCTGGGTGGTGGCCCAGGAGCCGATCACCACCGCCGGCCGCATCGACGGCGCCCCGTTCTCGATGCCGGACGCCCGCCACCCCGACGTGGGCGCCCTCCTGCCGGCGCTCGCCCGCCGGGCGGGCCTGGAGGTCATCGACGCCTGGGCGGAGGCGCCGGCCGGCGCCGGCCCCGGGCCGGTGGCCGAGTACCTGACCCACCTCACCGGCGTCGACCCCGGCGACGACCCCGTCGTCCTCCCGCCCCTGGTCACCGTCGTGGCCCGCCGGCCCGACTAGCCGTCAGTCCTCGACCGTCAGCCCTCGCAGGTAGAACCACTGCGTCCGCCAACGGACGACCCCGGTGGCCGGCAGGCCGATGAGGTGCCAGAACATCCGCCACGTCTCCCGGTACCCCCGCCGCCGTCCGAGCTTGTGACGCTTGGTCCGGTGGTACACGCCGGGCATGATGCGCACGGTGGTGGGCAGGCGGCCCTCGGCGATGACCTCGTTGATCATGATCTCGATCGAGTAGCCGGTCCGCTTCGCCGGCAGGACCGCCTCCCACACCCACCGGGGCACGACCCGCTCGCCGCTGGTCGGCGGCAGCCGGCGGACCAGCGGGTTGAGCATCCCGTAGTCGAACCACCCCACTGACATCGCCGCCCGGCCCTCGATGTACGGCCGGCAGATGTCGTCGAGGTGGCTGGGGAGAAGGCCCACGACGTCGGCGTCGCAGAACAGGATGGCCTCGGCGTCGGTGGCCGCCACACCCAGCTCCATGGCGTTGGCCTTCGAGCCCGAGGGGGCGTTGCGGCGCAGGACCTTGGCGCCGGCCGCCGCCGCCACCTCCCCGGTGCCGTCGGCCGAGCCGTCGTCGACCACGATCACCTCACGCGCGAACCGGCACGCCCTGGCCGCCAACACGACGTCGGCCACGGTGGACGCCTCGTTGCGGGCCGCGATCACCACGTCGATGCCGGGCCTGCGCCCGGAGGTATCCGTCGTCACAGCGCCGACGATGCTACGTACCCCAGCGGGCCAGCTCCTCCTGCAGGCGGGTCATCCCCAGGCGGGTGGCCAGCTCCTCGGACTTGCGGCGCCATTCGGCCGCCCGCCGGCGGTCGCCCTTGCGGCCCCGCCGGAGCAGCACGGTCGACCACTCGAACCGGGTGCGGGCCAGCAGAGGGAGGGCGCCGATGCTGCGGTGGACGGACTGGGCGGTGAGGAAGCTGTGGCCGGCGTCGTCCCACCGATGGGTCGCGGCCGAGACCAGACCGCAGTGCCGGGCGACCGATCCCATGCAAACGCATCCCCGGCCGGCCACGATCAGGCGGTCGGCGAAGGGCTCCAGCAGCGGGCCGACGACCGCGGCCCGCGAACCGTCGTCGGCGATCCAGGCCGCCTCGGCCAGGCTGGCAAGGGGATGAAGGCGGTGGGTGTCGCGGATGAGCTCGCCCAGGCCGTGGTCGGTCACCCGCCGCAGCTCCTCTGCGGCCAGGTCGACCCGGCCACTCCGGGCCAGCGCCAGCGCGGCTGCCGCCCGCCACGCCCTCCCGCCGGCGGACGACGCGGCCCGCTCACGGCACTCGCCGGCGATGGTCGACAGCTCGTGGTCCGAGCCCCACTCGAGGGCCAGCCACCAGCGCTGGGTCAGGTAGGTCTCCTCGGCCTCGGGGTCGCCGGCCTCGTACGCCATGGCGAATGCGGCCGCGGCGGCGGCGCGGGCGTCGTCGGCCCGGCCGTCGAGGAGGGCACGCATGGCCGCCCAGGTCTCGACATCGGCCGCCGGCCGGGGCCCGCCGAGCCGGCGGGCGGCGGCGGCATGGGTGGCCTGGTCGGCGGCGGACTGGTCGGCCCGGCCCAGCTCCAGGGCGTCGATCATCCGCCAGCCGTGTCCGGAGACGGCAAGCTCGTCGTCGCCCGTCTTGGCTGCGAGGGCCACGATCTCCTCGGCGGCGGCCAGCCGCTCGGTGACGTGTTCGGGGCCGGCCATGGCGACGTGGCGGGCCCGGTGGATGGCGTCTCCCGCCACCCGACCGGCGTGGTCGATCACCGTGGGCGCCGGCGGCGGCGGCTCGGGGTCCGGATCGGCGTGCCGGTGGACGCCGTCGAGGGCGTCGTAGAGGGCCTCGGACGCGAAGTCGGTGAACCGGGCGGTCGCGGCCGCAGCCACCGACGAGGGGACGACCTCACCCAGCATGGTCCGCGCCTCGGCGGCGAGGCGCTCGAGCTCAGTGTCGGTGCCCCACACCGCTTCGACGTGGCCGAGGGCCAGGGCGGCCCGGGCCAGCCGGGCGCCGTCGTGGCACGCCTCGGCCATCGTCGCCGCCTCCAGGAACGCCTGCCGGGCCCGCGCCTTCTCGCCGGCCAGCCGCTGGGCCTCACCGAGGGCGAGGAGGAGGTCGGTCCGCATCTGGGGGCGGGCGCCGGCGGACGCGGCGAGGGCGTGGCCGAAGTGGACGGCCGCCTCCTCCCAGGCCAGCAGCTCCATGGCCCGCTCGCCGGCCTGCGCCGAGTAGCCGAGGGCCGGCGGCGACCCGCCGACGGGCGACGCAGCCCGGTAGTGCCAGGCCAGCAGGGCCGCCGGGGCGCCCGACTGCCGGGGATGGGCACCGAGGGCCCGGCCGATGCGCAGGTGCAGGTCGACCCGGGCCCCGGGCTCCAGCCCTCGCTCCACCGACTCCCGGACCATGTCGTGCACGAACCGCCGGCTGGCGCCGGGGCCGGCGGGCTCCTCGACCACGAAGCCGGCGCCGGCGACGTGCCTGAGCGCGGTCATGCCCCGCTCCGTGCGCAGACCGAGGGCGCGGGCGACTGCGGCGACGTGGAACTCCGAACCGGCGACCGCTGCCGCCTCCAGGAAGGCCCGCGCCGGCTGCTTCAGCTCGCCCACCCGGCGGGCCACCAGCTCGTCGAAGGTACGGCGATGCCCGTCGAGCGCTCCGGGCCGGAGCAGCTCGGCGATCGCTACCGGGTTCCCGGCCGACTCCCGCCACAGACGCCGGCCCAGCTCGGCGTCACCCACCAGCTCGGCCACGTCGTCGGCGGTCAGACCTTCGACCTCCATCCGCTCCACCGCCGGGTGGCTGAGGAGCTCATTCAGGGGGTGGGCCCGGTCGACGGCCGTCTCCCGGTAGGTGCCGACCAGGAGTACCTTTGCCCCGGCCGCAACATCGGCCAGGCTGCGGATGGCCAGCGCCGTAGACCGGTCGATCCGGTGCAGGTCGTCGAGCACGACGAGCACGGGCGACCGCTCCGCCCGGGCCGCCACACCCTTGGCCAGTTCGCCGAACACGCCGACGCGGCCGCGAAGGTGGCCGGGGGGCAGCGGTCCGAGAGCCTCGACCAGCGGGTGATAAGGCTCAGCGCCTCCGGCGGGACAGCGCCCGACCAGCACCGTTGCCCCCTCGGCGTCGACCTCGCCGGCCAGCTCGGCCGCCAACCGGCTCTTTCCGACGCCGGCCCCACCGCCCAGCATGACGATGCCGCCGTGGCCGGCGACCGCGTCAGCCCAGGCCCCCCGCAGCGCCTCCATCTCGTCTGTCCGCCCGGCGAGAGGTCCGCCCACGGGCGCGAGTCGATGTACGACGTGTGGCGAGGTCACAGTCATCACGTCACTCATCGACCGTTCAAGGCCCGATCTTGAACGACGCCGGGCGCTCAGGCCGGCCGGCGCACGTGGCGGCTCCCCGCCAGTGGTCACTACCGTGATCCGGGTGACCTCACCGCTGCTCGCCGCCGCCGGCGGCGCCCTCCTCGACGAACGCCGGCAGCTCACCGCCGGCGAGCTGGCCGCCCTCGCCGCCCTCCCGCCGGCGTCGGTGCCGGCGCTCGCTGCCCTGGCCCATGAGGTGCGCCTGGCCTGGTGCGGGCCAACCGTCGAGGTCGAGGGGATCCTCTCGGCCAGGACCGGTGGCTGCCCCGAGGACTGCGGGTTCTGCAGCCAGTCGGCGAGGTTCGCCTCCCCTGTGCGGGCCGCGCCGCTCCTCCCCCTCGACGACCTCCTTGCGGCGGCGGAGGAGACGGCCAAGCTGGGCGCGTCGGAGTTCTGCATCGTCGTCGCCCTTCGGGGCCCCGACGAGCGCACCCTCGCCCGGGTGATCGACGCCATCCCGCTCATCACCGAACGCACCGGCCTCAACGTCGCCGCCAGCCTCGGCATCCTCACCGCCGAGCAGGCCCGGCGCCTAGCCGGCGCCGGCCTCCACCGCTACAACCACAACCTGGAGACGGCCCGCTCCTACTTCGCCGAGGTCGTCACCACCCACACGTGGGAGGAGCGGGCCGACACCTGCCGCCTGGTCCGCGACGCCGGCATGGAGCTGTGCTGCGGGGCCCTTCTCGGCATGGGCGAGTCCGACGACCAGCGGCTCGAGCTCATCGGCCAGCTGCGCGACGTCGACCCCGCCGAGGTGCCGGTCAACTTCCTCAACCCCCGCCCCGGCACGCCGATGGCGACCCGCCCGCTGGTCGAGCCCATGGAAGCCATCCGCTGGATCGCCCTTTTCCGCCTGGGCCTGCCCGGCGTGATCCTGCGCTACGCCGGCGGCCGGGAGGTCACCCTCCGCCAGCTCCAGGCCATGGGGCTGACGTCGGGCATCAACGCTCTGATCGTCGGCAACTATCTGACGACCCTGGGCCGCGCCCCCCAGGACGACCTCGACCTCCTGGCCGACCTCGGCATGCCGGTGGGGGCCCTGTCGAAGGTCCTCTGACCATCACCGGCTCGGCCGCAGAGCGGCGCTGCACGGGCTGCGGCCGCCCCCCGCCCGCGTGCGACGGCCGCTGCGCCGGCGACCTCGACCCGCCTCGGTTCTGCGCCGGGTGCGGCCGGCGCTTATCGGTGCAGGTGTTCCCCGCCCATGTTGTCGTCCGGTGCCCCGCCGAGGCGAATCACTGAGCCGGCCTCCCGGGCCGGCTGCGGTCGCGCCTCACCGGCGTGAGGCGCCAGGTGGCGGGCCAGGAACCGGGCCGAGAAGGCGATCTCCTCCACCGGCACCGCGGCGTGGTCGCCGGGATGGGCGTGCAGGCGCTTGTCGACCGATCCCAGGGCGTCGAACAGCTCGAATGTCTCCGCCCGTGGGATCAGTGAGTCGTCCCACTGCTGGATGAACAAAACCGGGCAGGTGACCGAGGCCGCATCGACGGACAGGCGCTCTCGGGTCGGGCCCAACAGGCCCATCAGCCCGAACACCGCCACCTGGATACGGGGCTCGGCGGCCACCAGCGGCACGCCGTAGATGGTGCCCATCGACAGTCCCCAGTAGCCCACGGGCCCGTCGCCCACTTCGTGGAGGGCGCGTACCGCATCGATGGCGGCGCGCCAGTCGGCCACCATGTCATCGACGGTGCCCTCCCGTGACCACTCGGTCAGGAAGGCCCCGAACAGCGCCACCTCGTCTTCGTGGCCAGGCGCCCGCCGGCCACCGTGGCCGGGGGCGTCGATGGCCGCCGCCGCGAACCCGTAGTCGGCGGCCAGGCGCCGGCCCAGTGCCACCAGGTAGTCGATCCGCTTGTGCCGGGTGGCGCCGTGGCCGAGCAAGACCAGCGGCCGCGGGCCATCGCCGTCGCCTGGAAGCCAGAGGACGCCGGGCACCGTCCGCCCGCCGGCCTCGGCGGCGAAGTCACGCTCCCGGACCCCCTCGACGTGGGCCTCGTCCTCCCAGCGCACCATTTCGAGCCACGCTACCGACCCGCTAGCCTCGCTTTTGATGCGCTCCGACGTGGAGGTGCTCGCTCGAGCTGCTCGGGCAGTCCACGGCACGGGCGAGATCACCGGCAAACTCGAATGGGTCACCGAGGAGGCTCGGGCCATCACGCACGCCTCGTTCGCCGCCTTTGTGGGGCTCGGCGACCGCGTCGACATGGCTGCCGCCTCGGGCGTGCCCGTCGGCGAGATAGACCGGTTCGCCCGGCCTGCGCTGGCCCGCCTCGTCCGGCCCGACGCCGGCGGCCGGCGGGTCCTCCGGGCCGGCGACCTGGCGCTCGACCGCCGGCACCGCCGCTTCCTGCAGCGCCTCGAGCTGCCGGCCGACTCCAGCTGCCTCGCCGTCCCGGTGGTCGGAGGCGACGGCGCGGTGCACGGGGCGCTGCTCCTCGTCCACCCCGGGGCTGACGTGTTCGGCACCCTCGACGAAGCGGCCGCCGCCGCTCTCGCCGACCACCTCGGCGTCGCCCTCGACAACCTCGGGACGATGGAGCGCCTGGCCGAGCTCCAGGCCGTCCAGCGTGAGATCGTTCACCAGCTCCAGGAGGCGGTCCAGCCGCCACCGGTCGTGGCCGAATCCGCCGAGCTGGGCGTGCATTACGTGTCGGCCGACCCCAGCTCCCCCACCGGTGGCGACCTCTACGACTGGCTGGTCCTGCCCGACGGCGATCTGCACCTGGCCATCGTCGACGTCATGGGCAAGGGCGTGGGCGCCACCAAGGAGGCGGTCAGCGTCTGCCACGCCCTGCGCCTGCTCACCCTCGACGGCTGCCGCATGGAGGACCTCGTCGCCCGGGCCGACACCCTCACGACCGCCCAGAGCCCCGACCTGGTGGCGACGGTGATGGTGGCGCGCTACCGGCCGGCCGACGGCTCCGTGCGCCTGGCCGGAGGCGGCCATCCGCCGGCGCTGGTCGTCACCGCCGACGGCAGGGCGCACCAGGTGAGCGCGCCCGGCGTCCCGATCGGCTACCCCGGCGCGGGCACGACAAGGGTGGTCGAGCTCACGCTCGGCCGGCAGGAGACGCTCATCCTCTACACCGACGGCCTCGTCGAGGCCACCAAGGACATCGTGTCCGGCCTCGACCGCATCACCAAGGCCGCCGCCGAAACAGCCCAGTACCCGGCGCCCCATCTGGCCCGGGCCCTGGTCGAGCGATCGCTGTCGGGCGCCATGCGCCGCGACGACTCCCTGGCCCTGGTCCTTCGCCGGCGCATCCCGCCCGGCAGCGAGTCGACGCCGCCTCTCGGCGCCTTCGAGTACCGGTTCTCGCCCAGCCTGGCCACGGTGCCACTGGCCCGCCACCTCCTCGGCGACTGGCTCGAGCACCTGTCACTCGACGCCACCGAGCAGGCCGACTTGCTGCTCGTCGCCTCCGAGCTGTGCTCCAACGCCGTCCGCCACGCCAGCGGCAAGCCCGGTGCGCTGACCATGCGGGCATGGGCCGACGGCGACGCACTCATCGTCGAGGTGGAGGACGACGGCGCCGGCATGGAGCTCAGCCACCGTGTCGAGGATCCCGACCTCGAGGCCGAGCAGGGGCGGGGGATCTATGTGGTGCGGGCCCTCACCGACGACCTCACCGTGCGGCGCGTCGAGGAGCGGACGGTCGTACGGGCCGTCCGGCGGGCGGTGCTGCCGGCGTAGCCGGTTACTCCCCTCGGAGGCTGCGCCTCCGGCGCCTACTCGGCCAGCAGGTCCGGCGGCTCCACCGAGTCGACGGGCTCGATCGGGTCGGCCGACGCCCACTCATCAGGCGGATCGGCGAACAGCCCGTCGCCCTTGCCGTCTCGACCGGGCGGGATGTCGGTCGGGCCGACGTCGCCCACGATGTTGGGGTCCTCCACTCCGACGCCGGTGCCGCGGAGGCGGTCGATCAGGGTCTCGTCCTCGTGTTCAGCCACGGAGGTCTCCTACCCCGGCTAAGGGCGAAGTGCACCTATTGAGCAACCTGGAGCGCGCTGGGAGACTGGCGGCACAACGGCGGGGCCGGGCTGGGCCAGCTCCGCGTCACGACTTGAAGGAGCGGGAACATGACGGGCACGCGCGGCAGCCGCCGCAACAAGATCGGGACGGTCGCCGCCGCGGCCGGCGTCCTCGGAGCCATGCTGGTGTGGAACGGGCCGGCGCAGGCCGTGAACAACAAGGGCCTGAACGGCAAGATCGCCTGCGGTGGCACGACGCCGACCTTCTCGACGAACGTGGCCGACTTCGAGATATTCGTCATGAACCCGGACGGCTCGGGCCGGGTGAACGTCACCGACGAGAACCCGATCACCGACTACAACCCCCTGTGGACGCCCGACGGCACCAAGATCCTTTACGAGTCCGAGCGGCCGGAGCAGGCGGTGGACGACACCTTCGAGTTCTACCTGATGAACCCCGACGGCACCGGCAAGACCCTGCTCTACGCCAACGGCAAGCCGGAGGACATCGCCAAGAGCTACCACCCCGACGGCTCGCAGATCGCCATGTCCAGCAACCGTGACGGCAACAGCGAGATCTACAAGATGAACGCCGACGGTTCGGAGCAGGTCCGCCTGACCACCAACACGGCCAACGACAACTTCCCCCGCTGGTCGCCTGACGGCACCAAGATCATCTTCGTCAGCAACCGAAGCACCAACAACGAGATCTGGTCGATGGACTCCTTTGGGGGGAACCTGGTCAACCTCACCAACAACTCGGCCAGCGACAGCACTCCCGAGTGGTCCCCGGACGGGACCAAGATCACCTTCACCCGCAACGTCGCCGGCAGCGGGAACGAGATCTTCGTCATGAACGCAGACGGGACCAACCAGGTCAACCTCACGAACCGGCCGGGCTACGACGCCTTCCCGACGTGGTCGCCCGACGGGACGACGATCATCTTCACCCGCCTGGTCGAGGGTGAGTTCAACTACTCGGTGTCGGGCGGCAACTACGAGGTGTTCGCCATGAACGCGGACGGCACCAACGTCCGCCGCCTGACCAACTCCTTCGACTTCGACGGCCGGTGCGACTGGCAACGGCTGTGCACCGTCACGGGCACGGGCCTGATCGTGGGCACCGAAGGTGACGACGTGATCTGCGGCGGCCCGGGAGACGACCGCATCTCCGGCCTGGGCGGGAACGACATCCTCCTCGGCTTCGGCGGCAACGACTTGCTCTCGGGAGGTCCGGGCAACGACACGTTGTTCGGCGGGATCGGCAACGACAGCCTCGTCGGGTCGACCGGCGTCGACTTCTCCTCCGGCGGCCCCGGCGCCGACCGGATCAGCGCCGACGCCGGCGAGCGCATCGACGTCGGCGCCGGCCCCGGTGACCAGTGCGCCATCGCCGGCGTGGCCGCCACCTGTCCCGCCCGCTTGTCCTAGGTCACCCTCGATAAGGTCTCGCGCCGTGCAGCTGCGGCGACGCGAGACCAGCCCGGACCGCCGCCATCTGCACGGCTTCCTCGTTGACCGGATCGACCGGGAGGCCTGAGTTGGCTGCGTGGGGCATCGGTCCCTTCGAGAACGACGACGCCACCGACCTCGTCGACGAGCTCCTCGCCTCCGCGGATTCTGACGCCGGCCCGTGAGGCGTTGGAGGCCACCACCGACACCGACACCTGGCTCCAGCTCCCCGAAGGCGCCCGCGCCCTGGCCGGCGCTGCGCTCGTGGCGGCCGGCGTCAGCGGCGACATGAGCGGGCTGCCGGCACCGGTGGCGGTCTGGCTGCACAACCACCCGGAGACCGTCACGCCGGCCGACGCCCGCCTGGCCATGGACGCCCTCGTCCGCATCGCCGGCCGGGACTCCGAGCTGCGGGAGCTGAGACTCGCGGGCGAGGGCGCGCCGGCGTGGGTCGACCAGATCAGCCGCCTCGGCTACCGCCTCGGGCGAGTGGTCGGCGACGAGACGAGCTGAGCCTCCCGCGCTGCGCCGTCACTCCAGGCGGGCGAACCCCTCGGCCCGGTCGCTGGGGCCGGCGACCACGACGACGGCGCCTTTCTCCAGGACGGTCTCGGGCGTGGCATAGGTGAAGCCCTCGCCGGCCGGCTTGATGCACACCACGGTCACGCCGTACTTCGAGCGAACCCCCGACTCTCCGAGCGTGCGCCCGACCAGGGGAGCCGGCACCATCGTCTCGACCATGGCGAACTCCGCGTCGAGCTGGAACCAGTCGATGATCCGCCCGCCGACCAGGTGGGCGACCCTGTGGCCCATGTCGTGCTCCGGGAACACGACATGGTGGGCGCCGACCCGCTCCAGGATCCGCCCGTGCGCAGTGGTAACCGCCTTGGCCCAGATGTTGGGAATGGCCAGGTCGACGAGCGCCGCCGTCGCCAGCACGCTGGCTTCGATGTCGCTGCCGATGCCCACGACTGCGTGGCGAAAGTCGCTCACGCCGATCTGGATGAGCGCGTCGTCGTTGGTCGCGTCGGCTTCCACGACGTGGGTGAGCAGGTCGGCATAGTGCTGGACCGACTCGGCCTGGCCGTCGATCCCCAGCACCTCGAACCCGAGCTTCATCAGTTCCTCGGCCACCGACCCGCCGAACCGTCCCAGGCCGATGACAACCACCTGGTCGCCCGGCTCCGCTGGTCGGATACGGCGCTTGGAGCGCCTGGTGTACTCGCTGTCAGCCAATGATCGGCCTTTCCTCCGCGTGTCGGTAGAGCCGTCTCCGATCTCGGAGCACCAGCGCCGCGAACAACGTAGGGGTTCCGATGCGACCGATGATCATGAGCACGATGACGACCAGCCGGGACGCGTCCGACAGGAGGGGGGTCACGCCCGTCGACATCCCCACCGCGCCCAGGGCAGAGACGGTCTCGAAGAAGAGCTCGGCCCGAGGAAGGTCGGAGGTGCCCAGCAGGGCCAGGGTGGCGACCATGACGATCCCCACGGCGAGCAGTGCGACGGTCAGGGCGTGACGCACCGCCTCAGCCGGGACGCGTCGGTCGAACACGACGACGTCGGGGTCGCCACGGAGCTCGGCCCAGATCACCGCAGCCAGGACGGCGAAGGTGGTCACCTTGATGCCGCCCGCCGTGGACGCACTCCCGCCCCCGATGAACATCAGGATCTCTGTGACCAGCAGCGATGGCTCACGCATGGCGGCGACA
Source organism: uncultured Acidimicrobiia bacterium (assembly GCA_963768975.1). Classification (GTDB taxonomy): domain Bacteria; phylum Actinomycetota; class Acidimicrobiia; order Acidimicrobiales; family AC-14; genus CADCTB01. Next base: position 418,223 of record CAVYKB010000009.1, on the reverse strand, counting down.
TCCAGTGAGTTGAAACCGGCGGTGCGTGGCATCACGCTGTGAAAAAGCGCATTGACCAGGGAGTCGGGGACGGACATCGATCCCAGCGTGTCCGGGTTCGTCCACTCCGACACGGCGAGGGCGACCCACCCCGCGAGCAGGAGCGCCACCGTTACCGTCACGGTCAGCTTGGCGTGCAGGCTCCATCGGCCCGGCCGCCGCGGGAAGCGGGCGATCTGTATCCAAGCCGGGATCCCGAGGCCGCCGAACACAACCGCGCCGGCGATCACCAGGAGCACGAACGGATCCCGGTTCAGGCTCACCATGTTGTCCCGGAACAGCGCGAAGCCGGCGTTGTTGAAAGCCGACACGGCGTGAAACAGGCCCAGGTAGGCGGCCCGCCGGAGCGGCGCGTCATGCGCCAGCCAGAACCGCAGCATCAGGGCGGTGCCGACGACCGCCTCGGTGGCGAAGCTGAACTTGGCCACACCCACGAGCAGGCGGCGTATCTCCCCTAACTCGACCGTGCCGGTCTCCGCCACGGCGACCAGGCGCTGGCGCAGCCTGAGCCGCCGGCCGACGATCAGGACGACCAGGGACGTCAGCGTCATGATGCCCAGGCCGCCCACCTGGATCAGGCCGAGGATGATCCATTCGCCCAGCGCCGACCAATAGGTCGCGGTGTCGACGACCACCAGCCCGTTTACGCAGACGGCCGACGCGGCCGTGAAGAGTGCGGTCAGCGGGCTGGCCCCGCCGGCGCCGTGTGTCGCCGCCGGGATCGAGAGGAGGGCGGCGCCGACGAGACTGGCGGCCACAAAGGCGACGGCGACGAACTGCGCCGGGTGGCGCGGAGCAAAGCGTCTGTCCCGGCGCATGGTCGTCACCCCGGGCCACGCTACGCCGCCGGCATCGCCGGGTCGCCCGGTGGGTAGCACCAAGGCATGGCCAGAGCGATTTGGAGCGGCTCGATCAGCTTCGGGCTCGTCAGCGTGCCCGTCAAGGCGTTCTCCGCCGTCCGGGACCACAGCGTGCACTTCAACCAGCTGGAGAAGAAGACCGGCGCCCGGATCAACTACAAGAAGGTGTCGGACAAGACCGGCAAGGAGGTCACGGCCGACGACATCGAGTCGGGCTACGAGATCGCCTCCGGCAAGTACGTGGTCGTCGAGGACGAAGAGCTGGAGCAGCTCCGCCCCCGCACCTCCCGGACCATCGACATCGCCGACTTCGTCAACCTGTCGGAGATCGACCCGATCTACTACGAGCGCACGTACTGGCTCGGCCCCGACGGGGAGGCCGCCGAGCGCCCCTACCGCCTGCTGCGGGCGGCAATGGAGGAGGAGGGCAAGGCCGGCATCGGCACGGTCGTCATGCGGAAGAAGCAGTACCTGGCCGCCATCCGCCCCCTCGACGGCGCCTTGGCCATGTCGACGATGCGCTTCGCCGATGAGGTCGTGCCCCAAAAGGACATCGACGCCCTGCCCGGGAAGGGCGGCAAGCCCGAGCCCAAGGAGCTGAAGCTGGCGTCCCAGATCATCGGCTCCCTGGCCACGGACTGGGACCCGAAGCGCTACCACGACACTTACACCGAGGAGCTCAAGAGCCTCATCGAGGCCAAGGCCAAGGGCAAGGAGATCGTGCTCGAGGAGGAGGCGCCGGCGGAGTCCAACGTCCTCGACCTCATGCAGGCCCTGGAGGCCAGCCTCGAAGCGGCCCGCAAGGGCGGGGGGAAGAAGATGGCTTCCGAGGTGGCCAAGCTGGCCGACGAGCTGGCCGAGGAAGCCGACGACGACGGGAAGCCCAAGAGCCGGGCCAAGGAGGCGCCGGCCAAGAAGTCGGGCCCGAAGAAGGCGGCGTCGAAGCAGCCGCCGGCGAAGGCGGGAAGCCGCAAGTCCGCCTGAGGGCCACCCTCCGTGGGAGGGTTGGGCTGTGGCGCACATCGTCGTATGTGGGGGGAGCGTGGTCGGCCTGTCGCTGGCGATGATGCTGGCCGGCGACCGCCACCGGGTCACCGTGCTCGAGCGTGACGCCGCCCCGCCGCCGGCCGACCCGTGGAACGGCTGGGCCCGTCCGGGCGTGGCCCAGTTCCACCAGCCTCACAACCTGCTGGCCCGGTTCCGGTTGATCCTCGACCAGGATCTGCCGGGCATGGTCCAGCGGCTGGAAGAGGCCGGCTGCGTCTGGGTCGACTGGCTGGCGGTCATGCCTCCCCTGATCCGCGACCGCTCACCTCGGCCGGGCGACGACCGCTTCCGGTTCATCACCGGCCGCCGCCCGGTCGTCGAGGCCGTCCTCGCCGCCTCAGCCGCCGATACCGAGGGCGTGCAGGTCCGCCGGGGCGTGGCGGTCGCTGGCCTCCTCGCGACGTCGACCGACACGCCGCACGTCACCGGCGTCCGCACGACCGCCGGCGACGAGATCCACGCCGACCTCGTCGTCGACGCCATGGGCCGGCGCAGCCACCTCGGCGAGTGGCTGGCGGCGGCCGGCGGCGCACCGCCGTACGTCGAGTCCGAGGACTGCGGCTTCGTGTATCACACCCGCTATTTCCGGGGCCAGGCGCAGCCGGCGTTCCTGGCCCCGCCGATCTCGGAGATCGGGACGATCTCACTGCTGACCCTGCCCGGCGACAACGGCACGTGGTCGGTCACGGTGTGGGCGGCGTCGGACGACACCGCACTGCGGGGCCTTCGCGACCCCGACCGCTTCACCTCCGTCGTTCGGGCGTGCCCGGTGCACGCCCACTGGCTCGACGGCGAGCCGATCACCGGCGTGCTGACCACTGCCGGCGTTGTGGACCGGTACCGCCGGATGGTGGTGGACGGCCGCCCGGTGGCCACCGGGATCGTGGCGGTGGGCGACGCCTGGGCGTGCACCAACCCCTCCGCCGGCAGGGGCATGACCGTCGGGCTCATCCACGCCCAGTGCCTGCGCAACGTGGTCCGCGCCCACATCGGCGACCCTGACGCCTTGGCTTTGGCGATGGACGAGGCTACGGAGGCCCAGGTGACACCGTTCTACCGGGCTCAGATCACCGCCGACCGGGCCCGCTTCGCGGAGATGGACGCCTTGCGTCGTGGCCACGAACCGCCGGCGCCGGACCCTCGCGCCGCGGCCGTCGCCGGCGCGGTCATGCGGGACGCCGACGTCTTCCGGGCCATGCTGGAAGCGGCGATGTGCCTGGCCCGCCCCGACGAGGTCTTCGCCAGACCCGACGTGATGGCCAAGGTCGACGCCGTCGGGCGGACCCGGGTGTGGAAGATCCCCGGCCCGGACCGGCGGGCGCTCCTCGAGCTCGTAGGCGGCGACTGAGCTAGCGGCCGGCGATCACCCGGTCGAACAGGTCCTCGTAGCCCGAGACCATGACCTCGGCGGTGAAGTTGTCGGCCACCCGGGCCCGGCAGGCCTCCGGGGAGATCTCCTTCAGCCGGGCGACGCATTCCACCATCTCGTCGATGTCACTGCGCAGGAAGCCGGTCTCGCCGTCGACGACGAGCTCCGGCGCCGCTCCCATGGGCGGGACGATGACGGGCGTCCCGCACGCCATGGACTCGGTCATCACGAGACCGAAGGGCTCCGGCCACTGGATGGTGCAGAGCGTGCCCAGCGCCCGGGACAGCAGGTCGACCTTCTCGTCGTGGGAGATGTCGAAGACGATCTCCTCCTCGCCGGTCAGGCGGGGCTCGACCATGCGCTCCCAGTATTCGATCTCGGCCGGCTCGGCGCACTTCACCGCCATCTTGAGGTGCTTGCCGGCCCGCTTGGCCACCTCGACCGCCACCTCCGGGCCCTTCTCGGGGTTGCAGCGGCCGAGGAAGAGCAGGAAGTCGTCCTTGTCCTCCCGGAAGCCGTAGGCGTCGAGGTCGAGGCCGTTGTAGACGACGCCGGCGTAGTCCAGGTCCTTATTGAGGCTGGCCTGCGACTCGCTGATGGCGACCAGGTGGACGCGGCCGTCGAGGGCGGCGTGGAAACGGCGGGCCTCGTCGCTCCAGGGCCCGTGCAGCGTCCGCACGACGGGTGGCTGGCCGTTCAGCAGCGCGCCGAACGCCGGCCCCCAGCCCGTATGGTCGTGGATGACGTCGAACTCGCCGGCGTGCAGGTAGGCCGACAGCGTGTGGATGGTGTCGTCGGTGACGCTCACGCCCATGTCCGCAAGCTTCGGCGTCCCCTCCAGCGGGGAGACGAGCGTGCCCGTGGTGCGTGACCCACCGCTGGCGAACAACGTCACGTCGTGGCCCCGGTCGACCAGCCCGTCGGCGATGAGACTGACGACCAGCTCGATGCCGCCGTAGCTGGGCGGGGGGACGCTCACCCAGGGGGGTGCGATCTCGGCGATGCGCAAAGGACAGGCCTCCTACTTGACCGTTCGGGCCTACCTACCCCGCAGCCGTCGCCTCCATCCCCAATTGCCAGAACACGAATGCGAGGATGTCGGCGGCTTCCTCGGCCTGCTTCCACGCCGGCTTGCCCACACCATGGCCGGCACGCTCCTCGATGCGCGCCAGCACCGGGCACTCGTCGGGCGCCGACGTGGCCGCCTGCAGCCGGGCCGCGAACTTGCGGGCGTGCAGCGGATCGACCCGTGAGTCCGACTCGGCGGTGGTGATCAGTGTCGCCGGGTACCGCGTGCCATCGACGACGTGCTGGTACGGCGAGTACGCCTGGATCACTGCGAACTGCTCGGGGTCGTCGGGATCGCCGTACTCCGGAACCCAGAGGGCGCCGATCAGGAACCGCTGGTACCGCAGCATGTCCAGCAGGGGGACCATGCAGACCGCGGCCCGGCACAGGTCGGGGCGCTGGGTGAGAGCGGCACCCACGAGCAGCCCGCCGTTCGAGCCGCCGCGGATGGCCGTGCGCTGCGGGCTCGTGCAGTTCTCGAGAACGAGCCAGTCGGCCGCGGCGTAGAAGTCGTCGAAGCACTGCTGCTTCTTGGCCAGCATGCCCGCCCGGTGCCAGTCCTCGCCGTACTCGCCGCCGCCGCGGATGCCGGCGACCGCCCACACCCCGCCGGCCTCGCAGAAGGCCACCGTGGAGGCGGAGTAGCCGGGGGTGTTGGTGATGGCGAAGCCGCCGTAGGCGGTGAGGAGGACGGGCGTGTCAGGAGTGAAGTCGACACCGGCCGCCCGCACCAGGAACATGGGCACCTCGGTGTCGTCGTTCGAAGGGTAGAACACCTGCTCGACGACGAAGGCGCCGGCATCGACCGGCGGTGGGAACTGCGTCCACGGCTCGGCAGGCGCCTCGGGCGTCCACCGCCACAGGCCCGACGGCCGGGCGAACGACGTGAAGGTGAAGAAGGCCCTCTCGGCGGAAGGGTGGGCGTCGAAGCCGCCGATCGAGCCCAGCTCGGGCAGGGCGATCTCATGCCCGTCGGTGCCGTCCAACGCGTAGTGGTGAAGTCGGGAGACTGCGTGCTCGGCCGAGGCGACGACCAGCCGCCGGCCGGCGATGACCGCCCCGTCGATCACGGCTGAGCCTTCCGGGACGACGTCGGTCCAGTGCTCGGACTGGGGCCGGTCGAGCTCGGCGCTCACGACCCGGCCCCTCGGCGCACCGAGCGTGGTGACGGCGTAGAGCCGCCCACGGACCACCGAGGCCCAGGTCGAAGCCTCCTCCCCCTCGACGAGCAGGGTCCGCCGGCCGGTCTCCCGGTCGAGCAGGATCACGTCGGTGCGGGTCGGCATGTAGCTGATGTGGAAGACCAGCCACCGGCCGTCGTCGGAGATGGTGGTACCCGGCAACGCCGTCTTCTCGAGCTCGCCCAGGATCAGCTCGTCGCCGGCCGGGTCCTGGCCGACAACGTGCCACCAGACCGTCTCCCAGTAGCCCTCCTCGCCGGGGGCCACGGTGGCCGGATCCGGGAGCCGGCTGTAGGCGAACGCCGATCCGTCAGGCAGCCACGAGAGGGACGGGTGGCGGATGTGGGGGATCTCGTCGCCCAGGTAGCCGCCGGTGTCGACGTCGACGATCCGCAGCGTGCCGTGCTCGCTACCCCCCTCGGACACGCCGAAGGCCACCAGGCGGCCGTCCGGCGAGGGGGAGTACCAGTCGATCGCCGCTGCGTGGTCGGCGGCCATGGCGTGGGCGTCGACGACGGTGCGGGCCGGCGCGGAGGGGTCGACCGCCGAGCGCATGACCACCACGGCCTGGTCCTGGTCGCCCTCCCGCTGCAGGGTGAACACCCGGTCGCCGGCGACGTGCGGCGCGCCGACCACGCCGACCTGCAGGAGCGCCGTCAGACGGGCGTGCAGCGCCGGCCGCGACGGCAGGGCGTCGAGCACGGCCCGGGTGCGGGCGTTCTGGGCCGCGCTCCAGCCCGCGACCGCCTCGGAATCCCCGTCCTCGAGCCACCGGTAGGGGTCGTGCACCTCGGTGCCGTGCAGGATTTCGACGACATCCTGCGCCGGCGTGGCCGGCGCAGGGGGAACGCTAACGGCCGGCGTTCGGCTTCTTGCCGTGGTTGGCCTTCTTGCGCCGGGCCTTGATCTTGCGCTTGTTCGTCTTCTTCGACATGGTCGGACCAGGCTAGTCGCTGACCGCTGCGGGCGGTACTGGAGGATCCAGACCCCCGAGTCGCGGTCGGAGGCGAGGAGGCGTCGAACAGGTGGATGTACCCCCACCCGTCGAACACATGGTGACGAGCGTCTCGCAGCCGCCCTCGCCGGTGCGGTTGAAGATGACATGCTGCGTCGCACGACAGGCCCACGGACCGGGTGTCGCCCGCCACCGACGTGTCACTGTCGAGCTGGGGCCCTCGTCGGTGGCCACGATGTAGCGATTGTCTCGCGTGAACTCGGCCTGGTGGCCGTTGCCCTACCACCACTTCACGCCACTCGCTGCGGCAAGCTATGTGCCCACAGTGCCCAACCTCCCGCCCTCCGCCATCGGCGCGCTCTCGGCCGCCTCCGTCCTCATCGCCGTCCTGGCTGCCGGGTGCGCAGGCAGCGGTGGGGGTGCTGCCGGCCCGGCAACGGTGACGACCGGGCGGCAGGCGCCCTCCGTCGTGCCCGTGAGCCCGCCGACGACGGCCATGGTCGCGCCCGCGACGACGATCCCGCCCCGCATCGTCCTCCCGAAGCCGATCAAAGCCATGTGGGTGCACCTCTTCGATGGAGCACTGAAGACCCAGGCGGGGATGGACCGGATGCTCGACCAGGCGGCGGCGGCCGGGGTCAACGCGGTGTTCGTGCAGGTCGTCCGCCGGCACGACGCCTACTACAGCTCCCAGGTGCTCGCCCGGACACCCGACCCCGCGCTGGCGCCGGGCTTCGACGTGCTGCGGGCCGCCGTCGACGGTGGGCACGCCCGGGACATGCAGGTACACGCCTGGTTCACGGTGGCGACGGCGTGGCATGAGTCCTATCGGGACCTGGAGCTTCCCGCCGGCCACGTCACTCGGAACCACGGTCCCGGCACGGGCGACCCGTGGATGACCGTGTCCAGGACCGGCGCGCAGAGCCGGGAGTATTTCGACATCGGCCTGCCCGAACTGCACGACCACGTCGCCGACGTGGTCGCTGACATCGCCAGCCGCAGTGCTGTCGACGGCGTCCACCTCGACTATGTCCGCTACGACGGCCCCCAGTGGGGCTACCACCCCCGGGCCCTCCAGCGCTTCGCGGCGGAGACGGGCTTCCAGGGTGCGCCGGCGCCCGGTGACCGGGTGTGGGAGGACTGGCGGCGGGCCCAGAGCAGGGCCATCGTGAATCGAGCCCGGGCGGCCCTCGCCGCCAGCCGGCCCCAGGCCCTGCTGAGTGCCGCGGTGATCGCCCAAGGGCCCGGTCCGGCCGCCAGCGGAGGCTTCGGGGGAACCCGGGCCTCGGTCGACTACGCCCAGGACTGGGCCGGGTGGGTTTCCGACGGGCTCCTCGACCTCGCCGTTCCCATGATCTACATGCGTGAGGGCTCGACGGAGCAGGCGCAGTGGTTCCGCCAGTGGCTGGCGTTCGCCGCCGAATTGGACGGGCGCCCGGCCGGGGCCGCAGTCGCTGTGGGGGTCGGCGGTTGGTTGAACCCCGTGGGCAGCGGGCTTCTTCAGGCGCGAGAGGCGCTCAGGAGCACGGCCGGCGTGGTCGTCTTCTCCTACCAGCAGGACAGCAGCGACGCCACGCAGGGCTCATTCTTGCGTGAGCTCCGGTCGCTCTGAGCGGCTATGCGCGAGCCAGCGCCCGACCCACCGACCGCGGGCTCTCCTCGAAGCACCACAGCACGACGTCGCGTGCGAGCGCGGCGTGGCTGCGCTCCTCGGCGGCGATCCGCTCGAAGTCCCGCCGCTCCTCGACGGTCTGCGCCGCCCGAGCTCGGCCCGCCATGTTGGCGGCCGACAGTCCTTCGTTGAGCCATCCGTCCCGGTACGAGGTCAGAGCGATGCGCGCCAGGTGACGGGGCCGGGTACGGAGGCGGCCGCCGATCCGCCGGCCGAGGAGGTGCGGGATGGCACCGAAGCGGCTGCCGTCCCGCCCGGCCAGCCGGTCGAGCATGGTGGCGTGGCCGATCTCGTCGATCGCCGCCCGGTGGCAGCGGGCCACCAGAGCTGTCGGCGCGCCGAGGGCCATCAGCTCCAGCCCAAGCTCGCCGAACGACGCCACTGATGCGTATTCGATGCGGGCCTCGTCGTCGTGCCTCCCGTCCTCGGGGGGAAGCAGGAGGCCGCGGCGCCGCCGGCGCCGGAGTGGCCGGCCCGGCGTCGAGCACGCCATCCTGCCGTCGCCGAGGTCCACACAGGTGGTGCCGCCGCCGGCCGGGAAGGTGGTCGAGGTGGTGGCCGGCGCCGACAGCCGGCCGACGGCCTCGGAGTAGACCTCGCAGCCCGTGGCCGAGAAGAGCGCGGTCACGGCTGCGGCGGTCAGAGCACGGCGACGGGAAGGCCGCATCCGCGGGCGCAGGTTCTCGGACTCCACAGGAGATGGCTGTTTCACGGTGGCCGCCTTTCGTCCGCGAGCGATAGAGCTTACTCGGGTGACATGGACGATCGCCGCCCTCCATCGGTTCCCTCAAGTGGATCGTGGGCACCGATTTCCGAGTTACTTGGCCGATGGCCCGTCGCCACCGACGCACTGCCCTCCCCCTCGACGCCTTGGACGGCGAGCCGATCGGACGCCTTGAACTCGAAGGCCGCGTCCGTCTCGATCGAGCGCTCCGCTACGCGCTCGAAATCCAGTACTGACCATGGCGCCGGAGCGCCACTAGTCGATCGGCTCGGCCAGCCCGATCAGAAGCCCTTCGGGCCCACGGATGTAGCAAAGCCGATACGACTCCTCGTACCGGACTACTTCGCTGCTGACGAGCCGTGCGCCGTGCTTGGCGAGCCGGGCAAGCGTGTCGTCGATGTCGTCCACGGCGAACATGACGCGCAGGTAGCCGAGAGCATTTACGGGGGCGTTCCGGTGATCGGCGACGGTCACCGGCGTGAGAAACCGAGAGATCTCGAGCCGGCTGTGGCCGTCCGGCGTACGCATCATGGCGACCTCGACCTGCATGGGGTGCAGCCCGGTGACGCGCTCGGCCCAGTCCCCTTCGATTGCGCCTCGCCACTCCGACGGACACAAACTGGGGTTTCCGGCAGCGTTGCTAGCCACCGATGTTGCCAATGATCCGCATGGCTGTGTCGTGTGCCAACTTTGAAGTGTTGCTCATCATCTGAAGCGCCTGCTGCTGCTTCTGAAGCGTGCTCTGCAGGTCGACGTTCGCGAGCTGAGAATCGCCGTTCAGCATGGCCATGCGCTCTTCCCATCGTCGGATTTCGGCCTCGATAAGCTCGATCGAGTTTGCATCCTTCGGCGGCGCAAGGTTCGGAATGCACAGTTCATGCGCAACTCGGCTTCTGGGATACTGAACACTTCTCTCTTCGATCAACTTGGCAAGCTCCGCCCTGCTGCGCTCGTCGTAGGAGCAAAGGTCGAGGCCGTTGTCGAACGCCTTCCACAGCACGTCCGCCTTTACCTGTCTCAAGGTGCTGAGGTACTCGCGCATCGCTTTCTTGCGCTTGTTGAACTCGCGCACCTTCTCGGCGTAGAAGCGGAGATCCTCGGTCGTCTGCAGGTATGACTCGCGCAGGACGTGCTGCACGAGGGCGTTTGGATCCACGGAGCCGCCGCTGGCAGCCTCTTCACTCTCGGAATCCTCCGATGCCATCGGTGACCTCCAATCGCGGTCGAGAAACCTACGCCCGAGTTTCCATAACGGCAAGTCCGGACAGCGGGCGGCTGGAGCGCCCGAGTTGGCTCCCCAACAGGACTCTGTGCGCTGTTTCGCGCCGCAGAGGTGCCGAAGTCGTGCGGCTCTCCGTCCGCCAGCTCAGCCGCCAGAGTCGAGCACGCCACGGGCGCTTCAGCGTCGGCGAGCGCCCGCACCCTCATGCCGCCGCGCAAGACACTCAAGGCCCGCCCAATGCAGGATTCCGCGCTGCCATACCCGAACAGCACTACCAGGGTCGAGTGGCCCTCGGTGGCGAGGTCTCGCGGACGATGCCGTTGGCGTCGGCGACCTTGAGGTCGCCGTCGGGGCGGAGCTTGGCGTGCCAGCCGGGTTGGTGGAGGACGTGGTGATGGCGGGAGCACACCAGGACGAGGTTGGTTAGCTCCGTCGGGCCGCCCTGGGTGACCCACACGACGTGGTGGCCTTCGCACCAGACCGACGGCCGATCGCAGTCCGGGAAGCGGCAGTGCTCGTCACGGATGACAAGGGCGTTCCAGAGAGGCGCCGGGATGGTGCGGGTGGCGGTGCCGTAGTCGAGCACCGCCGAGCGGCCCGCCATCACGACCCGGTGGACGGCGCTGTCGCAGAACAGCCTGGAGACCGTCGGACCGTCGAGGACCGGGCCGTCGACGACCTGGCCGCCGGCGCCCGCCTCCAGGTCCTTCAGCTCGACGATCACGTTGAGGTGGGGGCGGTGGCGGCCGCCGGCGCGGGACCTCTGGTGGTCGAGGAAGAAGCGGCAGACGTCGACGAGGGCATCGGCACGGCGCTCGGCCGGGCTCCGCAGCACATCGGTCTTGTCCGGCGTGGCCAGGCGCAGGGCCGTGGCGACCACCGAACCGCCCTCCGGGTCGAGCGAGCCGTCGAGCACCCAGCGGTCATCCAGCGTGCGCGAGAGGTGGACCGACCGGTCAGGCTCGTTGGGCTCGGCGGGCTCCGGGCGGTTCCGGGTCACCCAGACACCCATGGCTGTGCTCGTGCCGGCGACGCTCAGCGGAATGAGGTAGGGAACCAGCTCAGCCTCCTGCGCGGCGAAAACCTCCACCAGATCGTCGTCGAGCCGGGCGACGATGGCCTCGATCTGGCCGCCGGAAAGAGAACCGTCGGCATAGGCCTTCGCACAGACCGGCAGCGCCCGCAGGCGCACCGCCGTGGTCCGCAGCCGCTGGGCCGAGCGACGGGTCATCTTGGCATGGGCCCGGAGCCAGGCGACGTAGGAAGTCGAGGCGTCGCTGGCCCACCAGCCGTTGGCCTCGAACGCTCCGGTGGCCGCCACGATCCGGGCGTCGAGGCGGTCGCGCAGGGCCAGGACCTGCTCCAACGACTCGCCGTCGGAGGGCACGTCGAGGTCTTCGATCACGCTCGCCAGGTCCGCCAACATGCTCGCCATCGTACACCTGTTCGACCGCCGGCGCAACCAACATTTGCTCAATTACGGAGCGAAGAGCCGAACCCTATTTCGACATAGTTGGCGGAACCGTAGCTCCGTCATACGAGCCAAGCCTTCCTCCTTGTGCGCTGAGCAGCGGACGAAGTTCTCCCGCTTGCCCGACCGCTCGACGAGGTCCTCGAGAAACAGCAGGTGCCACTGCTCGTTGTCCTGCTGGTCCCAGCTCTCGGCCACCGCTCGAAGATGCGGCGGGCGAACGTGGGGCGGGAGTACCGGTGGGTCACGGCTGCAGCGGCGACGTGACCCACGCCTGGTACGGCACCCGGGCGATGACCTCGAGCACCGTGAGCTTCGACAGGGTGCGGGGCCGCCCGGACACGACTTCGAGCAACGCGAACAGCGCCTTGGCCGCCACGCTGTACCGCCGGCGTGGCGCTGCGAGGGTGACCCCCGTGCCGCTCGCCCGGGCTACGGGCGAACGGTTTCGTGAACGAACTGCGGCCGGTAGATCGACTCAGGCGCCGGCACGTCGAACCCCCGGGCTCCGCAAAGGAACTCCAGTGTCGTGCGCCACTGCGCGGCGTCCATCGACCCGGTGGGCGCGTCGGTGAACACGAACTCCTGCAGCATGCGCCAGCCTTCCGGCGCATCGTCGGTGCGATCGTCGCCGTAGCGGTCGGCCATCTGGGCCAGGCCGGCGTCGGGCCCCAGACGCTGCGCCTCGAGGGCGGCCACCACGCCGGCCCGGACCTTGGCTACCAGGTCGTCGGGCAGCCCGTCGGAGGCGATCACCCCGCTGCCGTAGACGTCGTCGCGGCCCACCCGGACCGCCCGGAGGTCAACCCCGGCCTGCCGGCGCCGGCGGGGCATGGCGTCGACCAGGGCGACGATGCCGTCGACCTCCCCACGGCCCAGCGCGGTCGGCCCGCGGCCCGCCGCCACCTCCACCAAATCCGGCCGGTCGATGCCCAAGCAGTCGAGCGTGGCCATGAACTCGATCACCTGCGGGTTCTCGGGGTCGCCACCGACGCGGCAGCCGGCAAGGCCCGCTGGCGAGCGCACCTCGGAATCAGCGCGCACCAGGGCGCCGATCGGGCTGCGCTGGACGACCATGGCCACGAACCGGGCCGGGATGTCACCGTGCTCGGCGCGAGCCGACAGGTAGTGCTGCACGCTCGTCAGTGCGAAATCAGACTCACCCCTGCCGACCCGCACGATGTTGTCCGGACCGCCCGAGGGATCGAGGATCTCGACATCAACTCCCTGCTCGGCGAACAGACCGTTCACCGCTGCCGCCAGGTACGGCAAGTGAAAGCCCGGAAGTCAGTTGGGGCAGTAGAGGGTGAGGCGTACGTCTCGTCCGGCCATGCGCCATTGTGACTCATGCTCTACGACATCGTGCAGGCCGGCGACCCCGTGCTCCGCCGGCCGGCCCGCCCGCTGGCGCCCGAGGAGATCCCGACGCCGTTCGTGCAGGAGTTGATCTCTTCCATGCGCCAGACCATGCACGCCGCGCCCGGCGTGGGCCTGGCCGCCCCCCAGGTCGGCGAGGGGTTGCAAGTGGTGGTGATGGAGGACGCCGGCGGCGCGCCGGAGACCATGAGCGCGGCCCGGCGCGAGGAGCTGGCCCGGGACTTCCTGCCGTTCACGGTGCTCATCAACCCGGTGGTGGAGCCCGCCGGTGACGAGACCGAGGAGTTCTTCGAGGGCTGCCTCAGCGTGAGCGGCTTCATGGCGCTCGTCCGCCGCTGGCGGTCGGTGACCGTCGACGGCCTCGACGAGCGCGGCGCGCCGGTCCACCTCCGCCTCGAGGGCTGGCCGGCCCGGATCATCCAGCACGAGGCCGACCACCTCGCCGGCACGCTGTACGTCGACCGGATGGACACCCGCTCGTACAGCACCGTTGCCAACGTCGGCCGTTTCTGGAAAGCCCGGTCGGCGGCGGAGGTGCGGGCCGCGCTGGACTGAAGGCGCCCGGTTACCCTGGCGGCAATGGAACGCCTCGGCCTGGTCGGCCTGCCCAACGCCGGGAAATCCTCCCTGTTCAACGCCATGACGGGCGCTTCGGTCCCGGTCGCGGCCCACCCGTTCTCCACGACGGAGACCCACGTCGGCATCGCCCAGGTGCCCGACCCGCGGCTGCGGGCCCTGGCCGAGATGAGCAAGTCGAAGAAGGTGGTCGGCGCCACCCTGGAGTTCGTCGACATCGCCGGCCTGGTGGCGGGGGCGTCGGCCGGCGAGGGGATGGGCAACCGCTTCCTCGGCGGTATCCGTGAGGTCGACGCCGTTGTCATGGTCCTGCGGGCGTTCGTCGACGAGAACGTGGTCGGCGACACCGACCCGCTCGACGACCTGCACACCCTGGAGCTGGAGCTGGTGCTGGCCGACGTCGACTCCGTGGAGACCCAGATCGTCAAACGGCGGAAGATGGCCCGCAACGACCCATCGCTCAAGGGCGAGGTCGAGGCCATGGAGGCGGCGCTGGGCTCGCTGAACGCCGGCATCCCCATCTACCGGTCGTCGCTGAACGAGGAGCAGCGCCGCGACCTGCGGTCGACGTTCCTGCTGACCAACAAGCCGGTGCTGGCGGTGGTCAACCTGGGCGAGGACCAGGTGGCCGACTCCGACGAGATGACCAAGCCAGTGGCCGCCGAGCTCGGCAACGCCGCCGAGGTGCTCGGGGTGAGCGTGCAGCTGGAGGCGGAGGCGGCGTCGCTCGACGAGGCCGACCGCGCCGAGCTGCTGGAGGGGCTGGGCCTCGGCGAGGGCGCCCTGCCGCGGGTGATCCGGGCCGCATACCAACTGCTGGGGCGGCGGACGTTCCTGACCACGGGCGACAAGGAGTCCCGGGCCTGGACGTTCCGGGCCGGCGCCAAGGCGCCGGAGTGCGCCGGCGTCATCCACTCGGATCTCCAGCGGGGGTTCATCCGGGCCGAGGTCATCCGCTGGGACGAACTGCTGGAGCTGGGCTCGTGGCAGAAGGCGAAGGACGCCGGCCGCCTGCGGGTCGAGGGAAAGGAATACGAGGTCGCCGACGGCGACGTCCTCGAGATCCGCTTCAACGTCTGACCGGTGAGGGACGGATGGCTGTTCCGCGACGGCGAGGTGCTCGCTGCGCTCGAGGTCACCGAGTCGCGTGAGGAGCGCATGGTCGGCCTGCTCAATCGGGACTCGATCGAGGGCGCCATCCTCATCTCCCCGGCGCGGTCGGTGCACTCGGTGGGGATGGCGTTCCCCATCGACGTTGCCTTCTGCACCAAGGACCTGGTCGTGCTGCGGACGCTCACCCTGCGCCCGGGGCGGATGACCCGGCCGTGCCTGCGGGGCGGGTGCGTGATCGAGGCCGAGGCGGGCGCGTTCGCGCGGTGGAACCTGCGGGTCGGCGACCGGCTGGAAGTCCGCGAGTGAGCCTCGTCCTCGTCGGCACGCCGATCGGGAACCTCGGCGACCTGTCGCCTCGTGCGGTGGAGGCGTTGCGGACGGCCGACACGATCGCATGTGAGGACACGCGCCGGACCAGAGCGTTGCTGTCGCACCTGGGCCTGCCGGCCGGCCGCCGCCTCCTGGCCGTTCACGACCACAACGAGTCGGTGCAGGTCGCCGGCGTCCTGGCCCTCCTCGACAAGGGCGAGACGGTGGTGGTGGTCACCGACGCCGGCATGCCCGGGATCTCGGACCCCGGCGAGCGGCTGGTGGCGGCGGCGGCGTCCGCTGGTCACGCAGTCGAGGTCGTCCCCGGGCCGTCGGCGATGGTCGCCGCCCTCGTGGTCAGCGGCCTGCCGGCGGGCCGGTTCGCGTTCGAAGGGTTCCTGCCCCGGAAGGGCTCCGGGCGGGCGCAGCGCCTGAAGGAGATCGCCTGCGAGCAGCGGACGACGGTGCTCTTCGAGGCGCCGCACCGGGTGCGCCAGACCGTCGCCGACCTGGCGGCGGCCGCCGGCGGCGTCCGGCGGGTGGCGCTTGCGAGGGAGCTGACCAAGCTGCACGAGGAGATCTGGCGGGGCACGCTGGCCGGCGCCGTCGACCACCTGGCCGCCAAGGAGCCGCGCGGCGAGTTCGTCGTCGTGCTCGACGGGGCACCTCCGCCGGCGCCGGCAACCGAGGGCGACGTGGAGGTTGCGCTGCGGGCGAGGTTGGAGGCCGGCGCGGCGAAGAAGTCGGCGATCGCCGAGGTGGCGGCCGAGCTCGGCGTTCCCAAGCGCGTGGTCTACGAAATTGCACTAGACATTTCCTGACCCACATGAGCTGAGGCGGCGGTGGACCGAACGGTGGCGGCGAGTCACGACCTGGAGAGCCCGTCGCCCCGGCGCGCACGACTCTGGGCGACAGTCGCCGGCGTGGCGGTCGTCGCTGCGGCTGTCGTGGCCCTCAATCGACCATCCGACGCGCCGGTGCGCGTGACCGCCGGCGTCGAGTCGACGTTGATTACGGCCCCGCCGGCCGACCCGACCACGACGAGGGCTCCACACGAGTTCGTCGCCGGCCAGCCTCTCGGCACCCGGCTCGACTACCAGGTCCCTCCGGGCTGGCAGAAGTTGTTCGCCGACGGAGAGCGACTGCTGCTGTCGACCCGGACGCTCAATGAGGCGGACCGGGCCCTCGCCCTGCTGGCACGGAACGACACCGCCTTCACCTCCTTCCCGGCCGACGGCGTGGTCGTGGCCGTCGGCTCCGACCCGAATGAAGCCAAGGGCACGCTGGCGGCGGACGGGACCCTCGTCCTCCCCGGGCCCGCCTATGCGCTGGGACCGGAGAAGGCGCTGGCCGCCGGCGTCCGGGTGCGCCGGGGCGACGTGCCGCAGTCGATCGTGAAGATCGCCTCCTACGCCGGCCCGGCGGCGCCGGCGGACCGCCTCCGGGAAGCGGAGGCCATCGCGTCCGGTCTGCGGACGGTCAACGCGGCGATTGGCACCGACGGCTGGGCGCTGGTGGCCGATGCAGGCACGATCGTCTTCGCCACCGGCATCGACACCCAGGGCCGTGCCGTGGCCGAGCAGCGCGTCCCCTGAGAAACCCCTGAGGCATGCGGGCAGGCGGTCGGTAACGTACGGCCCGTGCCCCGCTTCTACCTCACGACGGCCATCGCGTATGTGAACGACGCGCCTCACATCGGCCATGCCTACGAGGTGCTGCTGGGCGACGGCGTCACCCGATGGCACCGCCTCCTGGGCGAGGACGTCAAGTACGTCACCGGCACCGACGAGTACGGGCTGAAGAACCAGCAGGCGGCCGAGGCCCAGGGCACAACGCCCCAGGAGCTCGCCGACCGCAACAGCGCCCGGTTCCGCGACGCGTGGGACGAGCTCGGCGTTGCCTACGACGACTTCATCCGTACCACCGAGAGCCGCCACACGGCGTCGGTGCAGAAGCTGTTGCAGGCCGTGTACGACAACGGGGACATCGAGAAGTCGACCTACGAGGGCCCGTACTGCGTGTCGTGCGAGGCGTACTACACGGTCGAGGAGCTGGTCGACGGGAACTGTCCCGTCCATGGTCGGCCGGTCGAGTCGGTGCAGGAGGAGAACTGGTTCTTCAAGCTCTCCTCGTACCAGCAGCGGCTCCTCGACTGGCACGAGGCCAATCCCGGCGCCGTCGTGCCGGCGACCCGCCGGAACGAGGTCCTCGCCTTCATCCGATCGGGTTTGCGCGACATCTCGATCAGCCGGGGCTTCACCTGGGGTGTCCCGCTGCCCTGGGACACAAGCCAGGTGGCGTGGGTCTGGTTCGACGCCCTGCCCAACTACATCACCGCCGTCGGCTACGGCAACGACGAGGAGTTCTTCGAGTACTGGTGGCCGGTCGACTACCACCTCATTGGCAAGGACATCATCCGATTCCACGCCGTCTACTGGCCGGCGATGCTGATGGCGGCCGGGCTCGAGCCGGCCAGGTCGGTGGCGGCCCACGGCTTCCTGCTCGTAAGCGGCGAGAAGATGTCCAAGACGAAGCTCAACCAGATCGGCCCTCGGGAGCTCGTGGCCGACTTCGGAGTCGACGCGGTGCGCTGGCACTTCCTGCGCGACGTGCCGTTCGGCCCCGACGGGGACTTCTCGTACGAGGGCGTGGCCAGCCGGTACAACTCGGATCTGGCCAACAACCTGGGCAACCTGCTGTCACGGGTGGCCACGCTGGTCGGGAGCAAGTGCGGTGGCGTTGGTCCCGCCCCGACCGCCGACAGCCCGCTCGCTCCGGTGGCGGCGCGGGTCTATACGGCCGCGGCCGAGGCGTGGGCGCGGTTCGCGCCGTCCGACGCACTCGAAGCGACGTGGCAGCTGATCCGGGAAGCCAACGCCCACCTGGAGGCCACCGAGCCCTGGAAGTCGGAGCCGGGGGCGGAGGTCGACGCGGTGCTGGGCGCCGCCATCGAGGCGCTGCGCATCGTTGCCGTCCTCGCCTCGCCGGCCATGCCGGCGGCGACGGCCGAGGTGTGGCGCCGACTGGGCCTGCCAGGGTCGCCCGAGGAGCAGCGGCTGCCGGCGGCGGCGGCGTGGGGTGGTTATCCGGGTGGCCTGCCGGTGGAGAAGGGCAAGCCGCTCTTCCCCCGCCGCTAGCTAAGCTAGGCGTCGCCGAAGAGCGCCAGCGCCTCGGCGGGGCCGCGGACCTCCAGTGCCGCGCCCCGGCGGTCGACGGTGAGGGCGAAGGCAAAGAACGAGCAGCACTCCTGCTCGGCGGCCATGAGGCCGGCCAGGTCGCCGAGCGGGGCGCCGGCGCCGAGCTGGAGCCGGATGCCGCCGTCGACCGGCGTGCGGTGGGTCACGTGGGCGGTGAGGTCGCGCCAGTCCTGGAGGCGGCCGGTGAGCTCGGCGGCGTCGAGGGTGCAGACGAGCGGGTCGCTGAGGCAGCCGCACGTCTCGTCGCAGGGACCGTCGGGCGTGTGGGTGACCATGATCCGCTCCAGGTCGGCGGCGAATGCGGCCAGCGCGGCTGTCCGCGACCGGATCTCCTCGAGCTTCTCCGCCGCCAGCTCCCGCAGGCGGGACTGAACCGGTGGGCAGCGCCCGCCGTCCCACTCGAGCAGGAGCCCGGCAACCTCCTCGAGGGAGCAACCGAGGCTCTTGGCCCGCCCGATGAAGGCGAGCCGATCGAGCACGGCCTCGTCGTAGGACCGATAGCCGGCCGCCGTGCGAGCCGGCGCCGGCAGCAGGTTGAGCTGTTCGTAGTAGCGGAGGGTCGCCGGCGAGAACCCGCTCCGCTCGGCCACGTCGGCGATGCGCATTGGGACGAGGGTAAACCTTCGAGTCGACTTGAAGGTCAAGGGGCTGGCCTAGGTTTAGTCCGCAATGTGGGCCGACAGTCACTGCCACCTCCAGTACGAGGGCATCACCGCCGATGCGCTGGCCCAGGCGGCCGAGGCCGGCGTCGGCCGGATCATCTGCGTGGGCACCGACGCCCCGCAGTCGGCGCGTGCCATCGAGGTGGCCCGGGACCATCCGGGCACAGTGTGGGCCACCGTGGGCCTGCACCCGCACGATGCGGTGCAGGGTGTCGACAGCATCGTCGACCTGCTCGGAGCCCCCGAGGTAGTCGGGATCGGCGAGTGCGGGCTGGATTACCACTACGACCACTCGCCCCGAGAGGTCCAGCGGGAGGCGTTCGCCGCACAGGTCGTCCTGGCCCACGAGCACGGGCTGGCCCTGGTCATCCACACCCGGGAGGCCTGGGACGACACCTTCGCCATCCTGGCCGCCGAGGGGGTTCCCGAGCGCACCGTGTTCCACTGCTTCACCGGCGGGCCGACCGAGGCCCGTCGCAGCCTCGACGCCGGGGCCAGCCTTTCCTTCAGCGGGATCGTCACGTTCAAGACCGCCGGCGAGGTGCGCGAGGCGGCGGCGCTGGCCCCGCTGGACCGGATTCTCGTCGAGACCGACGCTCCCTACCTGACGCCTGTCCCCCACCGGGGCACGCCGAACGGGCCGGCGTACGTGGCCCTCGTCGGGGCGGCCGTGGCTGCGGTCAAGGGCGTGGCGGTGGAGCAGGTCGAGGCCGCCACGTGGACGAACACGGCCTCACTCTTCGGCATCGCCGGCTTGCAACCGTGAAGTTCGTTTCCTAGGGTTCTGGCGGTCCCCCGGGCCCAGGAACGGCTAGGGAACGTAGGTCGGCGGGCGACATGCGAGGAATGGCCTGACGCCGACATCGGGAAACACGCGATCGCTGTACGTCGCACTGCTGTGCCTGGTGACGCTGGTCGCCGGGTTCATCGGGCTCCGGAGGTCCGAGGGCGACACCTCGAAAGCGGTCCGTGTCGACGCCGCCGGCGGGCTGGTCCCTGCCGCGGCCGCTCCCTCCACCCCGCAGACGCCGGCGCCCTCCGTGACGGGGTCGATCTCGCTGCACGAGCTAGCCGCCGCGCTCCAGGCCCGCGACAGCACCTCCACCACCCGGCCCCACCCGACCACCACCACCAAGAAGCCGCCGGCCACCACGACCACAGCGAAGCCGGCCACGACGACCACCACGCAGGCGCCGGCCATGGCGCCGGCGGCGACCACGACGACCACCACGCCGCTCACGCCCTTGACCACCTTGCTGGCCACCGTCGTCCCGCCGGCGGCGGCGGTCGGCAGCGCGGTGACCAGGAGCGACAGCGGCATTGCCTCGTGGTTCAACGCGCCGGACGCGACGTGCGCCCACCGCACGCTGCCGATGGGCACGATGGTCAAGGTGACCCGCATCCACAACGGGGCGGTGGCGACGTGCAAGGTGAACGACCGCGGCCCGACGCTGGAAACCGGTCGGCTGATCGACCTGTCGCTGGACACCTTCGAGAAGCTGGCCGCCCGGGAGGCGGGGCTGGTCGACGTCAAGATCGAGTGGTAGCCGCGCCGGCGTAGGTTTCTCGAGGTGACCCTTAGCGGCGCCGACGTGCGCCGGCTCTTGGACGAGTACGGCCTCGCGCCCAGCCGGGCCCGGGGTCAGAACTTCGTGGTCGACCCGAACACGGTCCGGCGCATCGCCCGCCTGGCCGGCGTGGGCGACGGAGACCGGGTGGTCGAGATCGGCGCCGGCCTGGGGTCGCTGACCCTCGCGTTGGCCGAGACCGGCGCCTCGGTGACCGCCATCGAGGTCGATTCCGGATTGCTGCCGGCGTTGCGGCGGGTGGTCGAGCCCGCCGGCGTGACCGTGATCGAGGGCGACGCTTTGCGCCTGGACTGGTCGTCCTTGCTGGGCGAGGGGCCGTGGGTGCTGGTGGCCAACCTCCCGTACAACGTGGCCACGCCTCTCGTCGCCGACCTGCTCGACGGCGTGCCGGCCATCAGCAGGATGCTGGTCATGGTCCAGCGCGAAGTGGCCGAGCGGCTGGCCGCCCGCCCCGGCGACGACGCCTACGGGGCGGTCTCGGTCAAGGTCGCCTACTGGGCGACGGCCAAGGTGGTCGGGCGGGTGCCCGCGACGGTCTTCCATCCCGTCCCCAACGTCGAGTCGGCCCTGGTGCGGATCGACCGGCGGCCGGCGCCGGCGGTGGGCGACGTCGACCGCGAGTGGCTGTTCAGCCTGGTCCGGGCTGGTTTCGGCCAGCGCCGGAAGATGCTGCGGCGGTCGCTGGCCTCGTTGGTCAGCCCCGACGCGTTCGTCGCCGCCGGCATCCGGCCCGAGGCGCGCGCCGAGGAGCTAGGCGTGGAGGACTGGGGGAGGCTGGCGGCGTTGAAGCGGGGCTAGCGCCCGGCGCGGCGCTGCCAGCGGGTGGCCTTCAGCATCTTCTTGTGCTTCTTCTTGCGCATCCGCTTGCGGCGCTTCTTGATCAGCGATCCCATGAGCGGCGACAGGCTAGCGGGTGTGGGGGCCGGCGGGAAATGGAGTCCGATCTTATGGCGTTTGGTGGCGTCTCGTGGCTTGACACGCTGTCTGAATCGAACTCGTGTTCGTCTGTGACGGCGAGCCGACGGGGACCAGGCGGGGCAACTGCGACTGGCGGGCCTGTCCCGGTCGCAGATCGCCGAAGCCCTCGGCTTGGCCGCCGGCGGTGGTGAGCCGCTCGGTACCTGGTTGCGGGGGTGCCGGTGCCGGCGTGGACCAAGCGGCCCCGGGCCAAGGAGACCTGCGAGAGACGGCGATGGCCATGCGGAGCGAGGGTCTTTGTTCGGCCATCCAGCGGTTCATCGCCGGGTAGCGTTCGGGACCGGCAATCGGGAGTCGTCCAACGGCAGGACATCTGGTTTTGGTCCAGAGAATCGGGGTTCGAATCCTCGCTCCCGAGCCAAGCCTCCCCCGCCAGGGCCCGCCGGCGGGGTAGAAAAGACATATGCGTCTTCGTCCGCTCTCGGCTGTGGTCATGGCCGCGGGCGAGGGGACGCGGATGCGGTCGGCGCTGCCGAAGCCGCTGCACCCCCTCTGCGGGCGGCCGATGCTGTTGCACGTCCTCGACGCCCTCAGCGAGCTGCTGGTGGACCGGGCGGTCGTCGTCGTAGGCCATGGTGCCGAGCGGGTGACCAAGACCCTCCAGGAGTACGGCCCGCCCGACCTGTTCATCGACTTCGTCGACCAGCACGTCCAGCGCGGCACCGGCGACGCCGCCTCGGTCGCCCTCACCGCCTTCCCTAACGATGACGACAGTGACGACGAGGACATCGTGGTCCTGCCCGGCGACACCCCCCTCGTTCGCCCCTCCACGCTCGGATCGCTGGTCCATGCCCATCGGGAGGCCAACGCCGCCGCCACCCTGCTGACCGCCCGGCTCCCCGACACCACGGGCATGGGCCGCATCGTCCGCGCGAAGGACGGCCGGGTCAGCCGCATCGTCGAGGAGCTGGACGCCACCGAAGCCGAGCTGGACATCGACGAGGTGGGCACCTCGATCTACTGCTTCCGCCGCAGCCTGCTGGCGCCGGCCCTGCGCCGGCTCTCGCCGGAGAACGCCCAGGGCGAGTACTACCTGACCGACGTGGTCAGCGTGCTGCACGACGCCGGCCACAAGGTCGTCGCCATCGAGTGCGAGGACCCGTTCGAGGCGGTCGGGGTCAACGACCGGGCCCAGCTGGCGGCGGCCGAGGCCGAGCTGCGCCGGCGCATCAACCAGCGGTGGATGCAGGCCGGCGTGACCATGGTCGACCCCGAGCGCACCTACGTCGACGCCGGCGTGCGCCTGGCTGCCGATGTCACCCTGTTCCCGGGCAGCATCCTCCAGGGCCGGACCGTCATCGGGGAAGGCGCCAAGCTCGGCCCGCACGTCCGCCTGGTCGACTGCGCGGTCGGCGAGGGTGCGAACGTCGAGCAATCTGTGGGCTACGACGCAGTGGTCGGACCCTCGGCCATCGTCGGCCCGTTCGCCGTCCTCCAGCCCGGCAGCCATGTTCCCGCCGGCACCACCACGGGGTCGTTCTACACTGCGACGGCAGGCGACGAGGAGAGCGTGTAACAGCCGACGATGGAGCTGGTCACCAAGAAGCGACTCGAGCTCTTCACCGGGGGATCCAACCCCGAGTTGGCCGCTGACATCGCCGCTGCCCTCGGCGTCCAGCTGGGCGAAACCAACCTCTCGCAGTTCGCCAACGGGGAGATGTACTGCCGCTTCGGCGAGTCCATCCGGGGCTCCGACGTCTTCATTGTCCAAAGCCACAGCGCCCCCGTGAACGAGGCGATCATGGAACAGCTGATCATGGTCGACGCGGCCAAGCGGGCCTCGGCCAAGCGGATCACCGCCGTCTGCCCCTACTACGGGTACGCCCGCCAGGACCGCAAGGCCTCCGAGCGGGAGCCGATCACGGCCAAGCTCCTGGCCGACATCCTCACCGTCGCCGGCGCCGACCGCATGGTGAGCGTGGACCTCCACTCCGGCCAGATCCAGGGCTTCTTCGACGTCCCGGTCGACCACCTGACGGCCATGCCGGTCCTCACCGACTGGGTCTCGGCCAATCTGGGCAGCGACGTGGTCATCGTCTCTCCCGACGCCGGCCGCTTCAAGGTGGCCGAGCGCTTCGCCCAGATGCTCAAGGCCGACGTCGGGTCGGTGGCCAAGCGCCGGCTGCGGGGCGTGGCCAACCAGGTCGAGGCCCTCGATGTGATGGGCGAGGTCGAGGGGCGCATCTGCGTGCTGGTCGACGACATGATCGACACCGCCGGCACCATCTGCGCCGCCGCCGACCAGCTCGTCGACCACGGCGCGGCCGAGGTCTATGCCATGGCCACCCACGGGGTGCTGTCGGATCCCGCTCTCGACCGGCTCAAGAACTCCGTCATCACCAAGGTCGTCATCACCGACACCCTGCCGCTGGCCGACGACCGCCGGATCGACAAGATCGAGGTCCTCTCGGTGGCGAGCATCATCGCCGACGCCCTACGGGCCGTGTTCGAGGACCGGTCGGTCTCGGAGATCTTCGGAGGGGCCAATCAGGCCTGAGGTCTCCGTCACGTAGACTGGTCCGCCATGGATGAGGTTTCGTTGGTCGCGGACGTCGGGCGGGTCAAGGGCAGCTCGGAGTCGCGCCGGCTTCGCAGGGCCGGGAAGGTCCCCGGCGTGCTCTACGGCCACGGGATCGAGCCCATCGACGTGGCGGTGAACAGCCGCGAGCTGCGGGCCGCCCTCACCTCGGATTCGGGCCTCAACGCGCTGATCTCCCTGGATGTGGAGGGCAAGAAGCACCTGGCCATGGCCCGCCAGCTCCAGCGCCACCCCGTGCGCCGCTCGATCGACCACATCGATTTCGTGATCGTCCGCCGGGACGAGATCATCTCGGCCGAGGTCCCCGTCCACCTGGTCGGCGAGGCGGAGAAGGTGGAGCGGGCCGACGGCATGGTGGAGCACACCCTGTTCAGCTTGATGGTCCACGCCAAGCCGGCCGACATCCCGGCCGCCATCGAGGTCGACGTGTCGGAGCTGGGCATCGGCGACGCCATCCGGGTGGGCGACTTGAAGCTGCCCGCCGGAGTCACCACCGAGGTGGACCCGGACGAGACCGTGGTCGCCGGCGCCAGCACCCGCATGGCCGCCGAGACCGAGGCCGAAGAGGCGGCGGCGGAGGCCGCCGAGGACACGGCGGACGCCAACGAGGCTGCCGGCGAGGCCGAAGAGAGCTAGTCCTCCCCTGCAGCGAGAACGCACGGGCGAGGCCGCCCACCTGCTGGTCATCGGCCTCGGGAACCCCGGTGCCGAGTACGAGGGCACCCGCCACAACCTGGGGGCCGACGTCGTCAGCCTCCTGGCCAGCCGCCACAACGCCCCCCTGAAGCGGGGCAAGGAACGGGCTCTGGTGGCCGAGGCCCGCATCAACGGCACGCTGCTGGCCCTCGCCTTCCCGCAGACGTTCGTGAACCTCTCGGGCGAGTCGGCGGCGCGCCTGGTGCGACGGTACGGGGTCGAGGGCGACATGAGTCGGGTGGTCGTCGTCCATGACGAGCTCGATCTGCCGCCGGGCCGGGTGAAGATCAAGGAGGGTGGGGGGACCGCCGGCCACAACGGTCTCGAGTCCATTCGGGCCCACCTCCACACCGGCGCCTTCGTCCGGGTCCGGATCGGCATCGGCAAGCCGCCCGGCCGCCAGCAGGGGGCCGACTTCGTCCTCAAGCCGGTGCGCAAGGGCCAGCAGGTGGAGCTGGACGTGGCCGTCGTCGAGGCTGCCGAGGCGGTGGAGCTCATCTTCACCGACGGCCTCAACGTGGCAATGAACCGCGTGAACACCGGACCTGCTTGACCTGGCCCCAGGGGCCACCTTTTACTCTCGTCGTATGACGCTGACCGAGAACGAGACGCACACCTGCGGCTGCGGCTGTTCGGCGATGACCGACGTGACCGAGGCCAAGGAGCCGTGTGGCTGCGGCTGTGAATGCTGCGGCGACGCCGAGCCCAAGAGCCGCGAGCAGGAGATCGCCGAGCTGCTGACTCTCCGCCAGTCGGTGGACAAGCGGCTGACCGAGCTGACCACGAAGTAGGCGGCGCCGCCGGCGCCTCGCGGTCAGCCCGCCTCAGGGAGTCCTTCGAGCGACGCCGCCTGCGCCGTCGCCTCGGCGACGATCCGCTCCGCTTCACGGACGGCCTCGGCCCGGATGGCCTGGGCGGCGTCCGCGTCGCGCCGCGCCGCCTCCACCAGCCAGGCCACGTGCTCCGCCGCCTGGGCACGGATCCTCTCCGCCTCCTGATCCGACTCCGCCCGGGCCTTGAGCGCAGCATCGAGCTCCCGGGCCGCAACCTCCGTGATCGTCGCCGCTGATGCCGCCGCCTCGGACCGCACGGTATTCGCCGCCCGCAGCGCCAGGGCGCCCAAGCGCTCGGCCTCGCGCTCGGCCGCGGCCTGCGCCGCACTCGCCTCCTCCAGGGCGGCGCTCCGCGTGGTGTACGCCTCCCGCTCCGCCGCCGCCCGGATGGAGGCTGCGGTCCGGTCCGCCTCGGCCAGCCGGCGGGCGACCTCGGCGTCGGTCGAAGCCCTGCGCTCGACCGTCTCACGCTCGGCCACCTCGGCCGCCGCCCTCACTGCGGCGGCGAGGTGCTGCGACGCCTGTTCCTCCGCCGCGGCGCGGATGGCAACCACCTCGTCGTCGATCGCCGCCCGGCGGGCGCGGGCGGCCTCGACCTGGCCCTGGAGCCGCTCGAGCTCGTGGCGCTCGGCTGCGACGGCCTGGGCCATCTCTGCCGCTCCGGCCTGGGCCGCGGCCAGGACTTCCTCCGCCCGCTGGAACTCTGCCTGGGCCGACTCACGGATGTGCGCCCCCTCCTCCTCCGCCGCGCTTCGGAGCTCCGCCACCTCCTGCTCCGCATGCCGACGGATGGTCTCGGCGCTTTCCGCCGCCGATCGGGCGATGGCTTCGATCCGGTCGCCCAGCCCGGCGATGGGCGACTGGTCGATCCACGATGGTGGCGGCCGCTCCCGCTCGCGGGCCAGGTCGGCCCGGGCCGCCTCGAGCGACGTTGTCGCTTCCCGGTAGTCCTTCGCCACCGCAGCGAGGAAGCCGTGGACCTCCTCGGGGTCATAGCCCCGCCGGATGGCGGCGAAGCGCCTGACTTCGATGTCGTCGGGCGTGATCGGCATAGGGCCAACCTGCCCCTTTTGGGCCGAAAGGAAAATTCTACCGACCTGCGTTTGTTGGTCTACAGGAGTGGGGAGGTTGCCGGCGACATTCGTGCTGGGGTAGCTGGGAGCTGAGGAGTGCTTGATACGCTGGGTGCATCCCGTCATGACGTGACGGGAGCGGGCTTCGTCGTGGCCACGGCGACGGACGCCAAGAACTCAATTGAGGTGTGGTCAGCTGGGGCCGGCGGTGAGACGACGGTCGCCACTGGCAGCTACCGGATTCACACGTCACAGGTCGACCGGCCGGCGACCCGGGGCCGCCGCCTGACCCGGGGGGCCGGTGCGATTCCGCCGGACCAGCGGTCGACGGGGGTGCTGGTTGACGCCGGCGCCGGCCCCCTCGCCCTGCTCCGGGCGATGGCGGCGGTCGACGACGACACCACGGTCTACGTCGTCGCCGACCGGAGGGTCACTGCCGGCGACGACGCCGCCGCCGGCACCGTCGTCCTGGCCCGGGCTGCCGGCGCCGTCGTCCTCGAGGTCGACCTGCGCCCCGGAGAGTCCGCCGCCGGCCGGGCGGCCCGCGACTTCGGGCTCGCCCGCCGGCACCGCATGCTCACTCTCACCACGGCGGCCAGCGCCCTTGGCCGGGCCGTTCCCCTACCCCGGCCGGCGGCCTTCCCGGTCACCGTCCCGGTGAGGTGCCGGATCCTGGATGGCGACGGCCGCCACGTGCTGATCGCGGTGGGCGACGACCCGGTGCACCGCCTCGTCCCCCGGGAGCTGCTCAGCGGCGTCGCCGGCGGCTTCGGCACCGTCCATTGCACGGTGCTCGACCCCACCCGCCTCCCTGTCGATCTCGACGTGCCCGGCATCCCTGTCGACGGCCCGCCGACCGCTCAGCTCAGCTTCATCCGCCAGACGGCCGACGCCTCGGTGCTCCGCCCGCCGGCCGCCCTTAACGCCGCTCCGGGCATGATGGTGGCGTTCCTGATTGCCACCAAGAACGGGGCGGCGACGGTGGCCGAAACCATCCGCTCGGCCGAGGCTCAGGGCCCGGTCTATGTCGTCTCCGACGGTTCCGACGACGACACCGTCGCCGTGGCAAAGGCCGCCGGCGCCCAGGTCCTGCACCTGGAGCGCAACGTCGGCAAGCCGACGGCCCTGCGCACGGCGATCGACGCGTTCGGGCTGACCCGCCGCTACGAGGCCATCGCCATCCTCGACGACGACACGGTCATCGACCCCGACTTCCTCGTCCACTGCCGGGCCGCGCTCCAGCCCGGCGTGGCCATTGCCGTCGGCAAGACGCTCACCCGTTGGGACGACGGCCGCCCGTGGAACGTGTGGCTCGGCTCCCGGGCTTACGGCTACTGGCGGTACCAGGCCACGCTGCGCCGGGGCCAGAGCGCCTTGAACGTGATGACCTGCATCTCCGGCTCCAACTCGGTGTACCGCTCGGAGCTCCTTGACGAGGTGCTCGTCGAGCAGACGCCCTATATCGTCGACGACACCTACTGGACCCTCGAGACCCATCGCCGGAAGCTCGGCCGGATCGTGTACGTGCCCGGGGCCAAGGCCCACATCTGCGACCCCACAAACTTCGCCGACTGGTACAAGCAGAACCTCCGTTGGATCTGGGGGTCGTTTCAGGGCGTATGGGGCCACAAGGTGGGCCGCCAGGCGTCGCTGTTCGACGTCACCTACGTCATGCAGATCCTCGACTGGCTGATGTACGTCGTGCTTGCCCCCCTCCTCGTCCTGCTCGCCCTCTGGAACAACTGGATCGAGCCCGACACGCTGGTGGGCCTCACGGTCTTCGGCTACGGCGCCGGCGCCGCCGTCGCCGCCGCCGTGCTGAAGAAGTGGCGCCTGGCGTTCATGGCGCCGGCCCTGATCGTCGTCGACTGGCTGTACCGGATCGTGTTCCTGCACGCCTTCGTCAAAACGGTGCGCCAGCCTCGCGTGGACAGCTGCCGGTGGGATTCGCCCACCCGATACGCGTGAAAGGAGAGGAACATGAGTAGCCCTGGACGACTGGCATTCACCGGCTCGCTTTTTGCGCTGCCGCTGACTGTCCTCGGAGCAGCGTTGACGCTGGCCGGCTGGGTCATGACCCGGCTGGCCGACCGCCGCCAGCCCAAGGTCAAGTGACGTAGACCACGGCGATACTCGATGCCCCCGAGCGGTTGCCAGCGCCATCAATGGCGATGACGTAGTAGGCGTACTGGCTCCGGCGGAAAACCGAAGGGTCCACATATCCCACGCTCGACACGGTGGTGACCTTCACGAAGGGTCCCGACCGTGTCGGGCCGCGGTACACCTCATAGCCGACCAGGCCGCTGCCACCGGTGTCGATGGAGGCCTTCCAGGAGACCTTGACCTTGCCCCCGCTGGCCAGGGCATAGACCGCTTGTAGCCGCAGCCCCACCACTCGCCGGCCGACCACGCCGTCGTCCAGACGCCGGCCGCGGCCGCATCGGCGTACCACTTGGTGGCCAGGGCGTTCCACGCCGCGGTGTCGGCGTTGTTGGGCCAGCCGACCTCACCGATGTAGCCCTTGGCGCCGTTGGCCTGAAGCCAACCCGTGAAGACCGACAGCTCGGCCCGCACCCGTGCCTGGAGCGCGTCGGCGTTGTCGGTCGGCGCGCTGGCCGCGGGTGTCGCGGGCGTCATCATGGCCCCGGCCGCCAGGATGGCGGCTGTCGCTCCGGCGGCCCACCGCCGGCGGCTTCTTACCGTCCTGGGTGCCATGACAGCCATGTCACTCCTTTCCACGCCAAGAACTCCCCAGCGTTTGGTACCGGGCCGGCGTGCCGGCCCACCGATGTCACGCCGGTGGGTATCGGACGTGCAGGGGGCTGCCTTGAGCGGTCCGCCCTGCGGTTTCGAACCCAGCCGAGGCGGGGAACGACGTCATCCGGGTGTTTCCTCTCTTCTCCGAGTCGACCACCAGGCGCCGGCCCGCGGCGCACGTCGTCCTTCTTCTCGCGCTCTTGGCCTGCTCTCGGCAGGAGCCGCCGGAGAGCGCCTTCCGCGCCTCGCCCCCGCCCACGACCAGCACGGCGCCGGCGGGCACCTGTGAGGACGCGCTGGCCTGGACCGCGTCGGTCGGGCTGCCGCTCCCGCCAGGCACCGGCTACCGCTGCCCGTCGGCGATGTTCGCCCACCACGGCGCATCGTGCTGGTACGCCGGCCCCTGCCCCAACTCGAAGTTCGTCGCCATCAACGCCGAGCTGATGGGGCCGGTGAGCCAGCAGTACTTCCGCTACGTCGTCGCCCACGAGATCTGCCACATGATGCACTTCGACGCCGGGCGGTCTTCCACGGAGGCCGAGGCCGACACTTGCGCCGCCGCCTACGGCGCCACGCCGGGGTAGCCGGGTCACCGCCGGTACCCTCGACTGCAGTGTCATCCGCTCAAGGGGCCGCTCGGGCCTCAGGCCTCAGAGACCTCCCTCCCTTTCTGCGCCGGCATCCGGCCCTCGTCGGCCTGGCCGGCGCGTCCTCGGCCGTGCTGGCCGTGCCCGACGCCGCCCGCGCCTTCACGATCGCCGGCCTCGCGCTTCTGAGCGACCGCCACCCGGTCGTGGTGGCCATGCCGACCAGCACCGACGCCGAGCGGCTGGCCGCCGACCTGCGGGCCTTCCTCGGCCCCGACGACGTCGACCTGTTCCCCGCCTGGGAGACGCTGCCGTTCGAGCGGGTGAGCCCCGGCGTCGAGGCCATGGGCCGGCGCCTCCGCACCATGTGGCGCCTCCAGGACCCCTCACGGATGCCCCGCGTGCTGGTGGCCCCGGTGCGCTCACTCGTCCAGCGCCTCGGTCCCCACGTGGAGGAGGTCGAGCCTGTCATCGTCCGCAAGGGCGACCAGGTCGATCCCATGGCCCTGGTCGAGCAGTTGGTCGTCGCCGGTTACCGCCGCGAGCAACAGGTCGAGCACCGGGGGGAGGTGGCCCGCCGGGGGTCGATCGTCGATGTCTTCCCCTCGACCGCCGACGTGCCGGTCCGGATCGACCTCTGGGGCGACGAAGTTGACAGGCTGACGACCTTCTCGGTGAGCGACCAGCGCTCGACCCGTGACATCGACTGCGTCGAGATCTTCGGCTGCCGCGAGCTGGTGCCCACCGACGACGTCCGCCGGCGGGCCGCCAGCCTCATCAAGGCCGAGCCGTGGGGCCGCGAGCAGTGGGAGCGGTTGGCGGAGGGGGCGACGTTCGAGGGCATGGAGTCGTGGCTGCCCTGGCTGACCAGCGCCGAGCACGTCCTGTTCGACCTGGTGAGCGACAAGGCCCTGCTCCTGCTGGTCGAGCCCCGCCGCATGCGCGACCGGGCCAAGGACCTCCTGGAGGAGGAGGCCTCCCTGGCCGCCAGCCTGGCCGTGACGTGGGGCGCAGGCGTGGAACGACGGTCGGCGGAAAGCCGCCATGAAATCCAGTGGCCTCGGCTCCACCTCCCCTTCGACCGGCTCCTGGCCCACACCTCGGCGCCGGCGTGGTCGGTGATCCCTGTCGCCGAGGGCCCCGACACGACCGCCATCGAGGCTCGGAGCTGGGACCCGGTCTTCGGCGACGGCTCCCGCCTCACCGCCCATGTCGGCGAGCTACTGGCCCAGGGCTACCGGGTGGTGGTGGCGGCAGACGGCCAAGGCTCGGCCGCCCGCCTGGCGGAGATGTTCCGCGAGAACGGCGTTTCTCTCACCGTCGGGACCGACATCCTCGTCGAGCCCCTGGAGCGGGGTTTCATCCTCCCCGACATCAAGCTGGCCGTGCTGGTCGAGGGCGACATCACCGGCCGGCGCCGGGTCCACCGCCGGCCCCGTCCCCGACGTACCGACGCCGCCGGCTTCTTCGACGACCTCAATCCCGGCGACTACGTCGTCCACTACCAGCACGGGGTCGCCCGCTATGCGGGCATGGTCAAGCGGGCCATCGGGGGGTCCGAGCGCGACTACCTGCTCCTCGAGTTCCGGGGCAACGACAAGATCTACGTCCCCACCGAGCAGATCGACACCGTCCGCCACTACACGGGTGGCGACACCCCCACCCTCTCCCGAATGGGCGGGGGCGACTGGCAGCGCACCCGCTCCAAGGTCCGAGCGGCCGTCCGGGAGATCGCCGAGGAGCTGGTCGCGCTGTACCGGAAGCGGGTGGCGAGCGCGGGTCATGCCTTCCCGCCCGACACGCCCTGGCAGGAGGAGCTGGAGGAGTTGTTCCCCTACCAGGAGACGCCCGACCAGGCCAAGGCCATCGCCGACGTGAAGGCCGACATGGAGGCCCCGGTGCCCATGGACCGCCTGGTCTGCGGCGATGTCGGCTTCGGGAAGACCGAGGTCGCGCTGCGGGCCACGTTCAAAGCCGTCCAGGACGGGATGCAGGTGGCGGTGCTGGTGCCGACCACCCTGCTGGCCCAGCAGCACTTCGGGACCTTCTCCGAGCGCTTCGCCGGCTACCCGGTGCGGGTGGAGGTCCTGTCCCGCTTCCTCACCCCCGCCCAGGCCAAGAAGGTGGCCGACGGCGTCACCGACGGTTCGGTCGACGTCGTCATCGGCACCCACCGCCTCCTCTCTGGCGACGTGAAGTTCAAGAACCTCGGCCTCCTGGTGGTCGACGAGGAGCAGCGCTTCGGCGTGACCCACAAGGAGGCCATCAAGAAGCTGCGGGCCGACGTCGACGTGCTCACGCTCACGGCCACCCCCATCCCCCGCACCCTGGAGATGAGCCTCACGGGCATCCGGGACCTGACGATCCTCAACACCCCGCCGGCCGAGCGCCAGCCCATCCTCACCTACGTCGGCCCCTACGACGACCGCGCCGTGGCCGAGTCAATACGCCGGGAGCTCCTGCGGGAGGGCCAGGTGTTCTTCGTCCACAACCGGGTGCAGTCCATCGAGCGGGTCGCCCACGACCTCAAGGAGATGGTCCCTGAGGCCCGCATCGCCATCGCCCACGGCCAGATGGACGAGGGCCAGCTGGAGCGGGTGGTCCTGGACTTCTGGGAGGGCCAGTACGACGTGCTGGTCTGCACGACGATCATCGAGTCGGGCATCGACATGCCCACGGTCAACACCCTCGTGGTCGACCGGGCCGACCTCATGGGCCTCGGCCAGCTCCACCAGCTGCGGGGCCGGGTGGGCCGGGCCGGCCAGCGGGCCTACGCCTACCTCTTCTTCCCGCCCGAGCGGGAGCTCACCGAGCAGGCCTACGAGCGGCTCAAGACCATCGGCGAGTACACCGAGCTGGGGTCGGGGTTCAAGATCGCCATGCGCGACCTCGAGATCCGGGGCGCCGGCAACCTGCTCGGCGCCAATCAGTCCGGCCACATCGCCGCCGTGGGCTACGACCTGTACGTCCAGATGGTCAGCGAGGCGGTGGCCGAGCTGAAGGGCGAGCCCATCCGCCCGCCGGCGGAGGTCAAGATCGACATTCCCGTCGACGCCCACCTGCCCCCCGACTACGTGCCCGGCGGCGAGCAGCGCCTTGAGGCCTACCGCCGCCTGGCCGCGGTCACCACCCAGGCCGAGGTGGACGACGTCGCCGCCGAGTGGCTGGACCGCTACGGGCCCCTGCCGGCGCCGGCGGAGGCCCTCATCTCCGTCGCCCGGCTTCGGGCCGAGTGCGTGCGCACGGGCATCCGGGAGGTCACCGTCGCCCGCAACGTGCTCCGCATGTCGCCGGTCGAGCTGAAGCTCAGCGCCCAGATCCGGCTCAAGCGGATCTCCCGGGATGCGGTGTTCAAGGAGGACCTCAAGCAGCTCGTCGTGCCCATCACCCGGACTGCCGACCCGGTCACCGCGGCCCTGACGCTCGTCGACCAACTTCTTCCCCCGGAGCCAGTCGGCTGAGGGCACCGGGTACCATCGACCTACCGTGAGACGTTTTTCCACCTTTTTCACCGCGCCCGTGGTCGCGCTGGCCGTCCTGGCCACCGCCTGCGGCTCGGTCTCCTCCTACGCCGCCAAGGTCGACAACAAGTCGATCAGCGAGGACAGCCTGAACACCGAGCTGCGCTCGATCGCGGCCAACGGCCCGTACCTGCGCCTCGTCGAGTCCCGCCAGCAGGTGAAGGGCACCGGCGCCGGCACGTTCGACGCCGCCTTCACCGCCCTGGCCCTGACCCGGCAGATCTACTACCGGCTCATCAGCACCGAGCTGGCCAATCGCAAGCTGGCCGCAAGCCCCGACGACCTGTCCACCGCCCGGGAGGCCGTGATCGAGCAGATCGAGGGGGAGGACGTGTTCCAGGAGTTCCCGGAGGCCTACCAGGAGGAGCTCGTGCTCCGGCAGGCCCAGCTCGACCTGCTCACCCTGTCGCTCAACGGCGTCACGGGGTCGGCCGAGGATGCGTCCCGTGCCTACTACGACAGCCACAAGCAGGATTTCGCCAACGCCTGCGTGAGCCACATCCTCGTCCCAACCTTCGGAAAAGCGGACGAGCTTCGGGCCCGCATCGCCGGCGGAGAGGACTTCGCGACGGTGGCGAGAGCAGAGTCACAGGACACCCAGAGCGCCCAGAAGGGCGGCGAGCTGGGCTGCGAGATCAATCAAAGCACCGGGTTCGTCCCCGAGTTCCTGCTTGCGGTGTTGAACCAGCCCGTGAACGAGGTGGGCACCCCCGTCCAGACCCAGTTCGGCTTCCACGTGATCAAAGTCACCTCCCGCCAGGTGCCACCCTACGAGCAGGTGCGGTCCGAGGCCCGGGCCAAGATGGCCACCGGCGGGCAGGAGAAGCTGCTGACCTGGCTTCAGGAGACCATCGCCAAGGCCAAGATCGAGATCAACCCCAAGTACGGCACCTTCAACAAGGAAGGCGCATCGCCCGGCGTCGTGCCTCCCGCCCGGCCGGCCGACGCCACGGCCACTACGACCGCGGGCCTCGTCCCCGGTCCCGCCGGCGCGGCCACGTCGCCGCCGTAAGCCGCTCCGTGCCCCCCACCGTCGTGGTCGTCGGCCTCGGCCCGGCCGGCGCCGACCTGCTGACCACGGCCACGGTGGAGGCGCTGGCGTCCATCCCCCACCGGTACCTGCGGACCACCCGCCACCCGGCAGCGTCCGCCGTCGCCGGCGCAGTGTCGTTCGACCCGGTCTATGAGTCGGCCGCCAGCCTCGACGACGTCTACGCCGGCATCGTCGACGCGCTGGCCGAAGCGGCCGCCGAGCATGGGACGGTCCTCTACGCCGTGCCCGGGTCGCCGCTGGTGGCCGAGCGCACCGTCGAGCTGCTGCGCGCCGATGACCGGGTGGAGGTGCGGATGGTGCCGGCGATGTCGTTCCTCGACCTGGCCTGGGCCGCCCTCGGCATCGACCCGGTGGCCGAGGGGGTGCGCACCGTCGACGGCCGGCGGTTCGCCGTCGAGGCCGCCGGCGAGCGGGGCCCGCTGCTCGTCGCCCAGTGCGACAGCCGCCAGGTGCTGTCCGACATCAAGCTCAGCGTGGACGACGACTTGGGAGAGGTGACCGTCCTCCAGCACCTCGGCCTGCCGGACGAGTCGGTCACCACCGTCGCCTGGTCCGACCTCGACAAGGAGGTCGAGCCCGACCACCTCACGTCGATCTACCTGCCGGCGGGCGTCCCGCCCGTGGCTCGGGAGGTCGCCCGCTTCGCCGAGCTGGTCCGCACCCTGCGGGCCCGCTGCCCCTGGGACCGGGAGCAGACCCACCGCACCCTGACCCGGCACCTGCTGGAGGAGACCTACGAGGTGCTGGAGGCAATTGAGGCACTCGATGATGCGACCGGCGAGGGCTTCGACCACCTCGAAGAGGAGCTGGGCGACCTGCTGTTCCAGGTCGTGTTCCACGCTACCCTCGGCGCCGAGGAGGGGTGGTTCACCCTCGCCGACGTGGCCCGCGGCATCCACGACAAGCTGGTGCACCGCCACCCCCACGTCTTCGCCGGCGTCCGGGCCGACACGCCCGCCGAGGTCATCACCAACTGGGAGCAGATCAAGCGGGACGAGAAGGGGCGGTCCAGCATCATGGACGGGATCGGCGACGGCCTGCCGTCGCTCCTCTACGCCCACAAGGTGCAGCGCAAGGCGGCCTCGGTGGGTCTCGAGCCGGCGGCGGGCGAAGACGGCCTCGGCGCCGAGCTGTTCGCCCTGGTCGACCGGTGCCGGCGGGCCCAGGTCGATCCGGAAGCGGCATTGCGGGCCACCGCCGCCCGGTTCCGCGACCGCTTCCGGGCCGCCGAAGCTCTGGCCGAGCAGCAGGGCGTCGAGATCACCCAGGTTTGGTCGGAGTAAAGCCTCGGACCAGCGCGAAGGCGCAAACGCCGGGGAGCACCATCTTCGCGAACGGGATGAGCTGATCTCAGTCGAGCCGTTCGCGGCTGCGCTCGTTGATGGAGGCGATGGCCCCGAACAACGCGAGCGCCGCGGCTCCGAGGCTGCCCAGCAGGAAGTTGGTGAACTGGACGCGCACATAGGTCGGCACCGCCACGTTCTTGGCCGCGTACTCGTGGAGGTTTGCCCGGACGGCGAGCAGGCTGCCGATGGCGATGAGCACGCCCATCACCACGGCGACGATCAGTGCCGCCCCTACCACTCGGTCCTGGGCCTCCGACAGGAGCTCGTCGAGGACCGACGGCATCGACACCAGCACGACGCCAACCACGAGGAAAACCAGGGCGGTGGCGCCGAGGCCCCCGAAGGGGTACCCGAGCCGATGGAACAGGTCGTCGGGGACCTGCACCCGCTGCTCGCTCTTCAGGGTCAATCCCTCGACGAGCGAGGTGATCACCTGCACGCTGACGATGCCGATGAGCGCGGTGCCAATGGTGGCCAGGAGCGACGCCCAGCGCGACGCCGGCAGGTCGACGTAGTCGTCGAGCTCGTCGTCCTCCGCCTCGGACACGACCGTCCGAGGCGTGCGGGCCGGCGGGGGCGGGGGAGTTGCCGCCACCGGCTCCGGGTCGACGACGTCCTCCCATGTCGCCTCTGGGGCCGGCGCTTCACTGAACGACTGCACCGACTCGGCCGGCGGCCCTCCGGAGGGCGGCACGCTTGCCGGCGCAGCGTCGGGAGGATCTCCCAGGGGCCCCGGCTGGCGAGGGGTGGTCGGGCGGTCCTCGGGCTCGTTCATCTCCCTAGCCTGACCGCTGCACACGCCGCTGTCACACACCCCCTGCCGAGACGGCGGCGGCTTGGCATCCTTGACACCGATGACGATCCGTCCCATCGAGCCACCCGAGCATGAGGCGCTCGGCGCCCTCACCGTCGCCGCCTACCGGGCGCTGCTAGGCGACGACATGGACGCCGGCTACGCGAGAGAGCTGGCCGACGTCGCCGGCCGAGCGGCTCTGGTCGACGTACTGGTCGACGTCGACGACGCAGGACGGATTCTGGGCGGGGTGACCTACATCCCGGGACCGGGGCCGATGGCGTGGTTCGCCGGCGATGACGAGGCGGGCATGCGCATGCTCGCCGTCGATCCCCGGGCCCAGGGCCGCGGCGTGGGCACCCGGCTGGTGGCGGCCTGTGTCGAGCGGGCCGTGATCGCGGCGAAGCGCTGGCTGCTGCTCCACACCACCGCCCCGATGACCGTCGCCCACCGCCTCTACGACCGAGCCGGGTTCCGCCGCGATCCCGCCGGCGACGAAGTGCTCGACGGCGGCCTGCTCCTACTCGGCTATTCCCTCGACCTGGACGGTAGGGTCATGAGCACCCGCCCGGGTGGCGGAACCGGTTAGACGCGGAGGGCTTAAACCCCTCTGGTCCGCAAGGGCCGTGTGGGTTCGAATCCCACCCCGGGCACCCTCATCTGGCACCACTCCAGAAGCGATGAACGAACGGACCGGAGCCGTACGCCCGGTTTCGTCCGCTTCGCTCATTTCGTTGTGTGCTGGAGTCCTGTGCGGTCCCGGAAGCAGTAAGTTCGTCACCATTGGCAACTCGCCCGAAGAGGCCGTCGGCGCTTGACCAGGCGCGCTTCGATGCCGCCATCGACGCCATGCTGGTGGCGTCGCGGGCGATGGTCGGGATCGCGGCCCGGTCTCTGCCGGAGGGCGCCGATGTCACCCTCGTTCAGTTCCGTGCCTTGGTGCTGCTCAACAGGGATGGGTCACTGAACGCAGGCCGGCTGGCGGAGCTACTCGCGGTCAGCCCCTCGACGGTCACCGGACTCTGCGACAGGCTGATCGCAAAGGGTCTGGTTGCCCGTGAGCCGAGGGCGACCAACCGCCGTGAGGTTGTTGTCACGCTGGCGCCAGCCGGAAAGGAGCTGGTGGACGGCGCGGTCGCAATCCGCCGAAAGGAGATCGCCCGCATCCTGGCGAAGGTCGCTCCTGCCGATCTCGAGGGCATGGTAGGAGCCCTGAGTGCTTTCGCTGAAGCGGCCGAGGACAGCCCGGCGCAGGTGTGGTCAACCGGATGGACGTCACAACCCAGATGAACGATGGCCGTATGTCGGAGACGACGCTCAGAAGCTGCAACGACAGGGCGTGCGGTGCTCGTCGGTAGCCATTCGGCCAGGCCGGAAGATCCCCGAAACGACGACACCGCCGGACTCTCGTCTGTCCGGCGGTGTCACGTCGCAGCACGTTGGCAGGAGATGCGCTCCTCCCTCCGAAGAAGACGACTTAGGTGGGCAACGCAAGGAGCCTGCAGGAAGGAGGAGCGCAGTCCATCGTACCGGCGTCACCCTCGGCTACATGGAGATGCGCGTCCTCTGTAACGCGATCGTCACCGGCTTGACAGCCAGCGGTCCAGCCGGCCGACCGAGCGCACTAGACAGAGACCGACGCATCGGCGATGACGCGGCGCGCTTCCGCCGGCGACTCGGTGATCGCCACGATGCGGTCCAGTCCGGTCATCAGGAGCAAACGAAGCACTCCGGGGTGCGTGCAGCAGATGGCCACGTCCCCTCCGGCCTCCCGCAGCCGTCGTATCCCGCCCATGAGAGCTCCCAGGCCGGCCGAGTCAACGAAGGGCACGCCGCCAATGTCGATGATGGTCGCCGGCCGCCCGAGTACGTCCGTTATGCCCCCCCGTAGTTCACAGGCGGTGTAGGAGTCGAGCTCACCGGCAACGCTGATCACAGCCTCGTCGCCGTCGTCGACCACCAGCACCGTGAACTTGGCTTCGTTCTGACGTCGTGTCATGGGATCAGTATGCGGCGGGCAGCCCGCGGAGGGCTCCTGATCAGGTTGCGATTCGGTGACGGTTTCCCATTCGGATCGCGGTGGTGCGAGAGATTGTCACCCGATCGCGATCCCGTCGTCTCAGGTCGCGCGCTGTCGACCGGGATGCTGGGGGTCGGGACACCGAGGGACATGTCATGGAACCCAGCTTCAACAGGACTGGACTCGGTCTCGAAGAGTCGGCCCATTTCGTGGTCAGGGCCCGAGCCCGTTCTCGGCCGGCGCCAGCCATTGGGCGACAGCCTGCATCGGGGAGCCAGAATGGCCAGGTGAGCGGCCGGTCCCAGTTCTGGAGCGGGCTGCGGGCGCGGGCGGCAGTCGGATTCGGCATGACGGGTCTCATCGTCGCCGTGGCGGGCGCCAGCCTCACCTACGCCCTCGCCCGCAGCTACCTGGTCGCCCAGCGAGAGGACACCGCCATCCGCCAGGCGTACGTGAACGCACGTCTGGCCAGGAACATCCTGCGGGCCGAGGCCCCGGACCTGCGGGCGTTCCTCGCCTCGCTCGGAGGCGGCACTGCATCGGACAGCGTCTTGCAGTACCGCGGCGAGTCGTTCGCGACCTCTTTGACCATAGGTCCCGAGGAGATCCCCCGTGATCTCCAGCGGGTCGTCGGGCAGGGTCACGCCGGCCATCAGCGCTACCGGGACGCCAGCGGGAACCTCCACCTCGCGGTCGGTGTCCGCCTTGCGGCGGTGGAGGCGGACTACTACGAGTTGTTCTCGCTCGCAGAGCTGGAGGACACCATCGGGCTGCTGGCGCGGTCACTGGCCACCGGCGTCGCAGGAGCTGCGGCGGTTGCAGCGATGGTCGGCTGGGCCGCTGCCAACCGGCTGGTCCGTCCCTTACGGCCCGTGGCCGACGCCGCCGAGATGATCGCCGGCGGTGCCCTGGACACTCGCCTGGGGGAGCCGGCCGACCCGGACTTGCGCCGGCTGACCGACGCGTTCAATCAGATGGCGGCCGCGCTCGAGTCCCGCATCGAGCGGGAGACCAGATTTGCGGCCGACGTGAGCCACGAGCTGCGGTCACCCCTTGCCGCAGTGTCCGCCGCAGTCGAGATCATCCAGCGACGGCGCGATCAGCTCCCTCCCCAGGTCACCGAGGCGTTCGCCGTCCTATCCGCCAAGGTGAGCCTGTTCCAGCGGATGGTGCTCGACCTTCTCGAAGATCTCGCGCCTGGACGGTGGGACGGCCGTGGTGAGTGACGATCGGATCGAGCTGCGGCATCTCCTCGACCGCCTTGTCGACCAGCACGCCAGCCCTGGTACCCCCATCCACGTCGATGCCGACGCCCCGACCCATATTCGCGGTGATCGCCGCCGGCTCGCGCAGGCTGTCGCCAACATCCTCGACAATGCCAACAGGTATGCCGGCGGCACTACAGCGGTGACGCTCACGGTGCCCAGCCAGGGATGGGTCCGTCTGGCGATCGACGATCAAGGCCCGGGCATCGGCGAGGAGGAGCGAGACGCCATCTTCGGGCGGTTCGCGCGCGGTGCCGCCGGCGTCGAGGCCGGATCAGACAGCGGGACCGGGTTGGGACTGGCCCTGACGGCGGAGCACGTGCATCTCCACGGGGGCAGAATCTGGGTCGAGGGCGCGCCCGGCGGCGGGGCACGGTTCGTAATCGAGATCCCGGTGGGCCTGCCATGACACGACGCTGGATCCTGGCGATGTGCATTCTCGCTCTGGCCGCCGGCTGCGGAGTGCCAGCGCAAGACCAGGCGCAAAGAGCGAGGGATGAGGCGGTGCCGTTCGCGCTCTTGGATGCGGCGGCGCCGCCGATCGTCCCTGCGCCATCGGGTCCGAGCTCAGAACCGGTGGATCTCTGCTTCGTACGCGACGGACGCCTCGTGATCGTGAGCCAAGAGGTCGGCGCTCCCGCCGACCTGCGGGCCGCGCTCGACGCTCTGGCCTCTCCCCCGGCGGACGCCGGCCCCCTTCTCCGCACGACGTTGACCGAGCCGTCGGTGGTCCGGGAAGTGCGTCTTCTCGGCGGAATCGCCCGAGTCGATCTCCTGCCCGAAGTCTCGGCGTTGCCGGCCGATGATCAGCTCCTCGCCGTCGCGCAGATCGTCTGCACCCTCACGGGCCGACCCGGCGTCGGCCAGGTGTCCTTCACCCTCCAGGGTGCACGGCTGGCGGTTCCCAAGGACGACGGGTCGCTGATCAGCTCGCCCGTGGCTCGTGACGACTATGCCGGCCTGATGACGTAGAGATATCGGCGTCGACAGACAAGGTCCGGCGATGGGTGACAATGGACGGATGCCGGCACGCATCCTTCTCGTGGAGGACGACGAAAGCATTCGGACCCAGACGGCGGTCCTCCTGGAGGACGAGGGCTACGAAGTCGATCAGGCAGGCGGCAGCGGCGAGGCTATCGCCCGATTTGAGCAGCGAGCGCCCGACTGCGTGCTCCTCGATGTGATGCTGCCGGACGGGAACGGCTTTGACACCTGCCGGGCGCTGCGAGGCCGCAGCAAGGTCCCGATCATCATGGTGACGGCAAGAACCGACACCTACGACGTTGTCGCCGGGCTGGAGGCAGGTGCCGACGACTACGTCACCAAGCCGTACGAGATCAAGGAACTGGCAGCCCGGATCAGAGCCATGTTACGCAGGTGGCGCGACCAGGATGCCGGCCCGTCGCGCATCGTATTGGGCGGGCGGCTCGAGATCATCCCAGACCAAGGCGTCGTACGCTGCGAGGACGAGGAGGTCCATCTCACCAGCACCGAGTTCCGTCTCCTCTGTGAGCTCGCTGCGACCCCCGGACGGCTGTTCTCTCGCGAGTCTCTCCTCGAGTCGGTATGGGGCTACCAGTACGTCGGAGACACAAAGCTGGTCGACGCCCACGTCTACCGCTTACGCTCCAAGATCGAGCGGGATCCGTCCGACCCCCAGCACGTCGTCACGGTGCGCGGACTCGGATACAAGGTTCAGGCCTGAGAGCGCAGGCGGCGCTGCCGGCCTGAAAGGAAATCACTGACGCGTCACCACACCGCCACCGGACCGTCATCTCTACCGGGAAATGATCATCCAAGGAGGTGTGCGAGATGGGACCAGGGCTGATTCTGATCGTACCGACCGTCATGCCCCGGTACGCCCCCGTCTGAAGCGCACGATGCACTCCGTTCTGGGCCGTTCGTCGTGAATATTCGCCTCGCGGTGAGCCGATACCTCCTCGTTCTTGTGATCGCCGCCGGGTGTGGAACGCCGCGTGACGTGACGATACGAGCAGCGGGTATCGATCCATCGCTCGCAGCGACCAAGAAGTGCGCCGGCCCCGGAGGGGCCTACACCGTCCGCTATCCCGCGTCGTGGTTCACTGTCGAGCACGGCCCTGTGCCCTGTCGCTTCTTTCACCCCGAACCCTTCGCTCTCCCCCAGAGCACCGAAGCGCCCGGGCTGGCCATCCGCGTGGTCCTTGCGCCTGCTCCGTT
Source organism: uncultured Acidimicrobiia bacterium (assembly GCA_963768975.1). Taxonomy (GTDB): domain Bacteria; phylum Actinomycetota; class Acidimicrobiia; order Acidimicrobiales; family AC-14; genus CADCTB01. The sequence continues at coordinate 376,131 of CAVYKB010000009.1, read as the reverse complement.
CGATGTGATCGTTCCGCCCCACCATGGCCTGGGAGCCTTCGATGAGACGCTGAGCAGGCGCAACGGATTCGAGGCTCGACATCGAACGGTGCGAATCGCCAGCCGGACCCGGAGTGCGGGCATTCTGCCCGCCGGTACCCGTCAGCTGACCTGGTATGTGGAAACGGGCGAAGAGACGCTCGTCGCAACGACATCGGACAACGCGTCGTCCGGCCGTTTCGGCAGCAACGCCGACGTCTTGGACGCCATCGTGGCTGCCGTGGAATTCCGGCCGAATGCGACGTGACGGATGCGGCCAGATGAACGGCGGTGGGACGGAGGACTCCGTGACCAGCCACATGCTGATCGGGCTGGGGAGGGCCGCTGCCGGTATGCGCACGCCGCTCGCCGAGCGGGAGCCGGTCACCACCGCACGTATGCGTCCGCCTGCGTCGGGTCGAGCGCTGCTCAGCCTTCTTCTCGCCTGCGTCGCCTGCGCGGGTGGGCCGGGTGATGCCCGGTGGGCCGGGGAGCCACTTCGGGGACAGACAGTGGAGGTTGCCGGCCACTGGGCGGGTCCTGACCAGGCGAAGCTGGAGAGTGCACTCGTCAGGTTCGAGCAGGAGACGGGCGTCACCGTCCGCTACACCGCCATGGGCGCCGGCATTGCCGCCGCACTCGCAACTCGCACCGCGGAAGGAACCCCTCCAGACGTCGCCATCCTGCCCAGCCGTGCAAGTTTGGTCGACCTCGCCCGCCGTGGGCTGACAAGGCCGCTCGGCGAGCAGGTGGAGGACCACGTCCGGGACAACTACGCGCCGGCGTGGCGGGACCAGGGGTCGGTGGAGGGAACGCTGTTCGGCGTGTGGGTGAGGGCGGTGAACAAGTCCACCATTTGGTACAACTCCAGCTCCTTGCGTGAGGCGGGAGTCGATCCACCGTTGACCTGGAACGAGTTCCTGACCGCTGCGAGAGCGCTGGCCAGCGCAGGTGTCACGCCGGTTTCCATCGCCGGCGGCGACGGATGGCCGCTCACCGACTGGTTCGAGAACGTCTATCTGCGGATGGCCGGCCCAGAGCGGTACGACCAGCTGAGCGACCATGCCATCGCCTGGACAGACGAGTCGGTCAAGTCCGCCCTGTCCCTCCTGGGTGAGCTGTGGGGAGACCGGACGCTGATCGTCGACGGGGCCGCCACGACCGATGTTGTGGCGTCGGTCGAGCAGATCAGCCAGACCCCACCCACGGGGGCAATCGCGTACGGCGGGGGCTTGATAGCCGGCGACGGAGAAGAGGCGTCGCTCTCCGGCTTCCCGTCGATTCACGGGACTCAGAACGCTGTCGTCGGGAACGGCGATGTCGCCGTCCGTCTTACCGACGATGCTCCGGGCCTTGCGCTCATGGAGTTCCTCGCCAGCCCGAAGTTCGGAGATGAGCTCGCCGGCTTCGGTTTCCTCTCCCCCAACAGGAAGGTGAATCTCGGCTTCTATCCCGACGACGCCACGCTTCGGTCGGCGCGTGCGCTGGTCGAAGCCGACACTTTCCGTTTCGACCTCTCCGATCTTCAGCCCGTAGCGTTCGGCGGGACACCGGGCCAGGGCATGTGGAGCATCCTGCAGGAGTTCCTGGCGGACCCCACCGACATCGACGGCACGGCTCGACGGCTCGAGGCCGCCGCAGCAGAGGCATTCGAACAGGTGGACCGGTAGGCGGGACGGGCGTTGCGGGCCCGGATGCCTGTCTCACTCCTGCATCTCGTCATGCGTCTCGCTATCCGCTGCGGCTCGCTTGCGGATGGATAGGGAGGCACTGCTACCGACTGGACATTCCGTCCTGGGTTGCGGCAACTTCGGCGCGTGCCGCGAGCACGGCGTTCAACTCGGCCCCGAGAAGCAGCGCCAGGCTGAGGAGGTACAGCCACACGAGGACTACGAGCGCCCCGCCGAGGATCCCGAAGACCGGATTGCCCCCGAACAGGTGCAGGTACAGCCGGAACGCAACGGAGACGAGCACCCACAGCGCGCCGGTCAACGCTGCGCCACCGACGTGCTGGCCCCACCCGACGTGGTGGTGCGGCACCGAGTGGAAGACGGCGGCGGCCCACACCAGAAGGACCAGGAAGGCGACCGGCACTCCCGCCCACTCCCAGACGGCGCCATAAACGTCCGCGGCGCCGACCCACCGGGCGACGTGGCGGCCGGCTCCGAAGAGCGGTCCGACGACGAGCGCGGTAAGCGTTACGACGATCAGCACCATGCTGGCGAGGGCCAGTCCCAATGCGACCAGACGTGTCCGCACCCTCGATCGGGTGTCCTGCATGCCGTAGATCTCGGCGAGGGTCCGCATCACCGTCGACATGCCGCGAGACGCCGCCCAGACGGCGGCGATGACGCCGAAGGTGAACACGCCTCCGCTTCCGCCCTCGAAAAGGGCCTCGACCGCCTCGGTAGTACCGGCGGCCTTGTCGGTCAGGAACGTCTCGAGCACGGTGATCACCTCCTGTTGCGCCCGGGCCAGGAGGGCCGAGCCAAAGAGGCTGTCCAGCGCGCCAAGACCGGCGGCGACGGTCAGCAGCCCGGGAAACACGCTCAGCAGTGAGAAGAACGCCACCTCGGCCGCTAACCCCGTGACACGGTCGCTCTTCGAGTTATGGGCCATCTGGCGGGCGACATCGGCGGCGCAGGAGAGACGTCGCCGGCGCGCCAGCCATCTGCGAAGGCCATCGGCCTGGCTCTCGGGAATCAGGGCTCGAAACCGCTTTGAGATCGTCGTCGGTTGCTCCGCTCAGTCGCCGCCGACGAAGAAGATCCAGTCGCCGGTCTCGGTGATCGCGACGCGATGACCGACATAGCTCCCGAACTGCTCGAAGCGTTGGAGATCGTCCTCGCCGTACACGCGGTGGAGATCCTCCCGCACCGACGCAGAAATGTCCTGCCACCGGTCGAACGCGTAGGCGGCCGGCCAGATGTACTGCGTCGTGCCACCCGCGTCCCTCGTTGCCGGCGGACCATCGACAAGCTCCACCAGCGGCCGCAACGGTGCCTGCCCGGCCTCGGCCTTCCTCCAGAAGGTGGAGGGCTTGCCTCCGCCGCCGAAGCTGTAGGTGAAGGTGGTGTCGCCGTCCGAACCTTCGGCCACCGGCGGCACGTCGTCGATGCGCGTCATGGCATGCCAAACAGCATGTCCCTTGCCTACCCTCCGGGCCCACGGTGAGCGGCGGTTTGTGGGCCCCGGTTACGCAACCGTTGCCTGGTCGGGTCGGCGAGAGCCTCCTCCGCCAAGCGTCTGTCCCGGCGCCGCGCGGGACTCGATGAGTTCCTTGAACCGCTCGAGGTCCCCCGCTACCCGCTTCGACACGAACCCCAGCGTTGCGCCGGCCTTCTCCTGAATGCTCCGGGGGTCGATGTCGAGATCAAGGGTCACGCGGGTCGATGCTGGGCCCATGGGCTGGAAGGCGACAACGCCGTCGCTGGGAGTCCCGGAGATGGAACGCCACGAGATGCGGCGATCGGGCTCCTGGTCGACGATCGCAGCGTCCCACTCCTCTTGGACGCCGGCGATGTCCGCCACCCGATGGAGCCGTCTATCGTCGAGCTGGGTGACGCGCTAACGCCCTCGATGAAGTGCGGGATACCTTCGAACTGCGTCTGCGCAGCCTCCTGGGACTGGGCCATGCTCTGGACAAGATGACCACTCGATCCGGACAATCGTCGGACATGCCATGACCGACGACACTGCGGTCGCTGCCCAGAAGGACGGTGCGCAGGGACGGCGGTGGCGACTGCGCTCCGTCATGCGGGCGGCGCTGTTCGCCGTCACAGGAGCCCTTCTCGGGCTCAGCCTGGCCGCCCATGTCCAGGCACCCATCGGCCCGTTCAGCGCCACTCTTCTCGTCCGGCCTTCGTGGGATGGCGGTACCGTCGTCCGCCTGGCACCGCTGGGAACGATTCGCGTCGACACGCACGATGCCCCGATCGCCATCGTGGCGAGGATCGATGAACTCCGACTCGATGAGGCGGAGGCGATCGCGCGCGACCCGGCCGTCCTCGAGCAGTTCGAGAGCGAGGTGGTCGATGACGCCCGGTCGGCGCTGCGCGCCCTCGCCATGAGAACACTGCTCGTCGCCATCATCGGCGGCGTGCTAGGGGCGCTCGCCAGCTCGCTTCGCTGGCGTGCGTTAGCGGTAGGCGCAGCAGTGAGCTCAGTTCTCGTCGGCGGTGTGCTTGGGACGACGATCGCAACATGGCGGCCGGAGGCTTTGGCTGAACCGCGCTACACCGGGCTGCTCACGATCGCTCCCCGTGCCGTGGGTGACGTGGAAGCGGTCATCGAGCGTTTCGGCCAGTACCGGGCACAGCTCGTGGAGCTGGTGGGGAACGTCATCAGCCTCTATGGCGTCGGCGGCGACCTTCCTACCTTCGACCCATCCAACACGACCACCCGAATCCTTCACGTGAGCGACGTCCATCTGAACCCGCAGGCATTCGACCTCATGCAACGGGTCATCTCCCAGTTCGGCATCGACGCGGTGATCGACACCGGGGACACCACCGACTGGGGCACCGAGCCGGAAAGCCAGGTGCTCGACGGCATCGGTCGGCTACCGGTGCCGTACGTCTGGGTGCGGGGCAATCACGACTCGACGCGTATCCAAGAGGCCGTCACGGCGCAGCCGAACACCATCGTGCTCGACGGCGAGGCCCGCAACGTCGCCGGACTGCGGGTCTGGGGCCTCGGTGACCCCCGGTACACACCGGACAAGTCCCAGCCCGTCGGCAAGGATGTCGAGCGCGATCAGGCGCAGGCCGCCGCACCGGGCCTCGCTGCGGCGCTGCGGGACGACATCCCGCCGGCTGTCGACGTGGTCGTGGTTCATGATGCGAGGCTTGCGGCCGGGGCTGGCGACCTGACGCCGTTGATCTTGGCCGGTCACACCCACGAACCGAGCCAGTCCACAGTCGGCCGGGCCATCCTCCTCGTCGAGGGGTCAACGGGCGGAGCCGGCCTTCGCTCGCTTCGAGGCGTTGCGCCAGAGCCGCTGACCTGCTCGGTGCTCTACTTCAACGCCGTCACGAAAGCGCTCGTCGCGTACGACCGCATCACCGTTGACGGGCTTGGACAGACCGGCGTCAAGATCGAGAGGCATGTGGTGGGCCGGCCGTCCCGAACGGTACCCACGCCTGCTCCGTCGTCGACAGCGAGCGTAGGGGGGTCGTCGACCACCATCGTCCCCACCACCGGACCCCCTGGTGGGGCCGGCTAGAGGGAGCGATGGCTGCCGCGCGAGCGTGGAAAGCACTCTAATGCGTGCCGGGCCCGGTACGACTAAGGCCGGCGCTTATGGCACTCTTGGTGAAGATGCCGGCACACAGAGTCACGGCCGCTCTCATCAAGGTCGCCGTCGTCACGTTCGCCTGCGTAGGGGCCTCGGCAGGAGACGCCTACGCCCTCGGCGACCTGGCAACCTTTCGCACCGGCGAGGTTCGCATGCTCGCGCCCGGCGTGGAGTACCGGAGGCTCATCCGATCCCGAGGCCCGGTCGTCGCCAACGTCGTCGCCGTCCAGCGGGACGCAGGATTCACGTTGCGGGCGGTGCTGTCGAACGACAGGGTCGGTGGTCCCGGACCGGCCCAAGAGCGTACGAGCGCCATGTGCCAGCGGCTCGGGTGCGTCGCCGCAGTCAACGCCGACTTCGCCTTTCCCTCCGGCGAGCCAGTCGGTGGGGTCGTGGCCGGTGGCGAGCTGCTGCGGTCTCCGGTCCCGAGCCACCACCAGCTCTCGGTGACTGCCGGGGGCGGCCTGGCCCTGGGTACCGTGGCCTGGTCTGCCACGCTGGTGGCGTCGGACCTCATTCCCGTACCCATCGTCGGGCTCAATGTCGAACGGCCTCCGGACGCAGTCGTCCTCTACACCCCCGCCTACGGCGTCTCCACGGCCACGAACGAGTTCGGTGCCGAGCTCGTCATGCGCTTGGTCGAGCCTGCGCAGGCCCTCCGGCTCGAGCAGACGGCGATGGTGGAGCTCGTCAGCCTCGCAGCGGGCGGCGGCAACTCGCCGATCCCACCCGATGGCCTGGTGCTGTCGGGCCACGGCACCGGCGCCGCCGCCTTGGTCGACCTGTGGGGGCGGTACGAGCGGGCAGAGGCGAGTAGCCGAGCCCTGATCCGAGTGGAGACCGCGCTCGGCGTCACGGAGAGCGTCGGGGGAACTCCGATCCTCGTACACGAGGGCCGGCGCTGGGTCGCCGACGACGGGTCAGGCTTCGTAGCCGGCCGCCACCCGCGGACTGTTGTCGGTTGGAATGACACCGAAGTGTTCCTCGTCGCCATCGACGGGCGCCAGCCCGGCTACAGCGTGGGGATGAGCCTTCTCGAGGCAGCCGACCTACTGCGCGCGTTCGGCGCGACCGAGGCCGTCAATCTTGACGGTGGCGGTTCGACCACACTCGCCGCCGGCGCCGAGATCCTCAATCGCCCGAGCGACCGTATGGTCCGCCGGGGTGGGAGGCAGCAGGTCGTTCACGTGCTGGCGAAGGGCGACAAGCTGATCGGTGCCATCGAGCGGCCGGTGGCGAGCGGTCTGGCCGTCGTGCCCATCGGCGCACCGGCGCGGCCTCCGACGGATCCCTTCGCCAGCGGGGCCACGGTGGTGGTCCCTGACGTCGACCCCGCCCCCCAAGACACCGACCCGGCGTCTTTTCCGGGCGGGGGACGGCTGGCTCTGGTCAGCGTGCCTCGGGGCGCGGTACCGACGCCCGCGCTCGTGGCCTTCGCCGCGGGGATGGAAGGTGCGGTTGCCCAATGGCTGCTCATCGTCGCTGCGGGCCGTCGGCGGAACCGGACGAAGCACGCTCGCGTCGCACGGCTGAGAAGGAGTTCCCCTCCAGCCATGCGAAGCCATTTGCCGTTGGCCAGCCGCTAGACACCACGGGCTGGCAATGCACCCCGTTCTGATGCGGGCGGAGCGGTGCTTGGCGATGCAGCCGGCAGCCGGAACGTGAAGCGGGCGCCCCCCCCGTGACGATTGCCGGCCTCAATGCTTCCGTTCTGGGCGCGGGCCTGCTCCAGTGCTATCGCCAGACCAAGCCCGGTTCCCCCGCGTGAGCGGGCGCTGTCCGCCTTGTAGAACCGCTGAAACGCCCGATCGACGTCCTCCTCCGAGAGCCCCGGGCCGCGGTCAAGGACATCAATCGCCACGATGCCACCCTCGTCGCGCCCGACGACCTCGACCTCTCCGTCACCATGTTCGACTGCGTTGGCTACGAGATTTGAGACCACGCGCCTGAAGCGCGATCGGTCAGCCAGAACCAGCAGTTCCTTGGGGATGGTCGCCTTGATACGGAGCTCGCCGTCCCACGAGCGCAGCACGGCGTCTACCGCTTCCCGCAATGCCAAGGGCTCCCGGCGCACATCGTCATTGCCGGCGTCGAGGCGGGCCAGCTCGAGAAGCTCGAGCACAAGGCTTTGCAGTCTGCGGACGTCATCGATGAGAAGTTCTGCCGGTCGGCGGGCTTCGGGAGGCAGACTGTGGAGCTCCTCCGCCAGAAGCGACGCCGCAGAGGACATGCCCGTCAAGGGCGTGCGGAGCTCGTGGGCCACGTCGGCGGTGAACCGCCTCTCCCTGTCCGCTGCTGCCGAGAGTGCCTGGATCTTCTGCTCCAGCGCCGCCGCCATCCGGTTGAAGGAGTCGGCCCAGGCGCCGAACTCGTCGTCGCTGGGTGACGGCAGGCGTGTCTCGAGCAAACCGTCGGCGAGCGACTGGGCAGCCGCGGCGGCGCGTGCCACGGGTCGCAAGGTCCGTCGGGCAACCAGCTGCCCGAAGAGTGCGGCACAGGCCACCGAGGCAAGCCAGCCGACGCCGAGGACGTTGCCGAACTGGCGCAGGCTTTCCTGGAGCTCGTTCCGGTGAAAGAAGAAAAAGAGCCGGCTGGTGCTTCCCACGGGCGTTCCGCCGAGGACGAGATACGGCCTTCCCTGGACGGTAGTGGTCACCTGCGCCAACTCGCTTGGTTCGAGTACCGACACCAGCTCGGCAGGGATGTCGGCGGCTCCAATCTCATCGGAGGATGAATACACCTGGTCTTGAACCAGTACGACCGTCTCGAAGCCGGCGCGGGCCCTGAACTGGTCCAGCACATTCTCGAAGTTCGCAGCGGAGAGATCGCGCGGAGCAGAGAGCAGCCCGAGGCGCGCAACGTCCTCGGCGTGGCGGGCGAAGCTTCGGTACCGATACTCCTTGATGGTCAGAAAGCTCCCAAGGGCCAACAGGCCCGAGGTCACGGCGGCGAGCAGCACGAAGGCGACACTGAGACGAGTGCGGAACCGCGGGACAACGGGCCCCGGCACGTCAGTCGAGGTCCAGACGGTATCCCGCCCCCCGGACGGTCGTGATGTAGCGAGGTTCACGCGGGTCGTCCCCAAGCTTGTCCCGAAGACGCTTGACGGCCATGTCCACCAGGCGGGAATCCCCGAGGTAGTCATAGCCCCAGACCCGTTGCAGCAACACCTCCCGGCTGATCACTTGCTCCGCGTTCCTGGCCAGCTCGAGAAGCAGCCGGAACTCGGTCGCCGTCAGCTCCACGGGGCGTCCGGACTGGGTGAGACGGAAGCCTGAGGCATCAATGTCTAGGTCCCGGACCTGCATTCGGGGGGCAGAAGGATCGGCATCCCGGCGGCGGAGCGCGGCCCGTACGCGCGCCACAAGCTCCGGGCCCTGGAACGGCTTGGTCACGTAATCATCGGCACCGGTCTCCAGCCCGGCGACGATATCTGCCGTGTCGGTCCGAGCGGTCAGCATCACGATCGGGATCTGGGAATCCTGCCGGATGCTCCTGCACACATGGAAGCCGTCGACCACCGGCAGCATGATGTCGAGCAGCACGAGGTCAAAGTCGTGCTGACTCAGTTGTTCGAGCGCCTGGCGACCGTCGTCCACCGCCGTCGCCCGCAGACCAGCTCGCTCCAGCAGCAAGGTCACCGTCTCGCGTACCGAGCGGTCGTCTTCGACCACTAGCACTCTCTCGTGCACGCTTCCAGCCCCCGATCTCGATTCGTCGACCAGCCTGGCACGGGGCGAAGCTCTCTGGTGTCACCGTCGATGGACCACGGCACCGCCCAACGAGGGCGTCCTGGCCGCTCCTCGCCGGTGATAGCGCTGTTGAACGGAACGACCCCGTGGTCGACGAGCGCGCGGCCTGGCGGGAGGCCGGATGCAACGGTGGTGGGGGCGCGCCGGTCTCACTCAGCCATACAGCCGTTGTACTCGTAACCACGAAGGGCGTACCCGGCCACGGCGGATGCGAACGGGAATCGCGAAGCGGTGACCATACTGTTGCTCAGACGCTCGAAGAACCGCGATAATATATTCCCGACTGCGCCGCCATGGGGAGCACAACTCAACTAGCTCCGGGCTGATCCCCTAGCTAATTGGGCGAAGTGGAGGAGCCTGGGACCGACGTGAAACCCTGCTGCTCGGTCCCGGCTCATGGATGGTCGAGCATCGCTTGCGTCACGGGGTGAAATGTCACCATTTGGTTTTGGTCTCGCCCTCCGCATGTCCTCTAGATGTGGCCGGGGTACAAGCAGCACAGCGAAGGTTCCAGAGTCGGCTGGCTGCGGGCGCTTGAACAGACGGAATCCAGCGCGTCCGGTGCTCGGGGCGGAACGCGTCGCGATACGCCTTCGGAATCCTCTCAGGTGCCTAGGCACGCCCAGAACAAGGAGCCTCTTTGACACTCATCAGCCACGTTCTCGCTCAGATGGCCGCAGACGGCGAGCCGTGCGGAGCCGCAAATGATGCGAATGCGCTGTGCACCTCCGTATACCGGCTCACGGACAACGAGGCGGTGGCGCGAGCGAGTGATCTCCTTGTGGCCCGACCGGCGAAGATCGGTGTGATCCTGCTCCTGGCCTGGATTGCTAGCCGCCTACTGAAACGCTCCATCGCCCGGTTCACCCGTGGCTTGAGCGACGTAAGAGCCGACGTGGCCTCCGCTGTGGATCGCACGGCGGGCACGCTGCTGCGAACAACATCGCTCCCGTCGGCTCGAGCAAACCAACGAGCGGAGACCATCGGTGCGCTCATCGGAAGCGTGACCACCTTTGCGGTGTGGTCCATCGCCGCTCTGATGGTATTCGGTGAGCTCGGACTCGAGCTCGGGCCCCTCCTTGCCGGCGCCGGGATCGTCGGTATCGCCCTGGGGTTCGGGGCTCAGAATCTCGTCCGGGACTTTCTGTCCGGCATCTTCATGCTCATCGAGGACCAGTTCGGGGTTGGCGACGTCATCAAGGCCGGTCCTGCTACTGGCACTGTCGAAGGAGTGAGCCTGCGCACGACCCGCCTGCGAGACGTGGAAGGCAACGTCTGGCACATCCCGAACGGGACGATAGACCACGTCGCCAACAAGTCGCAGCAATGGTCGCGGGCGCTGCTCGATATCCAAGTCTCCTACGGAACGGAGACCGCTCATGCTCTGGCCGTGATCGAGCGGGTGGCGGCGGAGGCCTGGCGAGACGAGCCTTGGTCGGAGGAGATCCTGGAGGCGCCCGAGGTGTGGGGAGTGGAGAGCCTCGACGCAGACGGCGTCACCATCCGTTTGGTGGTGAAGACCAAGCCACTGTCGCAGTGGAAAGTGGCCCGAGAGCTACGCATGCGCATCAAGGGGGCCTTCGACGCGGAGGGCATCGAGATTCCCTTCCCCCAGCGGACGGTGTGGCATCGTGGCGACGAGGACCTCTTCCCTGCGTCGCGTGTGGCAGGCAAGGCGGCCGGAGCGGAGAACGGATCATCATCGACGACCTAGCGAGTCGGGAGGGCGGAGTTTTCGAACGCCGGCCCCATGAATGCCGCCCAAGCCCGGGCCGGAATGGTTCCGCCGTATACCCGGTCCTCACCGCGGATGCCGGTCAGCGGCCTCCGAGAATCCGAGTGTCCCATCCGCACTGCCGTGGATAGGTTTCGGGTGAAACCAGGCGTCGCTGTGGTTCTCTGCAGTCCCGGTCTTGCCAGCGGCGCCGGGCACGTCCACCGCCGCAGCTGATCAGCGGCGGTCAACTTGAGTAGTGGCGAGGCCGGGACACCACCGACCGCCCGTCGATTCCATGATGGGACGCGAAGCGCTCATCCTCGATTGCAAGCACTGCGCCCTTGAGCGCCACCGGGATGTCCTCGTCGCGAACCGGGATGAACGTCTCGAAGCCCGTGGAGCGTGGAAACCACGGCGATCGGCACGATCAGTCCGGCCATGGCGAAGAGCTCCGAGGTACCTCGTCCACTGTGCTGCGGCGCCGTCGCCTTCGATGGGGCCCTTCACACCGTTGATGCACCCGCTGCGGCGGCCTACGCGCGATGGCTGCGACGGGACGACGGAGCCGCGCTGAAGCATCCAGTCATGGTCGGCCGACCACCGCCTCCTTGATGTCGCGCAGCTGGTCGCCAATCGTGCGCTTGTCCGTATCATCGCGCCGGCCGGAGATAGCGGCCTCCTGAGCGTTTGCGATCTCGGATTCGACGTCGGCCAGCGACCTGCGCAACGGCTGGACGCCGAGTTCGGAGGCGAGCGCATCGACGGGTGCGGACACCGGCTCATCGAGAACCGCGATCGTCGCCGTGTGCCCGCGTGGCACGGCTGAGCCGAGCGTCCGCAGTATCTTGTCGGCGCTCTCGACCTTGGCTATGTGGACCAGCGATCCGATGGCTGCACCGGTGGCCCCACCCACAACCAACCCGGTTGGCCCCCCGAGGAGGCCGACGATTCCCCCAAGCACGCCGCCGGTTGCTGTCGCCGTGACTTGGACGTCCTCCGCCTGGTCGATGACCATCGGGCGCCCCGTCGTGCTCCTCTGGATGATGGCCACCGCGTGGAGCCGGATCTCGCCGGTGCCGTGAAGGCGACGTAGTGCACCAAGGGACGCACGAGCCCGGTCACTGCCACGGAAGGTGAGCATGATCGCATTTTCCATTCGAACCTCCTTCGGCCCCCTTCGATCCCATCCGCCCAGTCGGAGCCGTAGGGGCTCTCCACCTCGCGGCGTCAGTATGGAACTCTGCTCGGCCGCGAGGGACGCAACCGTCACGTCGTCTCCTACCTACCCGCAGAAATCATCGAAGGGGCCGTTTTCGACGGAACTGATACCGAGTGGTGACAGTCCATCCTGGGCTCAGAGACGGCCCCGGCGGGGTGGGCCGCGGCGCCGGCGGTCCCCGATCATGCGACTCGGAGAGGAGCGGTTCGGCCCTTGAGGGCAAAGGGCGCAGTGCTCGGTGACGAACGCGCCATCGTCCGATAACGCGCCACTTACGGGTGCCTTACGGGCACCCGGGTAGGTTGGACCTCATGACGGCTGTCCGAGCCGGAGGCTTGCAGTTCCACCGCCCTCGAGCGTTCTGGCTGGGGACTGCGGCGGTCACCGCCGGCGTCGTCCTGCACCTTCCCATGTACCTCGGCGCCGAGGACATGGGCTACGAGCTGTCCGGGATGCCCGTCGACGCTCCAATGAAGGCCGGCATGGTGCTCATCCTCGCCGGCTTGGCGGCGACGGCCTACGGGCTGTTCCCGAAACTGTCCGCGACCTTGCCGGACGCGGCGCGCATACGCGTCCGGGCCCTCGACGAGGCGAAGCTCTCGCGCACCCACGTCGGGCTGCTCCTCGTCCTGGCTGCGGCGGTAACGATCGACGTCATGAAGCCGGTTACCCTGAGCTTCGTCGTCCCGGGCATGGGACGGGAGTACGGCCTCAAGTCGGCGCTCAACCCCGGCGGGAGCGTGCCCGTCGCCTACCTGCCCCTCTTCGGGATCACTGGGACGGTTCTGGGCTCGTTCCTGTGGGGCTGGCTCGGAGACCGGATCGGGCGGAGAGCGTCGATCCTGCTGGCCGGCGTGCTGTTCATCGCCACCTCGGTGTGCGGATCCATGCCGGACTACCGCTGGAACTTCGTCATGTGCTTCGTCATGGGCCTCGGCGTGGGCGGCATGCTGCCGATCACCTTCGCCCTTCTGGCCGAGACGGTCCCGTCCCGCCACCGGGGCTGGCTGATGGTGCTGGTGGGGGGCGACGTAGCGGGCGCCTACATCATCACCAGCTGGCTCTCTGCCGAGCTCACGCCAACCTACGGCTGGCGGATCCTGTGGTTGCTCGGCCTGCCGACCGGCCTGCTGCTCATCGTCCTCAACCGCTGGATACCCGAGTCACCTCGCTTCCTGATCCAGCAGGGCCGGGACGCCGAGGCCCGGGGCGTCATGGCCCGCTACGGTGCCGCCGTGGTCGACGCCGGCGACTCGGAGCTGGACGTGGAACGGGATGTGCGCGGCGGTTGGGCACAGCTGGTGGCCAGACCGTTCCGCGGCCTGTCCGGCGTGGTGGCCATCATCGGCCTGGGCGTCGGGCTGGTCACGTTCGGCTTCCAGCTGTGGATCCCTTCGAACCTGCAACGGCTTGGCTTCGACGAGGTCACGTCGTCCACGATCCTGCGGGATTCGGCGATCCTCGGGTTCCCGGCGACGTTCCTCATCGCCGTCCTCTACGGGTTCTGGAGCAGCAAGAAGACGATGATCCTGCTCGGTCTGACCACCGCGGCAGCGCTCCTGGGCTTCGTGATCCTGGGCGACCGGGTAGCCGACAACCGCACCAGGCTCGACCTGCTTCTCATCCTGCCGATCACCGGGATCAGCTCGATCCTCGCCGTGCTCGTGGCCTACGCATCGGAGACGTTCCCGACGCGCGTGCGGTCCCGGGGCACCGGTCTGGCCGCTGGCGCCAGCAAGCTCGGCGGCGTGGTGGTAATCGCCTTGGTCGTTGCCGGCACCACTCCGCCGTCGATCGCCACGACCGCCCTCATCGGCGCCATCCCGCTGGTAGTCGGCGCGCTGGCGATGGCGGTGTACGGCGTGGAAACCCGGCGCCGGCGGCTCGAGGACATCACGGCCGAGGAGTTGCGACTCAGCCCGCTCCCGGGCAGCCTCAGGAGGTCACCGCTGCCATGACCGACACTGTCCTGCCCGGCCGACCCACCCCGATCTCCCAGCGGGCGCTCAGCGTGCTGGGCCTGGCCGCCGTCGTGGCCAGCGCCCTAATGGGCGGCAACGCATTTGGATTGCGGGAGCGACTGTGGGGTTCCGAGAGCCCGACAGTCAGGCCGGCGGCGGCCAGTCGCGACGCCGATGGCGTGCCGGCGGCCAACCCCACGGCGACCACGGCGCCGGCCCGGGACGAGTCAGTCCTGCGCTCGCAGCCGTGGTGGCAGGGCTTGACCAAGCTGGAGGGCCAAGGCTCGATGACGGCGCCGGCCTTCAACGTGTCCAACGACGCCGTGCAGTGGCGGGCCAACTGGACGTGCCAGACCGGCCGCCTGGTCGTGCGGGCGCCCAACCAGGCTCGCCCGGTGGTCGACGCCTCCTGCCCCGGGTCTGGCAGCGGCTACGGGGTCCGGAAAGGGCCGATTGCCCTCCAGGTGGCCTCGGACGGCCCGTGGACGATGGCCGTCGACCAGCAGGTCGACGTGCCGCTCAACGAGCCGCCGCTACCGGTGATGAGCTCGCCGGGCACGCGGAAGGCACTCACCGGCTCGCTGTACCGGATGGACCAGGTGGGCACCGGCACTGTCGACTTCTACCGGTTGCCCGACGGTCGCCACGTCCTGCGCCTCAACGAGTTCTTCGTGACCGCCAACATCGACCTGGAGCTGCGCCTGAGCCCGATCGAGGCACCCCGAACGACCGAGCAGTTCATGAGCACACCGTCGGTGTGGGTGGCGCCCCTCGACGTCACCACCGGCTCGCTGAACTTTACGGTGCCCGCCGGCGTGAACCCCGCCGACTACCGGTCCGTCGTCGTGTGGTGCCCGATCATCGACAGCGCCTACGCCGCAGCCACGTTGAGGCCAGCGTGACCGCCCCCACCACGGCGCCGCGCCCGCACATCACGGTCCGGGGCCAGGAGATCCCGGTCGTCCTCCCCAACAAGAAGGACCCGCGCCTCAAGCTCTCGGCGGTCGTCATCACCCTGCACGTGCTCGGGCAGACGCTCCTGGACTTCAAGGTCTCCGTCGCCCAGATTCTCATCTCGATGGCGGTCTGCGGGCTGATCGAGGGCGTGATCACCTTCCGCAACACCCGGACGCTGGTGTGGCCGGCCAGTGGCGTCCTTACTGGTAGCAGCATCGCCCTCATCCTCCGGGCCTCCGGGACCGTCCATGGCGACTACTGGAGCCTCAACGGGATCCAGTTCTTCGTCATGGCCGGCGTGGTGTCGCTGCTGTCCAAGCACCTGATCCGGCCGACCGGTCGGCACCTCTTCAACCCTTCGAACGTCGGCATCGTGTGGTGCCTCCTCGTGGTGGGACCGAACCACGTATTCGCCCAGTACCTGTGGTGGGGCCCCAGCATCCTCGGTCAGGTTCTCGCCTACGCGGTGATCCTCTTCGGTGCCTTCTGGATCCTGCGGGCCGTGAAGATGATCCCGATGGCGGTCTCCTTCATGGTCACATTCGCCGTCCTTACCGGGCTGTTCGCCCTCGGTGGCCGCGAGTTCATCGCCATCTGGCACGACGGGTCCATCGGTGGCATGGAGTACTGGGTGAACGTCGCCCTGTCGGCCGAGGTCCTGGTCTTCGTCTTCTTTATGATCTCGGACCCCCAGACCGCGCCGAAGGCGCCCGAAGCCCGGATCTTGTACGGGGCTGCCGTGGCTGCGGTGGCGGCCGCTCTCATCTACTTCCAGCAGACGGAGTTCGGCATCAAGGTGTCGATCCTCTCCAGCCTGATCGTCGTGTGCGCAGTGGTGCCGTTCATCGAGGCCGCCGCCCGGCGCCGGCGGGAGGGGCCGGAGGACCGGTTCGATGACGGCAAGCGGCTGGCTCGGCTGGCCGCCCGCGCTCGCCGGCCGGCGGTGGCCGCCGCCCTCGTCATGGCCGTCGCTGCCCCGATCGACACGGCCCTGCTGTCGGACAACAGGCAGGTGATCCTTATCGAACAAGGCCAGGTCGGGAAGGCCAACGCGCAATAGACGCTGGCTCCGCGGCTGGCCTGCGGTGGGTCGTTCGGCCTACAGTTTTTCGCAAGAATCGCCGATAGGGATCAGGTGAGGAACCTCGTGATGGCCCTGCTGATCTGGTGCGCTTTCTCGGTGCCGGTGGCGTTGGCGGTGGGCCGCATGCTCGCCGGTCCGGTCGGCGGCCACCCGCCCGCCCCTCCCGCTTTGCGCCCGCCGGCGCGCAGCCTGGTCCGCAGCTAGACACCCCACCTGCGCCACGTCGACGCCCACGAGATCTGCTACCTGGACTTCCGGGACAGGGGCTGGTCGACCGAGCTTCGAGCCGACGATTACGGCGCTAGGGAACCGTCGAGCTCGCCCCTGGGATCGTCGGCGGCACGGTCACGGTGGTCGACGGCAGCGTCGGGGGGACCGAGACGGTTGTCGTCGTGGCCGCCGGCTGGGTCGTCTGGGTGGTCGTCGTCTCCTGCGGCGGCTCCGTGGTGGCGGGCGCAGGGGGGGACGTCGTCGCGGGCGCCGGCGCCGTCGCCGCCGTGGTGCGGGGCGCAGTGGTGACCACGCCGGCCTGGGTGGTCGGCGCCGGAGCGCCGGCCACGGTGGTCGTGGGCTCCGCCGGCGTCGAAGAGGAGGTCGATGTGGCGTTCGACGTGGTCGTGGCCAGCGAGCTCGTGGACGTGGGCCGCAGCGTCGTCGTGGGCGACTGGGTGGCCACCTGCTGCTTGGGCGACGTGTCGTCGCCGGTGGCCACTTCGAACAGCATGGCGGCGAGCGCGACCGCGGCCAGGGCGTACAGCCCCACGTTGAACCGGTATGGGCGGTCGAGCGCCGACCACCAGCGAGCCAAACCTTGCAAGAGGACCTCCGGGGAAGCTGAGGGGTTTCGCGACAGCGTCCCGGTAGGGGATGCTACTGCCCATGGAACTCTGGCCCGGTCGCCCGTACCCGCCCGGCGCGACCTGGGACGGGGAGGGAACGAACTTCGCCCTGTTCTCCGAGTCCGCTCACGGTGTCACGCTCTGCCTGTTCGACGACGAGGGCACCGAGACCCGGATCCCCCTGTCGGAGGTCACCGCCCACGTTTGGCACGGCTACGTGCCGGGGGTGAGCCCCGGGCAGCTCTACGGGTTCCGGGTCGACGGCAACTACGACCCTCCTTGGGGCCAGCGGTTCAACCCGGACAAGCTGCTGATCGACCCCTACGCCCGGGCCATCCACGGTGAGCTCGACTGGGACGAGGCCGTGTTCGGCTACGTGGTCGGCGGCTCCGACGACGTTCCGGACCCCCGCGATTCGGCCCCCCACGTGCCCCGCAGCGTGGTGGCCGACACCCTGTTCCCGTGGGGCGAGGACCAGCTTCCGCGCCGGGAATGGCACGAGACGGTCATCTACGAGGTCCACGTCAAGGGTTTCACGATGCGCCACCCCGGCGTGCCCGAGCACCAGCGGGGCACCTACGCCGGCCTGGCCAGCCCCGCGGCCATCGACCACCTGACCGGCCTGGGCGTCACCGCCGTCGAGCTGCTGCCGGTGCACCACTTCGTGTCCGAGCACGACCTGCTGAAGCGGGGGCTCTCGAACTACTGGGGTTACAACTCCGTCGGTTACTTCGCCCCCCACGCCGCCTACTCGTCGTCGGGCACCAAGGGTGAGCAGGTCCGGGAGTTCAAGGCCATGGTCCGGACCCTCCACTCGGCCGGCATCGAGGTCATCCTCGACGTCGTCTACAACCACACGGCCGAAGGCAATCACATGGGGCCGACCCTCAACTTCCGGGGCATCGACAACACCGCCTACTACCGGCTCGTCGACAACGACGCCCGCCATTACATGGACTACACGGGCACCGGGAACACCCTCAACGCCCGCCATCCCGAGGTCCTGCACCTCATCATGGACAGTCTCCGGTACTGGGTGACCGAGATGCACGTCGATGGGTTCCGGTTCGACCTCGCCTCGGCGCTGGCCCGGGGCTTCCACGAGGTCGACCGCCTGTCAGCCTTCTTCGATCTCATCCACCAGGACCCCGTCGTGTCTTCGGTGAAGCTCATCGCCGAGCCGTGGGACGTCGGCGAGGGCGGGTACCAGGTCGGCAACTTCCCGGTGCTGTGGACGGAATGGAACGGGAAGTACCGCGATGCCGTGCGGGACTTCTGGCGGGGCCACGGGACGTCGCTCGCCGAGATGGGGTACCGGCTCACCGGCTCCAGCGACCTCTACCAGGGTGACGGCCGCGGGCCAGGGGCGTCGATCAACTTCATCACCGCCCACGACGGCTTCACGCTGCGCGACATGGTCTCCTACAACGACAAGCACAACGAGGCCAACGGCGAGGGCAACCGCGACGGCACGGACGACAACCGCTCCTGGAACTGCGGGGTCGAAGGCGAGACCGACGACCCCACGGTGCTCCAGCTGCGCCGGCGCCAGCAGCTGAACCTCATCGGCACCCTCCTGCTCTCCCAGGGCGTCCCCATGCTGGTGGCCGGCGACGAGATGAACCGCTCGCAGGGGGGCAACAACAACGCCTACTGCCAGGACAACGAGCTCAACTGGATCGACTGGGACCTCGACGAGGACGCCCAGGAAATGCTGGCGGCCACCAAGCGCCTGGTGACGCTGCGCCGCGATCACCCGGTCTTCCGCCGGCGGAAGTTCTTCCAAGGGCGACCGATCCACGGCTCGGAGCTGGCCGACATCGGCTGGTTCGGGCCGGACGGAAACGAGATGGACCAGGACCAGTGGCTCGCCGGGCAAGTTGTGGCCCTCGGCATGTTCCTCAACGGTCAGGAGATCTCCGAGCCCGGGCCTCGGGGCGAGCGGATCGTCGACGAGAGCTTCCTGCTGCTGCTGAACGGTCCTGACCCGGTGGAGTTCCGGCTGCCGAACGGCAAGTGGGCCAGCTCATTCGAGCTCATGCTCGATAGCGCCCTTGGGTATGCCCGCCACGAGAACGATCGGGAAGGCGTGACCCTGCTGGCCGACGAGGAGCTGTCCTTGGCCCCAAGGTCTCTCGTGGTCTTACGCAAGACGAGCTGAAAAACAACGGGGCGGCGGTAAAATCGGGGTAGCCGTTCGAGCGAGCGCCGGATCGCCGCCTTCGGCCTCGCCAACCTGGTGGCCGTGGCTGTCCTCGCGTGGGTCGAGAGCAGCGCCCTGACGTCTCTGTGGTGCGCGTGGGCCGCTGTCACCAGCCGCGCCATTGCCGCCCATCTCCGCCGCGCCCATCGGGGCCCGACGTGCAGGTTCACGTGGCATAGCCGTACCCTCTCGGGGGAGTGACCGACATCCTCCAGGGATCCCCCGCCCCCGACGCCGCCTCGCCCGAGCCGCTCCCGCCCTACCTGCGGGGCTGGCTGCACCTGGTGTGCTTCGTCCTCTCCGTCCCGGCCGGCGCAGTGGTGATCGCCGGCGCGCCGACGGGGCGGGCCCGGCTGGCGGGCGTCGTCTACGCGATCGGGATGGCTGCCATGTTCGGGGTCAGCGCGCTCTACCACCGGCGTACCTGGTCGCCGGCCGGGCGGCGGCGGATTCGCCGGCTCGACCACGGGACGATCTTCATCATGATCGCCGGCTCCTACACACCGTTGTGCATGCTGGCGCTCGACGGCCGCAGCGGTCGGGTGGTGCTGACGGCCGTGTGGGTTGCGGCCGGCCTCGGCTTCGGTATGGCACTGTCGGGGATCGCAGAGAAGGCCGTGGTCGGCCTCCTCTGCTACATCGGCCTCGGCTGGGCCAGCGTTCTGGCCCTCCCCGAGCTGAGCCGTCAGCTCAGCGGCACCCAGATAGCCCTGCTGCTGATCGGGGGGATCATCTACACCGCCGGCGGCATCGTGCTCGGCACCCGCCGGCCGAACCCATCACCGATGTGGTTCGGCTACCACGAGGTGTGGCACGGCATGGTCGCCCTGGCCTGCGCCTGCCACTACTTCACGCTCCTATCGGTCGTGCGCACCGCGTCATAGCCGGTCGGAAGCAACCCGTCCTGCAGGCCGCTAAATTCACGGACCATGACTCCTCGCGGCTTCGTGGCGTTCCTCGTCATGGTCCTCACCTTCGTCGGCTGCGGAGTGGCGACCATGGCCGAGCCCGGCGTGCTGCCGGCGGCGGTTCGCGACGCCGGCGAGCAGTTCCAGGCCACGCTCGCGCCACCACAGCCCTTGTTCCCCGGCGGGCTCAGGGCGCCCCGGCCGACCGGCACCCTGCTGGCCGAGCCGGTTCCGGTGCCCGACGGCGAGACCGCCATCGTGCTGTCGGCGCCCGTTCGGGTCGCTCAGCCGGTCGTCGACCCCGGTCCCCGCCTCGGGCCGGCGTGGCCGGTCGCCAAGGCGCCGGTCGAGGTCGCTCCGGGCCCGGTGAACATCTACTCCCACACGGTCAAGAACGAGCTCAGCCCGGCGGTCGTGGGGGTTCCGCTGAGGGTCTACGTGCCGAACAGCGACGCCGCGTCGGTCAGCGTCATCGACCCCACCACAATGAAGGTCGTCGACCGCTTCGCCGTCGGCACGCGCCCCCACCACGTCACGCCGTCGTGGGATCTCACCAAGCTCTACGTCAACAACACCGAGGGCAACACCCTCACCGAGATCGACCCGAGGACCGGGCGGCCGACCCGGAACATCCCGATCACCGACCCCTACAACCTCTACTTCACGCCCGACGGGACCAAAGCCATCGTCGTCGCCGAGCGATACATGCGGCTCGACTTCTACAACCCCGTCGACTGGTCCTTCATCAAGAGTGTCGGCATCCCCTGGCCCGGCGTCGACCACGCCGACTTCTCCGCCGACGGCCGGTACTTCTTCGCCAGCACCGAGTTCAGCGGCCAGGTCGTGAAGGTCGACACCGAGGAGATGACCGTGGTGGGCCGGGCGACGGTTGGTTCGCTGCCGATCGACGTGAAGATGAGCCCCGATGGAACCGTGCTGTACGTCGCCAACCAGGGCCGCCACGGCGTGTCCCTCGTCGACCCCGAGTCGATGACCGAGATCGGGTTCCTGCACACGGGCGCGGGCGCCCACGGGCTCAACGTGAGTCGCGACGCCGCGACCCTCTTCGTCAGCAACCGGATGGACGGGACGATCTCGGTGATCGACTTCGCCACCCGCTCGGTCCGCCAGACCTGGTGGGTCGGGGGCAGCCCGGACATGATCCAGGTGAGCGCCGACGGTGCCCAGCTGTGGACCTCGAACCGCTTCCACGGGTCGGTGTCGGCCATCGACACCACCAACGGCCGGGTCATCGCCACCATCCCCACCGGCGCCGGCGCCCACGGCGTCAGCCTCTTCCCCCAACCCGGCCGCTACAGCGTCGGCCACAACGGGGTGTATAGGTAATCGCCTTCGGAAGCGGAGCTTCCTCGGCGAGGGAGTTGCGGTTCCCCTGGCGGACCCTCTGTCACGGGCTTCGGTAGCCTGGGCTTTCGATACACAACGGCCGCCGGCCTCAATTCTGGGACCTGGCTCGGGGCCACCGCCGGAGGGGTGAAGGATGCCGGTCAACACTGTCGTTGGGAACAGAGGATGACCGCGGTCGACCTCGCCGAAGGCACGGGCAGCGAGGCCATGGACAAGTTCCTCGCCGAGCTGTGTGAGGCCCTGGCTGCGGCGGAGGCCGGCGAGGACGGTGTCCGCCTCACGACGCGACGGGCGGCGCCCTACGCCGAGGTGGCCAAGCGCTTCAACGCCCTCACCTCCCGCCAGGCCCAACTGAGCACGGAGATGGCCCGGGTGGCCCAGGCCGCCGGCAGCGAGGGGCGCCTCACCGAGCGGGTGGAGCTCAACGGCGCCGGCGGGCTGTGGGCGGAGGCCGCCGGCTCGGTCAACGGCCTGATCGACGACCTGGTGCGCCCCACCAACGAGGTGGCCCGGGTCATCTCGGCCGTGGCCGACGGCGACCTGTCCCAGAAGATGGCCCTCCAGATGGACGGCCACCCGGTCAAGGGCGAGTTCCAGCGCATCGGCCGGGTGGTCAATTCCATGGTCGACCAGCTGCGGTCCTTCGCCGACGAGGTCACCCGCGTGGCTCGCGAGGTCGGCACCGAGGGCCGGCTGGGCGGCCAGGCCGACGTCCATGGCGCTTCGGGCACCTGGAAGGACCTCACCGACTCGGTGAACGTCATGGCCTCCAACCTCACCGATCAGGTCCGGAACATCGCCCTGGTCACCACCGCGGTGGCCAACGGCGACCTGTCCCAGAAGATCACCGTCGACGCCCGGGGCGAGGTGGCCCAGCTCAAGCAGACGGTCAACACCATGGTGGACCAGCTCCGGTCCTTCGCCGACGAGGTCACCCGCGTGGCCCGCGAGGTCGGCACTGAAGGCCGCCTGGGCGGACAGGCCGACGTCCACGGCGCTTCGGGCACGTGGAAGGACCTCACCGACTCGGTGAACGTCATGGCATCCAACCTCACCGACCAGGTCCGTTCCATCGCCCAGGTGGCCACCGCTGTCGCCCGGGGTGACCTGAGCCAGAAAATCACCGTGGAGGCCAAGGGCGAGGTCGCCATCCTGGCCGAGACCATCAACTCCATGACCGACACGCTGGGCGCCTTCGCCGACGAGGTGACCCGGGTGGCGCGCGAGGTCGGCACCGAGGGCCGCCTCGGCGGTCAGGCCGAGGTGCCCGGCGTCGCCGGCCGGTGGAAGGACCTCACCGACTCGGTGAACGTCATGGCGTCCAACCTGACCGACCAGGTCCGCTCCATCGCCCAGGTGACCACCGCCGTCGCCCGTGGCGACCTGAGCCAGAAGATCACCGTCGAGGCCAAGGGCGAGGTTGCCGCCCTGGCCGAGACCATCAACTCCATGACCACGACCCTGGGCGCCTTCGCCGCCGAGGTCACCCGCGTGGCCCGTGAAGTGGGCATCGACGGCCGCCTCGGCGGGCAGGCCGAGGTGCCCGGCGTGTCCGGCACGTGGAAGGACCTCACCGACAACGTCAACCAGCTGGCCGGCAACCTGACCAGCCAGGTGCGGAATATCGCCCAGGTGACGACGGCCGTGGCCCGGGGTGACCTCTCCCAGAAGATCACCGTCGACGCGCGGGGCGAGATCTCCGAGCTGAAGAACACGATCAACACGATGGTCGACCAGCTCGGCTCCTTCGCCGACGAGGTGACCCGCGTGGCTCGCGAGGTGGGCACCGAGGGCCGGCTGGGCGGCCAGGCGAACGTGAAGGACGTCTCGGGCACCTGGAAGGACCTCACCGACAACGTCAACCAGCTGGCCGGCAACCTCACCAGCCAGGTGCGGAACATCGCCCAGGTGACCACCGCCGTGGCCCGTGGCGACCTGAGCCAGAAGATCACCGTGGAGGCCCTCGGCGAGGTCGCCGAGCTGAAGGACACCATCAACACCATGGTCGAGCAGCTGTCGGCCTTCGCCGGCGAAGTAACCCGTGTGGCCAGGGAGGTCGGCACCGAGGGGCGCCTGGGCGGCCAGGCGGACGTACCCGGCGTCGCCGGCACGTGGAAGGCGCTGACCGACAACGTGAACCAGCTGGCCGGGAACCTCACCGGCCAGGTGCGGAACATCGCCCAGGTGACGACGGCCGTGGCCCGGGGTGACCTGAGCCAGAAGATCACCGTGGAGGCCCTCGGCGAGGTTGCCGAGCTGAAGGACACCATCAACACGATGGTCGAGCAACTGCGGTCCTTCGCCGACGAGGTCACGCGGGTGGCCCGGGAGGTGGGCACCGACGGCCGCCTCGGCGGCCAGGCCGACGTGCCCGGCGTGGCCGGCACGTGGAAGGCCCTCACCGACTCGGTGAACTACATGGCCGCCAACCTGACCGGCCAGGTGCGGAACATCGCCCAGGTGACCACCGCCGTCGCCGGCGGCGACCTGTCCCAGAAGATCACCGTCGAGGCCCGGGGCGAGGTGGCCGAGCTGAAGGACACCATCAACACGATGGTGGACCAGCTCCGGGGCTTCGCCGACGAGGTCACCCGGGTGGCTCGCGAGGTGGGCACCGAAGGGAAGCTCGGCGGCCAGGCCACGGTGCCCGGCGTCGCCGGCACGTGGAAGGACCTCACCGATAACGTCAACCAACTGGCCGGCAACCTGACCGCCCAGGTTCGGAACATCGCCCAGGTGACCACCGCGGTCGCCAAGGGCGACCTGACTCGGAAGATCACCGTGGAGGTCCGCGGCGAGCTCCTGGAGCTCAAGGACACGATCAACACCATGGTGGACCAGCTCGGCTCATTCGCCGACGAGGTCACCCGGGTGGCCCGGGAGGTCGGTACCGAAGGCAAGCTCGGTGGTCAGGCCGAGGTGCGGGGGGTCTCGGGGACCTGGAAGGACCTCACCGTCTCGGTGAACTCCATGGCCGACAACCTCACCGACCAGGTGCGGAACATCGCCCAGGTGACCACCGCCGTGGCCCAGGGCGACCTGTCCCAGAAGATCACCGTCGACGCCCGGGGCGAGATCTTCCAGCTGAAGTCGACGATCAACAAGATGGTCGACCAGCTGTCGGCCTTCGCAGCCGAAGTCACCCGGGTGGCCCGGGAGGTGGGCACCGAGGGCAAGCTGGGCGGCCAGGCCGAGGTCGAGGGCGTGTCCGGCACTTGGAAGCGGCTCACCGAGTCGGTGAACCAGCTGGCGTCGAACCTGACGACCCAGGTGCGGTCCATCGCCGATGTGGCCACCGCCGTGACCCAGGGCGACCTGACCCGGACGATCACCGTCGACGCCGCCGGCGAGGTCGGGGACCTCAAGGACAACATCAACCAGATGATCGTCACCCTGCGGGAGACGACCAAGAGCAACCAGGACCAGGACTGGCTCAAGTCCAACCTGGCCCGTATCGGCGCCATGCTCCAGGGCCACCGCGACCTGCGGGCCCTGTCGCAGCTGATCATGAGCGAGCTGACCCCGCTGGTGCAGGCCCAGCAGGGCGCCTTCTTCATGGCCGAGCCCGGCGGCGACCCCGACGACTCCCTGTTCCGGCTCATCGCCGGCTACGGGTACCGCAACAACCGCGGGATGCCGAGTGAATGGCGCACCGGCGAGGGCATGGTCGGCCAGGCCGCCATCGAGAAGAAGGCCATCCTCGTCGACGTCCCCGCCGGCGCAGCCCGCATCAGCACCGGCCTCGCCGAGGCCGAGCCGCTCAACGTCGTGATCCTGCCGGTCGTGTTCGAGGACCAGGTGCTGGCGGTCATGGAGCTGGCGTCGTTCCGGCCGTTCACCGACCTGACCCGGGCGTTCCTCGAGCAGATCGTCGAGACGGTGGGCATCGTCCTCAACACCATCGTGGCGACGATGCGGACCGAGGAGCTGCTGGCCCAGTCCCAGAGCCTGGCCCAGGAGCTCCAGAGCCAGTCCGAGGAGCTCCAACGCCAACAGCGCGAGCTGCAGCACACCAATGCCGAGATCGAGCTGGCCCGCCGGGAACTGGAGGAGCGGGCCGAGCAGCTGGCGCTCTCGTCGAAGTACAAGTCGGAGTTCCTGGCCAATATGAGCCACGAGCTGCGCACGCCGCTGAACAGCCTGCTGATCCTGGCCAGGCTCTTGGCCGAGAACGGCGACGGCTCCCTCAGCGAGCGCCACGTCGAGTTCGCGGCCAGCATCTACGACGCCGGCAACGACCTCCTCAGCCTGATCAGCGACATCCTCGACCTGTCCAAGGTGGAGGCCGGCAAGATGGACATCGCCATCGCCCCGGTCAAGGTCCAGTCGCTCTGCGACGACCTGGAGCAGGTGTTCCGCCCCATCGCCGACCAGCAGGCGCTCAACTTCGTCGTGAACGTCGACCACGGTGCGCCCGAGTCGCTGACCACCGACGAGCACCGGGTGCAGCAGATCCTGAAGAATCTGCTGTCGAATGCCCTCAAGTTCACCGAGCGGGGCACCGTTGCTCTGCGGGTGGGACGGGCGCCGGCCGGTGCCCGGTTCAGCCATCCCCACCTCCTGGCAGCGGAGGACGTGGTGGTCTTCTCGGTGTCCGACACGGGGATCGGCATCAAACCGGACCAGCTCATGGTGATCTTCGAGGCGTTCCAGCAGGCGGACGGCACCACGAGCCGGCGCTACGGCGGCACCGGCCTGGGCCTGTCGATCAGCCGGGAGATCGCCCGCCTGCTGGGTGGCGAGATCCAGGTCACCAGCGCCCCGGGCGAGGGCAGCACGTTCTCGCTCATGCTCCCCGTGATGGCGGCCGTGCCCTCCACCGTGCCGGCAACGGCGCCGGCGATGGCCGAGCGGGCGATTTCGGCGGCCTATACCTCGTCGCGCTCATCGGGCGCCCGAGCCACCGACCTCTCGGGCCGCAAGGTGCTGATTCTGGACGACGACGTCCGCAACCTCTACGCGCTCACCAGCGCCCTCGAAGACCACGGTCTCGAGGTGGTCTGCGCCGACTCCGGCGGCCAGGGGATCGACCTCCTCGGCGCCACCCCGGGCCTCGAGCTGGTGCTGATGGACATCATGATGCCGGACATGGACGGCTACCAGGCCATCCGCCGGATCCGGGACATGGACGGCTTCGAGGACCTCCCGATCATCGCCCTGACCGCCAAGGCCATGCCGGGTGACCGGGAGGAGTCGCTGGCCGCCGGCGCCTCGGACTACGTCACCAAGCCCGTCGAGATCGACCAACTGCTGGACACGCTCCGGGTCTGGCTTCACAGGTGAGCGCTGAGGCGCCCGCCCGTGTGCTCATGGTCGACGACCGGCGAGACAACCTTCTGGCCCTGGAGGCGGTCCTCGACCCGCTCGGCGCCGAGCTGGTCCGCGCCGGGTCCGGGGAGGAGGCCCTGCGCGCCCTCCTGTCGGGCGACTTCGCCGTCATCATCCTCGACGTCCAGATGCCGGGCATGGACGGCTTCGAGACCGCCCAGCTCATCAAGGCCCGGGACCGGACCCGAAACATCCCCATCATCTTCCTCACCGCCATCAGCGGGGAGGCCGAGCATCACCTCCAGGGCTACCGCAGCGGCGCCGTCGACTACGTCTACAAGCCGTTCTCCCCCGAGGCGTTGCGGGCCAAGGTCGCCG
Source organism: uncultured Acidimicrobiia bacterium (assembly GCA_963768975.1). GTDB lineage: Bacteria > Actinomycetota > Acidimicrobiia > Acidimicrobiales > AC-14 > CADCTB01. The sequence goes on along the minus strand of CAVYKB010000009.1, from coordinate 349,163 downwards.
TCTTCCTGGAGCTGTGGCGGCAAAGCCACGAGCTGGACCGCCAGCGGGCCGCCGTCTCCGACCAGCTGCGGGAGGTCGAGCGGCTGAACGGGGAGCTGGAGCGCTCCAACGCCGCGCTGGAACGGATGGCCTCGTCTGCCGCCGCCGAGCTCCAGCAGCCGCTCGACAACGTCGCCGGCCTGCTCGACCTCCTCGTCGCCCGCCATGGGGAGGGCCTGGGCGCGGAGGCCGGCCTCCTGATCACCCGCACCGAGGCCAACGTCGCCAAGGTGCGAGCCCGCGTCGGGAGCCTGCTGGAGTACGCCCGGCTCTCCGGCGCAGGCTTCCAGCTGGAGCCGGTCGAGCTCGACGCCGTGGTCGACGAGGCCGCCGGCGCCCGGGCCGGCGAGCTGGCCAGCGCCGGCGTGACGGTCATCACCGACGAGCTCCCCGAGGTTCGGGGCGACCGACCGCAGCTGGTCAGGCTCTTCGGGGTGCTGCTGGACAACGCCATCCGCCACGGAGGCGCCGGCGGGCTGACCGTCCGGGTGGAAGCTCAGCCGGGGCCGGCGCTCGTCACGGTCACGGTGTCCAACGACGGCGACCCCATCCCGGCCGAGGTGCGACCGAGGCTGTTCAGCCTCCTGCCCCTCGGCGACAACGGGGCCAACGGCGACCGGCCGCCCGCCGGCCTGGCGGTGGCTCGTCGCATCGTCGAAGGCCACGGTGGGGCCATCTGGTGCGCGACTCCCGAAGCGGGCACCTCCATCTCCTTCACGCTGCCCGTCGCCCGCCGGTGACGACGAACGTCCTGGTGGTCGACACCGACCCGGACTACCGCCTCCTGGTGCGCCTGGGCCTCGACGGCGCGTTCGGGTTCGCTCCCGTGCGGGAGGCCGGCGACGTCCGGTCCGCGATCGACGCGGCGGAGGCCGGAGCGCCCGACGTCGTCCTGCTGGACGTGTCCGTCCCCGGCGCGTTCGAGCTGGTGGTCACGCTGGCGCCGGCCCGCGTCGTCCTGGTGTCCAGCCGCCCGCCGGAGGAGCTGGCCACGGTGGCCGCCGCGGCCGGCGCCGTCGGCTACATCGGCAAGGACCTCGCCCCCACCGACCTGCCGGCCGCCATCAACGACGTCACCCGGGTCGTCGACCGGCTCGAGGCGGTCCTGGCCAGGGCCGCCGAGGACCTGCCCGCCCACCTCCGCAGCGCCGGCGAGGCCCGGGAGCTGGTGCGGTCGACCCTCGATGGGTGGACCGACGGCGATCGCATTGACGACATCGTCCTGTGCGTCAGCGAGCTGGTGACCAACGCCGTGGTCCACGCCGCCAGCAGCCCCCGGGTCATGGTGCACGTCCGGCCGGCGGTCATTCACGTGGAGGTGAGCGACGACTCGGGCGTGCGTCCGGTCGAGAAGGAAGCGGAGCTGACGGATACCTCCGGGCGGGGGATGGCCATCCTGTCGGGCTTCTCCGACCGGTGGGGGTCGCTGCGGCGCAGCGGGGCGGGTAAGACCGTGTGGTTCGAGGTGGCCCGGACCAGGCCCCGGCCTGGGGCTTAGCCCGGGCGGCCTGCTCCTACCAGATCGCCGGCGCGCCAGCCGCGGATGCGGATAGGGGTGCCGGTCTGGCTGGCCTCGATCATGTCGCCGCCACCGATGTAGATGGCGTTGTGGTGAATGCTCTCCACGCCGTCCTTGCCGAAGAAGAGCAGGTCACCGGGCTGCACCTGGTCGACCGGCACCCGGGTGGTCTCGAAGTACTGGGTGTAGGCGGAGTGCGACAGCCGCACTCCTGCGGCCTTCCACGCCCACGCGGTGAGGCCGGAGCAGTCGAAGTTGTCGGGGCCGGAACCGCCGTAGACATAGGGCTTGCCCAGCTGCTTGCGGGCCTCGGCCACGGCGATGGCGCCCTTCTCCGAGGTCGGCACGGCGGCGGCCTTGGCGGCCACGGTCGTGGGGGTCCCGGCCGGCGCCGAGGTCGGCACCCGGGGTGCCTCGGTGACCGGAGGTGTGGTGGCCGCGGTCACGGCCGCCGGCGCCGGCCGGTTGCGGATCTCCTCGGCCTCGCGACGGGCCTGCTCGGCGGCCACGAGCTGGGCCACCTCACCCGTCACCTGGCCGAGGACGGCCCGCTGGGCGCCCTCGGCATCCTGCGCCGCGTTGCTGGCCGACGCAGCCAGCTCAGCGGCGTCGGCCGCCGCCTTGCGCTCGGCCTCCAGGCGGGACTTCTGCACCTCGAAGTCCTGCTTCGCCGTCCGCACCTCGCCGATGATCCGGCGCTGGTCGGCCGCGGTGACCCGCAGGTACTGGGTGCGTACGATCATGTCGTCCTGGCCGCCACGGACCAGCTTGCCGATCAGCGCGTTGTTGCCGCCGTGGACGTAGGCCACCACCGCGGCCGTCGCCAGCCGAGCCCGCACGGCCTGAAGCCGCTCGTCGGAGCGAGCGACTTCGGCTTCGGTCTTGGCCAACGAGCCCTCGACCTGCGACATCTTGATCTGGGCCCGGTTCGACTGCTCGGCCAGGATGCTGACCTTCTCCCCCTGGCGCTCGAGCTGCTCCCGGATGCGGGCCGCCTCCGCCCGCTTGTCCGCGAGGGGGTCTGCGAAGGTAGCCGGCGCCGTCAGAAGTGGGAAAAGCAGCGCGATCCCGACGAGGACGCCGAGCCGCCCGTGCCGTGGGGTCATTGGCCTCACAATGTCGCCCCGTTCGCGGTCGCTCGGGGGGGCTACGCGGTTCGCTCGCACCCTAGACGGGCGTGTCCACAGCCGCAAGGTACGGTCGACACACAATGACACACGATGAACTGACGCGGATCGAGCACGACTCCATGGGCGAGATCCAGGTGCCGGCGTGGGCCAAATGGGCGGCGCAGACCCAGCGGGCCACCGTGAACTTCCCGATCTCCGGCGTCCGCATCGACCACCGCCTCATCGCCGCCCTGGCCGCGGTCAAGGGCGCGGCCGCGGTGGTGAACGCCCGCCTCGGCGTCATCGAGGGCGAGATCGCCGATGCCATCGTCGCCGCCGCGGCCGATGTCGCCGCCGGCAACTGGAACGACCACTTCCCGATCGACGTGTTCCAGACCGGCTCGGGCACCTCGTCGAACATGAACGCCAACGAGGTGATCGCCAACCTGGCGACCGAGCGCCTGGGCCGGCGCGTCCACCCCAACGACCACGTCAACGCGTCTCAGTCCTCCAACGACGTCTTCCCGACCGCAATCCACCTGGCTGCCGCCCTTGGCATCGAGCGGGAGCTGGTCCCCTCGCTCCAGCACCTGGCCAGTCGGCTGCGCCACAAGGCCGCCGAGATGGCGACCGTGGTGAAGGCCGGGCGCACCCACCTCATGGACGCCACCCCGGTGACCCTCGGCCAGGAGCTGGCCGGCTACGCCACCGCCGTCGAGCACAGCGTGGAACGGGCCCGCAGCGCCCTGCCCCACCTGGCCGAGCTGGCCCTCGGCGGCACCGCGGTCGGCACCGGCATCAACGCCCCGCCGCTGTTCGCCGGCGCCGTGATCGAGCGGCTGGCTTCCGCAACCGGCCTTCCGCTGCGGGAGGCCGCCGACCACTTCGAGGCCCAGGGCGGCCGGGATGCCGTCGTCCAGGCCTCGGGCACGCTCCGCACCGTCGCCCTGTCGCTGGCCCGCATCGCCAACGACCTGCGGCTCATGGGGAGCGGCCCCCGAGCCGGTATCGCCGAGATCCGCCTTCCCGACCTCCAGCCGGGCAGCTCGATCATGCCCGGCAAGGTCAACCCCGTGATCCCCGAGGCGGTGTACCAGGTAGCGGCCCAGGTGGTGGGCAACGACGCGGCCATCGGCTTCGGCGCCACCGCCGGCGCCTTCGAGCTCAACACGGCGATGCCGATGATGGCCCGCAACCTGCTGGAGTCCGTCCACCTGTTGTCCACTGTTGCCCGGCTCCTCGCTGACCGGTGCGTGGCCGGCATCGAGGCCGACGTGGAGCGGTGCCGGACCAACGCCGAGTCGTCGTCCGCGCTGGCTACCGCCCTGACCCCTCATATCGGCTACGAGGAGGCGGCCTCAGTCGTCCACCAGGCGGCGGTGGAGGGCAAGACCCTGCGCGAGGTAGTGCTCGATCGGGGCCTGCTGCGATCGGGCGAGGTCGACCGGGTACTGGACGTGGTGGCCATGACGCGCGGAGGCGTCCTGTAACAGGGTGTCCACAGCTTTGGGCTCTTGCACTCCACAGGCTTGAGGGCGGAGGGTTGAAGGGACAAACCGGGCAAGGGAGGTCCACCCTCGTGCAGGTCCATGCGGCAGTGCTGGCGACGGAGCTGAGGCGCCGCCGGGTCGACGCACCGACGGTCACGTCGGCCCTCGACTCCGTGAACCGCTCGACCTACATCCTGGGAGAGCTCCGGGAGGCACCGACCTCCCTCCTGGTCCTGGCCGCCCTGTCCCTGACCGACGGACCGAGGCCCTAGACCCGAGGGAGGGGAGCGCCCTCGAACGGGCCCGGATCGCCCGGCGCCGGGATGTGCGGACGGCTCCACGACATCCGCCGCGAAAGCTCCTTGGTCAGCTCCCGCCACGCCGGCGGGTCCCAGCCCTCGATGGCGTTGACAACCTCCAGAGTCTGGCTCACGTGGACGATGGCGGGAAGGGTCGCCAGGCCCAGGCCCTTCGTTGCGGTCAGGTCGGGGTCGACGAAGGTCATGATCTCCTTGGCCCAGCGGCCGAGGAGCTTGCGGGCGTCGGCCGCGTCGCCGCCGGCCACCAGCCAGGCCACCCGGCAGTCGGCCTGCTCGTATTCGAACAGCACCCGCGCCGCAGTGGGGACGATCCACTTGCTGCGCACGCTCGCCGGGTCGACGGCGACGAGCAGCAGGTGGAAGGTAGTCAGCAGCTCACGGACCGTGCGCGGGTGGCCGCTCACGGGAACCAGAGCCAGGTCAGGAACGAGGGTGGTAGCCACGGCGGGAGGAAGGTAACCCAACTATGTTCCTGGGAGCCAAGCAGCGCAGTCAGGAGGTCCAATGGGTGTCGACGGCGATCTCTACAACGTGGTGCTGGTCCTGCACATCCTCACCGCCATCATCGGCTTCGGCGGGATGTTCATCGCCGGCTTCTACGGCATCGAGTCGCGAAGGCTCCCGGGTGACGAGGGGCTCGTGGTCGCGCAGGCCACGCTGAAGGTCTCGGGGCAAGTGCCCACCGTGGCCGTGGGCGCCGTGCCCATCCTCGGCATCCTGCTGATCCTGATGAGCGACGACGTGTGGCAGTTCAGCCAGGCCTGGATCTCGCTCTCGTTCCTCCTGTACTTCGTGCTCATGGGGCTGGCGACAGGGCTCCAGGTCCCCACCATCCGCAAGCTGGTGGCCTTGCGGGCCGCGGGCGGGAATGCGACGCAGGTGGAGGCTCTGGGCAAGCGGGCGGCGGCCCTCGGCGCCGTCGTGAACGTCCTCTGGGTCATCACCCTGGCCCTCATGGTGTTCAAGCCCGGGTTCCCGTAGACCGGCCATGCACCCGATGGAGCGGCTCCGGATGGTGGCCCGGGCCTCGGGAGAAGATCCGGGGATGCTGGCCCGGGAGGCGGCAGCCGCCCTGTCCGGCTGTGCGGACGACCCTCGCGCCCTCGTCATGGCCTGCCGGCGCCTGGTGGACCGCCAGCCCACGTCCGGACCGCTGTGGTGGCTGGCCGCTCGGGTGGTCGCCTCCGCCGACCCGAGCACCGAGGCGTGGCTATCGGCGGAGCTGCTCCGAGAGGACGTAACGCCGGCGGTCCTGGCCGCCTGCCTCCCCGACGACTCGGTGCTGACCGTGCTCGGCTGGCCCGAGCAGATCACCGAGGCGCTGCGCCGGCGGGGTGATGCCCGGGTGCTGGTCGTCGATGTCCTGGGCGACGGATCGCCGCTGGTCGCGGCCCTCGACCGGGCCGGCTCCGACGCTGCCCTGGTGCCGGAGGGCGGCATCGGCGCCGCCGTGGCCAACAGCACGCTGGTCCTGCTCGACGCCTCCGCCGTCGGGCCCACCGGCTTCGTCGCCGTCAGCGGTTCACGGGCCGCCGCCGCCGTGGCCTACACCGAGGAGATCCCCGTCTGGGTGGTGGCCGGCGCCGGCCGCATCCTCCCCACCCGGCTGTGGGGCGCCATGGTCGACAGGATCACCGCCCTGGGCGACCCCTGGGACGCCGACTGGGAGGTCGTCCCCATCGAGCTCGCCACCGCCATCGCCGGCCCCGAGGGCGTGATCAGCCCCGCCGAGGCGCTGGAGCGAGCCGACTGCCCGGACGCTCCGGAGCTCACCGGCAGCGGTATTGGGTAGGGAGCAGCGATGGGCGAGATGGTGGAGTTCCCGAGCGACGGCAGCACCGGCGGCGGCTACCTGGCGCCGGCCCACGAAGGCGCCGGACTCGGCGTGGTCGTGGTCCAGGAGTGGTGGGGGCTGGTCGACCACATCGTCGACGTGTGCGACCGCTTCGCTGCCGAGGGCTTCACCGCGCTGGCGCCCGACCTCTACCACGGCAAGACGGTGCCCAACAGGGAGCCCGACGAGGCGGCCAAGGCGCTCCTGGCCCTCGACCTCGAACGGGCAGCTCGCGACCTTTCCGGGGCGGTGGACTACCTCCAGGCCCACGACGCGGTCCGTGGCCACGGAATCGCCGTCGTCGGGTTCGGCATGGGCGGCGGGCTGGCCCTGTGGCTGGCCACGCTCCGACCGGATGCGGTGCGGGCCGCCGTGCCCTTCTACGGGATCGCCCCGAAAAGGGCGGAGCCGGACTGGTCCGCGCTGACCGCAGCCGTCGAGGGCCACTACGCCGAGCACGACGACATAGCCTCTCCCGACGCCGTGGCCGCCTTCGAGGCCCGGCTCACCGACCTCGGCAAGGAGGTGCGCATCTTCAGCTACCCGGGCACCAGCCAGGCGTTCTTCAACGACAGCCGGACCGAGGTCTACGACGAGGATGCCGCCCGGCAGGGCTGGGTCCGCACCCTGGAGTTCCTCCGGGCCAAGCTGGGGTAGGGCTAGCACCCCCTCGGCGAACTGGTGGCACCACAGTTCCCGCAGCAGCGGCTATCGCGAAGAATGGCGCCATGATCGGAACGCAGATCGACGTGCAACGGTTGGAAGGCCGGCGGGTGAACGTGGCCCTCACCGACGGGTCGATACTGGGACCGGTGCCGCTGGTGCTGGCCCGGAGGAACACCCTGTGGGTGGTGAACGACGGCGAGGACACTTTCCTGCCCCTCGACCGGGTGGTGAACGTGTGGGACGCGCCGGTCCCCGGCTACCGGAGGCTGTCCTCCTCGTCCACCGGCTCCTCGATCGCCTGCTCGTAGGCGTCGGCTTCGGGGACCTCGGGATCCGAGGTCATCTCGGTGAAGCCGGCTTCGCTGGCGACGGGCTGGGCCTGCTCAACGGCATCGGGCTCGGGGACCTCGAGATCGCTCATTGTCCTCCTGGTCGCTGCGCTCGCCGCCCTTTGGTGGCGGCGTGCTCGCTCATTTGTCTGTTACTACCCAACCGCTCGGGGTAGTCCCCATGCATGGGCCATGGTCCGCCGCCGAACGGCCGAGAGGTCGACGAGGACGTCTTCCTCGCCGTCCTGCGCGACGCCATCGCCGCTCTCGAGGACAAGGACATCCCCTACGTGCTCATGGGCGGGATCAGCTCGGCCACGTTCGGCCGGCCCCGGGGCACGAACGACATCGACCTCTTCGTGGAGCCCGAGAAGGCCCGGCTGACCCTCGACGTCCTGGAGGCCAGCGGGTTCACTACCGACGAGACCGACCCCCGCTGGCTCTACAAGGGGTTCAAGGACGACATCCTCGTCGACGTCATTTTCCGCTCCACCGGTGACATCTACCTTGACGAGGAGATGCTGGCCCACGCCCGGGTGGTCGACGTGCGGGGCTGCGCGTGCCGCATCATCGCCCCCGAGGACCTGCTGATCATCAAGGCGCTCACCGCGGATGAGCACATGCCCCACCACTGGCACGACGCCCTCGGCGTCATCACCGGGTCGGAACTGGACTGGGAATACCTGGTGTCCCGGGCCCGCCGGCACGGGGCCCGGCGGGTGCTCAGCCTCCTGCTCTACGCCCAGTCCAACGACCTGGGGGTGCCCGTGAAACCCGTGAAAGCCCTGTTCGAAGCGATCTTCGCCTCATGACCTCCGAGCCGGAGGACTACGTGGTCCAACGCCTACGCGACGCCCTGACCACCGACGAGCGGGTAGCCGAGATGGGCGTGCAGGTCCGCGTCGCCGCCGGCAAGGTGTTCCTCACCGGGCAGGTGCCCACCGAGGAGCGGCAGCGGGCGGTCGGCGTGGTGGCCGGCGAGGTCCTGCCCGACTACGAGATCCACAACGAAACCGTCGTCACCGAACTGGGCGACCACCCGCGCGTGGAGCACCTGCGGTGATCCGGATCGCCGCGGTCGGCGACATCCACTTCGGTGCCGACTCGGCCGGCACGCTGCGCCCGCACCTGGAGGACATCGCCACCCAGGCCGACGTCCTGCTCCTTGCCGGCGACCTCACCCGCCTCGGCGATCCCGAGGAGGCCGCCGTGCTGGCCCGCGAGCTGGAAGGCCTCCCCGTCCCCGTCGTGGCCGTGCTCGGCAACCACGACTACCACTCCGACCAGGAGAAGGCGGTCACCGAGGTCCTGGCCGGCGCCAGCGTCGAGGTTCTGGAAGGGACCTCGACTGTCATCGACGTCGAGGGCACCCCGGTGGGTATCGCCGGCGTGAAGGGGTTCGGCACCGGGTTTCCCGGCGCCTCCGGGAGTGACTTCGGCGAGCCGATGATGAAGGCCTTCGTGCGCCACGCCCAGGAGGCGGCGGACTCGCTCCGGGAGTCGCTGGAGGAGCTGGCCGCCGCCGGCGTCGAGCGCAGGGTCGCCCTCATGCACTACGCGCCCACCGACCACACGCTGCGGGGCGAGCGCCTCGAGATCTACCCGTTCCTCGGCAGCTACTTCCTGGGCGAGGCCGTCGACCGGGCGGGAGCCGACGTAGCTATCCACGGGCACGCCCACGGCGGCACCGAGAAGGGGTTCACGCCCGGTGGTATTCAGGTCCGCAACGTCGCCCAGCCGGTGATCAACCGGGCGTATAACGTCTACTGCCTCGACTGCGACGTGCCTCCCGGCGACTGACGGCCGGCGAGCCGAGCTGGATGCGCGACCCGTGGGGAGCGTCGCCGCCGGCGAACAATGCCATCCCGAAGGCCACGACCAGCACGCCGATCGCGCCGGCCGCCAGAAGGCGACGCTGGGCCGCTTCCCGGCAGATGTCGCTGGCCAGGTCGTCGTAGAGCACGTAGCCGGCGGGGCCGCAGTTGTCGCCCCGGATGTCCACCTTGAATGGCCCGAGCCGCTGGGTCGCCGGGCTGACCGGCAGGACGGCGGCGCCGATAAAGGCCAGAATTCCCAGGCTGATGACGACGAAGCCGACAGGCTTGCTTCTTCTCACAGTGACCCTCCCGTCACTCTGCGTGAACTCCGCCCGCTCGCGTTATCGACAGGAATGACGGGAACTTGAGTCGTTTGACCTATTGACGCAAAGAAACGCGGGAGCGGTCGAGGGCGGCCACCGTGTAGGTGACGTTGGCGTTCCACAGCAGCCAGTCGGGCACGCCCAGGCTGGCGGCGGCGTCCATCTGGGCCCGGACCTCCGCCGGCCCGTACGGATGGCCCAGGCTGAAGTCCTGCAACCACGGAACCAGCAGCACGCCGGTCCCGGCGATCTTGGCCTGGAAGTCGGCAAGAGTCGCCTTGATGATGTCGTAGGGCTGCTTGTTGGGGTTGGCCACCCCGTACTCGCCGGGCACCCAATGCGATGGGTAGAGCATCGGCGCCAGGTACTCGACGTGGCGGGCCATGCGGGGAATGTCCTGCCCGACAGCGTCCGGGCGGTCAGCGGCGATGCCGAACACGGCCGCGCCCTGGTAGACGCAGCGGGCGCGCAGGGCGGCGTGGGTGGTGGCCAGGAAGTTGACCACGCCCGTCGCCGAGGAGTCCACGACGGTCGGGACTCCGGGCACCACCATGGTGGCAGGGTCGCCTTCGGGCCGGCGCACGTAGTCCCACATGATGTCGTCGATGCCGGCGTCGGCGGCCTCGATGGCGATCTCGAGGTTGTAGCGGTGCACCTCGGAGTGGGCCGGGTTCGTGAAGCCCCCGTAGGTCTCGAGCATCCTTCCGGTCGGCGTCTGCACCACCCAGTCCCGCCGGCCGTTGTTCCATGCCCATCGGGCGAGCGGGGCGTCACGGAAGGCCACGATCCGTCCGATCACCCGGACGCCCCGGCGCTTGAGCTCGGCCACCGTCTCCCGCAGGTTGTACTCGGGGATAACGGCGCCGATCTGGTTGGCCAGGGGGTGGCGGGAGTCGTAGCCCACGACGCCCCCCTCGTCCTTGAGGTCGAGCTGGATGGCGGAGACGAGGCCGGCGTCGACGAGGGCGAGGATGCTGCGGCGCAACGGCTCGTAGCCCCAGGCCGCGGCGGTGACGTGCACCCCTTGGCCGCCCGGGTAACGGACGGGGGCGATGACCTCCTGCACCGTCTGGTTGCCGGCGACATCGGTGGCCGCCAGATGCAGCGGGGCCGGCGGCGGGCGGTCATAGCGCAGGGTGAATGCGCCGGCGTTGTGGGCGAGCGGGACGCCGTCGAGGGTCAGGGTGGACGTCGGCTCCACCCGGCCCCGCACGGTCACCGCCTCGCACACGCCGCTGGCGTCCAGCAGCGGCGGCACGCCGATGGCCGGTGGGGTGTTGTCGACGGTGAAGCGGCGGTGGAACTTCGAGTTGCCCATGCCGGGACGGGGCACGGACAGGACGATCTCGTGCTGACCCTCGGCCAGCGTCCCCGGCTGCCACAGCACGCTCGACTGGTTGACGGTGAACGCCTTCTCGGGAACCGTGACGCCGTTGAGCTCGAGCGTGCTGCGGTCGATGTCCCTCGCCGGCTTCACTGCGAAGGCGACAATCCGCTCGGCGAGGGTGGCCGAGGTGAGGGTGGCGCCGTCCGCCAGGCCATCGACGGTCACATCGACGTTGGTGAGGTTGCGGATGGCGCTCAGGCCGTACAGGCCGGCCGCTCCGTACCCGACGGCCAGCGCCGCGGTCAGGGCCGAGACCCGCCGCTTGCGGCCAAGCGCCGGCCGGCGCCGGCGGAGCGCCCCCCATGGGCGGAGGTCGAGCGGTTTCGGGCCCGCCTCCCCGAACGTCCAGGTGTCCCGATGGCGCGACCCCACCCGCTTCCGCCCCTTGGCGGTCACCCCCGGGATCCGTCTGAGATTGGTCGCCATCTGGTCGCGCCGGTGCCCAACGGGTCCCGGGATTTCCACAGGGTAACCACCGGCGCCGCCCGGTGCCCAGGCGAGCGGGCTAGCGGGCGGGGCCGATCCTCAGGATCCGGTCGTCGCCGGCGCTCGGCGAGCCGCGGCCGTCCTGGTTGGACGTCGTGAAGTACACGGCACCGTCCGGGCCCACGGCTACGTCCCGGATGCGGCCGTACTCCCCCTCGTACAGCACCTCTTCGCCGGCAACCGAGCCATCGGCGGCGAAGGTCAGCCGGCGCAGCCCCTCGCCCCGCAGCGTGCCGAAGAGCATGGAACCCTTCCACTGGGGGATGAGATCGGCGTTGTAGATGGCGCAGCCTGCCGGCGCCACCGACGGCGAGTAGTTCCGGATGCCGTTGCCGGCCGTGCCCGGCCACCCGCCGTCGAAGCCGTTGCTGAGGACGTTCACCTCGTCGTTGCCGGTGGGGCCGTGCTCGGTCGAGAGGAACCGCCCTGCAGCATCGAAGCACAGCCCCTCGGGGTTCCGGTGGCCTCGGCTGAACACCGTGGAGCCCCCGTTCTCCGGGTCGACCTTGAGCACCTTGCCGTTCAGCGATGACGGGTTGGGCGCCAGAGCCGTCTGGCCGGCGTCGCCGGTGGAGGCGTACAGCGTGCCGTCGGGGGCGAAGCGCAGGCGGCCGCCGTCGTGGATGGCGGCCCGGGCGATGCCCGAGACGAGGACCTTCTGGGACCCGTCGCCCTCCAGGCGCACGATGCGGTTGTCCTGGGCCGCGGTGTACATGAGGAACATCCGGCCCTGCTTGTCGATCTCCAGGCCCATCAGCCCGCCCTCGCCGATCGGCGTCACGCCAGCGATGTCACGCGACGGCCCGTCGAGCTTGGTCAGCTGGCCGGTGCGCTGCGTGAACCAGAGGGCGCCGGCGGGGTCCCACGCCAGCGACCAGGGCACCCTGAGACCCCGGGCCACCTCGGTAACCTGGAGCTCGACCGGGCCTCTCGCCGGCTCCGTCCCGCCACCGCCGGCGGACGGCGCCGCCGGCGGATCGGACTCAGAGCAGGCCCCGGCCGCCAGCCCGAAGGCCATGACCAGCGCCACAGCCCGCCGGCGCCGGCTCAATCGGCGGCGGCCAGGCCGACGGGGCAGCTGACGCCGGTACCGCCCAGGCCGCAGTAGCCGTTGGGGTTCCGGGCCAGGTACTGCTGGTGGTAGTCCTCGGCGTAGTAGAAGTCGGTCCGTTCGGCCAGCTCGGTCGTGATCTCGCCGAAGCCGGCCTTCTCCAACATCTGCTGGTAGGTGTGCTTCGACGCCTCGGCCGCGGCCAGCTGCGCCGGCGTCGACGCGTAGATCACCGAGCGGTACTGCGTGCCGACATCGTTGCCCTGGCGCATGCCCTGTGTGGGGTCGTGGCTCTCCCAGAAGATGCGCAGCAGGGCCTCGAACGACGTCACCGTCGGGTCGAACACGACGAGCACGGCCTCGGTGTGGCCGGTGCGGCCGCTGCACACCTCCTCATAGGTCGGGTTCGGCGTGAAGCCGCCGGCGTAGCCGACCGCGGTCGTGTAAACGCCAGGCGCCGTCCAGAACTTGCGCTCGGCGCCCCAGAAGCAGCCCAGGCCGAACACCGCCGTCTCCATCCCGTCTGGGAACGGCGGCTGCAGCGGGGTGCCCTTGACCAGGTGGCGGTCGGACAGCGCCATTGGGAGATCTCGCCCGGGGAGCGCCTCTTCGGGCGCCGGCATGCGGCCCTTGTGCCGCGCGAAGAGCATGGGAGAAGTATGCGCCACCCTATGGTGGTTGCGGTGGCGGTCCGGCTCCAGTTCATCCCCCGTAGGCAGCCCCCGGACCTGCTCGACCTGCCCTGGTCCGTGCCGCTGGCCGAGTGGGACCATCCCCGCCTCGTCCGGATGGCCAAGGGCGCCAGCCGCCACGTGGTGCGGTTCGTGGGCGACGGGGACCGCGTTTACGCCCTCAAGGAGACCACGCCGGCCGACGCCGCGCGCGAGTACGCCATGCTCCGCCTCCTGGCCGAGGAGAACCTGCCGGTGGTGGAGGCGGTCGGCCTGGTCACTGGGCGTCAGGCGGTCGGTGGCGGGGACCTCGGTGCCGTCCTCGTCACCCGCTACCTCGACTACGCCCTGCCCTACGGCTACCTGTTCGGCACCGAGGGCGGCTACGGGCTGGGCCGGAAGCTGGTCGACGCCGCCGTCGTCCTGCTCGTGCGGGTCCACGTCGAGGGCTTCTACTGGGGCGACTGCTCGCTGGCCAACCTGCTGTTCCGGCGCGACGCCGGCGCCCTGATGGCCTACCTGGTGGACGCCGAGACCACCGAGCACCGCCGGCCGCTCCCGGAAGGCATGCGGGCGGCGGACGTGGACCTGGCTCGGGAGAACGTGGCCGGTGGGCTGCTCGACCTCGAGGCCGCCGGCCTCCTGTCGCCCGACGTCGACGTGCTGGGCCTCGCCGACCTGCTCGAGGAGCGGTACACCCTGCTCTGGGAGGAGCTGACCGCCAGCCTCGACATCGACGTCGGCGAGCGGCACCTGATCGAGGGTCGCATCCGCCGCCTCAACGAGCTGGGCTTCGACGTGGGGGAGCTGATCGTCGAGCAGCAGGCCGGCGCTGACCGCCTGCGGGTCACACCGGCACTCGTCGAGGAGGGCCACCACTCCCGGGAGCTGCGCCGGCTGACGGGGCTGGAGGTCCAGGAGAACCAGGCCCGCCGGCTCCTCAACGACATCGCCGCCTTCGGCGCCCATCTCGCCCGGGTCGAGGGCCGGCCGTTGCCCCAGGCCGTCATTGCCGCCCGGTGGATCGCCGAAGTGTTCGAACCCGTCGTCGCCCGGATCCCCCCGGAGCTGGTGGGCCGGAGAGAGCCCGCCGAGCTGTTTCACGAGCTGCTCGAGCACCGGTACTACCTGTCGGAGGCCGCCGGCCAAGAGGTCGACAACGACACCGCTGTGCGCTCCTACAGCGACTCTGTCCTGCGCTTCCGGCCGTCGGAGCGTGTGATCTTCGAGGAAGAGGTGTAGACAGAGGTTCGATTGGTAACAACCTGCTTCACAACCGTGCTGACGCTCGAGGAGTGGGCTTCCGCGTAGGGGGAAGAGGGGATCGGCGTGTCCTACAGGCGCAGGGGGACGGTGGCGGTGGCCATGGTCCTCGCGGCATCGGCGATGTCGGCCTGTGGCGGCGGTGGGTCGGGCATCCCCACCCTGAACTGGTACATCAACCCCGACAATGGCGGGCAGGCCGAGCTGGCGGCCAAGTGCAGCGCGGCGTCCAACGGCGCCTTCCGCATCGAGACCTCCGTCCTTCCCAACGACGCCACCGGCCAGCGGGAGCAGCTGGTGCGGCGGCTGGCGGCCAAGGACTCCTCCATCGACCTGATGAGCCTGGACCCGCCGTTCATCCCCGAGTTCGCCGCGGCCGGCTTCCTCCGCCCCTACACCGACGCCGAGGCCCGAGAGCTCAACGCCGGCGCCCTCACCGGCCCCATCGAGTCCGGCATGTGGGACGGCAAGCTCATGGGTGCGCCGTTCTGGGCTAACACCCAGCTCCTGTGGTTCCGCAAGTCGGTGGTGCAGGGCGCGAACATCAACCCGGCTCGTGACCCGGTGACGTGGAGCCAGATCATCGACGTGGCTTCCCGGGCCGGGAAGACCGTCGAGGTACAGGGCAACCTGTACGAGGGCTTCATGGTGTGGGTCAGCGCCCTGGTCTCCTCCGCCGGCGGCAAGATCCTGGAGAACCCGGAGGCGGGCAAGGACGTCCGGCCGGCGATCGACTCCGACGCCGGCCGCAAGGCGGCGGCGGTGATCCAGCAGCTGGGTCGCTCGCCGGCGGCCAACCCCGCCCTGTCCACCACCGACGAGGAGGCCGCCCGCGCCGCCTTCCAGAGCGACCGCGGCGCCTTCATGGTGAACTGGGCCTACGTCTACGGCGCGGCCCAGGAAGCGGTCGCCGCCGGAACCCTTGACCGGGCCGTGCTCGACGACATCGGCTGGGGCCGCTACCCGAGGGTCGACGCCGGCGCCCCGAGCCGGCCGCCCCTCGGTGGAATCAACCTCGGCATCGGCGCCTACAGCAACCACCACGACCACGCCGTGCAGGCGGTGCGGTGCATCACCTCCCAGGAGAGCCAGACCCAGTACATGCTGAAGTCGAAGAACCCGGCGGCCCGGGCCGCGGTCTACGACAACGCCGAGGTGCGCACCGCCTTCCCCTTTGCAGATGACCTCCGGGCCTCCCTCGCCGAGGGCGCCCCCCGGCCCCGTACGCCGTACTACACCGACGTGAGCACCGCGGTGCAGCGCAGCTTCCACCCGCCGGCGGCGGTCGACCCCAACCGCACCCCCGCCCGCGCCGCCAAGCTCATCGTCGACGTCCTGAAAGACAAAGTGCTTCTGTGATCGGTCTCACTCGCTTCGCTCCGTTCGACCGAGGCAGCTGCGCTGCGGCCGTCCGGCGGAGCCGGCCGACCTCCGCCGTTCCTCTTTGGCCGGCATCTGACGGGACCGCCTCCGGCGGTGATCGCAGCCGCCGGCGATACAACCGAGGACGCCTTCTGTGACCAATACCTTGACTGCGGGGCCGGCGGTCGGCATCCCGACCGCGGTCACCGACCGGGCCCGCAGCGAGCGCCGGCTGGGTTGGAAGCTCACGGCGCCGGCGGTGATCGTGATGCTGGCGGTCACCGCCTACCCGATGCTGAACGCCCTGTACCTGTCGCTGTTCAGCTACCGGCTCACCGATCCTGCGGCCCGGGAGTTCATCGGCCTGCGCAACTACGGCGTCGTCCTCACCGACGCGCTGTGGTGGCAGACGGTCTTCACCACGGTCGTGATCACCGTGATCACCGTGGCCGTCGAGCTGGTGATCGGCTTCGGCTTCGCCATGGTCATGCACCGCGTGGTCTTCGGCCGGAAGATCGTCCGCACCTCGATCCTGATCCCCTACGGCATCATCACCGTCGTTTCCGCCTTCGCCTGGAAGTACGCCTTCGCCCTCGACTCCGGGTTCGTCAACAACTGGTTCAACCTGGGCGACTACGCCTGGTTCAGCGGGAGGTGGTCGTCGATCTTCGTGATCTGCCTCTCGGAGATTTGGAAGACCACGCCGTTCATGTCGCTTCTCCTCCTGGCCGGCCTGGCCCAGGTCCCGGAGGTGCTGCAGGAGGCGGCCAAGGTCGACGGCGCCAGCTGGCGCCAGCGCCTGACGAGGGTGACCCTGCCCAACATGAAGTCCGCAATCATGGTCGCCGTCCTGTTCCGCACCCTCGACGCCTACCGGCTGTTCGACAACGTCTTCATCATGACGGCCGGCGCCCAGAAGACCGAGACGGTGTCCTTCCTGGCCTACCGCCAGATGATCAGCCGCACGGCCCTGGGCCTGGGATCGGCGGTGTCGGTGCTGCTGTTCCTGTCGGTCGTGCTGATCGCCGCCATCTTCATCAGGGGGTTCAAAGTGGACTTGAGCACGGTGCGCGGCAGGTGAGCGCGCACGCGACGTGGCGGAGCCGGTTGGGCACCTACGCCGGCCCCCTCCTGGTGATCATCTGGACGCTGCTGCCCGTCGTCTGGATCCTGTCGCTGTCCTTCAAGCCCGAGTCGGGCATCAACAACCAGAAGTTCCTTCCCGACAGCTGGACGCTGGAGAACTACCGCACGGTCTTCAACACGCCGCTGTTCACGAGCGCCCTGCGCAACTCCATCTTCATCTCCCTGATCGCCACCCTGCTGTCCGTGATGATCGCCACGGTGGCGGCCTACGCGATCGCCCGCCTCGACTTCCCGGGCAAGAAGCTGATCCTGTCGCTGGCTCTGGCCATCGCCATGTTCCCGGCGGTCTCCCTCGTCGGACCGCTGTTCGACATCTGGCGCTCGATCGGCCTCTACGACACCTGGCTCGGCCTGATCATCCCGTACATGTCCTTCACCCTGCCGCTGTCGATCTGGACCCTCTCGGCGTTCTTCCGGGAGATCCCCTGGGAGATGGAGCAGGCCGCCCAGATCGACGGGGCCACGCCGTGGCAGGCGTTCCGCAAGGTGATCGTCCCCCTGGCCGCGCCCGGGGTGTTCACCGCGGCCATCCTCGCCTTCTTCTTCGCCTGGAACGACTTCGTCTTCGGCATCTCACTCACCTCCACTGACGCGGCCCGGCCGGTGCCGGCGGCCCTCGCCTTCTTCACCGGCGCCTCTCAGTTCCAGCGGCCGGCAGCCGCCATCTCCGCAGCCGCGGTGGTCGTCACCATCCCGGTCGTGGTGCTCGTTCTCCTGTTCCAGCGTCGCATCGTCGCCGGCCTCACCGCCGGCGCAGTCAAGGGGTAGCGCATTGGCAGCGATCAGCATCCAGCACCTCGTCAAGATCTACGGCGACGGCTTC
Source organism: uncultured Acidimicrobiia bacterium (assembly GCA_963768975.1). Taxonomy (GTDB): domain Bacteria; phylum Actinomycetota; class Acidimicrobiia; order Acidimicrobiales; family AC-14; genus CADCTB01. The sequence goes on along the minus strand of CAVYKB010000009.1, from coordinate 331,528 downwards.
CACGCGGTCAACGACGTCAGCATCGATATCGAGGACGGAGAGTTGATGATCCTCGTCGGCCCCTCGGGCTGCGGGAAGTCGACGCTCCTGCGCATGATCGCCGGCCTGGAGGACATCACCTCCGGTGACCTGCTCATCGGCGGGCAACGGGTCAACGAGATGGCGCCTCGCGAACGCAACCTGGCCATGGTCTTCCAGAACTATGCCCTCTACCCGCACCTCAGCGTGTACGAGAACATCGCCTTCCCTCTGCGCCTCCAGAAGCGCCCGGACGAGGAAATCCGCTCCAAGGTGGAGGACGCAGCGCGCACGCTGGAACTCACCGAGCACCTGGAGCGCAAGCCCAGCCAGCTGTCCGGTGGGCAGCGCCAGCGGGTCGCCATGGGTCGCGCCATCGTCCGCGAGGCGCAGGCGTTCCTGTTCGACGAGCCGCTGTCGAACCTCGACGCCAAGCTGCGGGGCCAGATGCGCACCGAGATCTCCCGCCTGCAGCGCGGGCTCGGGATCACGACGGTCTACGTCACCCACGACCAGACGGAGGCCATGACCCTGGGCGACCGGGTGGCGGTGCTGCGCAAAGGACTGCTCCAGCAGGTCGCATCACCTCGAGAGCTGTACGAGCGGCCGATCAACCTCTTCGTCGCCGGCTTCATCGGCTCCCCGCCGATGAACTTCCTGCCGGCCACGGTGGAGGAGGACGCCGTCGTCCTCCCCTTCGCCCGAGTCGAGCTGCCGCGTGAAGTGTGCGCGCGCATCGGTGGCAACAAGCTGCTCCTCGCCGGCATCCGGCCGGAGCACTTCGAGGACGCGGCCATGATCGACGCCGGCGAGCGGGACCGGGGGGTGACCTTCAAGGCCCAGGTCGACGTCACTGAGTGGCTCGGCAACGAGCTCTACGCCTACATCCCCTTCGAGGCTCCGGCCGAGGTCACCGACCGGCTGAAGAGCCTGGCCCGGGAGCTCGACAGCGAATCGCTGCGGACGCAGCTGGTGGTCTCGCTCGACACCGCCAGCCGGATCGAGAAGGGCCAGGAGGCCGACCTCTGGTTCGACGCCACCCGCATGCACCTCTTCGACCCGTCCAGCGGCGACAACCTCACCCGTGACCTGCGCCAGCCGGCCCCGGCATAGGACCCGGATGCTCACGCCTCGGGCCCGGGCACGATCGTCTACTCGGGCTCCCGGGCGAATGGCGACATCATGGCCGTCGACGTCCTGACCGGAGAGCGCGAGCTCGTGGTCGACGCACCGGCCGGGCCGGGCGACATCCGGGGAGATCGTCGACGAGCTGACGTCGGAGAACTTCGACGTGCCGACGACGATGCCGCTTCGGCAACAGCTTCTACCTGGTGAACGCCCGCTTTGGGACCGCCGGCCCCGAGCCGGCGGAGTACTGGATCACCGCCATCCCCCGTAAGTGAGTCGGGAAACAAAGCGTTCATAAGGCCGAGACAGGGGCGACATACCCGCTGCGTACGGTCCTTTCTCAGGACAACGAAAGGACGGCTGGTGTGACGCGAGCTCCGAAGTTGGCAGTCGGCGCAGTTCTTGCCGGCGCCGTGATGGCGTCCGGAGGAGGTGCGGCCTGGGCCCAAGAAGCCACGACGACGGCCGAGGACGTCCAGGTCAACCTGGACAACGTCTTCGTGCTGGTGTCCGCCGTACTGGTGATCTTCATGCAGGCCGGCTTCGCCCTCGTCGAGGCCGGCCTCACGAGGGCCAAGAGTGTGGCCAACATCATGATGAAGAACCTGATGGACTTCTCCGCCGGCGCCCTCGCCTTCTTCGCCGTCGGCTATGCCATCGCCTTCGGCGCCGGCGGCAACGACTTCTTCGGCACCGGCGGCTGGTTCCTCGGCGACGGTGCGTTCCAGTACGGCACGCTGACCGTGCCGGTAACCTTCATCTTCCAGGTCGCCTTCGCAGCCACCGCAGCGACGATCGTCTCGGGCGCCATGGCCGAGCGCACCAAGTTCAAGAGCTACTTCTTGTACTCCATCGGGATCTCGGCCGTTATCTACCCGGTGGTCGTCCACTGGAACTGGGGCGGCGGCTGGCTGGCGGGCCTCTCCACGCCGTTCCACGACTTCGCCGGGTCCTCGATGGTCCACATGGTCGGTGGCGTCGCCGCCCTCATGGGCGCCGCCGTGCTCGGTCCCCGGCTCGGAAGGTACGGGCCCGATGGAAAGCCGCGGGCGATCCTGGGGCACAACATCCCATATGCCGTCCTCGGTACGTTCATCCTCCTGGTCGGCTGGTACGGGTTCAACCCCGGTTCCGAACTGGCGGCCGACGGTGCCATCGGCGGCATTGCCGTGACGACGACCCTGGCCGCCGCCGCCGGCGCCATCACCGCCATGCTGGCGATATGGGCCAAGACGGGGAAGCCAGATGTGGCCATGACGGCCAACGGGATGCTCGCCGGCCTGGTCGGCATCACCGCCGGTACCGCCGCCGTCAGCAACATCGGCGCCATCATCATCGGCGGTGCCGCCGGTGTGATCGTGGTGGCCGCGGTGTTCTTCTTCGACCGCATCCACATCGACGACCCCGTCGGCGCGATCTCGGTGCACGGCGTGTGTGGGGCTTTCGGCACGATCTGCGTGGGCCTCTTCGCCACCGAGGACACCGACTTCTGGCAGCAGGGGCTCTTCTACGGCGGCGGCACGTCGCAGCTGGTGAGCCAGGTGATCGGGGTAGTCGCCATCGCCGCCTTCGTCGCCATCACCGCCGGCATCCTCTTCATGGTCCTGAAGGCCACGATCGGCCTCCGGGTCTCCGAGGAGGAGGAGCTGGCCGGCCTCGACGTCCTGGAGCACGGCGCTCCGGGCTACGGGCCCGACACCACGCCGGCCATGCCGCCCACCCGGACGGACGGCCGGACCACCGCCGTGCCGACAGGAGCAAGCTCATGATCAAGCTCGTCACCGCTGTGATCAAACCCCAGATGCTCGATTCAGTGAAGGAGGGGCTCAAGGACATCGGCGTTCAGGGCCTCACCGTCACCGAGGTCAAGGGCTATGGCCGCCAGGGCGGCCACACCGAGACCTACCGGGGCTCGGAGTACACCGTCGACCTCGTGCCCAAGATGAAGCTCGAAGTGCTCTGCCTGGTCGACGACGCGGAGCGGGTCATGGAGATGATCCGCAAGTGCGCCTACACCGGCAAGATCGGTGACGGCAAGGTGTGGGTCGTCGATGTCGACCGTCTCCTTCGGGTGCGGACCGGCGAGATGGGTAGCGAGGCCGTCTGATCGCTCCCGTCACCCTTCCGGTTGCGGGACCGGCGGCCTCGGCCGACCGGAGGCGACCAGGATGTCGAGGTGGTGGAGCACGGTCGGGTGACGTAGCCCTTGCCACGCTCGGTGTGGATCAAGCGGGGTAGTGCCCTCCAGCTTGCGCCGGAGGGCACTACCATCGAAGCGTGGCCGCTCGCACGGCCTGACCCGATGACGTCCGATCGATGATCTCCGCCCGCCTGTACGCCGGCAACGCCAAAGAGATCGACCTCCTCGACGTCGGGCGGGCGCTCGACCACGACCGCCTGGTGTGGGTCGACGCCGTCGACCCCGACGACTCCGAGCTTGACCTGCTACGAGAATCGTTCCAACTGGACCCGCTGATCGTGGAGGACATCCGCGAGCGCCACCCGCGCCCGACGCTGGAGCATTACAACACTCACGCGCTCGTCGTCGCCTACTCCGCCACGCTCGTGGAGGTCGACTTCATCATCGGCGCCAACTGGCTAATCACCGTGCGGGAGGAGGGCGAGGCATGCGCACGATGGCCGATCGAGGGACCGCTCGCCCGCTACGAGCGCACCCGAGGCCACGACGTGACGGCCGGCTTCCTCGTATACGTCCTCCTCGACGCGCTCGTCGATGGCCACGTGGATGCCACCGACGACCTGGATGATCGGATCGAGGCGGTCGAAGACCGGATCTTCGCGGAGACCGCTTCAGACGAGTATGCCGTCCAGCAGGAGCTCTACGAGCTTCGGCGCCGGCTGCTCGACCTGCGCCACGTGGTGGCGCCCTTGCGCGACGTCGTGGCCGCCCTCGTCCGCCGGGAGGTGGAGTGGGTCGACTCCGACGCCCTCCTCCACCTCATGGACGTCTACGACCACATCATGCGGGTGATCGACGTGATCGACACCCAGCGGGAGCTCGTGGGCAACGGCACCGACGCCCATCTCGCCGTCATCGCCAACCAGCTCACCGCCAATATGAAGAAGACGACGTCGTGGGGCGCCATCTTGCTCGGCTCCGCCCTTGTGGCGGGGGTCTACGGCATGAACTTCACCCACTCTGCCCAGTTCGGGTCGCGATACGGAATGCCCTTCGCGCTCGGCATCATGCTCGTGATCACCCTGGTCGGCTACCTCGTGTTCCGGAGGCGGGACTACCTTTAGCGGCCCGGCGGATGGCACACTGGCCGCGCCACAGTTGGGTGGCGAAGTGCCGGCAGGCCTGGTCGGCAAATCGAACGTCCGCAGCACCCAGGAGACCTCCGCGCATGGCAACCCAGACCGACGAGACGCAACGGGCCGAACCCCACCCCGGCCGCCGGCTCCCCCTGCCGGTCCGCCAGTTCCTGGAAACCGAAGCGTCAGGGGGCATTCTGCTCCTGGTCGCGGCGCTTGTGGCCCTGGTGTGGGCCAACTCCCCGTGGAGCGCCGCCTACCAGTCGCTCTGGCACACCGACATCACGGTCAACTTCGGCAGATACGTCCTGGAGGGTGACCTGCACCACTGGGTGAACGACGCCCTGATGGTCGTGTTCTTCTTCGTCGTAGGGTTGGAGATCAAGCGGGAGCTGGTGCACGGCAAGCTTCGTGACCCCCGCACGGCAGCCATGCCGGCCATCGCCGCCCTCGGCGGGATGGTCGTGCCCGCGGCCCTGTTCTTCCTCGTCAACGCCGGCGGCGCCGGCGCCAAGGGGTGGGGCATTCCCATGGCCACCGACATCGCGTTCGCGGTCGGCATCGTCGCCCTGCTGGGGTCCAAGGTCCCCGCGTCCCTGAAACTGTTCCTGCTGACGCTGGCGATCGTCGACGACATCGGCGCCATCATCGTCATCGGCGCGTTCTACTCCTCGGGCCTCCAACCCCAGTTCCTCCTGCTCGCCGCGCTGATCATCGTGGCGATCGTGCTGGTCAACCGGGCCGGCGTCCTGGTGCTGACCCCCTACCTGATCCTCGGCGCCGGCCTGTGGCTGGCGACGTACGCGTCCGGCGTCCACGCCACGATCGCCGGTGTCATCCTCGGCCTGCTCACTCCGGCCCGGAGCTTCCTGCCGGCGTCGGTGGCACGGGAGTGGGCGGCCGACCTCCGGGACCCGCCGAGCGTGCACGAGCTGGAGACCATGCGCCGGCTGGCCCGCCACGCGGTGTCGCCGGCGGAGCGGCTCGGCCACATCTTGCACCCGTGGTCCAGTTTCGTGATCGTCCCGATCTTCGCCCTGGCGAACGCAGGCGTGGCCATCAGGGCCGACGCCTTCGACGTCCCCGGCGCGACCGCAGTCACCCTCGGCGTCATGCTCGGCCTGGTCGTCGGCAAGACGCTGGGCATCGCCGGCGCGGCGTGGCTGGCCGCCCGCCTCGGGGTGGCCCGGCTGCCCGAGGGAGCGAACATGAAGATGGTGATCGGCATCGCCACCGTGGCCGGAATCGGCTTCACCGTGTCGCTGTTCGTCGCCGAGCTGGCCTACGACCCCGGCTCGCTCCAGGACGCAGCCAAGATCGGCGTCCTGGCCGCATCCGCGGTGGCTGCGGTGATCGGGAGTGTCACCCTGTCGCGGGCCTGCCGCGGCAGGGCAACCGCCAACGAGTAGGAGATGGCGGCGGCCACGTACGAGCCGTAGGTAGTGCGGGCTTGGGCTCGGCGAGGAACGCTGACCTCCTCCTCGGTGATCAGGCTGCCGTCAATGAGGATCCGGACGCACGTCCCGGGCTCGGCCGGTCCATGCGGACCGAGTCCCGACTGACGCAGCCGATCCGGGCGAGATCGGCGTCGATGCGGGCCAGATCGCCGGCGTCGGTGAAGCGGGCCCGCTGGTCGAAAAGCTCGGCGCACGAGGCACCTTTGTCGACTGCGCCCTGGAAGGTCTTGTACGTGTGGTGCAGGTTGCCGGGGCAGGCGGCGGTCGCCAGCGCAACGCCGACAACGACCCCCGCCAGTCCGAGCCGGTAGCGTTTCATGGTTCCTCCTTATGGTTGGTGTCAGGTAACATCGCGCCGGGCGACAGATCGGGCGCCGGCGCCGGCCAGGCCGGCGAGGTAGGCGAGGAGGGCGAGGGCGGACGCCCACGCCGGCGGGGCGCCGGCGCCGGCCCCGGCCAGGTCCTCGGCCAGGGCGGCGGGCAGCCAGTGACCCACGTCGACCCACATGCCGATGACGCCGGCGACCAGGTCCTCGCCCTTGAGCAGCCAGACGAGCACGACGCCGACCGCCGCGGTCTGGTTGCCGACCAGGGCGCCGGCGGCCACGCCGATGGCGCCGTGCAAAGCGGTAGAGAAGACAAAGGCACCGGCCACCCGGACGACTTCGCCGGTGACCTCGACGTCGACGCCGGCGCTCGCAAGCCACGGCACTGCGATCCCCAGGCTGACGGCGAGGGTAACGCCCGCCATCGCCGCTCCCGTGAGGGCGTGGGCGGCCACTTTGGCCGCCACGACTTCCCAGCGCCGAGGTGCGGCCAGCAGGGTGGTGCTGATGGTCCCGTGGCGGTACTCGCCGGCCATGGCCACCACGCCGAGCAGCAGGGCCAGCGTGGTCACCACCGACGCGGGCGCGCTGGCGGCGTGCATCAGGCTTTCGGGCCCGAGCGGGTCGTTGCCCTCATGGCCGGCCAGGCTGTACACCGAGAAGGTGACGGCGGCGGCCACGGCGGGGACGGCGATGAAGGCCAGTTGGAAGGCCGGGGTCGTCCGCTGCTTGAGCAGCTCCGCCCGCACGAGGCGGTTCACGATCGGCTCCTCTCTCGTTCGGTGAGTCGGAAGAAGACGTCCTCGAGGTTCCACTTGCGGGTGTGCATCTCGTGGATGACGACCCCGTGGAAGGCGATCGCCCGCCCGACGGCGTCGGGGGTCGTCCTGCTCGCCGACACCTCGTCCGGGCCGGTCAGCTCGGCCTGCACGCCGGCGCCCCGAAGGACCTCACGCAGGGCGACCGCCTCGGGCGAGCGCACGACCACGGCGCCGGAGCGCGCCGAGGTGAGCTCGCCCAACGGAGCGTCGGCCACTAGGCGGCCCTTGTCGAGGATCACGACGTGGTCGACGGTCTGGGCCACCTCGGCCAGCAGGTGGCTCGACACCACGACGGTCCGCCCCTCGCCGGCCTGGTCACGAAGGAAGCCCCGGAGCCACTGGACGCCCTCGGGGTCGAGGCCGTTGGCCGGCTCGTCGAGGATCAGCACCGCCGGCTCCCCTAGGAGGGCGGCGGCCAGGGCGAGGCGCTGGCGCATCCCGAGTGAGAAGCCGCCGACCCGCCGGCGAGCCGAGGCGGCCAGGCCCACTCGCTCCAGCGCCTGGCCGGCCCGCACCGGCGGGATGCCGCCGGCGGTGGCCAGGATGCGCAGGTGGTCGATCGCCCGCCGGCCGGCGTGGAAGCTCGAGGCTTCGAGCACGGCGCCGACATGTCGGGCGGGATGGTCGAGGTCCACGTAGCGCCGGCCGTCGAAGGTGGCAGTGCCCGCCGTCGGCCGGACCAGGCCGAGGAGCATGCGCAGGGTCGTCGTCTTACCTGCGCCGTTGACGCCGAGGAAGCCGGTGACGCTGCCGGGGCGCAGGGCGAGGCTCACGCCGTCGACGGCGGTGACGGCGCCGAAGCGCTTGGTCAGGCCGTTCAGCTCGATGGTTGCCATGCATCGAAACCTGACAGGACGGCCCGCTGGCGTCGTCAGGCCAGGGATGGGTTGAGGGCTACATCCCGGGGCGTACCAGCCCGCTCTCGTACGCCAACACGACGAGCTGAGCCCGGTCGCGGGCGTAGAGCTTGGTCATGATGTGGCTGACGTGGGTCTTGGCCGTGGCCGGGCTCACGTAGATGCGCCCGGCGATCTCGGCGTTGGAGAGGCCTCGGCCGACTAGGGCCAGCACCTCGCGCTCGCGCTCGGTCAGCGCTCCCAACTCGGCAGGAGGCGCTCCCGTGGCGGCGGGCCGAGCGGCCAGCTCCTCGATCAGCCGGCGGGTGACGCTGGGCGCCAGCAGGGCGTCGCCGGCGGCCACCACCCGGACGGCGGAGAGGATTTCTTCGGGGCGGGCGTCCTTGAGCATGAACCCGCTGGCGCCGCCCCGGATGGCGGCGTAGACGTAATCGTCGACGTCGAAGGTGGTCAGGATTATCACGCGGACCCCACCCAGCTCCGGATCGGCGGTGATGCGCCGGGTGGCCTCGATGCCGTCGAGGACGGGCATCCGGATGTCCATGAGAACGACGTGGGGCCGGTGCCGGCGGGCGAGGTCGACCGCCTTCTCGCCGTCGTCGGCCTCGCCCACGATCCTTATGCCCGGCCCGTGTTCGAGCATCGTGCGCAGGCCGGTGCGGATCAGGGGTTGGTCGTCGGCGATGACCACCCGTACGGCGTCCATCACGCATCTCCGAGCGGGAAATGGGCGACGACCCGGAACCCGCCGGTTTCGGCCGGGCTGGCGTCGAGCACGCCGCCATGGACGGCCACCCGCTCGCGCATTCCGACCAGGCCGTGACCTCCCGCCGTCGCCGGCGCAGCGGCGCCCCGGCCATCGTCTGCCACCTCCACGGTCACGGCGGCGTCGGTGTAGCGGACGTCGACGACGGCCCGGGCAGGGCCGGCATGCTTGATCACGTTGGTCAGGGCCTCCTGCACCACCCGATACGCCGAAAGGTCGACGCCGGCGGGGACCTCGGGCCGCAATCCGTGGACGTGCAGCTCGACATCGACACCGGAGCGGGCCACTTCGGCCACCAGCGGGTCGAGATCGCCCAGCCCGGGCGCTGGCCGGAGGGCGGCGGGCTCGGCGCCACCGCCGGCGCGCAGCACGCCCAGCAGCTGGCGCATCTCCCCGAGCGCCGAGCGGGTCGACGCCTCGATCGTGGCCAGCGCCCGCTCGGCGGCGGCTGGGTCGTCGCGGGCCACCATTCGCCCGGTGCCGGCGTGGACGGCCACCACGCTCATGCTGTGAGCCACCACGTCGTGGAGCTCCCGGGCGATGCGCAAGCGCTCCTCGGTGACCGCCTGGCGGGCGAGGTCTTGCTGGGCGCGTTCGAGTTCGGCGTTCTTGGCCTCCAGCGCCTCGGTGTGACGCCGGCGGTCGCGCACATAGTCCCCGAGGAACCAGGCGCCGGCCGTCAGAAGCGGCCCGGTCGTGCTGGTAGGGCCGGGCCCGAAGGTGGCGGCGAGGGCGGACGCCAGGAAGGCGCCCACACCAAGTCGCCGGCTCGGCCGGTCATCGAGGCTGGCGGCTGCGGTATAGACGGTGAGCAGCGTCAGCGGAGCCAGCGCCGCCGGGTAGCCGGCGGCGGCATAGGCCAGGGCGCTGCCCAGGCTCATAACCACGGCCACGACGGGCCGGCGCCGGCGGACGAGCACGCTCACGCTGTGGATCGCGCCGAGTGCGTAGGCCAGCACGTCGGGATCCCGGACCGCCGGGTTCTCCCCCGCTGAACCGAGGATGGCAGCGATCAGGGCGAACGCGACGAGCGCAATCACCCCATCGACCAGGAGTCCGCGCCGGTCCATCGCCGATGACGGTACCGGACCACTCCCCGTCCGCCATCGGCCTATGGATGCGACCCGCCTACTACCCCGGGTGTACGCCTACATCGACCGCGTCCCCCAAGGTCCCCATGGCGAAGGTGATGCCGGGCGTCTGGATGTAGTGAACCTGCGACCTCGTAGCCTGGCGGTGTGACACGAGTCGTCGCCGACATCAGCATGTCCCTCGACGGGTCCGTGACCGGCCCGGGCCCGAGCCGGGAGGCCACCGAGAGGTCCGGCCCGGCGATCATGGGCCGGCGCCTGTTCGACATCATCGACGGCCCCGGCGGCTGGGACGACGAGGTCGGCTACGGCGCCGGCCTGGCCGCCACGCCGCCGGCCCACGTCGTCTACGACATCGGGCGTTAGAGGAGGGTGGCGGCCAGCGTCGCCAACGGGCTGCGCTCGCCCTGGGAAAGCCGGATGTGCCCGAACAGCGACCCACCGCGGCCGCCGCCCATCGCCGCGGTCAGGACCGACATGGCGTTGTTGTGGGCCGAGAGGAACGGCGCGTCGATCTGGCTGGTGTCTCCGGTGAACACGACCTTGGTACCCTCGGCCGCCCGGGTGAGCACGGTCTTGGCCAGGCTCGGCTCGAGGTTCTGGGCCTCGTCGAGCAGGATCCACGCGCTGTGCAGCGAGCGGCCGCGCAGGTGGGTCACCGACTCCATCGTGAGGCGTCCCTCAGCGGTGATCTGGGTGATCGTCTCATCGGCGGCGCCCTTGCGCCGGCCGTCGCTCATGGCCACGACTGCGTCGTGGATGGCGCCCATCCACGGGTCGAGCTTTTCGTCCAGCGTTCCCGGAAGGTAACCGACCTCCTGGCGGCCGACGGCGACCAGCGGCCGGTAGATGGCCATGCGCTCGTACCGCCGGTTGGCCGGGTGGTTCCAGACCTGCTCGAGGCCGGCGGCGATGGCCAGCAGCGTCTTCCCGGTGCCCGCCGGCCCGTCTAGGGCGACCACGCTCACCGCCGGGTCAAGCAGGAGGTCGAGGGCCAGGCGCTGCTCGACGTTGCGGGGCTTCAGGTCGAAGGCTTCCTGATCCTGGCGGAGCAGGCTGAGGTAGTTGCCCTTGCGCCGGGTGAGCGCCGACTGCTTCCCGGCCCGCAGGACGGCGAACTCGTTCTCGTAGACCTGGACCGACGGGTCGAGCTCGGTCACCTCGATCTTGCGCTCGTCGAAGAGCCGGTCGATGAGGGCGCCGTCGAGCCCCTCCACCGTCAGCCAGCCCGGACTGTCGCCGCTCCGCCCGTACGCCGGCACCGGCACGTACTCCTTGGCCGCCAGGCCGACGTGGGCCGCCTTGATGCGCAGGGCGGCGTCGTTGGAGACGACCTCGACCGGCGTCCCCAGGCCATGCAGGCTGAGGGCAGCACCGATGATGCGGTTGTCGGGCGCCGCAGGGTCGAGGTAGTGCTCGGCCAGCAGGGTGTGGTTGACCCCGTTGAGGACCACGGCCAGCGTCCCCCCGTGGTCCAGGGCGAGGGGCTCAGCCAGCGAGCCGCCGGCGGACACCCGCAGGGCCTCGATCCGCCGCAGGGCCTCGCGGGCGTTGTGGCCCACCGTGTCGGTCCGTGACTTCAGGCCGTCGAGCTCCTCGACGACCGTGAGCGGCACCTTCACCGCGCAGCCGCTGAACTCGTTCACGGCACCCGGGTCGGCCACCAGCACCGAGGTGTCGAGTACGACGGTCTGGGTCAGTTGGGTCGTCGGGGCGGCTACGCCGGCGGGGTTCGCCATGTCAGGCACACACCTTGCCAGGCGCGAGCACCTGGATCGTGCACCTGCGTTCAGGTTGGCGTCACACCCAGGCTCAGCAGCAACTCGCGCACCCGCCGGCCGATCTCGTCCCTGGTCGGCCGGACGTCCTCGACGCCCTTCCCGAACGGATCGGCCAGGACCCAGTCCTCGTAGCGCTTGCCCGGGAACACCGGACAAGTGTCGCCGCAGCCCATCGACACGACCACGTGGGCGGCCCGCACCCCGTCCTCGGTCCACCGCTTGGGCTGGGCACCGGAGATGTCGATCCCCACCTCGGCCATGGCTTCGACCGCCGCCGGGTTCACCCGGTCCCCCGGCTCGGATCCGCCGGAGAACGCGGTCGCCCGCCCGCCGGCCAGGTGGTTGAGCCACCCCATCGCCATCTGCGAACGGCCGGCGTTGTGGACGCAAAGGAACAGGACCGCCGGCACGTCGGCGTCAGACATCTGCGATCTCCTTGATGGGGACGAGGAACCGGGCAAGTGCCAGGGCCAGGCCGGCGCCGGCGATCTGGGCGGTGACGAACGCCGGCACCGATGCGGGAGCGATGCCGGCGAAGCTCTCCGACAGGGTACGGGCGACGGTGACGGCAGGGTTGGCGAAGCTGGTGGACGAGGTGAAGAAGTAGGCCCCGCCGATGTAGGCGGCGACCGCGTAGGGGGCGGCCGCCGGCCGGGCCGACCGGGCCACGCCGAGGATCACCAGCAGCAGCCCGAACGTGGCCACGACTTCGCTGAGCCACAAGGCGCCCGAGCTGCGAACCTTGGTCGACAGCTCGACCGCCGGGAGGGAGAACATCAGGTTGGCGAGGATGGCGCCGACGGCGCCGCCGGCGACCTGGGCACCGCAGTAGACGCCGGCCTCGACGTTGGTGATGCCGCCGGCCACGCGCTCGGCCAGGGTCACCACCGGGTTGATGTGGGCACCCGACACCGGCCCGAGCGCCAGGATGATCGCCACCAGTGCTCCCGCCGTGGCCGCGGCGTTGATGAGCAGCTGCAGCCCCAGGTCGTTGGAAAGCTGCGAAGCGGCGATGCCGGATCCGACGACGGCGAGCACGAGCAACCCCGTGCCCGCCGCCTCGGCCACCGCTCTCCGGCTCAGCAGCACGCAGACGCAGTGGCGACGACGCCGCCGTCGTCGGCGACCGTGGCGCAGCACACGGCGCCGGTCTCCGGGTCGACCGTGCGCAGCTCGCCCCCGGGCATCTCCACGTCGGCCAGGACGGCGTAGATCTCCCAGGGCTCGCCCGAGGGGCCGTCGACCCAGACCTTGTCCTGGCGGGCATAGCAACAGGCCACGCCGTCCTCGGTGGCCGTGGCCAGGCCCTCGCCGGCCAGCCGGGCCTGGGCAGCACCGACCAGCTCGGAGCTCTCCACTTCGACGCCGAGGTGGTTGATCGTGCCGCCCTTGCCGGGCTGCTCGAACAGCACGAGCTTCAGCGGGGGGTTGGCGACCGCAAAGTTGGCGTAGCCGGGGCGAAGCTTGGCCGGCGCCGTCTCGAACAGCCGGGAGTAGAAGTCGACGGCGGCGTCGAGGTCGTCGACGTTGAGGGCGAGCTGCACACGGGACATCGGGCGTCTCCTTGGTATATTGAGGAACGTCTATGAGTGTTACCGACGCATCGATGGTTGTCAATGGATTATCCGGCGACGACTGCTGCCCGGCCGTCCTCGCTGCGCCGCTGGGCGAAGAGAAGGCCGCCGAGCTGGCCGGCGCGTTCGCGGTGCTGGCCGATCCGGTCCGGCTGCGGCTGCTGAGCCTCCTGGCTTCGGCGCCGGCGGGTGAGGCGTGCGTCTGCGAGTTGGTGGAGCCGCTCGGCCGCTCGCAGCCGACGGTCTCCCACCACCTGAAGATCCTCGCCGGCGCCGGCCTTGTCACTGGCGAGAAACGCGGCCGGTGGGTCTGGTACAAGCCGGTGCCCGAGCGCCTGGACCTCCTACGGAGCGTGCTGGCCTAGCCACCGCTCTTGGATGCGCTGCTGCTCAGCTTCGGGGTCATCTTCGTCGCCGAGCTCGGCGACAAGAGCCAGCTCATGGCTCTGGCCTTCGCCGCCCGTTACAAGGCGCTGCCCGTCCTGGCCGGGATCACCGTCGCCACCGCGGTCGTGCACGCCGCCTCGGTCGTGGTCGGGATGTCGGTGGGGGCGGCTTTGCCCACCGACGTCATCTCCGTCGTGGCCGGCGGCGCCTTCCTCGGCTTCGGCCTGTGGACGCTCCGGGGCGACAGGCTCACCGAGGACGAAGCGGCCAAGGCGGAGCGGTCGAACACCTCGGCGATCCTGGCCGCCAGCGTGGCCTTCTTCCTCGCCGAGCTGGGCGACAAGACGATGCTGGCCACCATCACCCTGGCCACCACCGAGGGAGCGTTCGGCACGTGGGCCGGCTCGACCCTGGGCATGGTGGCCGCCGATGCCCTGGCCATCGCAGTCGGCGCCCAGCTGGGCCGGCGGCTGCCGGAGCGGGCGATCAAGGTTGCGGCCGCCATCTCGTTCTTCGTTTTCGGCGCCCTCCTGATCGCCGAGGGGCTGCGGGAATGAGTGGACGGCGGGGAGGCAACCCCGCCGTCCACGCAACCCGTTCGTTAGATGGCGTCCGGCCCGGCCTCCCCGGTGCGGATGCGGTACACGGAGTCGACCGGCACGACCCAGAGCTTCCCATCGCCGATCTGGCCGGTGCGGGCGTGCTCCATGATGGCCTGGGCCACCCGTTCGGCGTCACCGTCGTCGACAAGGATCTCCAGGCGAACCTTGGGTACGAAGTCGATCTGGTACTCGGCGCCTCGGTACACCTCGGTGTGACCGCGCTGGCGGCCGAAGCCCCGCACCTCGGTCACGGTCATTCCCTGGATGCCGGCGCTCAGCAACGCTGCTTTTACCTCGTCGAGCCGGAAGGGCTTGATGATTGCAACAACGAGCTTCATGTCCACTCCCCTCTCAGGCTCGGTCCAGCGAGTAGCCGGTCTCGGAATGTTGTGTCAGGTCCAGGCCGGTGTCCTCCTCGGCCTCTGTCACCCGGATGCCCCCCGGCAGGATGGCCTTCAGGGCCATGCCGATCAGGTAGGACACCACGAAGGAGAAGATGAACGTGGCGACCACGGCGATGATCTGCTCGACCAGCAGGTCGGCGCCGCCGCCGAGGAAGAGGCCGTCGGCGCCGAGCGGGTTGATGGCGTCGTCGGCGAAGAGGCCTACCATCAGGGATCCCAGCAGGCCGCCGACAAGGTGCACGGCGATGACGTCCAGAGAGTCGTCATAGCCGAACTTGAACTTCAGGCTGATGGCGAGGAAGCACACGCCGCCGGTGACGAGGCCGATGATGACCGGGGCGATGCCGCCCACGAAGCCGGCGCAGGGCGTAATAGCGACCAGGCCGGCGACTGCGCCGGACGCTGCGCCCAGCGTGGTGGCGTGACCCGACTTCATGCGCTCGACGATCAGCCAGCCGATCATGCCGGCGGCGGCGGCGACAAAGGTGTTCATGAAGGCCTGGGCGGCGAGACCGTTCGCCGCGAGCGCCGAGCCGGCGTTGAAGCCGAACCACCCGAACCACAGGATGCCGGTGCCGAGCAGGGTGAGGGGCAGCGAGTGGGGGGGCATTGGCTCCTTCGGCCAGCCCTTGCGCTTGCCCAGGAGGATGGTCAGTGCCAGCGCTGCGGCGCCGGCATTCACGTGCACGACCGTCCCGCCGGCGAAGTCGAGCGCGCCGCGGTCGGCCAGCCAGCCGCCGGCGAACACCCAGTGGGCGACAGGCAGGTACACGAGGATGGACCAGGCGGCGATGAAGCCCACCCACGCCACCCAGCGCATGCGGTCGGCGATGGCACCGGTGATCAGTGCCGGCGTGATGACCGCGAAGGTCAGTTGGAACGCTACGAACGCCATCAGGGGAATGGCGTCGGGAGATTCCCCGAAGACGTCGTTGGCCACATCCTTGAGGCCCAGGAAGTCGAAGTTCCCGATCCAGCCGGCGTTGCCGAAGTCGCCGAAGGCGAGGGAGTAGCCGAACAGCACCCAGAAGACCGTCACGATGCCCATGGCGAAGAAGTTCTGCATGAGCATGGCAAGCACGTTCTTGCTCCGGACCATGCCGCCGTAGAAGAGCGCCAGCCCCGGCGTCATGAACAGGACAAGGGCCGTCGAGATGAGAACCCACGCGGTGTGCCCGGTATTTATGTCCGGCACGAGAACACCTCCAATGTTCAGGGGCGGGCGACGAGCGGCCGGTCCCCCGCCGGCCACGGCTGAGTCTGAACACCGGATGTGTCGTCAGTGGTACCGAGATGTTTCGTGAGTGTGAACTTGCGCCAATCTGAACTGGTCAGCGGTCCTCGTTGGCCCGACGAATCGTCGCCTTCTTGCCCTTGATGGTGCTGGCCCGGAGGGCGGTGACCACCTCGTCAGCGGCCCCGATGGGAACTTCGACCAGGGTGAAGCGGTCGGCGATCTCGATGGCGCCGATGTCGCGCCCACCGAGGCGGGTCTCGCCGGCGATGGCGCCGACGATGTCCTGGGGACGGATGCCGGCGCTGCGCCCGGCGCCGATGAAGAGGCGGGTCGTCCCGCCGCTCGGGGGTCGGGGCGGTTGCGGGCCCTTCGCCGGCCTGGCCGGACGGTCGCCGCCCTTCGCAATGACCTCGGGGATGTCCTCGTCGTCGGCGACCGGGCCGTTGGCCTCATGGGCCAGCTTCACCGCGGCCAGCGCCACTTCCATGACGTCGTACTTATCGGCCAGGCTCTCGACCACCACGCGGTAGCCGTCGAAGTCGTCCTCGATGATGGCCTCCTCCACCGCGGCTCGGGTCAGTTCGAGCCGGCGGGAACGCAGGTCCGCCGTCGTCGGCACCTTCTCGACGGTGATCCGCTGCTTGGTCACCCGCTCGATGGTCTTGAGCATGCGGTGCTCGCGCGGCTCTACCAGGGTGATGGCCACGCCCTCCCGCCCGGCCCGGCCGACGCGGCCGATGCGGTGGACGTAGGAGTCAGGGGCGGACGGCACCTCGTAGTTGACGACGTGGGTGAGCTGGTCGATGTCGAGGCCGCGGGCGGCTACGTCGGTGGCGACTATCAGGTCGGCCGTGCCCGCCCGCAGCCGGCCCATGACCCGGTCCCGCTGTTCCTGGGTCATGCCGCCGTGGAGCGCTTCGGCCCGGTAACCCCGGCCGTTCAAGGTGCTGGCGATCTGGTCGACCTCGTCCCGCGTCCGGCAGAAGACGATGGCTGCGGCCGGCGACTCCACGTCGAGGATGCGGCCGAGCGTTGCGGTCTTGAAGGCGCGAGGCACGACGTAGGCGACCTGGCGGACAAGGGGCGCCTGGCCGGCGCCGGCCTGGGCCCGGCCCATGTGAATCTTCACGGGGTCGCGCAGGTGCCGGCGGGCCATGCCGTCGATGCGGGGGGGCATGGTGGCGGAGAAGAGGACCGTCTGGCGGTCGGCCGGCGTCGACTGGAGGATGGCTTCGATGTCCTCGGCGAAGCCCATGTCGAGCATCTCGTCGGCTTCGTCGAGGACGACGACCTTGAGGCCGTCGAGCGGCAAGGTGCCCCTGCCGATGTGGTCCAGCGCCCGCCCGGGAGTGGCGACCACCACGTCGACACCGCGATCGAGGGCGCCGAGCTGGCGGAAGATCGGCTGCCCGCCGTAGATGGGGAGCACGCGGGCGTTCAGGCCCTTGCCGTAGCGGTGGACGGCTTCGGAGACCTGGATGGCCAGCTCCCTCGTGGGTACCAGGACGAGTGCGCTTGGCCGCTTCGGGCGGGTGCCGATGGCGAGGTGCTGCAGGAGCGGGAGGGCGAATGCCGCCGTCTTTCCCGTCCCGGTCGCAGCCTGGCCGAGCAGGTCGCGCCCGGCGACGAGGGGCGGGATGGCCTCGGCCTGGATCGGCGTCGGCTCCTCGTAACCCAGGCCGGCGAGCGCCTCGAGGAGCTCGGGCCGCAGCCCGAGGTCGGCGAAGGCGCCGGCGCCGGCGTCGTCATTGGTGGCATTCATGGTCGTTCGCTCCTGCGGGGCAGCAAGAAGGCCGGCGCTCTCCGCACCGGCCTTACCCCGCTCGCTCGTGGTCAGTCGCTCGTCATCTTACCGGCCGGCCCGGTTGCCCCTTCGTCGAGCGCGCCGGCCGGCAGGCCCTCCGTCAGGTATGTCGCCCAGCTCAGCATGTTGGAGGCCGGCGGTGAGGCGAGCAGGTGAAGGATGCCGGCCAGCACGGCGGACGTGATGTCGTTCAGGTTGCGCAGGTTGACCGCCGCGCCGCCGATCAGCAGCAGGATGCCCAGCGTCGATGCCTTGGCGAGGGCGTGGAGGCGGGCCAGCACGTCGGTGAACCGCACGACACCGATGGCGGAGAGCAGGACCAGCGTCGCGCCCACCAGGGCGAGGAGCTCGCCGATCACGACTTTCCCGCTTCGATGAACCGGGCGATCATGCCGTTGCCGATCGGGCCGACCAGGGCGACCGCCACCAGCGCAGGAAGGAACGAGCCGACCGCAGTGTGGGCGGCATGTGTCGCGATCGCCCCCATGCCCACGATCACGACGCCGTTCAGGGCGACGATGCGATCGGCCAGCGAGGGTCCCATTCCGAGGCGGTACGCGAACAGCGCGGCGGCGACGGCGAGGATGACGAACGTTGCCTGTGTCATGAGGGGTCCTTTCCTGACGGGTGACGTGCGGCGATGGCCGCGACGACGAGCTTTTCCAGGCGCACGAGCACGGCGCGCGCCGCGCCGACATCGCGCAGGACGAAGAAGTGGACGTAGATCGTCGAGGAGTCGTCCTCGACGTCGACGACCATCGTTCCCGGGCTGAGTGCGATCACGCTGGACATGACGGTGATGATCTCCTCGGACGGCAACCGGAGCCGGTGGGCCAGCACGCCCGGGTCGGCCGACGGCCTCGGGTGCAGGATCGCCCGGGCCATCACCACGTTGGAGATCAGGAGCTGCACGTGGACGTAGGCGACCAGCCGGACGATAGCGAGGGGGTTCAGCCGGAGGCTCCCACTCGCCCGGCCGCCCGGCGGAAACTCGAACAGCAGGGCGGCGGCGACGATAACCCCGCTGACGACGTTGGCGAGTGTGATCTTGCCCCAGGCCAGCAGCCACAAGGCGACCAGCAGGGCGACACGTCCGGCGAGCCTCATCGCTCCAGGACCTGGGTGATGTACCGGTCGCGATCGAGGAGGTCACGCGCCGTGCGTTCGCTCAGCGCGTAGATGGGACCGGCGGCGGCGGCCACCGCCAGGCCGCAAGCCACGAGCACGGCGGTGGGAACCACCATCAACAGCGGACCTCCGCCGCGGTTCACGGCCTGCCGACCCGCCGGCGCGTCCTCGTGCTCCGGCGGGCTCCAGAACGCGCCGCCCCAGATCCGGATCATCGAGAACAGGGTCAGGAGGCTGACGAGGAGGCTCACCCCGACGACCGCGTATTGGCCGGCGGCGATGCCGGCGTCGATCAGCGCGAACTTCGAGACGAAGCCGGAGAGCGGCGGTATCCCTGCCAGTCCAAGGGCGGAGATCAGGAACATGGCGGCGAGGAACGGCGTCGTCCGCACCATGCCGCCGATGCGGCTGAGCCGGCTGGAGCCGCTGGCGTGGTCGACGAGCCCGCCCACGAGGAAAAGCGAAGTCTTCACGATGATGTGGTGCACCATCGAGAAAACGGCGGCGGCGACGCCGGCGAGGGTGAAGAGGGCGAGGCCCATGACCATGTAGCCGATCTGGCTCACGATGGTGAACGACAGGATCCGCCGGATGTCGTCCTGGGCGATTGCGCCGAGCACGCCGACGATCATCGTGGCTGCGGCGACGACGAGCAGCAGGGTGGCCGGCCGCGTGTCTTCGGTGAAAAGCAGCAACTGGGTCCGGATGATCGCGTACACGCCGACCTTGGTCAGGAGGCCGGCGAACACGGCCGTGATCGGCGACGGGGCGGTCGGGTAGCTGTCGGGCAGCCAGAAGAACAGCGGGAACACGGCGGCCTTGATGCCGAACACGACGAGCAGCAGGACCGCGAACGCGGTGCGCAGACCGGCGGGAAGGTCGCCGAGGCGCAGAGCGAGGTCGGCCATGTTCACGGTGCCCGTCGCAGAGTAGAGAAGGGCCAGCGCGGTCACGAACAGCGTGGACGCGATGAGGCTGATGACGATGTAGGTCATCCCGGACTGGACCTGCTCCGGCCGGCCGCCCAGGGTGAGCAGGACGTAGCTGGCCGTCAGCATCATCTCGAAGGCCACGAAGAGGCTGAAAAGGTCGCCGGTGAGGAAGGAGGCGGCGACGCCGGCGGCCAGGACCAGGTACGCGGACTGGAAGCCGACGTGGTTGCGTTCGGCGCCGGGCTCGCCGATGGCGTAAATCAGGACGACGAACAGGATGATCTCGGCCACGACGAGGAGCATCGCTGCGAACCGGTCGGCTACCAGGGTGATGCCCACTGGCCCTGCCCATCCGCCGGCGTCGACGACGAGGGTACCGTCTCGGTCGACGGTGACGAGCAGCACCACCGACGCGGCCACGAGCACCGCCAGCACCGCGACCCCGACGGCCCGCTGCGCCGGACGGGAGCGGCCGAGCAGGACCGACATCGCTGCGCCGAGGAGGGGCAGGACGATCGGTAGGGACACCAGCCAGCTCACGGCGCGTCCTCCCTGGCGATGACCTTCTCCTGGTCGGCGACCTCTTCCTCGACGACGTCCGCCCGGGCGACGGCCCGGTCACCGACGTCGTCCTGAACCTCGTCGTCCCGGGTGAGCAGCCAGCTCCGGTACCCGAGGGCCAGCAGGAGGATGGTGACGCCGAAGGTGATCACGATGGCGGTCAACGCCAGCGCCTGGGGCATGGGATCGGCGAAGTTGCCAGCGTCGCCGGTGCCGATGATCGGCGGGTTCCCACGCCGGCCGGCGGTGATGAGCAGCACGTTGGCACCGTGGGTCAGTAGGCCGAGGCCGATGATGATCCGGCTCAGCTTCCGCTGGAGCAGGAGGTACGTCCCGATGCCGAAAAGGCCGGCGGCGACGGCGGCCAGCATCACCGTCACCTGGACCGGCCTCCCGGGCAGGTCATTGATCCATCCTCTTCGAGGGATGGCCCAGTGAATGCTCCCTGGACCGGCCTCCCGAGCCGGTCACTGATCCATCCTCTTCGAGGGATGGCCCAGTGAATGCTCCCTGGACCGGCCTCCCGGGCCGGTCATGCCGGCGCCTCGGCTGGGTCGTCACCGAACGCCTCGAAGGCCATGAGCACCATGCCGACGACCGCGAGGTAGACGCCAGTGTCGAAGGCGAGCGCCGAGCTGACGGTCACGTCCCCGATGGCGGGGAGGTCGATCGACGCCCGGCCCACCTCGAGGACGCTGCCACCGACGAGGAGCGGGATTGTTGCGGTGAACGCGGCCGTGAGCAGCCCGGCGCCGAGAACCGTCCACGGCCGGAAGCGCGTCCGGGCCCGTACCTCCTCGATGCCGCCGGCGATGTACCGCAGCGTGATGGCGGAGCCGGCGAGGAGGCCCCCGACGAACCCGCCGCCGGGCTGGTTGTGGCCGGCGAAGAGCAGCCACAACGACGCCATCAGGACGACGTGGAACACGACCCGCACGGAGACGTCGACGAAGGCCAGCCGACGGACCGCAGCGTTCGGGGCCCTCGGCTGGCTATGGGAATCGGCCGTCCGGCGACCGACTCGAGCAAGCGCCACCGCGCCGATGGACGCCACGGCGAGAACGGTGATCTCACCCAGGGTGTCGAAGCCGCGGAAGTCGACCAGGATGACGTTGACAACGTTGCGCCCGTGCCCGTCGGGCACCGATCGGCTGACCATGTCGTCCGAGATCGGCGGCGTGAGCCGGTAGCCGGCGGCGATGAGCGCGAACAGGAAGACCGTGACCCCGACGGCGGTGGCTACACCGATGCGCACCACGCGGCGGGTCTGGGACGACTGGCGCTCGAAAGTCTCTGGGAGCCGGCGTAGCACCAGCACGAACACGACGGTCGAGAGCGTTTCGACTGTCACCTGGGTGAGGGCGAGGTCGGGGGCGCCGGAGAGCACGAACAGGCCGGCCATGGCATAGCCGGCGACGCCCAGGAAGACAGCGGCGCCGAACCGGCGACGCACGATCGCCGCGGCCAGAGCGGCGCCGAGGAGGGCGACGGCGACCGGCGCCTCCCGCAGGCTTCCGAACGCCGGCCAGCCGGCCCACTGCCGCCCGAGGAGCAGCGCGCAACCGGGGACGACTGCGGCGGTCAGGAGGATCACGCCGGCGTAGACAGGGAGGGAACCGTTCTGCACGAAGCCTGTCACCCGGGCCGATACGACACCGAGACCCCGCAGCGTGGCGAGGTAGACCTCCGCGCCGCTGGGGATCGAGCCACCCCACGCCAGCCGGAGCTGGATCCACCGGTCGCCCCACACCAGAACGGCGCCGCCGGCCAAGGTGAGGGCCGAGAGCGCAAGCGGCGCCCCGAAACCGTGCCACAGGGCGAGGTGCACGTCGGGCGCGGCGGGCCCGAACCCGGCGATCGACGCTGCGATCAGGCGGTCGCCGAGCGCGGGCGCGACGCCGAAGACGATTCCCGCAATGGCAAGGATGCCGGCGGGCACGACGAAGGACGCCTGCGGCGGGGGCGCCGGCCCAGAGGTCGAGGGGGAGGAACGCCGGCGGGGTTCTACGAACGCGCCCCAGTAGAACCGCGCCGAGTAGCCCACCGTCAGCATCGAGCCGCCCACGACGGCGGCGAGCACCATCCGCGCGCCCCGAACGCAGCGCCGCCCAGGGCGTCGTAGGCCAGCTCCTTGGCGATGAAGCCGGCGCCGAGGGGGACGCCGGCCATCGATGCTGCGGCCAGCAGGGTGACGATCTCGAGCGGGCGCCATCCGTCCCGCAGCGGTGGGATGTTGCGGGTATCGCGGGTGCCGGTCTGGTGGTCGACGATGCCGACAACCATGAACAGGGTCGCCTTGAACGCGACGTGGGCGGCGAGGAGGGCCCAGCCCGCGGTGGCCGTCGCCGGCGTCCCGGCGCCAAAGAGGACCATCAGCAGGCCGAGCTGGCTGACGGTCCCGAAGGCGAGCAGCAGCTTGAGGTCGTGCTGGCGCAGGGCGCGTAGGCCCCCGAAGATCATCGTGGCGCACCCGCCGACTAGGACAAGTGGTCGCCACAGGCCGGTCGCCGCAAACGCCGGTGCCAGCCGGGCGACGAGAAAAATGCCGGCCTTCACCATGGTGGCCGAGTGCAGGTACGCGCTGACGGGTGTCGGCGCTGCCATCGCTCCGGGAAGCCAGGCGTGGAACGGGTACTGCGCCGACTTGGTGAACGCGCCGATGAGAACCAGGACGACGGCGACGGACATGGCCGTGCTGTCGCCAGGCGCGCTCCGAAGAATCTCGCTCAGGCGGTAACTGCCCGCCTCCTGGGCCACGACGACGAGTCCGGCCAGCATGGCCAGGCCGCCGGCGCTCGTGACGAGCAGGGCATGCAGCGCCGCGGCGCGTGCCCGGGACTCGTCGTGGCGGTTGCCGATGAGCAGGAACGACGTGATCGACGTCAGCTCCCAGCAGGTGTAGAGCACCAGGACGTGGTCGGCCTGGACGAGGCCGAGCATCGACCCGCCGAAGAGGACCAGCAGTCCCGCAATGCGGCCCAGATCGGGTGCGTCGGGCGCGAAGTAGCGGGCCGCGTACACGAGCACCGCAGCGCCGACGATCGTCACGATCAGCGACATCGTCGCCGCCAGCCCGTCAAGCTGAAGGTCGATGTTCAGGCCTAGGCCACCCACCCAGCTTGCGTGCTCGAAGATGGAGCGCCCGTCCGAGATAGCACCCAGTTGCGCCGCCACCCATACCGCAGCGCCGACCATCGGGATGGCGGCGACGAGGAAGGCGCGCCGTCCGAGCCGTCCCCCAAAGGCCACCAAAAGGACGCCGATGCCGGCGAACGCGGCGAGGGAGACGATCACGCCGTCCCGCCGGCGTCAGTCGTGGGTGAGCTGACCCGCGTCACGCGACGACGGTCAGCGCGACGCCCGCATCCATCATCCCATCATGGGGCAGAACGCATCAGCCGATGAGCTCGAAACTTGTCGCCAGTTCGACACCGATGAGCGGGCCAGTAGCGGCCGCCGCGGACCGCAAGGCGTCGGTGGCCGACGACGGCCCACCGCCGAGGTTCTCGAGGTAGGCGCGATGGCACTCCAGCGAGCGGATGCCGGCATCGAGAGTGGCGGTCACATCGACGGCGTGGGTCGGCTGTGGGCTGCCGTTGAACGCCGTGAAGCGCACTCCGGCCCACGCCGGCCCTCGCTCGGGAGCGAACCACGGGTTGGCGGCGTCACGGATGGCGTCGAGGAGGGCGCGCCCGACGGCGCGATGGTCCGGGTGGTTCCAGCTGGGGCCTCCCCAACTGTCGCGGAAGTTGATCGACAGCACTGCCTCGGGTCGGTGCCGGCGGATGGCCGCGGCGAGGTCGCTGCGGAGCGGGAGTCCCTCGACGATCAAGCCGTCCGGGTACCCCAAGAACTCGACATCACCGACGCCGACCGCGTAGCAGCTTGCTCGCTGCTCGTCACGGCGGATCGGGCCGGCCTCGGCCGGTGGGATGGACTGGATCCCGGCCTCGCCGTCCGAGACCAGGACATAGGCCACGTGCTTGCCTTGGGCGGTCCAGCGGGCGACCGCCGATGCGGCGCCGTACTCCATGTCGTCCGGATGGGCGACGACGGCCAGCGCCCGCTCCCAATCCTCGGGGACGAACTCAAGGGTCGGTGCCGGCGTCGTGACCATGGCGCCGACCGTATCCTGTCGTGAGCCTAGGTTCTCAGCCGCACCGACAGTCGCGTTTGCGTGCAGCTCGCACGCCGCAGCTCAGGGCAAAGTCGCCGGTGTTGCCCGGAGGCGGGAGCGCGGCCGGTCGGGAACTTTCACCAGGAGGAGGGCGACGTCGTCAGTCGTCTCCCCGGCGAAGCCCAGTACGGCTTCCAGCACATGGTCGGCGATGTCCTCGACCGGCTCGTCGACCGCACCGGCGATGATCTGTCCGAGGCGTTCTTCGCCGAAGAGGTCCCCACCGGGGCTTCGAGCCTCCGTGATGCCATCGGTGAAAAGGGCGAGAACATCGCCAGCGTGTAACTCGGTGGTGTGGTCCGCGACCTCGAAATCGGCGAAGAGCCCCACCAAAGACCCCGATGGACATGCCCGAGAAACCGCGCCTTTCGCGGTGACTATCAAGGGCGGAGGATGTCCCCCGCTCGAGATGGTCACCGTCGCGGCGTCTCCCGTTGGACGCATCCATACGACAGCCGCGGAGCAGAAACGAAGCTCGTCGTCGTGTTGATCGCTGAGGAGGGTGTCGTTCAACGCTCGGAGCACCGCCGAGGGGGCCGAGCTGTACGCAGCGGCGCCACGGATGGTGTATCGCGCGAGTGCTGTCAACGACGCGGCTTGCGCACCCTTGCCACAGACATCACCCATGACGAGGCTCCAATCGCTGGCGCCGCTAGCGAACACGTCGAAGAAGTCGCCGCCGACGATCAAACCACGGGTCGCCGGGCGGTAACGACTTGCGACCTCAACGCCGGGGATGCGGGGTGGCGTTGGCGGCAGCAAGCTCCACTGGAGGGCGTCGGCGAGTTCACGCAGCTCCTCCTCCGTCCGCTTCACCGTGGTCAGATCCCGGATGTATGCCGTGAAAAGCACGTGATCGGGAAGCAACACACGGGTCACGGTGAGCTCGACGGGAAACTCGGTCCCGCTGGCGTGCATGGCGTTCACCTCGACCCGCTTCCCCAGGATGGGACCCTCGCCAGTGGAGCGGTAATGGGCGATGCCTTGGTGGTGCGCCGGTCGGAGCCCGGGGGGCACCAGCAGATCGGCCATCGCTGACCCCATGGCATGGTTGCGCGAGTACCCGAACATGTTCTCGGCGGCGGGGTTGAACTCCACGATCCGGCCGTCGTCGTCAATGGTCACGATGGCGTCGAGCGCCGTTTCCAGAACCGCAGCCTTGCGAGCTTCACTGGACGCCACGATCTGGCGTGATTGCGCTAGCTCGGTGGCATGGTCCTCCAAGACCGCGAGCGCGTTCTCCAGCCTGAGCGTCTGCTCGAGCACGGTCGCCTCGCGCACTTCCAGCAGTTGCCGCAGCACAGCCGCCTCCCACGCCGGCAAATCAGGTTCGGGCCCCATGTCTGGGTCCGCGCCGAACACCCGCCGGCACCGGGACAGGACGACCGACGTGACGGTGAGCGCGAGTGGCCGGACGAGTTCGGCGACAGCTCGGCTGATTGGAACCCGGGAGAAGAGAATCAGCGCAAAGAGCTCACCGTCAGGAAGCCTGCCGCCGAAGCCGAGAACGGATCGCACGCCGGCCTCGCGCACGAAGTCCTGGGCGGGGACGAATGGGCTCCCTTGGGCGTTCTCGATGTGGAACACGTTGTACGTCTGGGGCCGGAAGTCGCTGATGAGATCGTCAGTCGCCGGGTCGACTCTGGTGTCGAACTCGTAGCCGAGCTGAGTCAGGAGCTGGTGGATCATGGGGGACCTCCGCACCGTCTCGGCGTCGACGAGCGGTATCGCCTTATGGCCGACCGATGCCGAACGGTCGTTCCATTCCGGCCGCTCTCCCGCCGTGGCTAGGAGGGTCAGGCAGCGCACGAGTTCGGGGTCGTCGGCCGGGCCGAGTCGCTTCTCGGCAAACTCCCGAAGGTCCGGTGGCAGATCGGCGCACCGGTGCGTCTTGTAGAAGCGTACGAGCGCACACGCCCTGTCCCCCGTCTCCTTTTCCACGAGGCAATCCAGTAGAAGCCGGACGATCCCGTCGGTGGCAGCCTCCATCGACTCCTCGTGCTCGACCTCGCGGAGAGAGGTGCTCAGTCGAACGAGGTCGCTCAGGCCAAAGGTGCGCAGGTCATGCATCAGCTGATGCCGCGGAATCGAACGTCGGTGTGGGCTTCCCCTACAGGGGAAGGCCAGCCGACCGCGGGCCGTTCCGGCACACCTGGCCGCATTATGGCGTGGGCACCTCGTCGGACTCGTCCTGGGCCTGCTCTTCCTCCGTCCTCGGCCACTCCGAGGGCTTCGAAGTCATCTCCGGCTGGGATACGGGGCACAGTTGCGAAACCTGGTTCTCGCTCACGTCTCTCTCCCGTCCGTATCGGTCCTCGAAATGGTAGGCGGCGACCGCGTCGGTTCCACTGTGGCCCCACCACCACTCTGACGCCGGGGCTGCGGCGTGACCAACTGAAGCATCCGGAGAGCTGAACAACCGGTGCAACCTTTGGAAGGACTTTCAATCAATGGTTCGCTGATCTGGTGGATGCTAGGGGTCTATAGCGCCTTCTTGATAAGGAAGCAATGATCAGCAAACAGGACGATCGGGCCGAAAAGAAACCCAGCGAAAAATACGGCCAGCCGTCGGTCTCCGTCGAAGCTAAACGGCGGGCGGGCCCAGGCATCGGCGCACCAGTCCGAAGATCACCCTCGCTCGCCGTCGGCCGCCGATCGAGCGCGAGCATTGTCAATTTTTGGTCGCGACGGGCTCCAATAACGCCGTCCATGTCGCATGCGTCCAAACCTCGCTCATGCCCTCAATCATCCCCCTCAACGATTGTGGCCACCAGTTGGACGCGGAGGAGCAGTTGCAGGGCTGATGCAATCAAACGGGCCGTGGCGGCGTCTCCCCTACCTGAGTCCCCGCATATGACCGATGATAGCCGACATGTTCGCCAGGCCCGGCTCTCCCGGCGCCGCTTCCTGGTCCGCGCCAAGAGCCCGGCGAAGCTGCTTCGGCGTCGGCCCCCTTTCGCCCAACCACCGACACAAGGCGGCCTGGCGCCCCTCTTCGCCTCGCTGGCCGGTCAGGTCGGCCCGGCGCGCGAGGTGACTGCCGTCGGCTCTTGTGCTCTCGACCCTGCGTTCGGAGGCAGATCGCTGTGGTGTGCAGCCTGCAACCACGCGGGGCTCGTCGAAGGTTTCGCCGACCGGGTAGTCGGCATGCGCCAGGACCATGTCCTCCCAGCTGGTGCATACCAGCGAGGTGACCAGCGCTGGCACTCGCCCGGTGCTCTACTGCAACCCACCACCTTGAAGGAGCCAGAATGTACGCCCGTCGATCGGTAGCCGCCGCGCTGGCCGCCCTCTTCCTTACCGCATGCGGTGGCCGGTCCACCACGGCTCAACCACCACCGGGTCCAGCGGCGACCCTGCCCAGCCTCGATGGGGCGCAAACCGCGCAGACCTCGCCCCGGGCGCCTACGCCGGGGCCCGAGCCGGGACCGGCCGGCAAGACCAACGCCAGCGTCCTCCCCGACCTGGTCGTCGACGACGTGGGCGCCGGGACGAAGGTGAACCTGGCCTCGCTCGCACCGTCGCCACAACCCTTGCTGGTCTGGTTCTGGGCGCCGCACTGACCGACATGCCGCCGGGAAGCACCCGGCGTCGAGCAGTTCGCTCGACAGCACCAGTCGATCTTGCGGGTCGTGGGCCTGGGCACCCAGGACAGCTTGGACGAGGCCAGGGCCTTCGTGACCCGCTACCGCACCACGTTCACCATGCTGTGGGACTCATCGTTCCGCTCGTGGCGGGAGTTGGGTATCCCCGGCCAGCCCGCCGCCGTGCTCCTCGCCCCCGACGGCCGAGAGCTGAAGCGATGGCTCGGGGCCTTCCCCACCGACGAGGTGGCCCGACTGGCGGAACAGTACTGACCGGCCCGCGACCCCAAGGGTGATCGACGCTCCGCTGGCGCTCGGGTTCGCAGCGGGGATGGTGGCGGCCTTCAACCCCTGCGGCTTTGCGCTGGTGCCCGCCTACCTGTCCTTCTTTCTGGGCGGTGACACTGGTGGGGTCGCCGCCCGCCCGCTGGCCACCGTGACCCGGGCCCTCGTCGTCGGCGGCGCGGTGACGGTGGGCTTCGTGGTGGTGTTCGGTGCCGCGGGCGTGCTGGCTACCAGCTTCTCCCTAGGCGTACAGCGTGTCGCCCCGTGGGTCTCGATTCCGATCGGGCTCGTCCTGACGGCACTGGGCCTCGCCACGGTCGCGGGCTGGAAGCCGGTGGTCGCAATACCCCGGCTCGCAGTCGGTGGGCGCAGCCGCGGTCTGGCCTCGATGACTTTGTACGGGGCCTCCTACGCCACGGTGTCGCTCTCGTGCACGCTGCCGGTGTTTCTGGCCGCAGTGGCGACGACCTTTGAGGACGCCAGCTTCCTGTCGGGGATGGCCGTCTTCGTGGCCTATGCCCTTGGCATGGGTACGGTGCTCACCGGCCTTGCCGTGGCCATGGTCGTGGCCGGTCGTCCGCTGGCGCATCGGTCGGGGAGGCTCGCGCCGGTCATGGCGCGCCTAGCTGGGCTGCTGCTGGCGGTCGCCGGGGCCTACGTCACGTGGTATGCGGTGTATGAGATCCGCTTGGAGGGCGACGATGATGCTGCCGCCGGACCGGTGGTGGTCGTCACCGAGTGGTCGGGGCAGGTGTCGAACTGGGTGAACGAGCTCGGGCCCGGTCGGGTCGCAGCCGGCGTGGTCCTGCTCCTCGCATCGACTGCGGCCCTGGTGGGGATGCGACGAAAACGCTCGGAGTCGGCGTCGAAGACCGTAAGTCCCGGGCCCTCCTCGGCCAGCATGCCCGGGCCCGACCGGACGGAGTAGGCAGCGACCTACTGCGACGCGGCATGAGGACCTGCCGAACTTCAAAACCGGCCGGTGTGATGCCACCGAGGCCGATCGAATGCACATCGAGACGCTCGGACGTCACACCCGCCAGCCAGACCCGCCGGGTATGACTCGGGCGGTGAACAGCTATTTAAGCGAATCAGTCGCTCCACCGGCTTACGGGTCCAACCCACCCGATCGCCGGGCTATAGCCGCGTGGGATCACGGACTCGCTGGCTGTCGCCGCCGCGTGCTCTGCCGACGTCCAAGGATTGTCGATACGGACGCGATCCCTCCACGCTCGTCAGCCGTCGGAGAGGAACCAGCCTTCGGCGCCGGCTGGGTCGACGCCTCGCATGGCCAGCGCTTCCATGAAGGCGGTGAGGTCCCAGCTGAGCCAGTCGGTGGGTGTGACGACGATGGCGACGTCGTCCATCTCGTCGAGCAGGTCGCCGCACGCTTGTTGGCCGCCTGGGGTGAGGTACTTCGCGCGGATGCGGTCACGGTGCTGCACCGCATCGTCGCCGGTCACAACGCCGGCCGGTCCGCTGCCGAGAACCCACGCTGGGTCTGGGGCTTGCACGAGTACCGACGCGTGCCCGCGGGCGGTCACATTGCGTGCCTTGCGGGTCGCAGCTCCGGTCTCGATGACAAGTCGCTCCCCGTCGAAGAGGAACATGGCTGGCGCGAGGTGCGGGATGCCGTCGTCGTTCTGCGTGGCGACGACGGCGTAGAGGCGCCGATGCAGGATCGATCGGGCGGCGTCGGTCAGACCGCGGGTGGCACGGGCCGCGGGGTGGATGGCGACAGTCGGCTCGGTCATGGCCGGCGGGCGGCGACGACGTGAACCTCGAAGGGTGCTTCGGGGCGTCCGTCGGCGGCCGTGAACGGTGCGAGCACGCAGCGGGCGTCGTCGCTGATCTGGTCGTACACGTCCCTCGTGATGCGTTCGGCTAGGGGCGTGCTGTCAACCTCGGTGGTCACGAGCGCGTCCCACCGTCTGAAAGCGTGCGCTGCCGAGATGCGAGCTGGTAATGACAGCGGCGAGGCAGGCGTGGTCGAACCGTTGGGTGAGTCCGTCGAGGTTGCCGCATGCGAAGTAGTTGCTCGGCAGCGACCACGCCTCTGCTCCGGCGTGCTCTGCGGCCATGTCGACGAAGGGCCCGTAGGCGGGTGGGCATCGAGCCTGCTCGGCACCATCACCACAACGGTGCCGCCCGGCGCGGCGACTCGGGCCTCTCCTGCCGGGCGGTGATCCGGTCGGGGAAGAACATGAGGCCCATCTGGCGGACCACGACGTCGAAGGACCCGTCGTCGAACGGCAGGGAAGCGACGTCGCCTTGGCTCCAGTCGATGCCGGGGCGGACGCGGCGGGCGACGGTCAACATGGCGTCGATGAGATCGAAACCGACCACGCTGGCCGCGCCGAGCCCGTCTGCCGCGGTGCGGGCCACGATCCCGGTGCCGCAGGCGACGTCGAGAATCCGCTGGCCCGCCGTGACGCCAGCGGCGTCGCCCAGGATCGTCGCCGATTGAGCGAAGAGGGAGGCGCGAACGTGGCTCGGTGGCCCTCGGCCGCCTCGATCGGGATCTGGATGAACTCGGATGAATCGCTGGTGGTCATGCCCCGGATCATCCGGCCACTCCACTCCCCGAGCATCGGACAGCTGCCCTATATGTCGTCCGGTTCTGCCGCTCTGGCTCCCGACGACGGCGAGTCGGTGTCGTTGTTGAGCACGGTGGTGGCGTTGGCGGCCGCCTCGGCCCGGTTGCGCAGACCGAGCTTGGTAAGGATGTGCTCACGTTGTGCGACGCCGTCTTGCGGCTGACGTGCACCCGCTCGCGATCTCCGGGTTCGACACGCCGGCACCCAGGAGCCGCAGCCTTCTCCCTCTCGCATCGTGAGCGTGCCCGCCCGCTTCGGCCCGGTGCCGGGGGCAAAGCTCGATCGATCTGGACGAGCGCTCGGTCGCCGTGCTGAAGGCTTGGCGGAAGTGACAGTGCGCCGAGCGAGAGCGCGTCGGCCCAGCGGCATACCAGGACAAGGATCTCGTCCTCCCTCGCCCTGATGGCACGCCTACGAACCCGGACGCGTTCTCCCAATCGTTCGATCGCCTCGTGGCGCGATCCCGCTCTCACGGATACGCCTCACGACCTGAGGCACACGCACGCTTCGATCCGCTCACGGCCGGGCGTCCCGGTGAAGGTGGTCAGCGAACGCCTCGGCCACGCCAATCCGGCCTTCTCCATCACCGTGTACCAGCACATCATTCCCGGCATGCAGGCCGACGCAGCGACGGTGTTCTTCAACTTCGTCGCTGGGGTCCTGCCGCCCCCCGTCCCCTCCAGTGAGGTCGTCGACGACGAGTAGGACCTAAAAGGCCACGAGGTCGCGCTTGGTGCGCCCGCCCGACGTCGTCGTCTCGAATCCGACAACCAACCGCATGTCGAGCGCGTGGGCGATGCGAGAGAGCGTGTCGAGGTTCGTGCGGTGCCGGCCGCTCTCAATGCGGGAAATCTGCGAGTGGCTCGTGCCGACGAGCTCAGCCAGCTGCTCCTGGCTCAGGCCCTTGTCCATTCGGTACTTGATAAGCAGCCACGCGATTTCCCGTACCCCCTCCCGACCTGCCTGCTGGGCCCGGTACTCGGGACTGCGGGCGGCCCGGCGGGAGGACGCCTCTTCAACAGTGCTTCCGACAGGACTGGGCGCTGCGGCGCCGCCGGGACGCGACGCGGGCTTGGTGGGGGCTTGGCCCGGAGCACTGACCATGCGAGACATCGACCGAGCTTATCACTTTTGATAAGTCTGACCTACGGTGCGTCATGCCCGGCAGGCCGAGAGGTCGGCGAGGCTGTTGCTCCATACGCGCCCGGAAGTTCTCGAAGCGCTTCTTCGCGATGTCGACGGCAGGGCGCCGGTGCGCTTCTCCAAGGCATGGAGGAGCACGAACAGGTTCCCGGACCTCTGGTACAGGACGCGATACAGGTCCCGGCCGTAATGCAGCAGTTCCCGGAGCTGGCCGTCGATCTGGGAGCTGTGCGGGAACGGGAGCGGCGGGTCGTTGTTGGCGACCCGATTCAGCAGGCTGATCTTGAAGTCGACCTCCTCCTGCCGCTCCGGGGCCAGGCTGTCCAGAAATCGTTGACCGGCTCCCGGCCGTCCGGGTCCCGGTAGTACACGGCCTGCACGCCGTCAGAGGAGCCAGGAGCGGCCGCGTCGGCGCAGAGACGACATCAGGATCACCAGGGGAGGGTACCGACCGCGGCGCGAAAGGGCGCGGGATGCGGCCCACTGCACCGCCGAATGCCGCCCCGTGGCGGGACTTTCCGCACCGTCCGGTGGAGCAGCGGTAGAAGATTGGCTCCCGAACAGAATGGCCGGTGCTTGCGCACCGGCCCTGACTTGCTCTTTTCTTGGTTGGTGGCGGGGGCAGGATTTGAACCTGCGACCTTCGGGTTATGAGTCCGACGGGTGC
Source organism: uncultured Acidimicrobiia bacterium (assembly GCA_963768975.1). Lineage (GTDB taxonomy): Bacteria > Actinomycetota > Acidimicrobiia > Acidimicrobiales > AC-14 > CADCTB01. Next base: position 298,925 of record CAVYKB010000009.1, on the reverse strand, counting down.
CGTCTGGGTACGTCCGGCGTGGTCCGCCTACGTCCGTGTCCGTGCAGGTCAGCGACGTTGCCGGCAGCCTCTCGTCCGCCTTCGTTTGTCCCCGTCCGCCGTGGTTCGTTTGACAAGTTGTTTGACACGTAGGCGGCCTCGGGCACTTCGACCAGCGAGGCGACGGCGGCGACGAACTGCCGCACGAACTGCGCCCGGTCGCCGAACACCCTCGGCTCGATGCACGCCCACCCATCGGCGGCCTCGGCCTCCGATCCGATCCACACGCCGGGGACGTTGAACGACGACAGCTGTTCGCTCTCCTGCCGCGTCGTGTTCTCGCCGGCCACCCACACAAGCAGTGAGGGCGACAACATCCCATTCGTGATCGCACCGACCGGGCACACCTGGAACCCGAGATCCACCAGCAGGCCGGCGCTTGCGCCGATGAGCCGCTGGGTCAGGTCCACCTCGGGGTCGCGCAGGGCCGGTTCGCTCGCCCCGATGCCTGCGACCGCCGTGGGCTCGGGGTAGAGCGTCCGCCAGTCGTGGGTCGAGGCCCACAGCCCGAAGGTGGTGGCAGCGGCTCCGGCCCCCTCCCGGCGGCGGCGCGCAACCACATCTGCGAACGGCAGGGTCGGGTCGACGAGCTTCACCATCGGAGTTCCTCCATCTCAAGGATAACGCTTGGGTCACGCACGGCGATCTGCACATGCGACAGCGTCCGGATGGCGGATGACTCGAAAATCGGGTCGCCCTCCTCGAAGATCGCCCGTACCGACCGAACCTGGAGGCCCTCCTCGGCGGCCCGTTCGCAGTACCAGTTGATGACGGCGCAGTCCCGGGCCCGATTCCCAGTGGGCCGGTTCCTCGCCGGTAACCGTCCGTAGGTCAGGCAGTCGTTGACGTACTGGTCGTCGGCCTCGTTCAGCGCCTGGTGCCAGTGCGGGTTGAGAAGGTCGAGGCAGCCGTCCAGGCTCACCCGGGCCGCGACCACGGCGGCATCGTCGCCGAAGCGGTCGACAGCCCAAGCCTGGGCTCGCCAGGGCGAGTCCTGCCACAGGTAGAAGCCGGACCCAAGCCACTCGAAATGCTGATCGCTCTGGCGGATATCGCCGGCCAACAGGTGGGGAACGGCAGCGTGGTCCGTCCCGTGGAACCCGATCACCTCAGTGGTGAGGTCGATCATCGACGTCAGGACCAGCGCTTCTTGTCGATGAGGGCCATGAGGTTCCGCTTCCGGCCGTGCTCAGTCATGACCGTCGCCAAGAGCTGGCTGAACAGCTGCGGCTGATCGCCCTTGGTGGCCAGGGTCCGGATTCGGGCGAGGAGGTCGACGGCTGCTCGGTACCCACCGTTCTTCTTGGTGTCGATCTGCGCGGCGACCGCTCGTTCGTAGATCGGGATGGCGTCGAGCGGATGGGTCGTCTCCCGAGCCCGCGCCAAGGTCATCCACGTGCGCTCGTCACAGCCGTGCGACGTGGCAGCTGACCACGCGTCGTCGGCGCGGCCTTCGTAGAGGAGAATCTCGACCAGCGTGGTCGCCGGGGGCCGTTCGAGGAGTGGGTTGCGTGTCCTCGCTTCGGTATCGCCAGCGTCGAGGCGCTGGCGGAGGAGATCGACGGCTTGTCGCTGTCGGGCTTCGACGGCGGCACTTTCGGCGAGGAGCTTGCGGTAGCCGTCGATGGACGGGTGGCGCTCAAAGGCCTCCCACCAGAGCGCCTCTGCCGCCGGATTGTCGCCGGCGGCCCGAAGCTGGGCGGCGTGGAACTCCCGCAACGGCGGCGTCTGCCAGTGCCGGTCGACGAACGCGTCCAGTCCGCGCCGACACCAGTCGAGCGACTCCACTTGTCGACCAGCGGCGACGAGTGCTTGTGTGACCTCTAGATAGTCGTCGGGCGTGCGGAGATCGCCGCTGCGGATGGCGATGAGGTCGTCTGGATTCCCGCCCGCCTGGGCGACGCCGATCATCGCCTGGGTCGCCGCGAACGCTCCGTGCCCATAGGGATCCTTGTGTTTCTTGGCGGCACGCCACTTCGGCTCGACGATCCGTCTGTAGGCGGCGATGCCATCGGATCCGAGCACGTCGGCATAGGTGGCTGCTGCTCGATGAAAGGTGTCGAGCTCGCTCGTCAGCTCCAGATCAGCGAGACGACCCGCCAGCTCGACCGGATCGGGACGAGCCTCCCGGCATGCGGCGAGGTGCAGCTCGCCGATCCGTCCGGAGATGTCGGTGAGCCAGCCGTCGCTGTCATCGATGTACTGCACCGCTTTGTCCGAACGGCGATGCGCATGCTCAGCGAGCGCCACCACCGCGGCGGCATGCCCAGCTTTCACCAGATCGTCGAGTGCGGCGAGGACGTCGAAGACGTCCTGGGCCCAGCCACCGGCCTCGGCGTAGGGGATGAAATACCGGCCGTCCCCGAACACCGAGTCGATGCGCCGCTTCCAGGTCCGAACGTCCAACGACCCGCCACCCTGAGCGATCGCCTGGGCCGTCAATCGCTCCCGCAGCCGCCAGTCGGAGTCGACCTGCTCCATGACGAGATCGACCAACGCATCGTTGTCGAGCCCGGTGACGAACTTGCGTACCTCTGGTTTCTCGTCGTTGGCCCCGTCGGGGCGCTTCGACGTGCGTTCGGGTCCCGCTTCCTCGAGCGCAACGGCAACGCAGTGCTTGCAGAAGGTGCCGTCCTCCCCCACTGGGCAGTTGCACGACCACGCCGGCTTCGGTTTGCGGCGAAGCTCGACGTGATACGGCATCGTGCCCCGTACCACCGCCGCGATCGCATCGCCATGGCGGTCGCCGATCTCGACGCGCCCGCCACGCTGGTAGCCGACGCCGCGTAGGAACGAACCTGGGTCCGCCAGCGACTCGATCTCACGACGCGTCCAGCCTCCGGGCATCCGACCAATTCTGTCCTGTCCGGTCAGCGAGCTCGCGGTACGCCGTCGGGCATCCTCGACAACCGCGGCCGAGTCTTGGTCACTCCTTGGGCGCCGGCTGATCCCAACCTGAGATGCCCTCGATGGCCTTTCGAATGTCTCGGGCGGCGCGCTCGGCCCTTTCGGCCTTCTCATGCAGGTAGGCGATCTGCGAGAACGCTCCGATCTGGTCGAGCTCGCCGTCCCAACAGGCCGCCAGCCTCATCGTGAGGTTCTCGAGCTCGCACAAGTGCCTGTTGATCGCCGCCGCTTCGGCGTGCGTCTCCATCACTGCGATCGAACCGGGTAGCTCACGCCGCCGGTCGAGCAGCTCGCGGAGACGGTCATCGATGTCACCCATGGCTTGGAGCGTACGTGGCGCGCCGGGCTGTAGGGCCGCGACGATGGTGCGGTGAAGCGTTCGACGACGATCAGGCATCTCGTGGAGATGGCCGAAGTGGCGACGGAGCGGATGCGCCTCCGCGAGACCGACATCGGCTGGCCGCTCGAGGAGATGTGGGTCACCGGTGAGCTGCTGGGCTTGTCGGAGACGATCGAGGCGGGGGCGGTCGTGCTCGTGCTCAACGTGCCGGCCCAAGAGCTGCCGTGGCTGGCCCTCCACCCCGCCGGCGAATGGGTCGGCGATCAGCTACGGCTCGGCAAACGGCCCCTGCGGTGGTGCTACCGGCCGCTGACATGGCCGGTCTGGAACCCCGAGCACCGGCAGCTGGTGCGGTTCTGGTCCGCCTCCGGCGACCTCGATCTTGCCGTGGTCGAGGCTCTCGGCTCAAGGCAGCTCGATCGGGTCACCGTCGTCGAGCCATCCGTGTACGAGCTCGCCACGCAGCTGCGCGAGGAGCTCGCAGTGTCGCGCCGGCACCTCCGAGCGATGCTCGATACCTACTGGGACCGCGACTGGCGGCGCCTCCACAGTGGCCACGACGAATCGCCCGATGATCATCTGTGGCGGGCAGCGACCGCGGTGACGGACATCTGGGCCGCCCTTGATGGATTGCAAGACGACCCATAGGAGGATGAGTTGCCGTCTTCTACCGCCGTCGCCGAACCGGATGCCGCCACCACCGAGGTGTCGGTGAAGGCCTCCCGCGGCGGTCAGGCCGTTCTACCGATCCTTCTACCGGGCGGCGACCCTCGTCGTTCCGGAAGGAGCAGAACCATGAAGGGATACGTCGCACGCAAGGGCACCCGCTGGTACGCGGTCGTCTACGAGGGAGTCGACCCGATTTCGGGCCGGGAGCGTCGGAGTTGGCACGCCGCGGGCACCGAGCGCGCCGACGCCGAGCGGCTTGCAGCGAGGCTTGCTAGCGAGCGCAACGGTCGCAACGACAGTGCCCGCTCGCTCAGCTTCGGCGCTTTCTTGACCAGCCGGTGGCTCCCCGGCAAGCGGCTTGTGCTGGCCACCAGCACCTACGACGGCTACCGCCGGAACGTCGAACGGCATGTGCTGCCCGCTCTCGGCCGGGTCGGATTGCGGCAACTGCGGCCCCATCACCTCGAAGGCCTCTACGAGCGTCTCCTCCACCCGAGCGACGGTCGCGCCGGCCTGGCGCCCAAGACCGTCTACGAGGTGCACCTCGTGATCCGCGGCGCGCTCGGCGACGCCGTCCGCCGAGGCCTCGTGTCCCGCAACGTCGCGCTGATCGCACACGCACCGCAGTTGCGCTCCATCCCGAAGGTCGAGCAGCAGGTATGGACCGCCGAAGAGCTCCAAGCGTTCCTGCGGACGGCCGCCGGGCACCGTTTGTTCCCTGCGCTCTGGGTCTCGGCGTTCACCGGTATGAGGCGCAGCGAGCTGGTGGGGCTCCGCTGGGACGACTTCGACGCCAAAGCGGCGACGCTGTCGATCAACCGGGGGATCGTCGCAGTCGACTACGAGATGCACGAGACACGGGGGAAGACCGCCAACGCTCGCCGGCGCATCGACCTCGATCCCTCCACCGTCAGCGTCCTCTCCGCCTGGCGCACGTGGCAGGGCGCCGAACAGGAGGCCGGCGGCGTCGATGCCGCGGGCTGGATGTTCACCGACGGCGACGGAGAGCCGATCCACCCGCATGCCGTCTCCCAGACCTTCGAGCGGATCGCGCGGCGGGCCCAAGTGCGAGTCATCCGACTGCACGACCTACGCCATACCCATGGCACCCTGCTCATCGCCGCGGGCGTCCCGGTGAAGGTCGTCAGCGAACGACTCGGGCATGCGTCACCCGTGTTCACCATCGACACCTACCAGCACGTACTGCCCGGCATGCAGGCCGACGCCGCCGGCGTGTTCGAACGCCTGGTGCTTCCAGACGCTCTACCGGCCGACGACTCCCGGGAGAAGAGTCGGTTGAAGCGCCGGACGAAGTCGGCCTGAGCCCGGTAGAAAGTCCTGCGCAAGACGAAGGCCCAGGTCGCTGACCTGGGCCTTCACTCATTCGTTGGTGGCGGGGGCAGGATTTGAACCTGCGACCTTCGGGTTATGAGCCCGACGAGCTACCAGACTGCTCCACCCCGCGGCGGAGATCCCAGGTTACACCTACGCCGTGGGTCTGGTTGTCGGGGTGGTGGTCGCCGGCGTGCCGGAGGTGCTGCGGGCCGCCTCGGACGCTCGGCGGACCAGGTCCTTGGCTTCATTGGTGGCCCGCTGGTAGGCGGCCAGGTCGCCGGCCTTGAGCGCCTCGTCGGCGGCGGCGAACTTGGCGGTGGCCTCGGTGAGCAGGTCGTTGAGGTTGGTGGCGGGCGGAGGGGGCGGCGGCGTGCCTCTCGGCGGCGTGGTGGTCGTGCCGCCGGAGGCCGGTGGGGCGGCGCCGGCGCCCTGCTGTTCGAGGGTGGCCGGCGAGCTGCCCGGGAACAGCGTGATGATCGCCTCCCGCAGCGAGTCCTTGATGACGACGCTGTTGCCGTAGACGACGATGACCTTCTTGAGCTGGGGCACCGGCGTGCCCTCGGCCTCGATGTACAGCGGCCGGATGTAGAGCAGCGACTGCTCGATGGGGATCAGCAGTAGGTTCCCCAGCCGGACGTTGGAGCCGGCGGTGCTGAGCAGGGTGATCTCCCTCGACACTTCGGGCTGCTGGTTGATCCGGGCGTTGACGATCGCCGGCCCGTCGACCTGGCGGTTCCGGGGCATCACGAACGCCTCGAGCTGGCCGTAGTTGTTGGGATCGCTCTTCGCCACCATGAAGGCGCTCAGCACCTTCACGCTGTCGTCTCTTGAACGGGGGACGAACGGCTGGAGCAGGAGGAAGTCCTCCGTGGTCTCCCCCGGCAGGCGCATGAGGAGGTAGTAGGGGTCCATCCGGGGTTCCCTGGCCTGAGTCGCCTGGCCGGCGGCGTTGGTGGCCGGCACCAGCGGCGCGGCGGCGGCGACGGCACCCGGCTCCTGGGCGATGTCCCAGGCGTCGGTGTTGTTGTAGAAGTCACCCGGGCTGGATATGTGGTAGCGACCGAACATGTTGGTCTGGATGCGGAACAGGTCCTCCGGGTAGCGGAAGTGCCGGCGGAGTTCGGGGTCGATGTCGATCCCGTCGGTGAACAGCCTGGGGAAGGCCTTGCGCCAGGACTTGATGACGGGGTCGGTCTGGTCGACGACGAAGTAGGTCATCTTGCCGGTGTAGGAGTCGATGAGCACCTTCACCGAGTTCCGGACGTAGTTGAAGTTGGCGTTGAGCCCGCTGTTCGTCTCCAGGCGGGACGTGTCGGCGGCCTGGCTATAGGGGTACCGGCTGGTGGTGGTGTAGGCGTCGTAGATCCATTGGATCTTGCCCTGGTAGATGATCGGGTAAGGGTCGCTGTCGAAGCGGAGGAACGGTGCCGCCTTGCGGACCCGCTCGTCGATGTCGCGGACGTAGATGGCGCGGGACTCCGACGTCACGAAGCTGGAGATCAGCGGGTTGATGTCGCCGAAGCGCAGGGCCAAGGCGGCCCGCCGGATGAACGAGCCGATCTGCACGCCGCCGTCGCCGGTGTAGGTGGTGGTGTGGTTGGTGCCGTTGGCCTCGGCGTAGTCGATCTCGCGCTGCTCGGTGTTGACGATGGCGTAGCCACGCATGTCCTGCCCGTAGTAGATCGCCGGCTGCTCGATGTTGGGGCTACCAGTCGGGGGCAAGTCCTTGAGCTGCAGCGCCGGGTTGCCGTCGGGGGCCACGCCGCTGCTGGGGGTCAGGACGGCACCGTACCCATGGGTGTAGACGAGGTGCTGGTTGACCCACGAGGCCGACGGGATGCCGTCGATGTTCAGCTCACGGGCCGAGATCAGCTCCTGACGCACGCGGCCGTCAACGACGTAGCGGTCGACGTCGACGTCGTTGAACTTGTAGAAGTTCCGGATCTGCTGGAGCCGGTTGTAGGTCTGCTCCAGGATGCGGGGGTCGGGGTCCCACAGGCGCACGTTCTCGATGGTGGACTTGTTGCTGTCGAGCTCGGCGGCGGTGACGCTGTTGTCGGCCTCGAAGTCGTTCATCTGGACATCGCGCAGGTTGAACGCAGCCTTCGTAGCCTTGATGTTGCGGTCGATGTAGGGCTGTTCCTTGGACGACTCCGTGGGCTGCACCCGGAACTGCTGGACGGCGGCCGGGATGGCGGCGCCGACGACCACCGACACCATGGCCCACAGGCCCAGGGCGATCACCGGCAGGACCCATCCGCGCCGGAAGATGTTATAGATGAAGAGGGCGGCGGCGATCAGGGAGATGCCGAGGAGCAGCTGCATGGCCGGGAGCTGGGCCTTGACGTCGGTGTACCCAGCGCCCTGGACCACGCCCCGGGTCGAGTACACGAGCTCGTACTTCTCGAGGTAGTAGTCGACCGCCTTGAGCATGGCGAGCACGGCCATCAGAACCGAGAGGTGAGCCTTGACCTGGGGCGTGACCTTCTGCATCGGAGTCTGGAACCGGATGCCACCGTTGAGGTAATGGGCCACCGCAGTGATGATGGCGACGATCACCAGTGACGCGAACAGCCAGTCGACGACGAACTTGGCGAACGGCAGCTGGAAGACGAAGAAGCCGAGGTCCTTCTGGAAGAGGGCGTCGCGGGTCTCGAACGGGACATGGTTGCGAAAGAGCGTCCAGGAGTCCCATTGGCGGGCGGCGCCCGGACCGGCGATGAGGGCGAAGGCGGCGGCCACCGCGGCTCGGACGAGCCCGACCCGCTGGCCCACGGCTTCGTGGTAGCGCTCGATGAGCTGCTCCTCGGGCCCGAGCGGGCGGAAAGTGGGGGCGATGAGGTCGGCGATGGCCAGGTTGGCCCACAGGAGGGCGAAGAACATGAGGGTGAAGATCACCCCGAGGGCGATCTTCGTGCCCAGGACCGAGCGCCAGACCGACGTGAGGCTCAGCTCGTCGAACCAGAGGTAGTCGGTGTAGAAGCCGGCGATCCCCCGCAGCGAGACCAGCACCATGAACAGGGCGACGGCGATCAGCACGAGCACGATGCGGCCCCGCGCCGGGCGGCGCCGGCGTCCGGCTATGTCGGTGGGAGCGCGCACGAACTTCCTTCCGGGGGACTGCGGCGAGGGTGCTCGCGGCTCAGCCTACGTCGGCGGAGACTCGGAACGGGCTCAGGCGGAAACGGGCACGAGCAGGCAACGGCAGCCGGGATGGGCCGGCGGGTGGAGCTGGCCGGTGGGGAACGCCTGGCCCTTGGCCGTGGGGCCGGCGAGCGCGTTGTCGTCGCAGTCGGGGCAGTGGCCGTCGCCGTCGACCAGCCACTGAAGGCTGGTGGCCGGGGGCGTGGCGGCGAACGCGCCCAGGCTGAAGGCGGCCAGGACGTGGTTGCGGGCGCACTCCTCGACCTGCTGGACCTTCCACCGCCGGTAGCTGGCCCGCAGGCTCTCGGCGGCCACCGAGGGATCCTCGGCCTCGGCCCCGCCGGCCAGAGCCCGGCCCAGACGGGCCCGGAGCGGCTCGACCAGCTCGCGGGCGAGGGCGGCGGCCGCCCCGTTCACGGCCGCAACGTGGCCGGCAGCGTCGGTGGCGCCCGGTTCAGGGTCGGACACGAAGCCGGCGCCGGCCCGGACCGCCTGCTCGAGCCACGGGAGGGCGGCGTCGCGGTAGCCGGCCAGCTGCGCGTCGGCTGCGGGCAGGACGCCGTCGGCCGCGGCGGGGCCCAGGCGGCGGAGGGCATCGAGCACCTCGTTCTGCTCGTCTCCGAGGACCCGCTTGAGCGCTCGGGCCAGGCCCGCTTCCAGGTTCTCCAGCAGGGCGTCGCGGCCCTCCAGCGCCCGCTCGCCGGTCACGGCATCGACCGCCGGCGCCGGCAGCGGCGCGACGAGGTCGGGTTCGGGTGGGGGGACCGGTGCCGGCGGATCGGCAGGCGGCTGGTCGGCGCGGATGCGGGCGAAGAGCTGGTCGACGACGCCGGCCGGCGGCGGATCGTCAGCGGTGACGACCGGCACCTCGCTGGTGGCCAGCTCGGAGGCCAGCTCGGCCGCCGGCGCCGGAGCGGGAGCCGGCGGCTCGGTTGGCGGGATTGCCGGCGCGGGCGCCGGAGACGGCAGGCGCCCGGCGACCGAGGACGCGACGGTCTGGGGGCGCAGCCGGGGCGGCTCGGTCGGCGCCGGTGCCGGCTCCTCGAGCCGGCGGAACAGCGACGTGGCCGGCGCCGGCTCCCGGCGCTCGCCACCTCCGTTGGGAGCAGCCGCCGTCGCCGGCGTGCGGTAGCGCTCGACCGGGGGCGGCGCCGGCAGGGACAGAGGCTCCGAGTGCAGTCCCAGGTCTGCCTCCTCCCCCCTCCGGCCCACCTCCTCGGCGGCCAGCCGCGCCTCGGGCTCGGCGGCGTCCAGCTCGGCGGTGGCCTCGTCGACCGTGCGGCGCACCACGTCGTAGGCGGCGACCAGGCGGTCACGGGCGGCGTGCAGCTGCTCGATCTGGAGCTGGGCCGACCGCCGGCGCCGGTTGAGGTCGGTGAGCATGCGCTCGCGGACGGCCTTGGCCTCCCCGACCATCTGCTTGCCCTGCTGGGTGGCCCGCTCGATGATCGCCCGGGCCTCCGCCTGGGCGTCGCGACGCACCGACTCGGCTGCGGCGTCGGCCTCGGTCACCCGCTTGGCCAGGAGCCCATCGGCTTCCGCCCGCATCCGGGCGACCCGAGCCTCTGCGTCGCGCAAGGCGGCGTCCGCTCGCTGCTGGGCCTCGGTCATGATCGACGCTGCGGTATCGCGGGCGCCGGCCAGCAGCCGGGCCGCGTGCTCTCCGAGCAGGCGGGTCAGGGTCTCCTCGTCCAGCTCGGGATGAGCGGCGCGAGCCTGCACTTCGTCCAGGACGCGACGCAGTTGCGCCTCGCGCTCGGCCCCGGCGGCCATCTCGTCGCTGACCCGCTTCAGGAACTGCCTGACCTCCGCCGGGTGGTAGCCGCGGAAGGCGGAGGTGAAGCTCCGGTTCACTACCGTCTCCGGCGTCGTGACCTGGCCGCTGGAGATGACGATCTGGTCGTCCCCCATGGCCGCCAGCGTACGTCCCGGTGGCGGTCGGATCGCGGACCGTCGCCGGTCGCTACTGCTGGCCAAGGCTCTTGAGGAGGCCGGTCAAGGTGTTCAACAGCGAGTTGAGCGTGCTGTCGAGGGGCGCTCCGGTGTTGATCGGTCCCACGATGCTTGTGCTGGTCGAGCCGCCGGGGGCCGGCGTCGTCGTCGTCGTGGTGGCTCCCGGACGGGGGCGGGCGACGGTCGTGCTCGGCGTGGAGGGCACGGTGGTGCTCACGCCGCCGGTCGGCGGGTTCAGCGACGTGGGTGGGCGGCTGGGTGGGCCGGAGGCGAACTCGGCCGGGCCCCGGCTGATGGCGCCGTCGACGGCGGCGAGCAACTCCGGCCGGGCGACGCCTTGGTCGAGGGCCACCAGGCCCCAGCGCGCGTTCTGGTCGCGGAAGCCGAAGACCGCGGCCCACCGCTCGGCAAAGGTGCCCCGAGTACCTTCCAGCGTGATGGCCGCCCCGACCAGGGTTTCGCCCGGTGGGCGGGCAGGGTTGACCAGGCCGGCCGTGAACCCCGGCTCGGCGGCGAGCCGGGGGAACAGCTCCCGGAAGTAGTTGAACGAGCGGCCCTCCGTCGGCCGGAGCTGGGACGAGAAGCCGTTGCTGCGGCCGTCGAGCTGGCTGCTCAGGTCCATCGCCTCGGAGAGGTAGCGCTGGTCCCACCCATCGGCTGGGGAAGGCTCCAGGGCGGTGACCGCCGCCGGGAACTGCCCGGTGGCAGGGAGGGCGGCCTGGCGGAGCGCGGGCACGGTGAGCGTCGACCCTCCGGCGCTGAGCTGGGCGGTCCCCTCGTAGGTCGCCACCAGCAGGGCCACGCCCCGCGACACCCGGGCGTCGCCCTGCACCGCGACCTCGGCATTGGCGGCCGCAACCGCGAAGGGCCGATCGCCGGAGATGATCAGGAGGTCGCCGCCGATGATGTTGGGCCGGACGTTGACCGGCTTCTCCACCTCCTGGAGCTCGATGTCCGAGCCCGTGCGCAGCTCGAGCCGGCGGTTGTCCGACAGGCGGATCACCGCCCCGCCCTGCCGGACTCTGACCCGGTCGCCGGCCTTGAGGTTCTGGGAGCCGGCGGCGTCGCGGCGGGGCTCGCCCGGCCGCAGGATCTCAGCCTGGCCGTCGACGGTGAGCCGGCCGGCGGCAGGGGGCGACGACCCGCTGCAGCTGGCGAGGGCCACCGCCCCCAGCACGCCGGCGAAAGTTACGGAAAGGGGTCGGCGCATCACGCACCCACCTTCATGTTGCTGATCACCGGAAGCACGATCGTGAAGGTGGAGCCCTCCCCCGGGGCGGTCTCGCAGACCAGCTCCCCTTGATGAGCGTGGACGATCCGCCGCACGAGGGCCAGGCCGAGGCCGAGGCCGCCGAACTGGCGGGTGGGGGAGCTGTCACCCTGGGAGAAGTCCTCGAAGATGCGGTCGAGCCGGTCGGTAGGGATGCCGATCCCATGGTCGCGCACCGCAATCTGGACGGCGGGCGAGGCCTGGCCGTTGGATCCGGCCGTGGTCATGGAGGCGGTCACCGAGACCGTCCCGCCGGCCGGCGAGAACTTGACCGCGTTGTCGACCAGTTCGTCGAGGCAACGCTCGAGGAGCCGGCGATCACCCATGAGATCGGGCAGGTCGCGTGCGGTGCGCCGGGTGATGGGGTGGCGTTCGTCGACCCTGGACTTCCATCTCTTCACGACCGACTCCAGCAGTGGTCGCACTTGGACCGGCTCGCGGCGCAGAGCGATGGAGGAGTCCTGGGCGGCCACGTCGAGAAGGCGCTGCACGACCAGCTCCAGGCGGTCCGCGGCCTCGACGATCTCGGCCAAGGACTGGCGGGCCTTGGCCGCCGGCACCTTTCGGCGCAGGAGGAGCTCGGCGTAGCCCTTGATCGGGACCAGTGGCGTGCGCAACTCGTGGCTGATGTTGGAGAGCAGCTCGCTCTTGGCCCGCTCCGCCTCGCGCTCCCGCCGCATGTCCCTGAGCACGTACACCCCGCCGACCGGCGGGCCACCGGGACGGCCAAGGCTGCCGGCAGAGAGGGCGACTGGGATCCGGGTGTCCTCGTCGCGCACGACAACGGCCGCTGCGCTCCACGGGTTGGTCGAGGGTTCGGACAGCCGTCCGGACAGGTCCACGCCGTCCTCGGTGACGATGGTGGCGACGGCGGAGGCCGACTGGCCGAGAGCGTCGCGCGCCCGGACCCCGAACAGCTCCTCCGCTGCGGCGTTGAACGTGGTCACCCGGCCGCCGGCGTCGACTGCGACCAGCGCTTCTCCCATGCCGGCGACGACCGTCTCCAGCCTGGTGCGGGTCTTGGCCTCCTCCTCCGCCGTCTGCCGCAGCTCGGCGGCGAGCGTCTCGATCGACTCGGCCATGGAGTTGAACGTGCCGCTCAGCACGCCCACCTCGTCGGTGCTGACGACGTGGGTGCGCACGCTCAGGTCGCCGGCCTGGATCTCCTCGGCGGCCCGGGTCAGCCGGCGCAGGCCCACGCCGATCCGCTCCCCGACGAACACGGCGACGAAGAAGGCCGCCAGGGAGGTGAGCAGGCCGACGAGGAACAGGTTGCGGAACAGCGAGTTGCGGGTCTCGTCGACCACGGTGGTCGGGAGGGTGGCCACGACGGCCAGGGCCCGCGTGCGGTCGGGCGACACGACGGCCCGCGCGGCCAGGAAAGTGCCGCTCGCCACCCGGGTGGACTTGGCCTCGGTGGCCCGCAAGGCCTCGTCGGCGACGGCCAGCACAGGCCCCACGGCGAGCGGGGTGCCGTAGCTCACGAGCACGCGCTCGCGGTCGACCAAGCCGAGGGAGACCTCGGGATCGTTGCGCGACCGCTGGGCCAGGTACTCCCGGGTGAGGTCGGCGGAAGCCACGACCAGGCCGACGGTGCGCAAGCCCTCGGGGCCCTGCACCTTGACCGTGTGGGCGCCCACGGCAAGCACGCGGCTGCCCAGCACCTCGATCGATTCCGCCTCGTCCTGCCGGCGCTCCAGCACCTCGTTCACCGCCCCGGAGCCGACCAGGGCGTCGGCGCCCACGGCGTCGAGACCGATGGCCGCGATCACCCGACGCTTCTCGGTGGCGTAGAGCAGCGGGCCGTTGGCTGAGAGCAGCCCCGCCCCCACGAAGTTCTGGAGGTCGCCGAGGATGACCGTGTCGGCTGCCGGGCGGTTCGACAGGTTGACGAGGAAGTCCGCCGGCCGGCCCCGGATGGTGAGGGCGACGAGCTTGGCGCTCTTCTTCGCGTCCTCCCCCAGGCTCAGGAGGATCTCCTCAGCCTCGGCCAGCGCCCGGCTCTCGACCCGGCGGAGTGCCTCCCGCTCCACGTTCCCGGAGATGACGATCGACAGCGCCAGCGAGACCGCCAGCACGACCATGAGGAGGGTGGCGACGGTGCTCACTGCGATCCGCGCCGGCACCGACCGGCGGGCCGAGGTGATGAGCATCGTGCCGAGGGCCAGGGCGCCGGCGCCGCGTGCCCAGTCGGCGACCGTGGCCGCGTCGGTGACCGACGCCGCTTCGGCCGCGGCCATCAGGACCAGGGAGATCCACAGGGCCCGCCGTGACGCCCGCTCTTCGCCCCAGCCAAGGGTGCCGATGGCCAGGAGCACGATGCCGGCGCCGCGGAGGGCGATGACCGCGGGCTCGGTGGTGCCGGTCAGCAGTGAGCCTTGGAGGAAGGCGGCGGCGGCCACGCCGGCGAACCCGAGAGCCAGCACCACGCGCGAGCGCCGGTTGGCCCCGACGAGGTGGGGGCGGAGGAGCACGATCGCGGCGCCGGCGACCGCCACGAGGAAAGTGGCGAACTCGACAGCGAACCGAAGCTGGGCGCCCTCGGGCGACATCGCTAACTGCCGTCCGGCGGGGGACGGCGCAGAGGGGCCACGAGCAGAGATGCGGTCATCGGTAACCTCGGAGCCCGGCGACGGACGGTACTCCCATCGTACCCCTCCGACCAGCCACCCTGCGTGGTGTTCCCGGCACGGATTGTTGTGAATTGCCCCCCGACCCCGAAGCGTCGCCCGAAGGTCCGCCCGTAAGAACTACGAGCCGGCCCCCGGCTTGCCCAGGGCCAGGGCGTTGCTGCCTTCGAGGGAGCCCAGCGCCTTGAGCGCCTCCTCGAAGCTGCCGACGCCCCGAATCTCCAGGCCGCCGCCGGCGTGCGCCTTGGCCTCCGCCTCGTTCTCCTTCGGAACGAGGAAGACCTTGATGCCGGCCCGGCGCACAGCCACCGCCTTCTGGGCCACGCCGCCGATCGGCCCCACCGTGCCGTCGCCCAGCAGCTCGCCGGTGACTGCGACCGACGAACCGCCAGTCAGCTCGCCTGGGGTCAGGAGGTCGAGCAACTCGAGTCCGTAGGCCAGGCCGGCGGAGGGGCCGACCACCCGCCCCGAGTCGATGTTGATCTCGAACGGCAGCTTGATCTTGGTGGAGAGCCGCACGCCCAACAGCGGCTTGCCCCCGTCGTCGGCCAGGACGGCCTGAAGGTCGACCGGACCGGCTTCGCCCCGTCGCACCTCCATGCGGAGGGTGTCGCCCGGGGCCCGGGCCCGGATGGCCGCCACGGCGTCACCGCTGCTGGAGACCGCCTTGCCGTCGATGGCGACGATGACGTCGCCGGCATTCAGGATTGGCCCGGCCGGCAGGTCGGCCCGGACATCGACCACCTCGGCGCCCTGGCCCAGGTTGGTGAAGCCGAGCTGGCGGAGGGCGAGGACCTGGGCCGTCGTCTTGGAGTCCGCCATGGCCTCGATGTTCATGCGCCGGAACTCCTCGGGCGGGACGGTCCCCCGCACCTTGGTCTCGGGAACGACTTCAACCGCCGGATCCAGCCAGCCGGCGAGGGCCTCATAAGGATTGACCCGCTCGCGAACCGAAACGGTGGTGTAAAAGAGCTTCCCCTGGGGAGGGTAAGAGGGATGTCCTCTGACTTCGATCACGCTGTTCACGGCTCGAGCCGAACCAGGGGCCAGCGTGTCGTAGGGAAGTTGCACGTAGCGAGCGGTCACGGCCAGGCCGGCCAGCACGACGCTCAGTGCGACCAGAGCGATCGCCCATCGTCGAGGAGCCGGCGACGGGCTGGGTTCGGGAGGCCCTCCCTCCTGTTCAACCGTTAGAGTTGGATCGGTCGTGTCCACGTTCCTCGTGAGCTTCGGCGTGGTGGCGGCGGCGATTGTCGCCGTGGTTCATGTCGTCCTGAATGGCCCTGACCAGCCTCCCACGATCCGGCGGCAACCGTCCCGCGCCAAGGAACGCGGCCGGCACCGCCCTGCTCGCAAAGCACCCGAGGTCGCGCCGGAGCTGCTCGCCGCCGCCTCCCCCGCCCGCCCGGCGGTCGCGTTCCCGGTCACGCCGGCCTTCGCCGGACCAGAATCGGACGTCATGCGCCTGCGCGTCCTGCCCGCCCGTCACAACTCCGTCTGGGTCCGGGTGCGTTCGGGCTTCGCCCTGGTCATCCTGGTCGCCGTGCTCGGGGCCCTGCTGGCGTTGGCCGTCGCCGGCATCGTGCTGGGGATCGCCTTCGTGATCCGGGGTGCGACCGGCTAAGCGTCGAGGACCAGCCTGACGACGTAGCGCTCGGCCATCGAGCCGATGGGATGGCAGGCGTACAGGGTGCCGGTGAAGGCCGGCGTCTGGTCGGCGATCCAGCTGTCCTCCGGGCGGACGACGAGGTGGTTCACCACCCGGTAGGTCCAGCGGGCGCCGTCGACGGTGAAGACGACAGCGTCGCCCGGGACGAGCTCGTTGATGCGCCGGAACGGCTCGGTGACCGTCGACCGATGGCCGGCGACGACCGTGTTGCCCATCGCACCGGGCATGGCCGAGCCGGTCCAGTGGCTCGGGCCCCGGTCGATGTTGTGCAGGGTCACGCCCTGGTACATGCGGTGTGTCAGCCCGATCTTCGGGATCTCGATGGTGCCGAGGGCGACGACCGGCTCGGGCGCGTAGGAGTCGGCGGGGATGCTGATCGGCTCCGGCAGGCGGGGGCCGGGCGGCGGCAGGGTGGGATCGAGATGGGGCGGGGTGGCCGAGAGGATCTTCGTCTCGGGCGCCGGCACCGGCACCGGCACCGGAGGCTCAGGGGCGGAGGCGATGTTCGGCGCTCCGGGGCCGGCGCAGGCGGCGGTCAGGCTCAGGACGCAGAGAAAGAGCACGAGCCGCCGCCGGCGGATCACGGGTGCGAGGCGCACGTGCGAGAGCATAGGTGCATGGCCGAACGCTCTGACCGGCGGGTGGCGGCCGTCGCCGGCCACGCCGGCGACGACGCGGGCGCCCGAGCGCTGCTCGACCACCCCGATCCGGCAGTCCGGGCCACCGCGCTCGGGGCGCTGGGCCGCCTTGGGCGGGCCAGCGCCGCTGACGTCGCCGCCGGCCTGGCCGACCCGTCGCCCGAGGTCCGCCGCCGGGCGTGCCGGGTGGCGGTGCCGGTGACCGACGTGGACCTGGTCGCCATGCTCGACGACACCGACGCCGGGGTCGTCGAGGTGGCCGCCTGGGCCCTCGGCGAGCGGGCCGGCGCCTCGCGCCCGGCGGTCCCCCGCCTGTCGGCCGTGGCCACCGACCATGACGACCCCCTGTGCCGGGAGTCGGCCGTAGCCGCTCTCGGCGCCATCGGCGACGAGCGCGGCCTGCCGGCGATCCTGGCCGCCAGCAAGGACAAGCCCGCCATCCGCCGGCGGGCGGTCATCGCATTGGCCCCCTTCGAAGGCCCCGAAGTCGACGCCGCCCTGGACGCCGCCATGTCCGATCGGGACTGGCAGGTCAGGCAAGCGGCCGAGGACCTGAGCAGTTGACCGCCGGCGGCCGCAGGAAGCCGCCGGAGGCGGCCACGAAACCGGCTGCTGGTCAAGAAGAAGGCGGAGCGCGACCGGCTCCGCCGGTCGCCTGGAGCGCAACTCCCTCGCCGAGGAAGCTCCGCTTCCAAAGGCGGTTACCGCTCCGCTCCCATGAACAGCACCTTGAGGGAGTCGAAGGCCTCGAGGCACTTGCCGGCGCCGAGGACGACGCACTCCAGGGGCGCCTCCACCAGGTGGACCGGCAACTCCGTCTCCGCGGCCAGGCGCTGGTCGAAGCCCCGGAGCATGGCGCCGCCGCCCACCAGATGGATGCCCTGCTGGATCAGGTCCTGGGCCAGCTCGGGCGGCGCGTGACCGAGGCATTTGATGACCGACTCGACGATGGCCCGCACGTTCTCGTCGATGGCCTCGCGAATCTCCTCGGGCGACAGGATCGCCGTCTTCGGCAGGCCGCTCATCAGGTCGCGGCCCCGGACCTCGGCCTTGATGTCGTCGGCCACGGGCGCCGCCGACCCGATCGCCAGCTTGATCTCCTCGGCCGTGCGCTCACCGATGGCCATGCCGTACTCCCGGCGGACGAAGGCCTGGATCGAGGCGTCGATGTCGAATGACCCGATGCGGATGGCCTCCAGCGCCACGATCCCGCCCAAGGAGATCATCGCCGTCTCCGAGGTGCCGCCGCCGATGTCGACGACCAGGTTGCCGAGCGGCTCGTGGATCGGGAGGCCGGCGCCGATGGCGGCGGCCATGGGCTGGGCGACGAGCTGGGCGTCCATGGCGCCGGCCTGGCGGGCCGCCTCCTTGACCGCCCGACGCTCGACCTCGGTGATGGCCGACGGGACGCACAGCAGCACCCGGGGCCGCTGGAACCGGGAGAGCCCCGCCCGCTGAAGGAGGAGCCGGATCATGCGCTGGGTGATCTCGAAGTCGGTGATGGCACCCTGGCGCAGGGGCCTGACGGCCTGGATGTAGCCCGGCGTGCGGCCGATCATCTGCCAGGCCTGGTGGCCCATGGCCAGCACGTCGTGGGTCTCGACGTTCAGGGCGATCACGGTCGGCTCGTTGAGGACGATCCCCCGGCCCTTGGCGTAGACGAGGGTGTTGGCCGTGCCCAGGTCGATGGCGAGGTCCCTAGCCACGGGGCGGCTGCTTTCCGGTGCCGTCGTCGCGAGGACGGACAGATCGCTGGCGTGGGCGGTCGAGCGGGTTACCGGGCGCCAGGGCGTCGAGCTCGCGCTCGAAGTCGCGGATGTGGGCCTCCATCGAGCCCGGGTGGCGGCTCCGGAGCAAGAGGATGCCGCAGCCGATCAGGCTCAGGACGGCGGCAATGCCAAGGAAGGCGAGGGCACTCACGCGGTTCCCACCTCCCCGACTGGATGGACGCAGGTCGACCAGTCCTCGCCGCCCTCCCACGCCTCCCGCTTCCAGATGGGGGCGGTGGCCTTGAGGGTGTCGATGCAGAACCGGGCCGCATCGAAGGCCTCGGCCCGGTGCGGGGCAGAGGCGACGACCACCACCGACGCCTCGCCGACGGCCATCCGCCCGATGCGGTGGAGCAGCACGAGCCGGCCCACGGTGGTCCATCGGGCCCGGCACGCGGCGGCGATGGCGGCCAGCCGGGGCGTGACCTCCTCCTCGTAGGCCTCGTACTCCAGGGCCGTCACCCCGGGCCGGCCCTCGGAGTGGTCGCGCACCAAACCGGTGAACAGCACCGACGCTCCACAGTCCGGTCGGGCGACGAAATCCGCAGCCGCGCCTATGGGCAGGGTGTCGGCGGTGACGCCCACCCAGTCGTCCCTGCCGTACGGGGGGTCGAGGCCCACGCCGCAATCCTACCGGGGGGGCGAAGTCCGCCGGTGGGAAGGGCCACGTAAGGTGGTTCTCGATGGAGTTCGTCGAGCCGGATGACGAACCGCAGCCGTACCGTGTGCCCCCCGCGCCGGACGACCGGCTGTGGCGCCACCCGTCTGAAATCGCCGTGAAGAGACCGCCGGCCCGGCGCCAGCTGTGGCTCGTCGGCATGGCCTCCGCGCTGGCGGCCAGCGTCCTTTCCACCGGCCTCGCCGTGCTCGCCGGCAACCTCCTCGACGCCGGCGACGGCAGCCGGAGCGTCGACACCGCCGGCCTCCTCCCGCAGCCGACGCTCGCCGGTGCTCGGGCCGACGTGGTGGCGGTCGCCGACCGGGTGCGGCCGGCGATCGTGCAGCTCAAGGTCGAGCGGGGACGCATGGGAAGCGGCTCGGGCGTGCTGTTCCGAAGCGACGGCCACCTGCTGACCAACGCCCATGTGGTGGACGGGGCGACGTCGGTCGTGGTGGTGCTCGCCTCCGGGCGGGAGATGGCGGCCCGGGTCGTGGGCTCGGACCCCGACAGCGACACTGCGGTGGTGAAGGTAGACGGCGGCCCCTACCCGGTCGCGGAGCTGGGGACGACCGCAGACCTGAAGGTGGGTCAGGAGGCCATCGCCATCGGCTCGCCGCTCGGGCTCAGCGGGGGGCCGTCGGTGACGGTGGGCGTGGTGAGCGCCCTGCACCGGTCGGTGCGGACCCGTACCGGCCAGAGCCTGATCGACATGGTCCAGACCGACGCCCCGATCGCCCCCGGGTCTTCCGGTGGCGCCCTGCTCGACTCCGCCGGCCGGGTGATCGGCATCACCACCGCAGTGGCCATGACCGACACCGGCGCCGAGGGGTTCGGCTTCGCCACGCCGATCGACGCGGCCCGATCGGCCGCCGAGCAGCTCATCGCCACCGGCAAGGTGGTCACCGTCTGGCTGGGCGTGGAGGGCAGTGACCTCGACGCGGCCACGGCCCGGGAGCTCAACGTCGACGGTGGGGCGATGATCGAGCGGGTCAAGTCCGAGAGCCCTGCGGAGCGGGCCGGGCTGACCGCCCGAGACGTGATCCTCAAGGCCGACGGCAAGCCGATCACGTCGATGAACATGCTGGTGCTCGTGATCCGGGCCCACCGCCCCGGCGACAGCTTCCCGGTCGAGATCATGCGGGACAAGCAGCGCCACGGAATGACCGTCACCGTCGTCGAGCGCCCTGCGGGTTCGTAGCCCCGGGGCCGGGCCTACGATGGCCCCGTGAGCGAGCCCGTGGCGAGCGAACCGACAACCACAGTGCCCCGCTCAGCGCGGCGGCTGGCCGATGAGTAGCTTCGGCCCCGAGGGCGGAAACCCGTTCGAGGGACTCCCGATGTTCGGCGACCTGGCCCGGATGTTCAGCCGCCAGGGCCCGGTGAACTGGGACGTCGCCCGCCAGACCGCCTCGTGGCTGGCCACAGATGGCCAACCCGAGGACAACGTCGACCCCCTGGAGCGCATCCGGCTCGAGGAGCTGGTGCGGGTGGCCGACCTGCACGTCAGCTCGACCACGGGGCTCAGCACGTCGATCGCCGGCGGCGTCCTCAGCGTCCTCCCCGTGACCAGGGGCGACTGGGCCCTCCATAGCCTCGAGCAGTACCGGCCGTTCCTGGAGCGCCTGGCCACCTCGCTGTCGACGGCACCCGACGACGGCGAGCCGCCGGACCCTGCCAGCCAGCTCATGGGCGACCTGGGCAAGATGCTCGGCCCCGTGCTCCTCGGGATGCAGTCCGGCTTCATGCTGGGCCACCTGTCGCGGCGGGCCCTCGGCCAGTACGACCTCCCGCTCCCCCGTCGGCCCGCCGACCAGCTCCTGATCGTGCCGGCCAACCTCGACGCCTTCGCCGAGGAGTGGAGCCTGGCCCCGGACGACCTGCGGCTGTGGGTCTGCCTCCAGGAGGTGACCCTCCACGCCGTGCTGGGGCGGCCCCACGTGCGGGGCCGCCTCGAGCACCTGATCAACGAGTACGTGAGCCGCTTCGAGGTCGATCCCGAGGCCCTGGAGGTCAGCCTGGGCAACCTCGACCCCACCGACGCCGCCGGCCTCCAGCGCCTCCTCGGCAGCCCGGAGACGCTGCTCGGTGCCATGCGGTCGCCGGGCCAGCAGGAGACGCTGAGCCGCATCGAGACCCTCACTGCGGTGATCTCGGGCTACGTCGACCAC
Organism: uncultured Acidimicrobiia bacterium; assembly: GCA_963768975.1. Classification (GTDB taxonomy): domain Bacteria; phylum Actinomycetota; class Acidimicrobiia; order Acidimicrobiales; family AC-14; genus CADCTB01. Next base: position 277,733 of record CAVYKB010000009.1, on the reverse strand, counting down.
GTGATGGACGCCACCGGCCGGGGTCTCATCGGCTCTTACGGCCAGATCACCGAAGCTCTGCGCCGGCGGCGGGTGGAGGCCACCGACGGCGAGCGCTTCGCCGCCCGCCTCCTCGGCCTCGAGCTGGCCCGTGGCCAGTACGAGCGGGGCGCATCGTTCATCCGGGGCGTGGTCGAGCGGGCCGGCGACGACGGCCTGGCCCGGCTGTGGGCCACCGAGCGGGAGCTGCCGACCACCGCCGAGGTCGACGCCCCCGGCCTCTGGTTGGCGAGGATCGAACTGCCGGACTAGCCGCCGCCTCGGGGCAGCTCCTGGTGCCGATGTTCTACGGCGCGGAGTGCGGCCAGGTAGGACGACAGGGCGATGGCGGAGATCAGCGCCAGCACACCCATTCCCACGCCGCTGGGGATGCTGACGGCCACGGGGAGGCCGGCCCCGGCCACCCACGCCAGCTGGAAACGGGTCTCGAACCGGGCGAAGGTGCGGCCCCGGACCGCGTCGGGGGCGTCGCGCTGGACGATGCTGTCGAAGGCCAGCTTGCCGGCGGCGGCGGCCACCCCCACCGCGGCTGCCGCCAACGCGGCTGCCGGCAGCCCGCCGAGCCACGCGCCGGCCAGCCCGGCGACCACCACCAGGACCAGGGAGCCTTGGAGAATGCGCTCCTCGGCCAGGCGCTTGCGCAAACCCGGACCCAGCGCGGCGCCGGCGAAGGACCCCACCATGCTGGCGGCGAGGGCGACGCCGAACCACCAGGCCGGAGCGTCGTCGTTGCGGAACGTGAACGCGATCAGGAACGTGAGGAAGCCGACGACGGCCCGCAGCACGCCCATGGCCGTGGCCGCCATCCGGACCGACGGCACATGGAGCTCGGCTTCCCCGATGCCGACCGGCGGCAGGCGGTCTGCGCCCCGCGCCGGCCGCGTCAGGCGGAAGCCGGCGATTGCTGTGGCCGCGAACGCCAGGGCGGCCAGGCGGACGACCCAGGGAGCACCGAGGAACCCCACCTTGAGCACGATGACGCCCGGGATGGCGGCCACGAAACCGGCGAGCACCGACAGCACGGCCAGGCGGGAGTTGGCGGCGACCAGCTCACCCTCAGCCGCTACCGTATTGGGCACGAGGGCGCTCTTCACCACCATGTGCATCTTCGACAGCACGAGCACGGCAAACGCCTCTGGGAACAGCATGAGGCCGTTCAGGTGGGTCGCCATCGAGAGGCAGACGATGGCACGGCTGGCGGCCCCTGCGATGATGAGGGCTCTGCGCCCGCCCCGGCTGCGGTCGATCACCGGCGACAGCAGCGGCGCGACCACCGCGAACGGGGCGACGGTCAGCAGCAGGTAGAGCGCCACCTTGCCCCGCGCCGCCTGGGGTGAGATCGAGAAGAACAGCGAGCCGGCCAGCGCCATGGTGACGAACGTGTCGCCGGCCACGGCCAGCATGTGGACGATCGCCAGGCGGGAGAAGGGCGAGCGGCTCAGCCCCACCGGCTGGCGGTGGCGAGCCGGCCGGCGCAGTGGCTCCCAGCCGGCGTCCGTGGGAGTGCGGGCCACGGGTCCATGGTAGGACCCTGGGATCAGCCCGCCTTGGCCGGGTTGGCCGCTGCCGGCGCCGCCAGGGGCGGGCCGGCGGGAAGGGCGAGGACGAACGTCGACCCCTTGCCCTCCATGGACTCCACCCGCACCTCGCCCCGGTGGTTGCCGACGACGTGGCGGACGATGGCCAGGCCCAGCCCGGTGCCGCCGACGTTGCGGGCCTGGGCCCCCTCCACCCGGTAGAAGCGCTCGAAGATGTGCTCGAGGTCGGCCTCGGGGATGCCGATGCCCTGGTCGCGCACGCTGAGCTCCACCCGGTCGCCGGCGGGGCGGCCCCGCACCTCGACGACCGAGCGGGCCGGGGAGTACTTCACCGCGTTGTCGAGCAGGTTGTAGACGGCGGCGACGAGTTGGCGCCGGTCGCCCAGCACCGTCAGCCGCTGCGCCGGCTCGCCGAAGTTGACGGTCATGTCCTTGTCCTGGGCCGCAGCCCGGACGCGCTCGGCGGCCTGCGCCACGATGAGGTGGACGGGCACCGCCTCGGGCGCCGGGTGCTCCTCGGCGTCCATCCGGGACAGGAGCACGAGGTCGTCGACCACCCGGGAGACCCGCTGGGCCTCGTTCTGGAGCCGTCGGGAGAGGCGGGAGACCACCGCAGGGTCCTTCTCGGCGGCCAGCGTCTCCGCCAGCAGGGCCAGGGCGCCGACCGGCCGCCTGAGCTCCTGGCCGATGTTGTCGACGAACTCCCGGCGGGCGGAGTCGTCACGGGTGCGCTGGGACCGGTCGTCGATCACGACGACGCCTCCCAGGGTGCGCCGGTCGTCGTGCAACGGGTGGGAGGTGAGGTGGAGCGTTCTGGCCGGGGGCCCGTCGACGTCGACCGATTCGGTGTTGGCCACGCCGTCGGCAGCCTTCTCCAGCAACTTCAGGACCGTGTCGCGCTCCGGCGACCTCTGCGGGAGGAGCGTGGCCGCGGCGTCGTTCTCGAACACCACGGCCGCCTGGTCGTCGCCCACGACCACGCCATGGGGCACGGCGGCCAGGGCCTCCTCCATCAGGGCCTGGGCCGAACGGGCCTCGCTGGCCACTGCGACGGTGCTGTCGACCACCCGTTCCAGCTTGGCCAACCCGGTCTCCAGCCCGGCCCGGCCTCCGAACTGGAGGTCGGACTCGCCCATGCGGGCGGTGAGGGCGGCCAGGCGTCGGGCGGTGGACCGGCGGGACAGGAGGACCCAGACGAAGGCGACGAGCACGACTCCGGCCGCAACGGCGACAACCACAGCGTCAGCGTTCGACAGTGGCATCTCCCCCACCATACGGCGCAGCCCCACCGCGGAGCCGGATCCCCGTCATCGCCGGCTCAGCCGGAATCGCTCGAGTCGTCCTCGGGAAGCCCCAGATCCCAGTCGAGCAGGATGTTCTCCCGCTCGGCGTCTCGGACCACGCGCTCGCGGTTGCGGCGGAACTGGGGGTCGTGCGGCGGGAGCAGGAGCAGCCGGGCCAGGATGCGCTGGCTCAGCTCCTCGATGACGTTGCGGTCACCGAAATCGGAGACCACCTGCCAGTGGGGCGCGACAGGGCCGAGGTAAACCACCCGGACGTGCCCGCGCGGTGGTTGGGACTCGCCGAGCTCTTCGGGTGCCTGGGCCATGGGGCCAGGCTATCCGCCTGCGGCTACCGGGTCGGGGTCGAGGCCAGGGTGATGGTGGCCGACCGCTCGCCGCCGGCCCGCCGCCACCGGACCTCCACCGACTGGCCGGGCTGATGCTTGCGGATGGCGGTGCCGAGCTCGTCCGACGACGTCACGGTGTCGCCCGCCACCCGGGTGATGACGTCGCCGGGACGCAGGCCGGCGGCCTCAGCCGGCGTGCCGGCGGCCACAGAGGTCACGAAGGCACCGGAGCCGGGGACGCCGCCCAGGCGGTCTCGGGTGCTGTCGTTCAGGGTCGCCGTCGTGACGCCGAGGTACGCCGGCGTGCGCACCCGCCCGCCGAGCTGGCGCAGGCCGTCGATCATGGGCCGGACGGTGTCGGAGGCGATGGCGAAGCCGATGTTCTGGGCATCGCCCTGTCCGCTGCGCTGGATCACCGCGGTGTTGATGCCGACCACCTCGGCGTTGGCGTTGACCAGCGGGCCTCCGGAGTTGCCGGGATTGATGGCTGCGTCGGTCTGGATGAGGTGCTCCAGGCGGTCGCGCCCAGAGCCGATGGTGCGGTCGAGCGCGGAGACGATGCCCGTGGTGACGGTCGGCCCGCCCGGCAGGGCCAGGGCGTTCCCGATGGCGACGACCTCGTCGCCGACCCGCAGCTCCGAGGACCGGCCGAGGGTGGCGACCGGCAGGTTGCTGGCCCCCTTCAGGCGGATGAGGGCGACGTCGGCGGCCGGGTCGCTGCCGAGCAGGGTGGCGTCGTAGGTGCGGTCGCCGGTTGTGAGCCTGACCTTGATGGACGAGGCGTCGGCGATGACGTGGGCGTTGGTGAGCACCTCGCCGTCAGGCGTGAGGATCACGCCGGTGCCGGCGCCCCGGCTGGGGACCACGCCGGAGAAGTCGTCGGTGAATCCCGTGGTGCTGATGGAGACCACCGCCGGCTCGACCTTGTCGAGGATTGCCCCGATGTTGCCCGGTTCGGTGATGCGGGTCGACCGACGGTCGGGAACGACGGCAGACGGCGCCGACCCACCCGGGCTGTCGTCGTCGACCAGCGTGGCGACCAGGGCGCCGACAACGGCGCCGACCAGGGCGCCGATGAGCGCGGCCAGCAGCCAGCTGGACTTGTGGTGGGGCGGCGCTGGCGGAGGCGGTGCCGGCGGAGGCGGTGCCGGCGGAGGCGATGCCGCCGGCATGGAGAGGGGTGCCTGGAAGGTCCCTGTGTCGTCCACGCTCGTTCCCTACCCAACCGGGCATGAAACTTTCCTCGATCCGGATTCGTCTCTTTCTCCGTAGGAAAGGCAGAGGGAACTAGTTCTGAGCGCAAGAACGTTGTTCAGAGCGGACGCCCGACGAGGAGGGCCAGATGGACAACGAGTGGATGGCGGAAGGCAACTGCCGGGAGCACGCGCCGTCGGTGTTCTTTCCGAGTGACGGTGTGGGCGTCGAAGTCGCCCGGCGCATCTGTGCCACCTGCCCGGTCAAGGAACCCTGCCTCGAGTACGCCCTGCGCAACGGCATCGACCACGGCGTGTGGGGCGGCGCGTCGGAGCGCGAGCGGCGCCGGATCGCCCGCCGCCGCCGCCTCGAGCGCCTCGCCGCCGGGACGCGTTCCTAGCGCTTCGACCATTCGTTCGCTTCGCCAACGCGGCAAAGGTTCGCGGTCACGGCACTAGTTCAGCGGCTCCATGAGGGCCTGGGCGGCCCTACGGATCTTTCCGAGGAGCGACAGCTCGCGGCCGGGGACCTCCGGCAGCGAGCGCACGGCCGCCAGGACCTGCTCGGCCGGGGCGTCGCTCACCGCGGTGAACACCTGCCCGCCGGCCGACCACACGACGAGCTGGCCCCCCGGCCACGGGTAGCGCCAGCCGGTGGCGCCGTTCACCCACACCCGCTCCCCCTTGTCGGGCAGATCGGAGCGGCGGAGCCGGCCTTGCTGCTGGAACAGCGAGAGGTCGTAGACGCCGTCGCTGTAGAGGACCTGGAGCACCGAGCCGTTGCGGTAGATGCCCATGCGCCGGTAGCCGTCGGCCAGGTCGGCCGGCGCGGCGGCCGCCGACGACAGGCGCTCCGGTGCGACCTGCTGGGGCGCGTGGTGTGCCGGCTTGGAGGGCGGGCTCGGGGGCTGGCCCGTGCTGCCGATGGTCAGCGATTCGAACGCCAGCCGGCGCACGACGTCGCCCGCGCGGTCGTACTGGTCGCGCTCGAGGAGCAGGTTGGTCTGGGTGTCGAGGTAGATGCGCTCGAGGAGCGCCCCGCCGGCGTGGACCTCGACCACCTTGGTCGGCCGGCCGGCGACCGCATGCCCGGCCGCCGGAGCGGTCGTGCGGTACTTGGGCGTGCCGTCGGGACGGGCGCTGAGGGTGAGCGACGGGAGCCACATCTCCTCCCAGCCGCCGGTGCCGTAGGCGACCAGGCGTGACTGCGCGGGCTGAGCCATCACCAGGTTGGCCCCCCTGACCATCAGCGAGCCGCCGGCAGCCTCCACCTCGAGCCGCTCGGACCGGGTGACCTCGCCGTCGCGCCACGCCACCGCCAGCACGCCCTCAAAGGCGGTGTGCTCGGCGGCGTAGCGCGCCTGCTCGAGCGGCGCCGGCCCGCCGGCGGCGGCGGGAGCCACGCCGGGGGCGGCAAGTCCGGCGGCAAGTGCCACGGCCGCAACCCTACGGCCGCAGCCACCGGACCGGCCTCCCGGGCCGGTCATGGCCCGAACGAGACCGGGACGCCCATCGGCGCCAGCTTGCTCAGCAGGTCGGCGCCCACCGACGCACTGGTGGCGTGGGCCTTGACCAGCTGGGGCATCGACGGGTTCACCGGGCGGGCCGCCGGCGAACCCACGCCGAGGACCGTGACGGCCGCCGCCGCCGCGCCCAGAGCCGCCAACCCAGCCCGCCGGCGCAGGCTGGGGCGAGCGCCGAGGGGCACGCCGGCGAAGGCCGCCGCCGGCAGGGGCCGGTCGAGCAGCATCCGCTCGTAGAAGCCGAAGGGCGGGTCGACCTGGGGCAGCCCCCGCACCCAGCTCCGGGCCTGGCCCACGGCACTGAGCTCCTCGGCGCACGACGGGCAAGCGGCCAGGTGGGCCCGGGCGACCTCCTGCTCGCCGGGCGACAGCTCGCCGTCGAGCAGAGCGCTCAGGGAGTCGCCGAGGTGCGACCGGCCCCCGAAGCGCCCACGACCGAAGGGGGTACTCATGCCAGCACCTTTCGCAGCAGGGCCCGGCCGCGGTGGATGCGGCTGCGGACGGTGCCGACGGGCACGTCGAGGGCCTCGCCGATCTCGGAGTACGACAGCCCGACCACGTCGCAGAGCACGACGGCGGTGCGGTACTCCTCGGGCAGCCGGGCCAGTGCGTGCTGCAGGTCGTCGGGAAGCACCTCGGCGGCGAGGGCGACGTCGGCCGCCGGCCCGGCAGGGAGGACGCGGTCGGGATCGTCGGGTAAGAGGTCGACCGGGCGCCGGCGCCGGCGCCGGGTCTCGTCGAGGAACGTGTTGGTGGTGATACGGCTCAACCAGCCCTCCAGGGACCCTGGACGGTAGGTCTCTAGGCCTTTTCGCACCTTGAGGAGCACTTCCTGCACCAGATCCTGAGCGTCGTCGGAATTACCGGTCAGGCGGTAGGCCACCGTGTAGAGGAACCGCCCGTGGTCACGAGCGACATCCTCCCAGGTGGGAACCCCACTACCCGACACGAGAACGACGGCCGGGGCCGTCGGGTTCCCTCTTTATACGGCCGGAGGCGCGTCTCTGCGGGCCTGGGCGTCGCGCTCGGCCAGCATGGCGTCGAGCTCGGCCTTGGTCATGGTGACCTTCTCCTCGGGGAGCGCCTTCGCTGCTGGCTCGTCGGCGTCGGCGATGCCCTTCTTGAACTCCTTCTGGGCCTCACCGAGCGACTTGGCCAGCTTCGGCAGCTTGGTTGACCCGAAGAGCAGGAGGATGACGAGCAGGATGACGATCAACTCCGGCGCTCCGATACCACCCATGGGTCAAGCCTACAGGCCGTGGCAAGCAACTCCACGTCGTCGCCGGCAGCCAGGGCGAACGGCACTGCGCCGGCGTTGAGGATCATGCTGGAGACGCCAAGCTCCTGCCAGCGGTTGACCGCCTCGTTGACCTGCTCGACGGTGCCGACGAGCCGGCCCCTGCGCCACTCGGCCAGGTCGATACGGTCGAGCACGCCGGGGGGCGACAGCTGCTGGAGCCGGCGGTAGCGCCGGGCCAGGTCGGCCTCGTCCTCGCCGGCGAGGGCGTAGAGGCCGAGAGAGCGGGTGACCGACGCCGGGTCGCGACCTGCCTGCTCACACGCGGCATCGAGCCGTGCCGCCTTGGCCACCCAGTCCTCATAGCTCCAGATCCATGCCGTGTTCCAGCCGTCGGCGTGGCGGCCGGCGAGGTCGACCAACTTGTCACCCTTGCCGCCCACCCAGATCGGCGGCGCCGGCCGCTGGAGGGGCCGGGGCTGGCAGCGGGCCCCCACGGCCTTCTCGTATGAGCCGTCGAAGGAGAACGGCCCGCCGCCGAACATGCCCCGGATGACCTGGACGGCTTCGGCCAGGCGGGCCAGCCGGGCGCTGGGGCGCTCGAGAGTCACGCCGGCGGCGGCCAGCTCGGGCTCGTACCAGCCGGCACCGAGACCGACGGTGAGGCGACCGCCGGAGATCACGTCGAGGGTGGCTAGGGCCTTGGCCACCACCGTCGCCGGCCGCAGCGGCACGCACAGGGTCAGCGTGCCCAGGCGGACCTTGGTGGTGCGGCGGGCGATGGCGGCCAGGGCCACGAGGGCGTCGAAGCAGCCGTGGTCACCCGGCGCGGCGCCGTAGCGGCTGATGTCGAGGAACAGGTGGTCCGACAGCCACACCGAGCCGAACCCGAGGGCCTCGGCCCGCTCGGCCCAGCCCAGCAGCGTCTCCCATTGCAGGGGCGACTCGCCGGGGACGGAGAAGTCGTACTGGGGCAGGGCCAGGCCGACGTCCATCACCGTGGCAGCCTACGGGCGACATGTTGGAGTGCGTGATCAACGTGAGCGAGGGCCGGGACCGGTCGGTGGTCGCCGCCATCGCCGGTGCCGCTGGCGCCGGCCTGCTCGACGTGCACTCCGACCCGCACCACAACCGCTCCGTGCTGACGCTGGCCGGCACCGGCGTGGAGGAGGCGGCCCGGTCGGTGGCCACCGAGGCGGTGCGCCGCATCGACCTACGGCTGCACCTCGGCGTGCACCCCCGCCTGGGCGCGGTCGACGTGGTGCCGTTCGTGCCCCTGGCCGGCTCGTCGATGGAGGATGCGCTGGCGGCCCGGGACCGCTTCGCGGCGTGGGCCGGCAGCGATCTGGGCGTGCCGTGCTTCCTCTACGGCCCGGAGCGGACGCTCCCGGACGTGCGCCGGCACGCCTTCACCGGCCTGGTGCCGGACGCCGGGCCGGCCGTCGCCCACTCCACCGCCGGCGCCATCTGCGTGGGGGCCCGCCCCGTGCTGGTCGCCTACAACGTATGGCTGGCCGAGGGGGTCGAGGTCGCCGCGGCCCGCCGTATCGCCAAGGAGATCCGCGGCCCCGCGCTCCGGGCCCTGGGGCTCGATGTCGGCGGCCGGGCCCAGGTCTCCATGAACCTCCTCGACCCGGACCGGCTCACGCCGGCCGACGCGTACGACGCGGTGGCGGCTCAGGCGCAGGTGGACCGGGCCGAGCTGGTGGGGCTGGTGCCGGCGTCGGTGCTCGAAGCGGTGCCCGCCGAGCGGTGGGCCGAACTCGATCTCGACGACCGACGGACCCTCCCAGGCTGACGTCCGAGCGCGGATCGTGGTCGCGCCCGGACGCCGCCGGGGAAGGCAGGGAAGGGGGTTATGCCGACGCTGCCCCGTCGGACTGGCGGGCGACGGTCCGCTGGCGGCGGATGCGCCGGCGCTCGCGCTCGCTGAGCCCGCCCCAGATGCCGAACTTCTCGCCGTTCACCAGGGCGTACTCGAGGCATTCCTCACGGACAACGCACCCCCGGCACACCCCCTTGGCCTCCCTCGTGGATGCCCCCCGCTCCGGAAAGAACAAATCCGGGTCGACACCCAGGCAGTTGGCCTGGCCTTGCCAGCTGCGGTCCCCGAGGTCGAAACGGTGTCCCCGCCTCTGCTCCATCATCGGCCGCCTCCCCTCAACGTGATCGTCGTGCGGCGTCGTAGCCGCTCGGTTAGCCGCCACGGATGTAATTACAACAATGTCATCATCGTCGCTCTCCGGCTCCAGCGCAAGCCCGGCCCGCTACCATCCGCGCCTTATGCGTCTCGAGGCGGTAAAGGGCGACATCACGGTGGAGACGGTGGACGCCATCGTCAACGCAGCCAACAGCTCGCTCCTCGGTGGAAGCGGCGTGGACGGGGCCATCCACCGGGCCGCCGGCCCGGAACTGGTGCAGGCGTGCCGGCCCCTCGGTGGCTGCAAGACCGGCGACGCCAAGGCCACTCCCGGCTTCCGCCTCCCGACCCGGTGGGTCATCCACACGGTCGGCCCGGTGTGGCGGGGCGGGTACGCCGGCGAGCCCGAGCTCCTCGCCTCCTGCTACCGGCGCAGCCTGGAGGTCGCCGACGAGCTCGGCGCCCGCTCCATCGCCTTCCCCGCCATCTCCACCGGTGTCTACGGCTACCCCGCCGAGGAAGCGGCCACCGTCGCCATCGACACCGTCCGCGCCACGCCGACCTCGGTCGAGCTGGTCAGGCTGGTCGCATTCGACGACCGCACGCTGGCGCTCTACGAAGCCCGACTGGCGGAAGCGGGTCACTGACCGTGCTCGGGCTGCCCGGGCGTTTGGTCAATAGGCGGTGCTCCACCACCCCCAATTGACCAAACGTCGCAAAGTCACGCCGGCCGCCGGCCCCCCTCCGACCGCCGGGCCCGAGCGGCCCCCTGAGCGGACGACTCTGCACGCTTGTGCTCCAGGAAGTCGACGAGGACGTAGCTGCCAAGGGTCTCCGGGGTGGTGAAGAAGGCCCGGCCCCGGTTCATGCGGGTCATGCGCTCGACGAAGGCCTGGAGGTAGTCGGTGGCGTCGAGCATGAAGGTGTTGATTCGGATGCCCTCGGCCGTGCACCGAGCGACCTCGGCCAGGGTGGCCTGCACCGTCTCCCGCACCGGCGGGTACTGCACGAACACGCCGCCGTCGGCCTCCAGGTGGGCGGTGGGCTCGCCGTCGGTGATCATCACGATCTGCTTGGTGCCGGACTGGCGGGCCAGCTGCCGGCGGGCGAGCAGCAGGGCGTGCTGCATGTTGGTGCCCATCACGAAGTCCCAGGAGACCTCGGGCAGCTGCTCGAGCTTCAGAAGGCGGGCCACCTGGCTGAAGCCGACGATGCCCAGGTAGTCCCGGGGGTAGCGGCTGGAGATCAGGGCATGGAGGGCCAGCGCCACCTTCTTGGCGGCCAGGAAGTTGTCGCGCATCGGCATCGACAGCGACAGGTCGAGCAGCAGGACGGTGCTCGTGCGGGTCAGGACCTCGGTGCGCTCGACCTCGAAGTCCTCGGGGTCCAGTGCCACCGGCGTGCCCCCTCCGGTACGGCCGATGGCGTTGCGGATCGTGCGCTCGATGTCGAGGTGGAAGGGATCGCCGAACTCGTAAGGCTTGGAATCGAACGTGCGCTCGTGGCCGGGGCCCTCGCGCTCGGCCTGGTGGCGACCGAGGCGGTCCTTCGACAGCCGGGCGAACAGGTCCGACAGCGCCCGCTGGCCGACGGCCCGCAGGCCCCGGGGCGTGAGCTCGAGCCGGCCCTCCCGCTGCTCGATGAGACCGGCCTCGGTCAGCATCCGGGTCATCTCGGCCAGGCGCTCGAGGCTGCGCGCTCCCTCGGGACCGAGGAACTCTGACGCCAGCTCGATGTCGGCCTCGGCCAGGGCGCCGGGCTGGGTCGCCGACCGCAGCAGGTTCTCCAACTGGTCGATGTTGCCCAGCCGGTCCATGAGCTCGGCCGCCTCGCCCATGCCCATCGGTCCCGACCCGCTGGTCGACCAGCTGTTGCCCCAGCCGGCGTCGGGACGGGCCTCGCGCAGGTTGCGGCCGAGCTGGTCCATCTGCCAGCGCAGGTCCATGTCGTCGAGCAGCTGGTCGGACAGGGCCTGGAGCTGGGCTCGCTGCTCGGGGGACAGCGAGTTCATGAACGCCTGCATGGCCGCCATCTGCTGGGCCAGCTGGTCCAGCAGCTCGTCGAGGTTCTGGGGATTGCCGGGGAAGAAGTCGCCGTAGCGCTCCATGAACCCGTCGAAGTCGGGCTCCTCCCCCCGACTGCGTTGGTCGAGCATCTGGTTCAGGGCCGCCAGCATCTCCTTGGTCCGGGCGATCTGCTCCGGCGTGGTGTTGGCGATGGCCTCCGAGAGCTGGTTGAACTGGCCCTTGAGCAGCTCTTGCTTCAACCGCTCCAGCAGCTCCTCGAAGCGCTGGTGGGCCTCGCCGGAAGCGAAGTCGTACTCCGACAGGGAGCGGACCTGGCCGGCCAGGTCGGGCGGCAACAGATCCAGCTCCATCCGGCGCTCGGCCATGGCCTCGCCCACCACGTCCTGGCGGCGGGGGTCGCCGGACTGGCGGGCCGCCTCCTCCAGGGCGTCGATGGCCGCCCGCTCCTGGGTCACGACCTCGCGCAGCTCTTGGGCGATGTCGTCGTAGACCCCGCCGAGGTCGTGATTGGTTAGCTCTTCCCGCCGGCGCTGGCGCAGCCGGTCGAGCAGCTCGCGGATGCCGGCGATGCGCTCGCCCATGCGGTCCTTCATGCCGTCCTGGAGCATGCGGCGGAGGGCGGCGTTCACGTCGCCGTGGTACACGAGGTCGTCAGTGGCCTGGGCCAGCACGTCCTCGGCGTTCAGGTCGAACCCGGTCTGAGTCCCGTCCCACCGCGAGTACCGGAACCGTGCCATCGCCTAGACCATTCTGGTTGCACTTACCCGCGAATATGGCGGGTAAATGCAACCAGAACCGGGGGGGGTCATCCCCTTCCCCGGTACGTCGCCCGGCTGCCGGAGGCGTCCTTGTTGAGCCGGCGGGACAGGTGCAGGCCTTCGACGACGAGCTCGACCGCGCTGGCGATGGCGGCCGGGTGCTCGCTGCCGGCGAGGGGCAGCACCGCGGCCCGCAGCGCCGGCAGCTTCTCCAGAGCGACGACGTAGTCGTCGGACGCCACGTCGTCGCCGGTGTGCAGGATCGTCCCGCCGTCGAACTCGGCGAGCGCGTCGCGGAAGCGCTCCATCGGGCAGCGCCGGCGGAAGACGGCCAGGACCGACGCCTTCACGATCCGCTCCAGGACGGCGCCGTCGTCGCCCTCGTCGAGGGTCTCGATCTCCACCTTGCCGGCGGTGGACGCCGGCAGCGCCTCCAGGTCGCTGACCCGGGGCACCACCATCGTCTCGCCCAGCCGCAGGGCCCGCCGGGTGGCGTTGGCAACCATGGTCTCGTAGTTGGCGATGGTGAGGCGCACCGAGACGCCCGAGCGCTGGTTGACGTGTGAGCTGCGCCGGGCCTCGTGGCTGATGGTGGCCACGATCTCGGCCATGTGGTCGGGCACGTCGACCGTCAGGCCGGGCATGGCCATCGGGGTGGCCTCCTGGCGGACGACGGCCAGCTCCATGTCGGTGTCGAGCGGGTAGTGGGTTCGGATCTGGGCGCCGAAGCGGTCCTTGAGCGGGGTGATGATCCGGCCCCGGTTGGTGTAGTCCTCGGGGTTGGCCGAGGCGACGAGCATGACGTCGAGGGGGAGGCGGATCTTGTAGCCCCGCACCTGGATGTCGCGCTCCTCCAGCACGTTGAGCAGGCCGACCTGGATGCGCTCGGCCAGGTCGGGCAGCTCGTTAATGGCGAAGATTCCCCGGTTCGTGCGGGGCACCAGCCCGTAGTGCAGGGTCAGCTCGTCGGAGAGGTACCGGCCCTCGGCCACCTTGATGGGGTCGACCTCGCCGATGAGGTCGGCGATCGAGGTGTCGGGCGTGGCCAGCTTCTCGCCGAAGCGAGTCGAGCGGTGGACCCACTCGACCGGCGTGTCGTCGCCGTGGTCTCGCACCAGGTCGCGGGCGTGCCGGGAGACCGGGTTGTAGGGGTCGTCGTTGATCTCGGAGCCGGCGACGATCGGCATCCACTCGTCCAGCAGCTCGGTCAGCGACCGGATGATCCGGGTCTTGGCCTGGCCCCGCTCGCCCAGGAAAATCGTGTCGTGGCCGGCGAGGATGGCATTCTCGAGCTGCGGCAGGACCGTGTCGTCGTAGCCCACCACGCCGGTGACCACGGGCGTGCCGGCGGCGATGCGGGCGGCGGCGTTCCGACGCACCTCCTCCTTGACCGGAACGGACTCCCAGCCGGACTCGCGTAGCTGGCCGAGGGTCGCAGGCCTGGACATCTGGCCCACCGTACCCTTGGGCCAAATGCAAACGAGAGCGGTCGCATACGTCGTTGCCCTTGTCGTCTCGGTGCTCGCCGCTTTCTTCGGCATTCAGTTCCTCGCCGGCAACTCCTCGGCGTTCGACCGGTTCAAAGGGGGCACGCCGGCCACGACGACCACGGTGGACCTGGGGCCGGCGCCGGCGCCCGGCCAGGTCTTCCTCAAGGGCACCGTCGAGCGGCTGAGCGTGGAACGGGCCCAGGCCGGGCCCATCGCCGCGCCCTTCACCCTGCTGGCCGTCGAGCGCGGGGTGGGCAAAGCCACGATCGAGAACGCACTGGTCGACGGCAAGCGCACCACCATCGCCTGGGGCGGCGGGACGCCGCTGCCCATCACCGGTGACGGCGGCTCCATCGACCTCAACGGCACGAAGGTGGAGGTGGACCCCACCGGGTCGACATGGACCGTCGACGGCGCCCGGTCCCTCAAGCCCGGCGCCTACCGGGCCGGCGCCTCGGTGGCCGTCGGTATCGGCGGGCTGGCCACCCCCCGCGACGCCGTGGCCTTCACCGCCGATTCCCGCACGATCGTCAACGCCCAGAGCGGCGTGGTCGTGAAGGTGGCGCCGGCCCGCCAGGAGCTGAACGGTCCGGGCAGGGTGGTGGGCACCGGCCAGTTCCAGGTGCGGGACCCGACCTCGCGCACGCCGGCCGCCCGGTTCCAGTTCGGCGAGGGGCCGTACACGATCACGCTCAACCCGGCCAACGGCCGCCTGGAGATCGACGCCGTGCTGCAAGGACCGCTCACCCGCTCCTAACTGGGGCCCGGCCTCTCTGGAGATGGGCCGGAGCGGCGCTCGCACTGCCGTCAGGACGCCGGCGCCCTGGTCATCATCGGCCTCGACGCCCTGTGGCCGGTCGCCGCTCGGGACCCCCGCTGGGCCCCCATCGGCACCGTCGGCCTCCTCCTGCTGTGGCTGGGCGCCACCGCCGAGCGCCGGCTGGCCCAGCTGCGGGAAGCGGGCCGGCGCTTCCGAGAGCTCGAGCCCGACGGCCCCGCTGGCCAGCCCGCCTGACCACCGAGCCCAACCGCGGCAGGATGGCGGGGTGGAGGTTCACCGGCACAGCTTCGACGCGGTGATCGTGGGCGCCGGCGGCGCCGGCCTCCGGGCCGCGATCGAGACCGCCGGCAAATGCCGCACGGCGGTGATCTCCAAGCTCTACCCCACCCGCTCCCACACCGGCGCGGCCCAGGGCGGCATGTGCGCCGCCCTGGCCAACGTCGAGGAGGACTCCTGGGAGTGGCACGCCTTCGACACGGTCAAGGGCGGCGACTACCTCGTCGACCAGCCGGCGGCAGAGATCATGTGCCGGGAGGCGGTCGACGCGGTCATCGAACTGGAGCACTTCGGGCTGCCGTTCAACCGCACGCCGGAGGGCAAGATCGACCAGCGCCGGTTCGGCGGCCACACCCGCAACCACGGCGAGGCGCCCGTCAAGCGCGCCTGCTACGCCGCCGACCGCACCGGCCACATGATCCTCCAGACGCTCTACCAGCAGTGCGTGGCTCGGGGCGTCGCCTTCTTCGACGAGTTCCAGGTCCTCGATGTGGCGTTCGTCGACGACGATCCCCGCAACGGCGTGGCCGGCGTGGTGGCCCACGAGCTGGCGACCGGCGACCTCCACGTGTTCGAGTGCGCCGCCGCCCTGTTCGCCACCGGTGGCTTCGGGCGCATCTTCAAGGTGTCCTCCAACGCCCACACCCTCACCGGCGACGGCCCCGGACTCCTCTGGCGGCGGGGCGTGCCCCTGGAGGACATGGAGTTCTTCCAGTTCCACCCCACGGGCATCAACAAGCTCGGCATCCTGCTGTCCGAGGCGGCTCGGGGCGAGGGCGGCATCCTCCGCAACGAGGGCGGCGAGCGGTTCATGGAGCGCTACGCCCCCACGGTGAAGGACCTCGCGCCGCGGGACATGGTCAGCCGGGCGATGCTCACCGAGATCCGGGAGGGCCGGGGCGCCGGCCCCGAGAAGGACTTCCTCTACCTCGACCTCACCCACCTCCCGCCGGAGCAGATCGACGAGAAGCTGCCCGACATCGCCGACTTCGTCCGCACCTACCAGGGCCTGGAGCCCAAGACCGACCTGATCCCCATCCAGCCCACCGCCCACTACGCCATGGGTGGAATCCCGACCAACGTCTCGGCCGAGGTCGTCCTCGACGCCGCGGAGACCGTCGCCCCCGGCCTTTACGCCGCCGGCGAGTGCGCCTGCGTGTCGGTCCACGGGGCGAACCGCCTGGGCACCAACTCGCTGCTCGACATCGTGGTCTTCGGCCGGCGGGGCGGGGCGGCCATGGCCGCCTACGTCCAGGACCGCTCCGCGCCCGGCCTGCCCGTCGGCGTCGAGAGCCCGGTCAAGGTGGCCATCGAGGCCCTGCTCAGCGGGGACGGGAGCGGGCGGGTCGCCGACATCCGCTCCGAGCTCCAGGCCGAGATGACGCTCAACGCCTCGGTGTTCCGCACAGACGAGAGCCTGCGCTCGGTGGGGGCCACCATCGAGCGGCTCAAGGACCAGTACGCGTCGGTCTCGGTCACCGACCAGAGCCGCCGCTTCAACTACGAGCTGTCCGAGGCACTGGAGCTGGGCTACCTGCTCGACGTGGCCCAGGCCCTGGTGGCGGCCGCCCTGGCCCGCACCGAAAGCCGGGGCGGCCACTTCCGCGACGACCACCCCCTGCGCGACGACGCCAACTGGATGCGCCACAGCCTGGCCCACCGCCAGCCCGACGGGTCGGTCCGCCTGGACTACAAGCCGGTGGTCGGCGGCCCCTACCTCCCCATGGAACGGAAGTATTGAGTTGGACCTCGAGCTGCGGATCAAGCGCTTCGACCCCGAGAAGGACGACAAGCCCCATTGGGAGACCTACCGGGTTCAGGCGGAGCCCGGCGACCGGGTGCTCGACGCCCTCCACCAGGTCCGCTGGTACCAGGACGGCAGCCTGGCCTTCCGCCGGTCCTGCGCCCACGGCGTCTGCGGCTCCGACGCCATGGTCATCAACGGGGAGAACCGGCTGGCGTGCGTCCTGCTCGTGCAGGACGTCGGCACCAAGATCACCGTTGAGCCGCTGCGGGGCCTGCCCGTCCTGAAGGACCTGGTCGTCGACATGGACGCCTTCTTCGCCCAGTACCGCAAGGTCCTGCCCTGGCTCCACAACGACGACGACCCCGGCGACACCGAGCGCGTCCAGTCCCCCGAAGACCGAGCCCGGTTCGACGACACGACCAAGTGCATCCTGTGCGCGGCGTGCACCACGTCGTGCCCGATCTACTGGGCCAACGACACCTACGTCGGCCCGGCCGCCATCGTGAACGCCCACCGGTTCATCTTCGACTCCCGGGACACCGCCGGCGACGAGCGCCTGCACATCCTCGACGAGCAGTCGGGCGTCTGGAGGTGCCGGACGGCGTTCAACTGCACCGACGCCTGCCCGCGCGGCATCAAGGTCACCGAGGCCATCCAGGAAGTGAAGCGGGCCATCGTGAACCCGGAGTAAGAGGTCGCGAACGTGTTCAGAGCGCGAAAATCCTGAGGTACACTCGTACCGCACAGGGTTCTTCCCACTTCGTTTGAAGTTCAAACCAGGGGGAGGGGCTTTTTTTTTCGGGCTGGGGCCTGAGGCGGGCGTGACGCGCACGGCTCGGGTGTCGGCACGACCGACCGCTGCGAGATGCCGATGCCCTTCCCCTCCCGCCGCCCGCAAGCCACCCTCGACCGCGTGCTGTTCCTGGCGCTGGCCGCAGTGGTGCTCCTCGCCGCCTTCGCCGGCCACGACGCCCCGGCGGTGACCGAGGCCGACGCCGCGGCCATCCTCCCGCTCGAGCCGCCGGCGCCGGCGCCCGAGGCGCCCGCCGTCAACCTGCCCGCCGGCTCGGCCACCATCCATGCCCCGTCCAACCCGGCCGGGGTGCTGGCCGCCCCGCCGGCGCCGGCGGCGCCCAAGAAGTGGCTGCCCAGCGGCAAGGGGATGTGGATCTACCTGCCGGACAAGACCGAGGGCGGCAACGTGCCCGCCATCATCGCCAAGGCTCGGGCCACCGGGCTCACCCACCTGTACGTCCGGATGGGCTCGGCGTGGGACGGCTTCAACGTCGCCCCGTTCATGGACAAGATCCTGCCCGCGGCCCACGAGGCCGGCATCAAGATCGTCGGCTGGGACTTCCCCAAGCTCGACCCGATGGGCCCCGACATCGAGCGGGCCAGGGCCATGATCAACTACACGACCCCCGGCGGCCACAAGATCGACGCCTTCTCCCCCGACATCGAGAGCCCGGCCGAGGGCACCCGCCTGACCCCCGAGAACGCCCGGCGCTACGGGGCCGCCCTGCGTGAGGTCGCCGGCCCCGACTACACCCTCATCGTCACCGTGCCCCGCCCCGCACCCAAGGAGCGGCCCACCCACCCCTACAACGAGATCGTCGCCGGCTACGACGCCATCGCCCCGATGATCTACTGGCTCGACCGCCAGCCCGACACCGACGTGGCCGGCGCCATGCAGTTCCTCTCGAAGTACAACGTGCCGATCTACCCGGTGGGCCAGGCGTACGACGGCTCGCCGGAGGGTGGGCGCAAGGGCGTGCCGCCGCCCGACGAGCTGTGGCGGTTCATGCGTTTCGCCGAGAAGCACGGGGCGGCGGGCGTGTCGTTCTGGTCCTGGCAGGCGGCCGACCAGCGAGCCTGGAACGCGGTCAAGGAAGCGGTGGAGTTCCGCCCGCCGGCGGCGGCCCTGTAGTCGCACAGGCTTTTCAGGGCGAAATCACAGGAATGGCTGCCACGATGGGCGGCCATGGCGCCCAAGGCCTCGAGTAGCCGCACGCCCTCGCGCACGGAGCGCCGGCAGGCGGCCGTCCACCGCCGGCGCCAGGAGGTCGCCCACCGCACGGCGGCGGCCCGCAAGTCGGCCCGCCGGCGCCGGAGCCTGAAGGCACTGGCCGGCGTGGTGGCCGTCGCCGTGGTGGTGAGCGGCGTGGTGTTCCTGATCCGGCGGGGCGGCGACGATGGCCCGTCGGCGGAGCTGCGGGCGGAGAGGGTGGCCGGTGCCGCCGGCGCCCTGGCCCTGTCACCTCTCCCCACCGGCTATCGGGCGACCTACCGCGCCGAGTCCTACGAGGGGGGCACGACCACCGTCTCCACCGAGGAGGTGGCGGTCCGGCGCCCGTTCGATGGGCGGGTCGCCATCAAGGAGGGCGAGCCGCCCGGCGGGACCGCCCGGTTCGAGGGACGGTCGAGCTTCGGCGTCTACGCCAACTACACCGACGCCGGCGCGGTGCAGGCGGCCGGCGACGCGCCCACCGTGGCGCTCGGCGACGTCCGGCTGACCACCTCCCTCGACGAGCTACTGCGCCAGGGCCTGTTCGTGCTCGGCGACCGCCGGCGGGGCAAGCTCGACACCGGCACCCGGGAGTGCCAGATTTACCGCACGGGCTCCCCCATCCAGAGCCTGAAGATCACCGCCCCGAGCGAGACGGACTACGTCGACGTCTGCCTCGACAGCACCGGCCTCATCGTGGAGGAGGTGGTGGTGACCGCCGGCGAGCCCACCCAGCGCCTAACCGCCACTTCGATCGAGACCGATCCGGTCTTCGACGCCGGCCACTTCACCATCGACGCCGAGCGGGTAGGCCCTGACCAGGGCGGGGCCATCGTGACCGAGGTCGACAAGGCCACCGCGCCGGCGCCCGGCTACTGGGCGTTCGGCGCCGCCCCCACCGGGTTCACCCACCAGGGCCGCTACAAGATCGAGGGCCAGAGCACCGGCTGGGCCGACGTCTACGTGCGCGGCGTCGAGCTCATCACCATCCGCCAGGGCCCGCCGGCGGCCGAGCCGGACCTCAGCGAGGCCGGCCCGGGCACCGACGCGGAGTTCGGTCCGCTGGGCGCCGGCAAGCTGCTGCTCCGCACGATCGGCCCGACGGTGATCGCCCATCCCGGCGGCGACGCGTTCGTCCACCTGTCCGGCACCCTCAGCCCGGCCGAGGTGCAGGCCATGGCCTCGGGACTGGTCAGGGGCTAACCGGCGACGGGTGGAACCACTCGGCCCACCCGAAGCCGGCGCCGCCGTAGCGGCACAGGGCCCGGGCCAGGCGGCCCTCGCCGGGCACGAGGAAGGGAGCGTGGGCCACGGCCTCCCCGGTCATCCCGCCGGCCGTCACTTTGAGGATGCGCCCCTCGTCGTCGCACTCGACCGCCGGATCGGTGTCGAGGAACCCGGGGCCGGCGGCCCAGCCACCGGGCACCGTCCGGCCGGGATCGCCCCAGAGATGCACCCTGGTGCCGGTGCCGTCGAGGGCGAACCGCTCGGCGCCCACGAGCACGTCGCCATGGGCCGGTCCGCCCTGCCAGTACCCGCCCTCCACCTCGACCGGCCCGCCGGCGGCCTCCCACTCCACGTCCAGGCCGAGCGCCCACGGGTCGCCCCGCTCCCGGCCCCACGCCTCCAGCGGGTCGTCGAGGGCGACTCCGAAGGCCTCCAGGCCCACGCTCCAGTGGTCGAGCGGCGTCTCGCACACGAACTCGGTCCACAGGCCCGACGCCCGCACCTCCAGTCCGCCGGCCACCGGCGGCACCACCTCGTGGTCCCGCACCGCCACCAGCGCCGGCCCGCCCCCCACCATGGCGGCCCAGAACCACGCCGTCCGCTCCGCCGGCCGGAGAGTGAGGCGGACGAAGCCGGCCAACCGTCCGTCGCCGTCGACGAAGTCGAGGTACCAGGACTCCTCCCAGCTCGGGCCGGCGCCGGGTTGATGGCGACGCTCGTCGGCCGGAGTGATCATTTGGGCGACACAGTCACCTGGGGGACAATAGGCACGTGAGGTTCCTGAGCCCGGAGTGGCTCGAGTCCATGCGCTCCGCCACCGCGCCGGCGACGCCTGCCACCGACGTCCGGATCCGCCAGCGGGTCACCGGCGGTCCCGACGGCGACGTCGCCTACGTCATGGCCCTGGCCGGCGGCCGGGCCCACCTGGAGGACGATGGCCCGGCCGACGTCGAGCTGACCACCGACTACGAGACCGCGGCCGCCATCAGCCAGGGCGTGCTCACGCCGGCGGCCGCTTTCGCCGCCGGCCGGCTCCGGGTGGGCGGGGCGGTCAGCTCCCTCGTGGCCCACCGGGAGGCCTTCGCCGGCATCGGGCGGCTGCTGGCCGGCGTGGCCGAGGCCACGACCTACTGACCGTGGCCAGTCCCTACGAAGTCCTCGGCGTCGCCCCTGACGCCAGCTTCGACGAGATCCAGCGGGCCTACCGCCTGCTCGCCCTCCGCCACCATCCCGACGTCGCCCCCGACGCTGACCCGGCCACCATGGCCGCCATCAACGGCGCCTGGTCGGTGCTCAGCGATCCCAACCGCCGGGCCCTGCACGACGCCGGCTTCGACCGCCCGGAACCACCGCCCCGGCCGGCGCCACCCCCGGCGGACGGCTGGCAGCCGCTGTATGCCGATGACGACGACGACGTCGACCCGGAGACGCTCAGCGACGAGCCCTACGCCCCCGCGGCGCGCCGCCCCTCGGACATGCTGGTGATGACCCCCGTCCTGATGGTGCTGGGCGCGGTCGGCCTGTTCTTCCTCAGCGTCATGACCGGGGCCACCGCCCTCAGGACGTTCTCCATGGTGCTGGTGCCCGTGTCGGGCATCGGCTTCGTGATGGCCCCGCTCATGGTCATGCTCCGGTCACGGAATCGCTGAACGGCGGCCAGCTCAGGCGAGTAGTTCGAGCACCTCGGCCTGCTTGGCGCCGACGGCCTCCGCCGCGGTCCGCAGTGCGGCCAGCTCCTCGCCGGCCAGTTCCAGCTCGACGACCTCGGTCACACCTCCGCGCCCCAGCTTGGCCGGCACCCCCACGTAGACCCCGGAGATCCCGTAGGCACCCTCGACCCAGGCGCTGACCGGATGGGCCTCGTTGGTATCGTTGGCCACGGCGCGGACCATGGTCTCGGCCGCGGCTGCCGGCGCGAAATAGGCGGAGCCGGTCTTGAGCAGGCCGACGATCTCCGCTCCGCCATCGCGGGTGCGCTGCACGATCTCCTCGATGGCGCCGGCGTCGAGCACCTCCGCCAGCGGCCGGCCGCTCACGGTCGCCAGCGACGGCACCGGCACCATGGTCTCGCCGTGGGACCCGAGCGTGATGGCCAGCACCTCGTGCGTGGGCACGCCCAGCTCCTCGGCCACGAAGTGCCGGAAGCGGGCCGAGTCCAGGAGCCCGGCCTGGCCCATGACCCTCGACTTCGGGAGCTCGGAGACCGCCGCGGCCAGGGCCGTCATCTCGTCGAGGGGGTTGGAGACGACGATGAGCACCGTGTCGGGCGACGCCTCGACCAGCCGGCGGGTGACGTCGGCCACGATCTTGGCGTTGGTCGCCAGCAGGTCCATGCGGCTCATCCCCGGCTTGCGGGGCACGCCGGCGGTGATCACGCAGATGTCGGAGCCGGCGGTGTCCTCGTAGCTGTTGGTGCCGGTGACCCGGGTCTGGAACGCCGCAAGCGGGCGGCTCTGCATCAGGTCGAGCGCCAGCCCCTGGGGCTTTCCCTCGACGATGTCGGTCAGCACCACCTCCTCGGCGTACCCCGCCTCCGCCACCCGCTGGGCCAGCGTCGACCCGTAGAAGCCGGCGCCGGCGACCGTGACCTTCATTTCGCCATCGCAAGCAGAGCTTGCTCGGCGAGGCAGCTGCGCTCCAGGCGGCCGGCAAAGCCGGCCGCCCTCCGCCGACTTTCTCGTCGCCGGCCGGCGTGCCCGCTCATAGCCTTTCGACGATCGCGGCCGCGAATTCCGAGGTCTTCACCTCGGTGGCGCCCTCGGTCAGGCGGGCGAAGTCGTAAGTGACAATTCGGTCGGCGATGGTGGCTTCGAGGGCCCGGACGACGTCGTCGGCCGCGTCCTGCCAGCCGAGGTGCTCCAACATCAGCACGCCGGAGAGCAGCAGCGAGCCGGGGTTGACCTTGTCCTGGCCGGCGTACTTGGGGGCGGTGCCGTGGGTGGCCTCGAAGATGCCGTGGCCGGTCACGTAGTTGATGTTGGCGCCGGGGGCGATGCCGATGCCCCCCACCTGGGCGGCCAGGGCATCGGACGCGTAGTCGCCGTTGAGGTTGGTGGTAGCGATCACGTCGAAGTCGTCGGGCCGGGTCAGCACCTGCTGCAGGAAGATGTCGGCGATCGTGTCCTTGACCAGGATTTTGTCGCCGGGCTTCCCGCCGCAGTCGTCCCACCCCACGGCCACGTCGGCGAACTCCTCGCGCACCAGCTCGTAGCCCCACTTCATGAACGCGCCCTCGGTGAACTTCTGGATGTTGCCCTTGTGCACGAGGGTCACCGACTTCCGCCCCTTGCGCACTGCGTACTCGATGGCCGCCCTGACCAGTCGCTTCGAGCCGGTGATCGAGACCGGCTTGATGCCGATGCCCGAGTCGGGCCGGATGTCCCAGCCGTACTCCTTGGCGCAGAACTGGATGAGGCGCTCGACCTCGGGCGTCCCTGCCTCCAGCTCCATGCCGGCGTAGACGTCCTCGGTGTTCTCCCGGAAGATCACCATGTCGACCTTTTCGGGGTGCTTCACCGGCGACGGCACGCCGGTGAACCACCGCACCGGCCGCAGGCACACGTAGAGGTCGAGGATCTGGCGCAGGGCGACGTTGAGGCTCCGGATGCCGCCGCCGACGGGCGTGGTCAGCGGACCCTTGATCCCGATGAGGTGCTCCCGGAACGACTCGACGGTCTCGTCGGGCAGCCAGTTCCCGGTCTCGTCGAACGCCTTCTGCCCGGCCAGCACCTCGACCCACTCGATGCGCTTGCCGCGCTTGGCCACCGCCGCATCGAGCACCAGCTGGGTCGCCGGCCAGATGTCGACCCCCGTGCCGTCGCCCCGGATGAACGGGATGATGGGCTCGTCCGGCACATTGAGGCTTCCGTCAGCCGCAGTCGTGATCTTGTCGGGCATTCGTCGAGCCTACGCGGGAACGGAATCCACCCAGGCGCCCACCAGCTCGGCGAGGATCGGGAGGCGCACCGCGCCCGAGGTGAGGACGGCGTCGTGGAAGCCCCGAATGTCGAACCGATCGCCCAGCTGCTCCTTGGCCGACCCCCGCAGGCGGAGGATCTCCCGCTGGCCGAGCTTGTAGGCCAGCGCCTGCGCCGGCATACCGATGTAGCGGTCGATCTCGACGGTGACCTCCTCGACGGAGACCGGCGTGTTGGCGGCCATGAAGTCGATCGCCTGCTGGCGGGTCCAACCCAGGGCGTGG
Organism: uncultured Acidimicrobiia bacterium; assembly: GCA_963768975.1. Classification (GTDB taxonomy): domain Bacteria; phylum Actinomycetota; class Acidimicrobiia; order Acidimicrobiales; family AC-14; genus CADCTB01. The sequence continues at coordinate 253,921 of CAVYKB010000009.1, read as the reverse complement.
AGGCCCGTGTCGACGACCAGCCGGCAGGCCCGGATGGAGTCGGCGGCCAGCATGCCAATGCGCTCCATGTCGTTGCGGTAGAGCCCCATGTCCTCGGCCAGCCGTTCGGAGTACAGGCCCCACCCCTCCACGTAGGCGGTGTTGGCCAAGGAGAACCGCCGGAAACGGGGGACGTCGGTGAGCTCGGTGGCAATCGCCAGTTGCAGGTGGTGGCCAGGGATGGCCTCGTGGAACGCGATGGAGGCGGTCTCGTAGCGGGCCTTGTCACCGGGGGCGTGGGTGTTGACGTAGTACGTACCGCCCCGTGAGCCGTCGCCGGCCGGCGGGAAGTAGTAGGCGCTGGGCGAGTCGGCGGCCAGGAACGCCGGCACCTCCTCGATGGCGCAGTCCGACTGCGGGAGCCGGCCGAACCAGTCCTCCATGATGGCCTTGGCGGCCACGAACGCCTCCCGGGCGTCGGCCATGATTTCCTCGCCGGTGGCGTAGCGCAGCGCCGGATCGGTCCGCAGCCGGTCGAGCACGGCCGCCGGGTCGGTGAGACCGAACAGCCGCCCGCCGACCTCGGCATACTCCGCCGGCAGCTTCTCGGTGACCTCGGCCATGCCGATGGCGTGGATCTCCTCCGGCGGCAGGTCGAGCGTCGTGTGGTGCGAGACCAGGGTGGCGTAGATCTCCGCCCCGTCGTCGCCCAGCCACGAGAGACCGCAGTGCTCGTCGTCCCGGGCCACCGGTAAGAGCTGGTCCTTGAGCAGGTCGGCCATCCGCCCGTAGGCCGGCCGCACCTCCTCCTCGACCACCCGGCGCAGGTGTGTCCGGTCCCAGCCCTCAGGCGCCCCGACGTTGACGAAGGGGTCGTCGTCGAGCGCCGAGACCAGGTAGCCCCCGACCATGTTGGCCGACCGGGCCACGCATACCGCCGCCGGCGTGCGTCCGGCGCCGGCGCCGGCCAGGTACCGCTCGGCCGCCTGCTCGAGCGCCCTCGGGATCTGGCGGAACCGGGCGACCAGCATCTCGGCGGTGACCTCGTCGGGGGCGGCCATGACCGGCACGGCCTGGAGCAGGTCGATGTGGAAGCCGGTCATCTGGTCGGACTGGAGCTCGATCAGGCGCTGGTCGATCGACGCGATCGCGTCGTCGAGCTCGGCCGCCAGCAGGCCCGACGTCACCAGGTCGCCCGGCTCCAGGCCGTCGCGGGGAATCTCCTCGACCCGGGCCCGCATCGATGCCCACCGCACCCGCAGCACCTGCTCGGCATCGGCTGACAGGTCCTCCAGCCGGTCGTCGTACCGGTGGTCACCGAGCAGGGTGGCGGTGCTGGGACTGGCCTCGAGCAGTGTCTCCCAGTACTCCTCGGCCAGGTCGCGAAGCGTCTCGTCGGGCATCACGTCAAGCTATCCACTCGCCACCGTGCGGCCGATGCTGGACACGCCCGGCGAGTATGTCATTTCAACCTCACGGCTACCTGGCCGCGCTGGCCAGCAGCGCCGTCGAGGCGTGCGGGGTGAGACTGGCCGGGCTCGACCCTCAGGTCGTCCCCGTTACTTGACGCCGGTCAGCTGCTCCACCCACTCGATGCCGAAGTAGGCGACGAACAGCACGGCCACGACCCACAGGAGGGGGTGGACCTCACGGGCCCGTCCGCCGGCCAGCCGCAGCACGGCGTAGGACACGAAGCCGGCACCGATCCCGTTGGTGATCGAGAACGTGAACGGCATGAGCACGATCGTGAGGAACGCCGGCACGGCGAGGGTGTAGTCGTCCCAGGGGATGTCCTTGATGCGGGTCATGAGCAGGAACCCGACGACCACCAACGCCGGCGACGCCGCCTCGTAGGGGACGATGCTCACCAGCGGGGTCAGGAACAGGGCGAGAAGGAACAGCCCGCCGGTCACCACGCTCGCCAGGCCGGTGCGGGCGCCGTCGCCCACGCCGGCGGCCGACTCGATGTAGGTCGTGTTCGACGAGGCGGACGCCGCCCCGCCCGCGACCGCGGCGAGTGAGTCGACCAGGAGGACGGGGCCGGCGTTGGGCAGCCGGCCCTCGTCGTCGAGCAGGTCGCCCTGGGCGCCGACGCCGACGACTGTGCCCATGGTGTCGAAGAAGTCGGCCAGCATCAGGGTGAAGACGAGCAGCAGGGCGCTCACCACGCCCACCGCAGCGAACGACCCGCCCAGGCTGAACTCGCCGATCAGGCCGAGGTCCGGCGTCGACACCACGTCGCTCGGCCACTTCGGCACGTTCAGGCTCCAGCCCCGAGGGTTCGGAGGCTGGCCGGGGACGAACGATGCGGAGACGTCGACGATGGCGTTCAGGACGATGGCGAACACGGTCGTCCCCACGATGCTGATGAGGATGGCGGCCCTGACCTTGCGGACGACCAGGATGATGGTCACCAGCAGTCCGACCACGAACACGAGCGTCGGCCACCCGACCAACCGGCCGCCGACGCCGAGGCCGACCGGCACCGGCGAGTTGGCCGCGTCGGGCACCCGCCGGACGAAGCCGGCATCGACGAAGCCGATGAACGCGATGAACAGGCCGATGCCCACTGCGATGGCGTTCTTCAGGGCGAGGGGCACCGCCTCGAAGACCGTCTGGCGCACGCCCGTCAGCACCAGCAGCGTGATGGCCAGCCCCTCCAGCACGACGATCCCCATCGCCGCCGGCCACGACATCTGCGCCGCCAGCTGGAAGGCGACGACCGCGTTCAGGCCGAGGCCGGCGGCGACCGCCAAGGGGTACCGCCCGACCACGCCCATGAGGATCGTCATCACTGCCGCGACCAGGGCGGTCGAGCTGGCCACCTGTCCGATGTCGAGCCGGCGGCCGGTGATGTCGGCCGCTCCTGCCAGGATGATCGGGTTGAGCACCACGATGTAGGCCATCGTGAAGAACGTGGCCACGCCGCCCCGCACCTCGGTGCGGAAATCGGAGCCGCGCTCCTCGATCTGGAAGTACCGGGTCAGCCCCGCCAGTTCCACGGCCAAGTCTTACCCTGCAAGCCGGCCGCGTGCATTGGTGGTCGTGATCTCCTGGATCTCGGCCCGGATCACGACCACAAGTGCACACCGGCCTATGGGTCGAACACCCTTCGCAGTGAGAAGGCGTGCGCCGTCGGCCCCTTCCTCCGGAGGTGTTCGAGCCGGGCCAGGCCTTCCTCCAGCGCCGGCCGCTCCCCGACCGGGACCCACCACATGGCCGTGGTGAACCCGCCGATCGGGAGGAACCACCGGTTCCGCTGGCGCATGAACAGACCGTGGGCGGTCCGGTAGACGTAGCGCTGCAGGGCCTCGAAGTCCATCCAAACCGACAGGGTGACGATCACCTCGTCGCCCTCCAGTTGCCCGAACGTCACGTGACCGTGCTGGGGCAGGAGCCGCCACAGGAAGCCGGAACTGTGGTCGGCGAGCCAGTTGACGTCGTCGATGGCCTTCACGAACCCGGCCATGACCGGGTCGTCGAGGGGCGCCCGGGCCAGGGCGACGTTGCACTGGGCGAGCTCCATTGACCAGCCATCTTCGCGTGGGACCATGCCGAACGTGCTGCGCATGACCACCGACGAGCGCCGGGCTCGTCTCGGCGTTCGCCACCGTTTGGCCGCCGGCGCCCGGATCGACGACGCCGTCGCCATCGCCGATGCGGTGGTCGCCCTCCACGCCACGGACCCGGCGTCGGTGTTCCTGTCGGCCGCGGCCCGCATGGTAACGCCCAGCGTCGAACGGCTCGAGGCGGCGCTGTACGACGACCGCCTCCTCGTCCGCACGCTTTGCATGCGCCGCACGATGTTCGTGTTGCCCGTCGAGCTGGTGCCGGTCGTGCAGGCCGCCTGCACCGATGCCCTGGTGCCGGCGCAGCGCCGGCGGACGCTGGCCATGCTGGAGTCGGCGGGGGTCAGTGACGCCGAGCGGCACCTGAAGGACCTCGAGGCAGCCACGGCGGCCGCCATCGAGGCGGCCGGTGAGGCCACCGGTGCCGAGCTGGGCAAGCGCGTGCCGGGCCTCGGCCAGCAGCTCCTGGTCGGCGTGGGCACGAAGTGGGAGGGCATGGTCGGCATGACCACCCGCGTCCTGTTCCTCCTGTCCTGCGAGCAGCGGGTGGTACGGGGTCGGCCCAAGGGAGGATGGACGAGCAGCGCCTACCGCTGGTCGCCGATGTCGTCGTGGCTGCCGGCGACGGTGACGACGCCAACCCCGGACGACGCCCGGGTCGAGCTATGCCGGCGCTGGCTGCGAGCCTTCGGGCCGGCGACGGTGGCCGACCTGAAGTGGTGGAGCGGGATGACGCTGGGCCAGGTCCGCAAGGCGCTCGCCGCCCTCGACATCGCCGAGGTCGACCTCGACGGCGGGCCAGGCATCGTGCTGGCCGACGACATGGAGCCCACCCCGGCGCCGGCGCCATGGGTCGCGCTGCTGCCCAGCCTCGACCCGACGACGATGGGCTGGAAGCACCGGGAGTGGTACCTCGGGGCCTACGGCAAGACGCTGTTCGACACCAACGGCAACGCCGGCCCCACCGTGTGGGCCGACGGGCGGATCGTCGGCGGCTGGGCCCAGCGCAAGGACACCGGCGAGGTCGTGTTCCGCCTCCTGGAGGACGCCGGCGCAGAGGTGGCGGCCGCGGTCGAGGCCGAGGCGGCCCGGCTGACCGAATGGCTCGGAGCGGTCCGGGTCACCCCCCGCTTCCCGACCCCGCTGCAGCGCCAGCTCTCGGCGTGATCTGTGAAGAACGGGTACGGCTCGGATCCGCAGGACCAGGGTGTCGGCGAACTTGTCACGACGAGCTGGGCACGAGCCCGAGGTTGGCGTAGATCTCCCGCGTCGCCGTCGACCGGTTCAGCGTGTAGAAGTGCAGGCCGGGGACGCCGTTGTCGAGCAGGTCCCGGCACAGCTCGGTGGCCAGCTCGACGCCCATCCGCCGCACGTCCTCGGGGTCGTCGGCCACGGCCTCGACCCGGGCCACGACCTCCGGCGGGACCTCGCACCCCGACAGCTCGGCCATGCGCCTCACGCCGGACAGGCTGGTGATCGGCATGATGCCGGCGATCACCGGCTTGTGCATGCCCCGTTTGGCCAGGTCGTCGACCAGGGTCAGGTAGTCGCTGGTCCGGAAGAAGAACTGGGTGATGGCAAAGTCGGCCAGCGCCATCTTGGCGACGAGGTGCCGGCGGTCGAGGTCACGGTCGCCACCGGAGCTGGGGTGCAGCTCGGGATGGGCGGCCACGCCGATAGAGAAGCCGCCGATGGCGCGAGCGAGGTCGACCAGCTCGATGGCGTGGGTCAGCTCGGCGTGGCCCAGCTCTTTGGCATCGGGCGGGGCGTCACCGCCGAGGGCCAGCACGTTGTCGACGCCGGCCTTGCGCAGCTCGACGAGGATCTCCGCCAGCTCCAGCCGGCTGTGCACCACGCAGGTGAGGTGGGCCATGGGATTGAGCGTGGTGGTCTGGATCATGCCGGCGACGAGGTCGTGGGTGCGCTGGCGGGAGATGCGCCCGCCCCGGTAGGTCACAGAGACGAACGCCGGCTCCAGCGGCTCCAACTCGCGCAGGGTACGCACGAGCGTGGCCTGCTCGACGTCGTTCTTGGGCGGGAAGAACTCGAAGGAAAAGGTGGTCCCCGCGTCGAGGAGCTGGATGATCTGGGCCATGTGAGCGTCTAGCTTGCCGCGGCGTGGCGCTGGGCCGCACGCACGGCGTTGGCCAGCAGTAGGGCGACGGTGGTCACGCCCACCCCTCCCAGTCGGGGCGTGACCCATCCCGCGACCTCGCCGACCGCCTCGTCGACGTCGCTGATGACCCGCTTGCCCTCCCAGGTGAGGCCGGCGCCTACCACTGCGGCGCCGGGCCGGACGTCGCCCGGGCCGATCATGTTGGGCACGCCGGCGCCGCCCACCACGATGTCCGCCCGCCTGGTGTACTCGGCCCAGTCGGGCACGCCGGTGTGGACGACGGTGACCGCGGCATTGGCGCCCCGGCGCTTCTGGGACAGCAGGAGCGACAGGGGCCGGCCGATGGTCGGGCCCCGGCCGACGATGACGACGTTGCGCCCTTCGACCGGCACCTCGTAGTGGGCGAGCATGGCCAGGATCCCCGCCGGCGTGCAGGCCAGCGGGGCGTCGGTGACGCCCAGGGCCAGCAGCCCGAGGTTGGTCGGGTGCAGGCCGTCGGCGTCCTTGGCAGGGTCCACCGCGGCGATCGCCGTGGTGTAGTCCTGGCCGCCTGGGAACGGGTTCTGGATGAGGAAGGCGTCGACCGCGGGGTCGGCGTTGAAGACCCGCACCGCGTCGAGGATCTCGGCCTGCGACGCGTCAGCCGCCAGCTGCTTGTGGGCCGAAAGGATGCCCATGGCCTCGCATGCCTCGTGCTTCTTGCGGATGTAGCCGGCGCTGGCCGGATCGTCGCCCACCAGAATGGTACCCAGCCCCACGGTGCGGCCGTCGGCCGCCAGCTTGGCGACATCCTCGGCCACCAGAGCGAGGACGGCGTCGGCGACGGGCGCCCCGTGCATGACAACCGGGCTCAATGCCTGAATTGCCTCTCGCCGGTCAACACCATGGCCAGGCCCTGCTCGTCGGCGGCCTCGATGAGCTCCTGGTCGCGCATGGCGCCCCCGGGTTGGACGACGACGGCCACGCCGGCCGCCGCCGCCACGTCGAGACCGTCCCGGAACGGGTAGAAGGCGTCGGTGGCACATGCCCCGCCCGTGGCCCGGCCGGCGGCCTTGCGGGCCGCGATCTCGCCGGCGTCCACCCGGCTCTGCTGGCCGGCGCCGATGCCCACCGCCTGGCCGCCGGCGACGAGCACCACCGCGTTGGACTTGGTGTAGCCGGCCAGCTTCCAGGCCAGCTCGGTGTCGGCCCACTGCTCCGCCGTGGGCGCCACCTTGGTCACCACCCGCCAGTCATCCCGCGTGGCGGCGAAGCGGTAGGGCTCCTGCACGAGGAACCCGCCGCTGATCTGGCGGACATGCAGATCGTCGTCCCCGGGCGGCGGGGCCTGGAGCAGCCGAGTGTTCTTTCGCTTGGCGATCAGGGCGTCGAGGGTGGTCGACGTAAACCCCGGGGCGATGACGACGTCGGCCTGGGCCGCGGCCACCATCTCGGCGGCCGTCGCCTCGTCGACCGGACGGTTGAGCGCCACGATCCCGCCGAAGGCCGACTTCTCGTCGCACCCGTAGGCCAGCCGGTAGGCGGTGGCCAGGTCGGCGGCCACCGCGGCGCCACAGGGGTTGGCGTGCTTGATGATTGCCACCGAGGGGGTGGGGCCCATCTCGTGGACGAGCTGCCAGGCCGCGGCGGCATCGAACAGGTTGAGGTACGACAGCGGCAGGCCGGCGTGCTGGACGACGTCGTCCCACCAGCTGTGCACTCCGAGCCGGCGGTACCGGGCGCCCTGCTGGTGGGGGTTCTCGCCGTAGCGCAGCTCCTGGGCCACCCGCTCCAGGCGGAGGTCGATCGTCGCCGGCAGGGCGCCGCCATCGCCAGCACCCTGGTCGAACCAGGAGACGATGGCCGCGTCGTAGGCCGCGGTGTGGGCGAACGCGGCCCGGGCCAGGCGCCGGCGCGTCTCCGGGCCGAGCAGGCCTTCGCGGGCCAGCTCCTCGAGCACGGCGGGGTACTCCGACGGTTCGACGACCACCCCGACGTGGGCGTGGTTCTTCGCTGCGGCCCGGACCATGGTGGGCCCACCGATGTCGATCATCTCGACGGACGGGTCGGAGCGGAACGGGTAGAGGTTGCAGACCACCAGCCCGATGGCGGCGATGTTCTGGGCCAGCAGGTCGGCGACGTGCTCGGGCCGGTCGCGGTCGGCCAGGATGCCGCCGTGGATGGCGGGGTGGAGGGTCTTCACCCGCCCGCCCAGCATCTCCGGGCTGCCGGTGACCGCCTCCACGGGCGTCACCGCCACGCCGGCCTCGGCCAGCGCAGAGGCCGTGCCACCGCTGGACACCAGCTCCCACCCGAGCCGTGACAGGCCCCGGGCGAACTCCACCAAGCCGGTCTTGTCGTAGACGGAGAGCAGCGCCCTCACGATGAGATGAACCTCCGAATCGTCTCCGGGTACAAGCGGTGCTCCACTTCCTTGATGCGTTCGTGCAGGGTCTCGGGGGTGTCACCGTCGAGGACGGGCACCGCCTCCTGGGCCAAAATGGGCCCGCTGTCGACTTCGAGCGTGGCCAGGTGGACGGTACAGCCCGTCACCTTCACGCCGACGGCCAGCGCCTCCTCCACGGCATGCCAGCCGGGGAAGGCCGGCAGCAGGGCGGGATGGGTGTTCAGGATCCGCGAGGGGTAGGCGTCGTGGATCTGCTTGTCGAGGACGGTACCGAAACCGGCCATGACGACCAGCTCGACCCGAAGACGCTCCAGCGCCTCGACGACGCGCTCGGTGTACGCGCTGCGGTCGAAGTCGGGCCCGTAGGACTCCCGCAGGACGAGCTCGGACGGGATGCCGGCGGCCTCGGCCACCGCCGTGGCTCCGCAGGGGCGGTCGACGACCACGGCCACCACCGGGAGCTCGGCACGGAGGATCGCCTGCAGGTTGGTCCCGCCGCTGGAGGCGAGGACCCCGATGCGCATCACACGGCACCGTACCGCCCTTTCGTGGCATCGTTGGGCGCATTTGCCGGCCGGGAGGCCGGTCCCGCAGGAGCTGCAGGAGGGACGCAAGGTGCTCGCACGGCTCAGCCGAGGGGAACGGTTCGTGTTCGTGGCCGGAGGCATCCTTCTCATCAGCCTCGCCTTCTTCCCTTGGCACAGGGTGGAAGGCATCGGGTTCCTGGGCGGTGACCCCACCCTCACCGCGCTCCAGCGACCGAACCAGATGCAGGGCACGCTGGCGTTCCTCATCACCGTGGCCATGTTCGCCCAGGTGGTCCTGACCAGATACAGCAACCAGCGGGTGAACCCCTCCCTGGCCAAACTCCAGGCCCCTGCCGGTTTCGCGGTGCTGGCTCTGCTGGCCTGGAAGCTGGCCAACACCACCGAGTACCTGTCCGTGGGGGCCTACCTCGGCATAGGCCTCGCCGCCGCCCTGGCCTACGGCGGCTTCATCCTGGCTAAGGAGCACGGCCTCCTGCGCTAAGCATGGGTTAGCGGCGGACGTAGGCGGCGGCCAGCTCCTGGCAGACGACGCAGACCGGCAGTTTGCTGGGGTCGGCGTGGGGATGGAAGAGCGTGCCGCACAGGGCCTTGACCGCCCGGCCGGCCTTGCGGGCGGCCGCCAGCTCGTCGTTGCGGGCGTAGTGGGCGAGGTCGTCGTCGTCCCCGTCGTCGACGACCGGCGCCGTCGTCTCCGGATCGATGGTTGTCAAGGACTCACGGTCTCCAGGCCGGCGGGGTACGAGCCCGTCGTGGCCTTCCACGCCTCGGCCGCACCGCGCTGGGCGACCAGGCGAGTCACCGCCATGGCCACTCCCGACGCCACCGCCCAGATCAGCGCCTCCGACCAGCGGGTGCTGGGCGACGCCGGGTTCGTGGGCGGGTTGCCGCCGCGTGTGCGCCGCCACGTCGTCCGCAGCAGCGCCCGCGTCGCCGAGCCGGCGGCGATGCCGCTCAGCGAGCCCACGGCCTTCCAGGTAAGTCGGCGATCGGCCATCACCCGAGATTCTGCCCGCAATGGAGCCGGCGGCAAGCACGGTTTCAACCGCACGTGCCTCGGGTAGAGAAGCGCGGATCACATCGCTCTCCGTGGCGGGGGGCCAATGCGGGAGCTGTCCTTGACCGGAAGCGACAACAGCTGGCGCAGCCAGGCGCGTTGCCTGGGAACCAATCCTGAACTGTTCTTTCCACTCGGAGGCACCGGCCGGCCACTGGCCCAGGCCGAGATGGCCAAGGCCATGTGCCTCGGATGCCCGGTGAGGCAGCTCTGCCTCCAGTACGCCCTGGAGACCAACCAGGTCACCGGGGTGTGGGGCGGGACGACCGAGGACGAGCGGCGGGCCATCCGGCGCAAATGGGTGCGCGCCGGACGCCCCAGCCAGCTGGTCTGACCTGCGGGTACGCTCGGCGTCATCAGACGGCGGTGCGCAGTTGCCTGGATCACGCTGATGGTGGCCGCAGCCTGCGGCGGGGGCGGCGGGTCGTCGTCCGCGCCGCCGGCGCCCGTCCAGCTCCACCATCTCAACGTCGACGGCGTGGACCGCACGTACCGGGTCTTCGTGCCGCCGACGCTCGACCGCTCGCAGCCGGCGCCGCTCGTCATGATCCTCCACGGCGGCAACAACACCGCCGAGGACATGGCCAAGGCCACGCTCTTCGACCGCGAGGCCGTGGCCGGCGAGTTCATCGCCGCCTACCCGGAGGGCGTGGCCAAGGCGTGGAACGCCGGCAGCTGTTGCGGCGCCGCACCTCGTCGCGGTACCGACGACGTCGCCTTCCTGACCCGGGTCCTCGACCGGCTCGAAGCCGACTACCCAGTCAACGCGGCCCGGGTGTTCGTCGCCGGCGTGTCGAACGGGGCGATGATGGCCTACCGCTTCGCCTGCGAGCGGGCCGACCGGGTGACGGCCGTCGGGTCGGTCGCCGGCGCGGTGCGGGCCGACTGCCAGCCGTCGCGACCGGTCTCGGTCCTCGAGATCCACGGCACGGAGGACCCGCTCGTCCCCTACCAGGGCGGTGAGCCGTCGGCCGTCGAGGCCCAGGGCGCAGCGCCGTACGCGTCGACGCCGGCGATGATGCAGCGCTGGGCCGAGGTCGCGGGCTGCCCGCCGCCGGCGCCGGCCCAGGTCGCCGGGCCCGTCACCACCGAGTCCTGGTCCCGCTGCAGGAACGGCACCGCAGTCCGTTTGGTGACCGTGCACGGCGCCGGCCACATCTGGTTCGCCTCGGGCCTCGGCACGGCCAACGGCGCCCTCGACGCCACCAGCACCATCTGGCGGTTCTTCAGCGAGGTCGCCTAGCGCCCGGGCGTCTCTCGGAGGCGGATCCACCGGTAGCCGTAGCCGGCCAGGTCGATCGCCTTCAGCGCCGGCCCCACCGGGTCGTAGTCCCGGTCGGCGAACATCTCGAAGGGGTCGCCCTCCTGGCCCGGCTGCTCACCGAGGTCGACCGTGCACTTCTTGTCCGCCAGGTTGTGCACGGCCAGCATCACACCGCCCGGAGCCTCGTAGTGCAGCGCCAGCACGGCGGACTGGCCTGTGTCGACCGGCGTGCAGGTGCCGATGCCGAACTCGGGGCACTCCCGCAGGGTGTGAAGCATCTGCTCCATCCAGTGCAGGAGGGAACCTGGATCGCAGCGTTGGGCCTCGACATTGACCGCCTCGTAGCCGAAGTCGCCGCCGGTGATGACCGGCCGGTGGAGATCGGACTTCTTCTTGGCGGTCGAGAAGCCAGCGTGCAGCCCATGGTTCCACTGCATGGGCGTGCGGATGGCGTCGCGCTCCTTGAGCGACAGGTCGTCGCCCATGCCGATCTCCTCGCCGTAGCGCAGCACCGGCGTGCCGGGCAGGGTGAACTGCAGGCTGTAGGCCAGCTCGATCCGCCGGCGGTCATTGCTCAGCATGGGGGCCAAACGCCGGCGGATGCCTCGCCCGTACAGCTGCATGCTCTCGTCGGGGCCGAAGGCGGCGAAGCAGTCCGCCCGCTCCTTCTCGCTCAGGCGGCCCAGGTCGATCTCGTCGTGGTTGCGGAGGAACGTCGCCCACTGGCAGGAGCCGGGGATGGTCGGGGCCGCCTCCAGGGCCGAGACGATTGGGGTGGCGTCGCTCCGGGCCATGGCCAGGAACTGGCGCTGGTTGAGGAGGAAGTTGAAGAGCATGGGCAGGCGGTCGCCGCTGGGCCCGAAGTACTCGACGAGCTCCTCCTTCTCGGCATTGGCCTCGGCCAGGATGACGGCGTCGCCCCGCCGCCACGAGAGGAGCTCGCGGAACTCACGCAGGTAGTCGAACTCCATGGGCGACTCCGGCTCGTTGGGCCGGGTCCGCTCAATGATGAATGGGGCCGCGTCCATGCGGAAGCCCGACACGCCGAGTTGGAGCCAGAAGGCCATGATTTTGCGCACCTCGGCCCGCACCTCTGGGTTGCCCATGTTGAGGTCGGGCTGGTGCTCGTAGAAGCGGTGGTAGTACCAGGCGCCGGCCTCCTCGTGCCAGGTCCACGTCTCGCGCTGCACGCCGGGGAACACCATTCCCTGGAAGCGGTCGGACGGCTCGTTCCTGGACCACACGTACCAGTCGCGATAGGGCGACTCGGGGTCCGAGCAGGCGGCCTTGAACCACGGGTGCTGGTTGGACGTGTGGTTCACGACCAGGTCGAGGATGACCCGGAGACCCCGGTTTCCGGCCTGGTGGACCAGCTCGGCGAAGTCGCCAAGGGAGCCGAGACGCGGGTCGACCCCGTAGAAGTCGGCGACGTCGTAGCCGTCGTCCTTGTTCGGCCCAGGGTGGATGGGGTTGAGCCAGATGCAGGTGGCACCCAGCCGGGCCAGGTAATCGAGCCGGCTGGTCAGGCCGGCGAGGTCGCCCACCCCGTCGCCATTGGAGTCCTGGAACGTCTCGACGTCGAGGCAGTAGATGACAGCCTGCTTGTACCAGCGCTCGTGCATGGGCCCGTACCTACCCCGAAGGGCGCAGGACGACCGCCTCCCCGCCGGCGAGAATGCCGTCCTGGTGTCGGGTGGTCGCCACGTCCACGGCCCAGCCCGACGGGCACCCGACCGGCTCCTCGCCGAAGTTGGCCCACACCTGGCGGAGGTCGTCCCCCGCCCGGCGCTCGTACGCCAGCACGCCGGCGGGGGCCTCGATGGGCTCCCAGGAACCGGCGTGGAGGGCCGGCGACGCCCGCCGGGCAGCGAGGAGCCGGCGGTACAGATGCAGGATCGAGCCCTCGTCCTCCGCCAGCGCGGCGGCGCTCCCGGTGTCCGGCGCCCACGGGAGCCACGGCTCGCCGGCCCACCCGTGCCCCGGTGCCTCGTCCCAGGGGACCGGCGCCCGGCAGCCGTCTCGGCCGCCGGGGTCGACGCGACGGGCCTCCGGCACGACGGCATCGCACAGACCCAGCTCCTCGCCGGCGTACAGGAACGGTGTGCCCCGCAGGGTCAGCAGGACGGTGGCCGCCACCCGCGCCCGGTCCTCGGCGCCGCCGTAGCGGGTGCGGTGGCGGGGGGTGTCGTGGTTCGACAGCACCCACACCGGCCAGGCGCCGGCCGGCGTGAGCGCGGCCTCCGACTCGGCGATCCGCCGGGCCCATTCGGCGGCGTCCCATGGCGCCCACAGCAATGAGAAGTTGAACACCATGTGCAGCTCGTCGCCGGCGCCGTAGTACGGCGCCAGCAGCGCCGGCGTGCCGAGGTTCACCTCGCCGACCATCACGCGGTCGCCGGCGTAGGAGTCGAGCACCGACCGGATGCCCCGAAGGAGCGGGTGAGCCGCCGGGTGGTCGTGGACGCCGACCAGGTCGATGTCCGCCAACTCCGGCGGCTGGTCGGGAAGAGCCGGATCCTTGCCGATGAGGTGGATGACGTCGGCCCGGAAGCCGTCAACGCCGCGGTCGAGCCAGAACCGCAGGACACCGTGCATGGCCTCGACCACGCCCGCATCGGTCCAGTTCAGGTCCGGCTGCTCGGGGAGGAAGAGGTGGAGGTACCACTGGGCGGTGGCGTCGTCCCACGTCCACGCCCGGCCGCCGAACGCGGCCCGCCAGTTGTTCGGCGGCACGCCCGGCGTTGGCCCGTCACGCCAGAAGTACCAGTCACGCTTCGGCGATGCGCGTGACGAGCGGGACTCCACGAACCACGGGTGGCGGTCGCTGGTGTGGTTCGGCACCCAGTCGAGCAGGACGCGGAGACCGCCGGCGTGGGCGTCGCCGAGGAGCCGGTCGAACGTCTGCAGGTCGCCGAAGACCGGGTCGATGGCGCAGTGATCGCTGACGTCATAGCCGAAGTCGGCCATAGGTGACCGGTAGATCGGCGACAGCCAGACACCGTCGACACCCAGCCACCGGAGGTAGGCCAGTTTCGACCGGACACCTTCGAGGTCGCCGACGCCGTCGCCATCGGTGTCGAGGAACGACCGGGGATAGATCTGGTAGAGCACGGCTCGCTTCCACCAGGCCATCCCCCAGGAACTACCCCTCACTCGCGAGGCGGTACCTTGAGGTCCGTGAGCGACATCCGGATCACCCCGGCAGGCACCCACGAATTCGGCGTGGAGGTCACCGAGGGAGAAGAGACGACGTCGCATCGTGTCATCGTCCCGCCCTCCCTCCTCGACGACTGGGGGCTGGAGGAGTCCGATTGCGAGGACGTGGTCCGGAAGTCGTTCGAGTTCCTGATGGAGCGCGAGCCGGCGACGTCGATCCTTCCCGAGTTCTCTCTCGCCATCATCCCCCGGTACTTTCCCGAGTACCGCGACGAGCTGCCGGACCGCCTCGAGAAGCTCAGCTAACCGAGGTCGGCGAGGACCTCGACCATCCGCGAGCCGAGCAGCGTGGGGTCGAGGACGACGGAGGCGCCGGCCTCCTCCAACGCCTCGATCTTGGCCGCTGCCCCGCCCTTGCCGCCGCTCACGATGGCGCCGGCGTGGCCCATGCGCCGGCCCGGTGGAGCGGTGACGCCGGCGACGTAGGCCACCACCGGCTTGTTCATCTCGTCACGGATGAACTCGGCTGCGGCCTCCTCGTCGGAGCCGCCGATCTCGCCGATCAAGATGACCGCCCGGGTGTCCGGGTCGGCCTGGAACAGCCGGAGGCAGTCGATGAAACCGGTGCCGGGGACGGGGTCGCCGCCGATGCCGACGCAGGTCGTCTGGCCGATTCCGTTTCGGGTCAGCTCGTGAAGCGCCTGGTAGGTGAGCGTGCCCGACCGGCTGACCACGCCCACGGGACCACCCGGCAAGGCGATGGACGCCGGGGTGATGCCGAGGTTGGCCTTGCCCGGCGAGATGACGCCCGGGCAGTTCGGCCCCAGCAGGCGGGTGCCGGGGCAGTTCCGCTGGAGATGGGCGTAGGCCCGGGCCTCGTCGTGCAGCGGGATGCCTTCGGTGATGCAGACGACCAGGGCGACGCCGGCCTCGGCCGCCTCGATCACCGCCGCCGCCGCACCCCGGGCCGGGACGAAGACCAGGCTGGCATCGGCGCCCGTGGCGGCCACCGCCTCCTTCACCGTGTCGAAGACGGGAATGCCCTCGACGCCGGCCCCGCCCTTTCCCGGCGTCACGCCGGCGACCACGTTCGTCCCGTACTCGCGGTTGCGCAGCCCGTGGAAGCGGCCCTGGCTGCCCGTGAGACCCTGCACCAGCACCCGCGTGGTCTCGTCGACCAGAATGCTCACTGTGTTGCCTGGTCGCTGCGCTCGCCGGCCCTCGTGTCCCTGCCGGCAGGGACCTCCGCTGCGCTCCGGCAAGGCCGGCAAGGCCGGCCGACGTGCTCGCTCATGAGGCCGCCAGCTCCACGGCGGTGCGGGCCGCTTCCAGCATCGTCGGCCGGGACACCAGCCGGTCGGACTCGTGGCCGGCGAGGATGGCCCGCCCCTCCTCGGCGTTCGTCCCGTCGAGGCGGACGATGATCGGACTGCGGAGGTCGACCCGCCCCAGCGCCTCGACGATCCCGTTGGCCACCTCCTCGCCCCGGGTGATCCCGCCGAAGATGTTCACGAAGATGGCGCGCACCGCAGGGTCGTCGTTCACGACTTCCAGGGCGGCCGTGATGACGTCGGCCGACGCCCCGCCGCCGACGTCGAGGAAGTTGGCGGACCGCCCACCGACCTGGGCCACCACGTCGAGCGTGCTCATCACCAGGCCGGCGCCGTTGCCGATGATGCCGACGCTGCCGTCGAGGCCGACGTAGGTCAGCCCCTTTTCCCGGGCCGCCCGCTCCCGGGGGTCGAGGGCCTCGAGGTCGCGCCACTCCTCCCAACCCGGGTGCCGGAACGAAGCGTTGTCCTCCAGGACGACTTTGGCATCCATGGCCAGCACCCGCCCGTCGGACGCGACGGCCAGCGGGTTGACCTCCACCAGCTCGGCGTCCTCGGAAACGTAGGCGTCGTACAGCTTCACCAGCAGGTCGGCAACCGGCTCGGCGGCGTCGCCGGTGATGCCAGCGGCGTCCACCGCAGCGACCGAGTCGTCGAGGGAGAGCCCGTCGAGCGGGTTGACATGGAATCGGTGGATGGCTTCAGGGAACTCCACGGCCACCTGCTCGATGTCGATACCGCCCCTGGCCGAGAGCATCCCGAGGTGGGCCTTCGCAGCACGGTCGAAGGTGAAGGAGAAGTAGATCTCGCGGACTGCGCTGAGCGCCTCCTCCACCCACACCTTGCGCACGACGTGGCCCTTGATCGACATCCCCAGGATGGCGCCGGCCGCCGCCGCCAGCTCGCCCTCGTCGTTGGCCAGCTTCACCCCGCCGGCCTTGCCCCGCCCGCCCACCGGAACCTGGGCCTTGACGACCACCGGATAGCCGATGGCCTGGCCGGCGGCGACGGCGTGATCGACGTCGACGGCGAGATGGCCCAAGGGGACGGGAACCCCGTGGACGGCCAGGACGCGCTTGCCCGCGTGCTCGAGGAGATCCACCGCCCCGCATACTAGGGGGGTGACCGAGCCCGACGACCCAGCCCAGCGGCGCACGGTCCTGTTCACTGCAGTCGGCGCGGTGCTGGCCGCCGCCCTCCTGTTCGCGGTCATGACCCGGGTCACGTCGTCCACCTCGACGCCCGCCGGCGGCGCCGGCGAGAGGACGGCGCAATTCGAACTGGGCAGAGCCACCGACTACGCCCGCACCATCGCCCGGGACGGTCCCCTGCTTTTCCCCGACCCCCAGGGCCGGTCCCGCGACATCTTCATCCAGCACCTCGGCGACGACGAATGGCTGGCGTTCGAGGCCCGGGCCGCCGGCGCCTCGCGCAACTGCGTGCTCCGGTGGGAGCAGGGCGCCCGCCAGTTCGTCGACCCCTGCAACGGCACGATCTACCCCCCGGACGGCACCGGCCTGGTGCGCTTCCCGACCACGGTGAACGACGATGGCAAGGTGATCGTCAACCTCAGCAAGCCGGGGCCCTGAGCCGAACGGGTGCTACCACCCTTGCGCGCCGGCGTGAGGGCTGGTTCGCTTCCAAGGTGAGCGGTGCTCGGAGCCGTGCCGTTGCCCTCTTGCTCTGCCTGGCCGCGCTCGGTGCCGCGTGCGGCTCGGGCGGCCCCGAGCAGCCCACCACGCTGTTGCGGGTGCTGATGACGAACGACTGGGTGACCGTGCCGTTCGTCGACGCCGTCCGCAGCTTCGAGCGTGAACACCCCAACGTCCGGGTGGTCATCGAGAAGGGGCCCATCTCGATCCTCACCGACGCGGTGCGGGCCGGCATCAGCAGCGGCGCCCCGCCCGACGTCGTCCAGAGCCACGCCTTCTCCGCCGCCGGCCAGGGCCTGGCCCAGCCCATCGACGACCTGTGGGCCTCACACCTCGACGCCGGCGAGTTCTTCCACGGCGCGGTCGAGGACGTGACGTGGGCCGGCCGCAAGTACGGGGTTCCGCTCGACACCAACGCCCTCGTGCTGCTCTATAACGCCGACCTGCTGCGCAGGGCCGGCGTTCCCGAACCCCGCCCGGACATGACGTTCGCAGAGTTCGAGGCTCTCGTGCAGCGGCTGACCACCGCCGACGGCCAGCGCCGGGGATTCGTCGTGCCCAACAGCACCTGGTGGACCTACGGCTGGATCAAGGCCAACGGCGGCGAGACGGTCGACATCGGCGACGACGGTCAGGTCCGCCTCCGCCTGGACTCACCCGAGGTGGTGCAGGCCGTCTCGTTCCTCTCCGGCCTCATCCAGAAGGGCTACGCCTTCCCGCCCCGGGCCGCCGATTCCCACAACGGCGACGCCGTCGCCCTGTTCGCCTCGGGTGCAGTGGCCATCCACGCCAGCGGCTCCTGGGACCTGGTGACCCTGCGCCGGGGCCTCCCCGGGTCGGACTTCCGAGTCGCCCTGATGCCCAAAGGCCTGGCCGGTACGTCGGGGTCGGCTATGGGTGGCAGCAGCATGTGGGTGCCCCAGGGCGCAGAGCACCGGGAGCTGGCGTTCGAGTTCATGACCCATCTCATCGCCGACGGCAATGCCCTCCGCCTGGCCAAGGAGGAGGGACGTCTCCCCGTACGGCCTCGCGTGTTCGACGATCCCTTCTTCTCCGAGCCCGCCCTGCAGGTCTTCCTCGAGCAGCTGCGCACGGCCCACCCGCCCAAGCTGGGTGCCTTCGACGGCCCCTCCGAGCGATTCACCGCCGCCTTGGAGGACGTCTTCCGGCCGGGCGGCGCTGATGCCCGGACGGCCCTGCAGGCCGCCCAGGCCGGCGCCTTGGCCGTCCTCAGACCATGACCGGCACGAGAGGCCGGTCGGGCAAGCATTCACGGCGGCGGCCGCCGCCGTGACGAGGTCAATCCTCTTCAAGGTGGTCGGCGCGCTCGTCTTGGCGCTGGCCGTCGCCGGCGCCGTGACCGCAGTGGTGGCGTCGCGCCTGACCCGTGAGGCCCTCGACAGCCAGGCCGAGCGGGTGGCCCTGAGCCGCCTGAGCGTGCTGCAGGAGGCCTACAGCGAGCGGGAGCGGGCCCTGGTGGTCAGCACCCGGAACCTGGGCGAGTCGCTGATCGCCCGGGGCCTCCTCGACGCCCAGCGCCGGCCCGACCTGATCGCCGAGCTGGGCCGGGCTCGGGGCAACCTGGAGCTCGGGATTCTGCGGGTTCTCGACGCCACCGGACGCGATCTGGCGCCGGCTATCGGCGTGGGGACGACGCTCGAGTCCCCAGCGGGCGCCCCCGAGGAGCGGGTGTCCCTGGAGCCGGCCAGCCGGCTGCTGCGCACGACCGACGGCCGGTTCGTCCAGGCCGTCTCCGTCGCCCTGGGTAGCGGCCCGAACCGGCTGATCCTGGTGGCCGGCTACGAGTTCCAGGATCCATTCGCCTACCGCCTGCGCAAACAGATCGGCAGCCTGGACCACATCGTGCTCGTCGCCGGCGGCCAGATGGCCGGGTCCACGCTTCCCACCCAGCCGGCGTCGCCGCCAGCGCAGGACGGCGCGACCCGCGTCGTGCCCCGGGCGCCCAAGGTGATCACCCTCGACGGCACCCGGAGCATGATCGCCTACACCTCCGTGAGCCGTTCGGCCGACGACGCCGGCGGGGCCATCGGCGTGGTGCTCACCGACCCCACCGGCGCCCTCGACCGCTCGTTGGCCCAGACCCGGCTCGTCTCCGCTCTCTTGTCGGCCATGGTGGCGCTGGGCCTCGGCTGGCTGCTGTTCCGGGCCTTGATCCGACCGTTGGTGAACCTGGCCGCCACTGCCGGGCAAGTGGCCGGCGGCGACGACCGGGCCACGTTCCGGCTGGGCCCGAGCGGCCCCCTGAGCGGGGCGACTCCAGGCGGTGACGAGATCGCCATGCTCGCCGGCTCCCTGGAGCACATGCGGCTGGAGCTGCAGACCCGCCTCGACACCATCGCGGCCCAGGCCGCGGAGCTGCGGGAGAGCAGCCGGCGCATCGTCGCCGCCCAGGACGGCGAGCGTCACCGGCTGGCCCGAGATCTCCACGACGGGCTCCAGCAGCAGCTCATCGTCCTGCGGATGCAGGTGGGCGTGCTCGAGGGCGACGAGAACGTTGCCCGCCTGGGCCTACAGCTCGACTCGGTCATCGAGGGACTGCGGGAGGTGACCCACAACCTCTACCCGTCGATCCTCGTCGACCGGGGTCTCACCGCCGCCCTGCACAGCTATGCCGGCCGCCTCCCGGTCTCCGTCCGCCTCGCGTGCGAGCCGGAGGACTTCCCCCGCCTCCCCGTGGAGCTGGAGAGCGGTGCCTACTTCCTCCTCGGCGAGGCCGTGACCAACGCCCTCAAGCACTCGGGCGCCTCGACCATCGACATCGGGCTCTCGGTGGCCGAGCAGTGGCTGCACGTCTCGGTGGTCGACGACGGGCGGGGCTTCGTGGTCGACGAGGGCGGGCGCCGGGGCGGGCTGCTGCACATGGAGGACCGGGTCCGCTCCTTCGGCGGCAGGCTGGAGATCACATCGACGCCCGGCGAGGGCACCCAGGTCGTCGCCAGCTTCCCGTTGCGGGCGCCGGCGGAGACCGCGGCCGGCTGATCAGTCGACGTTGCGCTGGAGGAAGAACAGCACCGCGGCCACCCGGTGGTTGATATCCAGCTCCTCGGACAGGCCGAGCTTCCGGAAGATGGCGTTGATGTGCTTCTCGACCGCCCGCTCCGACAGGTACAGGGAGCCGGCGATGGCGGCGTTGGTGCGGCCGGTGGCCATGAGGGTGAGCACCTCGTGCTCGCGCTCGGTGAGTCCGTGGAGCCGGGACCGGGACCGCCGGCGCTGAGCCTCCATGAGGGCGTCGACCACCTTGGGGTCGAGAATGGACCCGCCATGGGCCACCTCGCGGATGGCCTCGGCCAGCTGCGCCGGGCGGCCCAACCGCTCTTTGAGGAGGTAGGCCAGCTGGTTCGACCCGTCGCGCAGCAGCTCCAGCGCGTACTCGGGGTCGGCGTACTGGGAGAGGATGACGACGCCGATCGACGGGTACTTCTCCCGGATGTGGTGGGCGGCCTCGATCCCCTCCGCCCGGTGGGTGGGCGGCATCTTGATGTCCAGCACGACGGCGTCGGGAGACGTCTCCTCGATGACCGCCATCAGCTCCGTGGGGTCGCCCGCCAGCCCGACGACCTCGATGCCCGGGACCGCGGACAGGACGCTGCGCGCCCCTTCGCGAACGAGGTACTCGTCGTCGGCAATCACCACCCTGAGCTGCTCTGACACGCCCCATCCTCCCTCATCAGGGGTGGTAGCACCCGGCTGGTAGACACCGGGCATCACCATTTCCCCAGCCGCCTGAATCTGGCCGAATAGTGGCACGGACAGGACTGATCGAAAAGGAGCGTCATGGGAAGGGCCAAGCGGCTGGGGACCGAGACACCGAAGGACGGGTTGGCGATCGAGTACGTCCGCACCCGGAAGGTGATCCGGCTGCTCGGCTGGATGTACGGAGATGCGATCCAGCCGGTCGAGATCCCGGTCGACGAGCTTTGCTCGCGGCTGGGGATCGACCCGCGCCACGTCGGCAAGCCCCACAACTACCTGCTCTTCGCCGGCTCCCACCGCCACCCCGCCGGCGGCCTGCGTGACCTGGTCGGCACCTACGACACCGAGGAGGCGGCGTGGGCCGCCTTCCGGCAGCTGCGCCAGAGCCACCCGGCGGCCCAGGGCTGGGGTGAGCTGGCCGCCATCGACGGCATGGGCCAGGTGAGCCAGCTGGCGTGGTTCGGGCTCCACCCCGCAGGCGACGTCGCAGGGCCCAAGAAGCACCCGCTGCGCCGGCTCCTTACCGGCGACCCGCCCGCCTACCTGCGGGCGGTCACGCCTTCTTGAGGGGCGACCACGACAGAAGCAGCCGCTTCTCACCCACACTGGGAAAGCGGACGATAACCTCGGCGGAGTCGCCGGCGCCGATCATCTCCAGCACCACGCCCTCGCCGAACTTGCCGTGGACGACGTCGTCGCCCACCCGGATGCCGAGGCGCTCGGCCCCGGTGGACCGGACCGGCCGGGTGGCCGCCGGCGGCCGGGACAGCGCGTTCTCGACGATCCGGTCCCGCCCCCAGCTGCCGCTGCTCGACGTGCGCCCCCGGTTCCGGCTGCCCTCCACCAGCTCCGTGAGCTGCTCGGGGATCTCCTTGAGGAACCGGCTCGGCGGGTTGTACTGCGTCGACCCGAACAGCGACCGGCTCCACGCGTGCGACAGGTACAGACGCTGGCGCGCCCGAGTGATGCCCACGTAACAGAGCCGGCGCTCCTCCTCGAGCTCGTCGGGCTCGCCCAATGACCGCAGGTGGGGGAACACGCCGTCCTCCAGCCCGATCAGGAACACCGCCGGGAACTCCAGGCCCTTGGCGGTGTGAAGGGTCATGAGCACCACGCTGGAGCCGTCCTCGGGAATCTGGTCGGCGTCGGCCACCAGGCTCACCGTCTCCAGGAAATCCGCCACCGAGGCCTCCCGGCCCTCGTCGAGGGCGGTCTGCTCGTACTCGCGGGCCACGCCGACCAGCTCGGCCAGGTTCTCCAGCCGGCCGTTGGCCTCCACTCCACCGTCGGCCCGCAGCTCGGCGGCGTAGCCGGTGCGGTCGAGTACCGCTTCCAGCATGTCGGACGGCGAGCCGCCCAGCGCCCGCAGCTCGTCGAGCAGGCCGACCAGCTGGTTCACGCCGGCCAGCGCCCGCCCGCCCACGCCGGCCTCCTCCGCCTTGGCCAGGGCGTCGACGAACGGCCGGCTGTGCCTGGTGGCCCAGGTGTCGAGCCGGGCCAGGCTGGTGTCGCCCACGCCCCGCTTGGGCACGTTGATCACCCGCTTGACCGACACCTCGTCGTTGGGGTTTACCACCGCCCGCAGGTAGGCCAGAGCGTCCTTGACCTCCCGCCGGTCGTAGAACCGGGTGCCGCCGACCACCCGGTAGGGGATCTTGAGCCGGACCAGCTGCTCCTCCAACACCCGGCTCATGGCGTTGGTCCGGTAGAAGACGGCCATGTCGCCCCAGCGCTCGTTCTCATGCTCGTGGAGGCGCTGCATCTCGCGGCACACCCACGTCGACTCGTCGTGCTCGTCCTCGGCGAAGTACCGCCGGATGAGCTCGCCGCCGACCTGCTCGGTCCACAGGGCCTTTGGCCGGCGCATGGCGTTGTTGGCAATGACCGCGTTGGCGGCGTCGAGGATGGTCGACGTCGACCGGTAGTTCTGCTCCAGCACGATCACGGTGGCGTCGGGGAACTTCTCTTCGAACTCCAGGATGTTGCGGATATCGGCGCCCCGGAAGCGGTAGACGCTCTGGTCCGAGTCACCGACCACGCAGATGTTGCGGTGGGTACGGGCCAGCTGGACGACCAGCTCGTTCTGGGCCCGGTTGGTGTCCTGGTACTCGTCGACCAGCACGTGGCGGAACCGGGTCTGGTAGTAGCCGAGCACGTGCGGGTGGGCCCGGAACAGCTCGACCGCCCGCACGAGCAAGTCGTCGAAGTCCATGGCGTTGGCGTCGACCAGCCGACGCTGGTACTCCCGGTACACCTGGGCGATGCGCTTCTCGAACGGGCCCCGGGCCCGCTCGGCGTACTCGTCGACGCTGACGAGGTCGTTCTTGGCTGCGCTGATCGTGGCGTGGACGCTGCGAGGCGGGAACCGCTTGGCATCGAGGTTCTCGTCCCGGATGACGTAGCCGGTCAGGCGCTCGGCGTCGGCCTGGTCATAGATGGTGAACGACGACGAGTAGCCCAGGTTATGGCCGTCGCGCCGGAGAATGCGGACGCAGGCCGAGTGGAACGTCGACACCCACATCTTGCGGGCCACCGGGCCGACCAGAGCGGCGACCCGGCCCTTCATCTCGTCCGCTGCCTTGTTGGTGAAGGTGATGGCCAGAATCTCGAAGGGCGAGACGTTCTGGTCCTTGATCAGCCACGCCACCCGGGAAGTGAGCACCCGCGTCTTGCCGGAGCCGGCGCCGGCCACGATCAGCAACGGCCCGCCGGGGTGGGTGACGGCCTCCCGCTGGACCGGGTTGAGGTGGGCGAGCAGGTCCGGCGGCGCCATCTGACCCTCCAGCGTACCGACCGGCCGTTTGGTAGAGGCCGACCCCGGAAAGGAGCGGCGGATGCGAGCAGTCGTGTGGCACGGCAAGGGCGACGTCCGGGTGGACACCGTCGACGACCCCACGATCTCCGAGCCGACCGACGCCATCGTGCGCATCACGTCGACCGCCATCTGCGGATTTGACCTCCACCTGTATACAAAGCTCTGGCCCGTGATGGACGAGGGCGACATCATCGGCCACGAGCCCATGGGGATCGTCGAGGAGGTGGGCGACGATGTCCCGAACCTGCGCGCCGGCGACCGGGTGGTCGTCCCCTTCAACATCTCCTGTGGCTGGTGCGACCAGTGCTCCGACCAGCTCTACTCCCAGTGCTCGACCACCCAGAACACGAGCCTGCGCAAGGGCGCCAGCCTGTTCGGCTACACAAAGCTGTACGGCCAGGTGCCCGGCGCCCAGGCCGAGTACCTCCGTGTCCCCCAGGCCCAGTTCGGGCCGATCAAGGTGCCCGAAGGGCCGCCCGACCACCGGTTCCTGTTCTTGTCCGACGTCCTGCCCACCGCATGGCAGGCGGTGGAGTACGCCGGCGTGGAGCCCGGGCAGACCGTTGCCGTGTTCGGGCTCGGCCCGATCGGCCAGATGTGCGCCCGCATCGCCCTGCACAAGGGTGCGGCACGGGTCATCGGCGTCGACAAGGTGCCCGAGCGCCTGGCCATGGCCGGTCGCCACGGCGTGGAGCCGCTCGACTTCGCCGACGTGAAGGACGTCACGGACACCATGTTCGAGCTGACGGACGGCGCGCTGTGCCACTCGGTGATCGACGCCGTGGGCATGGAGGCCTCGGGCTCGTTCATGGACTCCGTCCTGCAGGCCACCAAGGTCCAGCCCGACAAGCTGGCCGCCCTCCACCAAGCCATGGGGTCGGTACGCCGGGGCGGAACGCTCTCGATCAGCGGTGTCTACGGCGGCCCGTTCCCGATGTTCCCGCTGGGTGACCTCTTCGACAAGCAGGTCACGCTGCGCATGGGCCAGGCCAACGTCCGCCGCTGGGTCGACGAAATCCTGCCGCTGCTGAACGACGACGACCCCCTGGGCGTCGACGACCTCGTCACCCACGAGCTGCCGCTCGACCAGGCACCGTACGCCTACGAGATCTTCCAGAAGAAGGAGGACGGCTGCGTGAAGGTGGTCCTCGAGCCCTAAGCTCGTAGAAAGACCTGCTGGCCCTGGCGTTCAGCGCCTGGCTGATCGGCGGCATCCGACCAGCGTTTGGTCAATCGGGGAGCGAATACCGCCGGTCAGTGACCAATCGCTACTCCCACTCGATGGTGCCGGGCGGCTTGGAGGTGATGTCGAGGGCCACCCGGTTGACGCCGGGCACCTCGGCGATGATGCGGCTGGAGAGCGCCTCCAGGAGGTCGTGGGGCAGGCGGGCCCAGTCGGCGGTCATGGCGTCGTCGCTGACGACCGCCCGGACGATCACCGGGTAGGCGTAGGTCCGCTCATCACCCATGACGCCGACCGTGCGGATGGCCAACAGCACGGCGAAGCTCTGCCACAGCTCGGCATAGACGCCGGCCCGCTTGATCTCCTCGATCACGATGGCGTCGGCCTGGCGCAGGATCTCCAGGCGTTCGGGGGTGACCGTGCCGACGATGCGGACGGCCAGGCCCGGGCCCGGGAAGGGCTGGCGCCACACGATCTCCTCGGGCAGGCCCAGCTCCTCGCCGACGGCGCGGACCTCGTCCTTGAACAGGTTGCGGAGGGGCTCCACGAGGTCGAACTTCAGATCGTCGGGCAGGCCGCCGACGTTGTGGTGGGACTTGATGCGCGCCGCGTCCTTCGTGCCCGACTCGATGATGTCGGGGTACAAAGTGCCCTGGACCAGGAACCGGGCGTCCTGGAAGTCGGCGGCCACCTCCTCGAAGACCCGGATAAACGTGCGCCCAATGGCCTTGCGCTTCAGCTCGGGGTCGTCGACCTCGTGGAGCGCCTCCAGAAAGCGGTCGGCGGCCTTCACGTGGACCAGGTCGACCTGGAACTGGCGGCGGAAGGTGTCCTCCACCTGCTCGGCCTCGCCGGCCCGCATCAGGCCGGTGTCGACGAAGACGCACGTGAGCTGGTCGCCTACCGCCTTGTGTACGAGGGCGGCAGCGACCGCGGAGTCGACGCCGCCGGAGAGGCCGCAGATCACCTTCTCGTCGCCGACCTGGGCCCGGATGGCCTCGACCGCCTGCTCGACGATGGACGTCATCGTCCAGCGGGGCAAGCAGCCACACACGTCGTAGAGGAAGTGCTTGAGCACCTCCTGGCCGCGGGCGGTATGGGCCACCTCGGGGTGGAACTGCACTGCGTACACGGCTCGGTCGGGATCCTCCAGGGCGGCGATCGGCACCGCCTCGGTCTGGGCCGTGACTCGGAACCCGACGGGCGCGCGGACGATGGAGTCGGCGTGGCTCATCCACACGTCCTGCTCCGAGGGCAGGCCGGCGAACAGTCCCGACGACCCGGTGACCGACAGAGCGGTGCGGCCGTACTCGGCGACTCCCGTGCGCGCCACCTCGCCGCCGAGCTGCTGGGCGATGAGCTGGGCCCCGTAACAGATGCCGAGGACGGGCACGCCACTGTCGTACAGGGCGGCGTCGATCTCCGGCGCGCCGGGGACGTGGACCGACGCCGGCCCCCCGCTCAGGATGATCCCCGCGGGCTTGCGGGCCAGCATCTCCGACAGCGGCATGGTGCGGGGCACGATCTCGCTGTACACATGCGCCTCGCGCACCCGGCGGGCGATGAGCTGTGCGTACTGGGCGCCGAAGTCGACGACCAGCACATTGTCGAAAGCCATGAACCAGCCTAGCGGTCCCTACTCCGAGATCGCGTGTTTGGTCGACAATGCGATATCGCATTCGCAGGGCCAGTACAAGTCGTCCAATGAGCGCACCGGCCTGGCGAGGAGCCGAAGACGAGCGGTACCAACAAGAAGCGGCTCGCTATCAGGCAGAGGCCGACGATGCCGGCGCGGTGTGACTACCTCCGGGCGAAAGTGAACCCGGAGAACACGACCTCGATCTCGGCGCCGTCGGTGGGCGGCGCCCCGCCGTTCAGCCACAGGTTCATCCGGGTGCGCTCGTTGCCCGCCTTGGGGACGTCGCGGCCCTTGTACGTCCACGACGAGATGGTCTGGCCGGCGGCCGTGGCGCTGCGGAACGTCACGCTCTTCTGCGTCCAGGTGAACTCCTGGGTGGTGGGCGCAGCATGCGGCTGGACGAAGCGGCGGAGGTTGCCGGCCCGGTCCCCCGGCTGAACGACGTACTGGGCGTTCCCGGCGCCGGCGGCGTCGCCCCACCGGGCCACCTCGATGTCGATCTCGCGGTGGTTGTAGGCCGCGTCGTCGCTCCAGGTGAAGAGCCCGAGCACGACGTTGGGGTCGAGCCGGCCGACGGACGAGGCCAGCGTCCAACGGTAGGTGCCGTAGCCGAGGCTGCGGTCCAGGATCACCTCCGCCGACTGCCACCTGCCGTCGCGAGCGGTGATACGCAGATGGAGCTGGCCGGCGGCGTCGACCCAGACGTTCTCCGGGCTGTCGGAGAAGTAGTTGGGGCCCGGCCCCACGACGCCGGCGCTGGCCTTCACCGCCCATTTGGAGCCGGCGAAGGAGACCGTCCGGCCTGCGGTCTGGGCTGCGCTGTTCACTGGCGCGAGGACGGCGAGGGCGAGGCCGACGATGAGCGCGACTCGACGAGTAGCCATACGGGCCATGGTCGGCCGCCGGCGGCTGCGCCTGTAGCTGTTCTTACGCCCCCATGCCGATGCCCTGGGCCCGCTGCAGGCCCTTGCCCTCGCTCTGCAGCGCCGGCGCCACCATGACCTCGGCCTTCTGAAACTCCTTCACCGTCTCGTAGCCACAGGTGGCCATCGACGTCTTGAGGGCGCCGAACAAGTTGAGGCGACCGTCGTTCTCGTGCGCCGGCCCGGTGAGAATCTCCTTGAGCGTGCCCCGGGGGGTGGTCTTGACCCGGGCGCCGCGGGGAAGCGTCGGGTGGAACGTGGCCATGCCCCAGTGGAAGCCGCGTCCCGGCGCCTCGTGGGCCGCAGCCAGGGGCGATGCGATCATCACTGCGTCGGCGCCGCAGGCGATGGCCTTGGCGATGTCGCCCCCGGTGCTCATGCCGCCGTCGGCGATGACGTGGACATAGACGCCGGTCTCGTCCAGGTGGCGCATGCGGGCGCCGGCAGCGTCGGCGATGGCCGTGGCCTGGGGGACGCCGAGGCCGAGCACGGCCCGGGTGGTGCAGGCGTGGCCGGGGCCGACGCCGACGAGGATGCCGACTGCGCCGGTGCGCATGAGCTGCAGGGCCGACTTGTACGAGGCGCAGCCGCCGACGATGACGGGGATCTCCAGCTCGCGCACGAAGCGTTTCAGGTTCAGCGGCTCGACGGTCTTGGAGACGTGCTCAGCCGAGACCACCGTGCCCTGGATGACGAGGAGGTCGAGCTCGGCCTCGAGGATGGCCTTCATGAGCTGGGTGGTGCGCTGGGGGGTGACCGAGGCGCAGGAGGTGACGCCGGCCTCCTTGATCTCAGCGATGCGCTGGCCGACCAGCTCTTCCTTGATCGGCTCGGCGTAGATCTCCTGCATGCGCAAGGTGGCCTTGTCGGTGTCGAGGAGGGCGATCTCGCTCAGTAGCGGCTCGGGGTCGTCGTAGCGGGTCCAGAGGCCCTCCAGGTTGAGGACGCCGACCCCGCCCAGCTGGCCGAGGGCGATGGCCGTCGCTGGGCTGACCACGCCGTCCATGGCCGACGCCATGAGGGGTAGCTCGAACCGGAAGGCATCGATCTCCCACGAGATATCGCAGTCCTCGGGGTCACGGGTACGGCGGCTGGGGACGATGGCGATGTCGTCGAACCCGTACGCCCGCCGTCCCGACTTCCCGATGCCAATCTCGATCTCTGCCATCCGTCGACAATACCGGGGACCTGCCCCCTACCGGCAGTTACGGTCACTGCGGTGCGGGGCATCGGGACCGTGGTGAACGTGTTGACGGTGCTGGCCGGGACCGCGGTCGGCGTCCTCGCCGGCAGCCGGCTCCCGGAACGGCTCCGCACCGCCGTCCTGCAGGCCGTCGGCCTCGTCACGCTCATCATCGGGGGCCGTGACGCGCTCGGGACCCGCAACATCGTCTTCCCCCT
Organism: uncultured Acidimicrobiia bacterium; assembly: GCA_963768975.1. GTDB lineage: Bacteria > Actinomycetota > Acidimicrobiia > Acidimicrobiales > AC-14 > CADCTB01. The sequence continues at coordinate 225,188 of CAVYKB010000009.1, read as the reverse complement.
GGTCGCCCTCATCCTCGGCGCCGCCATCGGCACCGCCCTCCGTATCGAGGACCGGCTGGAGGCCCTCGGCGAAGCCGTTCGCCGGCGGTTCGAGGGCGCCGGCGCCGGCGCGAACTCCCGGTTCGTCGAGGGGTTCGTGGCCGCCAGCCTGCTGTTCTGCGTCGGCCCCCTCACCATCCTGGGATCCATCAAGGACGGCCTGGGCGGGCCGGATCATGCCCAGCTCCTGCTGGTAAAGGCGGCGCTGGACGGGACCGTCGCCATCGCCTTCGCGTCGGCCATGGGGTGGGGCGTGGGGTTCAGCGCCCTGACCGTCATCGCCGTGCAGGGCACGCTGACCCTCACCGCCGGCGCCGCCGACCGGGTGCTGACCGAGCGGATGATCGTCGAGATGAGCGCGGCCGGCGGCATCATGGTCATCGGGATCGGCCTGCGCCTCCTGGACATCAAGCAGGTGCCGGTGGCGTCCTTCCTGCCGGCGCTGGTGCTGGCGCCGGTGGGCGTGGCGCTGTTTGCTCGCTAGCGGAGCTAGGTGTTCGCCCGCTGACCGCTAGACCAGATCGGCGGAGGCGGCCAGGTCGGCCTGGGCCTCGGCGCTGGCCTCGAGGAACTCCCGCATGCCGGCGATCTTCAGGTTGCTGAGCACCCGGCCGGGCGGCGTGTCGCCGCGCTCCCACTCCATCCAGGCCACGAGCAGCTTTGTCGGGTCGGGGGGCGGTCGTTCGTCCACAGGGGTCACACTAGCCTCGCCCTATGGCTATCGAGATCGAGGTCGTCGCCGCCCGCTGCATGGGCTCGAAGACCTGCACCCACGCCGCCGAGGGTGTCTTCGTCATGGCCGGCGATGTGGCCCGGGTGGTCGACCCGGGCGCGGCGCCGCTGGAGGACATCCTGGCCGCGGCCGAGGGGTGCCCCACCGGCGCCATCAAAATACGAAAGGACGGCCAGGAGGTGTAACCCCTCCCGGCCGCCCTTTCGAGCAGGCGTTTTCTTAGCGACGCATTGCACTGAACGAGCTGGCCTGCGCGGCCCGGTTGGGCATCGGGATCGGCGGCTCGCCCTCGGGGACGTCGGTGATCAGGCACTCGGTGGTAAGGGCCATGGCGGCGACCGAGGCTGCGTTCTGCAGGGCGGAACGGGTGACCTTGGCCGGGTCGATGACGCCGGCCTTGAGCAGGTCCTCGAACTCGCCGGTGACGGCGTTGAGGCCCACGGGGCCCGTTTCCCGCTCGACCTGGCGGACGGTGATCATGCCCTCCAAGCCGGCGTTGAGGGCGATCCAGCGCAGGGGCTCCTGGAGGGCCAGGGCCACGATGTTCGCCCCGGTGGCCTCGTCACCCTCGAGCTCGAGCTTCTCGACCGCCTCGCGCGCCCGGACGAGGGCGGTGCCGCCGCCGGGGACGATGCCCTCCTCGATGGCTGCCCGGGTGGCGGAGAGCGCATCCTCGATGCGGTGCTTCTTCTCCTTGAGCTCGACCTCAGTGGCCGCGCCGACGCGGATGATGGCCACGCCGCCGGCCAACTTGGCCAGCCGCTCCTGCAGCTTCTCCCGGTCCCAGTCGGAGGTGGAGTCCTCGATCTCCTTGCGGAGCTGGCTGATGCGCCGCTGGACCTCGTCGGCGTCGCCGCCACCCTCGACGATGGTGGTGTCGTCCTTGGTGATGGTGACCCGGCGGGCCCGACCCAGCTGGTCGAGCGTGACGTTCTCCAGCTTGGAGCCGACCTCGGCCGAGAGCAGCGTGGCGCCGGTGAGGATGGCGAGGTCGCCCATGGTGCTGCGCCGGCGCTCGCCGAACCCGGGGGCCTTGATGGCGGCGGAGTTGAACGTGCCGCGGAGCTTGTTGACGACCAGGGTGGCGAGGGCCTCGCCGTCGACGTCTTCGGCGATGATCAGCAGCGGCTTGCTGGCCTGCATGACCTTCTCGAGAACGGGGACGATGTCGGCCACGGCGCTGATCTTCTGGTTGATCATCAGGATGTAGGGGTCGTCGAGGACGACCTCCTGACGCTCGGGGTCGGTGATGAAGTGCGGGGAGAGGAAGCCCTTGTCGAGCTGCATGCCCTCCACGAACTCCAGCTCCATGCCGAAGGTGTTGGACTCCTCGACAGTGACCACGCCGTCCTTGCCCACCTTGTCGATGGCGTCGGCGATCAGCTCGCCGATCACGGTGTCGGCGGCCGAGATGGACGCCACCTGGGCGATCTCGGAGCGGTCGTCGACCTCCTTGGCCTGGCTGGCGATGTTCTCGACCGCGGCGGCGACCGCCTGGTCGATGCCCCGCTTCAGGGCCAGCGGCGAGGCGCCGGCGGTCACATTGCGCAGGCCCTCGTGGACCATGGCCTGGGCGAGCACCGTGGCCGTGGTGGTGCCGTCGCCGGCGATGTCGTTGGTCTTGATGGCGACTTCACGCACCAGCTGGGCGCCCATGTTCTCGTAGGGGTCCTCGAGCTGGATCTCCCGGGCGATCGTCACCCCATCGTTGGTGATGGTGGGGATGCCCAGCTTCTTCTCCAGGACGACGTTGCGGCCACGCGGGCCCAACGTGACCTTGACAGAGTTGGCGAGCTTGTCGACCCCGGCTTCGAGCGATCGGCGAGCGCTGTCGCCGAACTTCAGCATCTTGGGCATGACGAACTAGCCCACGACCGCGAGGATGTCGCGGCCGGACAGGATCAGGACGTCCTCGCCCCCGACGGTGATCTCGGTGCCGCCGTACTTGCTGTAGACGACGGTGTCGCCCACCTTGACGTCGAGCGGGATGATCTCGCCGGTGTTCTCCGAACGCCGGCCGGGGCCTACGGCGAGGACCTCGCCCTGCTGGGGCTTCTCCTTGGCGGTGTCGGGGATCACCAGGCCGCTGACGGTGGTCTGCTCAGCCTCGTTGGGGCGGACGACGATGCGGTCGTCGAGGGGCTTGAGGTTCATGTCGGTTCGACCTCCATAGGACGAAAGGGAGCTTTAGCACTCTCGTATGTCGAGTGCTAACGATAGCTCCGGCAGGTTGCTTCAGCAACCTGCCGGCGCTATCGGTGTTTCTGCAGCGGGCACCCGGGTGCTTCGGACGGAGTCCCGAGGAGCCGCAGCGCAGCGGAGGCGGCGCGCCGGACCGTTGCCCGGTTCCGCCGGACTTACGCGAGGCGGAGGTTTGGTTGGGCGCCCACGTCCAAGGGGGTGGGGCCGTCGGACTTGTAGCGCCACCAGGCCGCTGCCGCCACCATGGCGGCGTTGTCGGTGCACATGTTGCGGCTGGGGAGGAAGCAGCGCAGGCCTTCGGTGGTGGCCAGGTCCAGCATGCGCTCCCGCAGGAGGGAGTTGGCGGCAACACCTCCGCCGAGGCACACCGTCTTGGCGCCCACCTCGGCCAGCGCCCGCCGGGTCTTGTCGATCAGCACATCGACCACCGCGGCCTGGAACGACGCGGCCACATCGGACACCGGCGTCTCGGGGTTGTCACGGACGTAGCGGATCACCGCAGTCTTCAGCCCGCTCAGGGAGAAGTTGAGGCCCTCGGGCATGGCGCGGGGGAACCGCACCGCCGTGGGGTCACCGGTGAGGGCGACCCGGTCGATGGCCGGCCCACCCGGGTAGCCCAGGCCCATGACCCGCGCCACCTTGTCGAACGCCTCGCCGACGGCATCGTCGACCGTGGTGCCCAGCAGGCGGTAGCGGCCGTGGTCGTCCATGGCCACCAGCAGGGTGTGTCCACCGGAGACCAGCAGGACCACCAGCGGTGGCTCGAGGTCGGGCTCCTCCAGGAAGGAGGCGTAGAGGTGGGCCTCCATATGGTTCACGCCGATGAACGGCAGGCCCCACGCCAGGGCATAGGCCTTGGCTGCGCTGATGCCGACCAGCAGGGCGCCGGCCAGGCCCGGGCCCACTGTGGCGGCGACCGCACTGAGCTGGCGCCCGTTGATCCCGGACTCGACAAGCGCCTGGGCCACCGCCGGCGTCAGGAGCTCCACGTGGGCCCGGCTGGCGATCTCGGGGACCACGCCGCCGTAACGGGCGTGCAAGTCGACCTGGCTGGACACCACGGAGGAGATCACCGCGCTCCCGTTGGCCACCACCGCGGCCGCGGTCTCGTCGCAGGACGTCTCGATTCCGAGTACGAGGAACGGGTCGTCGGACATGAGGCTTACCGTAAACCCTCGCTGATCAGTGTCACGCCCGGGATGCCGGCCTCGATCTCGGCCAGGCGCCGGCCGTACTCCGGCGTGTCGACGTCGTGGGCCCACATGACCAGGGCGTCCTCGTTCGTCTCCACGTAGTAGTTCTTGCGGATGCCGGCGGGCCGGAAGCCGAACCGGCGGTACATCTCCTGGGCTGCGGTGTTCGTCACCCGCACTTCGAGGGTGAGATTGGTGGCGCCGCGCCGGATGGCGGTCCGGGCCAGGATGAGTAGCAGGCGGGTGCCGATCTTGTTGCGGTGCCAGGCCGGGTCGACGGCCAGGGTGGTGATGTGGCCGTCGTCGTCGCTGACCATCAGGCCGCCGTAGCCGCAGAGCACGCCGTTGATGCGGGCGACGTAGTAGGCCCGGCTGGTGCGCAGAGCCATCTCACTGACGAACAGGCTCAGCGACCACGGCCGGGCGTAGACCTGGGCCTCGATCTTCAGGACGGAGCGGAGGTGGCGCCGGCGCATGGGCAGGATATGCACGACCAGCTGGTCGGGTTCCACCTCACGCCGCGCCTGCACCATCTGTCAGGTCGCTCGGTCCATTGCCGCCGTCCAGTTGATCTCGGCGTCGCTCTTGCGAAGATACAGCGGCTCCAGCTCCCAGGGCTGGACGAACTCCTCCCGCAATGCCTGGGGGTGGGCCAGCTCCACCAGCGATGCGGCCGACGGGAACGCCGACGTGGCGTCGCCGGCCTCGGCCCCCGACACCTCGGTCAGGATCTCGGGGTAGCGCACGGCGCCGTCGCCCACGATGAGGCAGTCCTCCCCCCGGGCCAGCAGCTCAGACGCCAGGTCCTCCGGGGTGCCTACCTGGTACGGCGCCAGCCGCTGGACCCCTCCGGGCACCTGGCGGTACATGGAGTAGAAGAGCTCGCCCCGGCGGGCGTCGATGGCGGGGACGATGAGCCGGTTCGTGTAGCGCACCGGGAAGGCGAGCAGGTCCAGGCTGGAGATGCCGATGGTAGGTATGCGCAGCGCTTGGGACAGGGCCTTGGCCGCAGCCACGCCGACCCGCAGGCCGCTGAACAGGCCGGGGCCGACGTCGACGGCGATGGCGCTGATCTCGTCGAGGTCGATGGTCGACTGCTTGCACATGAACTCGATGGCCGGGATAAGGGTCTCGACGTGGCGCCGGCCCTTCGCCGCGTGGAAGCACGCCAGAACGCCCTCGTGGCCGCCGATCGCGCACCCCACCTGGATGGTGGCTGTCTCAATGCCGAGGATCAGCACCTCAGACGACCCATGGCGTGACTGCCTCCTTGAGGGCACGGGTGCGGGGCGGCCATCCCGGCCCGACGGTGCGGATGCTGATCAGGCGGTCGTCGGGACCGCCTTTGGCCTCCAGCCGGACCTCGAGGAAGTCGGCCGGCAGTCCCTGCGCCACCGCGTCGCCCCATTCGACGAGGGTGACCGCGCCGTCGTCGAGCAGTTCGGCGATGCCCAGGTCGACCAGCTCCTGCATGGTGTCGAGGCGGTAGACGTCGAGGTGGACCATCGGGAGCCGGCCCTCGTAGGTGCGGACCAGGATGAACGCCGGGCTCGTGACCGGCTCCTCGATGCCGAGGCCTTTGGCGAAGCCCTGGGCGAACGCGGTTTTGCCGGTGCCCAGGTCGCCGGCGAGGACGATGAGGTCACCTGGCTTGGCGAGGGTGGCGACCCCGGCGGCCAGCGCCCGGGTGTCGTCGACGGAGGTGGTGGCGGCCCTGATCATGCGACGAGGTACCCCTTGGCCCGGACGAGGTCGGCCCGCATCTGGGCGGCCAGGTCGCCGGCGCCCCGGAGCACCGCCGCCGGGTGGAACGTCGGGATCAGGACGCCCCGCCGGTACGGGTAGGCCCGGCCCCGCAGCTTGGTGATCCCCTCCGTCGTGCCCAGCAACAGCTTGGCCGCGAAGTTGCCCAGGGTGACGACCACCTTGGGGTCGATCAGGTCGACCTGGGCCTCCAGCCACGGCCCGCACGCGGCGATCTCCGCCGGCTGCGGGTCACGGTTGCCCGGTGGCCGGCACTTGACCGTGTTGGCGATGTAGAACCGGTCGCGGGTCAGCCCCATCTCCTCGAACACCATCTTGTCGAGCAGCTGGCCGGATCGGCCGACGAACGGTTCACCCTGGAGATCCTCCTGCTGGCCGGGAGCCTCACCCACGAACATCAGGTCGGCGGTGGGATCGCCCACACCGAAGACCACCTGCGTCCTCCCCTGGGCCAGCGAGCAGCGGATGCAGGCCTTCGCCTCCCGCTCCACGTCAGCCAGGACCGGCACGTGGTCGAGCGTAATTGCCGGCTCAGCCATAAATCCTCGGGACCCGCGGACCGATGCCGCACAGGACCTCATAGGCGATGGTCCCGACGTGCGTGGCCCAGTCCCAAGCGGTGATCTGCTCGTCGCCCTGGCGGCCGATGAGCACGACCTCGTCGCCCGGAAGGACTCCGGCGTCCTCTCCGCAGTCGACCATGATCTGGTCCATGGTGACGCTGCCCGCCAGGGGCCGCCGGCGGCCCCCGATCAGCACCTCGCCACTCGTGACGCCGAGGCGCCACGGCACCCCGTCGGCGTACCCGATGGGCACGGTGGCGACGTGCGACGCCCGCTCCAAGGGCCGTCGCAGGCCGTAGGAGACCCCGTCGCCGGCGGGGACCTCCCGGACGTAGGCCACCCGGGCCCGCAACGAGAGTGCAGGGCGCAGCCCATCGGGGGGCGCCACTGCGGCGAGGGCCGGGCTCGGCGCCACGCCGTAGAGCGCGATCCCGCACCGGACGAGGTTGTGGTGGGCCGCGGGGTGGGCGAGGGCGCCAGCGGAGTTGCACGCGTGGATCAGGGGCGGACGGTCGGGCAGGCGACCGACGACCTCGTCGAAGCGGGCGGACTGCTCGTCGGTGAAGGAGTTGCCCGGCTCGTCGGCCACGGCGAAGTGGGTCCAGAACCCTCCGAGGGTGAGCTCGGGACGGTCGGCCACAGCCAGCGCGACGGCCAGCGCGCCGTCGGCATCGGCACCGACCCGGTGCATGCCGGTGTCGACCTTGACGTGCACGTCCAGCGGCGGCGCGGCGGCGCCGACGACCGCCTTGGCCGCCGCCTCCACGCCCGCCTCGGTGTAGAGCGTGGGGGTCAGCCGCAGGGCCACCACCTCGTCCATCGCCTCCGCCGGCGGTTCGGATAGGAGGAGGATCGGCGCCTCGATGCCGTGATCGCGAAGGACGGCGCCCTCCTCGACGATGGCCACGGCCAGCCACGTCGCCCCGCCCTCCAGCGCAGCCTCAGCGACGGCCACCGCTCCGTGGCCGTAGCCTCCGGCCTTCACGACCGCACACAGCGCGGCCGGCGCCGCCAGCCCGGCCAGCAGGGATGCGTTGTGGCGGACGGCGCCGAGGTCGACCTCGGCCCAGGCCCGGCGGGCGGCCACCATCGGGATCAGCCCTCCGTGCCGCCCACGATGGCGCGGACGAGGTCGCCCCGGGAGACGATACCGACCAGCCGGCCGTCGTCGTCGACCACCGCCATGCGCGAGGCGTTGCGGTCGTGAAGCGTGGTGGCGACCGTCTCCAGCGTGTCGTCGGGCCTACAGGTCGGGGAGTCGGCGTCCATGACGTCGGCCACGGTGGCGCCGACGGCCTTGCGCAGGTCCGATTCGAAGTGGCGCAGCGACGAGGGCAGCTCCAAGTAGGCGCCGAACACCGAGATGACAGTCGGGAAGTGCAGGCGGGTGTCCTGGACGATGAGGTCGTCGTCCTCCAGCAGCCCGAGCACCAGTCCGTCGTCGTCGACGACCGGGGCGCCCCCGAGCCGGCGCTCCGAGAGCGCGCGGGCCGCGGACTCGACAGTGTCCGTAGGGAGGAACGTGAGCACGTCGGTGGTCATGACGTCGCGCACGAGCGTGTTCCGGGGCATGCCACCTCTGGTTTAGGAGCAAATGGATCTTCAGGGAGCGATCTGGTTCACGACGGCCGGGAGCAGGTCGAGCAGATCGCCGGCGACCAGGCCACGGCGCCAGCCTAGGCCGGCCGCCGCTCCGTGCACGAAGGCGCCGGCCGCTGCGGCACGGGGCGCGTCGAGCCCCTGGGCCAGGAACGCCCCGATGATCCCGGCCAGCACGTCGCCGCTGCCGGCGGTGGCGAGGCGGGCGTCGCCGGCGGTGGTGAGCAGCACGTCGCCGGCGGGGTCGGCGACGATGGTCGTCGACCCCTTCAGGAGCACCGTGGCCCCGGTGGTGAAGGCCAGGTGGCGCACGGCGGAGATGCGCCGGCGGCCCGGCGGGCAACCGGCCAGGCGGGAGAACTCGCCGTCGTGGGGGGTGAGGACGGTGGGGCCGGGCCGCGTGCGGAGGAAACGGGGCGGGTCGTCGAGAGAGCCGAGGGCGAAGAGGGCGTCCGCGTCGACGACCACGGGGACCTTGACCGCGGCCAGCAGCCGGCGGACAGCGCCGGCGGTTGCGTCGGAGCGCCCGAGGCCGGGCCCCATCACCACCGCCTTCATGCGGTCCAGGTCACCCTCGATGACGTCGGTGTCCCAGCCCACATCGGGCAGGACGCGGCCGATCACCTCGGGGTAGCGGGGCGCCGGCGGGTGGCCGGGGATGCCGAGGCGCACGGTGCCGGCGCCGGCCCGCATGGCCGCCCGGGCCGCCATGTCGGCCGCGCCGGTCATGCCCGGGGAGCCGGCCACCATCCAGATGGCCGACTTCCACTTGTGGCTCTCACGGGGGCGCGCCGGCAGCCACCCGCCAACGTCGGACGCCTCCACCAGGCCAATCGTGGACCGGGACACGTCGAGGCCGATGTCGGCGACGCGCAGGTGGCCGGCGTGCTCGAAGCCGTCACCGAGCACGAGGCCGGCCTTGAGGGCGGCGAAGGTGATGGTGACCGTGGCCCGCACCGCGCCGTCGCTGGCCTCGCCGGTCAGGCCGTCGATGCCGGACGGGATGTCGACGGCCAGCACCGGCGCGCCGGCGGGGTCGGGCGCCGCGTACTCCCCCCGGAAGCCGGTGCCGAAGGCGGCGTCGATCACCAGGTCCGACTTCGGGAGGCGGTCCGGTTGGTCGCCGGCGTCGACGATCTGCACCCGCACGCCCTGCCGGCGCAGGAGCTCGGCGGCCACCCGCCCGTCGGCCCCGTTGTTTCCCTTGCCGGCGACCACCACCACCCGCCGGCCGTAGGTGCCGCCCAGCATGGAACGCGCCTCCCGGGCCACGGCGGCGCCGGCCCGCTGGACCAGCACCTCCTCGGGCTCGGGCGCGGCGCGGTCGACGGCCCGCATCTCCTCGGGTGTGAGTACCGGCTGCAAACTAGAGGGCTATTGCCACGGCCTCGGCGACGAGGCCGGTGTGGGTCAGCGACACGTGCCACGACGTGACGCCAAGTCGGGCCGCGAGGTCTGCAGCCCGGCCGGTGAGCGCGATCGACGGGGCGCCCGACGGCGCCTTCACCACTTCGACGTCACGGAAGGCGAAGGCGCCCAACCCCACGCCGAGGGCCTTCATCACCGCCTCCTTGGCCGCGAACCGGGCCGCCAGCCGCTGCGCGGGATCGCGCTGGCGCCGGCCGTAGGCCTGCTCGGCCGGCGTGAACAACCGGTCGGCGATCCCGGGCCGCGTCTCGAGCGCCCGCCGGAACCGCTCCACCTCCACCGTGTCGATGCCAACGCCGATCATTCCACCGTGACCGTCTTGGCCAGGTTCCTCGGCTGGTCGACGTCGCAGCCCCTGGCCTTGGCCACTGCATAGGCGAAAAGCTGGAGCGCGACCACGTCGATGACCGGCGAGAACAGCTCGCCGCCCTTGGGCGCCGCCGGCACCCACAGCACGCCGTCGGCGTGGGCGGCGGCGGCGTCGTCGCCCTCGTTGGCCACGACGACGACCGTGGCGCCCCGGGCCCGCACCTCGTCAATGTTGCTCATGATCTTGGGCAGCAGGCGCCCGCGGGTGGCCACCGCCACCACTACGGTCCCGGGCTCGATGAGGGCGATGGGGCCGTGCTTCATCTCGCCGGCCGGGTAGGCCTCGGCCCGGGCGTAGGAGATCTCCTTGAGCTTCAGGGCACCCTCGAGGGCGACGGGATAACCGACGCCTCGGCCCAGGAAGAAGAAGTCGCGGGTACCGACGTATTGGCCGGCGACGTGGAAGATGTTCTCGGTCTGGGCCAGGACGCCCTCGATGAGATCAGGCAGGGCGTGCAGGGCCTCGACCTGGCGGGCCACCTCCTCGGGATACAGGAGGCCGCGCACCTGGGCCAGGCGCAGGGCGAGTAGCTCCATGGCCACGATCTGGGCCACATGGGTCTTGGTGGCGGCCACGCCGCGCTCGGGCCCGGCCCTGGTGTAGAGGACGGCATCGGCTTCACGCGCCATCGAGGAGTCGACCACGTTGCAGACGGCCAGCACCTTGGCCTTGTTCGACGCCGACCGGGCGTACCGGCACGCCTCCATGGTGTCGAGGCTCTCGCCCGACTGGCTGACGCCCACGACCAGGGTCTGGGCGTCGAGCACAGGGTCGCGGTAACGGAATTCGCTGGCCACCTCGATCTCGGTCGGCAGCCGGGCCCAGTGCTCGATGGCGTGCCGGGCCACCATGCCGGCGTGGTAGCTCGTGCCGCAGCCGACGATGAAGACCTTGTCGACCGCCCGCAGCTCCTCGTCGGACAGCTCCAGCTCGCCGAGGGTCAGCCGGCCCCGCCGGGTCCGCTCCCGCAACGTCTCCTCGACGGCCAGGGGCTGCTCGTGGATCTCCTTGAGCATGAAGTCGGGGTAGCCGCCCTTCTCGACCGACTCCACGTCGCCCTCCACCCGCCGGCGGACGGGTGTGACCTCGTCGCCGGCCATGGTGGTCACCCGCAGGGCGCCGGGGCGGACCTCGACCACCTGGTCGTCGTCGAGGACATAGACCTCCCGGGTCGCTCCGAGGAGGGCAGGGATGTCGGAGGCCACCAGGCCGGAACCGTCGGTGCGCCCGGCCACGAGCGGCGACGAGCGGCGGGCGGCCACGATCAGCTCCGGGTCATCGGCGTGGACCACGGCCACGGCGAAGGAGCCCTCGACCCGGCTCAGGGCGGCCCGCACGGCGCCGGCCAGATCGGCGCCGGCGGCCATCCCGGCCTCGATCAGGTGGGCCAGGACTTCCGTGTCGGTCTCCGAGCGCAGGTCGTGGCCAGCCGACACCAGCTCGTCGCCCAGCTCCAGGTAGTTCTCGATGATCCCGTTGTGCACGAGCGCCAACGCTCCCGTGCAGTCGGTGTGGGGGTGGGCGTTGTGCTCCGACGGCCCCCCGTGCGTGGCCCAGCGGGTGTGGCCGATGCCGGCGACGGCCTCCGGCGCGTCTCCCACCGCCCCCGTGAGCTCGGCCAGCTTGCCGGCCCGCCGGCGCACCCACACGCTGTCGCCGTGCACGAGGGCGACTCCCGAGGAGTCGTAGCCCCGGTACTCGAGGCGGCTCAACCCGTCGAGCAGGAAGGGGAGAGCGGGATCACTTCCGGTCACGCCGACGATGCCGCACATGCCGCAAGGGTATGCCCTTGACCGGCGCTTACGCGCCCAGCGCCCGCTTCACCGCCTGGCACAGCACGTCGCACGCACCCTCGGCCTCCTCGACGGAGACGGCCTCCACCATGACCCGCACGACGGGCTCGGTGCCGCTGGGCCGCACGAGCACCCGGCCGCGCTCCCCGAGCTCGGCCTCCACCGCCTTGACCGCCAACGTGAGCTCCTCGGAGCTGGCCACGCTGGCGCCGCGAGCGGCCACCGGCACGTTGCGGAGGATCTGGGGCAGGCGGTCCATCACTGCGGCCAGCTCGGCCAGCGACCGCCCGGTGCGGGCCATCACGTCGAGGACCTGCAGGCCGGTCAGCAGGCCGTCACCGGTGGTGGCGAGGTCGCCGAAGATGATGTGCCCCGACTGCTCGCCCCCGAGGCCCCAGCCGCCCCGTTCCATCTCCTCGAGGACGTAGCGGTCCCCGACGTCGGTCTCGACCATGGCGATCCCGTGAGCGGCCATGGCGTGGCGGAAGCCGAGGTTCGACATGACGGTCACGACCACGGTGTCGCCCGGGAGCCGGCCTCGCTCGCGCCGGTCCAGCGCGCAGATGGCGATGAGCTGGTCGCCGTCGACCAGGGCGCCGGCGGCGTCGACAGCCAGCACCCGGTCGGCGTCACCGTCGAAGGCGAGCCCCATGTCGGCGCCGCCGGCGACGACCCGGCGCTGGAGCTCCTCGGGATGGGTGGACCCGCTGCCGTCGTTGATGTTCAGGCCGTCGGGGGCGTCGTGGATGACGGCGACCCTGGCCCCGAGGCTGCGGAGGACCTCCGGCGCCACGGCGCTGGCCGCCCCGTGGGCGCAGTCCAGCACTACGGAGAGGCCGGAGAGGCTGCCGGCGCCCACGGTGGCCGAGAGCGCCGATTCGTAGCGGTCGACGCCGGCGCCGGGCTGGACCCGGCCCAGCCGGGATCCGGTACGGCGGGGCGACTCCTCGGGGTGGGAGATCAGCCGGTCCAGCTCCGCCTCCAGGCGGTCCTCGATCTCATCGGACAGCTTGCGCCCGCCGGGAAGAAAGAACTTGACCCCGTTGTCGGGGAAGGGGTTGTGCGAGGCAGAGATCATCGCCGCCGGCCGGTCGTCGGCGGCCGACAGCCAGGCCACGCACGGGGTGGGGACCACGCCCAGATCGAGGACGTCGGCGCCTTCCGCGGCCAGCCCGGCGGAGAGGGCGGCCTGCAGCAGCGGCCCGGAGATCCGGGTGTCGCGGCCCACGAGGAAGGGGCCCGGTCCTAAGACTCGCGCCGCGGCGCGGCCCAGGGCCAGGACCAATTCGGGTGTGAGCTCGGCGTTGGCGATGCCCCGGACGCCGTCGGTGCCGAACCGGAGCGTCACCGGTGGCCTCCTTGCTTTAGCGCTTGGAGTACTGGGGTGCCTTGCGGGCCTTCTTCAGGCCGTACTTCTTACTTTCCTTCTCACGGGCGTCACGGGTGAGGAAGCCGGCCCGCTTGAGGGTGGTGCGCAGCTCCTCGTCGAGGTTCACCAGGCCGCGGGCGATGCCTAGGCGCAGGGCGCCGGCCTGCCCGGACACACCGCCACCGTCCATGGTCGCGTCGACGTCGTAGGTTTCGTTGAGTGTCGTGAGCCGAAGGGGCTCAGTGACGATCATCCGGTGCGTCTCCGAGGGGAAGTAGTCCTCGATCGGGCGCTTGTTGACGGTGATCTTGCCGGTGCCAGGCCGGATGCGGACGCGGGCGACGGCCTCCTTGCGACGACCGGTCGACTGCATGAGGGGCTTGGGCACGATGATCCTTTACGTGACTACAGGCCGCGCTGGCGGGCGACGGCCATCGAGAGCTCGAGCGCCTCGGGCATCTGAGCGGCGTGGGGGTGGGTCGGGCCGGCGTAGACCTTGAGCTTCTTCAGCATCGCCCGGCCGAGCGGGCCTTTGGGGAGCATGCCCCGCACCGCCTTGCGGACGGCCTCCTCGGGGTTCTCGACCATGAGCTCGGTGTAGGACTTCTGCCGGAGGCCGCCCGGGTAGCCCGTGTGGCGGTAGGCGATCTTCTTGGCCTCCTTGCCGGAGGTCAAGACCACCTTGGACGCGTTGACCACGATGACGTGATCTCCGGTGTCGAGGTGGGGCACGAACATGGGCTTGTGCTTGCCGCGCAGCAGCCGGGCGACCTCGGAGGCCATCCGCCCGAGCACAAGGCCCTCAGCGTCGACGAGGTGCCAGGCGCGCTGGACGTCGGACGGTTTCGTCGAGAAGGTACGCACAGGGGGAAGAGTGTAGTCGACAGTGGGAGATCGGCCGCCGGGCCCTACGGGTTCCGCAGCCAGGAGCGCATCTGGGGGCCGAGCCAGGGCTTGCGGCCCGACGCCAGCAGCTGGCCCTTCGGGATCGCCGACCACTGGCTTATCCGGCCCCAGGCCACCAGCAGGAAGGCTTCCGGGTCGACGGACAGCTTGCAGTCGACCTTGCCCTGCGGCGTGGACTCGACCCAGAAGTCGCCCCTGTCGAAGACGAGGTAGGCCCGGCCGTCACTCCGCAAAGCGACCTCGAAGCGGGCCCGCTTCGTCCCCGCCACCTCCTGGACGACCATGGCCCGGCCCAGGGTGTGGAGGGACGGGAAGACGAACCCCTGGAGGATGAGGCTGGCGTGCTCGCGGTCGATGGGCCACGGCACGCCCTCGGCCATGGCGATGTCGCGCCCGTGCAGGGTGAGCTCGTTGAGGACCTGGCAGGTGAGCGTCGACAGGGGCATCTCGGTGCCCTGGACCACCCAACTGTGTGACGTGTCGCCGGCGGCCGCCGCCTCCTCCATGGCGGTGAGGAACCGCTCGACGCTGGCATCGATCCGGTCCGCCAGCTCCGTCAGGGGCCGCCGGCCCTCCCCGTCGAGCATGACCTGGCTGAGGATGGGCAGCCCGGAGATGTCGGGGATCAGGTCGCCGCCGCCGACGGTCATGGCGCTGACTGCGTCGACGGAGTGCGAGAGGTGGGTGGCCACCTGGGTCAGGTCCCACTTTCCCAGCGCCGGCGCCTCGGGCTTGGTGGCGGCACGGAGCAGGTCGGTGATCCTGGGGCCGGCCCGGGCCACCGCCGTGCGGGCTGCGGCCCAGTCGACGGTGGTCGTTGCGGTCACGACGGCGAGGCTAGCGACCCGTCAGCTCCACAGGTCGGCCAGCATACGGTCGACCCCGGCCAGTCCCCCGTCGACCATCGCCGATTCGTCGACGCCCACGCCGGCGCCGGCCCGGTCGTCGAACTGCGGGCGGCCTTCCACGTGGGCTTCGTCCATCAGCGCTTGGACCGCCGGCGTCAGGAAGCGGCTGACCTGGGCGTAGCTGTGGGCGTCGGTCAGGGGGCGGTGCTTGAGGTGGTGGTAGCGCAGGGGGACGTTGACCTCCAGTGCCGAGCGGGCCCGGGTGACGGCGACGTACATCAGCCGGCGCTCTTCCTCGATGCCCTCGGGGTCTCCGGTCGCCATATCGGACGGGAACATGCCGTCACTGGCGTGGAGCACATGGACGACCTCCCACTCGCCTCCCTTGGCCGAGTGCACCGTGGACAGCACCAGCCAGTCCTCGTCGATCAACGGCGGGCCGGCGAGGTCGGCGGTGGAGGACGGCGGGTCGAGAGTCAGGTCGCTGACGAACCGGCTCCGTGACGAAGCGTTGGCCGCCACGCCTTCGAGCTGCTCGAGATCGGCCAGTCGCGCGACAGGGTGGTCGTAGGCCCGCTGCACCACGGGGCCGAGCCACTGGCGCAGGCGCTCGACCTGGACCGCCGGCGGCGGCGTGGCCCCGCCGGGCAGGCACCCGTCGGCGCACTCGGCCAGGGCGGACCGGAGGCCGGCGAGCTCCTCGCGAGCCGCGGCCGGCACCCTCGGCGGGGCCGCCAGCAGGCGCCCGAGCGGCGTGACGTTCGGCTCGCCGGGCCCACCGACCTGGAGCTCCTCCATGACCCGCCGAGCTGTGGCCGCGCCCACCCCTTCGAGCAGCTGGAGAGTGCGGAACCAGGCCAGCTCGTCGCGCGGGTTGTCGAGCACCCGCAGGAGGGCGATCAGGTCCTTCACGTGGGCCGCTTCGAGGAACTTGAGCCCGCCGTACTTCACGTACGGCACGTTGCGTCGGCTCAGATGGAGCTCCAGGAGGTCCGAGTGGTGCGACGCACGGAACAGCACCGCCTGGTCGTGGAGGGCGATGCCGTCGTCGCGGTGGGCGAGCACCGAGTCGCACACCGTCGCCGCCTCGGCCTCCTCGTCTCCACACGTCCTCAGAAGGGGCCGGAGGGCGCCGGCTCGTTCGGACCACAGGACCTTGGTCATCGCCGTGCCGGCGCCGGCCTCGGCCATCACCGCATTGGCCACGGCGACGATGGGCGGCGTCGAGCGGTAGTTCTGCTCCAGCCGGACGATCCGGGTGCCCGGGAACCGCTCGGGGAACTGGAGCAGGTTTCCGGCGCTGGCGGCCCGGAAGCCGTAGATGGCCTGGGCGTCGTCGCCGACCACGGTCAAGCCCCGCCCGTCGGGGCGCATGGCGGCCAGGATGTCGGCCTGGAGGGCATTGGTGTCCTGGTACTCGTCGACCAGGACGTGGTCGAACATGCCCGCCATGAGGCCCGGAACAGCGTCGAGCGCCCGCCAGCACAGGAGCAGGTCGTCGTAGTCGAGGAGCTGGCGCTCCCGCTTTCGCTCGGTGTATGCCGCGAAGCAGGCCCGGATGCCCTCGGTCTCTTGAGCGCACCAGGGGAACGACCGGTCAAGGACGGCCTGGAGGCGGTCTCCGGTGTTCACCACCCGGTCGTAGACCGACGCCAGGGTCGAAGCGCGGGGCGACCGCCGGCGGGCTCCGCCCTCGCCCGCACTGTGGTGGAGTCCCAGATCTGAGCGGATCAGGCCGAACAGCTCCGTGACGTCGCCGGCGTCGAGGATGCTGAACCCGGGATCGAGGCCGAGGCGCCGGCCGTGGAGGCGCAGGACCCGATTGGCCACCGAGTGGAACGTGCCACCCCACACCCGCCCCGCCGATGACCGGTCGGACAGCCGGCCGGCCCGGCCCAGCAGCTCCTGGGCCGCCCGGCGGCTGAACGTGACCAGGCAGACCCGCTCGGGATCGGTCCCCTCCCGCAGCAGGCGGGCGACCCGGTGGGCAAGGGTGCCCGTCTTGCCGCTGCCGGCGCCGGCCAGGACAAGCAGCGGACCGCCGTCGTGCTCCACCGCAGCCCGCTGGAACTCGTTGAGCTCGAACATCAGTTCGATACAGTAGCGGACACGCCAGGTATGGCGGGCGGACCCCTGGGGTAGGCACGTCAGCAAGCCGGGATCGTCTGTGGGCCTCGGGGCCGACAGCGGGCCGTGAGAGGAGAGACCAGATGGTCGATGTTGCGCCGCACCTGCAGGACCACGCAGTCGGGCTGGAGATGGAGATCGTGGAGCTGGCCCGCCAGGCCGACCAGGCTGCCCAGGAGGGATGGCCCGACCGCGAGGCCGAACTGCGACAGGAGTTGAACTCGCTCTACAGCGAGCTGGCCACGGCCGCCGATCGTCTGACCGAAGAGGTCACCGCCACGGCCCCGGCCCCGACGGTCAACGCCCCGCCCGCCGGCCACTGATCCCGCCACGGGGGCGGGCCCGGAATTGACTGAGCGCTCAACTATTGTAAGATCAAACAGGTCGTTGAACCCTCAATCTTGCAAGGAGCTCAGCTATGGCATCCACCTTCACCCGTGACTACCGAGGCGTGCGGATCCCCGGGTCCGGTACCTACGCACTCGACCAGGGCCACACCACGGTCGAGTTCGTCGGCCGCCACCTGATGATCACCAAGGTTCGGGGCCGTTTCACCGACTTCGACGGGCAGATCGTCATCGGCGAGACGCCCGAGCAGTCGTCGGTGGAGGTCACGATCCAGACTGCCAGCGTGGACAGCTCCGACGAGAAGCGCGACGGCCACCTCCGCAGCCCGGACTTCCTCGACGTCGAGAACTACCCGACGATCACCTTCCGTAGCACCAAGGTCGACATCAACCGTGACGGCACCGCCAAGGTCACCGGTGACCTCACCGTGAAGGACGTCACCCGCCCGGTGACCCTCGATGTGGAGTTCGACGGCGCCCAGGCCGACCCCTGGGGTGGCCAGCGACTCGGCTTCTCGGCTGAAGCCGAGATCGACCGGGAGGACTGGGGCCTGACCTGGAACGTGGCCTTGGAGACCGGCGGCGTGCTGGTCGGCAAGAAGATCCGCCTCGAGTTCAACGTCGAGGCCGTCAAGCAGTAAAGGTCACGCAGGGTCCCGGTCGGCGGCCTGCCCCGGGGGCAGGCTGCTGAGTGTTTCCTGGACCGGCCTCCCGGGCCGGTCTCGCCAATGCGGCCGGGACCCTTGTGCGCCCCGGTACGACACATCCCAAAGGCACAGGCCCCGCGCCGGCGCCACCCGGTTCGCCGCCGAGCGATCGCGGGCCCGCAGGATGCCGGCCATTTCCCCGGGGGGCTGCTTCCCGAGGCCCATCAGCACCATCGTGCCGACCAGGGCCCGCACCATCTGCTGGCAGAACGAGCTGGCCTCGATCTCGAAGCGCAGGATGCCGTCGCCGGCATCGACCCAGCGGGCGTCGTAGACCAGGCGGACCATGCTGGCGCCGGGAATGCGCCGCTGGACCCGGCAGAACGACGAGAAGTCGTGCTCGCCGATGATCGGGTCGCACGCCAGCCGCAGCACGGAGAGGTCCAGCGGCTGTGGCACGTGCCATGTGGTCGTGGCCAGGAACGGGTCGGGCACCGGCCGGTTGAGCACCGTGTAGCGGTAGCGGCGGGCGACGGCGTCGTGGCGGGCATTGAAGTCGGGCGCGGCCACCTCGGCCGTTCGCACGACGATCGCCGGCCCCAGCATGCTGTTGAGATGGCGCTGGAGCGACACCACGTCGACATCGACCTCGGCGTCGAAGTGGACGACGTTCCCCCAGGCATGGACGCCGGCGTCGGTGCGGCCGGCGACGATCAGGTTGACCTCATGGCGCAACACCGTGGCCAGGGCGGCCTTCAGCTCGCCGCCGACCGTCTTCACGTTGAGGTTGTCCGAGAACCCGGAGAACCCGGTGCCGTCGTAGGCGACGGTCATCCTCACCCTGCTCATGGGCTGGCCTCCCGGGCCAGCCTGCTCATGGGCTGGCCTCCCGGGCCAGCCGCCACGGGCGAATCGGAGCTAGACGAGCTCGATGCGGGCCATCGGCGCGTTGTCGCCGTGGCGGGGGCCCAGCTTGAGGATACGGGTGTAGCCCCCGGGCCGGCCCTCGTAGCGGGGGGCGATCTCCTCGAACAGCTTGTGCGCCATGTCCTTGTCGCCCATGTACGACACCACCTGGCGGTGGTTGTGCACCCCGCCCTTGCGGGCCTTGGTGATGAGCTTCTCGGCGATGGGGCGCAGGGCCTTGGCCTTGGCCTCGGTGGTGACGATCCCCTCGGCCGCGAACAGCGACGCCGCCATGTTGGCGAACATCAGCCGCTGGTGGGACGCCGAGCCGCCGAAACGCCTGGACTTGCGGGGGGTGCCGGGCATCGCCCTACGCCCCGCTCTTGGACCGCAGGGACAGCCCCCGCTCGTCAAGCTTCTGCAGCACCTCGTCCAGGGACTTCTGGCCGAAGTTGGTGATGGCCAGCAGGTCCTCTTCGGTCTTGTTGACCAGCTCGCCCACGGTGTTGACCTGCGCCCGCTTGAGGCAGTTGCGGGGGCGCTCGGACAGGTCGAGCTCCTCGATGGCCAGGTCCAGATCGGGCGAGCCGCTGCCGAGCACGCCGACCTCGCCCAGCTCCAGGGCCCGGGGCGCGTCGCTCATCTCCGCCACCAGGGTGACGAGGGAGCGCAGCGTGGCGCCGGCGGACGCCAGCGCCTCACGGGGCGTGATGGAGCCGTCGGTCTCGATGTCGAGGGTGAGCTTGTCGTAGTTGGTGGCCTGCTCGACCCGCGTGGGCTCGACGGCGAAAGCCACCCGGCGCACCGGGGAGAAGATCGAGTCGATGGGGATGACCCCGATGACCGCGGACTTCTTGTTCTTGTCGGCCGAGACGTAGCCCCGGCCTCGCTCGACGGTGATGTCGAGGGCCAGGCGGGCCTTCCCGGAGAGGGTGGCGATGTGCATATCGGGGTTCAGGATCTCGACATCGGCGTGGGGCTGGAGGTCACGGGCGGTGACGTCGCCGGGGCCACGGGCGTCGAGGCGGAGGGTGACCTGCTCGTCGGTCTCCACCCGCAGGACGAGGTCCTTCAGGTTGAGCATGATGTCGGTCACGTCCTCCTTCACCCCGGCGATGGTGGTGAACTCGTGGAGAACATCGTCGAAGCGGATGGACGTGACGGCGGCACCGGGGATCGACGAGAGCAGCGTTCGGCGCAGGGAGTTGCCGAGGGTGTGCCCGAAGCCGGGCTCCAGGGGCGAGATGGTGAAGAGCTGGCGGTCGCCTTCCTGCTCGCCGACCGCTTCGACTGAGGGGCGCTGAATGATGAGCATGTCTGCCTTTTCTTACTTCGAGTAGAGCTCGACGATGAGCGACTCCCGGACCGGGACGTCGATGTGTTCCCGGAGGGGCAGGTCTCGCACGGTGGCCGACAGGCCGCCATCGGCGACCTCGAGCCACGGCGGCTTCACCCGGTCGAGCGTGTCGAGGTTGTGGCGTAGGACGATCATGTTCCGCGACTTCTCCCGGATCTCCACGACATCGCCCTTGCGGACCTGGTAGCTGGGGATGGTCACCCGCCGGCCGTTCACGTTGACGTGACCGTGGCGGACGAACTGGCGGGCCTGGTTGCGGCTGGAGCCCCACCCGGCGCGGAAGGCGACGTTGTCAAGGCGCTGCTCGAGCATGCGCAGCAGGTTCTCGCCGGTGATGCCGTCCTGGCGGTTGGCCTCTTCGTACATGTTGCGGAACTGCTTCTCCAGCACGCCGTAGATACGGCGGGCTTTCTGCTTCTCCCGCAGCTGGAACATGTACTCGGACTCACGGATGCGGCCGCGACCGTGCATGCCGGGGGGGTAGGGCCGGCGCTCGATCGGGCACTTCATCGAGTCGCACTTCGGGCCCTTGAGGAAGAGCTTCATCTTCTCCCGCCGGCACAGACGGCAGACAGGACCGGTGTAACGCGCCATGTGTCAGACCCTCCGACGCTTGGGCGGGCGGCAGCCGTTGTGGGGGATGGGCGTGAGGTCCTTGATGCCGGAGACCTCGATGCCGGTCTGCTGGATCGACCGGATGGCGGTCTCCCGGCCCGAGCCCGGGCCCTTGACCAGCACGTCGACCTTGCGCACGCCGTGCTCCATCGCTCGCCGGGCGCAGGCCTCGGCTGCGAGCTGGGCGGCGAACGGAGTGGACTTGCGGGAGCCCTTGAAGCCGACGTTGCCGGCGGACGCCCAGGCGAGCACGTTGCCCTCGAGGTCGCTGATCGAGATGATCGTGTTGTTGAACGAGCTCTTGATGTGCGCCACCCCGTAGGTGACGTTCTTCCGCTCGCGCTTTTTGGGCCGCCGGCCCCCTGGCTTGGGCTTCGGCATTACTTCCTGACCTTCTTCTTTCCGGCGACGGTCTTCTTGGGACCCTTGCGAGTACGGGCGTTGGTGTGGGTCCGCTGGCCGCGCACGGGCAGGCCCCGGCGGTGGCGGATGCCCTGGTAGCAGCCGATCTCGATCTTGCGCTTGATGTCCTGGGCCACGTCGCGGCGCAGGTCACCTTCGACCTTGAGGTTGGCGTCGATGTGGTTGCGGAGCTGGGCGACCTCTTCCTCGGTCAGGTCGCGCACGCGCGTGCCGGGGTCGATCCCGGTGGCCAGGCAGACCTGGGTGGCCGTTGTACGGCCGATCCCCAGGATGTAGGTGAGGGAGATCTCCAGCCGCTTCTCGCGGGGGATGTCGACGCCGGCAATACGAGCCATTAGCCCTGCCTCTGCTTGTGGCGGGGGTTGGAGCAGATCACCATGACCTTGCCCTCGCGACGGATGACCTTGCAGCGCTCACAGATCTTCTTGACGCTCGGCTTGACTTTCATCGGCTGCTCTCTACTTGTATCGGTAGGTAATGCGCCCACGACTGATGTCGTACGGCGTCAGCTCCACCTGCACCCGGTCGCCCGGAAGGATCCGGATGTAGTGCATCCGCATCTTGCCCGAGATGTGTGCGAGTACCTTGTGGCCGTTCTCCAGCTCGACGCGGAACATGGCGTTGGGCAGCGGCTCCACGACCGTGCCTTCCATCACGATGGCGTCTTCCTTGGGCTTGGGCAGGTGATTTTCTCCTGACGACGCGTCTCAACCAGCGAACTGCCGGGGGACAGACGGATATAGTAACTCAGTTCGGCGCGGTCGGTTCCCGGGGTGGCCTCGCGCGGCACTACTCCAGGACGGTGAAGACCTCCGGGCCGTCCTCGGTCACGGCGATGGAGTGCTCGAAGTGCGCCGAGAGGCTCCCGTCGGCGGTGCGCACCGTCCAGCCGTCCTCGTCGAGCTGCGTCTCGGCGCTTCCGAGGTTGACCATGGGCTCGACGGCGAGCACGTGGCCGACCTTCAGCTTCATCCCGTGGCCCGGCTCGCCGTAGTTCGGCACCTGGGGCTCCTCGTGCATGGCCCGGCCGATCCCGTGTCCGACGTACTCCCGCACGACCGAGAACCCCGCCCCCTCGGCCACTGTCTGGACGGCATGGCCGATGTCGAGCAGGTGGGCGCCCTGGCACACGTGCTGGATGCCCGCCCACAAGCTGTCCTCGGTGACCTGGATCAGCTTGCGGGCCTCCTCGGAGATCTCTCCGACCGGGATGGTGCGAGCGGCATCGCCGTGCCAGCCGTCGATGATGGCCCCGCAGTCGATGGAGATGATGTCCCCATCCTTCAGCGTGTAGTTGCCCGGGATGCCGTGGACGATGACATTGTTCGGCGACGCACAGATCACCGCCGGGTACCCGTGGTAGTTCAGGAAGTTCGACTTCGCCTTCCGCCGAGACAGGACCTCCCGTGCCACCTTGTCGAGGTCGTTGGTGGTGATCCCGGGCCGGGCCGTCGCCGCGCAGGCGTCCAGCATCTCGGCGACCACACGCCCCGCCTGGCGCATCTTCGCCAGCTGCTCCCGTGTCTTGACCGTGACACCCATCAGCGATCAGCTCCGCCGCCGGCCATACCATGCCGCCAGAGGCGGCCCCGCTGGCTGGCGGCCTGCGGCGAGCGTAGCGACGCCGCCAAAGAGGATCCGGCGGAGGTCGGCCGGCTCTGCCGGACGGCCGCCGCGCAGCTGCCTCGCCCGAACGGAGCGAAGCGAGTGAGGGCGATCATCGCCGCGCCAAGCGGTTTTCGATGGCCCGGAGGAGGCGGCCGGTCACCGTGTCGGGGTCGCCCTCGCCGTCCACCGCGGCCAGGCGGTCGGTGGCCAGGTACCACGCCACGAGGGGGGCGGTCTGCTGGTCGTACTGGTGCAGGCGCCGGCCGATCACGTCCTCGGTGTCGTCCTCGCGTTGAACGACGTCGCCACCGCAAGCATCGCAGCTCCAGTTGACCTTGGGCGGGGCATCGACGCTGTAGTTGAGGCCGCAGACGCTGCACACCCGCCGGCTGGCCAGACGCTTGAGCACCACCCCGGTGGGCACGTCGAGCTCGATGACCAGGTCGACGTGATGGGGACTGAGCATCTCGTCGAGGGCGTCGGCCTGGGCCACGTTGCGGGGGAAGCCCTCCATGACGAAGCCCCGGTCGGCGGCGTCGAGCTCGGTGAGGCGCTCCCGCACCATGTCGTTGACCACCTCGTCTGGGACCAGGTCGCCGGCCTCGACGTACTTGCGGGCCCGCCGGCCGATCTCGGAGTCGCCCTTCATGAACTGCCGAAACATGTCGCCGGTCGAGATCCGCGGCACCCCGAAGCCCTCCGACAGCCGGATGGCCTGCGTGCCCTTCCCGGCGCCTTGCTTGCCCAGGATCACCAGCCGCGTGGCGAGAGCCACTACGTGAGTCCCACTATGCGAGAAAGCCCTCGTAGTTCCGCATCATCAGCTGGCTGTCGATCTGCTTCATCGTCTCCAGGGCCACCCCGACGGCGATGAGGATGGTGGTCCCTCCGAACGGGAACTGCGTGACGCCGTAGAGCGACAGCAGGATGTTCGGCACCAGGGCGATGGCGGCGAGGAACAGTGAGCCCGGCAAGGTGATGCGGTTGAGAATCTGGCCCAGGTAGCGCTCGGTGGGAGGCCCGGGACGGATGCCCGGGATGAACCCACCCTGCTTGCGGATGATGTCGGCCTGTTGCTGCGGGTTGAACGTGATCGCAGTGTAGAAGTACGTGAAGAACACGATAAGGACACCGTAAGTCAGGATGTAGACGATGTTGTCCTGCTGCACCAGGTACTTGTTGATGAAGTTGACCACGCCCTCCCACTGCACGATGTTCGAGAGGAGCACCGGGAAGTAGAGGACGGAGCTGGCGAAGATGATTGGGATCACGCCGGCCTGGTTGACCTTCAGGGGGATGTAGGTGCTCTGGCCGCCGTACATGCGCCGGCCGACGACCCGCTTGGCGAACTGGACGGGGATGCGGCGCTGGCCCTGCTCCACGAAGACGATGGCGACGATCATGCCGACTGCCAGCAGCAGGAACAGGGTAAGGGCGAAGTTGCCCTTCTCGGCGCCGATGTTGCCGACCTGCGCCGGCATGCGGCTCACCACGTTGGCGAAGATCAGGATCGACATGCCGTTGCCGATCCCCCGCTGGGTGATCAGCTCGCCCATCCACATGACGATGGCCGTGCCGGCGGTGATCGTCAGGACGATGAGGGAGACGTGCGGCAGGTCGAAGGTCGTGACCAGCTTCAGGTTGGTGTCGGTGCCCGAGCCCAGCAGGCCGTTGTTGAACTGGTAGGTGATGCCGGTGGCCTGGAGGATGGCCAGGCCCACGGTCATGTACCGAGTCCACTGGGTGATCTTCTTCTGGCCGATCGCCCCCTGCTTCTGCCACTGCTCGATGCGGGGGATCACGACCGCCAGCAGCTGCATGATGATCGAGCTGGTGATGTAGGGCATGATCCCGAGGGCGAAGACCGCCATCTGGGTCAGGGCGCCACCGGAGAACAGGTTCAGGAACCCGAGGACGCCGCCCTCGTCGGCTTGGCGCTGGAGGTCCTGGACCGCGGCGAAGTCGATCCCGGGAACGGTGACGTTCGAGCCCAGCCGGTACAGCAGGATGATGAACAGGGTGAAGAGGATCTTGTTCCGGAGATCCACCACCTTGAAGATGTTCTTCAGGCTGGAAAGCATGGCGTCCTAAGGCTCGTCAGGCGGCTCGGAAATCTCAAGAGTAGATGTCAGCGGTTGGAAAGGGCGTTGCCCTTGGCCGGCGGGCGGCCGTGGCCAAACGGCAGCGGCAGCACCTCGACGGTACCCCCGGCGGCGGTGATCGCGTCCTCGGCCGACTTGGAGAAGGCGTGGGCGGAGACCCGCAGCGTGCGGGTCAGCTCGCCCCGTCCCAGGACCTTGACCAGGCCGTGCTTGTGCACGAGCCCTTTCGCCCGGAGGGTCTCGGGGCTGACGACGTCGCCGTCGAAGGCCTCGAGGGTATCGAGGTTGACCACGGCGTACTCGACCCGGAACGGGTTGCGGAAGCCCTTGAGCTTCGGCACCCGCCGGCTCAGCGGCATCTGGCCACCCTCGAACCCGGGCTTGACCGAGCCCCGCGCGTGCTGGCCCTTCGTACCGCGGCCGGCGGTCTTGCCGCCCTTGCCGCCGATGCCGCGACCGACCCGCCGGCGCTCCTTGGTCGAGCCTGGGGCGGGCTTCAGATCATGGACCTTCATGACAGTTCTCCTGCGGCCGCAGGGCCGCCATCAGACACGGCGGGCTCCACGGTGATGAGGTGGCTGACGTTGTGCAGCATGCCTCGGACGTCCTTCGTGTCGGGCAGGTTCGTGGTGCGCCCGATGCCCTGCAGGCCGAGGGCCCTCATCGTCTTGCGGTGCACCGGCTTGGTGCCGATGGTGGACTTGACCTGGGTCACGCTGAGACGGGCCATCACGCCACCTCGACGGGGACGTGGGGGCCGCGCTGGCTCTCCTGGTAGGCCTTGAGCAGGCCGGGAGGCGTGACCTCTTCGGGGGACTTGCCCCGCTTGCGAGCGACCTCGTCGGGGCGCATGAGACCCTTGAGGCCGGCGACGGTGGCGTGGGCCACGTTGATGGCGTTCGAGGACCCCAGCGACTTGGCGAGGATGTCGTGCACGCCGGCCGACTCCAGGATGGCCCGGGCCGCACCGCCGGCGATGACGCCGGTACCGGGGGCGGCGGGCTTGAGCAGCACCCGGCCGGCGCCGCGCTCGCCCAGGATGGGGTGGGTGATCGTGCTGCCGGCCAGGGGGACGTCGAAGAGCTCCTTCTTCGCCTCTTCGATGCCCTTCTGGATGGCGGCCGGGACTTCCTTGGCCTTGCCGTAGCCCAGGCCGACCTTGCCGGCGCCGTCGCCGACGACGACCAGGGCGGTGAAGGAGAACCGCCGGCCACCCTTGACCACCTTGGCGACGCGGTTGATGGCGATCACTCGCTCGACGTAGGGACTTTCAGCCATGACACTCCGATCTGAATCCGCCGGCCGCGCGCACCGCCGAAGGCGGTCCCGCCGGCTGCCGGCCAAAAAGCGACGGCGAAGGGAGGTCGGCTCCGCCGGCCGACCGCAGCGCCTTCAACTCGCCCAGCAAGCTCTGTCTGCAAAGGCGGAACATTAGAACTCCAATCCGGCTTCGCGCGCCGCGTCAGCGACGGCGGCCACGCGGCCGTGGTAGAGGTTGCCGCCGCGGTCGAAGACGACCTTGGTCACGCCGGCGGCCTTGGCCCGCTCGGCCACCAGCTTGCCGACGGCTGCGGCGGCGGACTTGTTACCCGTGGGGCCCGACCGCAGGTCGGCCTCCACCGTGCTGGCCGCAGCCAGCGTGCGGCCGGCGATGTCGTCGATGACCTGGGCGGTGACGTGCTTGTTCGAGCGGAAGACCGCCAGGCGGGGACGTTCGGCGGTGCCGCGCACCAGCTTGCGCACCCGGTGATGCCGGCGAGCCCGGGCCTCCTGCTTCTTCTTGGTGGAAAAACTCACTTCGCGGCCTTTCCAGCTTTCCGCCGGACGATTTCGCCGGCGTAGCGGACGCCCTTGCCCTTGTAGGGCTCGGGCTTTCGGATGCTGCGGATGTTCGCGGCGACCTGGCCGACCGCTTCCTTGTCGATGCCGCGCACCGTGATGCGGGTAGGCGCCGGCGTCTCGAAGGTGATGCCCTCGGGGGCGTCCACGCCGACTGGGTGGCTGAAGCCGAGTGCGAGGTCGAGCCGGGACGGCGTGGTGGCCGCGGCCCGGTAGCCGACGCCGACGATCTCCAGGTCACGGGTGAAGCCGTCGGTCACGCCGACGACCATGTTGTTGACCAGCGAACGGGTCAGCCCGTGCAGCGCACGGTGCTGGCGCTGGTCGGTGGGGCGCTCGACGAGCAACTGCCCCTCGTCCTGGCGCACGGTGATGTCGCGCGGCAGGTCGCGCTCGAGCGTGCCCTTGGGGCCGGTGACCTTGACGTGACCGTCGGTCACCTCGATGGTCACGCCCGACGGGACGGGAATTGGACTTCTACCGATACGAGACATAGCCCCTCACCACACGTAGCAGAGGACTTCGCCGCCGACCCGGCGCTGGCGAGCCTCCCGGTCGGTGAGCAGCCCCTGGCTGGTCGAGAGCACGGCGACGCCGAGGCCGCCGAGCACGCGCGGCAGCTTGTCGGCCTGGATGTAGACCCGCCGGCCCGGCTTGGAGACCCGGCGCAGGCCGGAGATGGTCGGCGAGCGGTCGTGGGTGTACTTCATGGTGATCTCCAGGATGCGCCCGGGACGGGTTCCGTCCTCGCTCACCTTGAAGTCGCCGATGTAGCCCTCGCGGCGCAGGATGGCGGCCAGGGCCTCCTTGAGTTTGGACGACGGCATGCGCACGCTGTCCTGGCTGGCCGTGGCCCCGTTGCGGAGGCGCGTCAGCATGTCGGCGATCGGGTCGGTCATCGTCATCGTGGGCCTCCTCTCACCAGCTGGCCTTGGTCACACCGGGAACTTCGCCGGCGTGCACCATCTCCCGCAGGCAGATGCGGCACAGGTTGAACTTGCGGTAGACGGCGCGCGGCCGCCCGCACCGTGCGCAACGGGTGTAGGCCCGCACCTTGAACTTGGGCTTGCGCTGCTGCTTCTGGATGAGCGCTGTCTTTGCCACGAAACTCCTCAGATCCCTCTACTGCTGGGCGTCAGGACGTGCGAACGGGAAACCGAAAGCGTCGAGCAGGGCTCGTCCTTCGGCGTTGGTGCGGGCGGTCGTCACGATGGTGATGTCCATCCCACGAACCTGGTCGATCTTGTCGTACTCGACCTCCGGGAAGATCAGCTGCTCGTTGACCCCGAAGGTGTAGTTGCCCCTGCCGTCGAAGCCGCTGGGCGGCAGCCCCCGGAAGTCACGGATCCTCGGAATGGCCAGGGCGATGAGCCGGTCGAGGAACTCCCACATGCGGTCGCCCCGAAGGGTGACCTTGGCGCCGATGGGCACGCCTTCACGCAGCTTGAAGGCGGCGATGGAGCGGCGAGCCCGGGTGACGAGCGGCTTCTGGCCCGTGATCAGGGTGAGGTCGGTGACGGCCCCTTCGAGCAGGGACGCCTGCTGGGTGGCCCGGCCCACGCCCATGTTCACGACGATCTTCTCGAGGCGGGGGACCTCCATGATGTTGCCGAGGCCCAAGGAGCCCTTGAGCTGGGCGCGGAGGACGTCGTTGTACCGGGTCTTCAGCCGGGGGAACTCCTGCGCCGTTGTGGTGGTGGAGGTCGACATCAGATGTCACCTCCGCACTTGCGGCAGATGCGGATCTTCTTGCCCTGGTCGTCGAACCGGTAGCCGATGCGCGTGGCGCCATCGGTGGGGCAGATGATGGCGACGTTGGACGCCGGCATAGGCATGTCCTTGTCGATGATCCCCGCCTGCATGGTGGCCCGCATGGCCCGCTGGTGCTTCTTGACCACGTTGACGCCCTCGACGATCACCCGGTTCTCCTTGGGGAAGACCCGCATGACCTCGCCTTCGTCGCCCCGGTCCTTGCCGGTTAGCACCTTGACCCGGTCGCCCTTGCGGAGCTTCATCTACAACACCTCCGGCGCCAGCGAGATGATGCGCATGAACTTCTTGTCGCGCAGCTCCCGGCCGACCGGGCCGAATATGCGGGTGCCTCGGGGCTGCTGGGCGTCGTTGATGAGCACGGCGGCGTTCTCGTCGAAGCGGATGTAGCTGCCGTCGGCCCGCCGGTTCTCCTTCTTGGTGCGCACGACGACGCACTTGACGACCTCGCCCTTCTTCACCGCTGCGCCGGGGATGGCGTCCTTCACCGTGCCGACGATGATGTCGCCGATGGAGGCGTAGCGACGCTTGGAGCCGCCCAGCACCTTGATGCAGAGCACCTCCTTGGCGCCCGAATTGTCCGCGACCCTTAGTCGAGTTTCTTGCTGGATCACCGTGTCACCGCCCGACGGGCTGGTGATGCGGAACAGAGAGGCAGTGCGGCGCAGCCGCTCGGAGCCTTCACTTTGCCCTCTCGAGGACTTCGACGATGCGCCAGTGCTTCAGCTTGGACAGGGGGCGCGTCTCGCTGATGCGGACCCGGTCGCCCACCTTGGCCTCGTTGGCCTCGTCGTGGGCGTGAATGCGCTTGGTCCGCTGGACCGTCTTGGTGTAACGGCGGTGGCGGACCCGCTCGATGACGGCGACGACCGCGGTCTTGTCCATGGCCGAGGAGACGACGACGCCCTCCCGCACCTTGCGCGGGTTGGGCCTGGCCTCCTCTTGCGGTGCTGCTGCGCTCTCGGCGTCAGCCATCGGTCTCTCCCTGGTTCTTTCGGCTGGCGGCCACGCGTACGGCGCGGGCCTCGTTGGCGGCCCGCCACTCGGCGTCGGCCTCGGCCTCGGCCGCATCGGCGGCCGCGATCTCGTTCTCCCGCAGCAGCGTCTCGATGCGGGCGATGTCCTTCTTGAGCTGGCTCAGCCGGCTGTAGTTGTCGAGCTGGCCGGTGACGTGCTGGAAGCGCAGGTTGAACAGCTCCTGGCGGGCCTCGACCAGCTTGGTGACCAGCTCGTCGTCGCTCATCTCGCGCAGCTCGGTGATCCGTGACCTGGCCATCAGCGGCCCGCCTTCGGCGTGACGCCTATCGGACGTTTGGTGGAACTGCGTTCCCGCGCTGCGCTTCGGTGCTCGCTCATCAGATTTCCTCTGCCCGGACGATGATCTTGGCCTTGATCGGCAGCTTCTGGATGGCCCGACTCATGGCCTCGCGAGCCAGCGTCTCGTTGACGCCGGCCAACTCGAACATGACCCGGCCCGGCTTCACAACCGCCACCCAGTGCTCCGGGTTGCCTTTGCCGGAGCCCATGCGGGTCTCGGCCGGCTTCTCGGTGACGGGCTTGTCCGGGAAGATGTTGATCCAGACCTTCCCACCACGCTTGATGTGGCGGGTCATGGCGATACGAGCGGCCTCGATCTGGCGTGCGGTGATCCACCCCGGCTCCAGGGCCTGGATGCCAAAGTCGCCGAAGGTGATCTCGCTGCCGCCGGTGGCCTTTCCGGTCAGCCGGCCGCGATGCTGTTTGCGGTGCTTGACCCTGCGGGGCATCAACATGTCATTCGTCCCCTGATCTGAAGTGGGGGGTCTCGTGGTGCTCGCGGGTGCGGCGCTCGATCTCCTCCTCCTCGGCGAGCAGGCGCTCGCGCTCGGGGTCGGCCTCGGGGATGAGGGGCGTGGCCACGTCGACCGCGTCATCGTCAGGGACGACCGGCGCACCGGTGGCACTCCCCGGCTCTTCCTGGCCCGGGAGGCGGCGACCGCCGCCGGCGGAGATGATGCGGCGCGGACGCGCTGCGCCGCCTGAGGTCTCCCCGACGGCCATGGCGGCCTCGCGGGAGATCTTGTCCTCGGTGGAGGTCTTGTAGGGCAGGATGTCGCCCTTGTAGATCCACGTCTTCACGCCGATGCGCCCGAAGGTGGTGCGGGCCTCGCGGAAGCCGTAGTCGATGTCGGAGCGAAGGGTGTGCAGCGGCACCCGGCCCTCTCGGTACCACTCGCTACGGGCCATTTCCGAGCCGCCGAGGCGGCCCGAACACTGGACCCGGATGCCGAGGGCGCCTGCCTTCTGCGCGGTCTGGACCGCCCGCTTCATAGCCCGGCGGAAGCTCACCCGGCCGGCGAGCTGGTCGGCCACGCCTTGGGCGATCAGGGCGGCATCGAGCTCCGGCTGCTTGATCTCCTGGATGTTGAGCTGGATCTTTGGGTTGTTGCTCATCTTGGCCAGGTCGGCCCGGAGGCGGTCGGCCTCGGCGCCTCGGCGGCCGATGACGATGCCGGGACGGGCGGTATGCACGTCGACACGGAGACGGTCACGGGTGCGCTCGACCTCGATGCGGCTGATGGCTGCGTGGGGCAGCTGCTTCATCAGGTAGTCGCGGATCTTCCAGTCCTCGATGAGGTAGGCCTTGTACTCGTCGTCGCTGAACCAACGGGACTTCCAGTCGGTGGTGATGCCGAGGCGGAACCCGTAGGGGTTGACCTTCTGGCCCATTACTTCTGCTCCTCTTCGCTGCCCTCAGATGTGGAATCCGTGGTCTGCTGCTCCTCGGTGCTGGTCTCGTCGGTGGTGGTGACCGCGTCCTCGGCTGCCACATCGTCGGGCTGGGCCAACGCGTCCATCTCGGTCTCGGTCACGTCGGGCTCGGCGGCGGCCCCGGGGGCCGGCGCTCGCTCCTCGACCGGCCGGCGGGTGGGCCGGCCCCGCTGCTCGGGAGCGGACTCGCCGCCGGCACGCCGGCGCCGGCGGTCTCCGGTGATGCCCTGGTTCCGGCGGGCCCGGCGCTCCTGGAGCTCGCGGTCGGGCAGGCGGGAGACCAGCAGGGTGATGTGGCACGTGCGCTTGCGGATACGGGTGGCCCGGCCCCGGGCCCGGGGGCGCCAGCGCTTGAGCGTGGGGCCCTCGTCGGCGAAGCAGGCGGAGACGAACAGCTCATCGGCCACCATGGCGTGGTCGTGCTCGGCGTTGGCGACCGCCGAGTCGAGCAGCTTGCCCACGACGATGGCCGCGTCCCGCTCGCAGAACTTGAGGATCTCCTTGGCCCGCTCTGTGTCGTAGCCGCGGATGAGGTCCAGCACCTGGCGCACCTTGTACGGGGAGATGCGGACGTAGCGGGCGACGGCGCGCGTCGTGGTGACGGGCGCCTTCACGGCCTGCGACCGGGACTCCGGCCGCCGGCGCATGACCGGTGCTTCGTTGAGCTTGGGACCGGGCATGGCTAGCGCCTCCCCGCCCGCTCCTGGCCGGCGTGGAACCGGAAGGTGCGGGTGAGGGCGAACTCGCCCAGCTTGTGGCCGACCATGGCCTCGGTGATGTACACGGGCACGTGCTTGCGGCCGTCGTGCACGGCGATGGTGTGGCCGACCATATCGGGGATGACCGTCGAGCGGCGCGACCAGGTCTTGATGACCCGCTTCTCGCTCCGGGCATTGAGGGCGTCGACCTTCTTCAGCAGGTGGTCGTCGATGAACGGGCCCTTCTTGAGGCTGCGTGCCACGGTTTCCCCTACCTCTGTGTTCTCAACGTCGGGAGCCGCGCGTCCGGCGGCGGCGGATGATCAGCTTCTGGGACGGCTTGTTGGTGTTGCGGGTACGGCCCTCGGGCTGGCCCCACGGCGAGACCGGGTGGCGGCCACCCGAGGTCTTGCCCTCGCCGCCCCCGTGCGGGTGGTCGACCGGGTTCATGGCCACGCCTCGGCTCTGGGGGCGAACGCCCTTCCACCGGTTGCGACCGGCTTTGCCGACGGAGATCAGCTCGGCCTCGGAGTTGCCGACTTCGCCAATGGTGGCCCGGCAGTCGATCGGCACCCGGCGCATCTCGGTGCTGGGCAGGCGCAGGGTGGCGAAGTCGCCCTCCTTGGCCACCAGCTGGATGCTGGCGCCGGCGCCCCGGCCCATCTTGCCGCCGGCGCCCGCCTTGATCTCCACGTTGTGCACCGTGGTGCCGACGGGGATGTAGCGCAGCGGAAGGGCGTTGCCCGGACGGATCTCGGCCTTCTGCCCGCTCTGGAGCATGTCGCCGACCCGCACCTTGGCCGGGGCCAGGATGTAGCGCTTCTCTCCGTCGAGGTAGTGCAGCAGGGCGATGCGGGCGTTGCGGTTGGGGTCGTGCTCGATGGACGCGACCTTGGCCGGCACGCCGTCCTTGTCCCGCTTGAAGTCGAGCAGGCGGTACTGGCGCTTGTGGCCGCCACCGCGGTGGCGGGCCGTCTTGCGGCCGTAGCTGTTCCGCCCGCCGGACTTGGGCAGCGGCGCGAGCAGGGACTTCTCCGGCGTGTCGGTGGTGATGTCGGAGAAGTCGGAGACGGTCTGGAACCGCCGGCCGGCGCTGGTGGGCTTACGCTTGCGAAGGGGCATGAGAAACGGGTCCCCTAGTTCTCGAAGAGGTCGATACGCCCGCCGGCGGCGAGGGTGACGATGGCCCGCTTGGTGTTGGGGCGCTGGCCGAAGGTCTGCGACTTCCGGTTGCGCTTGCGCTTGCCCTTGCGGTTCAGCGTGTTCACCTTGGCTACCTGGACGTTGAAGATCGTCTCCACGGCCTGGGAGATCTCGATCTTGGTGGCCCTGGGGTCGACGACGAAGGTGTAAACGCCGTCGTCGAGGAGGCCGTAGGACTTCTCGCTCACGACCGGGCGAATGATGATGCTGCGGGGGTCGTTCATCAGGTCGCCGCCTCCGGCGGCTGCCCCGCGGAACGGGGCTCTGTGCTTGTCTGGTCGCTCGCCGAAGGCTCGCTCCGCCCGGAATCCTCGTCGGCAGGTGCGTCGGCCGCAGCGGGCGCGTCCTGCGGTGTCGTCGCCGTACCGCTGCCCGTCGGCAGGTTGTCCTTGGTGAAGACGACCCAGTCGCAGCACAGCACGTCGTAGGCGTTGAGCTCCGACGGCAAGATCAGGTGGACCTTGGGCAGGTTCTGGAACGACTTGGCCGCATCCTCCTGGTCCCGGTCGAGGACCAGCAGCACCTTGCCGGTGAGGCCCAGCGTCTCGAGGGCGATGCGGGCGTCGCGCGTCTTGGGGGCCGGGAAGTCCCAGCTGTCGACGACGACGACCTTTCCCTCCGAAGCCCGATCGGAGAGGGCCGAGCGCAGGGCGGCGGCCACCATCTTCTTGGGGGTGCGCTGGGCGTAGCTGCGGGGCTTGGGCCCCATCGCCACCCCGCCGCCGCGCCAGTGCGGCGCCCGGGTGGAACCCTGGCGGGCACGACCGGAGCCCTTCTGGCGCCACGGCTTGCGTCCACCACCGCGGACCTCGGCCCGGGTGAGCGTGCTGTGGTCGCCGGAGCGGATGCCGGCCAGCTGGGCGGTGACGACCTGGTGCATCAGGGCCACGTTGGGGGTGACGCCGAAGACGTCGTCGGCCAGCTCGGTGGTGCCGACGGACGCGCCGGATGCGTTGCGGATGTCGACGGAGGCCATGTCAGCCCTTCCCGTTCTTGACGACGGTGCGGACGGCGTCGCGGATGAGGATCAGCCCGCCTTTCGGGCCCGGGATGGCGCCCTTCAGGAGGATGATCTGGCGGTCGGCGTCGGCTTGCACGACTTCAAGGTTGAGCGTGGTCACCTGCTGGTGACCCATCCGCCCGGCCATCTTGGTGCCCTTGAATACCCGGGCCGGCGTGGCGCAGGCCCCGATGGCGCCCGGCGCCCGGTGCTTCTTGTGCGTGCCGTGGCCGGCGCCCAGGCCCTTGAAGTTGTGGCGCTTCATGACGCCGGCGTAACCCTTGCCTTTGCTGACGCCAGTCACGTCGACCTTCTCGCCGGCGCTGAGGATGGCGGCGTTGATCTCGTCGCCGACGGAGTACTGGCCGGCGTCGTCCACCCGGAGCTCGACCAGGCGCTTGCCCGGATCCACCCCCGCCTTTGCGAAGTGGCCCTGCTCGGGCTTGTTCAGCCGCGAGGGCCGCTGGGCGCCGAACGTCACCTGTACCGCGCTGTAGCCGTCGGTCTCGGGGGTCTTCACCTGCACCACCCGGCACGGCGCAACCCGTACGAGGGTGACCGGGATGGCACGGTTCTGGTCGTCCCAGATCTGTGTCATGCCGACCTTCTCGCCGACGATCGCCTTCTTTGCCATGGCTTCGTGTCTGCCTTCACGCGGAAGCTCCGCTCGGGTGGGTTCCCGGCGGAGCTGATTGGGTTGTTTGCCTCGGGGTACCAGACCAGCCGGCGACCAAGGACGTAGAAGTGGAGAGGGCCAGGTGCGCCCTACTCATGAACTCGACGAGTATAGCGCTTTGGTAGGGGTGACCCGCCGGCGGCCGCTCTTCGCCGCCGCAGGCGGCCCCGCTCGGCTGCCGGCCAAAGAAAAATGGCGAAGGGTGGTCGGCTCTGCCGGCCGCCCCGCAGCACAATTGCCTCGCCCGAGCGGAGCGAGGGCGAAACCTACACCTGTTGGATCTTGATCTCGATGTCGACGCCGGCGGGGAGGTCGAGGCGCTGGAGGGAGTCCACTGTCTTGGGGCTGGGCTCGAGGATGTCCAGAAGCCGCTTGTGGATCCGCATCTCGAAGTGCTCGCGGGAGTCCTTGTCCTTGTGGGGCGACCGGATCACGGTGTAACGGTGCTTCTCCGTGGGCAGCGGAACCGGCCCGCGCACCGTCGCCTGGGTGCGCAGCACCGTCTCCACGATCTTCTTCGTCGACTGGTCGACGATCTCGTGGTCGTACGCCTTGAGCCGGATCCGAATCTTCTGAGCCACTGAAGTGAGCCTCTCGATTACTTGAGAATCTTCGTGACGCGGCCGGCGCCCACGGTGCGGCCACCCTCACGGATGGCGAAACGCAGGCCCTCGTCCATGGCGATGGGGTTGATGAGCTCGACCTGCAGGGTGATGTTGTCGCCGGGCATGACCATCTCGGTGCCCTCGGGGAGGGTGATCTGGCCGGTGACGTCGGTGGTGCGGAAGTAGAACTGCGGGCGGTAGTTCTGGAAGAAGGGGCTGTGGCGCCCGCCCTCCTCCTTCTTGAGGACGTAGACGTTGGCCTCGAAGGTGGTGTGGGGGGTGATGGACTTGGGCTTGCACAGCACCTGGCCGCGCTCCACCTCCTCCTTCTTCGTCCCCCGCAGCAGGGCGCCGATGTTGTCGCCGGCCTGGCCCTGGTCGAGGAGCTTCTTGAACATCTCGACGCCGGTGCAGACGGTGGTCTGGGTGTCGCGGATGCCGACGATCTCGACGGTGTCTCCCACCTTGACCACGCCCTGCTCGACCTTGCCGGTGACCACGGTGCCGCGGCCGGTGATGGTGAAGACATCCTCGATGGGCATGAGGAAGGGCTTGTCCACGTCGCGCTGGGGCTCGGGAATGTAGGAGTCCACCGCGTCCATGAGCTCGAGGATCGCGGGGGTCCACTTCTCGTCGCCTTCGAGACCCTTGAGGGCCGACACCCGGACGATGGGCGTGTCGTCGCCGGGGAACTCGTACTCGTTGAGCAGCTCCCGGACCTCGAGGTCCACCAGGTCCAGCAGCTCCTCGTCGTCGACCGCGTCGGCCTTGTTGAGGGCGACCACGATGTAGGGCACGCCCACCTGGCGGGCCAGCAGGACGTGCTCACGGGTCTGGGGCATGGGGCCGTCGGCCGCGGACACCACGAGGATGGCACCGTCGATCTGGGCCGCGCCGGTGATCATGTTCTTGATGTAGTCGGCGTGGCCGGGCATGTCGACATGCGCGTAGTGGCGCTTGGAGGTCTCGTACTCCACGTGGGCGATGGAGATCGTGATGCCCCGGGCCTTCTCCTCCGGCGCCTTGTCGATCTGGTCGAAGGCGGTGAAGGCGACCGTGGGGTTCTGGTCGTGGAGGACCTTGGTGATGGCCGCGGTGAGTGTTGTCTTGCCGTGGTCGATGTGGCCCATCGTGCCCACGTTCAGGTGCGGCTTGGTGCGGTCGAACTTCTGCTTGGCCATTGGGAGTCCCCTTACTCGCCTCGTACCCGGGCGACGATCTCACGGGAGATCGACTCGGGCACCTCCTGGTAGGAGTGGAATTGCATCGTGTAGGTAGCGCGACCCTGGGTGCGCGACCGCAGGTCCGTAGCGTATCCGAACATGTCCCCGAGGGGCACCTGCGCCCGGATCACGTGGCTTGACCCGCGCTGCTCCATGCCCTCGATCCGGCCCCGCCGGCTGGACAGGTCGCCGATGACGTCGCCCATGTAGTCCTCGGGCGTAACCACCTCGACGGCCATGATGGGCTCGAGCAGGACGGGATGGGCCTGCCGGGTTGCCTTCTTGATGGCCAAGGAGCCGGCGATCTTGAAGGCCATCTCCGAGGAGTCAACGTCGTGGTAGGAGCCGTGGACCAGGGTGGCCCGCACGTCGACCATCGGGTAGCCGGCCAGCACACCGTTCTGGAGTGACTCCTGGATGCCGGCGTCGATGGAGGAGATGTACTCCTTGGGAATGATGCCGCCGACGATCTTGTCGACGAACTCGTAGCCCCCGCCGGGGCCGGTGGGCTCGACGTCGATGACGACGTGGCCGTACTGGCCGCGGCCACCGGTCTGGCGCACGTAGCGCTCCTCGACCTTCTGCACGCCCGTACGGATGGTCTCCCGGTAGGCGACCTGGGGCTTGCCGACGTGGGCGTCGACACGGAACTCACGCAGCATGCGGTCGACCAGCACCTCGAGGTGCAGCTCGCCCATGCCGGCGATGATCGTCTGGCCCGTGTCCACGTCGGTGTGCTTCTGGAAGGTCGGGTCCTCCTCCGACAGCCGCTGCAGGGCGTCGGTGAGCTTGTCCTGGTCGACCTTGGTCTTTGGCTCGATGGCCACGTGAATGACCGGCTCGGGGAACTCGAGGGTCTCCAGGACGATCGGCGAGTTCGGGTCGCACAGCGTGTCACCTGTGGTCGTCTGCTTGAGGCCCACCGTGGCCACGATGTCTCCAGCGAAGATGACCTGCTTGTCCTCGCGGTGGTTGGCGTGCATCTGCAGCAGCCGGCCGATCCGCTCCTTGCGGTCCTTGGTGGAGTTGAGGACGGCGTCGCCCTTCTTGATGCTGCCCGAGTAGACCCGGAAGTACGTGAGCTTGCCCACGTGGGGGTCGCTCATGATCTTGAAGGCCAGGGCCGCGAAGGGGGCGCTGTCGTCGGCCGGGCGCTCGAGCTCCTCGATGCCCTTGAGGTCCATGCCGGTGACCGGCGGCAGGTCGATGGGGCTGGGCAGGAAGTCCACCACCGCGTCGAGCAGGGGCTGCACGCCCTTGTTCTTGAACGCCGAGCCGGCCAGCACGGGCACGACCTCGTTGGCGATGGTGGCCCTCCGCAGGGCCTTGCGGAGGTCGTCGACGGTGATCGGCTCGTCACCGACGTACTTCTCCATGATGACGTCGTCGTAGTTCGAAAGGACGTCGACCAGCTTCTGGCGCCACTCGTCGGCCAGGTCGGCGAGATCGGCGGGGATCTCCTCGACCTGCCACTTCTCGCCCATGCCCTCTTCCCAGACGAGGGCCTTCATGCCGATGAGGTCGATCATGCCCCGGAAGTGGCCTTCGGCCCCGATCGGGACTTGGACGACGGCGACGGTAGCGTCGAGGCGATCGATGATCTCGTTGACGGCCTTGTAGAAGTCGGCGCCGATCCGGTCCATCTTGTTGATGAAGCAGATGCGCGGCACCTTGTACTTGTTGGCCTGGCGCCACACCGTCTCGGTCTGCGGCTCCACGCCGGCCACCGCGTCGAACACCGCGACCGCACCGTCGAGCACCCGCAGCGACCGCTCGACCTCGACGGTGAAGTCGACGTGGCCCGGGGTGTCGATGATGTTGATCCAGTTGTCCTTCCACCGGCAGGTGGTGGCCGCTGAGGTGATGGTGATGCCCCGCTCCTGCTCCTGGACCATCCAGTCCATGACCGCAGCGCCCTCGTGCACCTCCCCGATCTTGTAGGTCTTGCCCGTGTAATAGAGGATGCGCTCGGTCGTGGTGGTCTTGCCCGCGTCGATGTGGGCCATGATCCCGATGTTGCGGGTCCGGGCCAGCGGGAACTCTCGGATGACGGGTGCTTCAGCCATGACTTCTTATCTCTCTCCATGAAACCGCCCGGGCGCAGCGCGCCCGGGCGGTCGGACTACGTGGGTGTGCCGATTACCAGCGGTAGTGCGCGAATGCCTTGTTCGACTCCGCCATCTTGTGGACATCGTCGCGACGCTTCACCGACGAGCCCGTGGTGTTGGACGCGTCGAGCAACTCGTTGGCCAGGCGCTCGGCCATCGTCTTCTCCCGGCGCTGGCGGGCATAGCCGACAAGCCACCGGATGGCCAGGGTGTTGGCCCGACGGGGCCGGACCTCGATGGGCACCTGGTAGGTGGCACCGCCGACCCGCCGGCTCTTGACCTCGAGCTGGGGCTTGACGTTGTCCATGGCCCGCTTGAGCGTGGCCACGGGCTCGGCGCCGGTCTTGTCCTTGATGATGTCGAGCGCCCCGTAGACGATGCGCTCGGCGGTGGAGCGCTTGCCCCGGACCAGAACCTTGTTGACGAACTGGGTGACGAGCACCGACCGGTAGATGGGGTCGGGCATGAGCTCGCGCCGGGGCGGCGGACCTTTCCGGGGCATCTACTCAGCCTTTCTTGGCGCCGTAGCGGCTACGGGCCTGCTTGCGGTCGCGGACGCCAGAGGCATCGAGCACGCCACGGATGATCTTGTAGCGGACCCCGGGAAGGTCCTTCACCCGGCCACCACGCACGAGCACGATGGAGTGCTCCTGCAGGTTGTGGCCGACGCCGGGGATGTAGGCGGTGACCTCCTGGCCGGTGGTCAGGCGCACCCGGGCCACCTTGCGGAGGGCCGAGTTCGGCTTCTTGGGCGTGTGGGTGTACACGCGCGTGCACACACCCCGCCGCTGCGGGGCACCTCGGAGGGCCGGCGTCTTGGTCTTGTCGACCTTGGAGTCGCGGCCCTTACGGACGAGCTGGGCGATGGTGGGCACGAAGAGACATCCTACCTTGTTGGCGGTTCTCACCGTTCTGGTTGCACTTGACCGCGCAGACGCGGGTCACGTGCAACCAGTTCGGATTGGTCTTAGCCTGCCGGCCTTTCAGCCGGCAATGTCGGGCGCAGTCCCGAAGAAGCTCTCCTCGTCCTCGCTGGGCCGCTCGGGGGCGACGGTCAGCGTGGTGCCCTCCATGGCGTCGGGGTCGCGGCCCACGTTCGCCAGCCAGGCCGCCGGGTCCTGGACATCGGAGGAGTAGAAGGGCAGCGGCTCGTACTCCGGCGCCTGGATCTCCAGGCCCCGGTAGCGGAGCATGCCCGTCCCCGCGGGGATGAGCTTGCCGATGATGATGTTCTCCTTGAGGCCCAAGAGCTGGTCGCGCTTGCCCTCGATGGCAGCCTCGGTCAGCACCCGGGTGGTCTCCTGGAACGACGCCGCCGACAGCCACGACTCGGTGGCCAGCGACGCCTTGGTGATGCCCATGAGCTCAGGCCGGCCCTCGGCCGGCGTCTTGCCCTCCTGGACGAGCGCGCGGTTGATCTCGGCGTACTGCCGGGACTCCACCCGCTCGCCCGGCAGGAGCTCGGACTCCCCGGGCTCGGCGACCAGCACCCGCTTGAGCATCTGGCGGACGATCAGCTCGATGTGCTTGTCGTGGATCGACACACCCTGGGGCCGGTACACCTGCTGCACCTGGTCGACGAGGTACTGCTGGGTCTCCCGGATGCCTTTGATCTCCAGCAGCTCCTTGGGGTCCTTGGGCCCCTCGACGAGGGCGTCGCCGGCGACGACCTCCTGGCCCTCGCTGACGAGCAGGCGAGCCAGGTCACGGTTGGTGATCGGGTAGGCCTCCTCGCTGCCGTCGTCCGCGACGATGGTGACCGTCCGCCCCTTGACCTCGTCGTCGACCATGCGGACCACGCCCGAGGTGCGGGCCAGGATGGCCTTGCCCTTGGGCGTGCGGGCCTCGAACAGCTCGACCACCCGTGGCAGGCCGTGGGTGATGTCGGTCTGAGCGATACCGCCGGTGTGGAAAGTACGCATGGTCAGCTGGGTACCGGGCTCGCCGATGGACTGGGCGGCGATGACGCCGACCGCCTCGCCGAGCTCGATGTTGCGGCCGGTGGCCAGGGAGCGGCCGTAGCACGCGGCGCAGACGCCGTGGGTGGCCTCGCAGTTGAGGACCGACCGCACCCGCACCCGGGTGACCCCGGGATCGTCGCGCATGGCGGCGATCTCCACGTCGGTCGCCTCCATGCCTCGCGGGAACACGGTGCCGTCGGAGAGCGTGACCGGCTCGGCCAGGATCCGCCCGTACAGGCGCGTCTCCAGACTGTTGCGCCGGCCGGCGGTGTCGGGCTCGATGTGCTCGAGCCAGATGCCGCGCGGCGTGTCGCAGTCGAGCTCACGGATGATGAGCTCCTGGGCCACGTCGACCAGACGCCGGGTGAGGTACCCCGAGTCGGCGGTGCGCAGGGCGGTGTCGGCCAGGCCCTTCCGGGCCCCGTGGGTGGAGATGAAGTACTCGAGGACCGAGAGGCCCTCCCGGAAGTTCGACTTGATGGGCCGCGGGATGATGTCACCTCGGGGGTTGGCCACCAGGCCTCGCATACCGGCGATCTGCTGGACCTGCATGATGTTGCCTCGGGCCCCGGACCCCACCATCATGTCGATGGGGTTGAAGACCATGGCGCCGAGGGTCTTCTCCATGGCCACCCGCACCTCGCGGGTGGCGTTGGTCCACATCTCGACTTCTTTCTGGCGCCGCTCGTCGTCGGTGATGATGCCCCGCTTGAACTGGGACTCGATCTTGTCGGCTTCCTTCTCGTACTTGTCGAGGATCGTGCCCTTGTCCGGCGGGGTGGTGACGTCGGCCATGGAGATGGTCAGGCCCGACTGGGTGGCGTAGCGGAAGCCGAGGTCCTTGATGGCGTCGAGGCTCTTGGCCACCTCCGCCTTGGTGTAGTCCGCCACCAGCCGCTCCACGATGTCGGTGATGTCGCGCTTCTTCACCGCCCGGTCGATGTAGCCGACCTTGGCGCAGAAGTCCGGCGGCAGGGCGCCCTCGAAGAAGAGGCGGCCGGCCGTGGTGGTGCGGTAGAGCGGCTTGCCGTCGTCGTCGCCGTCGCGGATCTCGATGCGGGCGTGGACCTGCAGCTCGCCCTCGTCGACGGCCCGCTCGACCTCCCACAGGTGGGAGAACTTGCGGCCCTCGCCGGGCACGCCGGCGGTCTGCTCGGTGAGGTAGTAGATGCCGATGACCATGTCCTGGCTGGGCACGGTCAGCGGGCGGCCGTGGGCCGGCGACAGCACGTTGTTGGCCGACAGCATCAGCACCCGGGCCTCGGCCTGGGCCTCGGCAGACAGGGGCAGGTGGACGGCCATCTGGTCACCGTCGAAGTCGGCGTTGAACGCTGCGCACACCAGCGGGTGGATCTGGATGGCCTTGCCCTCGACCAGCAGGGGTTCGAACGCCTGGATGCCGAGACGGTGCAGCGTGGGGGCCCGGTTCAGGAACACCGGGTGCTCCTTGATGACCTCCTCGAGGATGTCCCAGACCTGGGGGCGCCGGCGCTCGACCATGCGCTTGGCCGACTTGATGTTCTGGGCCAACTCCGTGTCGACCAGCCGCTTCATCACGAAGGGCTTGAACAGCTCGAGGGCCATGAGCTTGGGCAGTCCGCACTGGTGCAGCTTCAGCGTAGGGCCGGCGACGATGACCGAGCGGCCGGAGTAGTCGACGCGCTTGCCCAGCAGGTTTTGGCGGAACCGGCCCTGCTTGCCCTTCAGCATGTCGGAGAGAGACTTCAGGGGACGGTTGCCGGGGCCGGTGACGGGGCGGCCGCGACGGCCGTTGTCGAACAGGGCGTCGACCGCCTCCTGGAGCATGCGCTTCTCGTTGTTCACGATGATCTCGGGGGCACCGAGGTCGAGGAGGCGCTTCAGGCGGTTGTTCCGGTTGATGACCCGGCGGTACAGGTCGTTGAG
Organism: uncultured Acidimicrobiia bacterium; assembly: GCA_963768975.1. Taxonomy (GTDB): domain Bacteria; phylum Actinomycetota; class Acidimicrobiia; order Acidimicrobiales; family AC-14; genus CADCTB01. Next base: position 182,510 of record CAVYKB010000009.1, on the reverse strand, counting down.
GTCGGAGGTGGCGAAGCGGCCACCGTCGAGCTGGACCATGGGGCGCAGGTCCGGCGGGATCACCGGCACCGCGTCGAGGATCATGGCCTTGGGCTCGTTGACCCGCCGGCCGGTGCTCTCGTCACGCCGGTTGAAGGCGGTGACGATCTTCAGCCGCTTGATGGCCTTCTGCTTGCGCTGGGCCGACAGGGGCCGGCGGCCGTCGGAGGCGTCGATGCCCTCGCGGAGCTTGATCTCCTCGGAGTCGAAGTCGATCTCGCCGATCAGCTGGGCGATGGCGTCCGCGCCCATGCCGCCCCGGAAATACTCCGAGTAGCGGTCCTTGAGCTGGCGCCAGACGACCTCGTCCTCGATGATCTTGCGGGCGAAGAGGTCCTTGAACTCGTCGAAGGCGCGGCGGGCCAGATCGATCTGGTCCTGGGCCCGGTCGCGGATGAGGGCGAGCTCCTTGTCCGCCACCTTCTGGCGGGCCTTGAGCTCGGAGTCCTTGGCCCCGTTGGCCTCGAGCTCGGCGATCTCGGCCTCGAGGTCCTTGAACCGGCGGTCGACGTCAAGGTCGCGGGAGCGCTCGATCTCGGCCAGCTCCTCCAGCAACTCGGCCTCGAGCTCGGGGAGGTCGGTGTGCCGGCGCTCGTCGTCGACCCAGGTGACCAGGTTGGCAGCGAAGTAGATGACCTTCTCGAGCTGCTTGGCCTTCAGCTCCTCACGGGCCTCGGTGCCCATGAGCAGGTAGGCCAGCCAGCTGCGGGTACCGCGGAGGTACCAGATGTGGACGACGGGAGCGGCCAGCTCGATGTGGCCCATGCGCTCGCGCCGGACCTTGGAGCGAGTGACCTCCACGCCGCAGCGCTCGCAGATGATGCCCTTGAACCGGACGCGCTTGTACTTGCCGCAGTAGCACTCCCAGTCCTTGGTGGGACCGAAGATCTTCTCGCAGAAGAGGCCGTCCTTCTCTGGCTTCAGCGTGCGGTAGTTGATGGTCTCCGGCTTCTTGACCTCGCCGTTGGACCAGGTACGAATCGAGTCGGCGGTGGCCAGCGCGATCCGCAGCTGGTCGAAGTTGTTGACGTCGAGCACTCTCTTTTTCCTCTCTTACTGCAAGACCGGACGGGGGCGGGCGGAGCTCACAGCCGCGAGCTCCGTTCCGCCGCCCTCCGAGCGTCCTCTTCGTCACTGCCCCGCTCGGGACGGCTCAGGTCGATGCCGAGCTCCTCTGCGGTACGGAACACGTCTTCGTCGAGCTCGCGCATCTCGATCTCCTCGCCGGTGGTCGAGAGGACCTCGACGTTGAGACAGAGGGACTGCATCTCCTTGATGAGCACCTTGAAGGACTCGGGGATGCCGGGCTCGGGGATGTTCTCGCCTTTGACGATGGCCTCGTAGACCTTGACCCGGCCGAGGACGTCGTCGGACTTGATGGTGAGCAGCTCCTGCAGGGCGTAGGCGGCGCCGTAGGCCTCGAGGGCCCACACCTCCATCTCCCCGAAGCGCTGGCCACCGAACTGGGCCTTCCCGCCCAGGGGCTGCTGGGTGATCATGGAGTAGGGGCCGGTCGACCGGGCGTGGATCTTGTCGTCGACCAGGTGGAGCAGCTTCAGGATGTAGACGAAGCCGACGGTCACGGGACGGTCGTACGGCTCGCCGGTGCGGCCGTTGTAGAGGATTTGCTTGCCGTCGGCCTGGATGAGGCGGGGCCCGCCAGGCACCGCCGAGTCGGTGTGCAGCCGCTGGGTCAGGATCTGCTGGATGGTGGGGTGGCGGCCTGAGCCGGCGTCGCCCTCCTCGTCCCAGTGGGCGCCGTCGAAGACCGGCGAGGACACCCACACCGCCGGCTCGGTCACCGGGCGGGTCTTGGTGGCGATCGTGGAGGTCTTGGTGCCGTTGATGGCACCGTCCCAGCCATGCCGGGCCGCGTAGCCCAGGTGGCACTCCAGCACCTGGCCGACGTTCATCCGGCTGGGCACACCCAGGGGGTTCAGGATGATGTCGACGGGGGTGCCGTCGGCCAGGTGGGGCATGTCCTCGACCGGGAGGATCTTGGAGATGACGCCCTTGTTGCCGTGGCGGCCGGCCAGCTTGTCGCCCTCGCTGATCTTGCGCTTCTGGGCCACGTAAACCCGGACCAGCTGGTTGACGCCGGGGGCCAGCTCGTGCTGCTCCTCCCGGGAGAACACCTTGACGTCGATGACCTTGCCGGTCTCGCCGTGGGGCACCTTGAGGCTGGTGTCACGGACCTCGCGGGCCTTCTCACCGAAGATGGCCCGCAGGAGGCGCTCCTCGGGGGTGAGCTCGGTCTCGCCCTTGGGGGTGACCTTGCCGACCAGGACGTCGCCGGGGCCGACCTCGGCGCCGATGCGGATGATGCCCCGCTCGTCGAGGTCCTTGAGGATGTCGTCGGAGAGGTTCGGGATGTCCCGGGTGATCTCCTCGGCGCCCAGCTTGGTGTCGCGGGCGTCGACCTCATGGGCCTCGATGTGGATCGACGTCAGCACGTCGTCGCGCACCAGGCGCTCGGACAGGATGATGGCGTCCTCGAAGTTGTAGCCCTCCCACGGCATGAAGGCCACGAGCAGGTTCTTGCCCAGGGCCAGGTCACCCTGGTGGGTGGAGGGGCCGTCGGCCAGCACATCGCCGAGGGCGATGGTCTGGCCCTCCTCGACGACGGGCTTCTGGTTGATGCAGGTGCCCTGGTTGGAGCGGCGGAACTTGGCCAGGCGGTAGGTCTTGCGGCCGAGCGCGCGGCCGTCGCGGTCGGATTGGCCTTCGACGTAGTTGACGACGATGTAGTCGCCGGTGACCTCGAGGACCTGGCCGTCGCCCTCGGCCAGGACGACGTCGCCGGCGTCACGGGCGGCGCGCTTCTCGATGCCGGTGCCGATGTAGGGAGCCTCGGCCCGGACCAGCGAGACGGCCTGGCGCTGCATGTTGGCCCCCATGAGGGCCCGGTTGGCGTCGTCGTGCTCGAGGAACGGGATCATGGCCGTGGCCACGGAGACGATCTGCTTGGGCGAGACGTCCATGAGGTCGACCTCGCTGGGCGGCACGTAGTCGATCTCGCTGGTGGTTCCGTAGGAGGTGCCGCCGGCGCCGATGCGCACGCCGGCCCCCTGCGGGCCACGCCGGACCAACACCCGGTCGCCGACGAACTGGCCGTTGTCGTCGAGGGTGGCGTTGGCCTGGGCGATGACGTGCTCCTCCTCCTCGTCAGCTGCGAGGTAGCGGATCTCGTCGGTGAGCTGCCCGTCGACCACCTTGCGGTAGGGGGTCTCGATGAAGCCGAAGTCGTTGACCCGGGCGTAGGTGGCCAGGGAGCCGATCAGGCCGATGTTCGGGCCCTCCGGGGTCTCGATCGGGCACATCCGGCCGTAGTGGGAGGTGTGCACGTCGCGCACCTCGAACCCGGCCCGCTCGCGGGAGAGGCCGCCGGGGCCCAGGGCCGAGAGCCGGCGCTTGTGGGTGAGGCCGTCGAGGGGGTTGGTCTGGCCCATGAACTGGGACAGCTGGCTGGTGCCGAAGAACTCCTTGATGGCCGCGACCACCGGGCGGATGTTGATCAGGGTCTGGGGCGTGATGGCCTCGACGTCTTGGGTGGTCATCCGCTCGCGGACGACCCGCTCCATGCGGGAGAGGCCGATGCGTACCTGGTTCTGGATCAGCTCGCCGACCGAGCGGATGCGGCGGTTGGCGAAGTGGTCCTGGTCGTCGAGGCGGTAGCCCTCCTCGCCGGCGGCGAGGTGCAGCAGGTAGGTGGTGGCGGCGAGGATCTCCGACGGGCTCAGGACGAACTGCGTCTGGCCCGGGCGCTCGAGGTCGACGTTGAGTATCTCGGCGATCTTCTCGATCTCGGGGCCCAGCTTGCGGTTGAGCTTGTAGCGGCCGACGCGAGTGAGGTCGTAGCGCTTGGGATTGAAAAAGGCGTTCTCGAAGTAGGCGCGTGCGGCCTCGACCTGGGGCGGCTCGCCCGGGCGGGCCCGCTTGTAGATCTCGACCAGGGCCTCTTCCCGGGTGGGCGCGAGGTCCTTCTCCTTCTCCCACTGGCCCTCGAGGAAGTCGAAGTGGTTGACGAAGCGCTCGAGGAAGCCGGGGTGGGCGTCCTGGTCGTAGCCGAGGGCGCGCAGCAGGACGAACAGGGACAGGCGCCGCTTGCGGGCCACCCGGGTGCCGGCGGTGACGTCCTTGCCGGGCTTCTGCTCGATGTCGAACTCGATCCACTCACCGCGGTAGGGGTGGATTGTGGCGGTGGCGATGGTCTTGGCGTCGCGGCCGGGCTGGAAAATGACGCCCGGGGAACGGACGAGCTGGGAGACGACGACCCGCTCGGTGCCGTTGATGATGAACGTGCCCTTGTCGGTCATCATCGGGAAGTCCCCCATGAAGACCGTCTGCTCCTTGATCTCGCCGGTGGTGGCGTTCATGAAGCGGGCCCGGACGAAGATGGGCGCGGAGAAGGTCATGTCCTTCTCCTTGCACTCCTCCACGGTGAACTTGGGCGGCGGCCGCAGGTCGGGGTCGTCCGCGTCGAACTCCAGCTCCAGGCGGAGCTGGCCGGTGAAGTCCTCGATGGGGCTGATGTCCCGGAAGGTTTCGGACATCCCCCGGTCGAGGAACCACTTGAAAGAGTCTCGCTGTACTGCGATCAGGTCCGGGAGAGCCAGGACCTCATCAAGGTTAGAGAAAGAAAAGCGTTCCCGAGGGGCGGGACGAGTGGGCAAAACCTCACTCCTTCGCGGAGACGGTGTTGGCTGAAAAGGCCGTTGGGTGGGCTGTGCTACTGGTGGTTCGAGGGCATGCGGGGCAGGGCTGGGCGGTCAAAGCCGGGCGCGCGCGGTCAAGCCGGTAGAAAAGGACGGCGACTCGCGGGCTGGCACGGCAGATACCAGACTAGCTGCAGCTGCGCGAATGGGCAAGCCAGCTCGAATCAAGCTGGGATGAGGCTATTCGACTACGCGCCTGCGGTCAAGGCTTGTGGACAACTTGCGACCATTCCGGTCTGGCAACCCCGGGATGGGGTCCAGCATTCCCGGAGGCGCATTTCCGGGCTTTCGAACACCGCCACGGTGTTCGAAAGCCCGGAGAGTGACCGCTACTACTTGAGCTGGACGGTGGCGCCGGCGCCTTCGAGCTGGGCCTTGGCCTTCTCGGCCTCCTCTTTGGAGACCTTCTCGAGGACGGCCTTGGGGGCGCTGTCCACCAGATCCTTGGCCTCCTTGAGGCCGAGGTTGGTGAGGGCGCGCACCTCCTTGATGACCGGGATCTTCTGGGCACCGACCTCAGCGAGGATGACGTCGAACTCGTCCTGCTCCTCGACCTCGGGGGCGGCCTCGGCCGCGCCACCACCGCCGGGGGCGGCCACGGCCATGGGGGCCGCCGCAGTCACGCCGAACTTCTCCTCGAACTCCTTGAGGAGCTCGGACAGCTCGAGGACCGTCATGCCGGCGATACTGTCGAGGATCTCTTCCTTCGTGGCCATCTACTGGTCTCCTTCTGCTTGCTCAGACGTTTCTGACGGGGTCGCCTCGGACTGCGGCGCTTCGGACTGGGGGGCTTCGGCCTCGGGTGCCTCTGCCGGCGGGGCTTCGGCGGCGGGCGCCGGCGCGGCCGGCGCATCGGCGCTCCGCTTCTCGAGCAGAGCGGAGAGCCCGTAGGCGAAGTTGCGGGGCAGGGCCTGGAGCAGGCCGGCCATCTTCTGGAGGGGGGCGGCGAGGGCGCCGGCCAGCTGGGCCAGGATCACCTCGCGAGGGGCGACGTCGGCCAGGGCGCCGGCGTCGGCCGCGCTGAGCACCGTCGTGCCGAGCAGGCCGCCTTTGATGGTGAGATTGGGGTTGGTGCGGGCGAAGTCGCGGAGGGCCTTGGCCACGGCGACGGCGTCTCCGTCGACGAACGCCACGGCCGTCGGGCCCACGAGCAGAGGCTCCAAGTCGGTGAGCCCCAGCTCTGACGCAGCCCGCCTCACCAGGGTGTTCTTGAAGATGCGGTACTCGCCGCCGGCGTCGCCGATCGAGCGGCGCAGGTTGGCAAGGTCGGAGACCTTTAGCCCCCGGTACTCGGTGAGCAGCGCGCCGTTGGACGACGACAGGCGCTCGCGCACCTCGGCGACGACGGCGACCTTCTCAGGCCTCGGCTCTCCCATGCAGTTCCTTCCCTGAGGTGCGGCGAGCACGCGCGAACGCTCCCTCAGGAAGTTCACGCCTCGTTGGGTGGGCCGGGGCCCGTTACGCGCTCGCGCGCACCGAATGTCTACGGCGATCTCGATGTGACTGCTGATACTAGCTGGCGCTGGCCGTGAGCTCGTCGTCGATGGCCCGAAGCGGGTTCGGGTCGACCTTGATGCCGGGGCCCATGGTGGAGGACACCGCGATGCCCCGCATGTACTTGCCCTTGGCCGAGGCCGGCTTGGCCCGCTGCAGCTCCTCGATGACGGCCTGCATGTTCTGGAGCAGCGACCGGCGGTCGAAGCTGACCTTACCGATGGGCACGTGGATGTTGCCGTAGCGGTCGGTGCGGTACTCCACCCGACCGCCCTTGAACTCCCGCACCGCCCGGCCAACGTCCATGGTGACGGTGCCGGTCTTGGGGTTGGGCATGAGGCCGCGGGGGCCGAGGACCCGGCCCAGCTTGCCGACCTGGCCCATGAGGTCGGGTGTGGCAATGGCGACGTCGAAGTCGAGGAAGCCGCCCTGGACCCGGGCGACCAGGTCGTCGGCACCGACCACGTCGGCGCCGGCCTCCCGGGCCTCGGCGGCGGCGTCGCCGGCGGCGAAGGCCACCACCCGGACCGTCTTGCCGGTGCCGGCGGGAAGGCCGACGGTGCCGCGCACGATCTGGTCGGCCTTGCGGGGGTCGACGCCGAGGCGCACGGCCAGCTCCACCGACTCGTTGAACTTGGCCGCGGCCAGGCTCTTGACCAGGTCGACGGCCTCGCCGGGGCCGTGCTGGCGATCACGGTCGAACCGGCGGACGGCGTCGACGTACTTCTTGGAGTTCTTGTTGGTGTGGGTCATCCGATCAGCCCTTCACCGTGAGGCCCATGGACCGGGCGGTGCCGATCACCTGGCGCTTGGCCGCCTCGAGGTCGTTGGCGTTGAGGTCGGGCATCTTGGTGGTGGCGATCTCGGTGACCTGGGCGTCGGTGATCGTGCCGGCCGCCTCGCGACCCGGCGTGACCGAGCCCTTGTCGATGCCCGCCGCCTGGCGCAGGAGGACTGGCGTGGGCGGCGTCTTGATGACGAAGGTGAACGAGCGGTCCTCGAAGACGGTGATCTCCGCCGGCACCACGGTGCCCCGCTGCGACTCGGTGGCGGCGTTGTACGCCTTGCAGAACTCCATGATGTTCACGCCGTGGGGGCCGAGGGCCGTACCCACGGGCGGAGCGGGGGTGGCCGCTCCCGCCGGAATCTGGATCTTGACGACCGCAGCGACGCGTCTCTTTGCCATGAACTTGGCTTCTCCTCTGGTGGTACGAGCGGCGCGAAGCACCTCCCACCCTTGAACGAACGGTCAATCCTATCCGCCGGCGGCCCGAAGCGCAGCTGCCTCGGCGAGCAAGCTCCGCTTGCGACGCCGATTGGGTTAGAGCTTCGCTACTTGGGAGAACTCGAGTTCGACCGGGGTCTCCCGGCCGAAGATGTTGACGAGGACCTTCAGCTTCATCTGGTCCTCGTTGATGTCGGCGATGGTGCCGGTGAAGTCGGCGAAGGGCCCCTCGCGCACCCGGACGCTCTCGCCCACCTCGTACATGGCCCGGTGGCGTGCCTTCTTCGGCGCTCCGTCGGCCCCGGCGGGCTGCACCTGGAGGATGCTCTCGACCTCTTTGCGGGACAGCGGGGTGGGCTTGGCGCCCAGGCCCACAAACCCGGTGACGCCCGGGGTGTTTCGCACCACGCGCCACGAGTCGTCGTCCAGCTCACAGCGGACGAGGAGGTACCCGGGAAACACCTTCTTCTGGACGGTGACCCGCTTCCCACCCTTGAACTCGATGACGTCCTCCATGGGGATGACGCACTCGAAGATTCTGTCCTCCATGTTCATGGAGGCGATCCGACTCTCGAGGTTCGACTTCACCTTGTTCTCGTAGCCGGCGTAGGTGTGCACGACGTACCACGAGCCGGGCCGGTCGTACGGGCTTTCGACGGGAGGTTCGTCCTCCTCGTCGTCCTCGAAGCCGCCGGCCAGCAGCTCGTCCTCGCTCAGCACCTGTTCGGGCTGCGGGGCAGGTTCGTCGGCCACGGTGACGCCCTCGGCGTCGATGGGGACATCGGTGTCGGTGTCCAGGGGCTGTGGGATGTCGGTGGGTTCGATGGTCTCGCTCACTGGAACAGGAAGATGACGCCCTCGGCGAAGACGTAGTCGAGGGCGAAGATGACGGCGGTGAGCAGGATCAGCGCCATGAGGACGACGATGGAGTAGTTGACGACCTCGGCCCGGGTGGGCCAGGCCACTTTCCGGAGCTCGCCGCGCACCTGGCGGGCGTACTCGGAAGGGCCGACCCGCTCCTTGGTGGCGACCCGCGACGCCGGCGGGCGCGGCGCCTCCCGGCGCGTGGGGCTGCCGTCAGCGTCCACCTGGCCCTGACGCTGCATCAGTCGCTTCATCTCACGGTTCACGTCAAACTCTCCACTCGAGTCGGGACGAACGAGCAGGGCAGGAGGGACTCGAACCCCCAACCGCCGGTTTTGGAGACCGGTGCTCTGCCAAATTGAGCTACTGCCCTCTGCACGGCGCGGCCCTTCTAATGGGCTCAACGTTACCGTATCGCCGGCCGCGAGCCTCCCCGGCGGAGTTCGGGGCTAGCTGGCGAGACGAACGCGCCGGCGGGCGCGGGTGGCCAGGATGGCCCCGGCGGCGCCGGCCGCGGTGGCAGCGGCGATGCCGCCCACGTAGGCGACCCGCCGGCCGTTGAGCAGGTGGTGGATGGCCCGGCGCTCGCCGGCGGCCTCCAGGGCGGCCAGGATGTCGGGGACGAGGCCGGGCGACGGCTCGAACACCTCGGTGCGCAGCTCGTGGAGCATGCGGAGCACCTTGCGGTACTGCACCAGCTCGGCCTGGCACCGCAGGCAGGCGCCGATGTGGCGCTGCACCTCGAGGTCGGCGACCTGGGAGCCATCGACGACGGCAGGTAGAGCGGCGGCGACGTCGTCGCAGGACACGCCACCACTCCCGAAGAACCGGCTGGATCGGCCGGGTCGCTGCGGTGCTCCGCTCTGCTTCGCTCCTCGCTCAGACCGCACGGGCTTTCTCCTCTCCCGGCATCGGGAACAGGCGCTCCCGCAGCTTGCGACGGGCCCGGTGCAAGCGCACCTTGGCCGCCGACTCGGTGATCCCCAGCTCCGTCGCGATGGCGTCGTGGGGAAGGTCGTAGACGTCGCGAAGGACCACGACGGCTCGCAGGATGGGCGGCAGGTCGGCCAGCGCGGCGGTGACCTTGTCACGCAGCGCGCCGGCCTCGGCCATGCTCTCGGGGTCCGACTCGGGGCGCTCGTCGAGCACGGTGTCGTCGTCGGAAAGTTCGTCGGTGCGGCCCTTGGTGCGGCGCGTCAGGTGGGTGGACGCGCAGTTGGCCGTGATCCGGTACATCCACGTCGAGAAGCGGGCGTCGCCCCGGAAGCGCTTCAGGGACCGGAACGCCCGCAGGTAGGCCTCCTGGGCCACGTCGCGGGCGTCGTCGTCGTTGCCGGTGAGACGGTAGGCCAACGTGTAGACGTCGGCTTGGGTGGCCTCGACCAGCGCAGTGAACGCGGCAGCATCTCCGGCTTTGGCCGCAGCCACCAGACGAGCCTCTTCGGAGGGGATCACCACTTCTACGACCGGCTCGCCGGCCGGAAGGTTACCGGTGTCAGGCGCCTCTAGCGCGTCTCCCGGTGCGTCGTGTGCGTCCGGTCCCACCGGCAGTACTTCTTCACTTCCATGCGCTCCCGGTCGTTCTGCTTGTTCTTCATGGTGATGTAGTTCCGGCGCTTGCACGTCTCGCACGCCAGCGTCACCTTCACCCGCTTCTCGCCTTTGCTTGCCACTTGCCTCGTCCTCTCGGTTCACGCTGACTCGTTCCATTGTGCCGGATCCCCTCCGGCTGCGCCTTACTTGAGAATTTTCGTGACGCGGCCGGCGCCCACGGTGCGGCCACCCTCACGGATGGCGAAACGCAGGCCCTCGTCCATGGCGATGGGGTTGATGAGCTCCACGTTCAGGGTGATGTTGTCGCCGGGCATGACCATCTCGGTGCCCTCGGGGAGGGTGATCTGGCCGGTGACGTCGGTGGTGCGGAAGTAGAACTGCGGGCGGTAGTTCTGGAAGAAGGGGCTGTGGCGCCCGCCCTCCTCCTTCTTGAGGACGTAGACGTTGGCCTCGAAGGTGGTGTGGGGGGTGATGGACTTGGGCTTGCACAGCACCTGGCCACGGGAGACGTCTTCCTTCTTCGTCCCCCGCAGCAGCACGCCCACGTTGTCGCCGGCCTGCCCCTGGTCGAGAAGCTTCTTGAACATCTCGACGCCGGTGCAGACGGTGGTCTGGGTGTCCTTGATGCCGACGATCTCCACCTGGTCGCCGACCTTGACGATTCCCTGCTCGACCTTGCCGGTGACCACGGTGCCGCGGCCGGTGATGGTGAAGACATCCTCGATGGGCATGAGGAAGGGCTTGTCCACGTCGCGCTGGGGCTCGGGAATGTAGGAGTCCACCGCGTCCATGAGCTCGAGGATCGCGGGGGTCCACTTCTCGTCGCCTTCGAGACCCTTGAGGGCCGACACCCGGACGATGGGCGTGTCGTCGCCGGGGAACTCGTACTCGTTGAGCAGCTCCCGGACCTCGAGGTCCACCAGGTCCAGCAGCTCCTCGTCGTCGACCGCGTCGGCCTTGTTGAGGGCGACCACGATGTAGGGCACGCCCACCTGGCGGGCCAGCAGGACGTGCTCACGGGTCTGGGGCATGGGGCCGTCGGCCGCGGACACCACGAGGATGGCACCGTCGATCTGGGCCGCGCCGGTGATCATGTTCTTGATGTAGTCGGCGTGACCGGGCATGTCGACATGCGCGTAGTGGCGCTTGGAGGTCTCGTACTCCACGTGGGCGATGGAGATCGTGATGCCCCGGGCCTTCTCCTCCGGCGCCTTGTCGATCTGGTCGAAGGCGGTGAAGGCGACCGTGGGGTTCTGGTCGTGGAGGACCTTGGTGATGGCCGCGGTGAGTGTTGTCTTGCCGTGGTCGATGTGGCCCATCGTGCCCACGTTCAGGTGCGGCTTGTTGCGCTCGAACTTCTGCTTGGCCATCGGTGTGTCGTCCTGTCCTTTGAGGCTGTTCGTGTGGAATGCGGTAGCGGCGGGCGGACTCGAACCGCCGACCCCTCGATTATGAGCCGAGTGCTCTTACCAACTGAGCTACGCCGCCAGGTCTGGCTATGTGAACTACGTGCGAGCCCCCTATCGGAATCGAACCGATGACACCAGCCTTACCATGGCTGTGCTCTGCCGACTGAGCTAAGGGGGCAGTCCTACAGATGATAGTCAGCCGGCCCGGGGTCGCTGTCCGGTTGGCCCGGCCGGCGGACGCCGAAGCCATCCGCGCCATCTACAACCTGGAGGTCACCGAGTCCACCGTGACCTTCGATCTCGTCCCCCGCACCCTCGCCGACCAGCAGCTCTGGCTCGAGGAGCACGACGGCGTCCACCCGGCGGTCGTCGCCGAGTTGGGCGGGGAGGTCGTGGGGTTCGGCTCCCTCGGCCCGTACCGGAGCCGGCCTGCCTATGCCACGACCGTGGAGGACTCGGTGTACGTCCGCCGCGACACCCGGGGCGCCGGCTGCGGGCGGGCCATCCTCAGCGAGCTGATGCGGCTCGGCACGGTCCACGGCTTCCACGCGGTGATGGCCCGCATCGTTGGCGGGCATGAGGCTTCGATCGGGCTCCACACCAGCTGCGGGTTCCAGCTGGTCGGCGTCGAGCGGGAGGTCGGCCGCAAGTTCGGCCGCTGGCTCGACGTCGTCTTGATGCAGCGACTGCTCTAACCCGCCGGCTCCGCCGGCGGGTTAGAGCTAATGGGGGTCCACCGTCTCGAGGATCGGATCCAACAGGCTGTGGCCGAGCCGCTGGTGGGACAGCACTGTTGAGCAGAGCCTCGAGCCTTAGTCCTAGATCGTGCGCTTGCTTGTCTCGGTCTTCTACCGCAGCCGGATCTACGCTGACGGCACCCGTCCCGGACGGAAGGCACGATGACCACAACACGACGAGCGGTCGCCGGGACAAGCCGGCGACTGCCGGTGACTCCCAGAGAGGGCCGTCCTGCGACCCAGGAACTGGTGCAGCGCCAGGCCCGTGCCCTCGGAGACCCCACCCGCTACGACATTTTCCGGTTCATCGCCGCTGCCAGCGGGCCGGTCCGGGTCGCCGCCCTGGCCGAGTACCTGGGCTTCAACCACAACGCAGTCCGCCAGCACCTGGCCAAGCTGACCGAGGCCGGCCTCGTGACCGAGGAGCGGTCCTCCGTCATCACGACCGGGCGGCCGCCGCTGGAGTACCGGCTGGCGCCGGCGGCCATGGGGAGCTGGGGCGCCCCTGGGCCCTACGAGCTGCTGGCGCTGCTGCTGCTCGACATCGCCCGGGACGCCCGTACGCCGGCGAATGCCGGCGCCGACGCCGGCCGGGCGCAGGCCGCGATATCCGACCAAGGGGCCGACGCCCTCGACATCCTCGAGACCGAGATGGCGCGGCGGGGCTTCGAGCCCCGCCGCGAGACGAACGGCTCCGTGACCGAGTTGGTCCTGGAGCGGTGCCCCTTCCTCGCCGCCGCCAGCGCCAGCCCCGAGGTCGTCTGCGAGATCCACCGGGGCCTGGCGGCCGGCATCCTGGAAGGTATGAACGCCGACCGGCAGGTCCGGGACCTCGTCGTCCGGCCCCCCGCTCAGGCCGGGTGCCGCCTCCAATTGGAGCGCCGGCCTCCACCGCACGGGGCCCCAGGATGACCGACGAGCCTGACCGGCCGACCCACCCCAAGCGCCAGACGTTCGTCCTCCTGGCCGGCGTCTTCGTGGTCATCCTGCTCCTGGCCCTGATCAGCACCGCCGCCGGGAGCTGAAGCCCGTGGTCCGCCGCATCACCGGGTTCCGCCAGGACGACGCCGGCGGCTGGGCGGCGGAGCTGTCGTGCCTGCACGGCCAGCACATCGTCCACCGCCCCCCGTTCCAGAACCGGCCGTGGGTGACCACGGAGGAGGGCCGCCAGGAGCACCTGGGCTCCGACATCGAGTGCCCCCTCTGCGACCGGGCGGAGATCCCCGGCGACCTCGACGTGAGGCGCACCGCCGGCCCGTTCGACCAGGACACGATCCCCGCCGGGCTCCGCAAGGAGCACCTCGTGGCCGACGGCCAGTGGGGGTGCCTGCGGGTCATCGAGGGTGCGGTCGGGTTCGTGATGGCCACCCAGCCGCCGATCGAGCGCCGGCTGGCCGCCGGCGACCGCCAGCCGATCCCGCCCGGCGTCCCGCACCACCTGGTGGTAGACGGGCCGGCGGTCGTCGCCGTCGACTTCCTCGCTAGGGAGGCGTGAGGCGGGCGACGGCCCGCAGCTCGCCGTAGAAGCGGGCCTCGGTGACCAGGAGCGCCGGCGACGCCGGGTGGGCCAGCCACCCCGCCAGTTGCTCCACTTGGCCGGCGCCGCGGAGCTGGAGCAGCACGCTGCCCGAGGGGTCGAGGTGGCCGGCGACGTCGAGCAGGACGCTGCGTACCGAGTCGAGGCCGTCGGGCCCGCCATCGATGGCGCCCACCGGGTCCTCCGGGTAGAGGGCGACGTCCTCGGAGGGAACGTACGGCGGGTCGGCGACGACTACGGTGAACTGCTCGTCGGCACGCAGCACCTCGGCGGCGGTGCCGCATCGCTGCTCGACCGAGTCGCCGGCTCCGTTCGCCCGGGCGTTGACGGCCGCCCAATGGCAGGCCGCCGGGTCGCGGTCGACCTGGACCAACCGGGCGCTGGCGAGCACCGCCGCGGCCAGGCCGATGTGGCCGGCGCCACACCCGACCTCCAGCAACGGCTCGCCGCCGGCGGCGAGCTCGGCGGCCCACTCCGACTGGGCCAGGGTCCAGGGGCGGGGACGGAGGACCGTCTCGTCGAAGAAGATCTCGACGGGGCCGAAGCGCAGAACCTCCCGGGTGGCGAAGGTGGTCAGGACGCCCTCTGCTGCCGGAGGACAAACAAGTCGGCCATGGCTTCGAAGAAGCCGGCGTTGACGATCGACCGCCAGCGGGCACCCCGGACGATGCCGGCGGCCCACCGGGGGTCGGCCTCCAGGGGCGTGACCGCCTTGTCCATCCAGTCCTTGCCGTGGCGAGGGTCGACGGTGGCGTGCTCGGCATAGAAGTCGATGGCATCCTCGCCGGCCCCGATCCGCTCCAAGGCGGCGACGACCTTGCGACAGCGGGGCCCAGCCTGGAGCTCGAGCAGTCCGAGGGCTCCGAGCAGCTCGGGCTGCAGCCACCGGTTGGTGGCGAGCAGGCCGGTGAGCACCGACCGCTCCAGCGCCTCGACCGGCTGCTGGCTCGGGGGTGGGCAGGCCAGCCCCAGCGCCCGGGTCAGCTTGCGGTGCAGCTCGGTGTGGACCCGGGCCAGGGTGCCGTTGCCCATCTCGTCCCAGTAGTTCTGGGCCAGCTCGAGCTTGGCCGTGCCGTCGAGGCCGATCTGGCAGGCGGCGACGAGGTCGTCGAAACCGCCGTCGGGCCCTCCCTCGATCGACAGGAACTCGACGATCTCATCCCGGTCCGCATCGCGGGCGAGCCACTCGTAGACGTCGGGGACGAGCCCCCGGACACCGGTGGCGCGCATGGCGGCGGCTGCCGTCTCGGGGAGGTCCCACCCTTCGGCTTCGTCTCGGCGGACGAGCTCGGCCACCAGCGTCTCCTCGAGGCGCCACTTCAGATCAGCGACCGCCGGGTGGTGCTGGAGCCGCTCCCGGCCGTCGAGCCGAGCCAGTGGCGCGGTGTGCAGGTCGTAGATGGCCGACAGGGTCAGCAGCAGGTCACGCCAGTCAACCGGCTCGGCGCCGGCCAGTGCGTCCAGGCCCCGCCCGCCGGCCAGCGTTGCGCCGAGTCGCGTGAAAAGCGGATGAAGGTGGGCGCGGGGGGGCACGACGACGGGCTACCCCCGCCAAGGAGGGGGCAAACCGCGCCGCACCTGGTGGGCCGGGAAGGATTCGAACCTCCGTAGGCTGTGCCGGCTGATTTACAGTCAGCTCCCTTTGGCCGCTCGGGCACCGACCCAGGACGTGCGGAACGACGATAGCGTCTGGAGGTGCCCACGTTCGACGTCGTTTCCGAGGTCGACCTCCAAGAGGTCCGTAACGCAGTCGACCAAGCCCACCGCGAGGTGGCCACCCGGTTCGACTTCAAGGACACCGGCTCCACGATCGAGCTCGGGGACGGGGAGATCCAGCTCCACTCGTCGACCGAGGACCGCCTGAAAGCCCTCGTGCAGGTCCTCGAGGAGAAGCTGGTCCGCCGCAACGTCTCCCTGAAGGGGCTGACCTATGAGAAGGTCGAGGAGGGCTCGAAGGGAACAGCGCGCCAGACCATCTCCCTCGCCGCCGGTATCGACGACGCGAAGGCCCGGCAGATCAACCGGTTCATCAAGGACCGGGGGGTCAAGGGTGTGTCGTCGCAGACCCAGGGAGACCAGGTGCGGGTCACCGGCAAGAAGCGGGACGATCTGCAGAACCTGATTGCGGCGCTGAAGGCGGAGGACTTCGGCATCCCCCTGCAGTTCAAGAACTTCCGGGACTAGCTGCCGCTGCTGAGGAGGGGCGCCAGGGCCCGGGGCGTGAGCGGGCCCAGGATGGTCATGGCGACCTCGCGGCCGGCCCGCAGGGCGTCGGCCTCGGCCTGGGCGGCCGTCGTCTTGCCCTCCCAGTCGATGCGGCCGGCGATCCGGGCCATCTGGAGCTGGGCCAGCCGGATCGTGCCCCCGCCGGCGCTCACGCTCGACGCCCAGAGCAGCGGCCCGACGGCCCGGCTGGCGGCGGTCGGTGTCTGCCCGTCGAAGCGCCGCAGCACGCCGGCGCCGGTCACCGCCCGGGACACGCCGGCGCTGCTGGCCGCAAGCAGGGCCCCGGCGTTGGTGATCGCCTCGTTGAGCCATCCGTCGAGGATCGGCTTGGGGTTGACCGCGGCGCCGCCCTTCGGGTGGATCTCGAAATGGACGTGCGGGCTGCCGCCGAGGGCGTTGCCGGAGTCGCCGAGGTAGCCGACGACGTCGCCCTGCTTGACCACCGAGCCGTTCCGGAAGTTCTTGGCGAACCCGTCGAGGTGGGCCATGAAATAAAAGGTGCCGTCGGGCTGGGTGACGTACGCCGCCTTGCCGCCCAGGCCGCCGTCCTCGAACCGGACGACGCCGCCGGCGGGCGCCCGCACGGGTGTGCCCCTGGCCCCGAAGATGTCGGTGCCCTGGTGGAGGTGGAACGGCGGGCCGAAGCGCGGCTCCCACCAGTCGTCGGACCAGTCGGCCATCCCGGCCACAGGGAAGCGCCCGAAGCCGGCGATGGCGGCCTCTTCAGAGGTGAGGCCCAGGTCCTGCATGGGGCGGAGGGCGTCGAGCAGCGGCTTGGTCGACCGGGCGCCCGACCGGCGCACCGAGTTGATGAGGGGGATGTACTCCTGGGGGACCACACCGGGCGCCAGCTTGGTGGTGGTCGTCGTGGCCCCGGGCGCCCCCGGCTTCGGGGCGGCATGGGCCGCTGCCGGCGGGGCCGTGGTCGTCGGAGCCGGCGCCACCGTGGTGGTCGGCAGAAGCTGACGGACGAGGTCCTCCAGGAAGTTGCTGGTGGTCGGCGTGGTGGCCGGCGGCGTCTGGGCCCCCGCCTGGCCACTGACGATGAGGACGACGAAGAGGGCGAGGACCGTCACTCCGACCGCGACAGGGGAGCGAAAGCGTTCCGTCACGATCAGGTTCTCTTCGCCGCCCCCTGCCGGATCTCCTGCCGGCGTCGGGACCTCAGGCGGTCAGGAGCGCCAGTCCCCCTGGCGGAGGCGGGCGATGCGGTCCTCCATCGGCGGGTGGGTGGTGAAGAGGTTGGCGAACTGGACCCGCCGGCCGGTGAGCGGGTTCACGATGTACTTCGAGGCCTGGGCGGGGTCGACCGCCATCGGCACAGCCCTTGCCCCTTGCTCGAGCTTGGCGAGTGCCCGGGCAAGGGGTTCACCGTCGCCGATCAAACGGGCGCCGGTGCGATCCGCCTCGTACTCCCGACTGCGGCTGAGGGCCATCTGGATGACCATTGCCGCGATCGGGGCGAGGAGACTGAAGGCGAGGAGCGCGAGCGGGTTGGTGTTGTTGTCGTCGTCGCGGCCGCCGCCGCCGAACATCGCACCCCACATCGCCATCCGGGCGACGAACGTGATACCCATGGCCACCGCGGCGGCGACGGAGCCGATGAGGATGTCACGGTTGCCGACGTGGCTGATCTCATGGGCCAGCACGCCCCGCAGCTCATTCCAGTCCAGGATGTTGAGGATGCCCTGGGTGACGGCCACTGCGGCGTGGTCGGGGTTGCGCCCGGTCGCAAAGGCGTTCGGCTGCATGTCGGGGGTCATGTACAGCTTCGGCATGGGCATGTTCGCCTTCGCCGTCAGCTCCCGGACGATGCGGTAGTACTCCGGCATCTGGGCCTCGGTCACGGGCACCGCCCGGGCCGACTTGATGGCGATGGTGTCGGAGAACCAGTAGGAGCCGCCGACGAAGGCCAGGCCCAGGAGCAGGCCGAGGAACAACCCGCCGCGTCCGAAGAAGCTGCCGATCACCATCAGCAGGCCACCGAGGGCGGCCAGCAACGTATAGGTCTTGATCGTGTTCTTGCTCATCTTCCTCTCCCAAAGCGTTCAGCTCTCACAACGTTTTCACACGCCGCGTTAGTTCCGCGTCCGGGTGCTTCTAGGAGAGGGTGTCGACCGGCTCATTCTCGAGAAGGCGGGTGAGGACCGCGCCCAGGGCCTTCACCGTGACGGGCTTGGTCACGTAGGCGTCCATGCCAGCGGCCAGGCACCGGTCCTCGTCACCCTTGATGGCCGAAGCGGTCAGAGCGACGATCGGGATGTGGTGCCCGGGCACCTCCCGCCGGCGGATCTCCTCGGTGGCTTCGTACCCGTTCATCTCCGGCATCTGGCAGTCCATCAGCACCGCCGCGTACGGAACGTGCTCCACCGCCTCGACCGCTTCGGTCCCATTGGCGACCACGTCCACCCGGTAGCCCAGGCGCCTCAGCATGGCCACCGCGACCCTCTGGTTCACGGGGTTGTCCTCAGCCACCAGCACCCTGACTCCGCCGGCCGCTGGTTCCGCCGGCTCCGGCTCGGGCTGCACCACCGGGACGGCCGGCGTCCCCCGGACGGCGAGGGCGGAGGCCAAGGCGTCGAGCAGCTCGGATCGGCGCACCGGCTTGGTGACGGAGGCCACCACACGGTCGCAGGGGGCGCCGCGCCCGGATGAGGCGGAGGTCAGCAGCACAATGCGGAGCCTGTCGAACGTGGGCTCGGCGGCGATCACCCGGCACAGGTCCAGGCCGTCCATCCCCGGCATCTGCTGATCCAGGAGGGCGACGTCGGGCAGCATGCCGCGGTCGGCCGCCTGGCCGAGGATGGCGAGGGCCGACCGGGCGTCGGAAGCGGAGATGGTGGCCATGCCAAAGGCGGCAAGTTGGCGCTCGAGAATGGTCCGGTTCGTGTCGTTGTCGTCGACGATCAGCACCGTGACACCCTGCAGCGATCCCCGCTCCACAGTCAGCGGATCGACCTCGGGACGGGGCTCGAGCCGGGCGGTGAACCAGAACGTGCTCCCCTCGCCCGGCGCGCTGTCGACCCCGATCGCCCCGCCCATCATCTCGACCAGACGCTTGGAGATGGCCAAGCCGAGGCCGGTGCCCCCGTAGCGCCTGGTGGTCGACGCGTCCGCCTGTGCGAAGGACTCGAACAGCCGCTGCTGATCCTCGGAAGCGACGCCCACGCCCGTGTCTCGCACCTCGAAGCGGAGCTCGTCGTTCGGACCCGACGTCACGGTGATTGCGACCTCGCCCAGCTCGGTGAACTTGATGCCGTTGCTGACCAGGTTGGTCAGGATCTGCCTGACCCGCCCCAGGTCGCCGGACACGACGGCGGGCACGTCGGGGGCCACCATGGTGACCAACTCCAGGCCCTTGTCCTGAGCGAGGGGGGCGAGCAGCTCGCCGACGCCCTCGACGACCTCCCGCAGCTCGAAATCGGCGATCTCGAGATCGAGCCGGCCGGCCTCGATCTTCGAGAAGTCGAGGATGTCGTTGATTATCTCGAGAAGCGCCTCACCGGACCGGCGGGCGGTCGTAGCGAACTCACGCTGGTCGGTGTCGAGCTCGGTGTCGAGGAGGAGGCCGGTCATCCCGATCACCCCGTTGAGCGGGGTCCGGATCTCGTGGCTCATGTTGGCCAGGAACTGCGACTTGAGCCGGGAGCCCTCGACCGCCTGCTGACGGGCTTCCTGCAGAGAGGCGAGGGACTCCTGGAGCTCGCCCGTCCGCTCATCGACGAGCCCCAGCGCGTAGTCCCGGCGCCGGATGATCGAGAAGATCGCCATCGACACCAGAAGGCCCACCGCCAGCACGATGACCGGGAGCCGCTGGACGAGCCTACCCACCAGGGGCTTCTCGGCAGCGACGGACAGGAGCCACTTGCTGTCGCCGGCCGCAAAGGGTCGCTGCATGGAGCCGGCGCGGGCGACGGGCTGGCCATCTCGAGCGCTGGTCAGGACCAACTGGCTCGGGTCCGGGTAGGGCGACGCGTAGAGCGAGCCCTCCAGCTCCGAGAAAGGCGCCGACTCGGTGGTAGCCGACGGCTTGCCGGGGTTGATCATGCTCTCCCGGTACACGACCGACCCTTGGGGAGCGGCGGGAGGACCGAGTGCGAAGCCGACGCTCTGGACGTCGCCGTCGACGAGGACCGGCGTGCTGACGATGGCGGGAACCTCGAGCGCCCGGCGGATGGCGTCGGCCCGCGGCCCGGTCAGGATCTGGCCCACCGCCAGGTTGGGCCCTCCAGCCAGTTCCACGACGGGACCGTCGGGCCCGGGACGCACGATGGCGACACCGAGGAGGTTCCGGTCGCTGATCCCGGCGACCTCTCGGAAGCTCTGCGCCGACCCGCCACTGACTCGGGTGACCGTGCCGATCAGGGTGAGCCGGGACTGCGTCGAGGTGATGAGGTTCCCGAGGACGAGGTTGACCTCGGCGGTGCGCTCCTTCAGGAGTACCCGCTCGTGCTTCTGGACCAAGCCCCGAACGGCCCAGGCCATCGCTCCGCTGGCGGCGATGAGCATGATCAGCAGGATGACCGAGAGGCTTCGCATGCCACGGCGGCGCCGGCGGCCCGTCACTCCGGGCCCGGCGCCGGTGGACTCGGATCCAAGTGTCAGCATTCGCTTCTCATCGCCCCCGAGGCCGGCGGGTCATTGAACAAACTTCTCGGGGCTGCTTCGACGCGTCGAGTACCAAACTTGAAACGTTTCTCGCCGCCGGCCCCGCCGGAGCGCAGCGGAGGCGTTGGCCGGAAGGCCAGCAAGGGGCCGACGGTGCTCTTGGGGGCAGAAGGTCCGCCGGAGGTCTCCTGGGGATGGTCGAGGCCACCGCCAGGAGACTTGCCCGCAGGCCGGCGACCGCGTCACCGTCGGGCTAGAGGAGCCGGTCATGCCCGGCTGCGCTGGCCGCGGGAACCGGGTTACGTCACACGGTGACAAACCTTGCGGCGCCGGGGTCGTCAGCGATGGACATCGTGACGCCCGATTCCGACCAGCACGATCAGAAAGCGGAGGACGACTCCACCCGCCTCGACCGTGAGCTGGTTGAGCTGCTCCAGGAGTTGCGGGTCGTGCTGCCCGGCGTCCAGGCGTTGTTCGCCTTCCTCCTGATCGTGCCGTTCAACGAGCGCTTTGCGAGCGTGTCGGGGATGGAGCGCGCCGTTTACGTCGTCGCCCTGCTCTCTTCTGCGCTGGCCGGCGTGCTCTTCATCACTGCGCCGGCGTTCCACCGGCTCCGCTTCCGCCGGCATGACAAGGCCCAGCTCCTTCGGATCGGCAACCGGTGTTCCATCGCCGGCATGGCGGCGCTGGCGGTGGCCATGGTCGCCGGCGTGTACCTGATCACCGAGCTGCTCTTCGGGGCGGGAGTGGGCGCGGCCCTGACCGCCATTGTCGCCCTCCCCATCGCCATCCTCTGGTGGGTCGTGCCCCTGGTGTACGGGCCGTCCGAGTAGCCGGCCCACCGCCAGGAGACTCGCAACTCGTCTGGGCGGCACCCACGGATTGTCGCTGTCGAAGAGGTCAGGCTACTCGTAGTACCCGGAGTGGATGTAGACGCACGGGACGCCCTCTTCGTGGAACATCTCGGCGTTGCGCTTGTCGTCCTCGAAGGCGAGGCGGAGGTCGAAGCCGTACCCCCGTAGCTCGGCGACGGTGCCGCGCTTGAACTCCCGGGCTGCGGCGTAGTCGCCGGCGTTGCGCATGATGAGCAGGTCCCACCGAACGTCGTAGCGCTCGAGCCACCCGAGTGTCTGGGGCTGGACCCGCACGGGCCGGCCCGTGAGCAGGACGACGGCCAGGTCACGGTCGAGCAACTCGATGAGGCGGGCGACCTCGGCGATCACCGGGTCGTCGCCGCATGCGTTGAAGAACTCGCGCCAATTGCGCTTGGACTGATCTTCGAGGAAGTGCTGGCGGCCGGTGGCGTCGGAGAGAACACCATCGATGTCGACGAGCACCGCAGGGCCGCTGACGGGCTCGGCCCGCCAGCGCCAGTGCGAAGGGATGTCGGCCAGCCCGCTACTCCTCGCCCGGACCGCCGGCGGCCGCCCGCCGCTTGATCTCCTCGACCACGCCGGCGTCGGCCAGCGTGGTGGTGTCGCCCAGGTCGCGGCCCTCGGCCACATCCTTCAGGAGCCGGCGCATGATCTTGCCGCTGCGGGTCTTGGGCAGGTCGTCGGTGAAGATCACGGTGTGGGGCCGGGCGACGGCGCCGATCTTCTTGGTGACGTGCTTGCGCAGGACCTCGCCGTGCTCGCTGTCGGCCTCAACGCCGGCCCTGAGGGTGACGTAAGCGATGATGGCCTGGCCGGTGGTCGGGTCCTTGGCCCCGACCACGGCCGCTTCGGCCACGGTGGGATGGTCGACGAGCGCCGACTCCACCTCGGTGGTCGAGACCCGGTGACCCGAGATGTTCATCACGTCGTCGACCCGGCCCATGAGCCAGAAGTAGCCATCGTCGTCGACGCGGGCACCGTCGCCGGCGAAGTACCGGCCGGGGAACCTCGACCAGTACGTCTGCCGGTACCGCTCAGGGTCGCCGTAGATGCCCCGGAGCATGGAGGGCCATGGCCGGGTGAGGGTGAGGTAACCGCCGCCGGTGGAGCACGCGTTGCCGGCGTCGTCGACCACCTCGGCGGCGACCCCCGGCAGCGGGAACGTGGCCGATCCCGGCCGCAGCGTCGTGGCGCCGGGCAGCGGCGAGATCATGATGGCGCCCGTCTCGGTCTGCCACCAGGTGTCGACGAGCGGGCAGCGCCCGCCGCCGATGTTCTCGTGGTACCAGATCCAGGCCTCGGGGTTGATCGGCTCCCCCACCGATCCGAGCACCCGCAGCGACGACAGGTCGTGGGCGTCGGGGTACTCGGTGCCCCACTTCATGAACGTGCGGATGGCGGTGGGTGCGGTGTAGAGGATGCTCACCTTGTAGCGCTCGATGATCGACCACCACCGGTCCTTCTGCGGGAAGTCCGGGCTGCCCTCGTACATCACCGAGGTGGCCCCGTTGGCCAGAGGGCCATAGACGATGTAGCTGTGCCCGGTGACCCATCCGATGTCGGCTGCACACCAGTAGACGTCGGTGTCGGCGTGGAGGTCGAAGACGTACTTGTGGGTGAACGCCACCTGGGTGAGGTAGCCGCCGGTCGTGTGCATGATGCCCTTCGGCTTCGCTGTCGTGCCCGACGTGTAGAGCAGGTAGAGCAGGTCCTCGGCGTCGACCGGTTCGGGTGGTGCGTCGGCAGCCTCGTCCGACACGCCGGCCATCAGCTCGTGCCACCACTTGTCGCGGGCATCGTCCCAACCCACCGGCTGGTCCGTGCGCCGCAGGACGACGACGTGGTCGATCGACGGGGTCTCGGCCACCGCGGCGTCGGCGTTGTCCTTGAGCGGGATGATGTTGCCCCGCCGCCAGCCGCCGTCGGCGGTGATCAGCACCTTGGCTTCGGCGTCGTTGATCCGGTCGCGCAGCGACTCCGACGAGAAGCCGCCGAACACCACGGAGTGGGGGGCGCCGAGGCGCGCACAGGCCAGCATGGCAATCGGCAGCTCGGGGACCATCGGCATGTAGATGGCCACCCGGTCGCCCTTGGCCACGCCGAGGGACCGCAGCGCGGCGGCGAAGCGGCGGACCTCGACCTGGAGATCGGCGTAGGTGACGGTGCGGGTGTCGCCCGGCTCACCTTCCCAGTGGAAGGCGACCTTGTCGCCCCGGCCGGCCTCGACGTGTCGGTCGACGCAGTTGTAAGCCACGTTGAGCTTGCCGCCGACGAACCACTTGGCGAACGGCAGATCCCACTCCAGGATCGTGTGCCACTCTGCGGACCAGTCGAGCAGGTCGAGCGCCTGCCGGGCCCAGAAACCCTGCCAGTCGCGCTCGGCGTCGTCGTACATCCAGGCGTCGACGACCAGGGCGTCCTTCTTGAACTCCTCCGACGGTGCGAACCTGCGCTCCTCGAGCTGGAACGCCTCGATTGCCGGGTTGTCGCCCATGGCTTGGGAGCCTACCCACCGAGTCGTGGCTAGCCTTCCGCACCGTGGACAGCCCCGGCGAGCTCACCTGCACCCGCCACCTCAAGCCGACCCGTATCACCTGCGTCACCTGCGACACGCCGATCTGCCCGGACTGCGCCATCCGCACCGAGGTCGGGCTCAAGTGCCCCGACCACGCCAGCAAGGCGCCGGTGCCGACCCGCAGCAAATGGTCGACCTTCGCCATCCCGCTGATCTTCCTGGCCATCGTCGGCATCGCCCAGGTTCTGCGTACGACCGGCCGGGGTGACCCCGAAGCGCCTCGCTGCCCGACCGAAACCGCGCCCGACGTCGGCATCGGCTCCGCCGGCGGCGGAACGCACTGGCGGGAGATGTCGCCGTCCAGCCTTTGCGGCCGGTACGACGCCTCGGTGGCGTGGACCGGCCAGGAGCTGCTGATCTGGGGTGGGGAGAGCTGCGCCGGCGCCTCGTGCCCCAACGACGGGGCACCCCATCTGGCCGACGGCGCGGCCTACAACGTGGCCAACGACGCGTGGCGGAAGCTGGCGGACTCCCCACTGACGAGTCGGGAAGCGGCGGCCACCGCCTGGACCGGTACGGAGATGCTCGTCTGGGGCGGGACCTCGGGACAGGCACTGCTGGCCGACGGGGCGGCGTACAACCCGGCGGAGGACACCTGGCGCCCCATGGCCGGCGCGGCCCTGTCGCCTCGGACGGGCTCGGCGGCGGTCTGGACGGGACGGGAGATGCTGGTGTGGGGAGGGAGCGAGACCGCCGATGGTGCGGCCTACGACCCGGGCGCCGACCGGTGGCGACCGATGGCCGCCTCTCCCCTCGCCGGCCGGACGCTGCCGGTCACGGCATGGACGGGGCGGGAGCTCGTGGTGTGGAGCGGTAGCGGGTTCGGCGACGGGGCGGCCTACGACCCGGCCACCGACCGGTGGCGGATGATCGCCCGCTCGCCGATCCCCGGCCGCTTCGCGCCGGCGGCGGTGTGGTCAGGCCGGGAGCTGCTGGTGTGGGGCGGCGACTCCGAGCAGACTTTCGTCGCCGAGGACGGCGCGGCCTACGACCCGGCCGCCGACCGGTGGAGGGCCCTGCCGCCGGCGCCGGTGGGGGCCCGGGCGGCGCCGGCCGCGGTGTGGTCAGGCCGGGAGATGCTCGTGTGGGGTGGCATCGGCCAGCCGGGGGCGGGCGACAACAGCCCGCTCGACACCATCGTCGAGCGGCGCACGCTCCTGTCGCCGGTCGACGACGGCGCCGCGTACGACCCGGCCACCAACCGGTGGCGCACCATGGAGGCGGTCCCCCTCCTCGGACGGGGCTTCCCCGTGGCCGCGTGGGACGGGCAGGGGATGATCATCTGGGGCGGCCTGGTGGTGGTCAGCTCGCCGGCGTCGGCCGCCGAGGGCGTGCGCTACACGCCCTGAGTCCATTCGAGGACGCGGAACGCGCCGAGCCCGGTCTCGTCGGTCAGAGCCGCCGCCTCGTGGACCCGGCTGCGGGCCATGAGGGCCTGGAGGTCGCCGATGTGGGCCCGCTCATGCCAGGCGCTCCGGGCCTCGGCGGTGAGCTCGTCGATGCCGTAGGCCCGGAGGAACTCGGCCTGGCTCCGGTTCTGGGCGGTCGGCGGCA
Source organism: uncultured Acidimicrobiia bacterium (assembly GCA_963768975.1). GTDB lineage: Bacteria > Actinomycetota > Acidimicrobiia > Acidimicrobiales > AC-14 > CADCTB01. The sequence continues at coordinate 157,098 of CAVYKB010000009.1, read as the reverse complement.
GCTGGTCCACCGCCACCTCGCAGGTGATGTCCTGGAGGCCGAGGTCCTCGAGGGGGTGGGTACCGCGGCCGTGGCTGCGGTAAGTGCGGACCCAGTCGGTCCACGGCCGGCGGGACATGGACGCGGTGGTGTCGGCGTAGTCGACGGCGACGACCCGCCCCGGACGCACGAGCGCGAGCGCGGCCTCCACCCATGCCCGGGCCGCCCGCTGGACGGGGATGCGGGCGCTGGCCGGCGCCTCGAGGTGGTGGTCCACCGGAATGAGCATTTCCCGCAGATCGACGTCGACCTGGACTTCCGCCCACCCGTCCGCCGTCCGCTCCAGGAGCCCGAACGGCAGGTTGTCGAGCAGCTCGTTGGCAAGGATGACGCCGGCGAACGGCTCTGCCGGCAGCGCTGGAGCCGACTCCACGCCGGCGGGGTGCTGCGCCCGCAGGGCGGCGGAGCGCTCGACGGCGACGTAGCGCAGCGCCGGCCCGCACGCCGGCGCCGCCGCCAGTACGGCCTTCGCCAGGGCCCCCCGGCCGGCGCCGGCCTCCACCACCGTGAACGGCGCCGGCTCCCCCAGCTCGGCCCACCACTCGTCGAGGGCCCGGGCCAGCACGGTACCGAAGAGGGGGCCGACCTCGGGGCTGGTGATGAAGTCGCCCGCCCGCCCGGCGGCCCCGCCCCTCTCGTAGAACCCGAACTGCGGGTGGTACAGCGCCAGCGCGACCACCTGATCGAAGCCGAGCGGCGCCTGCGCCGCGACCAGCTCCCGTAGGGCCTTGGTCACAAACCTTCGCCGCGCTCATCGCGGCAAGGTCCGTGGCCGCGCTCGCCGCTACAAGCGGTCCCTCCGGCTGAGGACACCACGAAGGACAGTGCGGAGGCGGGGCGAGCTCCGCTCGCCCGCCGGCACGATCAACTCGACCGAAATGGAGAGAGGGAAACGAACGAACGAGGTCGACGCGCTCAGGGAACGAGCGACGCGAGATCCCCGAAGTTGGCGAACGTCTGCGGGTACACGCCGACGAGGACGACGACGGCAGCGGTGATGCCCAGGGCGGTGATGAGCGGCGCCGGCACCCGGATGCGGGTCTTATCGCCGTCCGGCACCGGGTTCATCCACATCTCCTTGGCGATGGCCGCGTAATAGAACAGCGCGATCACCGAGTTGACGGCGACGACCACGCCGAGGAGCAGCGCCCACGGAGTGCCGGCGTCGATCACCGACCGGAACACGAAGAACTTGGCCCACAGCCCCGCGAGTGGCGGGATGCCGGCCAGCGAGAACAGGAAGATCGTCATGATGACGGCCAACCCCGGCGCGTACTCGTACAGCCCGCCGTAGGAGCTGATCTCGCCGGACCGGGTCTTGCGGGCCACGGCGATCACGATGGCGAAGGCGCCGAGGTTCATCGCCGCGTAGACGAGGAGATAGACGACCGCAGCGGTGAAGGCCGACTGCGACGCCGCGCCGGGCCCGGAGCCGGCCACGGCCAGGGGCACCAGGATGTAGCCGGCCTGGGCGATCGATGAGTACGCCAACATGCGGACGATGTTCGTCTGCCGCAGGGCGATGAGGTTGCCGACGGTCATGGTCAGCGCGGCCAGGATGCCGAACATCGGCCCCCAGACGTCGTCACGGCCGAAGAAGCCGATGAAGACCAGCTGGAGGAGGGCGACGAAGCCGCCGGTCTTGGAGGCCACCGAAAGGAACGCGGTGACGGGCGTGGGCGCGCCCTCGTAGGTGTCGGGTGCCCAGGAGTGGAACGGGACGGCCGACACCTTGAAGGCGAAGCCCACGATGATGAACACGATGGCCAGGGTGACCATGGGCTGTTCGGCGGCGTTGCCGGCCATCTGCTCGCCGATCTCGGACAGGATGGTCGTGCCCGTGAATCCGTAGATCAGGGACATGCCGTAGAGCATGATCGCCGAGGCGAGGACCCCGAGGAGGTAGTACTTGAGCGACGCCTCGTTGCTCTTCAGGTCGCGTTTGCGCCAGCCGGCGAGCATGTAGGCGGGGATGGAAAGTGTCTCCAGGGCCACGAAGATGGTGATGAGGTCACGCGAGGACGACATCACCACCATGCCCAGCAGGGAGCACAGCAGGAGGAAGTAGAACTCGCCCTCGTAGTAGTCGCCGTCCTCGACGTAGTTGATCGACATCAGGAGGACGACGAATCCCACGCCGAGGAACAGGGCTTTGAGCACCAGGGCGAAGTTGTCGACCACGTAGGCCCCGCCGACCATCGAGCGCACGTCGGTGTCGGAGAGGGCCAGCGACAGGATCGGCACCATGGCCGCCACCAGGCCGAAAGCGGCGATGTTCGACAGCAGCCACTTGCGCGACGAGTCGAGGAAGAGGTCGGCCACCAGCACGATCGCGATCACCAGCGTGAGGACGATCTCGGGCGCCAGCCCGTGGTAGTCGAGGGTGGGCGGGGTGAACGGCATGTCGGACTAGCGGCCGGCGCCGGCGGCCGCGTTGCCGAGGGCGTCGACCCCCGACGTCACGGCGGAGACGGCCGGGTCGATCATGTCGAACAGGAGGTGGGGGAAGATCCCGAAGAGCAGGATGCCGATCAGCAGCGGCGTCCAGGCGATGTACTCGGGGATGTGCACGTCGTGGATATGGGCGTCCTCGAACTCGGGCTTCACGGTGCCGAAGGCCACCCGCTGGAGCATCCACAGCAGGTACCCGGCGGCGAAGACGGTACCGATGGCGGCCACGGCCATGTAGGCCCGGAACGTCGCCTCGCTCAGCCCGTCGGCCGGCTGGTAGGCGGAGAGAATGGCGGGGAACTCGCCCCAGAACCCGGCCAGGCCCGGCAGGCCGAGCGACGCAAAGGCACAGAAGCCGAGGATCCATCCCAGGCGGGGCGCCTGGAGAAGGAGGCCACCCAGCCGGGACAGCTCGCGGGTACCGAAGCGCTCCTGGATGGAGCCGGCGATAAAGAACAGCATGCCGGTGATGAGGCCGTGGGCGACCATCCCGAAGACGGCGGCGTTGATGCCGAAGTCGGTCAGGGTGGCGATACCGAGCATCACGAAGCCCATGTGGGCGACCGAGGAGAAGGCGATGAGGCGCTTCATGTCCCGCTGGGCGAGACAGCCCAGGGCGCCGTAGATGATGCCGATGACGGCCAGTAGCCCGATCCACGGGGCCCATGACTGGGCGGCTTCCGGCAGGATCGGGATGGCGATGCGAATGAACCCGTACGTCCCCAGTTTCAGGAGGACGGCGGCCAGGATCACCGACCCCACCGTGGGCGCCTCGGTGTGGGCGTCGGGCAGCCAGGTGTGGAACGGGAACATCGGCACCTTGATGGCGAAGCCCATGAACAGGCCGCCGAAGATGAGTAGCTGCGTGCCGTGGGCGATGGTGTTGCCCTGCGCGATGAGCAGTGGGATGTCGAAGGTCTGCCCGCCCTTGAAGTAGAGGGCGAGGAAGCTCAGGATCATCAGCGCGGAACCGAACAGCGTGTAGAGGAAGAACTTGATCGCCGCGTACTGGCGGTTGGGCCCGCCCCACACCCCGATCATGAAGTACATGGGGAGCAGGACCAGCTCGAAGAAGACGAAGAACAGGATGAGGTCCTGGGCGGCGAAGGTGCCGTTCATGCCCGTCTCGAGGACGAGCATGAGGATCAGGAACGCCTTGGGGTTGTGCGGCTCCGGGAAGTGGTCCCAGGAGTAGATGACACACAGCAGCGTGATGACCATCGACAGGAACAGCATCGGCAGGGAGATGCCGTCGATGCCGATGTGGTAGCGGCTGTTGATGACCTCGATCCAGTTGCTGTCGACCTCGTACTGGAGGCGGCCGGCGTCGGCGTAGTCGAACCCGAACAGCAGTGAGAGCCCGACGACCGTCGTGGCCCCGGTGACGAGCAGGGCGACGGCCTTGAGCATGTCCTCGCGCTCACGCGGGATCAGCGCAAGGAGCGCGGCCCCGACGATCGGCAGGAATATCGCAGCGGTCAGCACTGATTCTTAGCCAACATTGATTCGAAGCTCCCTCATGTGAAGGCCACGAGGCCCATCGCCAAGACTGCGACCGCACCGAACAACAACGCCGCGTACTGCTGCACCCGCCCCGTCTGGATGTGACGCAGGATGCTGCCGCCCTCCTCCGCCGAGAGGCCGGCGCCGTTGACGGCCCCATCGATCACCCGCTGGTCGATCACGTCGTACACCACGTGAGCGGTGCGCTGTGCGCCCTTGCCCACCCCGTTGATGACCCCGTCGAGGATGTTCTGGTTGACCCAGTACGCGGCCTTGGCGATCGGGTACTGGATGCCGCGGATGATGGCCAGGAACAGGTCGTCGAGGTAGTACTTGTTGACCAGGATCTTGTGGCCGACCTTCAGGATCGGCAGCCGGTCGGAGAGGCCGTTGAGGGCGCCACGGAAGTAGTACGCCGACGCCACTGCAATGCCAAGCAGGGCGATGCCCAGCGATCCGACCGCTAGGAGAGGGTTGAAGTCGTGGTGGTGGAGGAAGTGCTCGACGCCCTCGACCTCGAACTCCACCCAGCCGTTGAACAGCAGGATGCCGGGAGCGTTGAGGAGACCGGCCAGCACGGCCGGCACGGCCAGGATGCGCAGCGGCCACGCCATCGAGGGCGGCGACTCGTGCGGGTGCCCGTGGCCCCGGTACTCCCCCGCGAAGATGAGGTAGCAGGCCCGGGTCATGTAGGCCGCGGTCATGAACGCCCCGGCCAGGCCCACGAGGAGCATCAGCGGGAAGCCGTTCTCCGAGGCGCCGAGCAGGATCTCGTCCTTGGACCAGAAGCCGGCCAGCGGGAAGATGCCGGCGAGGGCCACCGAGCCGACCATGAAGGTCCAGAACGTGGTGGGCATGAATTTTCGCATGCCCCCCATCTCGCTCATGTTGTTGGAGTGCACCGCATGGATGAGTGACCCGGAGCCGAGGAAGAGCAGGGCCTTGAAGAAGGCGTGGGTGAAGAGGTGGAAGACCGCCGCCGTCCACGCTCCGACGCCCAGGGCCATGACCATGTAGCCAAGCTGGCTGACGGTGGAGTAGGCCAGGACCTTCTTCACGTCGTCCTGCACGAACGCCAGCAGGGCGGCGATGATCACGGTGATGGCGCCGATGATGGCCACGAGGTTGATGCCGCCGGCCTCGATGGAGAACCCGGCGAAGAAGACCCCGTACAGGCGGGCGATCAGGTAGACGCCGGCCACGACCATGGTGGCGGCGTGGATCAGCGCCGAGACGGGTGTCGGGCCGGCCATGGCGTCGGGGAGCCAGACGTGGAGCGGGAACTGGGCGCTCTTACCCATGACTCCGAGGAAGAGCAGCGAGGCGCCGACCAGGAGCGTGCCGTGGCCGATGGCCCCGGTGAGCGCCTCGTGGTTCAGGTGCTCAATGTCGAAAGAGCGGCCGGCAGCGAAGAACAGGAGGATGATGCCGGTCATCAGGCCGACGTCGCCCGTACGGGTGGTGATGAACGCCTTGATGGCGGCGCCGGAGTTGACCCCCTCCTCCCACCAGTGGCCGATCAGCATGAACGAGCACAGGCCGACGAGCTCCCACCCGATCATGAGCTGGAGGGTGTTGTCGGAGACGACCAGGAGCAGCATGGCGGCGGTGAACAACGACAGGGCGGCGAAGAAGTAGGTGAAGCGCCGGTCGCCGTGCATGTAGCCGGTTGAGTAGACGTGCACCATCAGTGAGATGAAGGTGACGACCACCAGCATCATGACAGTGAGCCCATCGACACGGATGCCGGCGCCGATCTCGACCCCGCCGATCTCGAACCATGTCGAGTGCTGGTGGATCGCGTGGCGGGGGACGTGCTCGCCGATCCAGGCCAGCGCCACCAGGATTGAGAGAATGAACGACGCGGTGAGAGCGCCGATGCCCACCTCGGCGCCCTTCTTGGGCATGCGCTTGCCGAAGAACAGGATGACGAAGAAGGAGACCGCCGGGATGAGCGGAATGAGCCAGGCGTTGTCCAGCATTGAGCGGCGGCCCTAGCCCTTCATGAGGTCGAGCTCGTCCAAGTCGATGTCGGCCCGGTTGCGGAAGATGAGCAGGACGATGGCCAGCCCCACGCCGACCTCGGCGGCCGCGATGGTAATCACGAAGAGCGAGAACACCTGGCCGATCACGTTGTCGCGGAAGGCGCCGAAGGCGATGAGGTTGATGTTCACCGCGTTGAGCATGAGCTCGATCGACATGAGCACGAGCACGGCGTTCTTCCGGGCCAGCACGCCGTAGACGCCGAGGCAGAACAGTATGGCGGCGAGTAAGAGGAACTGGTTCAGGTACACGGGAACTCCCTAGTCCCGGCGCGCCAGCGCGACGGCGCCGACGAGAGCGGAGAGAAGCAGGATCGAGGCAACTTCGAAGGGGATGACGAAGTCGCCGAAGATGGAGTCGCTCACCTCGGCGGTGCGGCGGATATTGACGGTACCGACCTTCTGGTCGCCGAAGGCGTCGAGCAGGACCGCGCCCAGTGACCCGAGGAGGAACAGCGCGACGAGGGCGCCCAGCAGGCGCTGCTCGTTGTCGAGGTCGGCGTCGCGGCCGATGGGTGCCCGGGTGAGCATGACGCCGAAGAGCAGGAGCACGACCACGGCGCCGATGTACACCAGGACCTGGACCCAGGCCACGAACTCGGCGGCCAGGAGGATGTACAGGCCGGCGGCGCCGGCCAGCACGATGGCCAGGAAGAGGGCGGCGCGCACGACGTTCTGGGTGGTGACCAGCCGGAATGCCGCGGTCACCATGACCACGGCGAGAATGCCGAAGACGATGTTCTGAGCCACCATCGCGGGGACGCTAGCTCCTGCTACTTCTTCTTCACCGCCCCTGCCTCGAGGGCAGGGGGGTCAGGGACGGTGACCATCCACTCGCCGAGACGGTCCTTGTCGTGCAGGAGGTCGGCGATGCTGGACTCGGAGTACTCGTACTCGGGTGTCCAGAAGAGGGCGTCGAAGGGGCACACCTCCACGCAGATCCCGCAGTACATGCAGAGGGCGTAGTCGATGTCGAAGCGGTCGAGGGCGTTCACCGTGCGGGGCTTGCCGCCCTCACGGCGGGGCGGGCGCTTCTCTTTGTGACCCTCGATGTAGATGCACCAGTCCGGACACTCCCGAGCACAGAGCATGCAGACCGTGCAGTTCTCCTCCTTGAGGGCAATGACGCCCCGGGTGCGGGGGGCAAGGTCTTCTTTCTCATGCGGGTACTGCACCGTGACCGCGCCCTTGGTCCAGGTGTTGACCATGGTTTTGAACGTGACGCCGAGGCCCTTGGCGAAACCGGGAATGTCGGGCATTTACAGAATCACCTCGAGTGGACTTTCGTGCCGGCGGCCGTGGACGCCGCCGGAGGCGGCCTCTCCGGCGGCCGGCCAGAAGGAATCAGGGCGAAGGCCGGCCGGCTCCGCCGGTCGGCTTGAGCGCGATTGCCTCGCCGAGCAAGCTCCGCTTGCGACGGCGATCACAGGAACACCTTGAACATCGCAGTCACCATGATGTTGACGAGGGAGAGGGGGATGAGGAACTTCCAGGCGAAGGCTTGGAGCTGGTCCTCGCGGAAGCGGGGGAAGGTAAACCGGATCCAGAAGATCAGGAAGGCGATCAGCATCACCTTGGCGCCGAGGACCACCGGGCCCAGGACGTCGGCCATGATCCCCGTCTTGAAGAACGGCTGGTACCAGCCGCCGAAGTAGAGGGTGGCGGCGATGGCGGAGAGGGCGAAGGCGGTGCCGAACTCGGCCATGAAGAAGAAGAGGAAGCGGAAGCCGGAGTACTCCGTCATGTAGCCGGCGACGAGCTCGGACTCGGCCACCGGCATGTCGAAGGGCGTCTGTGTCAGCTCGGCCTGAGCCGCGGCCAGGAAGATGCCGAACCCGACGATCTGGGTGAGGATGAACGGGTTGCCGACCCAGGACAGGCCGAAGATGGCCCCGTCAGCCTGGGCGTTGACGATGCCCTGAAGGCTCATGGTGTTGGCCTGGATGACCACGCCGACGACCGCCAGCACCAGGGGCAGCTCGTAGGCGATGAGCTGGCCGGCGGCCCGTAGCGACCCGAGCAGGGCGAACTTGTTGGCCGACGCCCAGCCGGCCATGAGGATGCCGATCACGCTGAGGGAGGAGACGGCCAAGGCGTAGAAGATGCCGACATCGAGGTCCTGCACCACCAGCCGGGGGCCGGCCGGGACCACGATGTAGAGCAGGAAGGTGGAGATGAGGACGACAACGGGGGCGAGGGCGAACACGCGCCGGTCGGCCTCCCCCGGGATGATGTCCTCCTTCTGGATGAACTTGATGCCGTCGCCGATGAGCTGGAACCAGCCGTGGTAGCCGCCCGGCTCCATCGGGCCCATCCGGCTCTGCATGTGGGCCATCATCTTGAGGAGGAAGACGTAGCCGAGGATGACGGCGGCCGCAGGGATGATCGACAGCACGATCACCGTCTTGAGGATGGTGAGCTGCCAGTAGGGCACCTCGAGCGCGAGCATCGTCATCGCACCATCCCCCTGGCGTGCACGCGCAGGACACTACTCAGTGCTGCGCACGGCGAAAAGCTAGGAGCGCCTCCGGCGCACTGCCCATCTGTTCCGACAGAACAAGCCCTTCGGGCGTTCTGTCGGCTACCGGTCGATATCACCGAGGATGAAATAGAGGCTGCTGAGGATGGTGATGATGTCGGGCACGTAGACGCCCTTCAGCAGCCAGGGGACGATCGAGATGTTGTGGAACGAGGCCGACCGGATCTTGACCCGGAACGGGCCCAGGCCGCCCTGACTGACGACGTAGTAGCCCATCTCGCCGAGCGGGTTCTCGGTGTGAGCCCACGCCTCGCCGGCGGGCACCTTGATGATGCGGGGCACCTTGGCCTGGATCGGGCCCGAAGGCAGGCCCTCCAGGAGCTGGTCGACGATGAGTGTGGCTTCGCGCGTCTCCTGCAGGCGGACCCAGTACCGGGCGAAGGAGTCGCCGTCGGGGTGGGTCCAGACCTTCCAGTCGACCTCTTTCCATGCCAGCGGCGACGGTGCGTCCCGGCGGAGGTCCCAGTCGACCCCACTGGCCCGGATGTTGGCGCCGGAGAGCCCGTAGGACAACCCGACGTCGGCCGGGATGACCCCGACTCCCCGGGTACGGGCCTCGAAGATCTCGTTGCCCATCAGGAGGTCTTCGAGCTCGTCGCAGTAGCCCCGGATGCGGCGCATAGCGTCCTTGGTCTCGGCGATCCAGCCCTTGGGCAGGTCGTCCTTGAGGCCGCCGATGCGGTCGAAGTTCGGGTGGAAGCGCCCGCCGGTGGCCTCCTCGATCAGATTGAGCACGTGCTCGCGGTCGCGGAAGGCGAAGAACACGGGGGTGATGGCGCCCAGCTGGACGCCCATCTCGCCGATAAAGAGGGTGATGTTGGCGATGCGGCTTAGCTCGAAGAAGATCGTGCGGATCCACTGGGCCCGGGGCGGGGCCTCGACCTCCATGAGGTCCTCGGCGGCCAGGATAAAGGGGACCTCGTTGGCGAACGAGGACAGCCAGTCGATCCGGTTGATGAGGGTGTTGATCTGGGGGTAGGTGCGGACCTCGGTGAGCTTTTCGTAGCCGCGGTGCATGTAGCCGCAGATCACGTCGGCCTTGACCACTTGCTCGCCGTCGAGCTTGGCCACGATGCGCAGGGTGCCGTGGGTGGCCGGGTGCTGCGGCCCGAGGTTGAGGGTCATCTCCTCGGTCTGGAGCTCGACCGCCAGCCGGGCGTCGGCGGCCTGCGAGGCGATGTAGGAGAGGCGTTGCTGCTCGCTGACGGCCATCAGTCGTCGCCCTTGTAGGTGGCGGGGAACTGCTCGACGTCGACCAGGCCCGGCCAGGGCTTGACCTCGCGGGCGAGGAGCGGGAAGTCCTTACGCATGGGGAAGCCCTCGAACTCGCCGGGCAGGTAGAGCTTGATCAGGTTGGGGTGGCCGTTGAAGTGGAAGCCGTACATCTCCCAGGTCTCCCGCTCACACCAGTCGGCCCCCGGGTACTCGCCGATCCAGGAGTCGATGGCGGGATTGGCGTCGTCGAGGTCGGCCTTCAGTGTCACCCCGATGTGGCGGATGGTGGAGTACAGCCGGGCGATGACCTGGAACCGGGTGTCGCCGCCGGCGAAGCCGGTGACGATCTCGCCACCGACGGCCGGCTCGTCGGCCTCGAACCCGGCTTCGGCCTCGGGCGGGTCCTCGTCGGTGACGGCGTCGCCGGCGCCCTCGATGACCTTGGGGTTCGGCCAGGTGTGGGGCAGCCAGTCGATGCCGGAGAGGTAACAGAAGTAGTCGAAGCCCATGGCCTTGCACTCACGGGCGGTGCGCACCCAGGCGTCAGGGCGGACGCGGACCCAGAGGTCGCCGCTGCGAATATGGGATCCGAGCACGGCGTCGCCGAGCCTGGTGGTCAGATCCTCGAGGAGCGCCTGCTGGCGGTCGTCGGTGGCGGTGGAGGCACCGGCTCCGGAGTCAGCGGACGACAATCGGCTCCCCTCGCCAGCGCTCTGCCATGTCCTCGTTCTGGATGCGCTCCTGCAGGAGCACGATGCCCTCCAGCAGGGCCTCGGGCCGGGGCGGGCAGCCGGGGACGTAGACGTCGACCGGGATGATCTGGTCCACGCCCTTGGTCACCGAGTACGAGTCCCAGTAGGGGCCGCCGCAGTTGGCGCACGAGCCCATGGAGATCACGTACTTCGGGTCGGGCATCTGCTCCCACAGCCGGCGGATGGCCGGCGCCATCTTGTCGGTGACCGTGCCCGAGACCACGACCAGGTCGGCCTGGCGGGGGCCGGCGGGGAACGGGATCACGCCTAAGCGCATCACGTCGTACCGGGGGGAGCCGAAGGCGGCGCCCATCTCGATGGCGCAACAAGCCAGGCCCCATTGGTACACCCAGAGGGAGTACTTCCGGCTGTAGTTGAGGAGCCACGTGAGCGGCTTCATGGAGGGCTTGGAGAACGTGCCCTTCTCGACAAGACCCATCTAGACGGACTCCTCAATGTCGCTGGCTGCGAACGGCGCCGGAGGCGCCCCCCGCAGCTGGCGACCGGAAAAGACGGCGGAGGCCGGCCGGCTCCGCCGGCCGGCTGGAGCGCAACTGCCTCGCCGAGCAACCTTTGGTTGCGACGGCGAAATTAGACCCAACGCAAAACGCCCTTTCGCCAGGCATAGAGGAGCCCGAGGGCCAGGATGACCACGAAGATGCCCATCTCGACGAGTCCGAAGACGGCCAGCTGCTCGAGGCGCACGGCCCAAGGGAAGATGAACACCGCCTCGACGTCGAACATGACGAAGAGCAGGGCGAACACGTAGTAACGGATCTGGCTCTGCGACCAGCCCACGCCGACGGGGTCGACGCCGCACTCGTAGTTGATGTACTTCCCGGTCTGCGGCCGGGTGGGCCGCAGCAGCTTGCCCAGACCCAGCATCGCCGACACCATCAGCACTGCGGCCCCGCCGAAAATGGCCACGGTGAGGTACTGGCGGAGGAACTCTGACATCGGGCGTGATCCTAACGAAGGTCGGAGTCTGGCGCCGCTTCGGAGACGGCGGTCACGGACGGGGGTGGCGCCGGGTGGCGGCGAGGGTGCGGTGTTGTTCACCGGCCGCTTCGGCCAGCACCGCGGTGAGTGAAGGGTCGCTCGTCCAGCCGCAGGAGCAGCGCACCCAATAGCGCGCCCCGTCCTCGTCGACCTGCATACGGGCGCCTGAATCGACCCGGTGATCATCCTCTTGTCGCAAATTCCCTACCGACACGTTGCGCCTCTGCTCGACAGTCGCGGCGATGGTAGTGGTCCCGGGCCTCTGTTCCCAGTTTCGACGGGATCCGGCGCCGGCTCCCTACAGCCGCAGCAGGGTGGCGTGGCGGGCGAAGTCGATGACCGGTTGGGGGATGAGGCCGGCGCCGACCGTGTACGCCAGGCAGATCCCGATCGCCACCGCCGCGGCCACCGGGATGTGCACCCTGGTGACGACCTCGGTGGCCACACCGCCGGCGCCCTCGCCGTGCTCGGCCGCCAGCGCCGTCTCCGCCCCCACGCCGGCCATGGTCTGATCCGTCGCCATGTACATGACGACGATGAGGCGCAGGTAGAAGAAGGCGGCGACGACCGACGCCAGCATGGCGATGATGGCGATGGCGTAGGAGCGGGCTTCGACGGCAGCGGAGATCACGTAGAACTTGGCGAGAAAGCCGGACGTGAACGGCACCCCGGCCTGGGCCAGCAGGAAGACGGTGAACGCCAGCGCCAGCCCTGGCCGGTCCCGCGACAGCCCGCGATAGGCGTCGAGGCCGGTGAGCGTATCGCCCTTCCTGGACACGATCGCCACCACTGCGAAGCTGCCCATCACCAGGAAGGAGTAGGCCAGCAGGTAGAAGAGCGACCCGGCGATGCCCCGGTCGTTGGCCGCCTGGAGACCGATCAGGATGTAGCCGGCGTGGCTGATCGAGGAGTAGGCCAGCATGCGCTTGACGTCGGCCTGCACCACCGCCAGCACGGACCCGACCACCATGCTCAGCACGGCGAGGACCCAGATGATGGGCTTCCAGTCGAGCTGCTCGGTGCCCAGCGCCGAGTAGAAGATGCGCAGGAGGGCGGCGAAGCCGGCGGCCTTGGCCGCAGCGGCCATGAAGCCGGTGACGGGCGTCGGCGAGCCCTGGTAGACGTCGGGCGTCCACATGTGGAACGGCACGGCGGCCACCTTGAACCCCAGGCCCACCAACAGGAACGCCATGCCACCCATCAGCACACCGCCGGTGACCGTCTGGGTGGCCAGGAACTCGGCGATGAAGCCCAGGTTGGTGGACCCGGTGGACCCGTAGGTCAGCGCCACGCCATACAGGAAGAACGCCGAGGAGAACGACCCCAGCACGAAATACTTGATCGCCGCCTCCCGGGACTGTTCCCGGCGCTGGTGGTAACCGGCCAGCACGTACAGGGCGATGGACAGGATCTCCAGCCCGAGGAAGATCAGGATCAGGTCGTTGGCCTTGGCCATGAGAATGCCGCCGGAGGCGGACAGCATCATCAGGACGAGGAACGAGGGCGCCTCCAACCTCTCCTGCTGGAGATACCCGTGAGCGAGCAGGGCCCCCACGCCGACCGCGAGGCAGATGACCACGGTGAAGAAGACGGCGAACCCGTCGATTACCACCGCGTCGGCCACGGCCAGGCGGGCGCCGGCCTCGCCGCCGCCGACCTCCTCCCACAACCCCCACGACGCCACCAGGGCGGCCAGCGCCACGGCCACGGTGAACACGCAGGACGCAGCAGCCATCGTGCGGTCCCGCCGGAAGGTGCCCGCGACCAGCAGGGCCAGCGCCCCGCCGATGAGGATCAGCTCCGGTGCGAGCAGGCTCCACTCGACGTGGGGCAGCGCCAGCGGCTCGAGCTGGGCGATCATCGCTCGGCACCCCCTGCGGCGACGGCGGGCTGGCGATAGTCGGAGTGCTCCTCGACGTGGGTGACGAGCTCACGCACCGACGGGCCGATGCGGTCGAGGACCGGCCTCGGATACACGCCCAGGGCCACGATCAGGATGACGAGCGGGGCCATGATCGCCCGCTCGCGCATGGTCATCTCCGGGAACTTGGCGTTCTCCCCTTCGAGGCGCCCGTGGAACACCCGCTGGTAGGCCCACAGCATGTACAGGGCGGCGAGGATCACGCCGGCGGTGGCCACCACGGCCCACCACCGGTGGGTCACGAAGGTCCCGATGAGGATCAGGAACTCCCCGACAAAGCCGTTCAAGCCCGGGAGACCGATCGAGGACAGCATGACGACCATGAACACGCCGGCGAACACCGGCGCAACTCGCTGGATGCCGCCGAGTTCGGCGATGAGGCGGGTGTGCCGGCGCTCGTAGATCATGCCGACGAGGAAGAAGAGGGCGCCGGTGGACAGCCCATGGTTGACCATCTGGAGGACGCTGCCCTCCAGGCCCTGCTGGGAGAGCCCGAACGTCCCGAGGACGATAAAGCCCAGGTGGGCGACCGAGGAGTACGCCACCAGCCGTTTCAGGTCTCGCTGCATGGTGGCCACCACCGCGCCGTAGATGATGCCGATGGTGCCGAGCGTCAGGAACCACGGCGCCAGGTCCACGAACGCCTGCGGGAACATGTACAGCCCGAACCGCAAGAACCCGTAGGTGCCCAGCTTCAGCATGACGCCGGCCAGGATCACCGACCCCCCGGTCGGAGCCTCGGTGTGGGCGTCGGGGAGCCAGGTGTGGACCGGGAAGATCGGCACCTTGATGGCGAACGAGGCGGCGAAGGCCAGGAACAGCCAGCGTGCGGTGCTGGAGGCCAGCGACTGCTCCTCGGCCAGGGTGATCACGTCGAAGGTGAGGTCCCCGGTGGCCTGCTGGTGGAGGAAAACCACGGCCAGGATGCCCACGAGCATCAAGGCGGAGCCCACCATCGTGTAGAGGAAGAACTTGATGGTTGCGTAGATGCGCCGGTCGTAGCCCCAGCCACCGATGAGGAAGTACATCGGGACCAGCACCAGCTCCCAGAACAGGAAGAACAGGAAGAGGTCGAGCGACAGGAATACGCCCATGCAGCCCGCCTCGAGGACGAGCATCCAGGCGACGTAGCCCTTGACGTCGCGGTGCACCGAGGGGCCGATGATGGCCAGGGGGAACAGCACGCCGGTCAGCGCGATCAGGAACAGCGAGATCCCGTCGACGCCCAGCTTCCAGGAGATGCCGAAGGACCGGATCCACACGTGCTCGGAGAGGAACTGGAAGCCGCCGCCGTCGACCTGGTAGTCGAAGACCAGGGCCGCAGACAGGGCGAGGGCCACGCCGGCGAAGGTCACCCCGACCAGCTTGAGCATGCCCTCGTTGTCCCGGGGCATGCAGGCGACGACGGCGGCGCCGACGATCGGCACCAGGATGAGCAGGGTCAGGATTGGGAACGAGTCGGACATCTAGGACGTCCTCGCCACGGCGTAGGCCAGAATGGCCACTGCGCCGACCGCCACGGCCAGCGCGTAGCTGCGGACGAAGCCCGACTGGATGGTGCGGAGGCGGCTGCCGCCGGCCCGGACGAGCGCCCCCACGCCATTCACCGTGCCGTCGATGATCTTGGCGTCGATGACGAAGGCACTGAAGTTGGCGAGGGCCCGGCCCGGGGCCTCGACGAGCTTCTGGTAGAGCCCGTCGACGTACCACGCGTTCTGCAGCGCCTTGGGCTCGAGGCTGTCCTGACGGGCCGTCTTGCCTCGGAGCCAGATGGCCCGGGCCAAGAGGATGCCGGTGATCGCCGACACCGTCGCCACTGCCGCCAGACCGACCTTGGTGCTGGTGCTCGACGCGAAGTGATGGGGGTGGGCCAGCACCGTCTCGAGCCAGTGCTCCAGCGGGCTCTTCAGGATGCCGGCGATGGCGGCGAGGCCGGCGAGCGCGATGAGCGGGAACGTCATGGTGGTCGGGGACTCGTGGGGCTTGAAGTCGCCATGGGCACCACCGCCATGGCCGCCCGCTGCGGCCGGCTCATGCTCCGTCTCGGCCTCCGCTTCGCCCTCCGACTTCTGGCGGGCCTGCTTCCACCGCTCACCGCCGAAGAAGACGAGGAACACCTGGCGGCTCATGTAATAGGCGGTCATCAGCGCGGTGACCAGGCCGATGAACCACAACGCCCGGTTCTTCTCCCACGCAGCGAGGAGGATGTCGTCCTTGGACCAGAACCCCGAGAACGGGGGCACGCCGGCAATGGCCAGCCAGCCGACGATGAAGGTGCCACTGGTGATCGGCAGCCACTTGCGGAGGGCGCCCATCCGCTTCATGTCTTGCTCGTCGTGCATGCCGTGAATGACGGAGCCGGCGCCGAGGAAGAGCAGTGCCTTGAAGAAGGCATGGGTGACCATGTGGAAGATGGCGGCGATGTAGGCGCCCGACCCCACGGCCAGGAACATGTACCCCAACTGGGACACCGTCGAGTAGGCCAGCACCTTCTTGATGTCGTTCTGCGCGCACGCGATGGTGGCGGCGAAGAAGGCGGTGAGCGCCCCGATCACCGCGATAAGGGTGAGAGCGCCGGGCGCCAGGTCCAGGATGGGGTTGACCCGGACCATGAGGAAGACGCCGGCGGTGACCATGGTGGCGGCATGGATGAGAGCCGAGACCGGCGTCGGGCCTTCCATGGCGTCGGGCAGCCAGACGTACAGCGGCAGCTGGGCCGACTTGCCCACCGCGCCAACGAAGAGCAGCAGAGCGATGGCGGTGGCTGTGCCCTTGGCCAGGGTGCCGGCCTCCTCGAGCACGGGCACATAGTTCAACGAGCCGAACGTGGCGAAGATCAGGAACATGGCCAGCATGAAGCCGAAGTCGCCGACCCGGTTGGTGACGAACGCCTTCTTGCCGGCGGTGGCCGCCGAGTCCCGCTCGAACCAGAACGAGATGAGGAAGTAGGAGCAGGCGCCCACGCCCTCCCAGCCGAGGAACGTCAGCAGGAAGGAGTCGGCCAGGACCAGCATCAGCATGGAGAAGGCGAAGAGGTTCAGGTAGACGAAGAAGGTCGGATAGCGCTCGTCACCATGCATGTAGCCCACGGAGTACAGATGGATCAGGGCGCCCACCCCCGTGACGAACAGCGCCATGGTCACCGAGAGCGGATCGACGAGGAACCCGACGTGGACGTCGAGGCCGCCGACGTTCATCCAGGTGAAGAGGTCCTGCTCGAAGCGGCGCTCCTCGCCGTGGAGGCCCATGAGATCGAAGAAGACGCCGACGGCCACGAGGAAGGAGCCGACCATCATGGCGGTGGCCAGATACCCAGCCTTGGGGTCGCCGAGGCGCCGGCCCGTGGCCAGGAGGATCAGGAACCCGGCCAGGGGCAGGGCAGGTATGAGCCAGACCGCGTGGATCAAGTCGGCCCTAACCTCTTAGAAGAGAAATGTCGTCGGCGGTGGCGTCGGTGCGTCGTCGGAAGATGGAAACGATGATGGCCAGGCCGACCACGACCTCGGCCGCCGCCACCACCAGCACGAAGAAGACGACGACCTGGCCGCCGACATCGTTGAGCATCCTGGCGAAGGTGACGAACGTGAGGTTCACCGCGTTGAGCATGAGCTCGACGCACATGAACATGATCAGCACGTTGCGGCGGATGAGCAGGCCCACGCCGCCGATGGTGAACAGCATGGCCGCCAGGCCGAGATACCAGGCTCCGGGGACGCTCATGAGTCGCCCGATCCCCGGACGCCACCCGTTGGGGAGTGGCGAGCCAGCACGACGGCGCCGACGACGGCGATGACCAGCAGGACCGAAGTCATCTCGAAAGCGAGCAGGTAGCGGGTGAAGAGGGACCGGGCCACCTTCTCGACGTTGGACCCCGGACCGTCGGCGGCGCCGGCCACCGATTCCGCACCGGAGACCCACGCGGTGCGGGCCAGCAGGAAGATGGCGGCGATGATCCCGATGCCGGCCAGGTAGGCGACCGGCCGCTGCCCAGAGATGCGCTCGGACCGCACATTCTCGGTGCGGTCGACGCCGAGGAGCATGATGACGAAGAGGAAGAGCACGACGATGGCGCCGGCGTAGACGATGACCTGCACCGCGGCGAGGAAGTGGGCCTCCTGGGCGACGAACAGCACGGCCACCCCGAACAGCGTCAGCACGAGCATGAGCGCCGAGTGCACGGGATGAGTGGCCAGGATCACGCCCAGGGCGCCGGCCAGTACGGCGGCGGCGGCCACCACGAAGACGACCCAGTCCACTAGCCCTTCGCCTTCTTCTTCGGTGCGGCGGACGCCCGGTCGGTCTCCGCAGTCTGGCCCTTCTCCGGCGCCCGCACGCCGTAGCCAAGCTCGCCGGACCAGCCGACCTTGCCCTCGAAGGCAGCCGACCCGTTGGGTGCGGTGGCCCGCACCCACGCCGAGGTGCGGTCGGCGTCGCCCTCGCGCCAGTCCTCCCACGGCAGCTTCTGCGGGTGCCCGTCGTCGTCGACCACCAGCTCCGCCTTGGTGTAGATGGCGTCCTGGCGGTCGGTGAAGGAGAACTCGAAGAGCTTGGACTCGGTGATGGCCTCGGTCGGGCAGGCCTCGACGCACAAGTCGCAGTGGATGCAGCGCAGGTAGTTGATCTCGTAGACGAAGCCGTACCGCTCGCCGGGTGAGACGGGCTCGTCGGGCGGATTGTCCGCCCCCCGGACATAGATGCAGCGCGCCGGGCACACGCCGGCGCACAGCTCGCAGCCGATGCACTTCTCCATGCCGTCCTCATAGCGATTGAGGACGTGGCGGCCGTGGAAGCGGTCGGGCTTGGGGCGCTTCTCGTCGGGATAGACGTTGGTGACGCGCTCGCCCCAGAGGTGCTTGAAGGTGACGAGGAAGCCTTCCCAATAGCCCATCAGGTCGCCGCCTTTACGGTGGCGCCGTGGCGGAGGGCCGCACCGAGGGCGGCCCACCCGAGGCCGCCGACGGCGATGCCGGCGCCGAGGACGACGAAGGCGCTCCAGCCCTGGTCGCGCCCGATCCGCAGGGCGGCGATGAGCAGGAGCCAGTACAGCGACAGCGGGATCAGCTTCTTCCAACCCAGGTCCATGAGCTGGTCATAGCGGAAACGGGGGAGCGTCGCCCGCAGCCAGACGTAGGCGAACAGGAAGATCATCAGCTTGGCGAGGAACCAGACCACCGGCCAGAGGCCGGGCAGGAACCCGATCTCGGGACCGCTCGGGCCGCCGAGGAAAAGCGTGACCGCGATCGCCGACATGGTCACGACGTTCATGAACTCGGCCAGGAAGAACAGGGCGAAGCTGATCGAGGAGTACTCGGTGTGGAACCCGCCGACGAGTTCCTGCTCCGCCTCGACGAGATCGAACGGGGGGCGGTTCAGCTCGGCGGTGGCGGCGATGAGGAAGACGACGAAGGGAACCACGCCCAAGACCCAGAGGTTCCAGCGGAACCCCTCCTGGCCGATGACGATGGCGCGGGTCGACAACGACCCAGCGGCCAGCACCACCGCAGCGATGGACAGGCTCATCGCCGCTTCATAGGACACCATCTGGGCGGAGGCCCGAACCGACCCGAGCAGCGGGTACTTCGACCCCGAGGCCCAGCCGGCAAGCAGGATCCCATAGACCGAGACGCCCGACATGGCCAGCAGGAACAGCACGCCCACGGGTGGGTCAGCCAGCTGGAGATGGGTCCGGTGGCCGGCGATGGAGATCGTGTCGCCGAAGGGCACGACCGCGAAGGTCAGGAACGCCGGCACGATCGACAGGAACGGCGCCAGGCGGAACACCCGCCGGTCGGCGCGGTCGGGAAGCAGCGCCTCCTTGAAGAACAGTTTGATGCCGTCGGCGAGCGTCTGACCGATGCCCCACGGACCAGCCCGGTTCGGGCCGATCCGGCTTTGCATGTCGGAGATCAGCTTGCGCTCGAACCAGACCATGAACAACACGGCCACCATCAGGAAGGCGAAGACCACGAGAACCTTGCCGGCCACGATCAGTAGGACCGCGGCGTTGATGCCCTCGTCGAAGAGCGGGTCTCCCATCGCTACTCCGTCCCCCGCTCCCGGCCGCTCGTGCCGACCGTCTCCACGCGCAGGTCGGTGACGGTCTGGGTGGAGTCGATGAGGTCGGCCGCACCGTCGCCGGCGGCGTTGAACACCAGCACCGCCGAGCCACGCAGCACGTGGGCGTCGGCGGCCACGTCGAGGAGCAGCGACTTGCGCGACGAGGAGACCCGCACCCTGTCGCCGGTCCTGACCCCCATGCGCCCGAGGTCGGCGGGGTTGGCCCGCAGGCACGGACCTTGGGCGAGGGCGGCCAGCGAGGGCGAGCGGGTGACCAGGGCGCCGGCGTCGTACAGGGTGCGGACGGCGACGAGCCGGAGGGCGTAGGCGTCGACCGGCGGCGCTTGGCGGGCCGGCGCACCCGGGCGGTGGCGAATCAGTGGCGGGCGGTCCAGGGCGGGCGGCGCGCCCGAGCCGTGCCCGGCCCGGCCCGCGGGGTCGAGCGGGGCGTCGGCATCGGGGTCGTTCTCGAGCACGATGTTGCCCATGTGGGCCTTGCTGGCCGCCACCTCGATGCCCTCCGTCGGCCGGTCTCCCTCCGCCGGGGCTTCGTCAGTGAGGGGCACGACGATGCCGTCGCGGTAACCCGGCCGGGACAGCAGCTGGGGCGTGAGGCCGGCGTGGGAGGGGGCGACCCGCTCGATCTCGCCGGCGATGTCGTCGAGGGTCTGGAAGCCGAGATCGGCGCCGAGGCGGTGGGCCAGATCGGCGGCGATCATCCAGTCGGGGCGGGCGGTGCCCGGCGCGGTCACCTTCTGGCCGAGCCGGGTGACCCTGCCCTCCATGTTGGTGGTGGTCCCGGGGCGCTCGCCGTAGCCGGCGGCGGGCAGGACGACGTCGGCGTCGGCGTGGCAAGGGTTGTCGCCGAACAGGTCGACCACCACGGTGAAGCGGGCGTTCTCGATGGCCTTGGCGGCCAGCGCCCGGTCGGGGAAGTCAGAGATCGGGTCGGCCCCTACCAGCACCAGGGCCTCCACCTTGCCATCAGCGGCGGCGGCGAGGATGCCGGCGGCATCGAGGCCCCGAGCCGCCGGCACCTGGCCCCACGCGTCGGTGAACCACGCCCGGCCGTCGTCGAGCGATACCCGCCCCGGCAGGATGCCGGGGGCCATTCCCATGTCGAGTGCACCGTGGACGTTGCCCCGGCGCAGGGCGGGGAGGAATGTGGCTTCGGGTATGGCGGCGGCCAGCACGCCGGCGGCATCGGCGATGCTCGCCGCCGACTCCGACAGCGACGCCCGGCCCACGATGACGACCACCGACTCGGCCGCGCCCAGCACCTCGGCCGCGGCACCGATGGCGGCGGCGGACACGCCGGCGGCGCCCTCCTCGGGCACCCGCTCGCCGGCGAGCGCCCGGGCCAGGGCCGGCGCCTCGCCGGGCCGGTACTGGAGGCGGACGTCGGCGTGCTTGCTGAGGCCGGTGCCATGCGGCGTCATCTCGATGAGCTTGAGGTTCCCGTCGACTGCCGCCTCGCGGAGGCGGAGGTAGAAAACGGGCAGCTCCTCCTTGAGGTCCGGCGCCAGGAGGACCACCGCAGTCGCCGCGCAGGCTTCGTCAATCGTCGCCCGGGGCAGGCCCAGCACCATCTCGGCCGGCAGGCCGTCGCCCATCTGGCAGTCGACATTGTCGGTGCGCAGCACGCCCTTGGCCAGCTTGGCCCAGGCGTACGCGTCCTCGTTGGCCAGCCGGGCCCCGCCCAGCACGGCGATGGCGTTGCCCGCCCGGTGGAGGCCTTCGGCGACGGCGACCATGGCTTCGTTCCAGCTGGCCTCGACAAGGAGCCCGTTTCTGCGGACCAGCGGCGTGCGCAGGCGGGCCGGGTTGTCGGTCTGCTCGTAGGCGAAGCGGCCCTTGTCGCACAGCCAGCCGTGGTTGACGGGGTCACTGTCGACGCCGAGGTGGCGGATGAGCCGGTTCGACGACGACTGGAGGGCCATGCGGCAGCCCACCGCGCACGCCGTGCAGGTCGACTCGACGACATCGAGGTCCCAGGGGCGGGCCTTGAACCGGTAGGGGGTGGCGGTGAGGGCACCCACCGGGCAGATCTGGACGACGTTGCCGCTGAAGTTCGAGGTGAACGGCTTGTCGGCGAAGATGTTGACCTCGGTCGAGTCGCCCCGGCCGATGAAGTCGATCATGGCGTCGCCAGCCACCTCGTCGGCGAAGCGGGTGCAGCGCGAGCACTGGATGCACCGCTCCCGGTCCAGGGCGACGAGGGGGTTGATCGGGATGGGCTTGGCCCAGTGGCGCTTCTCTTCGACGAAGCGGCTCTCACCGGGACCGAAGGCGAACGTCTGGTCCTGGAGCGGGCACTCGCCGCCGCGGTCGCAGACCGGGCAGTCGAGGGGGTGGTTGATGAGGAGGAACTCGAGGACGCCGTCCTGGGCCTTTTTGACCTTGGGCGAGTCGGTGACGACCTCCTGGCCGTCAGCCACCGGCACGTAGCACGCCGGCATCAATGCGAAGCCCCGAGGCCCCTTGACCTCGACCAGGCACATGCGGCACATGCCCACCGGGCGCATCCGGGGGTGCCAGCAGAACCGGGGGATGTAGGTACCCCCGCGCTCGGCGGCGGCGATGATCATCTCGCCCTGCTTGGCCTCGATGACCTTCCCGTCGACGGTAACCTTGATGGGCTCACCCGGCAAAAGGGCACCTACCGTCTTTGATGTGGACGAGGTACTCGTCGCGGAACATCTTGATGCTGGAGACGATGGAGGAGGGGATGGAGGGGCCCAGCACGCAGATGGTGGTTTTCTGCGGCGGCCAGCCGAGGCCGGGGGCGATGTTGTCGCACACGTCGAGGAGGAGCTCGAGGTCGGCTTCCCGTCCCTGGCCCAACTCGATGCGGCGCAGGATCTTGTCGACCCAGCCCCCGCCCTCGCGGCAGGGCGTGCACTGCCCGCAGGACTCGCGGTGGAAGAACCGGGTGATGCGCCAGGCGGCCCGCACCATGCAAGTCGTCTCGTCCATGACCACCACCGAGCCGGAGCCGAGCATGGAGCCGGCCTTGCCGACCGCATCCTGGTCCAGCGCCATCTCGACCTGATCGGGCCCGAACCACGGCGCTGAGACGCCGCCGGGCACGAACGCCTTGAGCTGGTTGCCGTTGCGGACGCCGCCGCCGAGCTTCGGGTCGTAGATGAGGTCGTGGAAGGTGGACTTGGCCATCTCGATCTCGTAGTTGGCAGGCCGGTTGACGTGGCCGGACAACGAGAACAGGCGGGTACCGGTGGAGCGGCCAATGCCCAGCGCCGCGAAAGCGGCCCCGCCGTTGAGCACGATCCACGGCAGGTTCGACATCGTCTCGACGTTGTTGACGATGGTGGGCGCCTTGTACAGCCCCATGACGGCCGGGAACCACGGCGGCTTGTCCCGCGGGTAGCCCCGCTTTCCCTCGAGGCTCTCGATGAGCGCCGTCTCCTCGCCGCAGATGTAGGCGCCGGCTCCGGGGTGGATGACCAGGTCGATGGAGAAGCCGGAGCCGAGGATGTTGCGGCCGATGGCACCGAAGGAGTACGCCTCGTTGAGGGCGGCGGACATGCGCTCGAGGCCGAGGGCGAACTCACCCCGCACGAAGATGAAGGCCTGGGTCGCCTGGATCGCATAGGCGCAGATCAGCGTGCCTTCGATGATCTG
Organism: uncultured Acidimicrobiia bacterium; assembly: GCA_963768975.1. Lineage (GTDB taxonomy): Bacteria > Actinomycetota > Acidimicrobiia > Acidimicrobiales > AC-14 > CADCTB01. The sequence continues at coordinate 133,938 of CAVYKB010000009.1, read as the reverse complement.
GTGCGGATCCTCCTCCATGAGCATGTGGTCTTTGAAGGTGCAGGGCTCGCTCTCGTCGCCGTTGATGACGAGGTACTTCGGCTCGGCCTGGCGGAGCATCCCCCACTTCTTGCCGGCCTCGAAGCCGGCGCCGCCCCGCCCGAGCAGGTTGGCAGTCAGGACCTCCTGCTGGACCTCGGCGGGGTCCATGGTGAGCGCCTTGCGCAGGCCGTCGTAGCCGCCGTTGTCGAGGTAGGACCGAAGCGTCCACGACTGGGGCTTGCCAATGCGGGCCGAGACGATGGGTGCCGCGTCGGTGATCACCGGGCTACCGCCCGGTGATCATGAGTACGCCACGCTCTCGGTCGAGCGACATCGGCGAGCACTTTGCCATTGTTGGCCGACCGGCCTCCCGGGCCGGTCACCGTGCAGTCGCCTGGGGCGGCTTGGCGTCGGGGTCGTCGCCCGGGCCGCCGGGGGGGCCGGCCATGAGAGCCACCTGACGGCGAACCCGGTTCAGCGTGCCGTGGGGAGGGACGTCGTCGGCCAGCCGGCCGGCAGCGAGATCCTCCACCAGACGGTCGAAGTCCTCGTTTCCGATGTTGCCGAAGAATCGCCAGTTGACGGCCAGGCACGGGGCGGCGCCGCAGAAGGCGATGCACTCGACCTCTTCGAGGGTGAACTGTCCGTCGGCGGTGGTGCCGCCTGCGGCGATGCCCAGGCGGGCCTCGGCGTGCTCGAGCAGCTCGCCGGCGCCGTTCAGCAGGCAGGCCAGGTTCGTACACACCGAGACCAGGTGCCGGCCGACGGGCTGGGTGAAGAACATGTCGTAGAAGCTGGCCGTGCCGTAGACTTCGGCCGGCTCCAGATCGAGCAGCTCGGCCACATGGGCGATGCCGTCCGGTGTGAGCCAGCCGTCCTGCTCTTGGGCGATGTGCAGGATCGGGATGAGTGCAGAGCGCGCCTGCGGGTACAGGGCGATCAATTGGCGCGCCCGCTGGAGGTTTTCAGCCGTCAGCCGCGCCATCAGCGCCGGAATGCGACCCGAGGGCTGTCCATCGAGGCGAACCCTAGCGCGGCCATCGCCGGCCGCCACGGTCTCAAGGCCGGGAACAGGTAGTCTCGGAGTGAAGTACCTCGACAGAGTCCTGGGGGATTGAAATGAGAAAGCAGCTGACCGCGGTCGCGGTCGCCCTGATGTTCGTCGCCAGCGCGTGCGCAAGCGACGACGACGGCGATGACGCCGCGCCCGACGCCCAGAGTGGGCCCACCACGACTGCGGCGCCCACCAGGGGTGGCACGCTGGTGGTGGCCATCAGCTCCGACCCTGGCAGCCTCAACCCGGCAGTGACGTCGAACGGCGGGGTGCACACTGCATCGGAGATGATGTTCAACGGCCTCGTCGGCTGGGGACCCGACGGCAAGCTCGTCCCCGAGCTGGCCGAGAGTTGGACGGTCGAAGGCGGCGGCAGGTCATACCGGTTCAACCTCCGACAGAACGTCAAGTGGCACGACGGCCGGCCCTTCGTTGCGGATGACGTGAAGTTCTCCTTCGAGCGGGCGCTGCTGCGCCTGCACGCCCGGACCCAGGCGTCGGTCGGCACGGCCAAGCCCACCATCGAGACGCCCGACCAGCGCACGGTGATCTTCCGCTTCGACAGCCCCTATGCCCCGCTGCTGCAGCAGCTGAACGTCACCGAAGCGCCGATCATCCCCAAGCACGTCTATGAGGGCTGCACCGACCTGGCGACGGTCGCCGGCTGCCCGGCCAACAAGACTCCGGTCGGCACGGGCCCGTTCAAGCTCGAGTCCTACACGATCCAGGAGATCCGGATGGTGCGGAACCCGGACTACTTCCGGCCCGGCCTGCCCTACCTCGACGGCATGGTCCAGCGGGTCATCCCCGACGCCGGCACCCAGCTCCTGGCTCTGGAGAACGGTGAGATCGACTGGGTCGGCTCCGTGCCCGGGCCCGACATCGAGCGGACCAAGGCCAACCGGGCCGTCAGCACCGCGACCGCCCCCCGGGGTTCCGGCGGCGGCAACTGCACCCTTACCGGCGTCTTCAACATGAAGCCGCCGGAGGGCCGGCCCGGCTTCTTCACCGACCTCCGCACCCGCCAGGCGTTCTGGGCCGCGGTCGACCGCCAGCAGGCGTTCCGCACCGTGTCGTTCAGCCAGGGCAAGGTGGCCCAGCAGCCGATCAACAGCAGCATCACCTTCGCCGTCGCCTCGGGGCTGAACCTGCCCGCCTTCGACGTCAACCGGGCCAAGACCCTGCTCGACCAGGTCGGCTGGAAGGAAGAGGGTGGCGGCGCCCGGACGGCGCGCGGCGTGCCCAATGTGCCCGATGGCACCAAGTTCGAGGTCGACTGGCACGGCTTCGCCGGCGACCAGACCCGCTACGGCGAGCAGCTCCGCTCCCAGCTTGCCGCGGTCGGCATCGTCCTCGAGGTCAAGACAGAGGACAACGCCACCTTCTCGGCGAACGTGTTCCGCAACCGGGCGTTCGACACCGGAATCGTCTCCTACTGCCATGGCGACGACCCTGAGATCGGCTTCCGGCGCACGGTCGACTCCCGCCAGATCAGCACCACTGCGTTCAGCAACGGCGCCGGCTACAGCAACGCCCAGGTCGACACCCTCCTCGACCAGGGGGCCAGCGAGCCCGACCCGGCCAAGCGCACCCCGATCTACCGCCAGCTGCAGGAGCAGGTCGTGCGCGACCTCCCCTATATCTGGCTCACCGAGAGCGCGGGCCTGCGGGCGTTCAACGCCAAGTGCACCGGGTTCAACCACGAGAACACCGGGCTCTTCGCCGAGGCTGCCAGCTGTAAGAAGTAGCAGCATCAGTTGAACAGGCGATACGTCGTCCGCCGGCTGCTGCAGGTGCTGCCGGCGGTGGCGAGCATCCTCGTCGTCACGTTCGCCGTCGTCCAGGCCGCCCCGGGTGACCCCGTGGTGGCCGTGGCCGGCGAGAGCGGGAACGAGGAGTACTACGCCTTCATGCGGGAGAAGTTCGGGCTCGACCGTCCGGTGATCGAGCAGTTCTGGACGTATACCACCAACGTCCTCCGGGGCGACCTGGGTGTGTCCTTCGTCCAGGGCCAGGAGGTGGTCGACCTCATCCTCGAACGGGTACCGGCCACCCTCCTGCTCATGGGCACTGCGCTGGTGGTGTCCACCGTCGGGGGCGTGGTGCTCGGCGCCCTGGCCGCCCGCCGGCCCTTCGGGCCCTTCGACCTGGGTGTCAGCACCGGCGCGCTCGTCGGCTACGCCCTGCCCAGCTTCTGGCTGGCGCAGCTGGCCATGCTGACCATCGCTTTCCGCACGGGCTGGTTCCCCATCCAGGGGATGACCGACGCCCGCGCCAACTACACCGGGATGGCCCACTACCTCGATGTCGCCCGCCACATGGTGCTACCCGCCCTGGTGCTGGCGGCTTCCGAGGTCGCCCTCATCACCCGCATCGCCCGGACTGGCATCCTCGCCGAGATGGACAGCGACTACATCAAGGTGGCGCAGGCCAAGGGCCTGTCGCCCACGGGCGCCCTCATGCACCACGCCCTGCGCAACGCCCTCCTGCCGGTCGTCACCGTGGTCGGGACCCGGATCGGGTTTCTCTTCTCGGGTGCGGTCCTCGTCGAGACCGTGTTCGGCTGGCCCGGCCTCGGGCGGCTGGTCCTCTCCGCGGCCCAGACCCGCGACCATCCTCTCCTCTTGGGCATGGTCCTGCTCGTCGCCTTCAGTCTCGTGCTCTCCAACCTCCTCACCGACCTCTTGTACGCCCGTGTCGATCCCCGCATCCGCTACCGCTGAGGCCGGCGCCGGCGCGCCCGGGCTGGCGGGGGTGGACGCCGCCGCCGGGGCCGGCGCCGCCCAAGGCCCCCACCGCTGGCGAGCGGCGGTCCGTCGATTCCTGCGCCACCCCGCCGGCCTGACCGGACTGATCCTCACCCTGGTGGTCATCGTGGCCGGGCTTCTCGCGGAGGTCATCGCACCGGGAGACCCGTTCCGTACCGCCGGCGATCCCCTGCTGAAGCCTTCGGCCACCCACCTCTTCGGAACCGACAACCTGGGTCGGGACGTCTTCGACGCGGTGATCCACGGCGCCCGGACGTCGATGGTCGTCGTACTCGGTGTGTCGGCGATCGCCTCGGTGGTCGGCCTGGCGGTCGGGATCGTCGCCGGCTACCGGGGCGGGTGGATCGACGACCTGTTGATGCGGATCACCGAGGTCTTCCAGTCGGTCCCGCGCTTCTTCCTGGTGTTGCTCATCGTGGCCCTGTTCGGTGCCGGCCTCGACAACCTGATCTACGTGCTGGCCTTCACTTCGTGGCCCACGCTGGCCCGGGTCTCCCGGGCCGAGGTGCTGTCGGTGCGCGATCGGGACTACGTGGAGGCGGCTCGATCCATCGGCGCCACCGACCGGCGGATCGTCCTGCGCCACGTTCTGCCGAACGTGCTGCCCACGGCCATGGTCGTCATCGCGCTGACCGGCTCTCGGATCATCCTTCTGGAGGCCAGCCTCAGCTTCCTCGGCCTGGGCGATCCCACCGTCATGAGCTGGGGCTACCTGGTCAGCAACGCCCAGCAGTTCCTGCGCGTGGCGTGGTGGATGTCGGTCTTCCCCGGACTGGCCATCGCCGTCTCGGTCCTCGGCATCAACCTCATGAGCGATGCCCTCAACGACGTCCTGGCCGCCTACTCCCAGCGGCGGGGCAAGCGCCACAGTCGCCTCCGGCGACACTGGCACCGGCTCCGCCGGCGCCCCACTCCCGGCGCCCTGCCCGCGTAGAAGTCGTGCGCCAGCTTCAAAGTGCCGGGTGCCACCCGGCACTTGACCGACGAGGGCGCCGAGCAAAGCGAGGCTTGCCCTTGTCGGAACAGGCTGAGCCCGCCCGGAGGGCGGACTGGCGGTTCCGTCCGGCCGAAGGCCGGACTGCTAGCGGTCCACCTCTCCCATGATGGGGTCGATGGTGGAGATGACGGCGACGGCGTCGGCGATCAGGGCGCCGCGGATCATGTGGGGCAGGGCCTGGAGGTTGACGAAGGACGGGCCGCGGATGTGCATGCGGTAGGGCTTGGCGCTGCCGTCGGAGACCATGTAGCAACCCAGTTCGCCCCGGGGTGACTCGACGGCCACGTAGACCTCGCCCTCGGGCACCCGGAAGCCCTCGGTGAAGATCTTGAAGTGGTGGATCAGCGCTTCCATCGACTCGTCGATGCGGTGCCGGGGCGGCGGGGTGACCTTTTTGTCCTGGACCTTGTAGTCACCGGAGGGCATCTTCTCGAGGATCTGGTGGACGATCTTGATCGACTCCCGGATCTCGTTGAGGCGGATGGCGTAGCGGTCGAAGGTGTCGCCGTAGCTGCCGACGATGACGTCGAAGTCGACCTGGTCGTAGGCCAGGTAGGGCTGGTCGCGGCGCAGGTCCCACGGAAGGCCGGTGGAGCGCAGGATGGGGCCCGTGACGCCGAGGGCCAGGCACTCCTCGGTGGTGATGACGCCGACGCCCTGGGTGCGCTCCTGCCAGATGGGCTGGCCGGTGAGCAGAGTGTCGTACTCGTCGAGCCGCGCGGGGAAGGCGTCGAGGATGCCGAGTACGTCGTCGCGCCAGCCCTCCGGCAGGTCGGCGGCCACCCCTCCGGGGCGGATGTAGTTGTGGTTCATCCGCAGGCCGGTGACCTTCTCGAAGAAGGCCAGGATCATCTCCCGCTCACGGAAGCCGTAGATCATCATGGAGACGGCGCCGAGGTCCATGCCGTTGGTGGCCAGCCAGAGGACCTGGGACGACATGCGGTTGAGCTCGCACATCAGCATGCGGATCCATGTCGCCCGGGGCGGGAGCTCGACGTCGAGCAGCTTCTCGGTGGCCATGCTGAACACCAGCTCGTTGAAGAGCGGGGACACGTAGTCCATCCGCGTGGTGTTCGTGGGCCCCTGGAGGTACGTCAGCTCTTCGCCGGTCTTCTCCATGCCGGTGTGCAGGTAGCCCATGATGGGCTTGCAGCGCAGCACCGTCTCGCCCTGGAGCTCCATCATCACCCGGAGCACGCCGTGGGTGCTGGGGTGCTGGGGCCCCATGTTGATGATCATGGTGTCGTCGCCGGTGGGGACCTCCTCGACGTCCTCGGGCAGGTGGGGGATGCGCAGCACGCAGCCGGCCTCCCGCAGGTACTCCAAGCCGGTGGTGCGCTGGGAGGGCTTGATCTCCTGGGCGCCCTCAGAGGTTTCGGCGGTGACGCTCATCGGGCGGGCGGGGCTCCCTTGAACTGGACCGGGATACGGCCGACCCCGAAGTCCTTCCGGAGGGGGTGCCCTTCCCAGTCGTCGGGCATGAGGATGCGGGACAGGTCGGGGTGGCCGGTGAAGACGATGCCGAACATGTCGTAGGTCTCCCGCTCCATCGCCTCGGTGCCCGGGTAGAGCTCGAAGACCGACGGCAGCCGGGGGTCGGCCTCGGGCACCTGGGCCCGTACCCGGACCCGCCGGCGATCTTCGGTGGACAGGAGGTTCGCCACCACCTCGAAGCGCTCCGCGGTGAGGCCGGCGGGCAGCGGCCGGCCGGCGGCCATCAGGTAGTCGACGCCGGTGAGGTCGACGCAGACCCGGTAGCCGTCGTCGTAGAGCGCCCCGACGAGGTCCGGGTATCCCGCCTGGTCGGTGTGCACCACGAGCTGACCCTTGGAGAGCGTGGAGAGGGCGCCGTGGACGCGCACCGGCTCCTCTCCGGGCGGCACCGCGTCGGGCTGGTCCACGCCCTGAGACTAGCCCTCTACCGTGGTCGTCCGATGGCGACGTGGACGAGCGAGCAGGTGGCGTCGCTGGCGCCCGACGCCTCGTCGATGACCGCGGCCCGGGGCGTCGCCAGCCCGCGGCAGTGGGCCGGCGCCGGCCACGACCACCGGGCGGTGTGGGGGCGCTGCCGGAGCTACGACGTGGTGGTCGACTTGGCCACGCCGGCGTTCCGCTGCTCCTGCCCGAGCCGGAAGGTCCCGTGCAAGCACTGCCTCGGCCTGCTGCTGGTGTGGGCGTCGTCGCCGGAGACCGTCCCGGAGGCGCCGGCGCCGGCGGCGGTCGCCGAGTGGCTCGACCGGCCGCGGCGGCCGCCGCCGGCGGAGAAGAAGCCGGTCGACCCCGAGGCCCGGGCCAAGCGGGTGGCGGAGCGGACCGCCCGTATCGGCGCCGGCCTGGAGGAGCTCGACCTGTGGTTGCGGGACCTGGTGCGCCAGGGGCTGGCGTCGGCGCAGAGCCGGCCGTTCCGGTACTGGGACGACGTCGCCGCCCGCATGGTCGACGCCCAGGCGCCGGCGGTCGGCAGCCAGGTGCGGCGGATGGCCGGCGTCATCCGCAGCGGCGAGGGTTGGCCCGGGCGACTGCTGGCCCAGGCCGGCCGGCTGCACCTGCTGGTGCAGGCGTGGCGCCGGCTCGACGCCCTGCCGGCCCAGACCCAGGCCGACCTGCGCACCGCAGTCGGATGGGCGTGGCCGAGCGAGGAGGTCCTGGCCGGGCCGGCGGTGCGGGACCGGTGGGCGGTGGTCGGCCGGGCCATCGTCGACGAGGAGCGGTTCCGGATCCAGCGCACCTGGCTGCTGGGGTCGGATCGGTCGGCCCTCATCCTCGACTTCGCCGCCGGCTCCGCCCCCCTGCCGGCGGAGCTCGTGGTGGGGACGGTGGTGGACGCCGACCTGGCTTTTTTCCCCGGCGCCTGGCAGCAGCGGGCGCTGGTCGCCACGGTGCACGGTGCAGCGGAGCCGTTGTACGAGTGGGGCGGCATGCCGTCGCTCGACGCGGCCTTGCGGGAGCACGCCCGTGCGCTGGGAGCCAACCCGTGGCTCGACCGGGTGCCCATGGTCCTCGCCGGCGTGGCCCCGTTGGATCTCCGGGCGCGCGACGCCGGCGGCGCGACCGTCCCGCTGGTCGTCGACGAGGCCGGCGAGTGGTTGCTCGCCGCCGTCTCCGGCGGGCACCCGGTCGGCCTGGCGGGCGAGTGGCGGGACGGCGCCCTGCGGCCCCTCTCGGTCTGGGCCGACCGCCGGCTCACGGTGATGCCGTGACGTGGGACGACCTGGTGGCCAGTGCGCTCGTGGGCACGGCCCGGCGCCCGCCGGCGATCCCGGAGGAGGCCCTGCCGGGCGTGGAGGAGCTGCTGAGGCGCATCGACCGCAGTGATCCCGAGGCCGCCGTCCTCCAGGCCGGCGCCGCGCTCGGGCTGTACCGCGAGGCCGGCGTGCGGCTGGCGGTCGACGAGCGGCCGGCGCCGGCGCCCAGCCCTCCGGAGACCAGGGGGTACGTTTCGCCCGCCGCCGCCGAGCGCCTCGACGCCATCCTGAGGGGCGGCTACCGCCCGGTGCTGGGCGAGTGGCTCGGGCGAGTGGCCGGCGCCGGCCTGCTGGTACCGCCGGACCGGCTGCCGGCGCTGCTGCACGCCGCCACCGTGGACCACCGGGTGCGGGCCCTGACCATCGACGTGGCCGGCGAACGGGGGCGATGGCTGGCGGGCCTCAACCCGGCGTGGGCGTGGGCGGCCGGCGACGAGGTCGTCGCTGCGACCTGGGCCACCGGCTCTCGGGAAGCGCGCCGGCTCCTCCTGTCCCGGCTGCGAGCGACGGAGCCGGCGCCGGCCCGCGAGCTGCTGGCGTCGACCTGGGCCACGGAGACTCCCGTCGACCGGGCCGCCTTCGTCGCCCTCCTCGGCTCGGGCCTGTCGGTGGACGACGAGCCGTTCCTGGAAGCGGCGCTCGACGACCGGCGCAAGGAGGTGCGCCAGGCCGCCGCCGGCCTCCTGGCGCGGCTCCCCCATTCACGACTGGCCGCCCGCATGGCCGAGCGGTCCCGTCCGCTGGTCCAAGAGGGCCGGCTGCCCGAACACGTCGACGCCGGCATGGTGCGCGACGGCATCGTCGCCAAGCCGCCGGCGGGGGTGGGCCAGCGGGCCTGGTGGTTCCATCAGCTGGTCGCCGCCACTCCGTTGGCGACGTGGCCGGCGGCGGCCCAGACGGTCGAGAAGGCCGACACTGCCCTCCGCCAGGCGTGGGCGGCGGCGGCCGCCCTCCAGGGCGACGGGGAGTGGGCCGGCGCCCTGCTCGACGCCGGCGTCGAGGAGCCGGCGCTGCTGGCGGTGGTCCCCCACGAGCGGGCGGTGGCGCATGCCACGGCCCGGGTCGGCGCCGGCGGCCTGGCGCCGGCTGCGCTCGACCTGCTCGACGCCTGCCCGGACCCGTGGGGGCCGGCGCTCAGCCGCACGGTCGTCGACGCGCTGGGCGAGCTGGTCAAACGACCGGCCCGGCCCGACGCCCGCCTCGCCGGCCTGGCCGCGCGCCTCGACCCGGCGGTGGCGCCGGCAGCGACGGTGGCCCTGGCCGAGCACGCCGGCCGGTGGTCCGACGTGGTGGGCTGGTTCATGGATCTGCTCACCTTCCGAGCCGAGATGCACGAGGAGCTTCCACTTTGAGTGACCTGCTGCGGCCCCACGCCGAGGAGACCTACGCCGGCGAACTGGCCGCCCTCGCCGAGGCCGACACCCACGCCCGGCCGCCCAGCTGGCGCCTGTCGCCGTGGGCGGTCTGCACCTACCTCCTCGGCGGCGAGGGAATCGCGCCCAAGTACATCGGCCCCCGCCGGCTGATCGAGGTGGCCGTCGCCACGCTTGCCACCGACCGGGCACTGCTGCTGCTGGGCGTCCCCGGCACGGCGAAGACGTGGGTCAGCGAGCACCTGGCCGCTGCGATCTCGGGCGACTCCACCCTGCTCGTCCAGGGCACGTCTGGCACCCCGGAGGAGGCCATCCGCTACGGCTGGAACTACGCCCGGCTGCTGTCCGACGGCCCGTCGATGGCCGCCCTCGTGCCCAGCCCGGTCATGCGGGCCATGCGCGAGGGCCGGCTGGCCCGGGTGGAGGAGCTGACCCGCATCCCATCCGACGTGCAGGACGCCCTCATCACCGTCCTGTCGGAGAAGACCCTCCCGATCCCCGAGCTCGACAGCGAGGTCCAGGCGACCAAGGGCTTCAACGTCATCGCCACAGCCAACGACCGGGACCGGGGGGTCAACGAGCTGTCGTCGGCCCTCAAGCGCCGGTTCAACACCGTCGTACTGCCCCTCCCCGCCGACGCCGACGACGAGGTGGAGATCGTCCGCCAGCGGGTGGAGGCCCTGGGCCGGGCCCTGGAGATCCCGGCCGAGGTGGCCGCCCTCGACGAGATCCGCCGGGTCGTCACCATCTTCCGCGAGCTGCGGTCGGGGATGACGGCCGACGGGCGGACGAAGCTGAAGTCGCCGACTTCGACGCTGAGCACCGCGGAAGCCATCTCGGTGCTTACCAGCGGGCTGGCGCTGGCCGCCCACTTCGGCGACGGCCGCCTCGGCGCGGCCGACGTGGCCGCCGGCCTGGTCGGCGCCGTGGTCAAGGATCCGGTGCAGGACCGGGTCGTGTGGCAGGAGTACCTCGAGACGGTGGTCAAGGAGCGGGAGGGCTGGGCCGACCTCTACCGCTCCTGCCGCGAGCTGAGTTGAGCGTCCGCTACTTCGGCATCCGCCACCACGGCCCGGGTTCGGCCCGCAGCCTGGAGACCGAGCTGGCGGTGTGGCGGCCGGACACCGTGCTGATCGAGGGGCCGCCCGAAGGCGACGCCCTGCTGGGCCTGGCCGGGGCGGAGGACATGCGCCCGCCCGTCGCCCTGCTCGTGCACGTGGTCGACAAGCCCCGCCGGGCGTTCTTCTGGCCGTTCGCCGTCTTCTCCCCGGAGTGGCGGGCCGTCCAGCACGGGCTGCGCCACGGCGTGCCGGTGCGGTTCATCGACCTGCCGGCGGCCATCTGGCTGGCTCCCCGCCGGCGGGAGAGCCCGCCGGACGAGGAGCCGGAGCGGCCTCGGACGAGGGATCCCCTGGCCGAACTTGCCCGGGCTGCGGGGTACGGCGATGTCGAACGGTGGTGGGAAGACATGGTCGAACACCGCGACACGCCGGCCTTTGAAGCCGTCGCCGAAGCCATGACCGCCCTGCGGGACGACGAGCCGGCGGCGACCGGACGGGAGGCGCAGCGGGAGGCGACGATGCGCCAGCAGATCCGGGTGGCGGTGAAAGAGGGGTTCGAGCGTGTCGCCGTGGTGTGCGGGGCGTGGCACGTGCCAGCGCTGGCGGCGCCGGCGTCGATGGCCGCCGACGCCATCACCCTCAAGGGCCTGCCCAAGGTGAAGGTCTCGGCCACGTGGATTCCCTGGACGTCGGGCCGGCTGGCGGCGGCGAGCGGGTACGGCGCCGGCATCACCTCGCCGGGCTGGTACGCCCACCTGTTCGGGGTGCCCGACCAGGTGGTCCCGCGGTGGTTCGTGAAGGTCGCCCGTCTGCTGCGCGACGAGGACCTGCCGGCGTCGTCGGCATCGTTGATCGACGCCGTTCGCCTCTCGGAGGCACTGGCCACCCTGCGGGGCCGGCCCCTCGCCGGCCTCGACGAGCTGAACGACGCCACCCGGGCCGCCCTGTGCGGCGGGTCCGATGCGCCGATGGCCCTGGTCGCCGAGCGGTTGATCGTCGGCCGGGAGCTGGGCCGGGTGCCGGCCGAGACGCCGATGGTGCCCCTGGCCCGGGACTTGGCCAAGGAGCAGCGCCGGCTCCGGCTCCGACCGGAGGCCAAGGGACGGGAGGTCGACCTCGACCTGCGCAAGCCTCACGACCTCGCCAAGAGCCACCTCCTGCACCGGCTGGGGCTGCTCGAGGTCGACTGGGGCGAACCGGTCGAGGTCGCCGGCAAGATGGGCACGTTCCACGAGGTGTGGTTCCTCGAGTGGCAACCCGAGCTGGCCGTCGCGCTCATCGAGGCGGGCATGTGGGGCACCACCGTGGTCGACGCCGCCGGCGCCCGCGTCGCGGCCGACGCCGGCAAGGCGGCCAGCGTGGCGGAGGTGACCGGCCTGCTGGAGCGCTGCCTCCTGGCTGCCCTGCCCGACGCCGTCACTCACGTCATGGGCGTGCTGGCCGACCGGGCAGCAGTGGACACCGACACCGGCCACCTCATGGACGCCCTGCCGGCGTTGGCCCGGGCCCTCCGCTACGGCGACGTCCGCCGCACCGACGCGGCGTCGATCGCGGCCGTGGTGGACGGGCTCGTGGTGCGCATCTGTATCGGTCTGCCGGTGGCGGCGTCGTCGCTCGACGACGAGGCGGCGACGCAGCTGCTGCGCCGGCTCCTGGGCGTGCACGAGTCGCTGGCTCTGCTCGACCACGACCTCTCGGCGGGCTGGCAGGAGACTCTACGCCAGCTCGCCGACCGCGCCGGCCTCCACGGCCTGCTCGCCGGCCGCTGTACCCGCCTGCTGCTCGACGCCGGCGCCCTCGACACCGATGACGTCGCCCGGCGGATGGCCGCCACGCTGTCCGCCGGCGAGGATCCCGGCCGGGCGGCGGCGTGGGTCGAGGGGTTTCTGTCCGGCAGCGGCCTGATCCTGCTCCACGACCGTTCGCTGCTGGAGCTGGTCGACGGATGGCTGGCCGGCGTGAACGTCGACGTGTTCCCCGACGTCCTCCCGCTGCTCCGCCGTACTTTCGCCACCTTCGGTGCCGCAGAGCGCCGGCAACTGGCGCAGCGGGTCAAGCAGTTGGGTGACGGCTCCCCCGAGCGCAGTCCGCTCGACGATGACCTCGACCACGAACGGGCCGCGCTGGTCGTGCCGGTCCTGACTGGGCTCCTCGGCCTGTGAACGACAGGGAGCGCCGCTGGCGGCTGGTCCTGGGGGGCGAGGCCGAGGGCCTGGGCACGCCGGCCGGCGCCGACGCCGGCATGGACGCCGCCCTGGCCGCCCTCTACGACGGCGGGCCGAGAGCCGGCGGCCTCGAGTCGTCGGCCCCTCGGGTGGCCCGGTGGCTGGGCGACATCCGCACGTACTTCCCGTCCAGCGTCGTCCGGGTCATGCAGACCGACGCCATCGACCGGCTCAACCTCAAGCGGCTGCTGCTCGAGCCGGAGGTACTGGAGGCGGTCGAGCCCGACGTCCACCTGGTGTCGACCCTGCTGGCCCTCAACGACGTGCTGCCGGAGGAGACCCGCCAGACCGCCCGCCTCGTCGTCCGCCGGGTGGTCGAGGAACTGGAGCACCGGCTGGCCCAGCGCACCCGCCAGGCGCTGCGCGGCGCCCTCGACCGGGCCGCCCGCAACCGCCGGCCCCGCCACAACGAGATCGACTGGGACAAGACGGTGCGGGCCAACCTCCGCCACTGGCAGCCGGCCCACCGCACGGTGATCCCCGAGACGCTGGTCGGCTACGGGCGCCGGCAGCAGGCGGTGCAGCGAGACATCGTGCTGTGCGTCGACCAGAGCGGGTCGATGGCCGCCTCGGTGGTCTTCGCCGGCGTGTTCGGCGCCGTGCTGGCCAGCATCCGGGCGGTGCGCACCCAGCTGGTGGTGTTCGACACCAAGGTGGTCGACCTCACCGACCACCTGCACGACCCGGTCGAGCTGCTCTTCGCCACCCAGCTCGGCGGCGGCACCGACATCAACCAGGCGCTCGCCTACTGCCAGTCGACCCTGACCCGGTCTACCGAAACGGTGCTGGTCCTCATCAGCGACCTGGTGGAAGGCGGCTCACGGGACGACATGCTGGCCCGCGCCGCTGGCCTGGTGGCCGCCGGCGTGCAGGTCATCGCCCTGCTGGCCCTGAGCGACGACGGGGCCCCGGCCTATGACCATGACAACGCCGGCGCTCTGGCCGCCCTGGGCATCCCCGCCTTCGCCTGCACGCCCGACCTGTTCCCCGAGCTCATGGCCGCAGCCATCGAGCGCCGTGACATCGGCCAATGGGCCGCGGCCCACGACGTTCTGGTTGCACCTGCCCGCGCATATGACGGGTAAGTGCAACCAGAACAGGGGGGTCAGCGTGGGGTGGCCACCGCCACGCGGCGCTCGGTGACGTGCACGCCGGCGCCGGCGCCCGACTCGCCCCGGCGCTTCATGATCTCGCCGGTGCGGATCAGCTCGTGGAGCGTGAGGATGGAATGCATCAGCGTCTCGGGGCCCGGGGGGCAGCCGGGGCTGTAGACGTCGACCGGAACGATCTGGTCGACGCCCTGCACGATGGCGTAGTTGTTGAACATGCCGCCGCTCGACGCGCACACGCCCATGGAGATGACCCACTTGGGCTCCATCATCTGGTCGTAGACCTGGCGAAGCACGGGAGCCATCTTCTGCGACACCCGGCCGGCGACGATCATCAGATCGGCCTGGCGGGGGGAGGCCCGGAAGACCTCCATGCCGAAGCGGGCCAGGTCGAAGTGGGCGGCGCCGGTGGCCATCATCTCGATGGCGCAGCAGGCCAAGCCGAAGGTGGCCGGCCACACGCTGTTGCGGCGGGCCCAGCGCACGAGATCTTCGATCTGCCCGGTGAGGAAGTTGTGGTTGAGATCCTCGAGGCCCATCAGGCCGCTCCCTGCTCGGCCGGCGCCTGGCGGCCCTCGGCCCCCACCCGCCGGACGGTGGACTCGGTGGTGCGGCGCGGGTCAACCAGGGCGGTGAGCTGCTTGACCGGGCCCCAGTTCAGCGCCCCGTTGCCGATCAGGTAGATGAACGACACGAAGACGGCGGCGGCGAAGATCATCATCTCCCACAGGCCGAAAGCGCCCAGCTGGCGGAAGATCACCGCCCACGGGTAGATGAAGATGATCTCGATGTCGAAGATGATGAAGATCATCGCCACCAGGTAGAAGCGCACCGGGAAACGCTCGGCCGGTTCCCTGTCGGGCACGATGCCGCACTCATAGGGAGCCGACTTGGCCAGGGTGGGCTTCTTCGGCCCGAGGATCTTGGACGCAACTATGGAGAGCCCGGCGAACAGCGTCGCCAGGATCAGCATCACGAGGATCGGCAGGTACTGGGCCACGGGCGTCGGCCCTGAGCCTACTCCTTCGCCCTCAGCGCCATGAGCTCCTTGTCCCGGGTGTGGAGCTGGTAGACGAGGAGCCCGAAGAGCAAGGCGGAGGCGATGGTGAACACCGCGGGGTTCAACCGCAGGCTCCCGAGGTCGCGCACCATGACCACCGAGACCGGGGTGGCGTTGTCGTCGGCCCGAGGCCGCGGCGGGGCGGCGCCGGGGACGGTCTCCTGGGGCACCACCGGCTTCACCTGGACGATGAGGTAGTGGGTCTTGTGCCAAAGGTCGAAAGGCCGGAAGTTCAGCACCCCGAATGGGCCGTAGGTCTCCCCGCCCTTCTCGAAGGCGGCGACGGGGAGGTAGTCGGCCGGGCTGTCGAAGAACCCGCCGCCCTCCTCGCCACCGGTGAGCGCTCCGTCGGAGACGGGCAGGGCGTCGGAAACCGCCGGATCGTCGATCTCAAGCTCTTTCCATCGCCGAGGGAAGTCTTCGAGAATCTGGCTGTCCACCTGGCCGAGGTCACCTCCGACCTCGAACCGCGGCACCCAGGTCGGCGCCTTCCCGATCGGGCCGATCCCGTACACCCACCAAGTAGCACCGATGACCACGAAGAACCCCGTGAGCCCTGCGGCCGCCGCCTGGAAGCCGAGACGGGCACCGAGGTTCGTGCCGAGGATGAGCGCGCCGGAGCCGCAGAGGACGATGACGGAGATGAGCACGTAGAGCCCGCCTCGCACCTGAGGGTTCCAACTGAGGGCGAAATGCAGGGTGTCGCTCATAGGGTGCGCTCGTAGTCGACGATGGCCTTGATCTGTTCCTCGGTCAGCATGTCGCCGAAGTAGGGCATGCGGCCGGAGCTGATACCGCGCTGGCCGTACTGCTCGCCGAACTCGCCGGTCTCGGCAACCCAGGCCGTGTGTTGCTCGACCGTGGGGAACTGCCGCAACGTGGCGCCGCCGGTGAGGGCGGGACCGAGCGCACCGCCACCCTGGACGGTCGGCCGCCCGTAGGAGGCACCCTGGGTGTGGCAGCGGGCGCAGAAACCTTCGAACAGCTTCTGTCCGTCGGTGCCGAACTCTTTTAGGTTGGCCTCCTTGACCTTCGAGGGGTTGAGCTTGATGTGGTCGAGGTAGGCGATCAGGTCCTCGATCTGCTGGTCGTTCAATGCGCCGCCGCCCTCGATACCCCATGGCGGCATCGGGGTGCCGGCCCGGCCGTAGACCAGGATCTGCTTTACCTCTTCGGGCCGGAACCGCAGCATCACGGTGTTGAGCGCCGGGGCGACCCACTGCACCTGCTGGGGAAGGGCATCAGGGTTGGCGGGGTCGGTAAGGGTGAACGCGGCCACCCCGCCGATGCCCTCCTTGCCATGGCAGCCCTCACACCCGTAGTGCGGCTCGCGAGGCGTCGGCGGGTCGCCGGGAGAGTTCTCGTAGTACCACTTCCCCCGCTTCACCTCCTCCTCCTCGAACCAGGCGGTGCCCCGATCGAGGCCGCCACCAACCTGCCGGAATGGCTCACGCACCCAGTAGGCGGGTAGCCCGACAGCACAGATGGCCAGCATGGCGAAGGCCCACCACAGGTACCGGGTGAGTCGCTTGCCCTCCATGGCCTCGTCGTCGAAATACGGCTTCCGGTTGGGGGCGGTCGAGAGCTCGGACCCCGGTTGGTACGTGCGCCGGGACGCGCTGATCAGGTAGATGACCCACCCGATGAGCATGACCAGCACAACGGCGAGGCCGATCCGCTGCTGGGAGGAGACTGCGAGCAGGCTGGTCACATCAGTGCTCGGAGACAGCACCGATGCAGTTGGGGCCCTCGGCCTCCTGTCCAGTCGTGTTGGTCCCGATCGGGGGACCGGGGATCACCGTGCCGGTGTCGACGACGATGATGCCGTTCTCGACCGTTGCTGCGAACCGGTCCATGCCGCGAGGAGCGGGGCCGCCCTTCTTCTCGCCCACCCGGTTGTACTGCGAGCCGTGGCACGGGCACTCGTACCACTGCGACGTCTGGCACCACGGCACCCGGCATCCCAGGTGGGGGCACTTCTGGTAGAGGGCGACCACGCCCTGCTCGTAGCCCTCGACCACGGCGGCGTAGGCGGCGACGTTGGTGGCCGCGGCCACACCCTCCTTCGGGTAGGGGTTGATGTACGTGCGGCCGGCACCGACGTAGAAGGGCTCCTTTTTGTCGGCGATCTCATCCATGATCTCGTCGAACTTGCCGACGCGTATCTTGGAGCCGAAACCGCCGGAGAGCGACGGCCAGAGCATGGCGACACAGGCCGCGCCAAAGCCGGTGAGCGTCAGCGTGAAGGTGCCGATGATGCCCCGGTTGAGAACCTGGCGGCGGGTGACGCCGAGGGCCTCCTCGTCGAGGGGAGCCGGCACCGGCGCCGGCGGGGCGTCGGGCGTGGCCACCTGGGAGCCGCGGCGCTCGAGGGCTGCGGCCCGCTCCAGCTCCCGGCCGGAAGCGGAGGCATGGCCGACCGGCACCGGGAGGTTGGCGGTGGCCATCTCGGCCCGTTCCTCGATGCTCGGAGCCGCGTCGGCAGCGCGCTCGGCGTCGCGCCGGCGGGACGTGGCGAAGAGGAACACGAACATGAGCCCCAGGAGGGCCACGATCGCCAGGAGAAAGATGATGCTGCTGTCCAACAGGGCTCCTAGAAAGGCTTACAGGTCGAAGAAAACGCCGTCACGCCACGGGAACGTGAAGTTGAACCCGGGGCCACGGAAGAGCGTGCCGATGATGACGAGGACGGCCCAGAACATGAAGAAGGCGGTGAAGAGGGAGATGGCGAACTTGCGGTCCTCGGGCTTCTGGCTGGGGTTCTTGTCTATGTACGGAGCCAGCATGAGGCCGAAGATGCCGATACCGGGGATCGTCACGCCGGCGACCATCGGGTGGAACATGGTCAGCAGCTCCTGGAGGCCCAGGAAGTACCAGGGCGCCTTGGAGGGGTTGGGCGTGAAGTTGAAGTTGGCGGCGGCCAGGAACGGTGCATTCACGACGGCGGAGAACACCAGCAGGAAGGCGCTGCAGGCCAAGCAGGCGATGAACTCGCCGATGAGCAGGTGGGGCCAGGTGTGCACCTTGTCGGTGGGCGTGGCCTTGACGTCCTGGATGGACCCGGCCTTGACGACCGTGAGCAGGCGCTGGGTGTGACCTTCGGGGCCCTTGGCGACGGGCGCCGGCGCAGTGGCCACCGCGGTGGCCGCCGCTGCGGTGGCTGCGGCACCGGTGGTGGCCGGCGTCGCGGCGCCAGCGGCTTCCTTGGCCGCCGCGCTCCGAGCCAGCAGGCTGGCGGGGATCTTCCCACCGTCGTCGCCGGTGACGTCAGAGGCCTCCGCCCCACCAGCGGCGGCACCGCCGGCAGGAGGCGCGCCGAGCGCAGCCCGCCGCTCTGCGGACCGCTTCAAAAGGTGTTCGGGGACCTCAGCCACAGAGACCTCCAATCGCCGCCGGCCGGCGAGCGCCGCCAGAGGCGGCCTCCATCGGCTGGCGGCCAAAAAGAACGGCGGAGGCCGACCGGCTCCGCCGGTCGGCTGGAGCGCAACTGCCTCGGACGAGCGTCAGCGAGTACGAAATCACAGGGGGCCCGAAATTCCGCCGTCCTTGCGGACACGCCAGAAGTGGATGGCCATGAAGATCACGATCACGAAAGGCAACATGAGTACATGGAGTACGTACCATCGGAGCAAGGTTTCCCCGCCGATCTCCACGCCTCCGAGCAGGACGAAGCGCACCTGTTCGCCGAAGACTGGTGTGTAGCCCATCATGTTCGTGCCCACGGTCACCGCCCACAGGGCCAGCTGGTCCCACGGCAACAGGTAGCCGGTGAACGACAGCAGCAGGGTGAGGGTGAGCAGGATCACGCCGATGACCCAGTTGAATTCCCGGGGCGGCTTGTAGGCCCCGTGGTAGAAGACCCGCGACATGTGCAGGAACACGCTGAGGACCATGAGGTGCGCCGCCCACCGGTGCATGTTCCGGATCAGGAGCCCGAAGGTGATCGAGGTCTCCAGCGTCTCGATGTCGGCCCAGGCCTGTGCCGTGGTCGGCCGGTAGAAGAACATCAGGAAGATGCCGGTGACGGTCAGCAGCAGGAACAGGAAGAACGAGAGGCCGCCTAGGCACAGCGTGTAGCTGACCTTCACCGCGTGGCGCTTCACCTTTACCGGGTGCAGGTGGTAGATGAGGCTGTTCATGATGACGTAGGACCGGTTCCTGGGGCTGTCGGTGTAGCCCTTCCGGAAGATGGAACCGGGACGGAAGATCGACGCCCACGCCTGTGAGCCCCGGACCTTCTCTCCTACCTCGGCAAGGCGCTCGGCCGGGCTCGCACGATGCCCGTTGCCGTTCCCGTTGCCGTCTACTCGCCTTGCCATTCTGGCCCTTCTCTAGACACCCGGGACTGGAGACGCAAATCCATTGGCCTAGAAACGCATCCCGTAGGCGTAGCCGTGCTTCTCGTCGCGCTGGTGGGCGTCGCCGTCCTTGGCCGCCACGCCGGCCTTGCCCATGATGATGACGCCGGTGGGGCAGCGGTCGACGCAGAGCCCGCAGCGGGTGCAGACGTCCTCGTCGACGATGAAAACCACGTGGTCGTCCGGGTCCTCGCCCGGGGCGCTGGTGTTCAGTGACTCAGAGATGGTGTCCGTGGAGAGCATGTGGATGCACTTCCACGGGCAGATGTCGACGCAGCCCTCGCACATGATGCACTCGGACTGGTCGATGTGGAGGAACTGCTTGGGCTTGACCGCCTTCGCCAGGTAGTCGGTCTCGACCTCCTGGAGGGCGTAGCCCCCCGGGAAAGACGGCATCGGCGGATTTGCGTCGTTCTTGGCCATGTCGTTGTACCTATGCCTTCCTGAGCACGGGACGGCCGAACCGGGAGCGAGCCTCTTCCACATCGCCCGGCTTCTTTCTTCCCCGCTTCTGCCAGACGGACCACAAGTACATCTGGCCACCCAGGGCGACGACGTAGATCACGGTGGCGATGATGTCGCGGATGGCCTGATAGTTGATGAGGATCCGACCGGTACCGCCCAGGTCCTTGGCGCCGTTCCCCCACACCACGCCGGCGGAGGAGATGCCCACCAGGAGCTTGTCGGGCCGCCAGAGCAGTTCGTTGTCGGCGAAGGTGAGCCACTGATGGGGGACGATGCCGTAGACGAGGAGCATGATGCCGAACACCCAGGCGCCCCCGACCATGGCCTCGCCCCAGGTGACGGGCGTGCCGATCGGCCGGCGGGCGCCGACGTAGAGGCAGACGGCAACCATCACGATCGTGGCGATGATCGAACTGATGAACGCAGCCACCGGGTCACCTCCTCGTGAACGCGATCACATTCTACTCAGCGGCCTCCCTCTCCACGAGTCGGGCCTGCCGCGTCCCTCCTAGTTCAGCAGCCCGGGGCGAACCCGGCCAATCCAGGCAGTCGCCTTCGGCGACGAAGGATGCATCCGTACGTTCCCACCATGGCTATGGCGCCGAGAACCCGACGTGCGGCCTCCGGCCGCCGGATTGCTGTTCCGCCTGGCGAAGGCGCCTCCGGCGCCCGCGGGGCGGTGCCCTCCGGGCATGGGCCTTGCCCTGCTTGGCGCCAACGGCGCCTGTCCGCGTACATTCGTGGCGTGACGGAGGTTCCCGAGTACCTGCTCGAGCGCTCGCGGCAACGCCGGGCCGCTCTCGGCCTGCCCGGCGGTGCAGCGCCGGCCGCCGACGGCGGCGGCGGCGCAGCCCCGGCGGCCACTGCAGCGTCGTCGTCGGTCGCCACCGCAGAGGCTCCGGGCCCGCAGCCGGCGGCGGCGGCCACCGCCACGTCCGTCGTCACCGAGCCCGAGCCCGTGGTCGCAGTCGAGACCGGCCCCCGCAGCGGTATCCCCTGGTGGATGATGACGGTCCTGCTCATCCTGCCCTTCTGGGCCATGGTTTACATGGGGGCCTTTGCCGAGCCGGAGGCCGAGGGCGGCCCCCGCACCGGCCCGCAGATTTACACCTCGGCCGGCTGCGGCAGCTGCCACGGCCCCTCCGGCGGTGGTGGCGTCGGCCCGAAGCTGTCCGGCGGCGAGACCAAGCTGACGTTCCCCAACCCCGAGGACATGGTCAAGTGGATCGTCGAGGGCTCCTCCCCCGTGCGGGGCCAGCCCTACGGTGACCCCGGCCGCCCGGGCGGCCAGCGCGGGCCGGCTTCCGGCGGCATGCCGGCGTTCGGCACCCAGCTGACCCCCGAGGAGATCATCACCGTCACCGAGTACGTGCGGGAGCAGCTCTAACGGCGACTCACGACGTCACCGGCAGCGGTGCCATGCACGACGTCACCGGCAGCGGTGCCATGCACGACGTCACCGGCAGCGGTGCCATGCACGACGTTCTGGTGGTCGGCGGCGGGCCGTCTGGTGCGGCGTGCGCCTACTGGCTGGCCGAGGCCGGCCACGACGTGCTGGTCGTCGAGAAGAAGAACTACCCCCGGGAGAAGACCTGCGGCGACGGGCTGACCCCTCGAGCCGTCCGCCAGCTCGACGACATGGGCCTGGCCGACCAGCTGGCCCGCCACCACCGCTTCACCGGCCTGCGCTCGGTGGCCTTCGGCATGGAGCTGGAGCTGGAGTGGCCGGACGTCCCTGGCATGCCCCGCTACGGCTATGTCGTCACCCGCCACGACCTCGACGAGGCGGTGGCGCTCCGGGCCGAGAAGGCCGGCGCCACCCTGTGGCAGGGCGCCGAGGCGGTCGAGCCGGTGCTGGTCGACGGGGTGGTGCGGGGCGCCGTTGTGAAGGACAAGTCCACCGGGGAGAAGAAGGAGGCCCGGGCCAAGTACGTCGTCGTGGCCGACGGGGCGAACTCCCGCTTCGGTCGGGCGCTCGGCACCACCCGCAACCGCGACTGGCCCCAGGGCATGGCCATCCGGGGGTACTTCACCTCGGACCGTCACGACGAGCCCTGGATCGAGTCGCACCTCGACGTCCGGGACAAGGACGGCAACGTCCTCCCCGGGTACGGGTGGATCTTCCCGGTGGGCGACGGCCGGGTGAACGTCGGGATCGGCTTGCTGTCCACCTTCAGCCAGTGGAAGGAGGTGAACACCACCAAGCTGATGGAGTCCTTCGTCTCCTCGCCCCAGTGCTCGGCGTGGGGCATCCGCCCCGAGACCTCCTGCGGGGCTCCCACCGGCGGGCGCCTGCCCATGGGCTTGGCCGTGGGACCGTGGACGGGGCCGACCTGGATCGGCACCGGCGACGCCATCGGCGCCATCAACCCGTTCAACGGCGAGGGCATCGCCTACGCCTACGAGACCGGCCGCATGGCGGCGTTCCACCTCGACTCCGCGCTGTCCTCGGGCGACGCCCTGGCGCTGCGGGCCTACGAGAAGGAGATCCAGGCCACGTACGGCCTGTACTTCAAGGTGGCCCGGGCGTTCGTGAAGATCATCGGCCGGCCCCGGCTGATGCGGGCCATGGTCGGCACGGGCATGCACTCCCGGACGCTGATGGAGTGGGTGCTGCGGATCATGGCCAACTTGCTGCGGCCCGACGAGCTGGGGCCGGCGGAGGCTGCGTACCGGGCGGTCGCCGCGCTGGCGAGGGTCGTCCCCGAGCGGTAGCCGTGAAGCACGTCTCGGTGGAGCGGTTCGAGGAGCTGGTGGCCGACGCGCTCGACGAGATCCCCGAGGAGCTGGGCCGGATGATGGACAACGTGTGGGTCACGGTGGACGACCTGCCTGAGGAGGAGCCGGGGCTGCTCGGGCTCTACAGCGGCGTACCCCTGACCGAGCGCGAGTTGTACGGCGGCATGGTGATGCCCGACCGAATCACCCTCTACCGGATCCCGATCTGCGCCATGTGCCGGACCGAGGCCGAGGTGGTCGAGGTGGTGCGGGACACCGTCATCCACGAGGTCGCGCACCACTTCGGGATCGACGACGACCGCCTCGACGAGCTGGGCTGGGCCTGAACGCCTGACCACTGGCCCGGGACGGCATCCGGCGGCAGGTTCTCGCCGTCGTCGGCGAGGGGCTCGTAGGTGCGGGCGACTCACCGGCGATTTGGCCGTCCCTAGGATCGACGTGATGCGCCTGCTGGTCGAGTCCCACCCCGCGTGCTTGGAGCACGTGGCCGGCTGGGGCCATCCCGAGCGGCCGGAGCGCGTCCAGGCGGCTGTCGCCGGCATCCGGGGCGCCGGCCTGGGCGAGGAGGTGGTGTGGGTCGAGCCGCGGGAGGCGACGGTCGACGAGCTGGAGTTGGTCCACGAGCGGGGCTACGTGGAGGCCATCCGGCGGTTCTGCGAGAAGGGCGGCGGCATGCTCGACACGGACACTTCGGCGGTCCCTGCGTCGTGGACCGCGGCCCTGGTCGCAGCCGGCGCCGGCCTCGACGCCGTCGAGCGGCTGGATCGCGGTGAGGCCGGCGCCGCATTCTGCGCCGTGCGGCCGCCGGGGCACCACGCCGTGCCCGGCCGGGCCATGGGGTTCTGCCTGTTCAACAACGTCGCCGTGTGCGCGGCCATACTGGCCGGGCGGGGTGAGCGGGTGCTGATCGTCGATTGGGACGTCCACCATGGCAACGGCACCCAGGACATGTTCTACGAGGACGGCCGGGTCCTCTTCCTGTCGATCCACCAGTCGCCCTTCTATCCGTTCACCGGGCAGGTCGAGGAGCGGGGTGCCGGCGCCGGCGAGTGGCTGACCGTCAACTTCCCAGTGCCGGTCGGCACGACCGGCGACGTCTTCCTCGCCGCCCTGGACGCGGTGGCACCGATGGTGGCGTCGTTCGACCCGACCTGGGTGCTCGTGTCGTGCGGGTTCGACTCCCACGCCGACGACCTCCTCGGCTCGCTCGGCTTGCGGGAAGGCGACTACGCGGAGCTCACCCGCCGGTGCGCCGGCCTCGTCCCCGAGGGGCGGGTGGTGCTCTTCCTCGAGGGCGGCTACGAGACCGGCGCCATCGCCGCGTCGGCGGCGGCGTGCGCCCGGGTGCTGGTGAGCGGCGAGGTGGCCGGCGAGCGGACCGCCGGCGGGCCGGGCATGGCGGTGGTCGACCGGGTCCGGGCCGCCTTCACCCGCCCGTACGAGGGGTAGCCGCCGCCGCGGCGGCGGCCAGGTCCACCGTGCGCTCGATCTCCCGGTGGGTGTGGGCCAGGCTCGGGAACAGGGCCTCGAAGGGGCTGGGAGGAAGGGCGACTCCCCGGTCGAGCATCTCATGGAAGAAGCCGGCGTAGGCCTTGGCATCCGACGCCTTTGCGGTGGTGAAGTCGGTGGGCGGCGCCTCGCTGAAGAACAGGCCGAGCAGGGGGCCGACGACGGGGACCGACACCGGTAGGCCGGCCTCGGCAATCACCTGAGCCAGACCGGCGGCCAGCTCGGCGGCCCGGCCCGACAGCTGGGCGTAGGCGCCGGCGTCGAGGAGGTCAAGGACAGCCAGGCCGGCGGCGGTGGCCAGCGGGTTCCCCGACAGCGTGCCGGCCTGGTACACCGGCCCCTCGGGCGCCAGGCACGCCATCACGTCCGCCCGGCCGCCGAAGGCGGCGAGGGGCAGGCCGCCGCCGATCACCTTGCCCATGCAGGTCATATCCGGG
Organism: uncultured Acidimicrobiia bacterium; assembly: GCA_963768975.1. Lineage (GTDB taxonomy): Bacteria > Actinomycetota > Acidimicrobiia > Acidimicrobiales > AC-14 > CADCTB01. Next base: position 109,517 of record CAVYKB010000009.1, on the reverse strand, counting down.
GTGATGCCGAACCGCTCCTGGGCGCCGCCCCGGCCGAGGCGGAAGCCGGTGATGACCTCGTCGAAGACGAGGAGGGCGCCGGCGGCGTCGCATGCAGCCCGCAGGCCGTCAAGGAACCCGTCGACCGGCGGGACGAGGCCCATGTTGGCGGCGACGGGCTCGACCAGCACGGCGGCCACGTCGTCGCCGATCGTGGGCACGACGTTGTAAGGGACGACCACCGTGTCGGCCACCGCGGACGCCGGCACCCCGACCGACCCCGGTACCCCGTGGGTGGCGAGGCCGCTGCCGCCGGCGGCCAGCAGGGTGTCGGAGTGGCCGTGGTAGCAGCCGTCGAAGACGACGACCTTGTCCCGGCCCGTGTAGCCGCGGGCCACGCGCACCGCAGTCATGGTGGCCTCGGTGCCGCTGGAAACGAGGCGGACCTTCTCGCACGATGGCATCCGCTCGCGGATGGCCTCGGCCAGCAGGACCTCCCGCTCGGTGGGCGCCCCGTACGAGGTGCCGTCGGCCGCCGCCCGCTGCACCGCCTCCACCACCTTGGGATGGGCGTGGCCGAGGATCGACGCCCCCCACGACTGCACGTAGTCGGTGTAACGCCGGCCGGCGACGTCCCAGACGTAGGCCCCCTCGGCCCGGGCCACGAAGTACGGCGTGCCCCCCACCGAGCGGAACGACCGCACCGGCGAGTCCACCCCGCCCGGGATCACCCGCTGAGCTCGGGCGAACAGCTCCTCGTTGGACGTCACGAGCGAACTGGTTGCATTTGACCTCCGCATGCGCGGGTAGGTGCAACCAGAACGGAGGGGGTCACAGGGTCTCGGCGAGCTCGCGGGCCAGGTAGGTGAGGATGAAATCGGCGCCGGCCCGCTTGACGGCGGTCAGCTGCTCGAGGGCCACGGCGGCGCCGTCGATCCACCCCCGCTCGGCCGCAGCCTTGAGCATGGAGTACTCGCCGGACACGTGGTAGGCGGCGACCGGCACGTCGAACCGCTCCCGGACGGCGGCGATGACGTCGAGGTAGGTGACCGCGGGCTTGACCATGACCATGTCTGCCCCCTCGGCGACGTCGAGCGCCACCTCGGCCAGCGCCTCGCGGGGGTTCCGGTAGTCCTGCTGGTAGTTCTTGCGGTCCCCGCCGCCGGCGATGGTCACGTCGACCGCCTCCCGGAACGGGCCGTAGAGGGGCGATGCGAACTTGGCCGCGTAGGCGAGGATGGCGGTCGACCCGAATCCGGCCGAGTCGAGCGCAGCCCGGATCGCCCCCACCTGGCCGTCCATCATCCCGGACGGCGCGACGACGCCGGCGCCGGCGCCGGCCTGGGCCACGGCCACCCGGGCGTAGAGATCGAGGGTCGCGTCGTTGTCGACGGTGCCGTCGGCGGCGAGGACGCCGCAGTGGCCGGACGACGTGTACTCGTCGAGGCAGAGGTCGGCCATCACCACCAGGTCGTCGCCCACCTCGTCACGGATGTCGCCCAGGCCGAGCTGGGCAATGCCGGCCGGGTCCCACGCCGCGGCACCGTCGGTGGACTTGGCCGCCGGCACCCCGAAGAGGATGACCGCCGGCACCCCGAGGTCGGCCAGGGCCCGGACCTCCTTGCGGAGCGACTCACGGGTGTGCTGGACCACGCCGGGCATGCTGGCGATGGGCTGCGGCGCGTCGATGCCCTCCCGCAGGAACAGCGGCGCCACCAGGTCATCGACCGAGAGCCGGATGTCGGAGACGAGCCGGCGCATGGCCGGCGTGCGGCGGAGGCGCCGCATCCGCCGGGCGGGGAAGGTCACTGGGCCCACCTCTTCGAGGGTGGGCCCAGTGAATGCTCGCTGGACCGTTCTCCCGGACCGGTCATCCCGTCAGCGTACGGTGTGCGCCATATGAGACTCCAGAGCGCCATGCTCGCTGACGCCGCTCGGGTCGCCGAGAACAAGCTGTACGTGTTCGGCGGCCAGTGGGACCGGCTCTACACCCACTCGTTTCCGGCCACCCACCCCGGCCTCACGGTCGTCCTCGTCATCGAGGTCGCCTACTCCGAGGCCCTGACCGACCACCACTTGCGGGTCGCACTCATGCGCGACGGCGAGGCCATGGGCCCCGAGGCGAGAGGCGTGATCAACGTCGGCCACGCCCCGGGCACCACGCTCGGCGCCCCCTCCTACGTGCCGATCGCCCTGCCGTTCGAGCAGATCCAGTTCTCCATGTCGGGGCGGTACGAATGGGTCGTGACGCTGAACGACGAGCCTGTCGGGTTTATCCCCCTCGAGGTCACCCTGGCGCCCGGCGGGGCCATGGAGGAGCCGGCGCAGGACAAGGGCCCCTTCAGCACCTGAGGGCAGCCGACGCCGTCAGGCGGCGCCAAAGACACCGACCAGGGCGTCGACCAGGCCATCGACGGTGTGCTCGGTGGCCACGACGCTGACCGGCACGCCGTGCTCGGCCGCAGTGGCGGCGGTGACGGGGCCGATGCAGGCGACCACCGGCGGCCGCGGGGCGCCGAGCGCCAGCCACGACGTCACCGTCGACGACGACGTGAAGGCGATGGCGTCGGCCTTCGCCGCCGCGGCCAGGGCGTCGTCGCTGGGCCGGGCGGGGACCGTGCGGTAGGCCTCGACCACGTCGACGGTCCAGCCCTTGGCGCGCAGGCCGTCGGCCAGCACCGGGCGGGCCACGGCGGCCTGCGGGAGCAGCACCAGGCCGGCGCCGGCGGGGAACGACTCCACCAGGGCCTCGGCCACCGCCGAGGCGGGGACGAGGTCGGCGGCGATACCCCGGGCGGCGAGCGCCGCCGCCGTTCCGGGCCCCACCGCCGCCACCTGCGCCGAACCGAACGCCCGGGCGTCGCGCAGGCCGGCAAAGACCCGCTCGACTGCGTTGACCGAGCTGAACGCCACCCAGTCGTAGGAAGCCGGCACGAGGCCGTGCAGCGGTTCGCCGGCGATCTCGATGGTCGGCAGCTCGATGGTCTCCGCGCCCAGCGCCCGCAGCTTCTCGACCAGTGACGACGCCTGGGCCCGGGCCCTGGTCACCACCACCCGCCGGCCGAACAGCGGGCGGCCTCCCACCCCGCTCAGGGGGCCGCTCGGGCCCTCGAACCATCGCAGGTCGAGGCCGGCCACCTTGCCGATGACGATGGTGACCGGCGGTTCCAGGACGACGTTGCCCAGCTCGCCGAGGGTCGTCCGCACCGTGCGCTGGCCCGGCCTGGTCCCCCACCGCACGGCCGCCACCGGCGTCGACGCCGGCAGCCCGCCGGCCTGGAGGCGCGCGGCGATCTCGGCCCGGTGGGCCACACCCATCAGCACGACGATCGTGTCGGCGGCCCGGGCCAGGGCGTCCCAGTCGACGTCGTCGTCGATGGCATGGCGGCTGTGGCCCGTCACCACCGTGAACGACGTCGACAGAGCCCGATGGGTCACCGGGATGCCGGCGTAGGCGGGCACCGCCACCGCGGCCGAGATACCGGGGACAACCTCGAACGCCACGCCGGCCTCGGCCAGCGCCAAGGCCTCCTCGCCACCCCGCCCGAAAACGAACGGGTCGCCGCCCTTGAGCCGCACGACGCACAGCCCACGCCGGCCCCGCTCCACCAGCAGGGCGTTGATCTCCTCCTGGGCCACGGGCGCCCCCGGCGATTTGCCGACGTCGACCCGCTCGGCGCCGGCCGGCGCCAGGTCCAGCAGCGAGATTTCCGACAGCCGATCGTGGACCACGACATCGGCTCGGGCCAGCAGCTCGGCCCCCCGCACCGTGAGCAGGCCCGGGTCGCCGGGGCCGGCGCCGACGAGATAGACCGTCAAGCTGTCACCGGAGGTCGACGAGAAGCGATGAGCCGCCGGCGTCGTCGAGCAGGTGGCGGGCCAGGCGCCGGCCGACCTCCTCGGGATCGTCGCCCGAGTCGGTGCCCCGCAGCACCACCCGGCCGTCGGGCGTTCCGATCATCGCCGTCAGGGTGATCCGCCCGTCGACCGCCACGGTGGCGTGCGCCCCCACCGGCAGGTCGCAACCGCCGCCGACCTCCCGGAGCCAGGCCCGCTCGGCGTCCACCGCCGTCCGGGAGGGCCCGTGCTCGATGGCGGCCAGCGCCTCCCGGATGGCGTCGTCGCCGGCCCGGCACTCGATGGCCAGGGCGCCCTGGCCCACCTGGGGCACCATCACGCCGGGGGGCAGGACCTCGGTGACGTCGGACGTGCGGCCCAGCCGGTCGAGCGCTGCGACGGCCACCACGATGGCGGCGAAGTCGGAGGCCTTGGACAGCCGGGTTTCCATGTTGCCCCGCAGGCCGGCGAAGGTCAGGTCGGGCCGCAGCCAGGCCAGCTGGACCCGCCGGCGGACCGAGCCCGTGCCGATCCGGGCCCCGGGGGGCAGCGACTCGAACCGCTGGCCGACCAGAGCGTCACGGGCGTCGGCCCGCTCGGGCACCGCGGCGATGGCCAACCCGTCCGGCGTCGAGGAGGGCAGGTCCTTGGCCGAGTGGACGGCGAAGTCGGCCCGGCCGTCGAGCACCGCGGCCTGCACCTCCTTCACGAACACCCCCCGGCCGCCCAGCTCCCAGATCGGCAGGTCGGTGCGGCGGTCGCCCATCGTGTCGATCACGACCGGCTCGGCGTCCACGCCGAGCAGGGAGATCACCAGGTCGGTCTGCAGACGGGCGAGTCTGCTTCCGCGGGTCGCCGCCCGCAGCATTAGAGGTCGAAGAGCTCGGTGAGGGCGCCGGCCAGGCGCTCGCCCTTGGCTGATCCCGCTGCGTCCTTCAGGCGGACGGTGGGGTCATGGAGGAGCTTGGCCAGCAGGCTGCGGGTGAGGGCCTCGACCGCTTCGCGCTCCCGAGGCTCGAGGCCGGCGAGGCGGTTGCGGTACCGGGCCAGCTCGGCGGTGCGCAGATCCTCGGCCCGCTGGTGGAGGGCGGAGACGGTGGGCGTGGCCCGGCGGGCGGTAGTGGCCTCGACCCACCGCTCGACCTCCTCGGCGACGATCGCCCGCACGGGCGCCACTTCCTTGCGGCGCTCGTCGAGGTTGGTGGCCACGAAGCGCTCGACGTCGGCCAGGCCCAGCAGGCTGACGCCGGGGAGTTCGGCGGCCGCCGGGTCGATGTCGCGGGGCATCCCCAGGTCGACGATGAGCAGCGGTCGCTCGGGCCGTGAGCCCAGGGCCGGGGCGAGATCCTCGGCCTGCAGGACCACGCTCGTCGAGCCGGTGCTCGTGAGCAGCAGGTCGGCGTCGGCCAGGGCGGCGGGCAGCCCGTCGAGGCTGACGGCCCGGCCACCCGCCCGCTCGGCCAGCTGCTCGGCCCGGGCCCAGGTGCGGTTGGCGACGGTGACCCGGCTGCCGGGCACGGCGGCGTCGGCCACCTCGTCGACCAGGCCGGCGCCCATCTCGCCGGCGCCCAGCACGACGACGTTGCGCCCGGCCAGGCCGGACAGCCGTTCGGAGGCCATGGCCACCGCAGCCTGTGACAGCGAGGTGATGCCCCGGGCGATGGCCGTCTCGGTCCGGGCCCGCTTCCCGACTTCCAGAGCCTGGCGGAACAGCAGCGACAGCCGGGCACCGGCCGCCTCCTCCTGGCGGGCCCGCTCCCATGCGTCGCGCACCTGGCCGAGGATCTGCGTCTCGCCGACGACCACGGAGTCCAAGCCGGCGGTCACCGAGAAGAGGTGGGCGGCTGCGGCGTCGTCGTAATGGACGTAGAGGTGGTCGGAGAAGTCCTCCGGGGGGACGAATGACAGCTCGGAGAGGAAGTGTCGGATGTCGGCCATGGCGCCGTGGAAGCGCTCGGCCACCACGTAGACCTCCACCCGGTGGCAGGTGGAGAGGACGACGGCCTCACTGAGGAAGTCGCGCGCCACCAGGTCGTGCAGCGCCTTGGGGAGGCGTTCGTCCCGCATCGCCATGCGCTCGAGCAGCTCGAGCGGGGCGGTGCGGTGGCTCAGTCCGACGACGACGACAGACACGTCTGCAGACGCTCTCGTGCGTGGGCCAGGTCACCGGTGCGGATGAGATCGAGCATGTCGGAGTCGAGCGCCGACCGCCAGTCGAGGCCCTCGGTGGACACGCCGGCCGCCTTCAGCCCCTCGCGCTCGGTGGCCAGCAGGTCCAGCAGCACGGCGTACTCGGGGCCGATCTCGCCCTCGAGCCGCCGGCGCAGCCACGTCGACAGGGCCGGACTGCGCCCACCCGTCGACACCGTGACCTGGAGGTCGCCCCGGCGGACGACCGACGGCAGGGTGAAAGAGCAGTTGGCCGGGTCGTCGGCGCCGTTGACCCAGACGCCGGCCCGCTGGCCGGCGTCGTAGACCGCCCGGTTGACCCCAGGGTCGTCGGTGGCGGCGATGACGAGCCACATGCCATCGATGTCCTCGGGCCGCCAGGGGCGCTGTTCGATCATCACCTCACTGAGCACCGCCAGATCGGGATTGAGACGCGTCGCCACCACCGTCACCCGGCCCCCGCATGCCAACAGGCCCTCGACCTTGCGGAGCGCGACCTTGCCCCCTCCCACGACCAGGCAGCGCCGGCCGTCGAGCACGAGGTTCACCGGGTACTGCATCAGGCCTCGGCCACGCGGGGGGCGACCTCCCGCAGCTGCTGGTAGAAGGAGAGGATCTGCAGCTCGATCGACAGGTCGACCTTGCGCAGCGACACCCCCCGGGGCACTGAGATGACCGCCGGGGCGAAGTTGAGGATCGACGTCACGCCCGCCGCCACCAGTAGGTCGGCCACCTCCTGGGCGGACGAGGCCGGCGTGGCCACGATGCCGATGGCGATCTGCTCGGCTGCGGCGATGGCCGGCAGGTCGGAAAGGTGGCGGACGGGAAGGTCGGCGACGATCTCGCCCACCTTGGAGGCATCCGCGTCGACCAGAGCGGCGATGCGGAAGCCGCGGGCGCCGAAGCCCTTGTAGTTGGCCAAGGCGTGGCCCAGGTTGCCGATGCCGACGATGACGACCGGCCAGTCCTGGGTCAGCCCGAGGACCCGGTTGATCTGGACCAGCAGGAACTGGACGTCGTAGCCCACGCCACGGGTGCCGTACGAGCCCAGGTAGGACAGGTCCTTGCGCACCTTGGCCGCGTTGACGCCGGCCATCTCCGCCAGGCGCTCCGAGGAGATAGTGACCGTGTGGGCGTCGGCCACCTCGAGCAGGCTGCGCAGGTACACCGGGAGGCGGGCGACGGTGGCCTCGGGGATGCGGCGGGGGTTCCGGCCGGGAGCGCCCATGCCGGCGGTGGGCAGCACGACCTCGACCGGGACAGAGCTCCCGTTCCCGTTCCCGGCCGCCGGCGACCATGCCCCGGCCTCCCGGGCCGGCGACGGGGAACCTTCGTCCCTGTTCGGGTCCTGCATTGCCCGAAGTGTACGTGACTTCGTGCGTTTGTTCACAAGCGCTGCTCTCTTCCAGCGAACCAATCGTACCGGCCGCTCAAGGTTCAACGAAGTCCGCGCCGCCGCTGGGCTGCCGGGGCTGGCCTTCGACGAGGAGCTCGCCGGCCTCGCCCGCACGTGGGCGGCCAAGATGGCAACCGACGGCATCATCTCCCACAACCCCAACCTCTCCAAGCAGGTGACCGGCAACTGGTCCAAGGTCAGCGAGAACGTGGGCCAGGGCCCCGACCTGGAGACCGTCCACCGGGCGCTGCCCAAGCCGGCGCCGACCACCACGACCGTCCCGGTGACTGTGCCGGTCGCCGCGCCGGTTGCCGCCGCGGTGACGGCCATCGACGTGTCGCCCTGGGGCAGCCTGGTCATCGACGTCACCCGGACGCTGGAGCTGGCCACCGGGTAATGAAGGCCAAGCGGGTAGCATCACCTGTCGTGTCCCGCACGATCCGGGTGATGGTGGTCGACGACACCGACCACGTGCGCCGCATGCTCACCTCGATGCTCTCCCTCGACGGTTACGAGGTGGTGGGTGATGTCGCCAGTGGCCCCGCCGCGCTCGAGGCCGTGGTCGCCGCCGACCCCGACATCGTCGTCATCGACTACAAGATGCCGGGGATGGACGGCCTGGACACCGCCCGCGGCATCCGCCAGCGCCGGCCCGACCAGGTGATGATCCTCTACACCGCCTACATCGACGAGCCTCTGGAGCGGGCGGCGGCCGACGCCGGCATCTCCCTGTGCATCGGCAAGGTCGACGGCCTCTCCTCGCTCGAGCGGGAGATCAACCGCCTCTGCGCCAGCCTGTTTTAGTGAGGCCGTCGATCGCCATCCTGCTGGCCGCCTTGCTCGTCCTGATCCTCGGCGCCTCGATCATCCAGTTCGTGATCGCTGCCTGACCGCCGGCGGCCGTGCACGCCGCCCCCAGGCGGCCCCAAGCGGCTGCCGGCCTGCGACGGCGACTATTCCGCAGGCTTGATCGTCACGGAGTCGCCGGAGCCTATGCGGAGCTCTTCGGAGGCTGAGCGGCGGTCGAGGGCGATCGAGACCAGGCCGTAGGAGTCCGTGACCAGGCCGATCTGGCCCGAGCGTAAGTCGTGGTAGCTGCGGACCCTGATGGCCTTGCGGGTCTTGTCGCCGGAGACCAGGACCAACGGGTCGTTCATGAGGAGCAGGTCGTCGGGGTCGACGTTGAGCTGGATGTTTCCGAACCGGTCGACCCACAGCACCTCGCCGGTCACCGCCCCCTCCTCGTGGCGGGACAGCGGCATGATGCCCGGCAGGAGGGTGATCGGGTCGACCAGCTCGCCCAACTCGGCCAGGTCGACGCCGGCGCACAGGTGGGCGGCGGCCGGGGCGAAGACGTCGCGCCCGGCGAAGGTGGGCCCGGGCGCCGGCAGGTGGTAGTCGTCGTTGGTCAGCGACACGGCCCGGCGGGCGCCGCCGGCCATGGCCACAGCCGACGCCATGAGCCCGTTGTCGGGCCCGACGAGGATGGCGCCGGGACCGTCGCCGTTGTCGCCGCCGGCCTCCACCGCCACCGCCCGGCGGTCGGACCCCACGCCGGGGTCGATTACGGCCAGGATCACCGACGGCACCAGGGTCAGGTACTGCATGCTGCGGGCCAGGGCCAAGGCGCCGGCCCGAATGTCGTGGGCGGGGATGGAGTGGGTGACGTCGCCCACGGCCACATGGGGCGCGATGGCCCGGATGACCGCCTTCACCACCCCGACGAACTCGTCCTCCAGCCCGTAGTCGGACAGGAACCAGACGTTGTCGAACCTCACCCGGCCTGCGTGTACGTGCTCGCCAGGTACCGGTCGACGTCGTCCTCGCGCACCCGGTAGGACTTGCCCACCCGGACGGACGCGAGCTGGCCGGCCTTCAGCAGCCGGTAGACGGTCATGGTGGAGACCCGGAGCTGAGCCGCGACCTCCGCGACGGTCAGGAACCGGGCCCGTTCGTGAGATTGCCCGGCCTTGGATGTGGATGGCAGATGATCACCCCTCTTCGCCTCCAGGCATGCTACGCCGCGCCCGGCCACACGGTCGAGAGTGGGTACTTCGCGGTGACATACCGCACCGAGTCGCCCACACCCGCCGGCGTCATGCGCCGCCGAGGGCCTTCGACCGGTCGGTGGCGGCCATGACGGCCTCCATGAACGCCGACCGCACGGCCCTCGCCTCCAGCGCGGCCAGGCCGGCAGCGGTCGTACCGCCGGGCGACGTCACTGCGGCCCGCAGCACCTCCGGCCGGTCACCCGATTCGGCCAGGAGGCGGGCCGAGCCGAGCAGCGTCTGGATCGTGAGCGTCTCGCTCACCGGGCGCGGGAGGCCAGCGGCCACGCCGGCCTCGATCAGGGCCTCGGCCACCAGGAACACATACGCCGGCCCGGAGCCGGAGAGCCCGGTGACGGCGTCGAGCAGCTTCTCGGGGACGCGCTCGACCCTGCCCACCGCGGAGAGGATCTCCTCGGCCCAAGCCAGGTCGGCCTCGCCGGCGGCCGAGCCGGCGGCGATGGCCGCCGCACCGGCGCCCACCAGCGCGGGCGTGTTGGGCATGGCCCGGACGACCGCGGCGCCCTCGCCCAGCCAGGACTCCAGGCTGGCCAGGGTCACGCCGGCGGCGATCGACAGTACCCGCCCGATGCCGGCGTCGGTCAGGGCCCGGCAGGCGGCCTCGACGTCGGCCGGCTTGACCGCGACCAAGGCGCCGGCGGCGCCGGCGCTCACCTCCGCCGCCGCCACCAGCCCGGGGTGGGCGGCCGCCAGCTCATCACGCCGGGCCGCCACCGGCTCGACAACTACGATCTCCTCGGGCCGGGCCCAGCCCGACGCCAGCAGGCCGCTGACCAGGGCGGCACCCATCTTCCCGCCCCCGAGAACTGCCAGCCGCGTCATGCGGGGGAGGTTATGGCAGGTAGCGGGTGGGATCCTGCGCGCTGCCGTTGACGCGGGTCTCGAAGTGCAGGTGGGAGCCGGTGGAGTTACCGGTGGAGCCCATGTCGCCGATCAGGTCGCCCTGGCTGACCCGCTGGCCCTCGCTGGCTCGCAGGCGCGTCATGTGGCCGTACAGGGTCGAGAACCCCCCGCCGTGGTCGATGACGATGCAGTTGCCGTACCCGCCGTTCCAGCTGGCCAGGATGATGGTGCCGGCCTTGGCCGCCCGGATGGGCGTCCCGGTGCCGTTGGCGATGTCGATGCCGGCGTGCAATGAGCCCCACCGGTAGCCGAAGCCCGAGGTCACCGACCCGTTCGCCGGCCAGGCTACGCCGCTGCCACCCACGCGGGCGGGTGCGGCACTGGCGGCCGCGGCCGGCGCCGGCGAGTCCGACGACTCCGGCGGCAGCTGCCGGGCCCGAATGAGGGCCGAGAGGGTGGCCTCCTCCCGGGACAGGGCGGCCACCTCAAAGGTGACCTGGGCGATGCGGGCGTCGAGGGCGTTCTTGAGCTTGACCTGGTCGCTGCGGGCCTTCTCGAGGCCGGCCAACTTCTCGACGGCGGCCTTCTTGCGGTCGGCGGCGACGCTGGCCGCCTCGGACAGGTTCTCCCGCTCCATCTGCTCGTCCTGGCGGGTGGCGCGCATCTGGTCGACGATGTCGCGGTCGCTCGAGACGACATGGGCCAGGAGGGCCTGGCGCCGGCTGGCCTCCCCCAAATCTTTCGAGCGCACGATCTCCAGCAGGGTGTCGCCGCCCGGGTGCACGTAGGCCCGCACCGCGGCCTCGGCGACCTTGACCCGCAGGTCGGCCATCTTCGCCTCGGTGGCGGCCAGCCGGGCCTGGGCGCTGCCCAGGCTCCGCTCGGCGGCACGCAGGGCCTGGTTGGCGGCGTCGGTGTTGGCGGCCTGCACGGCCACGCCGGCGTCGAGCGCCTTTACCGCCGCTTCGAGCTCGGCGTCGTTGGCCTTCAGCGTGTCGAGCTGGGCCGCGCTCTCGGCCTTCTTGGCCTGAGCTGCCGCCCGCTTCTCCTCGGGAGTGGGGTCGGCAAAAGCCGGCGTGGCCAGGGCCATCACCATCACTACGACGAGCGCGCGGGCTGGGAACCTCAGGTTTGGCATGAACTCCAGCGGATGAGCAGCGCCCGCCGGCTGCCTGGGGTGGGCGAAGGCTAAACCCGGCCGGAATTCGATGCAAGGCTTGGCCGACGGGGCGAAAAAGACGCGAATGGGCCCGAGGAACCTCGTGGTCACCCCCACTTCCCCGAAGGGGTGACCCGTCCGCCCCTCGGGCCCGAGGGGCAATGTACCCGGGCTGGGAACGGAACGCAAGGGAAGAACATGAAATGCATCGAAGGGCGCGCCGAAAGAAGCTGGCTCTTCTCCCCCACCTGGACCGTCAGACTAGCGCCGGCGGCCGGCCCTCATCGGCACTCCACCAGCTGCCGGGAGGTGAGGTCGGCGTAGAGGCGGCGGAGGCGGGCCGCCGTAATCGACCAGCGGTACCCCGCCGCCCGGGCCGTGGCCTCCACGCTCATAGCTGCGGCCAGGGCGGGATCGGCCAGCAGCCGGGCGACGCACGCGGCGTAGGCCTCCGGATCGCGCCCCTCGACGAGGAACCCGCTGGCGCCGTGGTCCACGATCGTGCGCAGACCGCCCACGGCGGCGGCCACGACCGGCGTCCCACAGGCCGCCGCCTCCAGGGCCACCAGCCCGAAGGACTCCGACCGGCTGGGGACGAGGCACACGTCAGCCGCCCGGTAATACAGCGCAAGTCGCCCGTGGGGCTGCGGGGGGACGAAGGTCACACGCTCCCGCAGGCCCAGCTCGGCGACCAGGTGATGCAGGCGGGCCACCTCGTCGTCGCCATCGACGCCGCTCGGCCCACCGACCAGCAACAGGGTGGGCGCCGGCCCGCTGGGCCCGGCCCGGTCCGAGGGCCGCTCGTCGGTGCGTAGGAGCGAGGCCAGGGTGCGGACGGCGACGTCGGCGCCCTTCAGCGGCTGGATGCGGCCGGCGAAGAGCAGGACGGGCCCGCCACCCACGCCGAGCTCGGCCCGGGCCGCCCGCTGGTCGCCGGGGGTGAAGAGCTGGTGATCGACGCCCGGCGGGACGATCTCGATGCGATGGGGCACGGCCCCATACAGGCGCTCGAGCTGGGCCGCCTCGTCGTCGGAGCTGGCCAGGATGGCGTCGCAACAGCCGATGACCTCGGCCTCGGCCCTGGCCCGCCGGTCGTGCTCCTCGGCGGCCTCCTCGGCCTTGACCCGGGCCAGGGTGTGGAACGTCGACACCAGTGGCAGCTCGAGGCGGTGCTTGAGGGTGTGACCGGCCACGCCCGAGAGCCAGTAGTTGGCGTGGATGGCGTCGGCCGGGCCGGACTCGCCGATGCGGCCGAGCACGCCGGCGGTGAACTCCTCGAGGTGCTCTGGCAGGTCCTCCTTGGCCACCGACGCCGCGGGGCCGGCGGGCACGTGGTGGACGCGGAATCCGGGCTCGACCTCCGTGACCGGCTCCAGGCCCCGCCGCCAGGATCGGGTGAAGACCTCGCACTCCACGCCGGCGCCGGCCAGCGCCGAGGAAAGCTCCCGCACGTAGACGTTCATGCCCCCACCGTCGCCGGTGCCGGGCTGAGTCAGTGGCGACGTGTGGAAGGAGAGGACTGCGAGGCGGCGCACGACGCTGCAAACCCTACCCAGCAGCTAACCATTCCGTGCAACCGAGGTCCGGAACACGCGTCGCTCGGAGAGCGCCTCGGGCCGCACGCCCGATCGACGTGCTTTCGGGCCGAGTAGGGGTGGCTCAGCGGTCGAGCAGGGCGGCGACATCGGCCTCGCCGGAGCCGTACCGGCGGGCCAGCTCGCCGTTCAAGGCGTCGATTCGCCCGAACAGCCCCCGCCGGGCGGCCGAGGTGCGGCGCTCGATGTCGCCGATGGCCCGGGCCAGCGTGGCCACGTCGTCGTCGCTCATGTCGGCCAGGTGGCCTAGGGCGTCGGGTCCGGCCACCTCGTCGATCTCGACGGTGAGGCTGGCGTCGTCGGGCGCCATGACGCCGGTGGGAAGGCGGCCGGGGCCGCCAGGGCCGCCGCCCTTGTCGCTCAGGATGTCGGGGAGCTGCTCGATCAGCGTGCTCAGGTCGATGGGCGACCCGCCCTCGGCCCGCCGGCGCAGGTCGGCGGCCACGATGTCGGCCCGGCCCTGGATGATCCGTCGCAGGTAAGACACCTTGTCCTCGACGGCGCGGACTTCGTCGCGCATGGCCCGGATGTCCTCGATCGGCCGCGATGCGACGTCGCCCATCCAGTCGTCGGCCAGGACGCGGTCCACATCGTCAGTCCACATCACTCTCAGGCTACAACCGGCCCCGCCGGCTAGCCGGGAAGTACCGGTAGAAGACCCGGCCCCGGATGGCCGAGGGCGGCACGGGGCCCAACGTGCGGCTGTCGGTGCTGGCTGCGGCGTTGTCGCCGAGCACCGTGATGCCCGCCGGGCCGGCGCCGGCAACCCGCTTCACCAGGGTGCGCGACGCCAGCCCGGGATCGGTCACCGCCACCACGTCGCCCGGCCGGATGCGCCTCCTGCGCACGACCAGGAGGCGGTCGCCGGGGCGCAGCGCCGGCAGCATGCTGTCGCCCGCCACCTCCACCCGCCGGATCGGCCGCAGCAGGGCGACGGTCACGACCCCGGTGACGACTAGGTAGTGTCGAGTCGACCGTCGCATCCCGGACCAAGGAGCCTAGGCATGCCCGTTCTCTCCCGCGTGTTGTCCATCGTCGACCGCCTCAGCCCCCCTGAGCGGGTTCACGCCCACTGTGATCTGCCGTGTGGCGTCTATGACCCGGCCCAGGCCCGCATCGAAGCCGAGTCGGTGAAGGCCACCCAGGAGAAGTACCAGGCCTCCGCCGACGAGACCTTCAAGACCCGTGCCCTCCTTATCAAGGAGGAGCGGGCCGATCTGGTGAAGCACCACCTGTGGGTCCTGTGGACCGACTACTTCAAGCCGCCCCACCTTGAGAAGTACCCCCAGCTCCACGAGCTGTTCTGGAACGCCACCAAGGCCGCCGGCGCCACGAAGAGCTCGACCGACCCGGCCTCCGGCCAGAAGCTGCTCGACCTCATCGCTGAGATCGACACCATCTTCTGGGAGACCAAGAAGGCCTAAACCCTCCCGAACTGGTTGCACGTACCGGCGGATACGACGGGTCACTGCAACCAGTTCGGCGTGGTTACTGCAGGAAGATCACCGCGCACCAGGCCCAGAGGGGGCCCAGGAGCAGCAGGGAGTCGAGCCGCCGCAGCGCCGGCGCGTGGCCGTTGCGGTCGCCCAGCAGGGCGGACGCCGCCACCGGCCCGGCCGGCGCCAGGACCGCGGCCAGCACGCCGAGAAACAGGGGCTGGGTGCCGGCGAACGGGGGGACCAGGACGACCTCGGCGAAGATCGTGATCGGGATCAAGGCGGCCACGCCGGCGGCCGGGCCCTCCCAGGCGGACGACGCTCCGGTGCCGACCAGGTAGGCGCCGGCGTCGTAGGCGCAGATCATGACCAGCAGCAGCAGGGCGGCGGAGATGCCGGTGTGGCGGACCAGTACGGGCGCGGCGGCGGCCAGGCCCACGGCCACGCCGACCCCCAGGGTCAGGGCGATGTCGCGCGACGGGACCTGGGTGGGCGCCCGCAACCGGGACACGAACGCCACCAGCACGCCGGCGGCGACGACGCCGGCGATGTAGGTGACATCGAAGGAGGCGGCGACGGGCATGCCGGCGGCGACCCCGGCCGCAGCCAGGGAAACCGGCCGCTCCCCGCGCTTCTTCCACACCAGGCAGGTCTGGGCGCCGGCGATGAAGGCGGCGACCGCCAGCCACCCCGCCAGGTAGGCCGGGCCGGCGACCGTAAAGCCGAAGGTGACGACCGCCCACGCCAGCCCGAGCCGGCCGTGCGGTCGCACGCTCTTGTGGACGACGGCCAGCGGCGGTCGTTCGGGCTCCTCCTTCGCCTCCGGCACGATGTCGGCCTCCGGCCGGAGGTCCGGCACCAGGGCCAGGTTGCCGCGCACGACCACCGCCGGCGTGCTGTGGGGCCGGGCTGCCGGCGGGACCTGCGCACCGCCGGAGACGGGCGGGAGCACGGCGACAACGTCGGCGACGCCGACCGGGGTCGACACGCTGGCCGGCTCGCCGTTCACCCAGACCTTCGACGACGCCA
Organism: uncultured Acidimicrobiia bacterium; assembly: GCA_963768975.1. GTDB lineage: Bacteria > Actinomycetota > Acidimicrobiia > Acidimicrobiales > AC-14 > CADCTB01. The sequence continues at coordinate 94,005 of CAVYKB010000009.1, read as the reverse complement.
GCACTGAAGTGAAGCGGTCGCCGTAGCGCCGGCACGCCTCGTCGAGCACCTCGCCGGCGGTGGCGCCCGGGATCTCCTCGGTGGTGCGGCCGGCGGCCTCCCGGGCCGACGCGAACAGCCGGAGCACGGCCACTAGGCGTCCATCCCGCTCCGAGGGCCGCGCAGGCCCAGCTCCGCCCGGCCGTCACGCACGACCACCTTGGCCGCGCTCGACGCCTCGAACGCCACCACCCGCCGGCCCCCGTCCGTCTGGCCGGCGTCGAACATCGTCGTCACCAGGTCGTTGCCGGGGTACACGGGCCGGTAGAAACGCACGGCCAGGCGCCGCAGCCGCGTCGGGTCCCCGCCGGCCAGCTCGTCGACGATCGAGCGTGAGCACAGCGCCATCGTGCACATGCCGTGGAGGATGACGCCCGACAGCCCCACCTCCTTGGCCGCGTCGTCGTCGACGTGGATCGGATTGTGGTCACCCGACGCCTCTGCGTAGCGAAGGGCCTGGTCGGCGTCGATCATGCCGGCCACCGACGCCAGCTTGGCCGCCCTCGCTTCGGCGGGAAAGACATGGCCCGGGGGGGTCGGCCCACCGTCGGCGGGCGGCTCCACCCCCCGGATCAACATGGTGGCGAACTGCTCGACCACCGGCTGGCCGGCCTCATCGGCGCTGACCACCCTCATGGTGAATCGGGTGCCCATGCGGCCGCTGCGCAGACTGTGGGCCTCGGCGTGGGTCACCAGGCGGCGGCCCGGCACCAGGGGAGCATGAAAATGCATGTCCTGCTCGGCATGCAGCATGGCGACCTGGTCCTCCGCTGGGACGACGTCGTGCAGCGCCACCATCATCGCATCCCAGGTGGGCACCACCGCAAAGATCGGCGGCGCCAGGTCCCCGGACAGGTAGGCGGGGTTGGAGTCGTTGGTGGCGGCGGCGTAGGCCCGCGCGCGATCCGCGTCGATCGTCGCCGTCCGAGCGTCGTACCGGGTCCCGAGCTTCTCCAGGGATAGAGCCACCTGGCAGGGACGCTACTTGCCTCGGGCTCCCCGTCCCTACCGGAGCCGGCGCTCCAACTCATCCAGGAGGCGGGCGGTGAACTCCGGCTTCAGCAGATCGGTGCCGTGACCGGTGCCGGGCAGCAGCCAGAGGTCCTTGGGCTCGTTGGCCCACTTGTGGATCGTCCGCGGGTGCTCCTCGCTGAAGTAGTGGTCGCCCGGGTCGGCGACCACCAGGGTGAAGGCGGGCGAGATGGCCGCGGCCTGGGCCTCGGCGTGGGGGACGCCCTCGCACACCTGGGCGATGCGCGTGCGCATGAACGTGGCCAGGAAGCGCCGGCCGGCCGGCGTCATGGCGTACCGCTGGATGCGCTTGGTGGCCGGCGTGTCCCAGGCCCCCCACCACGCCGGCGCGCTGATGGCCACCACGCCGGCGACGCCCCCGAACGTCCCCCCATGCAGGAGCACGGCGGCGCCGCCCAGGCTGATGCCGATGGTCACGACCGGCAGGTCGGGGTCGGCCGCCTCGACGGCCGCCTTCACGTCGAGTGGCTCGTGGGTGCCCATGCTGCTCAGGCCGCCGGAGCGCCCGTGGCCCCGGAGGTCGGGGACGATGACGTGCATGCGCTCGGCCAGATGGTGGGCGAAGGCGTGGATGCGGGGCATTCGCGAGGACTGCGAGAACCCGTGGACGAGCACGGCCGTCCCCGCAGCGTCGGGCGGGCCTTGCAACCGGGCCGCGGCCAGGCGCACCCCGTCGTCGGTGAACACCGCCATGCACTGGTCGACCCCATACCGGGGGACGAACGTGTGCTTACGCAGGTAGCCGGCTAACGCGGCGCGGCGGCTAGCCGGCGTCGTCGCCATTCGACCTCCGCCCGACCGAGCTCGGTCGTTGGCGGTGCGTGGTGGAGGTACTCGTCAAGCAGATCGCCCCACCGGTGGGTCACGCCCATCCGGCCGAACAGGGCGCTCATGCCCCACACCACCCGGTCGAGGATGACATAGGAGGGCGGCATGTTCAGCTGGCGGATGACGTCGTTGAACTCTCCGGACAGGTCGAGCATGCGCTGCAGCGTCTGGCCCACGAACTCGCTCGAGTACGTGAACTCCTCGGCCTGGAACGGCAGGTAGGGCAGCGTGCAGAACTCATAGAGGCGCTCGGCCGACACGCCAGAGTCCGCCGGCAGGAAGCCCGAGTGCACGACCGCCTTCAACGTCCGGTCGGGATCCTTGGCCAGGATGGCGTCGAGGATGGGGCTGAGGCCCTCCAGCTCGCCTGGCGACCACCGCTTCACCAGCCCGAAGTCGAGGAACGTGACCTTCCCGGACTCGGGGTGGAACCGGTAGTTGCCCGGATGCGGGTCGCCGTTGAAGACCCGGTGGTGCCAGATCGACCCCTCGGCGAAGCGGAACAGCACCTCGGCCGCCACGCGCTTCTGCTCCTCGGTGGAGGTGGCCAGGAAGTCCTTCCAGTTCAGGCCGTCGACCCAGTCGCTGGTGATCACCCGCCGGCTGCTGCGCTCGGGGATGACGTCGGGCACGTGGATGAACGGATGGTCGCGGTAGCGGTCGGCGAACTCCTTCTGGCAGACGGCTTCCAGCCGGTAGTCCAGCTCGTCGCCCATGCGGGCCCGCAGCTCGTCGACCATGGGCTTCACGTCCATGTTCTTGAGGGCGAACGAGGCGAAGAGCCCGTAGAGGAACTCCGCGTTGTCGAGGTCGGACCGGATGGCCTTGTCGACGCCGGGGTACTGCACCTTCACCGCCACCAGCCGGCCGTCGGGCATGACCGCCTTGTGGACCTGGCCGATCGACGCCGCCGCCACCGGCACCGGATCCCAGTCCAGGAACAGCTTTTCCGGGTCGGCGCCCAGCTCGGCCCGGATCACGCCCTCGGCCAAACTGGGAGCCATGGGCGGGACGTCAGCCTGGAGGGTGGCCAGGGCGGCCTGGGCCTCGGGCGGGAGGCCGTCGGCGATGAAGGAGACCATCTGGCCCGCCTTCATGATGGCGCCCTTCATGCCGCCGAGGACCTTGGCCACGTCCTCCGCCGTCTTGATGGCGAACTGCTGCTCCAGCTGGGCCCGCCGCTCGTCAGACGCCCGGGTGCCGCGCACCTTGGTGACCGCCCAGTGGGCCGTCCGCCGGGTCGACAGCCGCCACACCCGGGCCTGGCGCTCCAGCCGGTTCCGGCGGTCCTCGTCGGCCAGGTAGAGCGCGCCGGCGCCGGCCGCGCCGGCGAGGGCGGCACCGCTGGCCCCGAGCAGAACCGATTTACGCAATCTGGACCCCTATTCGAGACCCGGCGCCTGCCCAGGTCCCGGTTCGCCATCGGCGGCCATGGGGCCGACTGCAGCGCGCTCCCCGGAAAAACGGACCTCGCGCTCGACCTCGGCCTGGTGCTCGACGCACAGGCGGGCGGCCGGCATGGCTTCGAGGCGCTCGTCGGGGATGGCCTTGCCGCACACCTCGCAGGTGCCGTAGGTGCCGTCGTCGAGCCGGCGCAGAGCGTGCTCGACGTCGGCCAGCTCGGCCTCGACCTGCTCGAGGATCGACAGGTCCTTTTCGCGCTCGAAGGTCTCGGTGCCCATGTCGGCCTGGTGCTGGTCATAGGAGCTCAGCTCGCTCGAGCTGTCGCTCTCGGACTGGTCGGTGAGGTGCTCCTCGTCGAAGGTGGATTTCACCCTGTCGAGCCGCTCGCGCTCGTCCGCCAACCGCTGCCGGGCTTGGTCGCTGTCCATCCGCTCCAGCCTACGCCGGAGGCATGCACTTCCCGACCGCGGGCCTGAGCGCCTCTACCGCCAGATCCGCACCGCCACCATCCGGCCGGCGACCAGGACGAGCCCACGCCGCCGACACCCGCAGGTACCTGTTGGCGTCCACTGATCCCGTCATGACGTTGCGGCGGTGCCCGACGCCAGCGGCGGGCTCGCCGGCCGATCCGGGCTGGCTACGCTCTCTTCGGGCCGTTAGCTCATCGGGTAGAGCGGGAGCCTTTTAAGCTTCTGGGCCGGGTTCGAGCCCCGGGCGGCCCACGGTTCGTCGAACGATGTACTCGACGGCGGCAATCTGCTGGGGCGGCCGGGCGCAAACGGCGACCGTGACGAGAGTTCTGATGGCGGCCGGTGCGGTCGCCGCACCTAGAAGATCAGGAACGCGGTCGCCGGCGTGCTGACGTCGGCCAGCGCCAGCCCGTGCTGGCCCCCCATCAACGGGGCGAAGCCCGGCTCGTCGGCCAGCACGTCCACCGGGACGGCTCGGGCGCCGGCGACGAGGACTCCCACCAGTTCGGCGCCGGCGAAGAGGGCGGCGCCCGTCATGCCGGCTCCCGCCGGCCCACCGGTGACCGCCAGGGCCGCCGACCCCGACGGCACGACGTGGCCGACGAAATGCTCGGGGTCGCGCGCCCAACGGGTCGGAGCCGCCGCCGGCGGGAAGCCCATGGCCGCCACCGCCACCGGCCGGCGGCCGGTGATCCGCCCCCACACCGGCCGGACCGGCGGCATCATCAGTTCGTCGGGATCGTCGAGCTCCAGCACCGAGACGCCAGCTGCCGAGGACCAGGCGGATGATGCCGCCAGCCAGGTCGCCGATCCCGCCGGACGGACCTTCGCCGGTGTACCGCCGGCGCCGGCGGTCAGGACCAGGCGGTCGTCGACCAGGTAGCCGGCGACAACGGCACCGGGCACCTGGACTTCGATCACCCGGGCCCGCTCGATCCCCATCAGCGCTTCCGGCCCACGATCGCCACCTGGCCCTCGACTGACCTCTCGTCACCGAACGCCGGCGCCACCATCGCGTCGACTCCGAGCCTCGCCAGCCGCGCCGGCATCTCCGCCGTGTCCACCAGCACATTCTCGTGCCGCTCGTCGTCCCGCCGCCACGAACCGTCACCGGCGGCCACGAACGTCGTGATGTGACGCACGAACCGGTCGGGCGCCGGCGTCTCGTAATGGGTGATCAGCGCCCAGTCGTCCTCGGCCCGCCCGTACGGCGGTGCGCCCCGGCGGGCTTCGCCGTACCAGTGGTCAAGGAGGTCGATGGCCAGGACCCCACCCGGGCGGAGCACACCGGCGATGGCGGCGAGCGCACGGCTGATCGCCGCCTCGTCGGGCAGGTAACTCAGGACGTGGCCGACCGAGACCACCGCGTCGGCCGGCGGCAATGGGTCGTCGGGGAGCACAAGTACCCGGGCGTCGCCAGCCAGGGCCACCATCGCCGGCGAGGCGTCGGTGGCCACGACCCGGTGGCCGGCGGCGACGAGGTGGCGGGTCAGCGCGCCGCTGCCGCAGCCCAGCTCCAGCACGGTCCCACCCCGTTCGAGCACTGGTGCGAGAAGGCGCAGGATGCCTGGCGCGCAGGCGTCGGCGTGGAATCCGAAACCGAGGTGGTGGATACTCGCGAGATCCCGCCGGTACACGCGCCCATACTTGCCCGATGCGCGTGGAGTCGGTCAACGCCAGCCCCCGCCACACCCTCCGCAAGCCGGGCCATCTCTCGATCCGGCTGGTGGAGGGCTCCGGCGTGGAGGGAGACGCCCACGCCGGCCCCACGGTCAAGCACCGCTCCCGGGTCCGGCGTGACCCCACCCAGCCCAACCTCCGCCAGGTCCACCTGATCCACGCCGAGCTCCACGACGAGCTGGCCGGGCGGGGCTTCACCGTCGCCGCCGGCGAGATGGGCGAGAACGTGACCACGCGCGGGGTCGACCTCCTCGGCCTGCCCACCGGCACCCGGCTGCGCCTCGGCGCCGAGGCCGTCGTCGAGGTCACCGGCCTGCGCAACCCGTGCCAGCAGCTGGAGAAGCTGCAGACGGGCCTGATGGCCGCGGTCCTCGGCTGCGACGCCGCCGGCGACCTCGTCCGCAAGGCCGGCGTCATGGCCGTGGTCGTCGCCGGCGGCGACGTCTACCCCGGCGACCCGATCGCCGTCGAGCTGCCGGCGCCACCCCACCGCCGGCTCGAACCCGTTTGAGCCAGGAGCGGAGTACGCCGGCACGCCGGCCGGCCCTGCCGGCCCTGCCGGAGCGCAGCGAAGGCCCCTGCCGGCGCGGCCATGAGGGCCGGCGGGCGCAGCGACCAAGTGATTAGAGCCAGCCGATCCTTGCGCTGACCAGCTCACGGTCGTCGTCGGACCGGCCCAGCTCGCCGGCCGCCACCCGGCCCAGGAGCCGGCGCACCGAGTCGACGATCTCGCCGGCGCCGCCCCGCAAGGCCGCCCGGTCACCGGCCCCCACCTCGACGGCCGCCACGCCGGCCTCCTCCAGCACGCCGTCGATGTCGGCGAGCCGGCCCGCCAACCACTCGACCGGCGACGCGCTGAGCTCCGGGACGAACCGGCGGGGCCCGGGGTTCCATCCGTCGAACCTCGGGTGGTGGTGGGCGCGGTCCAGGCTGCCGGGGCGGCTGTCCACCGACTCCAGCAGGTCCACCCGCCACAGCGGGCGTTCCACCAGGATCGGTTGCGCCGAGTAGATGTCGCCCCGCAGCGGCTGGCGCTCAAGCATTCGCAGCTCGAGCCGCACGCCGCGCTCGGCCCCCTCCTGGCCCTGGAGGGGGTCGGGGTTCACGAAGTAGAGGTCGCCCACAAGCACGCCGACCCGCTCGAAGCCGAAGGCGTAAAGCACAGGGCAAACGGTACGCTGCCGCCGATGGGTCGACGGACGGTCCTCGCACTCGTGCTGCTGTCGCTCCTCCTCGCCGGCTGCGGTGCTGAGTCGGGCGGCGGCGCCTCGCCGAGCACGCCCCAGACCACGGTGGCCGCCGCCGGCCCCACGACAACCGCCGGCGGGGCCCGCTCCGCCGCCCGGTGGGAGACGGTCAGCACGTTCAACGGCTCCGGCGCCTTCACCACCCCCGAATTCACCATCCTGCCTACTGCCATCCAGTGGCGGGTCCGCATCACCTGCACGACGGGCACGCTCAGGATCAACTCCGCCCCGCCGCCCCGCCGGCCCGGCGCCGTGATCGAGACCACGTGCCCCAAGGAGGACACCGGGTACTCGATCGTCACGGGACCGGTACGGATGCAGATCGAGGCCACCGGAGCGTGGAAGGCCGTCGTCGACCAGCAGGTAGACACACCGCTCGACGAGCCACTGCTGGCCGGCATGACTCCGACCGGGTGATCGCCCAGGGCACGTTCTACCGGGTCGAGGTGCGGGGTGAGGGGACGGCCAAGCTCTACCGCCTCCCGGACGGCAAGCGCATCCTGCGCTTCGAGGGCTTCCAGACCGGCGAGAACACCGACCTCTTCGTCTGGCTGTCGGAGGCGGCCAAGCCGGCGACCAGCGCGCAAGCCGTCGGCACGCCCCACGTCGAGCTGACCAACCTGAAGTCCACCATCGGCAATCAGAACTACGAGATTCCGGCCTCCATCCCGACCGAGAAGATCAAGAGCATCGTGATCTGGTGCCAACCAGTGCAGATCGCCTACGCCGCCGCCGCACTGGCCGCGTAGATACGCTGCCCGTACGCGGCGGTTACGCGAGGCGGGCGACACTCGGCTGTTGTCCAGAGACGGGGGGGTACGAAAGGTGATCGGATCACGAGGACGCGAAGCGCGCCCACATCGGTGGCGCATGGCCGTCGCCGGCTTGGCGTGTGTCGCAGTCAGCGCAGGCATGGTGGCGTGCGGCGACGACGGTGGCGGCGACCCCATGGCGGCGGTCACCCATGCCGAGCGCACGGCCGGCTCGTGGAAGACCTGGGTGCTGAGCTCCGGCAGCGAGATCCAGGTGCCGGAGCCGGCGGCGACTGACTCGGCCAAGGCGAAGGCCGACGAGAAGGCCGTGAAGGACGCCGCCGACCGGCGCTCGTCCGGGACCCAGGCCACGGTCGACAAGTGGAGCGGCCCCCTGCCCACCAAGCCCTGGACTGAGATCATGTTCCGGGCCATCGAGAAGTCGGCCAAGAACCCGCCGCTCTCGACACGGAACCAGGCCCTGATCCACGTGGCCATGTCCGACGCGGTGGTCGCTGCCTACCACTGGAAGTACGAGTACAACGTGAAGGCACCCGACGGCGTCGACACGCTCGTCCCGTCCTCGCCCGATCCCAGCTACCCGTCGGAGCACGCGGCCATCGCCGGTGCGGCGTCGAAGGTGATCGCCTTCCTGTACCCAGGTGAGGCCGCCCTGCGCCTCGACGAGATGGCCGACGAGGCCGCCCAGTCACGGGTCGACGCCGGCACCAACACGCCCAGCGACGTGGAGGCCGGCCTGGGCCTCGGCCGGGCCGTGGCCGAGAAGGTCATCGCCTACGCCAAGACCGACGGTGCCGGGACGCCGTGGAACGGCCGGCGCCCGGCCGGCATCGGCACCGGGTCGGCGTTCTGGAACCCGCCGCCCGGATCCACGTCGCCCCCCACCGACCCCGAGGCCGCCAAGTGGAAGCCGTGGGTCCTGAGCTCCAACAGCCAGTTCCGCCCGCCGCCCCCGCCCGCGTACAACAGCGCCGGGTTCCGGACCGCGGCCCAGGAGCTCATCAGCCTGAAGAACAACCTCACCGAGGAGCAGAAGCGGATCGCCAAGTTCTGGGAGGGAGCCGCCGGGTCGGTGCAGCCGGGCGGCATCACCCTCGGCGTGGCCATGGCGGACATCGAGAAGGCCATGGCCGAGGGCGACGTCGCCTCCCGTTGGACCATCCCGCAGGCGGCGCGGGCCATGGCCATGCTCAACGTCACCTTGGCCGACGGCGGCATCTCGGTCTGGGACGCCAAGTACTTCTACTGGTATCCCCGGCCCATCAACGGCATCCGTGACTCCGGCATCGACCGGACGTGGGAGCCCTTCGTGCCCACGCCCCTGTTCCCCGCCTACCCGTCGGGCAGCGCCGGTTACGCCGGCGGCGCCGAGGGCATCATGAGCCACCTCTTCCCGGCCCGGGCCGAGGAGTTCAAGCACCGGGCCGAGGAGCAGGCCTTCTCCCGCCTCCTGGCCGGCATCCACTGGCGCTTCGACGAGGTCAGCATCGGTGGCGGCCGGGAGGTCGCCAAGCTGGTGATCGACAAGGTGAAGGGCGACACCGTGGGTGGTGGCCAGACCTGATCCCTCCCGCTTCGTCGTCGCCAGGCCGGGGATGGAAATCTCCGGCCTGGCGCTACGATGAGTGTTTCCACCGGGTCTGAGGGAGAGGGACCGTGCCTCGCTTCGGCAAGGACAAGAACGCCAGGAACGAAGAGCTCGACCGCCAGGCGGCGGAAGAGGTCGAGCGGCTGACCCGCCGGGGCGCAGGCCCCGGGGGCGGTGGCATGCCGGGGATGCCGGGCATGGGTGGCGGTCCGCCCCGCATCGGTCCTCCTTCACCCCTCGAGATGATGGCGGCCGAAGTGGCCGACCGTCCCCCGCCCAGCCAGCGGCGGGCCCAACCGGCTCGCAAGCCGGCACCCCGCCCGCAGCAGGCGTTCACCGCCATGCCCTCCGGAGGGGTCGGTTCCAGCTTCGGGCCCGGCGGCCTGAACCCCGGGCCGCGGGGAGCGGGCGCCGGCGCACCCCCTCCCTCGTTCGGCGGCGGCGCCTACGACGAAGACTTCGGCGGAGCCGTCACCGGCCCTCCGGTGTACTACGCCGAGCCCGACGAGGAAGAAGAGATGTCCATTACCGAGATGGCGCTCATGGACCACGCCGCCCGCACCGGCCACAACCCCGAAGACCTCGTCATGCAGTACGACGCCAGCTCCGCCGAGGAGATGCGCGACCGGGCCATGCGCCAGTTCTACGAGCGCCAGCAGTCCCGCGGGCCCGCCGGCGGCACCAACGACCCTTTCGCGCCCGCCGGCCAGCGCCGCGGCCCTGCCGGCCCCGCGATCCGGCGCCGGCAGGAGGATCCCGCGGCGGCCGGCGGCGCGCTGGCGCAGCGACTGGCCGCCCGCCGGCGGCGGGAAGAGGAAGAGGCCCGGCCGGAGCCTCCGCCCGTCGCTCGGCCACCGAGGGCCACGGTCCCGTCGGCCGCCTCAGCCGCGGCCCAGTCCGCCGCCGAGCGCGACGCGGACGAGGGCGCCCTGGCCAGGGTGCTGGCCCGCCGCCGGGCCGCAACGGGCGTCGACTCGCCGGCGGCCGCTGCCCCGGGGCGCGGCTCCGCCGGCCTCCGGGCCGTGCCCGAGCCGGCTATCGACGACGATCCCGACGACGAGCCCCCGGTGGAAGAGGCGCCGAGGCCGCGAGCCGCCAAGAAGGCGCCGGCGAAGAAGGCCGCCCCGGCGGCCAAGAGGGCCGCGGCGCCGGCCGAGAAGGCGCCGGCAGCGAAGAAGGCAGCCAAGAAGGCGCCGGCGAAGAAGGCGGGCGCCACTCTGGCCAAGGCCCCGGCCAAGAAGACGGCCACCAAGAAGGCGGCGGCCAAGCCGGCCGGCAAGGCCAAGACCGTCTTCTGCATCGAGTGCGGCGAGAAGAACCCGGCCATCGCCAAGTTCTGCTTCAACTGCGGCACCCGGCTGGCGGCGCCCGGGGGCTGAGCTACCCGGCCGCGGTGTGGGTCGCGACGGTGCCGTCGGCCAGGAGCGTTCGCACCCGCCCGTTCAGGCTGTCGCCGAAGTGGAGCCGGCCGGCCTGGTCCACGGCGAGGCCCCGCGGGACGATGGCCACCTCGGTGGCCCGCCGCCCGTCGCCCGGCCCTGCCGATCTGTCGTTGGTGCCGTTGCCGGCGACGGTGGTGATGACGCCGGCAGGGTCCACCCTGCGGATCCGGTAGTTGTTGGTGTCGGAGATGTAGAGGTTCCCCGCCGGGTCGACCGCCAGGCCGCTCATGTAGCTGAGGGAAGCTTTGCGGGCCGGCCCTCCGTCGCCGCTCACCCCTTCGGTCCCGTTGCCGGCGACGATGGAGATCGTCCCCTGGGGCGTGATCTTGCGGACGTAGAAGCTGGCCGAGTCGGCGGCGTAGACGTTGCCGGCGGCGTCGACGGCCAGGGCCTCGATGTAGCCGAGCGATGCGGCCCGGGCCGAGCCGCCGTCGCCGAGGGTGGCCGGGTTGTTGCGCTCGTGAAGCCGTTGCCGGCGACGACCCGCTGGATGCCGGTCTCGGTGTCGAGCTCCCGGATGACGTAGTTGGACTCGCTGCCGACGTAGACCTTGGTACCTCGGGCGGCCATCGACCGCGGCCGCTGGGCGATGGAGGTGGCGACGCCTTCGCCGATCGTGCCCGCGAACGTGGAGATCTGGCCGGGCGGCGAGGCGGCGGCGACCGGCGGGCGCCCGGTGCGACGAGGCCCGTCATCACCAGGGCCGCCGTCAGGGCGCCCGCGAGCCGCGTGGGCATCGTCGGAGTATCGGCCGCCACCGGCACCGACTTGAGGGCCCACCCTGGCTACATCAGGGGCGCCGGCCCATGAACGCCACCAGGCGGTCGTGGAGGGGGTCGTCCTCGGACGCCGGCACCTCCGGTCCGAACACTCCAGTCGCCCGCAGTTCGGGACTCAGCAGGCCATGGGAGATGTCGAGGGCCTCGGCGGCGAGGTCCGGCTCGATGGTGGTGTCCTGGTCGGTGGCCCGGGCCAGGTCCCAGCCGTGGACCACGATGTCGAGAAAGTGGATGCTGACCGCCGCCGGCGCCGGGATGTCGCCGAAGGGCATGTGGACACGGCGCTCCATGGCCTTCGGCTCGGCCCACGCCGCCAGCACGGAGTCGGCCGACGCGATGTAGTTGCTGCCCGGGTCGGGAAGCGTGTGGTCGTCCATTTCGCCGGCGGCGTCGGCCCGGCCGCCCCGTGCGACCTCGGCGAACATGAGGTTGCCGCCGATGATGTGGTTGAGCAGCAGCCGGACGTCCCAGTCACGGCACGGCGTCGGCTGGCGAAGCTGCTCGGGGCGGACGCCGACCACGATCCGGCCGGTGTTCAGCAGGGCGCGCCGGTACTGGAGAGAGTCCATGCCGCGGGCGTCAGGCCGCCGAGCCGCCGGCGAGGCGCTGCTGGCGCCGGGCCTCCTGCGACCTGGCCACCTTGTCGATGCGGCTCATGCGCTTCACCAGCCGATCCCGGGCCTCCTCGGCCTCGGGCGACAGCCCCTCGAGCGACTCCAGCCGCCAGTGGCGCAGGATCACCGGCGCAAGGATCTGGTCGTGGTGGATGCTGAGGTTGTAGATGCCGGCCTCGGCGATGGCCTTGGCGTGGTTGGCGAAGTCGTCGATGCCGGCGCCGGGCATGGCGAAGTGCTTTACCTGGCGCTCCATGGCCAGCACCATGGTCGACGGGTCGATGGAGAGGGCGGCGACCGCGACGTCCTTGTAGAAGAGGTAGTGCATGTTCTCATCGGCGGCGACCCGCTTCATGACGTCGTTGCCGGCCTTGTCGTCCATCAGCTTGCCGGTGTTCCAGTGGGAGATCCGGGTGGCCAGCTCCTGGAGGGCGACGTAGACGAGCCCGTCGGCCGCCCCGCCGATCGGCTGCTGGAACCCGTGCTCGGCGTGCTGCATGCGGCCCCGCTCCATGACCGTGGGGTCGAGCGCACCGGTGACGGTGAGGAAGTCGCGGATGACGATGGAGTGGCGGCCTTCTTCGGCAGTCCACCGCCGGTTCCAGGCGCCCCAGGCGTGGTCGATCCCGAACAGCCGGGTGATGTCCGTCGTGTAGTAGGGCAGGTTGTCCTCGGTGAGGAGGTTGACGAAGAGCGCCCGCTTCACCGGGTCGGGGATGGGCCGGTACTCGGGGTCATAGGTGTCCCGGGGGTCGTGCTTGATGACCTCGTCCCACGGCACCAACTCGTGCGGGAACCACTCCTTGGACGCGGCGAGGTGGCGCTCCAGCAGGCGTTCGGCCTCGGGCGCCAGTTCGTGGAGCAGGTCGATCTCGTTCACGGTTCCCTCCCCGCGGGACGGCTGCTTCATCGCCGCAAGGCCAGTCTACCTACCGGTAGGTAGGCTGAGTCCAGTCGCACGCAGTCTTCTTCAGAAGACCACAACTGAACGGAGCACTTCCCCGCGCTGCATCTTGGTAAACGCATCCTCGACCTGGTCGAGGGCCACCGTCTCGGTGACGAACCGGTCGAGCGGGAAGCGCCCTGACAGGTAGAGGTCGATGAGGATCGGGAAGTCGCGGGAAGGCAGGCAGTCGCCATACCACGACGGCTTCAGCGCGCCGCCCCGCCCGAAGAACTCGATCATCGGCACCTCGAGGGTCATCGTGGGGTCGGGCACCCCGACCTGGACGAGCGTACCGGCGAGGTCGCGGGCGAAGAAGGCCTGGCGGAACACCGCCGGGTGCCCGACCGCCTCGATGACCACATCGGCACCGAAGCCGCCGGTCAGGGCCTTGATCGCCTCAACCGGGTCGCCCTCGGAGGCGTTCACCGTGTCGGTGGCGCCGAACTCCCGGGCCCACTCAAGCTTGCGCGGGTCGAGGTCGACGGCGATGACCGTTCGGGCGCCGGCCAGTGCCGCGGCGGCGATGGCCGCGTCGCCCACCCCACCGCAGCCGAACACGGCGACCGTGTCACCCCGGGTCACCCCGCCGGTGTTCACTGCGGCGCCGAACCCGGCCATCACCCCGCAGCCGATGAGCCCGGCGGCGGCCGGGCCGGCGGCGGGATCCACCTTCACCGCCTGGCCGGCGGCGACGAGGCTCAGCTCGGTGAACGCCCCGATCCCGAGGGCGGGGCTCAGGGGCGTGCCGTCGGTCATGGTCATCTTCTGGGTGGCGTTGGCGCTGTCGAAGCAGTACCAGGGGCGGCCCCGTAGGCACGAGCGGCAGCGCCCGCACGGCGCCCGCCACGCGAGGACCACGAAGTCCCCGGGCGCCACCCCGACCACGCCGTCTCCAACCTCCTCGACCACGCCGGCCGCCTCGTGGCCGAGCAAGAACGGGTAGTCGTCGTTGATCGCCCCCTCCCGGTAGTGCAGGTCGGTGTGGCACACCCCACAAGCCTGGACCCGCACGAGGGCCTCCCCGGGCCCCGGGTCGGGGACGACGATGGTCTCCACGGTGACCGGCGCTCCCTTGGCCGTCGCCACGACGCCGCGTACCTCATTCGCCATCGTCGTCTCCCTTCGGTTCGGCTCCGAGCAGCGCCCGGATCTCGTCGTCGGTCGTCTGAGTGAAGTCGTCATACCACTGGCCCACAGCGTGGAACCCCGCCGGCGTGAGCGCGCACACCACCTCGTCGGCTTCGCCGGCGAGGTCCTGGCAAGTCTCCCTCGCGCCGACGGGCACCGCGACCACGACGTGGCCCGCGCCCCAAGCCCGCAGGGCGGCGACCGCCGCCCGCACGGTCGACCCGGTGGCCAGCCCGTCGTCAACCACCACCACCGTCCGGCCGGCGACATCGAGGGGCGAGCGGCCCGCCCGGTAGGACTCCTCCCGGCGGGCCACCTCGGCCCCCTCCCGCGCCGCCACGGCGTCGATCACGCCGGGGGCGATGGTGAGGGCGTCGACCACTGCCTGGTGCACGACCCGCACGCCGGCGGCGATGGCGCCCATGGCCAGCTCCGGTTGTTCGGGGACCCCGAGCTTGCGAGCCACGAGCACGTCGAGCGGGGCGCCGAGGGCCTTCGCCACCTCGGCGGCGACCGGCACGCCGCCCCGGGGCAGCCCGAGCACGAGGAGCCCGGGGGCGCCGGCCAGGTGGCCCAACCGGGCGGCCAGCTCCCGGCCGGCGCCGGCCCGGTCGGGGTAGCGCCGCTCCGTCAGGTCGGGCTGCGGAGCCGGCGGACGGCCAGCCGCCCGCCCTCGGACCGCACCTCGTAACGGGGCTGGTGGCCGGTGGCCGGCCCGTGGACGACGTGGCCGTCGGCCAGCCGGAACACGCTCCCGTGCCAGGGGCACGTCACGCACCCCTCGGCGTCGAACTGGCCCTCGTCGAGCGGCCCGCCGGCGTGGCCGCAGACGTTGGAGATGGCGGCGATGACGCCCGCCGGCGTCATCGCCAGCAGCACGTCGTCGTCGCCGACCCGGGCCACGAGCGGCTTGCCGCCGACGAGAGCCACATCATCGGCAACCTCAAGCCAGTCGTCGCCGCCGTGCTTCCACGCGTTGCGGTCGGCGCCGACGCCCTGCCGGTAGACGAGGTGGCCACCGAGGTACCCGCCGGCGGTGGCCGCCGTCGCACCGAGCAGGCCGAGGGTGACGCCGGCCTTGCGCCGGCCGGCGCGGCGGGCGAACCAGGACCACGTGTACAGCCAGAGGGCGGCCACGTTGGCCACCGCATGGACGGTGCCGATGCGCCGCTCCTCGCCGATGGTGTCGGACCAGTCCGAGAGGCCGGCGGCCGCGGTCGGCACTGCGCTCAGAACTCCCATTCCGACCAGGCGCTGCGACGCCGCTGCGCTGCGCTTCCCGCCCACCAGGTCGAGCATGAAGGAACTGGTCCAGAACCCGATGGGCAGGTCGGTCATCACAGGATGGAGCGGGTGGCCGGTCCACGTCCCGCTCAGGACGTCCTTCACCGTGCCGTGGCCGATGATCTCGGCGACCTTGGACGCCACCGGCTTGCCGACCCTGTCGACGCCTTGCGAAGTCGCCAGCTTGTGGACGAGCTGGCGCAGGGCCTCGGGACCCTCCACTACTCCGCCGGGGGTGCCACCGGCAGCGACGTCATGTCCGCCAGCGGGTACACCTTGTAGTGGCTGAAGTTGTAGACGGGCGACTGGGCCAGCAGCATCTCCAACTCGTCATTGCTGCTGACGTTGTAGATCCAAGCCCCACCATGGCTTCCGACGATGTGGTAGCGACCGATGACCTTGCCCTGCTGCTCGAGGGGGACAGCGTGGTCACGCATGCGCAGCACCGCCTTCATCACATCCCCCGACAGCCGGCCGATCTCGATGTTCCAGATCACGAGGAACTTCATTTGCCGCCTCCAGGGTCAGTCGCCGATTCGTTCGCCACTCCCGTCGATCATATGGATATCTTCGGGCGAATCCTTCTCCAGGAGCTCCCGAGCCCGTTGCGCGCTCTCCTCGTCGTGCACGGCGACGGCCACCATGGCCTTCCCGTCGCGCAGGACGCCCTGGTACTTGAGGTCGAACTCCTCGAGGCTCAACCCGCTGATCCCGCCGACCATGCCGCCGATCACCCCGCCGGCGACGCCACCGGCCAGCAAGCCGGCCCAGATGCCGCTGCCGATGACCGGTCCGATCCCGGGGATGATGAACGCGGCGGCGCCGGCGATCGCGCCCAGGGCGGCGCCCGCCCCGCCGGCGGCGCCGGCCCGCTTGGCCACCTCGCCGGTGGCCTCCATGTCCCGCAGCCGGGTGTCGGGGTCGCTGGCCGCCTCCTCCTGCTCGCGACCGAGGATGGAGATGTCGTTGGCCTCGATGCCCGCCTGGCTGAGGTTCAGGGCCGCGTCATTGGCCTTCTCGAGGTCCGAGAAGGTGGCAACGATGTTCTGTCCGGTGATGTGGACCATCAGATCGGCTGGGGGTCGGGAATCGGCGGCTGGGGCGCCGGCGGGTGCGGCAGGGGCTCCGGGTCAGGCAGCGGCGCCGGCGGGGTGTCGATCGGCGGGTACGGATCGGGCTGGGACATAACCGCGCGGGTACCCGCCAACGGTGGTCGGGAAACGCCGGGTTGCCCGCCGGCCCCGCCGGGCAGAACGCCAGCGTGGCTCCTTCACCCCGCTCAGACGGCCGCTCGGGCCGCCGACTGCGAAAGGTCGACTGCTCCGCACCCGGCATCCGCCGGCGCAGAGTGGGGCGGGGCTTCGTCTACCTCGACGCCACCGGCTCCCGCATCACCGATCCCGCGGTCCTCGACCGGGTGAAGGCGCTCGTCCTCCCGCCGGCGTGGACCGACGTGTGGATCTGCGTCGACCCCCGCGGTCACATCCAGGCCACCGGCGTCGACACCCGGGGCCGGCGCCAGTACCGCTACCACGACGTGTGGCGCGAGCGCCGGGACCGGGAGAAGTTCGACCACATGCTGGGGTTCGCCCGTGCCCTCCCCAAGCTGCGCCACGCCGCAGGCCAGCACCTGGCCGAGGACGGCCTGAGCAGGGAGCGGGTGCTGGCCTGTGCGGCCCGGCTGCTCGACCTCGGGTTCTTCCGCATCGGCACCGAGGGATACGCCGAGGAGAACCAGACCTTCGGCCTGGCCACGATGCACAAGCGCCACGTGAAGCTGGACCCGCCGAGCACGGTGAACTTCGACTACATGGCCAAGGGGAGCAAGCGCCGCATCCAGTCGGTGGTCGACCCCGACGTCTACGAGGTCGTCGAGGCCCTCAAGCGCCGGCGGGGCGGCAAGCCGGAGCTGCTGGCGTGGAAGCGGGGCGCGGAGTGGGTCGACGTCCGGTCGGCCGACATCAACGCCTACATCAAGGAGGTCACCGGCGGGGATTTCACCGCCAAGGACTTCCGCACGTGGAACGCCACCGTCCTGGCCGCCGTCGCCCTCGCCGTGTCGACCGGCGCGGCCAGCCCCACCGCCCGGAAGCGGGCGGTGGCCCGGGCCATGAAGGAGGTGGCGCACTATCTCGGCAACACGCCGGCGGTGTGCCGTTCCTCCTACGTCGACCCCCGGATCGTCGACCGCTACCTCGGAGGCGCCACGATCGCCCCGGCACTGGAGCAGGCCCTCGTCGGTGCCCCTGCCGAGGCGGCCGAGGCAGGTACGCTCTTAACTCAGGGCCCCATCGAGGAAGCCGTCCTCGACCTGCTGGAGGACATCGTGACGCTACGGGTACAGACGGTCGATATGGGAGTGGCCAGTTGAGCCAGCCGTCGGCTCCAAAGTACGGCGCTACCCTCACGGAGATCATCGCCACGCTGGAGGCCGCCGGCTTCAAGGGCCAGATGGCGGCCCGCGACGGCGGCATGCTGCAGTGTTTGACCTGCCGGGAGACGAGTGCGGCCGCCGACTTCTCCTTGGGCGCCATGCGCCGCACCGAGGGTGCCTCCGATCCGGCCGACATGCTGGCCGTGGTTGGCCTCACGTGCCCGAAGTGCGCGACAGCGGGCACCGCGGTGCTCGGCTACGGCCCGGAGGCCGGCCCCGACGACGCCGAGGTTCTGGTCCACCTGGGCGTCCTCGGCGGCTGAAGGACCGCCCGCGAAGCGCTAGCGGCTAGCCCTGGGGACCTGGGGCCACGCCGAGCTGCTGCATGAGCGCCAGCTGGTCGCTCTGGCTCCAGTCGTTGACGATGCGGCCGTCGGCGATCTGGTGGATGGTGATGCCCTCGACCGTGACCGGCTTGCCCGTGGCCGGGATGCCGAAGAAGTTCCCGGTGTGGGTGGCCTTGCCCGTCCAGCGGTTGACCACCTTGTCGTCCTGGACGACGAAGTCGTCGATCACGCAGTGCCAGTCGGGGAAGCCGGCCCGGAAGGCGCCGATGAGGGGCTTGAGCCGGGCCGCCAGCTCGGGGGTGAACAGCTCGTCGAGGACGTCGATGTTGCCGTTGTTCCACGCCTCCTCGAGATACCGGGTGACCAGTTCCTTGCCGTCGGTGTCAGCCATGGGGCGACCATAGCCCTCCAGCCGGGATGCCAACGGGGCGCACGTCATCAACGTCTTTCCCCGCCGGCAGACGGCCGCCGCCTGACCCGGGCCGGGCCCGGATGCCGGACAACCGGACGTCACCTCTCTGGTCAGGCCGCCGGCGGTGGTCGTCCCCCGCCTGGCCACCTCCACCACAGTGACGACCACGCCGAGCGAATACGGTCGCGCCCATGCGCGGACGCTGGCTGACGGCGGTGGCAGCGGTCCTCCTCCTCGGTGCCGGCGCGCCGGCCGACGTGATCGAGGCCAACCTCAAGGTCGTCGGCCGTTGGGAGCTCGGCGACGCCGGCGCCTATGGAGATGTCACGGTGATCGGCACCACCGTGGTCGTCGCCGTCGAGGGGTGCGGGGCCTCCGTCCACGTCCTCAACGCCAAGGATCCCGCCAAGGTGAAGGCGGTGGCGGCGATCTCCCTGCCGGTGGGCGCTACGGCGATCGACCTCGACTCCGTCGCCGTCCTCTCCGAGACGTTCACCGGCGACCTGCTGACGATCGCCCTTGCGCCCTGCGCCGGCGGCGCCCCCACCAGCGTGAGCCACTACGACATCACGGAGCCGGCGCAGCCCCGGTCGATCGGCCAGCGCGAGGGGGGCAACACTGTCTCCGTCGCCCAGCGACCCGACAAGCGAGTCCTGGCCGTGCGGGCCACCGGATCAGCGGTGGCGATCGACGACCTGAGCGACCCCCGGTCGCCCTTCGAGTACGCCACCTGGGCGGCGCCGGCGGCCACAGGCTGCGGCCTCTCGACCGCCCAGCTGTACGAGGACGGAGAGCGGGCCGTGGCGGTGACGGCCGGCGGCGTGTACGCCTTCGACCTGATCGAGCCGTCCCAGCCGCTCGTCACTGGCCCGGCGGAGGGCGCCGGCGGTCATGTCGCCGTCCTGCCTCTCGGCAACCGCACGATCGCCGTCGTCGCCGAGGACGGCAGCTGCCCGCCGGGGGAGCCCGGGTTGCGGGTGCTGAAACTCGAGCCGGGCGAACCCCCCGTCGAGGAGGCCCCGCTCCGCTACGCCGGCGCCGGCCGCCCAGGCCGCCTGGTGGCCAGCGGCGGCTACGCCTACGTGGCCTGGACCGAAGCCGGGCTGCGGGTCGTCGACTTCGCCGAGGTCCGGGCCAAGACGGTCGCCCAGTTCGTCCCCGCCGCCGGCGACGTGGTGGGCGTGGCCCTGCTCCCCGAGCATGTGGTGGTCACCGACGCCATCCAGGGCGTCTTCGTGCTGGAACGCCCGGACGAAGGCGGCGGACGGGCGACGTTCTGGACACAGTTCCTCGACCTTCTGCCGTACCTGGGCGGCGCGGTGTTCCTCACCGCGCTGGTCCTCGTGCCCCGGCTGGTCGGCGCCCACGCCCGGTCGGGCAGCACGGTGCCGGTGCCGGGGGCCGAACGGGTCCGCCGCCACGCGTAGCGCTGCGTCGACAACGGAACCTCCGAGCGCGACCGGTCGTCGCCGCCATGGATCGAGTTCGTCGGGTGCCGATCGCCCGGAGCTCAGGGGGCCAGGAACACCCGGGCCAGCCGGTCGGCCGTCTCCAGGTTGTCGGCCAGGACGAGGTCGACCCGGGCCCCGCTGCGGACGACCCGGGCGCTCCCGTCCGGGCCGGTCACCCGACCCTCGGCGTCGGCCGCCCGGGTGGAGCCCGACCAGCCCCGGGCCCACCGCAGCAGGGCGTCGGCGAGCTGGGTGGCCTCGGCGGGGTTGTCCGCCACCCACCGGTCGGCCAACCCCACCGCCGTGCCGCAGCGCACGGCGCGGTAGGCGTCGCCGTTCCAGCCGGCGGCGGCTTTGCTGGCGTCGGTGCGGGTGATCTCGGCCGAGAGCATCTGGACCATGTCGAACTCGCCAAGGGTGCCGGCGTCGACTGCGCCACAGCCGGTGGCTGCGGCCAGGTCGGGCACCGCCGGCGGCGACCAGGCCTGCCCAGAGGCGTAGGTCTCGGGGTGGAGGATGTGCTCGGTGGAAGTCGGCGGGTTCCGGTAGGCCTTGTCGACCTCGGCAAACCCGCCGGCCCGGTGGCGGGCCTGGGCGAACGTCAGGCCCTCCTGGTAGGGGAAGAACAGCGACTCCAGCAGGTACCGGGGGGCCCTGGCATAGGCGGCGATGGCCTCCGGCGTGGCGCCGCTGGCAGCGGCCTGCTGGCGCTCACGGGCACTGAGGTGGCGCTCCTGCCAGAGTGCGGAAGTCAGCTCGGCGTCACCCTCGATGAGGGCGCTGAAGGCGGCGCCCTCCTCCGTCTTGTTCTGGTCGTCAAGGGCTTGGCTCTTGGTGCCGAAATCGAAGTGCTGGTCGGTCAGGGCGTGGGTGAGCTCGTGGGCGAGGGTGGCCCTGGTGGCCGGGTCGAGACCGTCGCTACCCCCGCTGCCGACAAAGAGCTCCTTGGCCTCGTCGTCGTAGTAGCCGAGCACGCCGCCGGCCAGGAGGGCGTCGAGCGTCTCCGAGTAGTTGACGTCCTTGCCGATCAGCTGGAGCAGCTTGAGCACGGACTCGTCCGCGGTGAGCTCGTCGCGGCTCTTGGCGATCTCCTTGGCGTTGAGCTCGCGCACCCGCTGAGCCAGGACGTCCTTGGAGACGACCCGGACCGGCAGCGTCGCCTTCCACGGCAGCCCCCGGATGTCGGCCACCTGAGCCTTCACCTCCTCGACGAGCCTCGATTGCGCCGGCGTAAGGTCGCTGGCCGGCGCCGCCGCCGAGGTCGTGGCCGTCCCACCGGCCGGCGCCACGGTGGTCGTCGTGGCGATGGCGTCTCGGACGGACTCACTGGTGTCGCGGATCACTGCGATCCCGATGCCTGCGACGATCAGGACAATGGCGAGGGCGATGAGGACGCCCAGCATGGTCTTGGTGCTGTCGTCCCACTTCGACTTCGGCGGCGGCGCGTCGAGGTCGTCGTCCATCGGGGCCAACGGTAACGTCGCCGGCGCGCCTATCGAGGGCGGGACGGGAAGGCCAGGATCGTCAGCGTCCCCACGATGACCAGGACTCCGGTGAGCCCGTAG
This sequence comes from uncultured Acidimicrobiia bacterium, assembly GCA_963768975.1. Taxonomy (GTDB): domain Bacteria; phylum Actinomycetota; class Acidimicrobiia; order Acidimicrobiales; family AC-14; genus CADCTB01. The sequence goes on along the minus strand of CAVYKB010000009.1, from coordinate 72,602 downwards.
AGCAGGCCCTTGACCGCCTTCCGCCGGCCCGGGTCGCGCACGTAGTCGTCGACGATCCAGCGCAACCCGTTGACCCCGTGGCTCAGGGCGAGGACCAGGAGCATCCAGTCGAACACCCGCCACGCCGGGTTGTGCCAGCGCTCGGCGACGAAGTCGTAGTCGGTCTCGACCACGTCGTTGACGATGTGGGTGATGGAGAAATGCACGAGGGCGAAGAACAAGAGGAGCAGGCCCGACAGGCGCATGTAGGCCCACGACCGAGCTTCGCGGCTGGGCCTGCGGCGCGGGGGAGCCTTCAGAGCGGTCACAGGATGCGCCCGTCGATGAAGGGCCACATGATGACGACGCCGCCAGGGACGCCGATGACCACCGTGAGGGCCACGACGGCCTGCAGGAGCCGGCGCTGGTTGCGCACCGCCTCGGGGAAGAAGTCGACGGCGACGATCCGCAGTCCGTTGAAGCTGTGGAAGAGCAGGGCGAAGAGCAGGCCGACCTCGAACAGGCGCAGGAGCACATTGCCGTAGAGGCGGTGGACCTGGTCGTAGGTGTCGGGCCAGCGCAGCAGCGACACGTCGACGATGTGGAGCAGCAGGAACAGGAACACCAGGAACCCGCTGATCCGGTGGCCCAGGAAGGCCCACTGGCCCGCCTTCCCCTTGTACCGGGTGCTCGTGGTCACAGTGCCCTCTGGTCGCTGCGCTCGCCGGCCCTCAGGTCCGCGCCGGCAAAGGCCTTTGCGACGCTCCGGCAGGGCCGGCACGGACGGCCGGCGTGCTCGCTCACCGGCTCACCGAGTCGTCCGGCCGGCGCCGGCGGTACCAGCGGTCGCCCCACATGGTGGAGCCGGCGACATAGACGGCGAAGCCGGTGATGACGAGCGTGATCGTGCCCAGCGCGATCGCAAAGATCACCTGAGCGGTACTCATGCGCCGATGCTACGGGCACCCCGGAAGTAGGGCCACAGACACTCGGGAAGGGCCACGCTGCCGTCGGGCTGGCGGTGGGTCTCCACCACCGCGGCCCAGACCCGGGGCACGGCCAGGCCCGAGCCGTTGAGGGTGTGGACGATCACCGTGCCTCCACCCTGGGCCGGCCGGTAGCGGATGTTGGCTCGGCGGGCCTGGTAGTCGCTGAACCACGAGACAGAGGAGGCCTCCAGCCACATGTCGCACCCGGGGGCGTAGACCTCGATGTCGAACGTGCGGGCCGAGGAGGCGCCGAGGTCGCCGGCGCAGAGGTCGACGACCCGGTAGGCCAGCCCCAGCGCGGCCAGCGTGCCCTCGGCCCGGGCCAGGATGTCGGCGTGCACCTCGGCGGCCTGGGCCGGCGTGGCGTACGCGAGCAGCTCAACCTTGTCGAACTCGTGGACCCGCAGCAGGCCGCGGGTGTCGCGGCCGGCAGCGCCGGCCTCGCGGCGGAAGCACGGGGTAGAGGCCATCACCTTCATCGGCAGCCTGGCCTCGTCGAGGATCTCGTCGCGGGCGAGGGAGGTGAGGGGCACCTCGGCGGTGGGGATGGCCCACAGATCGTCCCGCTCGAGGTGGTAGCCCTCATCGGCGAACTTGGGCAGGTGGCCGGTGGACACCATGGTGTCGGTGCGGACCAGACTGGGTGGGCGGATCTCCTCATAGGCATCCGCGTTGCGGTCCAGCGCCAGCTGGCACAAGGCGCGAACCAGGGTGGCGCCGGCCATGCGGAAGACCGGGAACATTGAGCCCGACAGCTTCGCCCCCCGCTCCAGGTCGAGGACGCCGAGGGCGGCGCCGACTTCCCAGTGGGGCACCCGCTGGTGTTCGCCGTACGTGCTGGCGTCGTAGCCCTCCACCCGGAGCACCACGTTGTCGGCCTCGTTGGCGCCGTCGGGGCAGTCGTCTGAGGGCAGGTTCGGCGTGCGCAGGAGGATCTCCCGCAGGTCGGCGCCGGCGCTGACCGCCTCCGCCTCCGCCTTGCGCTCCTGCTCGCCGAGCGCCCGGCTCTGGTCGGCCTTGGCCTCGGCGGTGGCGATGTCGCCGGCCTTGCGGGCCTGCCCCACCTCCTTGGAGAGGGTCCTGATCTGGGCCCGCATCCCTTCGACCCTGGCCTTGAGCGCCCGCTCCTGGGCCTCCAGCTCGGCGGCCCGTTCGATCTCAGCCAGGTCGAGCCCCCTCCGGGTCAAACCGGCCTTCACCGCGTCGAGATCGGTCCGCAGCCGCCTGGGGTCGAGCATGAAGGGGACGGTAGCGTGCCGCCGATGGCCGCCATCGAAGTTTCCGGGCTGGTGGTGCGCTACGCCGCCGGCGTGGTGGCAGTCGACGGCCTGACGTTCTCGGCCGAGGCCGGCGAAGTGCTGGCGCTGCTGGGGCCGAACGGCGCCGGCAAGACGACCACGGTGGAGACGTTGGAGGGCTACAAGTCGCCCACCAGCGGGACGGTGCGGGTGCTCGGGCTCGACCCCGTGGCCGACCACGCCCGGCTCACGCCCCGCATCGGCGTCATGCTGCAGAAGGGCGGGGTGTACCCGGGCATCCGTACCGTCGAGGCGATCCGCCTGTTCGCCGCCTTCTACGAGTCGCCCGAGGATCCGGCGAGCCTGCTGGACCGGCTCGGGCTGGCCGGCGTGGCCCGGACCACCTGGCGGCGGCTCTCCGGCGGCGAGCAGCAAAGGCTGTCGCTGGCGCTCGCCCTCGTCGGGAGGCCGGAGGTGGCCTTCCTCGACGAGCCGACGGCCGGCGTCGACGTGGCCGGGCGCCAGGTCATCCGGGAGGTCATCGGGGAGCTCCGGGCCCGTGGGTGCTGCGTGCTGCTCGCCACCCACGAGCTGGACGAGGCCGAGCGGGTGGCCGACCGGGTGGTCATCGTCGACCATGGCCGGCTGCTGGCCGAGGGCACGCCGGCGGCCCTCATGTCCGGTCTTGTCCAAACCTCGATCCAGTTCCGGGCGCCGGCGGGGCTCGACACCGCCGGCCTGTCGGCGGCGCTCGGGGCCACGGTCAACGAAGCGCGGCCGGGCGAGTACTCGGTGGCCACGGAGCCGGCGCCGGCGACCGTCGCCAAGCTGACGGCCTGGCTGGCCGAGCACGACCTCCCGCTCGGCGACCTGCGGGCCGGGCGCCAGTCCCTGGAAGACGTGTTCCTGCGCCTGACGAGCGGCTCGTGAGGAAGGTCTTGGCCCAAACCAGGGTGGAGCTGGCGCTCACGCTCCGGCGGGGCGAATCGGTGCTGCTGTCGCTCGGCATCCCGGTGATGCTGCTGGTCTTCTTCTCCTTCGTCGACGTGCTTCCCACCGGCACCGACGACCCCGTCGACTTCCTGGCGCCCGGCGTACTAGCCCTGGCGGTGATGTCGACGGCGATGGTGGGCGTGGGCATCGCCACCGGCTTCGAGCGCCAGTACGGCGTCCTGAAGCGCCTGGGCTCGACTCCCCTGGGCCGGCCGGCGCTGCTGGCGGCCAAGACGCTCGCCATCCTGGCCGTCGAGGTCCTGCAAGTGGCGGTCCTGGCCGGCGTGGCCCTGGCTCTGGGCTGGCGCCCGTCGGGGTCGGTCGCCGCCTTCGCGCCGGCCATGCTCCTGGCCACCATGGGGTTCGCCGGCCTGGGCTTGCTCATGGCCGGCCGCCTCCGGGGGGAAGCCGTGCTGGCCGCGGCCAACGGCCTCTACCTCGTGCTCCTGCTCCTCGGCGGCATGGTGATCCCCCTGGCCGAGCTCCCCGGCCCCCTGCGGGCGGTATCCCGGGCCCTGCCGGCGGCCGCCCTCTCCGATGTCCTCCACGCCGCATCCAACGCCGGCGCCGTGCCCGGGCGGGCGTGGCTGGTGCTCGCCGCTTGGGCGGTGGCCGCGCCGCTGGCGGCGGCCGCCACCTTCCGCTGGGAGTAGCTACTCCCGCCCTGGAGCGGCGTAGGCGGGCTGGGTCATTCGGTTCTCCGACGACGCCTGGGCGCAGTATGCCGCTCTCAGCGACCGAAGAAGGACAGCCTGAGGGAGGCTCTCTTCTCCGAATGGGCCACCGAAGGACCGAAGGCCGATGGCGTACGCGTCATCAACGGCGTGCTCCTCAGGGAAGCTGACCTCCGCTTCGGGATCCGTCTGTCCTGGCTGGCTCCGAGGACTCACCACAGGAGATCTGGGTCGTGAAGGTTCGGCAGCTGGACGACTGAGGGTCGCGACTCTTAGCGGGAAAGCATCCGCCCGACGGCGCCCATCAGTTCCTGGACCTGGTCCTCAGGATCGGCCGGGCCGCCGTGGCCGCCGACCAGGCAGTGGCGGGCGTGGTCGTCGAGCAGGCCGAGGGCCACCCGGTCCAGCGCAGCCTGGATGGCGTTGATCTGGGTAAGGACGTCGATGCAGTAGCGGTCCTCCTCCACCATGCGGGCGATGCCCCGAACCTGCCCCTCGATCCGGGCCAGGCGGTCTTTTAGCTGATCCTTGGTTGCGGTGTAGCCCCGGGCCTGTGCCATGACGTCGTCCTCTCCGAGATAAGTCTTGACGCAGCATACCCCTACCCGGTATTGCTATCTATACCCCCGAGGGGTATCATCGACGCAGGAGGTAGAGATGCACGAGCACCACGACCACGCCGCCATGTTCCGGAACCGGTTCTGGGTCAGCCTGGTGCTGACCGTCCCGGTGGTCATGTACAGCCACATGCTCATGACGCTCACCGGCTGGACGCCGCCGGCGTTCACCGGCGACCACTGGGTCGGGCCGGCGCTGGGCACCCTGACCTTCCTGTATGGCGGCCCGGTGTTCCTGCGAGCCGGCTGGGGCGAGCTCCGTGGCCGCCGGCCCGGGATGATGCTGCTGATCTCCATGGGCCTGCTGGTGGCCTTCGGGGCCTCGGCCGCCACCAGCCTGGACCTCATCGACGCCGACCTGTGGGCCGAGCTCACCACTCTCGTCACGATCATGCTCCTCGGCCACTGGCTGGAGATGCGGGCGCTCGGCCAGGCCCAGGGGGCGATGGCCGCCCTGGCCGCCCTCCTGCCCGACGAGGCTGAGCGTGTGCGGGGCGAGGAGGTCGAGACGGTGATGGTCGGTGACCTCCAGCCCGGCGATGTCGTGCTCGTTCGCCCCGGCGGTCGCATTCCGGCCGATGGCGAGGTGGTCGAAGGCGACGCCGAGGTCGACGAGGCAATGGTCACCGGCGAATCCCGGCCGGTGGCCAAGAGCCCGGGAGACCGGGTCGTCGCCGGCACCGTGGCCACCGATTCGGCCCTGCGGATCCGGGTGGACAAGGTGGGCGAGGACACCGCCCTGGCCGGCATCCAGCGGCTTGTGGCCGAGGCGGAGGCGTCGAAGTCGCGGGCCCAGGCCCTGGCCGACCGGGCCGCAGCCCTGCTGTTCTACGTCGCCCTCCTGTCCGGCGCAGTGACGTTCGGGGCCTGGGCCGCCTTCGGCGACGCCGACGCCGCCTTCCTGCGCACCGTCACCGTGCTGGTTATCGCCTGCCCCCATGCCCTCGGCCTGGCTATCCCGCTGGTCGTGAGCCTGTCGACGGCGATCTCGGCCCGGGCCGGCATCCTCGTCAAGGACCGCTTGGCCCTGGAGCGCATGCGGACCATCGACACCGTCCTCTTCGACAAGACGGGCACTCTCACCAAGGGCGCTCACGTGGTCACCGGCGTGGCGCCGGCGCCCGGGTTCGACGAGCGGAAGTTGCTCGCCCTGGCCGGCGCGGTCGAGGCCGATTCCGAGCACCCGCTGGCCCGGGCCATCGTCGCTGCGGCCAGCGACAACGGGACAAGAGCCACCGGGTTCCGGTCGCTGCCCGGGCGGGGGGTGGAGGCCACCGTCGACGGCGTGCCCGTGGCCGTCGGCGGGCCGGCGATGCTGCGCCACCTCGGACTCGAGCCGCCGGCCCCGCCGAAGACGTGGACGGACCGGGGCGCGGCCGTCCTCCACGTCGTGCGCAATGGTCGTATCGCCGGCGCACTCGCCCTGGAGGACGAGATCCGTCCCGAGTCGTCGGGCGCCATCGACGAGCTGCACCGGCTCGGCATCCGGGTGGTGATGATCACCGGCGACGCCCGCTCGGTGGCCGAGGCCGTCGGCGCCGAGCTGGGGGTCGACGAGGTGCTGGCCGAGGTCCTGCCCGAGGACAAGGACGCGGCGGTGGCCGCCCTCCAAGACCGGGGCCTCAAAGTGGCCATGGTCGGCGACGGGGTGAACGACGCGCCGGCGCTGGCCCGGGCCGATGTCGGCATCGCCATCGGCGCCGGCACCGACGTCGCCATCGAGTCCGCCGGCGTGGTGCTGGCGTCGTCGGACCCCCGGGCCGTCGTCGGGGTCATCCGCCTTTCCCGGGCCGCCTACCGCAAGATGCTCCAGAACCTGGCGTGGGGCGCCGGCTACAACCTGGCCGCCATCCCCCTGGCCGCCGGCGCCTTCGCCTGGGCCGGCCTCATCCTGTCTCCGGCCGTCGGCGCAGTGCTGATGAGCGCATCGACGGTTGTCGTCGCCCTCAACGCCCAACTGCTGCGCCGGCTCGACCTGCGCCGGCCGGCGGCCACCGAGCGGTCGGAGCCGGCGCCGGCGCCGGCGCTCGTGGGCAGCGAGCCTTAGGTTCCTGCGGTTTCCTCGGTCGGCCCGCCCGGCGGGCCCGCCTCCATCCACGACCGCAGGGCCCGGAAGCCGTCGGTGTCTCGGATCTTGTCGAAGTTGTTGTCCTGATCGATGAGGGCGGTGTCGCGGAACCCGTTCTCCACCGCCCGGTCCAGCCAGGTCAGGGCCTGGTCGGTCTCCTCGGCCAGGGCCCAGCTGCACGCGACGTTGTAGGCCACCAGCGGTCCAGGCTCAGCCTTGAACAGGAACTCGCCGACCTTGGCCGCGTCACGGTACCGGCCGGCGTGGTGCAGGCCGAGCTGGAGGGCCCGGTAGCCGTTGGTCCGGGGCGTGCCGCCGGCGACCACGGGCACGGTCCCCAGCTCCTCGATGAGCCGGTCGAGAAGCCCGCTGACGGCCACCATGCGGGCGCCGATGGTGGCCGCCACCACGTCGTCGCACTCGATGAACGCCGGCGCCAGCAGCTCACCCTGCTGGCCCTCGGCCAGGCCCACCATGCGCTGCACGAGAGGGCCGGTCTTGGTCACGCCGCCCCGCAACTTGTTGAGGGCGGCCCGAGCCTCCTCGGGCTGGTTCTCGGCCAGCCGGGCCCAGGCCAGCAGTTCGGCGGCGGTGACCTCCACGCCGAAGGAGGCGGGGTTCTCGCCGGCGGACTCCGCCAGCTCGGCCGCCTCGGCGTTGCGGCCCTGGAGGAGCGCGGTTCGCGCCTGGTTCAGCTTCTCGAACTGGGGCTGATCCCGCTCGGCCCGCAGGCCGTTCAGGTTCTGGCTGGCGAACATGAAGGCGATGATGGCCATGAACGGGGCCTGCAGGGCCACCCCGGCCACCCCGAGGGCGATGGCGCCGGCGATCGACAGGTACTGGGCGTTGCGGAGGCCGAAGATGTCCTCGGCGACGTGCCCACCGTCGAGGGGGATGATCGGCAGCAGGTTGAACACGCCCCACAGCACGTTCACGAAGATCAGGATCCGGATGCCGGTCTCCACCAGCTCCGGCCCGGACACGACCTGGAGGAGCAGGATGCCGACGACGGCGGCCAGGAAGCCGGCGCCGGGCCCGGCGAGACTCACGACGAGCGACTTGCCGCGGGGCTGGGCCGGCCCGAGGGTGTAGCCGCCCATCGCCGTCATGGTGATCGCGGGCTGCGCGCCGAAGGATCGGAAGGCGGTGGCGTGGCCCATCTCGTGGACGAGCAGCGAGAGCCCTCCGACCAGCATGAACACCGGGATCTCCACGCCTTCGAACCCGTAGCTCCAGCCGAGCAGGGCCAGCACGGCGATGTGGAGCAGCTCCACCCGCACCGGGATGCCGATGATGCGGAACTGGAGGCCCTTCATCGCCCGCAGGCTAAACGCGACAGGGACCGGCCTGCTGGCCGGTCCCTGTCGTGCTCGGAATTGCAGGCTGCTAGGAGCTGACCCGCCCCTTGGAGGCCGCCGGCTCCGTGGCCGTGGCCGCCTCGGGCCGGCGCTTGCCGGCTACCACGCTGACCACCAGCAGGATGAGGCCCACGGCGCCGAGGCCGGCCAGCGCGGCGACGGCGTAGCGGAGGGCGTCGTTGCTCCCCGAACCCAGCGCCTCGTGCTGGACGATGGACGAGTACACGTCCTGGCCCTCGGTCAGCTTGTCGGCGTTGCGGGTGTCGTCCCAGGCGAAGACCGCCACCTTGTTTGTGGAAGCCACGCCGATGGGCATCCGCATGTCGTAGCCGTTACTCCACACGCCGATCCGCCGGTCGATCGAGCGGTCGTTGGCCCGGATGTTGGGCGACCAGGTGGCGCCGTTGTCCTCCGAGTAGGAGTAGTAGACGTCGTTCTGGAACTGGCCCTGGTCGTTGCGGAAGTCCCACCAGACGGCGTCGACCCGCCCGTTGGGGGCGACGCTGACGCTCGGGTTGTTCTGGGTGTGACCGCCGTCCTTCGGGTCGAACGGGTCGTCGTTGAGCTGCTTTGGCTCGGACCAGGTCTTGCCACCGTCGGTGGACCGGCGGGTGAAGACGTCACGGTCGCCGAGGAGGATACGGGTGTCCGCTCCCGGAGGCGCCACCTTGTCCTCGTAGACGATGTGCAGCGTCCCCTCGGGCCCGCCTTCAGACGACCAGTCCATGATCGTGCCAGCCTGGTAGTAGCCACTCGGCGGGGCGATCTCGCTGACCTGGAAGGTCTTGCCCTTGTCGGTGGACTTGGCCAGCAGGATGGCGTTGCTCTGAGAGCCGGCGGGCTGCCCGGTGGCCGAGGAGTAGAAGACGGCGTACACCGTTCCCTTGTCGTCGACCGTCAGCGTCGGGCTGTTACCGCCCCACTTCTCGGGGTCGGGCTTGTTGGCCACGGACTTGTAGTAGTCGCCCACGACCTTCACCGGCTCGCCGTAGGTCCGGCCGCCGTCGGTGGAGGTGGCGATGACCGTCTGGCTGGCTACGGCCGGCGTGGCCTGGGGGAAGCTCTGGCTCCAGCCGACGTACACCGTGTCGGTGGCGCCGGTCTTGGAGTCGACCGCCAACCCGTTGATGGGCCGGTTGTTCTCGGCCTGGCCGGCGCCGGTCTTGCCCCGGGCGTCACGGACCATCACCGGGTCCCAGTTCTCGCCCACGTCTGTGGACTTGGCGACCAGCACGCTGAAGTTGGCATAGGTGCCGGGATGGTCGCCGCCGGTGCCGATGTCCTGCTGGTCCCAGCCGTTGAGGGCGTAGTACACGGCGCCGTCACGCCCGAACTCGATCGGCGTCTGGGTGCTGGTGCCGGAGGTGTGGAAGCAGAACGGGTAGCTCTGGGGCGATGGGAGGGCGTCCATGAGCCGCCACGTGCGGCCGGCGTCGAGAGTGCGCATGAACCGGCAGGTCCGGGTGCGCATCTCGGGCGTGGCCGCGACGATGGTGTTGGGGTTCTCAGGGTCGACGGCAAGGAACGGCGCGCCGTAGGTGCGGGTGGGCGCGAGGTCCTCGCCCGTGGCCCGCACCGAGGCAAGCACGCGAGGCGGGTCCGCGCTCACGGCCACGCCCTGGCCGCCGACCAGGACGAGGACGGGCAGGGCGGCGATGGCGGCAAGGCGCCGGCGGCTCACCGGTTGCCCCTGACCGTCTCAGGCGTCCCCGCCGGCGGGCGGCGGGACGACATCAGCGCCGCGGCGCCGGCGGCGAACATGGCCACGCCGGCCACACCGAGGCCGACCAGCACGAGAGCACCCATCCCCACGGGCTTGTCCTCGACCAGGCTTGTGGGCCGCTCCTCCAGCTTGGGCGACAGGTCGAGGCCCAGGACCGGGTTGGAGCCGTCGGCGTTGAGCACCTGCACCAGCGTCTTGGTCGGCATGCCGCGAATCAGCTTCTCGGACTCCTCCAGCTTCTGGGTGGCCCAGAGGGTGTGGACGCCGGGCTTGGTGTCGGCCGGGATGGTGATCGTGCCGGGGCCCCACATGGCGAAGCCGGAGCCGCTCGTCTTGAAGCTGCCGAGCACGGGACCGTCGGCGGAGTCCATGCGGATCTCCACCGGGTTGGTGGCGCCGAAGCCGCTGGGCCCGAACACGGTGACAGTGTCACCGGCCTTGAAGACGGTGGGCGTGACCTGGAGCTGCGCCACATGTGGCGCCCAGGCCCCGCTCACTGGAAGCAGGACGCCGGCCGCCGCTGCGGCTCCGGCGACCGCTGCGAACCAGCGGCGCGAAAGTCGTTTCTGCATTTTAGTAGTCCCCTTGCTACGCGTGTCGTTGCGCCGCCGGAAAAGCGGCATTCCGTCATCCTCCACGGCAAAGTGCGCCACTATCAATAAGTGCGTCTGACATATAGCACCCCCCAGCCGCGCCGGATGTGTCCGCGGTACTGCCCCGGTCACCCTAGAAACAGAACGTCAGCGCGCCTTCGGAGGCGCCATGAGCTCCTTCTCGACGTCGTCCCAGAGCAGGACGCCGTCCTTCTCCTGCCGCTCCTTGCGCTCCTCCTGCGCGTACCAGCGGAAGAAGATCACGGCGATGATCAGCCACAGGTAGAGGCCACCGACGATCTTCATGATCAGCCCCGCGGTCTGCTGGTCGGTGAGGGCGGAGATGCCCCACAGGCGGGGGAAGGTGGCGTAGATCTTGTAGAGCGGCTGGTCGTTGAAGGTCAGGAACGACGCCGGCACGGTGGGCACGATCGTCTGGAGGAACAAGTAGAGCATCTGCGCCGGCGGGTTGATGCGGCGGATCTCAGGCAGCGGGCTGGCGACCGGCATCCACATCAGCACCGCCGAGCCCAGCAGGACGGCGTGGGCGACGAAGTGCAGCGGGTGGTACTTGACCGTGGCCTCCACCACCACTGGCCAGTGGCTCAGGACCAGGACGACGTTGAACTGGATCAGGCCGAAGACCGGCCGGCTCAGCGACCGGACGACCCGGAGGAGCCTCCCCCGGCCCAGGAGGTTCCGGGCCATCCACGCCGGCATTCCGGCCACCAACAGCAGCGCGGTGACCAGCGTCAGCAGCAGGTGCTGGATCATGTGGGCGCTGTAGAGGTACCCCTCGGCCACGTCGTGCACCGGCCAGTCCGACGCCAGCCACATGACGCCCAGGCCGGCGGCAAAGCACGTCACCTTGGCCCGGCTCACCACGGTCTCGCCCGGCCGGCGGGCCCGCTCCCGGCGCACCGAGAGGCCGTAGAGCAGCGCAAGGCCCCCGACCAAGACCCAGACGTCGAGGTGAAGGTGCCAGTGCGGGAACGCGACCGCGCCGGCGGCGGGCATGGGAGCCCCTACCTCGTCCAGACGTGGAACGTGGTCAGCATCGCGGTGAAGCAGAAAATGGCGAGGACGATGCCGGCCACGAACAGCCGGCGGAAAAGGCGGCTGTCGAACTTCAGGTGCATGAAGTAGCCGACCACGATCACGAACTTGACCACCGACATGGCGATCAGGCTCGGCGCCAGGATGCCCTCGACGGCCTCCCAGTAGGAGAACACCACCTCCACCGCAGTGATGGCGGCCAGGATGAGGGCGATCTTGATGTACTTGCCCTCGCCGGGGTGGTCGTGGTGGGTACCGCCCTCCTCGTGGGGAGCCTCGACGACCGGGCCGGTGGCCTCGTCTTTGGTGGGGGTGGCGCTCATGGGATCAAGTAGATCAGGGTGAAGATCACGATCCAGACCACGTCGACGAAGTGCCAGTAGAGCCCGACCAGCTCCACCGTCTCCGCCTTCGACGCCGGCAGCTTGCCCCGCATGGAAAGGCTGTAGAGCGAGAGCAGCATGAGCACGCCGATGGTGACGTGGGCGCCGTGGAAGCCGGTGAGCACGAAGAAGCTGGAGCTGAACAGGTTGACCCGGAGGTTCATCCCCTCCCGGACGAACACGGTGAACTCATACGCCTGGCCGGCCACGAAGCTGGCGCCCAGCAGGGCGGTGGTCAGCAGCCAGATGCGGGTGAGGCGGTGGTCGCCCCGCTGGATGGCGGCGAGGGCCAGCACCATCGTCAGCGAGCTCATCAGCAGGACGAACGAGCTGACGGAGGTGTAGGGGATGTCGAAGACATCCTCGGGGCCGATGGTGCCGGCGATGCTCTGGCCCTTGAACAGCAGGTAGGTGGAGATCAGGGCGCCGAAGAGGAGGCATTCGGAGCCCAGGAAGGCCCACATCGCCACCTTCTCGTTGCTGAGCCCGGTGGAGGTCGGCGGATGCCCGGGGTCGATCTCGACGTGGGAGCCGGACGACGCGGTGACCGTGGTGCCGGTCATACGGGCACCGCCTCCAGGTCCTCGCCCGAGGTGTCGGGACCGTGGACCGGCGTGTCCTCGGGGGCGGTAGCCGGCTCGAGGGCCCAGGCGTAGAGGCTGCCGAAGATCCACAGGCCACCGGCGATGGCGACGGCCCACGCCTTGTAGATCATCCCGTAGGAGACGATCGGCAGGCCCAGGGCGCACACCAGCGGCCAGTACGACGGCGAGGGCATGTGGATGTGCTCCTCGTGCTCCTCGTGCCCCTCACCGTGCTCGTCGTGCTCGCCGGCGTGGGCCTCGGCGCCTTCGGCGTGGTCGGGAGCCTCGTTGCCCTCTGCCCCGCTGGGCTCGACCTCGGTGCCCTCCATCGTGGGCTGGCCCAGGACGACCTCACGCCGCACGCTGCGGCCGTGCTCGTCCTCGGTGTACTTCCGGTGCCAGAGCTCGTCGCGGCTGGTGACCAGCGGGATGTCCTTGAAGTTGTACTCGGGCGGCGGCGACGGGATCGTCCACTCCAGCGTGCGGGCGTCCCAGGGGTCGTCGCCCACCTCCTGGGGCTTGCGGTTCTTCCACATGTTGAGGATGAACACGGCGATGGAGATGGCGATGATGAACGATCCAATGGTGGAGACCAGGTTCCACACGTCCCAGCCCCGGCCCTCGGGGTAGGTGTAGACCCGCCGGGGCATGCCCTGGAGGCCCAGGATGTGGAAGGGGCCGAAGGTCAGGTTGAAGCCGAGGAACATGAGCCAGAAGTGCAGCTTGCCCAGCCCTTCGCTCAGCATCCGCCCCGCGAACTTGGGGTACCAGTAGTAGGCGCCGGCGAAGAGGCCGAACATGCTCCCGCCGAAGAGCACGTAGTGGAAGTGGGCCACGATGTAGTAGGTGTCGGTCTGCTGGGTGTCGGCGGGGACGACGCCGTGGGTCACGCCCGACAGGCCGCCGATGGTGAACATGGCGACAAACCCGATGGCGAAGAGCATCGGTGTCGGGAAGGTCAACTTGCCCTTCCACAGGGTGCTTATCCAGTTGAAGATCTTCACGCCTGTGGGTACCGCGATGAACATCGTCGATGCGCTGAAAGCGGAGACGGCCACGGGGCCGAGACCGGTGGCGAACATGTGGTGGGCCCACACCCCCCAGCCCATGAAGCCGATGGCGATGCCCGAGAACACCATGACCTGGTAACCGAAGAGCGGCTTTCGGGAGAACACCGGCAGGATCTCCGACACGATCCCCATGGCCGGGAGGATGAGGATGTACACCTCCGGATGGCCGAACAGCCAGAAGAGGTGTTGCCACAGCAAGGGGTCGGATCCCGCAGCCACGTTGAAGAAGTTCGTGGAGAACAGCCGGTCGAAGCTGAGCAGGAACAGGGCCACGGTGATGACCGGGATGGCGAAGAGCAGGAGGAACTGGGCGACCAGGCTCATCCACACGAAGATGGGCATGCGCATGAGGCTCATGCCCGGCGCCCGCATGTTGACGACCGTGACGATCAGGTTGACCGCGCCGGTCAGCGACGCGATGCCGAGGATCTGGAGGCCGAACACCCAGTAGTCGACGTTGTGGCCGGGCATGTTCCGGGTGAGGGGCACGTAGCCGAACCAGCCGCCGTTGGGCGCCCCGCCCAGGAAGAAGCTGGAGTACATGAACAGCCCGCCGACGAGGAACACCCAGAACCCGAAGGCGTTGATGCGGGGGAAGGCCACGTCGCGGGCGCCGATCATGATCGGCAGCAGGTAGTTCGCCAGGCCGGCGGACAGCGGCATGATGACCAGGAAGATCATCGTGGTCCCGTGCATCGTGAACACCTGGTTGTAGGTGTCGGCCCGCAGGAACGTCTGGTCGGGGGCGCCCAGCTGGATCCGCAGGAGCAGCGCCTCGAGCCCGCCGACCAGGAAGAAGAAGAACGCGGTCAGCGAGTACATGATGCCGATCTTCTTGTGATCGACGGTGGTCATCCATCCCCAGGCGCCCTTGGTGTAGCCCGTGGGCCGGCGGAGGAAGCGGGCCGGGGCGTTCAGGGGTGGCTGGAGGGCCAGGGCGCCGGGCCGCTCCGGGGTGACGATTGCCATCTAGTGGCCCTCCAAATACAGCTCTGGCGTCATCGCAGGGTGTTCAGGTAGACGATGAGCTCTGTGATCTCGTCGGGGGTCAAGGGGGCGCCGGGGATGATCATCTTGTTCCCCGGCTTCTCCTTCAGAGGATCGCGCAGCCAACGCCGCAGGTTGGCGTCGTTGTTGTCGAAGATGCTCCCGGCGAAGGTGGTGCGGGAGGCGAAGTGGCTCAGGTTCGGGCCGATAGTGCCCTCGGAGACCCCCTCGACGGTGTGGCAGCCGCCGCAGCCCTTCTGGGCGAACAGCAGGGCGCCTGCCTCGCCGGCGGTGCCGGCCGAGGACTTGACCGAGGGGGCCCGCTGGCTGGCGACCCAGGCGTCGAAGTCGGCGGGCAGCATGGCGATGGCAATGGCCCGCATGTTGGCGTGGGAGTCACCGCAGAACTCGGTGCACTGGCCGATGTACTCGCCGGGCTCGTCGGCGGAGAACGACATCCGGTTGTTCCGGCCGGGGACCACGTCGGTCTTGCCGGCCAGCGGCGCGATCCAGTAGCTGTGGATCACGTCGTTGCTGTTGAGGGTGAGCTCCACGGGGCGACCCACGGGCATGCGCAGTTCGTTGGCGGTGACCACGCCGAGATCGTCGTAGCGGTACTCCCACCAGAACTGGTGGCCGATGACGGTGACCCGGACCGGGTTCTCAGGCTCCTTCGCCAGGTCGAAGATGGTGGCGATGGTGGGCACGGCCACCGCCAGCAGGATCACGGCCGGGATGAGGGTCCAGCCCACCTCCAGGCGGGTGTTGCCGTGGACCTGCTGGGGCTCAGGCGAGTCGGGTTTGGCCCGGAACTTGAGGACGGCGACGATGACGAGCCCCTGGACGAGCAGGAAGACCACGCCGGCCACGATGAAGACCGGATCGATGAGTTCGTCGATCTGGCGGGCCACCGGGCCCTTTGGGTCCAGGGTGTCCTGGGGCGCGTTTCCAGCGCAGGCGGCGAGGAAGACGAAGAGGCTGGCGCTGAGGGCGGCCAAACGGCGGTTGCGTCGCACGGCACTTCCTACACTGTCCGGTGCGGCGAGGCGCGTCCAATCGGCGCCCGCGAGGCCGCTCATCCCACGCCGGCCGCGACCCGCTCACCCTCCGGCCGGCGCCGGACGAGCCGGTTCCCGGTCAGGAGGACTGCGGACTGGCGACGACCCAACGATCCCGCATGCGAGGCCCCCTTCCCTCGGCTCCCCCCAGCCCGGCGGCCCTCCGGCGGCCCTTCCGGCCGGTGGCCACGAACACGGCGGCGAACAGGGCGGCGCCCACCAGCACGATGGTGGCGCCCGAGGACACGTCGAGGTGGTAGCTGAGGACCATGCCGGTGAAGCCGCACACCGAGCCGATGAGGGTCGAGAGCCACAGCATGCGGGCGAAGCTGGTGGTCAGCATGCGGGCCACGACCGCAGGGATGACGAGGATGGCGGCGATGAGGACGACGCCGAGCACCTTCATGGTGGCCAGGATCGACACCGAGAGCAGCAGCATGAGCAGGGCGTCCATGCGGGCGGTGTTCACGCCGGAGACGTCGGCCACCTCGGGGTCGAAGGTGGTGAAGAGCAGCTTGCGGTAGAAGGCGAGGACGACGGCGACGGCCGCCAGCGTCACGCCGGCGACGACCCAGACGTCGGCCGAGCTGACCCCCAGCACGCTACCGAAGATGGCGGCGTCGACGCTCTTGCGGACCTGGCCGTAGAGGCCGAGCAGGGCGATGCCGAAGGCAAAGGAGGCGGTGGTGATCACCCCGATGGCGGCGTCGGAGCCGATGATGCGCCGGCGGGTGACCCGGCCGATGGCCAGGGCCGACGCCATGCCCCACAGGCCGGCGCCCAGGTAGAAGTTGAACCCGACGAGGGCCGAGGCGGCGGCGCCGCCGAAGATGGCGTGGGACAGGCCGTGGCCGATGTAGCTCATGCCCCGGAGGGTCACGTAGACGCCGATCAGGCCGCAGAGGGCGCCGGCGAGGGTGGCGACGATCAGCCCGTGGCGGAAGAAGGCGAACTCGAGGGGCTCGGTCAGCCAACTCACAACGATGCGCCCCGCCTGACGAGGTGGCTCACCCCATCCACGACGACGGGCATGCCGGCGTGCTCCAGGACCTCCATCGGAGCGCCGAAGGTGCGCTCCAGGACCGCCGGCGTCAGGACCTCCCAGGGGGTGCCCCGGCCGGTGATCTCGGTGTTCAGGCACACCAGCTGGGGCAGGTGGGCGGCCATCCCGTTGAGGTCGTGGGTGGTGAGCACGATGGCCAGGCCGCCGGCGTTGAGGTCGGCGAGGAGGTGGAGGATGTCGTGGCGGGTGCGCACGTCGACGCCCGAGGTCGGCTCGTCCAGCAGGAGCAGCTGGGGCCGGCGCAGGAGGGCCCGGGCCAGGAAAACCCGCTGCTGTTGGCCACCCGACAGCTCCCGGATGTGGCGGCGGCCCAGGCCGCCGATGCCGAGCCGGTCCAGCACGCCGGCGACCTCGGCCTTCTCGGCCGCTGACGGCCAGGGCAGGCGCCGGCCACTGGTGCGGGACATGAGCACGGCCTCGGACACCGTGACCGGGAAGCTCCAGTTCACCGTCTCCACCTGCGGCACGTAGCCGACCCGCAGGCCAGGCCGGCGCCACACTGTGCCGGCCAGTGGCTCCACGGTGCCGAGCACGGCCCGCAGCAGCGTGGTCTTGCCCGAGCCCGACGGGCCGACCACCCCGAGGAAGTCGCTCTCTTCGATCTCGAGGCCGGCGTCGCGCAGGACGGGTGCCCCGTCGTACGCGCATGTCACGCGTTCGAGCCTGACGACCGGCATCACTGGGGGTAGTGCGCCTTGTCGGGGGCCAAACCGGCGACGTCGACCGCCTTGAGGGCTGACGCATTGCCGCCCAGCGCCTCCACCATGGTCACGAAGTCGAACTTCATCAGGCCGAGCCACGAATGGTCGGGGTCGCCTGGTTCGCCGGGCAGGTCGTCGTCACGCAGCTCGTCTACGTAGCGGACGCCGGCCTCGGATCCGATCCGGGCCAGGACGGGGCTGGGGAAGACCTCGGAGCCGAAGATGGCGCGTACGCCGAGCTGGCGGACCTGCTGGATCAGGCCGGCGACCTCCCGGGGCGTGGGCTCCTCGAAGTCGGCCACCTGGATGGCGCCGATGACCCGCCACCCGTACTCCTGGGCGAAGTAGGCGTAGGCGTCGTGGTAGGTCAGCAGCTCGCGGCGGGGAACGGTGGCTGTCGCGACCCGGAGCGCCCGGTCGAACTCGTCGGCCTTGGCCGCGAACCGGTCATAGTTCGACCGGTACTCGCCGGCGTGGGCCGGGTCGCGGGCGGCCATGGTGTCGCGAACGATCCGGGCGTAGTCCCTGGCGTAGGGCGGGTTGGTCCACAGGTGCGGATTGGGCTTGCCTTCGTCGCGCGGAAACGAGAAGTCGTACACGTACTGGTCGGGCCGGATGGTGCGGTCACCGAGTTCCACCACCTCGGCGCCGGCCTTGAGATTGCCGGCGGCCAGCTCGCGAGTCGGGTCCTCCAGCTGCAGCCCGTTGACGAAGACCACGTCGGCCCGGGCGAGGGTGCGCGCTGCGCTGGGCGGCGGTTCGAAGGTGTGGGAGTTGACCCCCTCAGGGACCAGGCCCCGCACCTCGGCCCGGTCGCCGACCACGCTGGACACGATGCTGGTGATCGGGGAGACGGTGGTGACGACGTTCAGCTTGTCCGGGTCGTCGGCGGCCTGGCCCTCCGAGCTGCAGGCGCCGGCCACCATGGCGAGCGCCAGCACCGCCGGCATGAGGCGTCTTCCCACGGCCTGCACGCTATCGCAGGCAGCTCGCTATAGCGGCCCAGGTACTACACTTCTCCCATGGTCGTCCGGGAACAGGCAGAGCCCATCCTCGGCCTCCTGCGGTCGCGCGGCGGGCGGGTCACCACCTGCCGGCGGGCCATCCTGGAGACGTTCCTCGGCATCGGTGGCCACGTCACCGCCGAGGTCCTCACCGGTCGGGTGCAGGAGGCGCAGCCCGACGTCCACGAGTCCACCGTCTACCGCTTCCTCGACGAGCTGGAACGCCTGGGCGTGGTGGACCACGTTCACCTGGGCCACGGTCCCGCCGTCTACCACCTGGCCAGCGACTCCCACCACCACCTGGTGTGCGACGGGTGCGGTGTGGTCGTCGAGGTCCCCGACAGCCTGTTCACCGACCTACGCCGGCAGCTGAACGACGACTACGGGTTCGCCCTCGAACCGCGGCATTTCGCGGTGACCGGCCGCTGCAAAGCCTGCGCCTGACCGCCAGGAGTAGCCGCCGGCCGCACGAAGCCGCCAAAGGCGGACTAAACGACCTTGACCGTCCCCTTCATCTGGGCGGGGTGGATGTCGCACTGGAAGCGGTACTCGCCCTTGGGCGGCGCGTGGAAGGTGTAGGTGACGGTAGCGACGCCGGTCACCAGCTGGCCCCGGAAGATCGGCCGGGTGGGGTCCCGGCCGAGGATCGTGATGTTGTGCTGGATGTCGCGGTCGTTGTTGTCGAACTCGATCTCGACCTCGGTGTCGGCGGTCAGCTCGATGGTGTCTCGCCCGAAGGCGACGTTCTCCGCCGCCAACTGGATGTGGGCGCCCTCGCCACCGTGCTCCTCGGAGTGCACCTCGATGTGGCGCTCGCCCACTGCAGCAGCGACGATGCCCCCGCCCACCATGAACAGGGTGCCGACGGCCAGCACGGCGGCCATGGTGCGACCGGTGATGCTCGGCCGCACCGCGACGATGGAGGCGATGCCCAGGATGACCATGCCGACCAGCAGGGCGATCACCCACGAGGCCGTCTCCGACACCGCCAGCAGCACCCGGGACAGGAAGAACATGACGCTGGCGATGGTGGCCAGCCCGAGGACGGGCAGGCCGAGCGGCAGGAGGCTGATGTGGCGGCCGGTGGCCTCCGAGGCGGCCCGGGCCAGCCAGCCGGCGCCGGCGGTGAGCGCCACGAGCACGCCGGCCCAGGTGAACAGCGGGTGCTCGATGAGGCCGAGCATGACGAGGGCGGCGGAAGCGCCGACGAGCACG
The DNA here is from genome assembly GCA_963768975.1 of uncultured Acidimicrobiia bacterium. Classification (GTDB taxonomy): domain Bacteria; phylum Actinomycetota; class Acidimicrobiia; order Acidimicrobiales; family AC-14; genus CADCTB01. The sequence goes on along the minus strand of CAVYKB010000009.1, from coordinate 53,249 downwards.
GTCCAGCCACCCCCGCCGGGGTTGGGGCGGACGTACACCGGCCGGACCGTGGGGGGCGGGGCGCCGGCGGCCACCACCGGCGCGTACTCGTTCTCCCGGATGGTCGACAGCATGACGCCGAGCACGAACGCCGCCGCCCCGACCAGCAGGTACAGCACCCCGCCCAGAAGGTCACGCGTCATGACGTGGTAGATGGCGCCCAAAACCATGGCGACGCCGGCCACGGGCAGGAACAGCTTGGAGGTCTGGGTGAACATGCCGGCGCCTAGCCGTGCCTGCTGAGGATGAAAAGGACCGTGACCACGGTGAACCAGACGACGTTGGTGTACTGCCAGAACACGGCCCCGGCCCGCAGCGCGTCGTGGCGGTCGTCGGTGAAGTGGCCGGCCATGGTGCGGAACGCCAGCACCAGCACCACCCCGAGGGCGGCCAGCAGGTGGAGGACGTGGAAGCCGATCAGGATGTCGTAGAGCGTGCCGTAGGTGTGGTCGTTGAACCCGAAACCGCTTCGGACGAACGTCAACCACTCCAGGTTGAGGATCGCCAGCCCGAAGAACAAGGTGAGGATGAGGGCCATCGCTGCGTTGCGCCCATCGTTGCGGCGGGCGGCGAAGATGCCCCACTGCATCGAGCAGCCCGACATCAGGGCGGTGAGAGTGATCATGGTGGGGACGTAGGTGCTGACCGAGACGCCCCGGGGCGGCCAGGTGGTCGAGCCCTCCTTGATCGAGAGGTAGACGGCGATCACCGCGGCCAGGATCATGAAGTCGGCGGTGCAGAACAGCAGCGTGCCGATCGTGCTCGTGCCCCGGCGGGGGCGGCCCGGGACCGGCCCGGGCAGGGGCTCGCCGGTTGGGAGCACCATCGGCGCCGCATCCGATGCCGGGACCGGAAGGTTGTCGTTGGGAGAGACGGCGACGAGCGACATCTAAGTCATTTCCTCAGGGGGCTGGGACTGGGAGATGCGGAGACCGAGCAGCGGCGAGGCCGAGCGGATCTCGGGAAGGGCGTCAAAGTTGTGCGGCGGCGGGGGCGAGGTGGTGGCCCACTCGAGCGTCTGGCCGCCCCACGGGTCGGCACCGGCGGTGCGGCCCCGCCGGCCGAGGATGCTGGTGGCCAGGTCGAGGACGAGCAGGAGCAGGCCGAGGCCGACGATGGCCGCGCCGGCGGAGACGGCCAGGTTGCCGAGCGCCCAGTCGTCGTTGGAATCGAACGTCGAGGTGTGGGTGACCATGTCCTGGATGCCGAGGAGCAGCATCCCGGCCACGGTGAGCAGCGTGCCGCCGACAATGGCGAGGATCTCCAGCTTGGCCAGGCCGTCGGACAGGCGCCGACCCCACAGCTTGGGGCCCCAGAAGCTCAGGGCGGCGACGGCGCCGATGGTGGCGGCCCCGAAGAACAAAGCGTGCTGCTGGCCCGTCTGCCAGTAGGTGTTGTGGGCGTCGCGGCCGGCGTCGATGGCGGAGACGAGGGATGCGGCCAGGCCGAGCCCGAGCACCGGGAGCATGCCCAGCGCCCAGAGCATGGGGGTCGACCCCATCCGCTCGCCGGCACCCTCCCGACGGGCGTCGCGCAGGGTCATCAGCCAGTTCAGGACGAGCAGGGCCACCGGCGCCAGCACGACCAGGGCACCGAGGATGAACAGGGGGCGGGCCCGGGGAAGGGTGGCCACCTCACTGCCCCAGCCGGCGAAGCAGAGGACGCCGACACCGGCGAGGGCGGCGGACGCCCGGTCCCGGCTGAAGAGCGGGCGGCCGGCGAAGGTGGCGACGATCTCGCTCACCGCGCCCAGGGCGGGGATGAGCAGCGCCCACAGCAAGGGGTAGGCGCCGAACCAGAAGAGGCGGGACCAGATGAGGGGGTTGCCGCCCCGGCTGCCGGTGAAGCCGCTGAACAGCGACGTGCCGTAGTGGCGGTCGACGAACAGCAGGGCGAAGGCGCCGATGAGGATGGGCAGGGCCAGCAGGAGCACGGCACCGGACACCATGACCGACCAGCTGAACACCGGGATCCGGCGCAGCGTCATCCCCGGGGGCCGGAGCTGGAGGATCGTCACCAGGACGTTCACCGCCACCAGGATTCCGGCCATGCAGACGAGCACCAGGCCGAGGAGCAGCATGTCGGGGCCCTGGCCGGGGAGGCCGAGCTTGACGGGGATCGGGTCATCCAGCGCCCAGCCGTGGAAGGTGTCTGAGAGGGCGGGGGCGGCGCAGACCATGCCGGCGCCGCCCAGGAAAATCCAGAACGACGTGGCGTGCAGGCGGGGGAAGGCGAGCCGGGCTGCGCCCACCTGGAGGGGCACGATGGCCGACGCCAGGCCGAGCCACACCGGCAGGAGGAACAGGAACACCGACACGACGCCGTGCATGGTGAAGAACTGGCGGTAGGTGCGATCGCCGAGGATCTCCGCCTCCGGCGTCGCCAGCTGGGCCCGCATCAGCAGGGCCATGACAGCCCCTGCGACCAGGAAGACCACGGCGGCGGCCACGAACCAGGACCCGACCCGCTTGTGGTCGGTGCCCTGGGGCCAGGGGTCAGGAAGGTCGAGCACGGGCTGTGACTGCCCGCTCTCCGCCGGCCGCGCTTCTTCGTCGACCTCGGTGTCGGTCATTGCCATCGTCGCCGGACTTTATACAGACCACCCCGGACCCTTCGAGTTGAGACGGGTAGCGTGCCTGTGCGCCTCGTCTTGCACCCCCTCCTCGGGACCTCGACCGCTGGTGGCTGGCCGCCGGCCTGGTCATCGTCGCCGTCGCCCTCAGCCCACCGGTCGACGCCCGGGCCGACGCCACCCTGGCCGCCCACATGGTCCAGCACGTGGCCATGACGATGGCCGCAGCGCCGCTGCTCGCCGCCGGCCTGCGGGTACCCCGGGTCCATCCCCTGGTCGCGTGGGTCACCTTCGCTGCCACTGGCTGGCTCGTGCATTTCACCCCGCTCTTCGAGACGGCCACCGAGAACCTTCCCGCCCACGTCTTCGAACATGCCCTGCTCTTGGGCGGGGCAGTCATCTTCTGGGCCCAAGTCGTGGGCCGGGGCGCCCGCATGTCCCACCCGCTGCGCCTGTTCTACCTGGTCGTGGCCATGCCCCAGAACACCTTCCTGGCCCTGGCCATCTTCTCGACAAAGCGGGTCCTGTACCCTCACTACGCCGCTGGCGGCGACCCCCTGGGCGACCAGCGCCTGGCCGGCGGGATCATGTGGGTCGCAGGAGACGTGGTGCTGCTCGTGGCCGTGCTGGTAGTGGCCGCGGCCTGGGCCCGGCACGAGGAGCGTCAAAACCGGGTCAATGAAGAAGCAGCTGATCAGCTGCCATCGCCCCGAACAGCAGGGTGATGTAGGTGATGGAGTACTTGAACAGCTTCATGGCCTGTTCGGGCTTGTGGCTGCGGGCCAGCTTCACGGCCTTCCAGGTGTAGAGGCCGCCGAGGACGATGGCGGCGGCGCCGTAGATCCATCCCATGGATCCCGCCGGCCAGAAGGCCAGGCTGGTCGCCCACAGGACGAGGGTGTAGGCGACGATCTGCTTGGCGGTCTCGTCGAACGTGGCGACGACGGGCAGCATCGGCACGTCCGCTGCGGCGTAGTCGGACCGGTAGCGGATGGCCAGGGCCCAGAAGTGGGGCGGGGTCCACACGAAGATGATGGCGAACATCACGAACGGGGCGACGGCCAGCTCATTGGTGACTGCGGCCCAGCCGACCAGCACCGGGACGGCGCCGGCGGCGCCCCCGATGACGATGTTCTGGGTCGACGTCCGCTTCAGCCAGAGGGTGTAGACGAAGACGTAGAACAGCGTGGCGGCCACGGCCAGCGCCGCGCTCAGGGGGTTGACGACCAGCGCCAGCCAGGCGGCGGCCGCCACCTCCAAGCCGATGGCGAAGATCAGGGCGCTGCGGGGGGTGATCTCGCCGGTGACCAGCGGTCGCTTGCGGGTGCGGTGCATCAGCTTGTCGATGTCGCGGTCAATCACCATGTTGGTGGCGTTGGCCCCGCCGGCAGCCAGGGTGCCGCCCACCAGGGTGGCCAGGATCAGCCACGTCGCCGGCATGCCCCGCTCGGCCACGATCATCGCCGGGACGGTGGTCACCAGGAGCAGCTCGATGATCCGCGGCTTGGTCAGGGCCACGTAGGCAGCCAGCCGGCTGCGTCCCGGGACTGCGACGGGGGAGGCGGTCGCTGGGAGGGTGGCCTCACTCATTGCGGCCCGAGACTACGGCCCAGCATCGTGATTTGGGAAAACGACCTCAGCGCCGGCGGGTGGTGGTGCTCGTGGGGGGCACGGTGGTGGTGGACGGCGGCGCCGGCCGCATCGCCGGGTCGCGCCAGTCGGGCACGTAGCTGTTGTATCCGGAGCCGCCCGTGATCTGGGATAGCCCCGAGCCGTCCAGGTTGACCACCAGGACCCTGCTGCCACCATTGCGGAGGCTGTGGAAGGCCAGCTTGGTGCTGTCCGGCGACCAGGTAGCGCCCACGGCCGACGCCTCCGTCCGGGTGACCTGGCGCTCCTCGCTGCCGTTGGCGTTCATGACCCAGATGTCGAAGGAGTTCCCGTCGGCTCGGGCCCGCTGGAAAGCGATCTTGGTCCCGTCCGGCGACCACACCGGCAGCCAGTCCGGCGCCGGGTCCTCGGTCAGCCGCATCTGGCTCGTGCCGTCGACGTTCATCACGAAGATGTCGTCGTTGCCCTCGCGAAGGCTCTGGTAGACGATCTTGGACCCGTCCGGGGAGAACGACGGCGCGGTGTCGGTCGACGCCTCCCGGGTGAGCGGCCGCTGCTCCTTTCCGTCGGCGTGCATGGTGAAGACGTCGAAGTTGCGGTTCCGGTCGCTGGCGAAGACGAGCCGGCCGCCGTCGGGCACCCACCGCGGGAACACGTCCTGGGCCGGGTTGTCCGTGAGGCGGACCTGATTGCTGCCGTCGGCATCCATCACGTAGATCTCCCAGTTGCCGTCCCGGAAGGACTCGAAGGCGATCTTCGTGCCGTCGGGGGACAGTGCCGGCGTCTGGTCGTCGCCCCGAGCGTCGGTGAGCTGGACCCGCCCGGTGCCGTCGGGGTTGACGGCGTAGATGTCCAGGTCGTCGCCCCGGTCGCTGGCGAAGACGATGCGGCCGGTGCCGCCGGTGGCCACGGTCAGTGGCTCGGGGTCGTCGGACCGCTGGAAGACGAGGACGGCGCCGGCGATGAGGATCAGCAGGGCCAGTGCCCCCAGCGCGCCGACCGCGGGGCTCGGCCGCCCGTCATCGGTGAACGCCGGAACCATCGCTGCTTAGTCTGCCTTGTCCCGGCCCCAGCCGGCGTAGGGGGAGGCGAAGAGCGCCGGCAGCCCGCCGGTGTGGAGGAAGACGGTGCGCGCCGCCGGCCCGATGTCGCCCGCAGCCCGGGCCGCTATGAGGCCGGCCATGGCCTTGCCGGTGTAGACGGGATCGAGGAGCAGGCCCTCGGTGCGGGCTGCGAGTAGCACGGCCCGCCGGCACTCCTCCGTGGGGGCGCCGTAGCCGCCGCCCACCCGGTCATGGTCGAGCTGCACGGTACCGGCCGGCGCCGGCAGCCCGGCGAGAACCGCGGTCTCCGCCGCCTTGGCCGGCACCACGACGTCGAGGTCCGTGCGAGCCCCGACATCGACCCCCAGGACCCGGTCCAGGTCGCCCAGCCCGGCGGCGAGGCCGGCGTGGGTGCCGCCCGAGCCGGCGGCCACGACCACGACGTCGATGTCGCCCAACTGCATGCTGGCCTGGTCCTGGAGCTCAGCGGCGGCCCGCACGTAGCCCAGCGCCCCGACGGCCGTGGCCCCGCCGATCGGGATGCGGTAGGTCCGCCGGCCTTCGGCCTCCAGGCGGTCGGCGGCCTCGTCGATCGCCGCCTCGATGCGCTCGTAGTGCATGCCTTCGCGCAGGCCGGTCCAGGACAAGCCGGCGCCGAGGATCTCGATGAGCAGCACGTTGCCCGTCGCCGTCTCCGGCCGGGGGCCGGCCATGACGACCGCGCATTCCAGGCCCAGCCGGTTGGCCGCCGCCGCCGTCATGCGGACGTGGTTGCTCTGCGGGCCGCCCCCGGTGACCAGCACGTCGGCCCCCTGCTCAAGGGCGTCGGCGCACAGGTACTCGAGCTTGCGGGCCTTGTTGCCGCCGGCGCCCAGGCCGGTCACGTCGTCCCGCTTCACCCACAACGCCCCCGGCTCCATGCCGAGCGCGGCGCCGAGCCGGTCGGCGGGCTCCAACGGGGTGGGGAGGACGGCCAGCGGGAGGCGCCGGTCGAGCGGAGAGGGCACTGTCCCGGACCGTACCCCTCTCCGGTGCCTACGATGGTCGGCCGATGGGTTGGTGCCACGAGTTCGGCTGCCAGATCACGAGCGGCTGCAACCATCCGATGAAGGCCGGACAAGCCTCCTGCACGTGCACGGTCTGCGAGACCGTGTGCACGGGCAAGTTCTCGGGCTGCCCGGAGGTCTTCGCCCGTAGCGTGCCCGTGGCCGCACCGTCACGGCCCTCGCAACCAACGGCGACGCCGGCCCGCGCCGCCCAGCCCCAGCCCGCGGCTCAGCACCAGGCCGGCGGCGGGATGATGTCGCGAGAGAACGGCGCCCGGGTGCTGCACTGGATGCGCGCCGAGTTCGACGGGATGAAGGCCCAGCTCCACGCGGTCGCCAGCAGCCTGGCCCACCAGCAGGCGGTGGTGGCCGACCTGGCTGCCAACCGCGGCGGCGAGCTGAACAACGCCCTAGCCGAGCTCGAGGGGTCCACCACCGCCCTGCGCACCGAGGCATCCCGCATGCGGCGCGACGCCGGCGGCCTTCAGGAGGACGGCGCCGAGCTGCGCCGGGAATCGGCCCGCCTGCGGGAGATCGAGCGGGAGATGAACGAGCGGCTGCCCCAGGTGGTGGCCGAGGCCGTCCAGCCCGAGCTACGGGCTGCGCTCCGGGAGGTGGAGGCCATCACCGCCGGCCTCCGGGAGGAAGCGTCGCACCTGCGGGCGGTGCGCGACGGGCTCACTGAGCAGCTGCCCCGTATGGTCGAGGCCGCCGTCCGCGACGCCCTGGCGTCGTTCACGCCGCCGGCCGCCCCCGCCGCCCCGGCGATGACGCCGGCGCAGGCCCAGATCGCGCCGCAGGCCAACATGTTCGGCGCCCAGCAGGCGGCGGGGCCGTCCGCCCCGGCCGCCGAGCCCGTCGCCGACGGTGCCCTGGCCGATGAGCCCTCCGACGATGTCGCGGCCGCCGCCTTCGGCGCCCCGCCGGCCGCCCGGCCGGACGCTGTCGCCCCCGCCGACGGCGGGGTGGGCGAGGATCCCCTGGCCTGCACCCTTCCCGGCCTGGTCGTGGGGCCGTCGCTCGCCCTCGGCGTCAGCGAGGCGCTCAAGCGGGCGGGAATGCGCCGCCGGCGCCGGCGGCGGGCCAACAGCCCCTCGCCCGGGCTGCACCGGCGCGACCCCTTCGCCACCCACGTGACCCGGCGGATCGACCGCTACGCCCGAGCCCGGGCCGACCTGGCCGCCATCAAGCCTTCGGGCCAGGTCGCCAACGGGAAAGGGCCGGCGCCGGCCAACCCCACCACCATGGCCATCGCCTTCCGGGACGGCGACGAGGTGACGGTCGACCTGGCCGGAATCGGCATCCTCTCGCTCCTCGGCCCGGCGGCAGCCGACGTCGCCCGCTTCGTGACCACGTCGTTCCTGGCCCAGAACGCCGGCACGGGCGAGGCGTGCGTGGTCGGCGACCTCCTCCCGCCGGCGCTGGCCGTTCCCGGCCTTCGCCAGCCCCGCGACCTCGTTGGCTGCTTGGAGGAGCTGGCCGCGAACCGCTCGCCGGCGTCGCCAAGCACCGTGCTCGTCGTCGCCCGCGAACCGGGCCCCGACGACCTCGCCGCCCTGCTCGACCTGGTGGGGCAGGACCCTCGCGTGCTGGCCGTGCTGGTCGACACCTCCGTCGAGCAGGCCACCACCATCCGGCTTCAAGCCAACGAGCGGGCGGCGGAGATCAGCGACGAAGCCCTCGCCGGCCGGCTGGCCGGCGCCCGGCTCTACACCCTCGGCCGGGAAGCGGCCAGCGAGCTCCTGGCCGTGCTGGCCAGCGCCCGCACCGACGACGACGTGATCACCGCGGTCATCGAGGAGGCCGAGCCCTTCGAGGTCGTCATGGCCGAGGCGCCGACGGTCAACGTCCAGCTGCTCGGCACCTACCGGATCGAGGTGAACGGCACCGAGATCCGCGCCGGACTGCGGGCCAAGGCCAGAGAGCTACTGGCCTTCTACCTGCTCCATCCGGCCGGCACGACGCTGGACGCCGCTGTCGAGGCCCTGTGGCCCGAAGCCGACCCCGGCCGGGGCTCGGAGTGGTTCTGGACGGCCCTGGGCAACCTCCGCAGCCGCCTGCGAGACGCCACCGGCGAGAAGAAGCTCAAGGTCATCGAACGCGACGGCGACCGCTACCGGGTCGAGCCGCTGTTCGACGTCGACCTGTGGCGCCTCGAGCAGGCGTTGAGCGAAGGTGCGGCCGGCGGCGACGACTTCGTGCGGGCTGCGGCCTACGACCGGGTAGCCCAGACCTACGCCGGCGACCTGCTGGCCGGGCAGGACTGGGCCTGGGCGGAGACGCCGCGGGAAGACCTCCGCCAGCGGGTGCTCGACGTGCAGGTATGGCTGGGCGACATCCGGTGGGCCTCCGGCGACGCCCGGGGCTCGTGGCAGGCCCTCCAGCGAGCAGTCGAGGTCGACCCCTACGCCGAGCAGATCTACCGGCGCATCATGCGGCTCCAGTCCAAGCTCGGCCGCCCCGACGACGCCGCGGCCACCTACCGCCGCCTCCAGGCCCGCCTGGTGGAGATCGACCTCGAGCCTATGCCCGAGAGCGAGCGCCTCTACGCCGACTTGATGGCGAAGGCCGCCGGCTAGCCGGCGAGGTACTTCAGGACGGCCTGGGCCAGGTTGACCAGCGCCGGGCAGCCGCCGTAGCGCTGGGGCACTGTGGCCGACAGCAGGTAGCGCCGGCCGTCGCGGCCCTCGACGAGGGTGACGTCGAGGCAGTCGCGGGACGGCGTCTCACCGGGCTTGCCGTAGACCCTAGCGCCGGCGCCGAGCACCCGGGCGACGGCCGGCTCGATCCAACCCTCGGCCCCGAGCAGGGCGCTGTTGAGGCCGATGACGTCGGTCGAGGCGACCCGGAACCGCTCGGCCTGGGGGATCTCGGTGTGGAGCACGAGCCGGCGGACGGACTCGCTCATCTCGAACAGGTTGGAGCACTGGCTCTGCGGGCAGTCGGTGTCCGTCCTGCCCGTGCGGGCGGGGATCACGACCTTCCTGCTCCCCTCGGTCAGCGTGAGCACCGGGCTGGTCCGCAGGTGCCCGCCGGCGGTGTAGGACCGCTGGATCACCGTGGTCGGGAACCCCCGGGCCGGCGTGAGGAACTCCTTGTTGAGGTAGTCGATGCCGGCAATCTGGACGAGCGCGTCGTAGGCACCGTTGTCGCTGATGCGGATGGCGGCGTCGTAGATCGAGCGGATGGTGCGAGGGGCGCCGTTGCCGAAGGCCACCGTGGCCGCCCCGGTGAAGCCCTGCTGGCCGACGAACTCCAGCGCCCCGATGGCGGCCAGCACCTTGATGGACGACGCCGGCCAGAAGTTGGTGCCCAGCGCACCGATGCCGCCCTGGAAGTCCTCGTAGGCGACCCCGCCGGCCTCCTCGGTGATCCTGGCCGCGTAGACGCCGGAGCCGGTGGGGAACCGGAAGCCGGCGGCGGCCAGCGGCCCTTCGAGCGACACCGGGCCGGACAGCGGCTGGGCACGCGTGCCGAGGGTCGCCGGCGCGGTGACGGGTGGGGCGGAGGCCGCGGCCACCGAGCCTCCCGGCGCCCCGGCGGCAGCCGCCGCCCGGCCCCCTGCGACGAAGGCCAGCGCCCGCGGCGTGGCCGAGGCGCGCAGCGCCACCGCCCCGCCGGCGAGGACAAGCAATGCCGTGACCATGCTGGCGATCGCCAGCCGGCTGGTTCGGCTCAACTGTGCCGCCCTCTCACGCGAGAATGTGGACCCGGGATTCCACCCGGCCGCCGTCGAGGTCCAACGTTCCCAGGGTGTGATGCGGCTGCGACCGACGCTCGGTCGGCGAGCCGGGGTTGAAGAGAAGCTGGCCGTCCACGCCGGCATCGTCCCACGGGATATGGCTGTGACCGAACACGACCACATCGGCGCCGGGAAATCGCCGGCGCATCCGGCCGGCCCGGCCCGCCGCCGGCCCGCTGTCGTGAACCATGGCGATGCGCACGCCGTCGAGTTCCAGCGCCAGCGTCTCGGGCAGCAGTCCGAACAGCTCGGCGTCGTTGTTCCCGAGGACGGCATGGACCGGGGCGAAGCCACCGAGCTCGTCGAGCACCTCGCCGACAAGGATGTCGCCGGCGTGGAGGATGACGTGCGCCTGCTCGAGGTGGGCGTAAGCGGCGTCCGGGAGCCGGCGGCTCCCGCCCCGTCGGATGTGGGTGTCGGCCAGCACAACGACGCGGGTCACCACCTCAGGATGTCACGGCGCCTTCCAGAACCGGCGGCGGCCCCTGGCCGCCCAACCGTCGCCGGCTGGCGCCGGCACGCCGAAGCTCCTCGGCCGGCCGCCGCTACGCTCGGCGCCTCTGGATCCTGTTCAGGCCCTACAGCGCATCGCCTACCTGCTCGAACGGCAGGGCGCTCCCACGTACCGCGTACGGGCGTTCCGGGGCGCGGCGGGCGTGCTCGCCAAGCTCGACTCGGCCGAGCTGGCCGAGCGGGCCAGGACCGGCCGCCTCCGCGACCTCCCCGGCGTGGGCCAGACCACCGAGGCCGTGGCCATGGAGGCCCTCGCCGGCCAGGTGCCCTCCTACCTGGCCAAGCTGGAGGAGGAGGCTCGCGGGTTCGAGGACCAGGACCCGGTCGTCCTCAGCGGGCGCAGCGCCGAGATCCGCGCCGCCCTCCGGGGTGACTGCCACACCCACTCGGACTGGTCCGACGGCGGCAGTCCCATCGAGGAGATGGCGCGTACCGCCCGTGAGCTGGGCCACGAGTACATCGTGCTCACCGACCACTCGCCCCGGCTGAAGGTGGCCAACGGCCTCACCGCCGAGCGCCTGCGCACCCAGCTCGACCTGGTGGCCGAGATCAACGAGCGGCTGGCGCCCTTCCGCATCCTCACCGGAATCGAGGTCGACATCCTCGACGACGGCTCGCTCGACCAGACCGACGAGTTGCTGGCCCGCCTCGACGTCGTCGTCGCCAGCGTGCACTCCAAGCTGCGGATGGAGTCCGTGGCCATGACGCCGCGCATGATCGCCGCCGTGCGCAACCCCCACGTCGACATCCTCGGTCACTGCACGGGCCGGATGGTCACCGGCAAGGGGCGCCCCCAGTCGACCTTCGACGCCGACGCTGTCTTCGCCGCCGCCGCCGAGTCGGACACCGCGGTGGAGATCAACTGCCGGCCCGAGCGCCTCGACCCGCCGAAGAACCTGCTGCGCAAGGTGGTCGCTGCCGGCTGCAAGGTGTCCATCGACACCGACGCCCACGCTCCCGGCCAGCTCGAGTGGCAGGTCTACGGGTGCGAGCGGGCGGCTGACTGCGGGGTGCGGGACGAGTCCATCGTCAACGCCTGGTCGGCCGATCGCATCCTGCGGTGGACGGCGTCCCACTCCGGCTGACGCGGCGTCTCCGCGGCCGCGCTGTGGGTACGGAGGCGACCACGTGGGCCTCGCACGGTGGCCGGAAGGCGCTACCTCTGACGCAACGTGGCGATTGTGCGCGACTATTTCCTGCGGCGAAGTACCCACCTCGCGTCCCGAAAGGCTCCCGCATTGTCGACCACACTCGTCCGCTGGGGGGCGAGGGCGCTGCTCGTCAGCGCTTTCCTCCTGGCGTCCGCCACCCCCTCCCCCGCCCCCCACGTGGCCCAGCTCCAAGTCACGCCGGCGCAGGTCAAGGCCGGCCAGGAGATCACCGTCTTCGGCCCCCGCGGCTACGGCCGGACCAACCCGGTCGAGATCCGGGCCGGCAGCATCGACGGTCCCATCCTGGGCACGTTCACGCCGAACGACGAGCTCTACGCCATGTGGGGCCCGGGCACCGTGCGCATCCCGGAAAACGTCCAGCCCGGCACCTTTTACCTCTTCGCCACCCAGACTTTGGCCCCGAACGAGAATCACATCCGCGGCGTCCCCGCCCGTGGTGAGGTCACCATCCTCGGCGCCGGCGGCGCGCCCGTGCTCGGTGCCCCGCCCGAGGTGCCCCTCGACCAGCAGCCCACCATCGGCCTCCTCGAGGAGGAGCCGGTGAGCACCGGCTCGGTGCTCCTCGTCGCCCTCGGCGTGGCTGGCGCCGGCCTGTTCGTGGCCGGCCTGGCGGTGGCTCTCTCCAGCCGGCGCCGTGAGTCGACGCCTGCGGTGGCCGGCAAGTGACGCGGGCCACGCGAATCGCCGCCGGCCTGGCCGCGGCCGCCATCGTCGCCGTTCCCGCCTCCGTCGGCGCCCAGTTGCCCGGGCCCCGGCTGACCACCCCGGTCCGCGCCACGGTCGACGACCTGGCCCCCACCCGCACCTACTCCGCCCCGTACCTGCTGGTCGACCCGGCCAACGAGCGCAACGTGGTGGCCGCCGCGGTAGAGATGCGCACCCGGCTCTGCCGGCTGTTCCGCTCCGCTGACGCCGGCCAGACCTGGCGACTGCTCGACGCCCTGCCCGGCACGCCGTCGTACCCGTTCTGCTTCAACACCGCCGGCATGCAGACCGAGTCGCCCATCGCCTGGGGTCGGGACAGCACCCTGTACTACGGCCTGAACGGCTGGGACACCCAGGACGGCGGCCAGCGGGCCAACATCAGCGTGCTGGTGGCCAAGTCCACCGACCTGGGCGACAGCTGGACCACCAAGGTCGTCCGGGACGCCCGGGGCCTCACCGGCGCCGCCACCGAGAACAACACGCCGGTGTCGTCGATCGCGGTCGACACCTCGGGTGCTCGAGACGTCGTCTACGTCACCTGGCGCAAGGCCCTGCCCGAGCAGACCAATCCGACGTTCCAGCGGGCTCCCATGCTGGCAGTGTCCACCGACGCCGGCGACACGTGGAGCGAGCCGATCGACCTCCAGGGCAAGTACCCGAAGACGATCAAGAACGCGGCCGGGGCCGACGTCCCCTACGTCATGAGCTTCAACGCCCCGTCGCTGGCGACCAACGACAACGGCTCCCTCTTCGTCATCTGGCCGCTGAACACGGTGGGCATCACGCCGGCGCCGCCGGCGCCCATCATCATCGGCAAGACCGCCGACCGCGGCGCGACGTGGGAGTTCAACGACGTGTCGCCGCCCAGCCCCTACACCGAGCACGTGAACATCCTGAAGTGGTCGCCGGCCGGCGGCCCCCAGGGAAGCCTGCACGTGGTCTACGAGGACAAGCCGAACCAGACGCCCAGAGGCGCCGACCGTGACATCTACTACCAGCGGTCGACCGACGACGGGAAGACCTGGACCCAGCCGAAGGTGCTGAACGACGACAACCCGGCCGAGCTGGCCCTCCAGATCACCCCGAACATCGACGTCACGCCCGACGGCCGGGTCGACGCGGTGTGGTGGGACTTCCGCGACGACAAGGGCGCCATCGCCACCGACGTCTACTACACGTACTCGACCGACAACGGTGACTCCTGGTCCAAGAACACCCGCCTCACCGACAAGTCGGTCAACCGGCGCATCGGGGTCTGGACGGGCGCGGACATCCGCCAGCCGCCGGGAGTGGCGTCGCTGAAGGAGTACGCCATCGTCGGCTGGGACGACACCCGATTCGGTGACGACACCACCCACACCCAGGACATCTTCACCCGTGTGGCCCAGTTCGAGGCCCTCGGCGCCGGCTCCAGCAACGACACCGCCCGCTACGCCCTGGGCGCGGTGATCGGCTTGGCCGTGGTCGGCCTGGTGCTCCTGGCCCTGAGCTATGCGGCCCGTAGCCGCCGGCCGGCGCCGGAGGGCTCAGTCCCCAGCCCCAAGACGACGACGAAGGTGAAGTAGCGCCCTCCGGGTGCACGGGGGCGTCGTGATGCGGGCCTCTGCGGCCCAAATCACGACGCCCTGTGCACCGAACGAGCGGCGGGTCCCTGCCCGCGAACGGCGAGCGCGGATCACCCGGCCCGCGCCGCTGCGGACCGGCTGATTGAAGAACAGCTGTTCAGTTTTTCCGCTCGAGGTCGAACGGCATTTGCCAGTCGACCACGATCTCTCTGGATAGTTGGAGAAGCCGGTCCGCAGTCGGGTACGGCAGCGGACGCGGGGGAACTGGAACTCTTCCTTGATCCCGGGTCGCCGTCGACACTGGGGACATCGCATACCCCCTATACGGGCCGAGAATCGACCCGTTCGTCCTGGATACACCCGCCGGCCAGGATCCGTCAATGGCGCAGCAGCACTATCACGGCGTGCGGCGGGAGCTCGGCACGACCGTCCCCGGCCGGGGCGCCCTCTTCGGAGGCGAGCACGACCTCCCCGGGACCCACGGCGACGGTGGCCGGCCGGTCGCCGAGATTGGCGGCGACGGTCAACGGTCCCCGGCGCACCACCAGCCACCGCCGGTCTTCGTCGAAGTCGACCTCGACCTCGGCCGCCGGCGCCGACCGGCGCAGCTGGATCAGTCGGCGGTGCCAGTCGAGGATGCCGGCGTGGCGGGGTTCGGACAGCTCGTCCCAGTCCAGCTTGGACCGCAGGAACGTCTCGGGGTCCTGGGGGTCGGGCACGTCCTCGGGGTCCCACCCGAAGGAGGCGAACTCCCGCCGGCGCCCCTCGGTGACCGCTTTGCCCAGCTCGGGATCGTCGTGGTCGGTGAAATACAGGAACGGCGTCGACGCCGCCCACTCCTCGCCCTGGAAGAGCATGGGCACCGACGGCCCGAGCAGGACCAGGGCGGCGGCCACCTTGAGCAGGCCGTCGCTCAGCAGCATGGAGCTGCGCTCGCCGTGGGCCCGGTTGCCGACCTGGTCGTGGTTCTGGAGGTAGCCGAGGAACCGGGTCATCGGGATGCCCTCCGGCGAGCGGCCGTGCCGGCGCCGGCGGTGGGGCGAGTAGCTGCCGTCGTACACGAAGGCCTGGCGCAGGGCCTTGGCCAGCTGGGCGACCGAGCCGAAGTCGGCGTAGTAGCCGGCCCGCTCGCCGGTGAGGGCGGCGTGGAGGGCGTGGTGGAAGTCGTCGCTCCACTGGGCATCCATCCCGTAGCCGCCCACCGACCGGTCGGCGACGATCCGGGGGTCGTTCAGGTCGCTCTCGGCGATGAGGGACTTGGGCACACCGAGCTCCGCTTCGAGCTCGTCGACCCGCCCGGCCAGCTCCTCGAGGATGTGGGTGGCGGAAGTGTCGACGATGGCGTGGACCGCATCGAGGCGCAGGCCGTCGGCGTGGTAGTCCCGCAGCCACATCAGGGCGTTGTCGATGACGAACTCCCGCACCGGGTCGCTGTCGGGCCCGTCGAGGTTGACCGCCTCGCCCCAGGGCGTGCCGTAGCGGTCGGTGAAGTAGGGCCCGTACTCGCCCAGGTAGTTCCCCGAGGGGCCGAGGTGGTTGTAGACCACGTCGAAGATGACGGCCAGACCCATCGCGTGGCAGGCGTCGACCAGCCGCTTCAGCCCTTCGGGGCCGCCGTCGAGCGCATTGGGCGCGTACAGGTCCACCCCGTCGTAGCCCCAGCCCCACCGGCCCGGGTACTCCACCACCGGCAGCAGCTCGACGTGGGTCACGCCCAGGTCGACGAGGTGGTCGAGGTGGGCGATGACGCCGTCGTAGGTCGGTTCGGGCGAGAACGTGTCGACGTGGAGCTCGTAGACGACGGCCTCGGCCAGTGGCACGCCGCCGGCCCAGCCCGCGTCGGTCCATTCGAACGCCGCGTGGTCGACCAGCCGGGACGGCCCGTGCACCCCGCCGGGCTGCCAGGGCGACCGGGGGTCGGGGCGGGGGGCGCCGCCGTCGAGGGAGTAGGCGTAGTCGTCGCCGGCGGCGGCGTCGGCATCGCCGGCGAACCAGCCGAGGTCGTCGGGGCCGTCGAGGGTGTGGCGCTCGTCGCCCCGGAGCACGAGGTCGACACGACGGGCGCGGGGCGCCCACACCCGGAAAGAGGTCATCGTCAGTTCCTCACCAAAAGGGCGACCGGGAAATCTGCGAGCAGGGCGGCGAGGGAGACGGGGCCGCCGTCGGTGACGGACCCGCCGAGCTCGTCGGCCCACCGGCCCTCGGGCAGCTCGACGGTGGTGTCGCCCCACCCGGCGCGCAGGCCCATGACCAGCCGGGGGGCGATCACGGCCACCCGGTCGCCCCGCAGGTAGGCGACGGCGTGGGCCGCCCGTTCGCCGGCGGCGGGCAGCGGCCGGTACGTCGCGCCGGCGAAGCAGTCCTCCAGCCGCCGGCGCAGGTCGAGGGCCCGCATCGTGAGCCACAGCTTCGGAGCGCCCTCGTCAGACGAGCCAAGGACATCGCCTGCTGAGGACGAGCGAACCCGCTCGAGCAGCCGCCGGCGGATCTCGTAGTCGACCGGTCGGCGGTTGTCCGGGTCGACCAGGCTGAGGTCCCACAGCTCGGTGCCCTGGTAGATGTCCGGGACGCCAGGGGAGGTCAGCTTGAGCAGGGTCTGGGCCAGCGACGTCTGGCGGCCGGCGGCCACCAGCGGAGCGGTGAACGACGCCAGGTCAGCGGCGAAGTCACCGTCGTCGACGACCGCCCGTACGAACGCCGCCAGGGCCTCGTCGTAGTCGGTGACGGGATCGACCCACGACGTGTGCTGCTTGGCCTCCCGGGACGCCTTCTCCATGAACGCCACCGCCCGGTCGGCGTCGAGGGGATGCGCGCCGACCAGCACCTGGTACAGCAGGTACTCGGCGTTGCGGTCGGGCATGGTCCCGGCCCGGTGGCGGGCGTTCATCTCCGTCCAGCGGGCTACCGCCGCACCCCACTCCTGCGGGATCTCCGACAGGAGGTTGATCCGGGCCCGCACGTCCTCGCTGCGCTTGGTGTCGTGGGTGGACGTGGCCAGCAGTGTGGCGGGCCAGTCCCGGGCGATCCGGGCGTTGGCGGCGTGGAAGGCCTCCACCGAGGTCCCGAAGTGGCCGGGGTTGCCGCCCACCTCGTTGAGCGACACCAGCCGGTTGTACTGGTAGAACGTCGTGTCCTCGACGCTTTTGGCCATCACCGGTCCGCTGAGCTGCTGGAACCGGAGGGCGAAGTCGTCCTCGTCGGTGCCGGGATGGCCCAACAGCAGCAGCTCGGTGAGGAAGGTGAAGAGCGTGTCCTCGATCTCGGGCCGGCGTCGACGCGCCTGGTCGACGGCTGCCTTGACCCGGGCGACGTCCTGAGCCGACGGCTCGACGCTCCCCGGCCGGGCGTAGGTGCGGTAGACGTCGAAGCAGGCCAGCACCTCGCGCACGGCTCGCGAGAGATCCTGGCGGGTGTAGTCACGGTGGCGTCGGTGCCGCTCGCACACGCAGACGAGGATGTTGGTCAGCCGGTTGACGTCGGCGGCCAGCACCTCCCGCATCACCAGGTGCTTGTTGCGGTGGGTCAGGCCGGGGTACGGAGTCGGCCGGTCGACGACCCGCCCGTAGATCTCGTTCAGCGCGTGCTCGCCGGCGGGGTCGGCGAACAGCCCGTTCACGCCGGCGGCGAAGTCGTACCCGGTGGTGCCCTCGACGGCCCAGTCGCGGGGCAGGGTCTCGTCGCTCTCCAGGATCTTCTCGACCACGATGTAGGTGTCGGGGCCGGCGGCCTGGCGCAGCAGCCGGAGGTACTCCGCCGGCTGGCGGAGGCCGTCCACGTGGTCCACCCGGAGGCCGGTCACCTTGCCCTCGCGGACCAGCTCGATCGTCTTCTCGTGGGTGTCGGCGAAGACGAACAGGTTCTCGCTGCGCAAGGCGATGAGCGTGGTGATGTCGAAGAACCGCCGGTAGTCCAGCTCCTGGCCGGCCACCTTCCAGTAGGCCAGCCGGTAGTTCTGCCGTTCGAGGAGGGCATCGATGGCGTCGCCGTCGGCGTTGAGGGCGGCCAGCGCCTCGTCGACGGCCGCGGCCACCTCGGGCTGCTCGGCGAACAGCTCGGCCAGGTTCGAGCGGAGTACCTCCTTGTCCCGGTGACGCTCCTCCACGCTGTCCCGGTCGCTGGCCAGAGCCGATGGCAGCCGGCCCAGCGCAGTGGCGATGCTGCCCAGGTGGTCCGACCGCACCATGGTGGCCACGCCGCCCAACAGCTCGTCGAGCGACCTTGGTGAGACCGGTGCGGCGTGGTCGAAGTAGCGGAACTCGAAGGACCCACGGTCGCGCGCGACGGTGATCTCGCCCCGGTCGATGCAGCGGCCGACGTGGTCGCCCAGGATGGGCATGAGCACCCTCAGGCGCAGGCGCTCCTCGGGAGGGTCCCAGTCGACGTCGAAGTAGCCGGCGTAGCGCGACGCCCGGCCGTTCTCCAGCACGTCCCACCACCAGGCGTTCTCCCGCCCGCTGATGGCCATGTGGTTGGGCACGATGTCGACCACCTGGCTCATGCCCCGGCGGGCCAGGGCCGCGCACAGCCGCTCGTAGGCCTCGTCGCCGCCCAGCTCGGCGTTGAGCCGGTGGTGGTCCACGACGTCGTAGCCGTGCTTGCTGCCTGGCGCCGCCTGCAGGAGCGGCGAGCAGTAGAGGTGGCTCACGCCCAGGTCGGCGAGGTAGTCGACGATCGCCGCGGCGTCGTCGAAGGCGAACCCGGCGTGGAGCTGGACGCGATAGGTAGCGCGCGGGGTTGACATGCCTCCCGGGACGCTACCGGGCGCGGCCAGCGCCAACTGTCAGACGCCGGCCGGCTCCAGGATCATCGTCTCGGGGATCCCGTCCAGGCCGGGGGAGTTCGCCGGGACACCCCAGACGTTGGTTCGCAGGAAGTCCAGGAACGACTCGGCCGCGTCAGTGGTGTCGAAGTCGAGGTCGATGACGACGTACGCGGGGTCGTCCACCGGCCGCTGGACCTTTTGTGCCCGAACGCCGGCATCCCGCCTGGCCTCGGCGAACCGGCCGAAGGCCGATGCCCAAGTGTCGAAGTCGGTGATGGCGTGGCGGATGTGCAATGTGGTCATGAGGCGAACCTACGGCGGGCTCTCTCTGGCGCCTATCCCAAGTACTTGGGGTCTTGCGTACTCTGACGGGTGTCCGTCCAGCGGGTCATGCGTATCTGCCAGGAGCACGACGAGGCACGAGGACTGCGGCTGGCCGTCCTCGATGAGCTGCGGGTGGCGGTCGGCTTCGACGCCTACTCGTGGCTGCTGACCGACCCCGAGACAGAAGTCGGGTGCGCTCCGCTCGCCGACGTGCCCTGCCTCCCGGAACTGCCCAAGCTCATACGCCTGAAGTACCTGACGGCCCTCAACCGCTGGACCCGGCTGGAGAATCCTGTCGCCTTCCTCGGGGCCGAGCGCGACAACAGCCTGGTGTGGCAGGACATGCTCGCCGGCTACGGCGTCGATGACGTCGCCTCGGTGGTGTTCCGGGACCGGTTCGGCTGCTGGGCGTTCCTCGAGCTCTGGCGTGCCGGCTCGGGGAGGCCGTTCACCGAGGCGGACGCCGACTTTCTCGCCGGCATTGCCGCGCCCGTCACCGAGGCCCTCCGGCGATGCCAGGCGGCCACGTTCGCCGAAGTCCCTGCCCCACCGGAACGGACCGGCCCAGTCGTCCTCATGCTCTCCTCGGAGCTTGAGGTGCGGGCGCAGACTCCGGAGACCGACCGATACCTGAGAATCCTCGTTCCGCCGGACGACGAGCGCCGGCCCGTCCCGTCGGGCGCCTATAACGTCGCCGCCCAGCTCTTGGCGGTCGAGGCCGGCGTCGACGGCCATCCGCCATGGGCACGGGTCCACATGTCCGGCGGTGCGTGGCTCACATTGCGGGCGGCTCGCATCGGCGACGTTCCGCCCGACATCGCCGTCACCGTGGAGGTCGCCTCGCCGGCGGAGCGAACGGAGGTCTTCGCCCGGGCTCTGGGGCTCAGCGGCCGGGAGGTGGAGCTGCTCCGTCATCTGGTCGCCGGCGCCGACACCCGCCTCATCGCCAAGACGATGTTCCTGTCCGAGCACACGGTCCAGGACCACCTCAAGTCCATCTTCGCCAAGAGCGGCACCCGCAACCGCCGCACGTTGCTCGCCCGGGCCGCCGGGCGCTGAGCCCACCGGCGCGAGTATGAGCGGCATGCAGCTGCCGGTCATGCCTCCCGTCAAACCGATGCTGGCCAAGCTGGCCCGGGAGATGCCAGCGCCCGCGGGCATGCTCTACGAGCCCAAGTGGGACGGCTTCCGCTGCATCGTCTTCCGTGACGGCGACGAGGTCGAGCTGGGCAGCCGCAACGAGAAGCCGCTGACCCGCTACTTCCCGGAGCTGCCGCCGGCGCTCAAGGAGAACATCCCGCCACGCTGCGTGCTCGACGGGGAGATCGTGATCGCCGGCGCCGGCGGCCTGGAGTTCGAGTCCCTGCTCCAGCGCATCCACCCGGCGGCGTCGCGCATCAAGATGCTGGCCGAGACCACGCCGGCGTCCTTCGTGGCCTTCGATCTGCTGGCCCTCGACGACACCGACCTGCGGCCCCGTCCCTTTGGGGAGCGCCGCGCCGCCCTCGAGCAGGCCCTGGCCGGGGCCCAGCCGCCGGTCCACCTCACGCCGGCCACCGGCGACCCGGTGGTGGCCACCGACTGGTTCAACCGCTTCGAGGGCGCCGGTCTCGACGGCGTGGTCGCCAAACCGCTCGACCTTCCCTACCGGGAGGACGAGCGGGTGATGTTCAAGGTCAAGCACGCCCGCACCGCCGACTGCGTGGTGGCCGGCTTCCGGGTCCACAAGGACGGGGCCGGCGTGGGCTCCCTACTGTTGGGCCTCTACGACGACGGCGGCACGCTCCATCACGTGGGAGTGGCGTCGTCGTTCAGCGTGGCCAGGCGCAAAGAGCTGGCCGTGGAGCTGGAGCCCTACCGCGCCGGTGCGCTCGACGGCCACCCCTGGGCCTCGTGGGCCGAGGCCGAGGCCGAGGCCGAGGCGAAAGGCGGGCGCATGCCGGGAGGCCAGAGCCGATGGAACGCGGGCCGCAACATGTCATGGGAGCCGCTCCGGCCCGAGCTGGTGGCGGAGGTCGCGTTCGACCACCTCCAGGGCGATCGGTTCCGCCACGCCACCTCATTCGTGCGGTGGCGGCCGGAGCGGGAGCCGGCGTCGTGCACGTACAGCCAGCTGGAAGTGGCGGTGCCCGAGGAGCTGGAGGCCGTCTTCCGGGCCACATGACGTTGGCTCCGCGCTCTAATTGGGCACAAACGACAGTATGTCCGTATCCGCCCTCGCCCGCCCGGTCGAGCTGCCGCCGCAACCCGGCGCCGCCCGCCGGGAGTTGGCGCGCCTGCTGGACGACGCAGCATGGGCCGGCGATGTCGACGGAGCCGTCCTCGCCGTCCACGAGGCCATGGTGAACTCGCAGCGCCACGGTGGCGGGGTGACCCGGGCGACCGCCGGTCTCGACGGGTCGACGCTGGTGGTGGAGATCTCCGATGAAGGCCAGGGGTTCGACTTGCCCGAGTCGCCCGCGATCGCTGACACGACGGCCGAGCGCGGCCGGGGCCTGTTCCTCATCCGCCACCTGGCCTCCGCGGCCCGGGTGGTACGGGCTGGACGTGACGTGCGACTGATCCTCAGCTTCGCGGTATGAAAGTTTTCCACATCAGCCGGGACGGACCGACGGTGCCTCTGGTAGCTTGACGCTCGCGGTTCCTGGGAGGCGTTCTTGAGCAAGACGCAGGGTCGGAGCAGCGAGGAGGAGGACCTCCTCCAGCTCTACCTGAACGACATCGGGAAGTACCCCCTGTTGACCAGGGACGATGAAGTGCGGCTCGGCACCCTCACCCAGGCCGGCCTGGCTGCGGCGGAGAAGCTTGCCCACGGCGATGCGCTCACCGTAGCCACCCAGGAGGAGCTCGAAGAGGCGGTCGTCGCCGGCGCCGATGCCCACCGCAAGTTCGTGCGCTCCAACCTCCGCCTGGTCGTCTCCATCGCCAAGAAGTACCAGGCCAGCGGCCTCCCGCTGCTCGACCTCATCCAGGAAGGCAACTTCGGTCTCATCCAGGCCGTCGACCGGTTCGACCCCCGCCGGGGCTTCAAGTTCTCCACCTACGCCACGTGGTGGATCCGCCAGACAATCGCCCGGGGCATCGCCAACACCAGCCGCACCATCCGCCTCCCCGTCCACGCCGGCGACCAGCTGCTTGCCATCCGCATGGCCGCCACCGCCCTGGAGGTCCGCCACGGCCGCCCGCCGAAGGCTGCGGAGCTCGCCGCAGCGGTGAGCATGCCGGCCAAGAAGGTCGAGGAGCTGCTCCCGTACCTGGGCGAGCCGGCGTCGCTTTCGGAGCACCTCACCGACGGCGAGACCGAGATGGGCGAGCTGGTGGAGGACCTCACCACGCCGCCGCCGGACCAGGCGGTGTTCGCCTCCATGCTCCCCTCCCACGTGGCCCAGCTCCTCTCGGTCCTCGAGCCTCGCGAGCAGGAGGTCCTGTGCCTCCGCTACGGCCTCGACCGCGGCAGCCCCCGCACCCTCGAAGAAGTCGGCGAGCACTTCGGCCTCACCCGGGAGGGCGTGCGCCAGGTCGAGCTGAAGGCCATCTCCAAGCTGCGGCGCTCGTCCACCGCCCGCAGCGCCCGCGATCTCCTGACCGCGTAGCACTCGCCCCCTCAAGGCGCCCCGTCGGCGCGCCGATACCTCCATGATGGGGTGGGGAGCGAGCTGGCGGGCCCGAACCGGACACGTGCCTGCGGTGGGGGGTGGCGTCGCCGTCCTGCTGGTGGCCGGCGTGCTTGCCGGCACTGCTGTCGACTCCCGGCGGCCCACGACGATCCTCGCCGGCGCGCGGGTGGCACCTGCCGGCGTGACCGAGGTCGTGGCGTTCGACGAGGTCACCACGACGACGGTGGCCGTCACGACCTCCACGTCGCCCCGCCCGAACGTCGCCCTGACATCGGCACCGTCGAGCACCACGACCACCGTGCGGCGTCCTGCGACCAACACGAGCACCATCGTCCCCGTCGCGGTGACCTCCACGCTCCCGACCACGACCGTCGCCACCACCGTCCCCCTGCCGTCGCGCTGGTCCGGCTCGGATCGCGAGCTCTCCGTCTCCGTGCGGATGGAGCCGGCGACACCGGTCGCCGGTCAGCCCGTCCACTTCTCCTTCGAGTTCTCGGCATACCCCGGCTGCTGCTCGGCTTCCAACATCCTGTGGGGCGACGGCAAGAACACCCCCTTCGGCGTGGACTCCGGCTGCGTTCAGCCCCGTCCGAGGCAGACCACCGTCAGCCATACCTACGCCGCGCCGGGCGCCTACCCGGCGACGCTGTACATGGCCGTGTTCCCGTGCCCGCCCCCCTCAGGGGCGACAGAATCTGGCGTCCTACTGGGCAGCCGGCCGCAGCATCACCATCGAGGCGTGCGTGGGCGTCGGCCCCGGGCCCGAAGCTCGCGCCTGCGCCGCCTGAGCTCCAGGTGCACATCGAGATGCCGGCGTGCGTGGCCGTCGGCCCGATGTTCTCGACCCGCCGGCGACCGTTCGCTAAAGGTCGAGGCGCCGGCGGCCGATACGGAGTGGATGAGCAGGGTTGGCGGACGTTGGGCGGCGCGGGCCCTCGGTGCGGCCCTTGCGCTGCTTCTCCCGGCCGCTGCCTGGTCGGCGGCGACGCTCGACTCCGGTGACTCGACGACGATCGAGGCCAATCGGCGGGCGGGTGCGACCGGCCTCGGGCACGCCGATCTCCTCGAGGAGCCGGCGGCGCCGGCGGTCATCGTCACGCTGCCGGCTCTGCCCACCACGGCGCCGGCGATCCCGTCCACGACATCGACGACAACCAAGACCACGGCGACGACCAAGGTCCCGACGACGACCAAGCCACTCGGGACCGGCGCGACAACCCCCACGCTCCCGGCGGGCGCGCCCCTGCCGAACTTCCCTCCGCCCGGCAGCATCCCGAACATCGCGCCGGCCAGCTCCTGGCGGATCGAGCACGCCGGCATGAGCGCCCGCATGTGGATGGAGCCGGCCGCACCCGTCGCCGGCCAGCCCGTCCGCTTCACCATCGAGTACTCGAGCGCCGAGCCGTGCTGTGCGGTGATGGTCGACTTCGGTGACAGCGGGGGCGGGTTCTGGATCAACGGCCCCCGTAGCTGCGACCAACCCTCGACGCTCACCGCCGGCAGCCACCGGGCCGTGACCACCCACACCTTCGCCAAGGCCGGCGTCTACCGGGGAATGATCACGGTGGCCAGGGAGACGTGTCTGGCGTCGCCGATTACGTCGCCGACCTCGCCTCCGATGGTCCAGCCCGACGCCGCCTCGTTGATGACCTGCATCGCCGTTGGCCCTGGGCCAGCTGGGCAGGGGTGCGCCCTGTTCCCGCCGTTCCCCCCGGGCGTGCCGGGGTCGCCGTGACCGGCTGGCGCGCCCGGGGGCTCATGGCGCTGATCACCTTGCTCCTCCCCGCCGGCATCGGCGCAGCGGCCATGGCCACCCGGTCGCGGCGGCGATCGTCAGCCGCGGCCAACGGTAGACGGGACGCCGGCCCGGGTAGATCCCGGTCCATGAGTGACACGACCGTCCCCAAGGCCGTCCGCGCCGAGCCGGTGGAGACCGGCGACGGCGTCCAGCAGGCGTCGCAGCAGCCCTCCGGCCCCGGGAACCGCCAGGGAAGCGGCGAGTGGCCGCACCCCGACACGCCGCCCACTGGCCTGACCGACTACGAGCCGAGGCGGGTGCCGGTCAACATGTACGAGACCGACGGCGCGGTCGTCCTGGTCATGCCCCTCCCCGGCGTGATGGCCGACGACATCACCATCGACATCGAGGACACCCGGGTGCACGTCAACGCCGCCGAGCGGACGCCGGCCGAGAAGGACTACCTCAGCCACGAGTGGCACTACGGCCCCTACGAGCGGATGGTGACCGTGCCCGAGGGCTTCGGGGGGCCGGCGTCGGCCACCTTCGGCAACGGCCAGCTCGCCCTCCGCATCGAGCGCGGCCAAGGCCGTGACGGCAAAGTTGTCGTACGGCCCGAGACCGCCGGCCACACCAGCTAGACGGGCGCCGGGCAGTTAAGCCGCCGCCGCCTCCTCGGCGCTCAGCAGCGCCATCAGCCGCTCCTGCACCATGCGGAACGCCGGCCGGTCGATCACCGACGTGCGGTCCCGAGGCCGGGGCAGGTCGACGGGGATGACGTCGAGGATCGACGGGCTGGGCGGGTTGGCCATGACCACGATGCGGTCAGCTAGCAGGATGGCCTCGTCGATGCCGTGGGTGACCATCAGCACCGTCTCGGTCTCCGACTCGTGCTGCCACAGCTCGATGAGCTGCTGCTGCAGGCGGGCCCGGGTCAACGCGTCGAGTGCGCCGAACGGCTCGTCGAGCAGTAGCAGGCGGGGCGACACGGCGAAGGCCCGGGCCACCGCCGTCCGCTGCTGCATGCCGCCGGAAACCTGGGCCGGCTTCTTGTCCTTGTGCTCCCAGAGGCTCACGGCGCGGAGATAGCGCTCGACGATCTCGTCGGTCACGGCGGCCTTGCGCTCGGGGCGGGCGGCACGGGCCGCCTCCCGCACGTTGGCCAACAGGCTGAGTCTGGGCAGCAGCGAGTAGTTCTGGAACACCATGGCCCGGTCGGGGCCCGGCCCGGTGATCACCTTGCCGTCAAGGTCGACCTCGCCCGAATCAGCCTCGAGCAGGCCGCCGACCACGTTCAGAAGGGTCGACTTGCCGCAGCCGGAATGGCCGATGAAGGAGACGAACTCACCTTGGCCGATCGTCAGGTCTACGCCCCGCAAAACGTCCTGACCGTTGAACGACTTCCATACACCTTTGAGATCGAGCATTACGCAGCCGCCTTCCGGGCCAGTCGCATGAACATGGTGTCGAGCAAGACGCCTACCGCGCCGATCAGCACGATGGCGGAGATCACGTAGGCCAGGCTGCCGCCGTTGTAGGAGTTCCAGACGAAGTACCCGATGCCGGTGTTGCCGGCCAGCATCTCGGCGGCGACGATCACCATCCAGGCGATCCCCATCGACAGCCGCATTCCGGTGATGATCGAGGGCAGGCTGTGGGGGATCACCACGTGGCGGATGTAGGCCAGGCGGCCGAACTTGAAGACCCGGGCCACGTTGCGCTGGTCCATCGGGACCGAGGCGGCGCCGGCCGCGGTGTTGATGACCGTCGGCCACAGCGAGGTGATGAAGATCACGAACACCGCTGCGCTGCGCACGTCCTTCAGGACGACGAGGCCGATCGGGAACCAGGCCAGCGGCGACACCGGGCGGAGGATCTGGACGACCGGGTTCACCGCCGCCCACGCCCGCTTGCTGCCGCCCATGAGGAAGCCCAGCGGCACGCCCACGAGCGTGGCCAGGGCGAAGCCCTTGAACACCTTGACCAGCGAGACGCCGAGCTGGCGGCCGATGCCCTTGTCGTTCGGCCCGAGGTCGTAGAACGGGTACCGGAGCAGCTTTCGCAGTGCGGCGAAGCCCTCGGCCGGCGTCGGCAGGTCGGGTGAGCTGCGGGCGACGAGCGCCCAGATGGCGACGAAGACGGCCACACCGACCGACGCCCACCCGATGCTCGAGACGAGGCGTACGAGGCGCCCGCCGGCCTTCTTCTTCGCCGGCGGCTGAGGCGCTTGTGGCGTCCCGCCGGAGCGCGCCTCGGCCTCGGTGGGGGTGGGATGCACGATGGTCATACGCGGCTGGCCTCCTCGAGCGGCTTCCTCGGGTCGAAGGTGGTGTTGTCGAGCTTGATGTGAAAGGGCTTCATGTCGTCGTCCGGGACGTCGATTCCCTCCTTGGCCGCCACCTTCTCGTAGACGTCGCGGAGGATCAGGGCGTCGACAAGCTCCTGGTATGGCGGGTCGTCCTTGAGTAAGCCGAAGCGCCGGTACTGCGTCATCCACCAGATGCCGTGGCCACGGCGTGGCGCGTTCACAGCCCCGTTGCGATGGAAGACCATGTAATCGTCGGAGTAGGTCCTCGGCCCCATGTTCGACCCGAGGTCGTACTGGCCCAGCATCCGGCCTTCGATCTCCGAAGGGGGCGCGTTCACGTACGAGGCCGCGCCGACGGTCTCCGCCGCCTTCTTGCGGTTGGCCAGGTCGTCGAGCCACTTGCTGGCCTTCAGGACCGCGCCCATCACGTCCATGAGCACATCGGGCCGCTCGGTGGCGAACTTCTCCGTCACCACCAGGGCCTTCTCCGGGTGATGTTTCCAGATGTCCTGGGTGTTGATGTGGGTGAAACCAACATTCTGAGCGACGGTCTGCGCACCCCACGGCTCGCCGACACAGAAGCCGTCCATGGCACTGACCTTCATGTTGGCCACCATCTGCGCCGGCGGGATGGTGATGAGCTTCACGTTTGAGGAGTCGACCTTGGCCGCCTTCAGCCAGTACCGCAGCCACGTGTCGTGGGTTCCCCCGGGAAAGGTCCCGGCCAATGTCGGGGCCTTGCCTTGGAACGCGGTACGGAGCTTGTCGAGATCGCCATAGCCGACACCCGCGTAGTCCTTTGAGAGGCTGATGGCCTGGCCGTTGTTGTTCAGCATCATGGCGATCCGCAGGGAGCGGGCGCCCGTGCCGCCGATGCCGGTCGCCACCGAGAACGGCATGCTCGACAGGACGTGGCCGCCGTCGATCTCGTTGTTGAGGAGGTTGTCCCGGGTGGCAGCCCAGGACGCCTGCTTCTCTACTGAGACGTCGAGTCCCCGCTCGGCGAAGTAGCCCAGCTCCTTGGCCATGACGATCGACGCGCAGTCGGTCAGGGCGATGAAGCCGAGCCGCACCTTTCGGTTGGTGCTGCCGCCGGCGACGGTGCTCCCGGTCTGGGCCGCCGGCGTCGACGACCCGCCTTCGACCGGAGGGTTGCCGCATGCGCCCAGCAGGGCTCCGACCGGCGGCACCGCCGCAGCCAGCCCCGCCAGCCGGAGAAACGTTCTTCGATCCATGAGGGCGACGGTACGAGGGTCCGGAGAAGGCGCAGTTTCCCCCCGGTGTCCGGCGGATGACGTTTCCCCCACCCCGCCGCCGGCGCCTGAGAGCGGACTGTCACACGATGTTCACAGCGCCGCAGGCTCCCCGACATACGGCGCATCCATGCTTGGGGCCGATGACTGCTGGCCCCCTCGACGGATTCGTGGTGGGCGTGACCGCCGACCGCAGGGCGTCGGAGCAGGCCGAGCTGCTGCGCCGGCGAGGGGCCGTGGTCGTCCTCGGTCCGTCGATCGAGACGGCCTACCTGGCCAATGACGACACCCTGCGCGCGGCCACAATCGAGCTGATCGACGTGCCGCCCGACTACTTGGCGGCCACCACCGGGATCGGCATCCGGGCCTGGTTCGAGGCCGCCCAGGTCTGGGGCCTGGGCGACGCCCTGCTCGATGCGCTGGCCGGCACGAGGATCGTCGCCCGGGGGCCGAAGGCGGCGGCGGCGGTGCAGGCCGCCGGCCTGGCGGTGTGGGCCAGCGCGGCCAACGAGCAGATGGACCAGCTGCTGAGCCACCTCCTGGCCGAGCCGATCGCCGGCGCCCGGGTGGCGGTACAGCTCTACGGCATGCCGGCGCCGGAGGTCATCGGCGCGCTGGCCGGCGCCGGCGCCACCGTCGTCGAGGTGCCCGTCTACCAGTGGCGGACCCCGGACGACCCGACGCCGGCCCTGCGCCTGGCTCAGGCGGCCATCGACGGCCGGCTCCACGCCATCACCTTCACCGCCGCACCGGCGGTCACGAACCTGTTCGTGCTGGCGGCCGAGGCCGGCGTCGCCGATGCCCTTCTCGACGCGTTCAACCACGAGGGTCTTGTCGCGGCCTGCGTCGGGCCGGTGTGCGCCCGGGGCGCGACCGACGCCGGCATCCTCGCTCCCCTGGTCCCCGACGTCGGCCGCCTGGGGCTCATGGTGCGGTCGCTGTCACAGCGGTTGGCGAGCGACCGGCGCACGGTGCCGATGGCCGGCGTCGACGTCATCCTCCAGGGCCTGGTGGCCATGGTGGGCGAGGATCGAGTCCGCCTCAACTCCCGCGAGCGGGCACTCCTCGACGCGCTCGCCACCCGGCCGGGGTCCGTCGTCTCCCGGCCGGCGCTGGTGCGCGAGATGTGGCGCTCCACCGGCGCCGACCCGCACGCCGTGGAGGTGGCCGTGGCCCGCCTGCGCCCCCGGCTCGGCGCGGCCGGTGCCGCCCTGGTGGCCGTACCCGGTCGGGGTTACCGCCTCGAGCCCTGACGGCGCCGCGGGCGAGGGCCCGGGTGAACGCTCACGCTCCACCCGGGCCCCATACCCGTCGCTCGACGATTGCCGCCGGCGCTCAGCTCTTGCCGCTGCTCAGTTCTTGCCGGTCGACACGAAGCTCACGCAGTCACCCTGGTTGCGGAAGTTGGGGTTGGTGAACCGCTGCCACCCACCGTCCTTGCACTGGTCCTTCGTGGTCGGTGACCCACTGCCCGTCACCGTGATGGCGAAGGTGGCGACCGCCGAGCTGTGGGTGCCGTCGCCGGCGGCGAAGGTGAAGGAGTCGGGGCCGGAGTAGCCCGCGGCCGGGGTGTAGGTGAAGCCACCGCCGGCGGAGATGGGCGACAGCGTCCCGTGGCTGGGGCCGCTCTCCACCGTGTAGGCGAGGGGCGCACCCTCGGGGTCGACACACGCCACGGCGGACGTGAGTGCCGTTCCCGCCGGCGTGGAGGCGCTGCCGTCGGCGCACGCCGGCGGGAGGTTCGCCGGCTCGCCACCGACGTCGTAGGTGAGGGAGAGGCCCTCGAAACCGGGGGCCGGCGTGGTCGACGCCTTGAAGGTGTTCGAGAAGTCGGCCACCGCAGCCGAGCCGGCGCCGTAGGCGCTGGCCACGGTCGAGACCCGGCCTTCGAGGGCCAGGTGGGCGCCGACGGTCGTCCAGTAGGTCGCCGTCAGGGTGCCGGTGTCGCCCACCATGGACCGCGGCCCGTCGAAGGAGCCCTCGGCGTAATGGTCGGCCTCCTGGATGTCGCTGCCGTTGCTGAACAGGGTCCAGTTCCAGTCCTCGTAGTAGTTGAGGCCGTTGGGGTTGAACCCGTACTGCTGGAGCACGTAGTCGGCCGTGAATCGCACCAACTGCGGGAAGCCCTCGCCGTTGTCCGGCACGCTGTCCTCCACGATCGAGTACACGCTCGACCCGTCGGCAAGGGTGCCGCCGGCGTTCACCGGCGGGTTGGTGTGGACGGACCCGTCGAAGCGGAGGTTGACCTTCAGCGCCACCGGCGTGCCGGCGGGCAGGCCGGTGGTGCCCGCGCCGACGGTGATGCCGTTGCCGAACTCCACGGGCATGGCGCAGTCGGCGTTGCGCCCGTTGTCGTCGTAGGCGGCGAAGGCACGGGTCCGCAGCGTCTCGGTGCCGGGGTCGGACGTGCCCGCCTCACAGGTGCGGTTGGTCGTGAGCACGGTCAGTGTGGCAGTCCGCGAGATGCCTCCGGAGGTGGCGGTGATCGTGGCCCTCGAGTCGACCGGCACCGTGGCCGTGGTGACCGGGAAGGTGGCGGTCGTCTGGCCGGCGGGGACGGTCACCGTGGCGGGGACCGAGGCCGCGGCGGGCAGATTGCTCGCAAGGGTCACCGTGGTGGCCGACGTGGAGGAGTTGGCCAGCGTCACCGTGCCACTTGCCGGCTGGCCGGCGTCGAGGCGGGTCGGGCTCACAGTCAGGGCCGAGACGCCCGGGACCGGCGATGGGTTGACGGTCAGGGTCGCCGTCTTCGTCACGCCGCCGGCAGTGGCGCTGATGGTGGGGTTCTTGGCGGTGGTGACCGCCTTGGACGTGATGGTGAAGGTCGCGGTCTGGGCGCCGGCGGCCACGCTGACCGACGCCGGCACCGTCGCCGCCGCGGCGTCGCTGCTCGACAGCGCGACGGTGAATGAGCCGGTTGCAGTCGCGTTCAGCCGGACCGTCCCGGTGGCGTTCGCCGAGCCGCCGATCACGCTGGCCGGGCTGACGCTGATCTGGTCGAGCGCCAACGCCGGGGCGCACGTCGTGTCCGCAGTGTTGGGGGCGACGTCGACCGTCGTCGACACGCCGGTGCCGGCGGCGACCACGGTGATGCGGTGGCTCGCCAGGGTCGTGGAGAAGGTCAGGAGGTCAGGGATGGGTGCGAAGGTCTTGGGCGTGCCCAGGAGGCCGCTGCTCGCCGTCTTGTGAACCGTCGCCGTCAGGCTGGCCTGGTCGGTCTGGTTCGAGAAGCCGAGGGCGTCGCCGCACGGGCTGAACCGCCAGAACGAACTGCCGCCGACGGGGGTGCTGAGAACCGTCGACCGGGTCTCGAGGTTCTTCATGGTCAGCTGGACGGTGCCGCCGATCTGGCGGTAGGCCCACACGAAGGAGCGGTCGGCGTCGTCAGGGCTGAAGCCCAGGCCGATGGTGCCGAACTTGTCGCCCGGGGAGCTGGGCGGCGCCTCGAAGATCATCTCCTCGTACAGCGCCTGCTGGCCGGTGTCGGCGTCGAGCACCAGGATCGCCGACCAGTTCGGGCCGTAGAGGGCGCTGAGGAGGTACCACCGACCGTTCGGGCTGAACGCCACTGTGGCGCCGGCCGGCACCTCGGTGTAGTGCAGCTGCTCGTTGTCGACCAGGTCATAGAGCACGATCACGTCGATCTGGGGGCTCCCCGGCAGCGGCTCGGGGAACGCGTAGCGCACCATGAACCGGTTGCCGTCGGGGCTGAATCCCCAGGCCGCTCGGGTCAGGGGGATGAAGAAGTTCTTCACGGTGGCGCCGGTGGCGGCCCGCTTGACCGAGAGCGTCACCTCCTCCTGCCACTGGCTCGTCTCCAGGCGGAATGTGCCGCCGTCGGGTGACATTTCCTGGGCGGCCGGCGAGGTGCGGGCCGGCGCCTTGTAGGGGCCGACGTCGGTGCACCCGCACTCCTGGGCGCGCGCCGGCCCGGGGCCGAACAGGAAGAGGAGGAGAGCGAGGGCGACGATGATGCCGGGGGCGCGGCGCAGGAGCCGGCGGCCGCGGGTGACGGCGGCGGTGGACATACTCATGGCGGTGGTCCTTTCTCGGGTGGGTACCCGAGCAGTTGGCCACCGTGCGCTTGAAGATCACTGGACTGCCGCTGGTAGGGGGTGGGGTGGTGGGCTGCAAGCGAGCGTCAAGCCCGACGCGACGAACCCGCGGGCGCGCCAAAACGGGTACTAGCACCCTTGTCGCCGGGCGTGGCACGAGGGCACAGTCAACCCGTGGTCCCGTCCCGACCAGCGGCCCCCTGTACGGCGGAACCGGTGACACGCGGCGCACGCGCCAACGTGTCACCGGTGGGGGCCGTTACCTCTCGATGGGCGCCTTGACCAGGTTGCCCCACTCGGTCCACGAGCCGTCGTAGTTGCGGACGGTCGGGTACCCGAGGAGGTTCTGGAGCACGAACCAGGTGTGGCTGGAGCGCTCACCGATCCGGCAGTAGACGACTACGTCGTCGGCGGGGTCGAGGCCCAGCTCCTGCGCGTAGATGGCCCGCAGCGCGTCGGCGTCCTTGAACGTGCCGTCGTCGTTGGCCGCCATCTTCCACGGCTTGCTGGCTGCGCCGGGGATGTGGCCGCCGCGCAGCGCCCCCTCCTGGGGGTAGTCCGGCATGTGCAGCAGCTCGCCCGAGTACTCGCCGGGGGAGCGGACGTCGACCAGCTTGCCGCCCTGGTTGACGTGCTGGAGCACGTCGTCACGGAAGGCCCGGATGGGAGCGTCGTCGCGCTCGACGACCGGGTAGTCGGTGGGTTCGGGCTTGGGGACGTCGGTGGTCAGGTCGCGGCCCTCCTGCAGCCACTTCATGCGGCCACCGTTGAGCAGGCGGACGTCGGGGTGGCCGAAGAGCCGGAACACCCAGAGGGCGTAGGCGGCCCACCAGTTGAAGTTGTCGCCGTAGAACACGACGGTGGAGTCGCGGCTGATCCCGTTGCGGGAGCAGAGGTCGGCGAAGCCCTGGCCGTCGACGTAGTCCCGGGTCACCTGGTCGTTGAGGTCCAGGTGCCAGTCGACCTTGATGGCACCCGGGATGTGGCCGGTGTCGTAGAGGAGCACGTCCTCGTCGGATTCCACGATGACGAGACCGGGGTCGTTCAGATGCTCGGCCAGCCAGCCGGTGGTCACGAGCAGTTCGGGCTTGGAGTACTGGGCCAGCTCGGGGGAGTTGTCGGCAGCGACAGGCATGTGGGCATCCTCCTTGGACGTTCGGATGTTCTCCGATACAGCCTAGTGGGCAATCCTGACTTCACGGGTCAAGAATTGCCGCCGCTGTGTGGGAGGATTGGGTCCATGAGCGCAGACCCAATTGCTGCGGCGCCGCCGGCCCTCCAGCGCATCGTCGACCTCTTCGGTGGAGCGCCCAAGGAGCTGAGGCTTCAGGCCCTCCTCGAGTACTCCAAGAAGGTGCCGCCGCTCCCCGAAGAGCTCGCCGGCCACCGGGAGCTGATGGAGCAGGTGCCCGAGTGCGCCACTCCGTTCTTCCTCATCACGTCCGTCGACGACGACGACCGGGTGCACCTCCACTTCGACGTGCCCGACCAGGCCCCGACGACCCGCGGCTTCGCCGGCATCCTGCACAGTGGCCTCGAAGGAGCGAAGGCCGCCGAGGTCCTGGCCACGCCCAACGACTTCTACATGAAGATGGGCCTGGCCGAGGCCATCTCCTCCCAGCGCCTGCGAGGCATGGGGGCCATCCTCGGCCGGCTGAAGCGCCAGGTGGCGGCCCACGTGGCGGCCCGCAACAACTGAGCGGCGCCCGAGCGCAGCGCCGGCCCACGGCGTAGGCTCGCCGCCGGCAACGAACTCGCAAGGCTGGGCGAGAGGGGGCTTGAGGCGAGCGACATGACGGGTAGGCCCGTGGCCGGTCGTCCCCGCCGGCGAGCCCTCGACTGATGTTGCCCCTGGTCCTGGCCGGGCCGATCGTGCGGCGCGTCGAGCCCCGTCTGTGCAGCTTCTGGGTCGCCCTGCGCCAGCCGGCGATCGTAACGGCCGACATCTGGCCGGGGATCCAGCAGGCGGGCGGCGTCGGCACCGTGCCGTCCAGCGCCCCCAAGGTGGCCACCGGCTCGGCGCCCACCGTGCCCTTCGGCGCCAACCTCCACGTGGCCGTCGTCACCGCTCGCGCCTCGGCGTCGCTCCAGCCTGGCGCAATTTTCTCCTACGACCTCTCCTTCACCTCGAACAACCCGGCTCTCGCCCCCACCAACCTGGACCAGCAGGGCCTGTTGGACGACGAGCCGTCCAGCCCCCGTCTCGGCAACGTCGACCCCGCTGCTCCCCTGCACCTGAAGCTGGGCTACGTCGCCGGCCAGCTCCCCACGTTCGCCACCCTGCCGGGGGCCCTCGTCGACCTGCGCCTGGCCCACGCCTCCTGCCGGGACGTGCTGGCCGACGGCCCCGACGCCATGGCGTTCCTCGACGCCGAGACCGAGCTCCACCTCTTCAACCCTCTGGCTCGAGCCCACCAGCTGTTCCTGACCGGGGACCAAATCTACGCCGACCACGTGTCGCGCTGCCTCATGCAGCCGCTCAACGCGCTCGCCGTCGAGCTGATCGGCGGCGCCGTGGGCGAGCAGGTGCCGGTGGCCGGCGCCGACGTTCCCGTGACGCTGACCAACTTCCCGGCGCACCGCCGGCTGCGCCTCGTGCGGGAGGAGGCCCGGTTCACCGGTATGGAGGGCCACTGCCACCTTCTCAGCTTCGGCGAGTACGCGGCGATGTACCTGCTGGCATGGAGCTCGCGGGTGTGGCGCCCGCTGGCCACCGCCGAGGAGGTGTACGTCGCCTCAGACACCTCGGCCGTCGCCGCCCACCTCACCGACTGGGAGGCGTGCCACCGCGACGACGTCTCGGGCGAGCCCAGCCTGGCCAAGTGGAAAGCGGCGGAGACCACCCTGCAGGCCGGCCAGTCCCGCACCGCGTTCCAGACCGACGTAAGCCGCACGAGCGTCTACCGGGACGCCGTGCCCCGGATGGCCCGGCTGCTGGCCAACACCCCGACCTACATGGTCTTCGACGACCACGAAGTCTGTGACGACTGGAACATCAACAAGCGCTGGCGCAACCGGGTGGTGCCCCGGCCTCTAGGGCGAGCCGTCATCCGCAACGCCATGACGGCCTACACCGTGTTCCAGGGGTGGGGCAACGACCCCCGGGCGTTCACGCGGGCCGACAAGTCCATCTTCGACCCGCTCGACGGCCTGCCCGAGCCCCAGCCCGGCGACCCGGTCTGGGCGATGAAGAAGCCGACCGCCACCGGCGAGCCCCTGAAGCTCACCAACAACGGCAACCTCATGAAGCTCATCCACGACTCCCTCGCCGGCGCCGGCCCCTTCCCCGCCGGCGACGTGTCGCCCCTGGAGAAGCTCCTCGGCCTGAACGACCCCGACACCGCCGAGCACGCGGGGGACAAGGCGGTTTTCACCTACACGGTGGACGGCCCCAAGCACCGGGTGGTGGTGCTCGACACCCGCACCCGCCGTTCGTACCGCAGCGAGGGCGTCACGCCGCCGGCGCTGCTGGGCACCACGCTGAAGGGGCAGGTGCCGCAGGGCCCC
This sequence comes from uncultured Acidimicrobiia bacterium, assembly GCA_963768975.1. Lineage (GTDB taxonomy): Bacteria > Actinomycetota > Acidimicrobiia > Acidimicrobiales > AC-14 > CADCTB01. The sequence continues at coordinate 17,677 of CAVYKB010000009.1, read as the reverse complement.
TTCGCCGGCGACCAGGAGCTGCTGGTGGTCGTCTCCGCCGCACCGGTGATCGGTCCGACCCTGATCCACGACATCCTTCAGCCGGTCTCCATCGTGGTCCACGACGTGAAGACCACCATCGCCGGAAAGGAGCGCTACAACCCCTGCAAGCCCGGCATCCCGCCGCGGGGCGCCGAAGCGCAGGAGGCCGAGGGGTGGAACGGCGACGAGCCCGCGCTCGAGGAGCTGCTGCAGCGCCTGGCCACGTTCCGCGCGGTGATCATCCTCTCGGGCGACGTGCACCTGTCGTCGAGCGCCGTGCTCGACTACTGGGCCGGGCTGCCGGGCGGGCCGCTCTCGCGCATCGTCCAGCTCACCTCCAGCGGCGCCCGCAAGGAGGGGCCGGCGGTGCTCCGGCCCCTGGTGCGGGCGCTTCCCTTCGGTCAGGGGATGCTGCGGGGGGAGCCCGTGGAGCGGCTGGCGTGGAAGACCTTCGTCAAGGACCCACCGCTCGGTAACCCGTCCGAGGGCACCCCTGCGCTCACCCTGCCGGCGGGGTCGTCGATCACGCCGGGGCGCCGGGCACGGATGCTGCGCACCCCGTCGCTGGTGCCGGCCGCCGGCTGGCCGGCGGGCACCGTCGTCAACACCCAACCCGACTGGCGCTGGCGGGCCCGCATGCTGCGCGACGAGCGCGGGCGGGACGATCCCACGATGCCGCCGAGCTACCCGTTCCAAGCGCCGGTCGACGAGTTCGACCCCGCCGACCCAACCGCGAGCTTCGCCAAGATTGCGGCCCGCCACGCAGCCGCGGCCCTGGACCGGAAGGACCAGATGCGGGTGTGCGTGTTCTCCCCGAACGCGGCCACCGTGACCTTCGCCGAGGTCGACTCCGAGGTCCGTGTGCGCCACACCATCTACTCGGAGGCGACCTTCGGCGCCGCCATCGGCGCCGCCAACACCGTCCACGAGGCGGCGATCCTGCCGCCGGCCGGCGACCTCGGCCCGGTGCTCGGCTGATGGCCATCGCCGGCCAAGAAGAAGCGGACGTGCTGGCAGTGGATCGTCTACGGGTTCAAGGAGTTCATCGAGTGGGTCGAGGACACCTTCAGCGACCCGGCCATCGCCCGCACCCTCCTGGAGGACCTGGGCCTCCCACCGAAGACGCCGCTCACGCCGCCGGAGAAGGTCCCGCCCGAGCTGAAGGGCAAGATCGACGGGTACCTCAACCAGGTCGACCCCGACGAGACGGCGCTGGCCGAGACGGTCCTGGCCATCGCCGATGCCTACGAGGCGCTCAGCGTCTTTCTGTCGTCGCTGGAGGACGAGGAGATCACCCCGTGGGAGCTGTTCTGGACGCTCACCCAGATCTCGGCCAGCGAGTCGCTCCGGGTGCGGAATCCCGCCGCCTACGCGGTGCTCAAGGCCCTCGGTCTGATCCTGGGCGAGTACGACACGGTCGAGCACTTCGACCCCGCGCTGATCACCTCGACGATCAAGGGCGAGCCGCTGCCGCCTGATCACGGCGAGCAGGTGGCCCAACGGCTGTCGGCCCTGTTCGGCGTGGCCGCGGTGGCCTTCGCCCAGTGGCGCCAGTCGGCGACCCACGACGACAGCATGTTCGAGGCGTTCTACGGATGGGACCCTGACCCGGAGACCGCGTCGCCCCTCGCCGACCTGATCTCCCAGCGCACCGGCACGATGGTGCTGCGACTCGGCGGCTCCCTCAACGCCACGGTGGGCCTGACCGTCGCCGGCGTCACCTCCGACCAGGGCGGGCCGGGCGTCTTCGTCGGCCTGAGCGGCGAGCTGTCGGAGACCGGTGTCGAGGGTTCCCGGGAGTGGACGGTCACCCTCGTGGCGCCCGGCGGGGCGTGGTTCTACATCCCCTTCGGCGACGGCCCGCTCGAGTTCCAGGCCGGGGGGGCGGCGTCGAACGCGGTGATCCGCCTGCGGGCCCGCCAGATCGAGCCCCGGTCGCCGGGCGACCCGCCGCCGTCACCGGGTCAGGCCATCGCCCCCACGGTGCTGGCCATCACCAACGCCACCCGGCTGGAGCTGGCCGGGTTCGAGTTCGTCGTCGAGTCCGCCATCGGCCGGGCGGGCATGCGGGTGGCGATCGCCCAGGGCAAACTCGTCATCGCCCTGGGCGACGGCGACGGGTTCCTGGCCAGCCTGCCGGGCAAGACCGTCGAGTTCCCGTTCTCCCTCGGCGTGACGCTCGACACCGACCACGGCCTGCGCATCGACGGCGGCACCCGCCTGCGGGCCAACCTGCCGCTGGGCGCGTCGATCAAGGGTGTTTTCACCCTCCAGTACCTGGAGCTGTCGGTCGGGCGATCGCCCTCCACGGACGGCGTGGCCATCGAGCTCTCGGCCGGCATGTCGCTCGACATCGGCGCGTTTCAGGCGTCGGTCGACCGCCTCGGCATCCTGATCGATTCGGGCGGCGTGCCCGAGGGCGACTTCGGCGCCATCACCGACACCGTGCGGCTCAAGCCGCCCACGGGGATCGGCCTCCTGCTCGACGCCGGCGCGGCCAAGGGCGGCGGGTTCCTCTACGGCGACACCGCCCGCCACGAATACGCCGGCGTCCTGGAGCTCGAGCTCGACCTACCGGTCGTCGGCAAGCTGACGGTCAAAGCCATCGGCATCCTCACCACCGAGCTGCCCGCCCCCGACAAAGGCTGGGCCCTGCTCCTGCTCCTGTTCGCCCAGTTCCGCTGGGACCTGGGCTGGGGCTTCACCCTCAACGGCCTGGGCGGCATCATCGGCATCCACCACCGGCCGGACACCCTGGCCATCACCGATGGCCTCAAGGGCGGGCTGATCGACGACCTGCTCTTCCCGGAGAACCCGGTGGCCGACGCGCCCCGGATCCTCCCCCGGCTGCGCACCGTGTTCCCGATCGAGCAGAACACCTTCACCGTCGGCCCGGTGATCGAGCTGGGTTGGGGCACGCCCACCATCGTCCACCTCCGCCTCGGCCTGCTGTTCGAGATCGACAACGCCATGGGCGGGGCCGACCCCCGCTCGCTGAGCAAGATCGTCGTTCTCGGGCAGCTGCTGATCCAGGTGCCGGCGCAAGCCCTGGGCGTGCCGCCGGTCGTGCGCTTCCTCGTCGACATCGTCGGCTGGTACGACTACGACGAGGCGTGGATGTACTTCCGGGCCCGGCTCCGGGACTCCAAGCTCGTCGGCTTCGCCCTGACCGGCGACCTGGTCGTCTCCTGCGAGTCGGGCGAGAACCCGACCATGATCCTCGCCGCCGGCGGCTTCCACCCCAGCTTCGTCGACGTGCCCCGCGGCGTGCCCGCCACCATGGACCGCCTCGGGTTCGGCCTGAAGCTGGGGCCGGTGAAGCTCGAATGCAAGCTGTATTACGCCATCTCGCCCAACGCCAAGCACCTGGGCATCAACATCGAGCTCAAGGCCAAGCTCGGGCCGGTCACCATCGAGGGCAACGTGGGCTTCGACGCCCTGGCCGACACCGAGACCGACCGCTTCGTCGCCCAATGCCGGTTCGGCGTGGCCCTGAAGTTCAAGAGCAAGTCGCTGTGCGGCATCAAGGTCGAGATGGTCCTGACCGGACCTGGTGAGTGGCACGCGGTAGGCGCCGGCCGGTTCGAGATCCTGTGGTGGGACTACGACTTCGACTTTGACGAGCGCTGGGGCGACGAGCCGGCGCTCTCGACGACCACCTCGGCCCTGCGGGAGGCCATGGCCGCCGCCCTGTCCGACCCTGCCAGCTGGTCGGCCAAGCTTCCCGCCGGCGTCAGCCCGCCGGTCACCGTCGAGATCCCGGCCACCGGGCTGGCCGTGCACCCGTTCGGCGAGCTCACCTTCCTCCAGCGTGCTGCGCCCCTGGGCATCGAGGTCCAGCGGGTCGGGGCCAAGCGGGTGGCCGGCGGGCCGGTGACGTTCACCGCCGGCCCGACCACCGTCAACGGCGCCGAGGTGGCGTCGACCCCGGTGCGCGACCACTTCGCGCCCGGGCAGTTCATCGACCTGGACGAGGACCGGGCCCTGACCTCGCCGGCTTTCGAGCGGTTCGACGCCGGCCTCACCGTGGGCGTGGCCGGGTTCCGGGTGCCGGCCACCGCCGGCGGGCTGGGGCGGGCACCGCTCACCTTCGAGGACCGCTACCTCGTGCCCGAGGACGAACCGCACCCCGATCCGGATCCCCGGCGCCAGCGGTGGAAGGTGATCGGGACGGGCACGCGCCTCGACCTCAGCCTGGACGCCGCCGGCGGCCAGGCCCGCACGGGCGGCGCCGGCCGGTCCCCGCGCCAGCTTGCGACTGCGCTGGCCGGCAACGCCAGCCGGCGGGTCGCCGTGTCGCAACCGCCCCTCGTCCTCGTCGACGCGCAGGCGCTCACGCCGACCGGCGACCCGGCGCCGGTCACCGCCACCGCCGGCGCCCAGGCGGAGGCGGCCCGGCCCGGCGCCGTGCTGGTCGAAGCCTGGGAAACGGTGCGCTGACCGTGGCTGGCGCGGGCTACACGTTCCTGCCGTGGTGCCGGCGCGGGATCGTGGCCGAGGTCGACACGGATGACACGGGCCAAGCCCTGGCCCTCCGGGCCGCGGTGAAGGTGGGCGTCACCATCACCAACGCCGGCAGCGGCGGTGTCGACGTCACCCTCCTGGGTCCGGGCGACGTGACTGGCCTCGACCCCCGCCTGGTCGTGCGCATCGAGCCCCGCCCGGGCACGACCGCCTTCGAGCCCAACCACCTGGCTGCGATCGACTTCGACCTCCCCGACCTGCCCTGGCTGCTCACGCCGGCCCGCGCCACCGCCGACGTGCTGCGCCCGTGGCTGGCCCTGGTCGTGGTGGAGCAGCAGGCCGGCGTGACCCTCGGCCTCGAGCCGGGCGCCCTGCTCCCGGTCCTGCGGATCGAGGGCCCGGCCGACGCCGGCGCCGAGCTGCCCGATCCGGAGTCGACGCCGCTCTGGGCCCACGGCCAGGTCCTGGCCGACGCCGCCATCTCCCCGTCGGATCTCCCCGCCGAGCTCGACGCCCACCCCGACCGCAACGTCTCCCGCCTGCTCTGCCCCCGCCGGCTCCGGGCCGGCGCCCACTACTACGCGTGCGTGGTGCCCACCTTCGACGCCGGCGTGGTCCGCGGCCTGGGCGGCACACCCGACCCCGACGCGCCGATGGGGCCGGCGTGGGGCGGGACGACCGCCCGGCTCCCCGTCTACTTCCACTGGGAGTTCTCCACCGGCCCCGAGGGCGACTTCGAGACGCTGGCCGCCCGCCTCCGCCCCCACCAGAGCTCGGCCCGGCTGGGACGGGTGCCCATGCACGTCGGCGTGGCCCAGCCCGGAGTGGCCGAGCTGCCCGAAACCGACCCCGGCGCGGTGGTCGACATGGACGGCGCCCTGCGCGCCCCCTCGGGCGACGACCTGCGCCTGGAGGAGATCGACCCCCGCCTGCGCACCGGACTGCGCGCCGCGGTCAACGCCGGCGCCCGCCAGGCCGCGGGACGGGAAGCGCCCCTCACCGTGGGCCCGCCGATCTACGGGTCGTGGCACGTGAACCGCCACCAGCTCGCCGACGACACCCCCGCCTGGCTCACCGAGCTCAACGTCGATCCCCGGGCGCGGGTGGCCGCCGGCCTGGGCACCGAGGTCGTGCGGCGGAACCAGGAGGACCTCATGCACGCGGCGTGGGTGCAGCTGGCCGAGGTCCGGGCCGCCAACGACCGGCTCAACGCCGCCCGCCTCTCGCTGGAGGCGGCCCGCAAGGTCTACGCCCGCCACCTCGTGCCCCTGCCCGCCGACCAGTTGGTCTCGGTGGCCACGCCGGTCCACCGCCGCACCCTTCTCGGGGCGGTGACGGTGCCGGAGGCCATCCGTCCCACGAGCCTGCCGGATGCCGCCGTGAGCCCGGCCCTGCGGCGCATGGCGAGCGCCCGCCGGCCGCTGCTCCGGGCCGCCGCCCGCCACACCGGGACGGCCCTCAGGCCGGCGATCGTCGCCCGGCTGGCCCCCGGTTTCGCCGGCGTCGACCCCACCCGGTTCGTGCCCGACGGCATCGTCACCATGGCCTCCCTCGACGCCCTGACCGTCCCCGCCGACCCGAACGCGGCGGTCGACCTCAGCCCCCTCGGCATCGCCGGGGTGACGATCGCCGCCGAGCGGCTCCACGCCCAGCGCAGCCGGGCCGGCCGCCTCGCCGGCCTGCCCGCCCAGCAGGTCGACGTCCGGCCCCGGCGCGGCGCCGGCATGGTCGCCGCCGTCCACCTCCAGGCCGTCGACGCGGTCCCCGACCTGGGCGGCGACGAGCGGGCCGCCCTGGTCGCCCGGCTGGTGGCAGTCGCTGGGACCACCCCCGGCTCCGCCGCCTACCTCCTCAGCGTGGACGCCGCCGACCGGCCTTCCGTCGATGCCCTCAACCTCGCCGCCGACGGCACCGTCACCATGCGCGGCCCCCAAGGCCGGCCGGTCGCCGTCGGCAAGATCGACCCGGCCTTCGCGAACCGGCCCGGCGGCCTGGCCGGCGTGCTCCGCCGCCTCCCGCCGGGGACGGTGGACCGGACCGGCGCCCGGAAGTTCACCGCCCGGCGCGGTCCCGGCGGCGGGGTGGTGATCGACCGGGTCATCGTGGTCGACCCGACGCCGGCGCTGGCGCGCCAGGTGCCCACCTCCGTCGTGCCCCCGCTCGTCGCCGCGGCGGCCACGTTCACCCGCTTCGACGGCGCCTTCGGGCAGTTTGCCGAGCGCGTGCGCCTCGACGCCGCCCCCGAGCGGCCCGCGGCTGTCCCCTTCGACCTGGCCGCGGCGCGGACCGCGGTCCTGCGCCGGGTCGACCCCGACCGCACCATCCCCGCCCGGGTGGCGGACATCGTGCGCATCGGCGGCCATGACATCCGCCAGCCCGTGCCCGGCGTCTCGGTGGCCCCCACCCTCGATCGGGTCATGGCCCATCCCATCTTCGACGTGCCCGCCTACCTCTACCTGGCCCGCGTCGACCGGTCCCGGTTCTGCCCGGGGATCGATGAGATCCCGGCCGACTCGGTGACGCTGCTGGAGACCAACCCCCGGTTCGTCGAGGCGTTCATGGTCGGCCTCAACCACGAGATGAACCACGAGCTCGTGTGGCGCACGTACCCCACCGACCAGCGGGGCACGCCGTTCCGTACGTTCTGGGACCGCCTCGACGGGCAGGCCGACCTGGGCCCGGTCCACCAGTTCGGCCCCGGCCGCCTGGGCCGCCACCTGATCGACGCCGAACCCCAACTCGTGCTCCTGCTGCGGGGCGATCTCCTACGCCGCTACCCGACGGCTGCGGTGTACGCGGTGCGGTCGACGGCGGCCGGCGAGCTGAGCACCCTGCCGGCCGACACCCTCGCTCCGATCTTCGCCGGCGGCTTCGACCCGGACATCTCCTTCGTCGGCTTCGACCTCCAGGAGGACGACCTCGACGACGGCAACGGCTGGTTCTTCGTCATCCAGGAGCAGCCCACCGAGCCCCGTTTCGGCCTCGACGACCCTGCGGCCCGGCAGGGCGACGTACCGGCCTCGTGGCAGGAGGCGGCGTGGTCGGACACCGGTGTGGCGCCCGGCGGGCACCTCACCCCGGCCGCCCTCGCCGCCGTCGGCCTCGGCGCCGTGCCCCACGCCGGCGCGGTGGCGGCCGCCCTGTTCCAGCTTCCCGTCCGCGTCGCCGTGCACGCCCGGCGCCTCGTCCTCCCGAACGCCTGACATGGCCGACCCCGCCGACATCGCCGCCCTCGCCGCCGCCCGGGCCGAGGCCCGTGACCTGGAGGCGGAGAGCCGCGCCGCCGGCGCCCGGCTCCGGGCGGCCGAGGCTCAGCTGGCCCGGCTGCAAGCGAGCGGCGGCCCGCGGGCGCGCATCGAGGCCGCGCTCCGGCGGGTCGAGGCGCTCACCGACGCCCGCGACGAGCTCACCCGGCGGCTGGAGGAGGTGCGGGCCCGCATCCAGGTGCTGGTGGACCGCATCGCCACCGCCGACGGGCCGGAATCGGCGGTGGCGTCGCTCGACGGCGGGCTGCCGATCGCCCTGCTGCCCCTGCGCATCGAGACCCGCTTCGCGGACGCGGGCACCACGCTCCACATTCGGGTCTTCCCCGACCAGGTCCACGTCGACGCCCACGAGCCCGAGCTCACCGAGGCCGAGCGAGCCGCGGGCCGGGCCTACTGGGAGCGGCGGTGGCCGGCGCCGGCCGATGCCGAGGTGGCGGGCGCAGCGTGGGCTGCGGTGGCGGCCGGCCGGCGGGCGACGCGGGCCCGGTGGATCGTCGACGTGACCACGCCGGCCAACCCCCTCGGCACGCCGCCGGGCCCCGAGCACGCCGACGTGGCGTTGCGGGCGGAAACCTGGACCCGCCCGGCCCGGCCGTCGCCCTACCCACCCGGTGGGTGGCGATCGGCCGGCGAGGGGGCCGGGAGCTGTTCCGGGTATGGAGCGGGCCGGTGGGCGATGCGCTGGACGTGGCGCCCAGCCCGGAGGACGACCCCGACCGGCCCCTGGGCACCGAGCGCCTGCGCTGGCTCACCGAGCCGGAGGAAGCCCGTACCGCCGGCATGCTGCTCACCGTCCGCGACGCCGACCTGTCCTCCGGGGCGGGCCTGGGCGCCGGGCTCGACGAGCTGATCGTCCTCGGGGTCGACTCGACGCAGTCTCCCGACGGTGGCGCCGGCGACCTCGCCCGCCTGCTCGCCGCCCACCTCTACGGCGACGGGCTCTCGTTCGTCCCCCAGGGCACGCCGACCAACAACACCGCCGAGACGCCCTCCGGCCACAGCAGCGCGCCGGCGGCGCTGGCCGGCGCCCTCGACCCGGCAGCAACGGTGCCCGGCGACCTCACCTGGTCCGCCGGCGCCCGCCTGGCCGCGGCCCTCGGCATCGCCCCGGCCCCGCTCGCCGGGGCGCCCGGCGCCGGCGTCTCCGAGCATGCGGTGGCCAGCGCCCTGATCGACGCCACGTGGGAGGCCACCGCCGGCACCTACCTGGGCCGGCTCCTCCGACCCGTCGGCCGCATCCGCCCGATGATCTCCGACGCCGACATCGACCAGCTCCGGGTCTGGGCGTCGGCCCACCTGTTCGCGTCCGGGCCGCTCCCACTGGTGCGTATCGGTCGCCAGCCGTACGGGCTCCTGCCCGTCGTCAACCCCGCCAGCTACCGGCCGCCGGCCGGCGACCGGGCGGCCGAAATGGTGGCGGGCACCACGGCGAAGCTGCGGCGGTGGTGGGTGCAGGGGTCGCGCGCCGTCCCTCGCCTCGATCGGACGACCGACCTCGACGCCACCCTCGTCGACCTCCTCCAGCGCGCCCCGGTGGCGGCCACCGCCCGCTTCCGCCGGGCGCTGCCACGCGGTGCGGTGGCCAACGTGGTGGGCCTCGACGACCTGGCCCAGCAGCAGGAGCTGCACGGGTGGCTGGTGGAGTCCATGCTCGACGGCCGGTTCTCGCCCCGCCGGCTCACCATCGGCACCCTCACCACCGACGCCCGCAGCCACGCGTTGCGGATCCCGTGGGCCCGGCCCGCGGGCCTCGATCCCGGGGCGACGCTGCCGTACGTGCGGGAGCTGCGCGACCTGCTCACCACGCCCGGCGGGCGTGACACCCTCGCCACCAGGGGCGGGGCGGCATCGCTGGCCGAGGCGCTGCTGGCGCTTTCGGCGGCGCTCGAACTGGATGCGGCCCACGGCCGCGTCGTGAAGGACTTCGCCGATATCGGTGCCACCCCCAGCCCTCTGGTCGAGGCCGTACGGCTGCGCCACCCCGAGACGATCGGCACCGGCCTGGAGGAGGTCGACGGCGGGGCGCTCAGCTTCGCCACCCCCAAGGTCCTGGCCGACGCCCGCATCCCGGGCCTGACCGGCGCCGGCACCGTGGCCGACCTGGTGCGGGACCACCTGGCCGGCGCCGGCGGCGGTGACTCGGTCGACGGGCTGCGCCGGCTCCGGGCCGCCCTCGACCGGCTGGCCGACGAGCCCGGCGAGCGGGTGGAGTGGGCCCTGCGCGGCCTGCTCGACCTGTACTCCTACCGGTTCGACGCCTGGTGCACGGCCCTGGCCACCCAGCGCCTCACCGACCTGCGCGCCGCCCGCCCGGCCGGCGTGCACCTGGGCGCCTACGGGTGGGTCGAGGACGTGCGCCCCGACCCGGCCGGGCGCGACAGCCTCGGCTACGTCCACACGCCGTCGCTGAACCACGCGGTGGCGGCCGCCGTCCTGCGCAGCGCCCACGTCGCCCGGGCGTCGAGCACGCCGGGGGCCTTCGCCGTCGACCTGTCGGCCCGCCGGGTGCGTGACGCCATGACGCTGCTCGACGGCGTGGAGAACGGCCAGCCCCTCGGTGCCCTGCTCGGGTACCGGATCGAGCGGCTGCTGCGCGAGCGCGACGCCATCCTGGCCCGCTACATCCTGCCGCTGCGCCGGCTGGCCCCGCTCCGCCACACCGACGCCGACCTGTCCGAGCCGGTCGAGTCCATCGCCGCCCGCGACGTGGTCGACGGCGTCGCCCTGCTCGAGAAGTGGCGGGCGCCGGGCGGGCGCGACGCCGTCCTGTCGGGCATCGGCATCCTCGGCCAGCACGGGACGCCGGTCGGCGCCGTCCTCGACACCGCCGACGACCTGCTGGACGCGGTAGGCGACGTGCTGCTGAGCGAGGCCGTCTACCAGACCGTCGCCGGCAACCAGGACCGGGCCGGCGCCGCCCTGGCCGCCCTCGACCGCCAGCAGCGGCCGGTGGCGCCCGAGGTGGTGCAGTCGCCCCGTTCGGGCACGACGGTGGCCCACCGCGTCCTCGTCCTGTTGCGCAACAGCGCGGCCCCAGGCTGGCCTGCCGACCCCCGATCCGGCGCCGAGCCCCGGCTGAACGCCTGGGTGGCCCGGCTGCTCGGGCCGCCGGCGTCGGTGGTCTTCGCCGGCGAGGTCAGGCGGGGCGGGATGGTGCGGGCCACGGTGACGGCGACGTTGGCTGAGCTGGGTCTGTCCCCGCTGGCGGTCGTGCTGGCGGTGCGCCGGCCCGCCGGCGACCGCCCCAGCGAGCTCGAATCGCGCCTGGCCGCGGCGATGGCCGCCAAGGTGCCCGACGGCACCGAGGACGACTCGCTCGTCCTGCTGCCCGACGGGGCCGGCGGCGCGTGGGGGCTGGAGGCCATCGCCACGGTGGCCGCGTGGGTGGAGCGCATCGCCGGCCGGCCGCCGGCGTCGGCCCCCGATCTGCAGCCCCTTCTGCACGACGAGCCCGCGGGCTGGGACGTGGCCGAGCTCGCCGAGCGGGCCGACCGGGTGGTCGCCGCCCTCACGGCCGCCGCTGGCCGCCGCCGGCCCCGCCGTGCTGGCGCAGGCCGCGGCGCTGGGCGTCGCCGACAGCCTGCCGGGGGCCACGGGCGAGTCGGTCGAGGACCAGGCGGCACGGGTGCGGGGCGTGTTGCAAGGGGCCGCCGAGCGGGTGGCGGCCGAGGCCGCCGCCTTCGCCGAGCGGGAGGACCCCACCCCGGACCAGGCCGTCGAGCACCACCTGCGCCGGCTGCGCATCGTGCTCGGCGAGGGCTTCCCGGCCCTGCCGCTCTTCCAGCCCGCCGGCGCCGGCGGCGTGGCGCCCTCGCTGGCCGACCGGGCCGCATTGCTCGGCGGCGACGATCTCGCCCCCCTGCCCTGGCTGCACCGGGTGGCGATGGTGCGGCCGGCGCTCGACCCGCTGTCGGCGCTGCTGACCGCGGCCGAGGCCCACGGGCGCGACCTCGGGCTGCCCCACCTCGACGTCGTCCAGCTCCCCCACCAGCCCGGCGGGCGCTGGGTGGCACTGCCCCCGCCGGAGGACGAGGAGTTCCCCGGAGGAACGGTCGGAGTCGTCGTGCACGCGCCGGACGGGCTCGACCCCGCCGGCCCCGCCGCCGGCGTGGTCGTCGACGAGTGGACCGAGATCATCCCCGCGGCGGCGGAGACCACCGCGCTGTCCTTCCACTACGACGCCCCGGCCGCCCATCCTCCCCACGCCATCCTCCTCGCCGTCCCCGGCGTGCCGGGCACGGCCCAGTGGTCCTTCGACGAGCTGCTCGGCGCCGTGCGCGAGGCCATCGCCCTGACCCACCTGCGCGCCGTCGGGCCCCGGGACCTCCCCGATCTCGGCGGCCTCCTGCCGGCGCTCTACGTGCCCCAGGACGTCACCGGCGACGTCCCCTCGATCGACCTCTTCGACCTGGTCGACCGGGTCGTGCTCGACGGCGTCCAGCCCGGCGTGCTCGGGAAAGGCTGAGGGCCGTGCCGCCGGAGAACCCGTCCGTCGTCGGCTGGAGCCGGCTCGAGCCCGTGCCCGCCACCGGCGACCTCGAGCCCGGCCTCCAGGCGCCCCTGGCCGACCCCCTCTGGCTGCTGGCCCGCCAGTGGCAGTTCGGCGAGCTGCACGGCGACGACGCCGGCACGCCGGTGGAGGTGCGGCTTCTGGGCCACGCCGCGCCGCTCAGCCGCTACCTCGCCGGCCATCTCGACGCCGGCGCCGGCGCCCGGGCGGTCGACTACGCCACCCTGGCCGCGCCGCTCGAACCCGTCGTCGAGGCCGAACCGGTGCGGGCCGGCGACGACCGCCTGCGCCGGGAGGCCGGCCTGCACTTCCTGCGCCTCCTGGCCGCCGCCGACCTCGTCCGCCTGGGCCACCTGTACCTGGCCCAGTACCCGGCGGCCCGACCTGTTCTCGGCGCGGTGGTCGTCGACGGTGGCCGGCTGGCGGCGGACCTGGAACCCCTCGCCGACGCCGCCGGGAACCTGGGCGGCCTGCCGCCGGCGCCGGCCCTCAACCCGACCGACGCCGGCGCCGTCCGCCCGGTGGCCGAAGCCTGGCTGCGCTGGTGGCGGGCACAGGTCTACGAGCCGGCCCGGCCGGCGGCGTGGGACGCCAACCGCATGGAGTACTCCCTCGCCGTCCAAGCCGACTTCGATGGGAGCTCCGTCGTCCTGGCCGCCGACGAGTACGCCGGCGGCCGCCTCGACTGGTACTCCTTCGACGCCGTCGACGGCGTCTCGCTGGGACCGCCGGCGTCGCCGCCGGACGTTGTCAAGATCGACACCGTCACCCTCCCGGCCCGGGCGTCGTACCCAGGCATGCCCGCCGACCGCCTGTGGCAGTTCGAGGACGCCCGGGTGTTCCTCGGGCGGACCACCGCCGGCCCCACCGACCTGGCCCGGATGCTCCTCGTCGAGTTCGCCCTCGCCTTCGGCAACGACTGGTACGTCACGCCGGTCGAGCTCCCGGCCGGCGCCGTGTTCCGTCTCGAAGCCCTCACCGTCCGCGACACCTTCGGCATCGAGACCGTCGTCCCGCCCTCCGTGGACCTGGGCGGCCGGCGCTGGACGATGTTCTCGACCGCGGCCGGCGCCACCGGGCGCGACATCTACTTCGTGCCGCCGACACTCCCGTCTACCCTCGACGCCGACCCGCGCGAGGAAGTCGCCCTGTTCCGCGACGAGATGGCCAACCTGGTGTGGGCCGTCGAGCGGGTCGTGGCCGGGCCGGGCGGCGAGCGGGTCGAGCGGGCCCGGGAGCCAGGCCGGGCCGCCCTGCGCCAGCAGCTCCCCGGCGACCTCGGCGACGCCCAGCTGATCTACCGGCTCATGACCCCGGTCCCCGACCACTGGATCCCCTTCGTCCCCGTCCCCGCCGAGGGCGTGGCCGCGACCGAGGGCGCCGTCGAACTGCTGCGAGGCGCCATCCTCCGCTTCCGGGCCGACGGCACCACCGACCTGGCCCACCCCCACGGCCTTCTCCTCCGAGCCGACCCGGCCGCCGACCCCGCCGACGACCGCCTGCGCCTCCTCGAGGAAGAGGTGCCCCGGGCCGGCGTCGTCGTCCGCCGCCTGCTCCAACTGGCCCGCACCGCCGGCGGCGGCACAGTCGTCTGGCTGGGCCGGGACAAGCACGCCGGGCGGGGCGAAGGGTCCAGCGGCATGCGCTTCGACGCCGCCGATCCGCCGGCGTGAGCCATGCTCCGCCGCGCCGTTGATGGACGAGTCCGCGCGCAGCCGCCCCCGGGGCCCCGGAGAAGGCCAACGGATGGCGACGGAGACGGCGCGAGCGATTCGGTCAGCTCAGTTCGGACGCTCCGTCCTGAAGCCGTCAGTGGCGCTGCGAACCTGCCGTTATACGGCGACTCTCCCGCACCGGTTCGCCGGTTATGGCGTGGGCGACTATTGCCGGCAGCTTCAGACATCCCGGGCGTCGTCCGGTCGGCCTGTGTAAACCTGAGGCTGTCGTGATCACTGATGACGAACTCCGAGACATGCTCGCCCTTGGCGACGAGCAGCGTGGCGTCGAGTTCAAGGGGGCGGGTGATGCGACCAATCGAGCGTTCCGTGCGAAGGTGATCCGGGCGGCTCTTGGCATGGCTAACCGACGGGACGGTGGTTACGTAGTCATCGGTATCGACGACGTAGCGCCCCAATCCGGTGGACCTGGACTAACGCCGGAGCGGGGGATCGAGTGGATGAACTATGACAACATTGGCAGTTGGTTCGGTGAGTACGCTGACCCAGCCCTTCGATTTGAAGTCGCTGCTCGTCGGACGTCCCAAGGCAATAACGTCGTCGTTATCGAGGTTCACGAGTTTGAAGAGATCCCCATACTGTGCAAGCGTGACTTCGAACCGACCTTGAGACGCGGGGCTCTCTATACCCGAAGCCATACGAAGCCCGAGACCTCGGATACGCATCAGCACGCGGAATTGCGCGAGCTTCTCGATCTTGGGGTTGAGAAGGGCCTGCGACGCTTCGTTGAGCGCGGCCTACCGAGGAGGGGTTGTCTTAACGCCAAGCGAGCGAAGCCGCGACGCCCAGCTCTTCAGCGAGCAGCTGGGAGACCTAGCATGAGCGAAGTCACGGAGAAGATACGCTCGCGTGGGTACTGGCGACTTGTAGTCAGGCCAGCCGAGTTTATCCAAAATGCCGTCCCTTATGACAGCCTTGCGGATACAATTCGATCGGTACAGGTCAGCATGCGGGGCTGGAACGTTCCTCACTTCAGGGAGCCGCTCGCATACGGCGACGACTGGGTAGGGTACGAATCGCAATTTCATCACCACTTGGAGGCATGGCGGTTCTTCACGAGCGGCCAGTTCGCCGACCTCATTGCCTTCGGTTCCGACTGGCGCGATGTATCGGGCCTTCACCCCCCGCCCCAGGATTGGGAGCCGGGTAAGGAAACGCCCGTCTGGGAGTCACTCTACAAATTCACGGAGTTCTTCGAGCTCGCCGCAAGGCTCGCTCTTAGGCTTGGCGAGGCCGACCGGATCGTGGTGCGGATCGAGACGCACGGCCTCCGAGGCCGATCCTTAATCGTGGACGATCCGAAGCGTGCGGATTTCTTCGAACCATATGTAGCCTCTATCGACAACCTTCCATTCGATGCTGAATACTCTCGCAATGACCTGATTGCACGAGTCAGAGGTGAGGCCGTCCAGGCTTCTCGACAACTATTCCTTCGCTTTGGGTGGACAACAGTGACCGAGGAACTTCTAACGGAATATCAGCGCGAGCTCACCGGAGATACTAATGATTGAATACGTAGGAGTCCACGCGTGGCATAACCTCTGTCTTGCCGCTATCGTGTGGCTCGCAAGGATTCTCGCCGCTCCGAGGACAGCGTGATCGAATGGCCCCTTCGGCGGTCGCGTGACTTCGGTACAGGCAGGCAGCCTGCAATAAGAATAGGCCGCCACTGTCCTGGCCCAAGGAACGGAAACCACGGCCTCTTCGCCAGCACATGGGCAAGAGCTGAAGAGGGAACAGAAGTCTGTGTCGCTACGCTTCGTTTATGAAGACGACCGTCAACACCACAGGCCTAGCGCTCACGCTGGTCGGTGCCGCTCTACTACTCTTCTTCGGTATTGGCGGCGCTCCGGAGAAGGGCGGCGTGCAACTCCTCGCCCTGGAACAGACGGATGAGAAGCAAGCCGCTCAGTATCGCCGAAACTATGTAGTCTCGAGAGTGGGCTTCGGCGCCATTGTGCTGGGAACAGGTCTCCAAATTTGGAGCAACTACATTCGGTAGCGGGGCTGGCTCGCATGAGGGGCGAGGAGGAGCCAACGAGCGCCAGCCCGGATAGCGTCGGTGAGAGATTAGAGGGGAGACCTTCGCCTCACGTCTGGTGCAGCTGCGGCGCGAGCTCGGCTGGAACCACTCGCGGCGACGCTCGGCCAGACGACCACGACTTCTGACCGCCCGAGTTCGGCACGATTGCCGCGCCCGGTAAGGCGCCGTCGCCCGGCGGCGAGTGACCTGTTGAGCGGACTTGAGGGGGTCAAGCGCGTGCTGCGCTGGTTGCAACAAGCCTCGGCGCCGTCGCACGCGCCAGAACTCGCCGAACAAGCGCCATCGGGTCAACGCCCGCCCGCTACCCCCCGCTCGGGCTCACAAACATCCTTACGACCAACACACGCGGAGACATCCCGGTGATTGATCTGCGGGGCGGAACCCAGCCAAGGCACACTCTACCAATGCGCCTCGTCCCTGATACGAACATCGTGCATGCAGGAGGCTATTACCTCCGGGCAGGGAGATGGCCCCTGCTGTTGGCAGCGGCTCGGATGGGGCGTATCCGCCTTTGCGTGCCTGAGGTGGTGATCCGCGAGACCGTCGCACATTACAAGGCGGAGCTCATCGAGGCCCAGCGACTGGTCAATCGCGGGAGCAGATCGCTGCGGCATCTGACTGCCAGTCGCCTCCCCGATCTCTCCGTGGACGACGAGCAAGTCAGCGAGCAGGTGGCGATCTACCAGTCGTGGCTATGGGGGGCGGTATTGGAGCATGGCGAGGTTTTACCGATTCCAGATGTACGACACGCGACACTCGTCGATGGACTCCTGTCTGGGCGCAAGCCATTCTCCAAGGGAGAAAGCGGGTACCGCGACGCTTTGATCTGGCACACCGTCATGCAAGCCGCTGCGAATGGTCCGCTCACCTTTGTAACAAACGACCGCAAAGATTTCCTGACCGCGAAAGGTACTGCTCTGGCTGATGATCTGGTCCAGGACCTCGCAGCTGCGACGATAGCCACAGAGGCGGTTCGTCCTTTGACTCAGCTCGATCCAGTCCTCGATGAGCTACTTCCGGAAGACACCGAGGCGTTAGAGTTATTCATCGCTTTCGCTCAATCATCATCAGGGAGGAAGCGACTACAGTTACTCGTGGAGGACTTCTTTGAAGAGGAGCGGCGCGTACCTCTCGCTATTACTGGGGCCTTGCCTGAGCAGGTTTTCGACGCGGACGTTGAGGGACTTCAAGCAGTGCCCGCGATACAGAGTGCTACTGCGCGACCGTTAGGGGACGACTCGTACCTCGTATGGGGCCGCATCGAAAGTCTGGCTTTCATCGGCGGCATCGTCTGGGACAGGGACCCACTCCCTGCGGGGTGGGAGGTGTGGGACACGCTTAGCGATCAGGAATACATCGCGTTCCCAAATCCGCAGCCGGTCGCTTTGGAGTTCACGGTGAGATACGCGATGCCCGATCAGCTGCAAGAACTGTTTCTAGAACGCGCGACGCTTCTTATCGACGAACTCGTCCCAGCCCCGCCGCGGCCGCGATCGGCCGCACCCTCGCCCCAGTCATCAACGCTCGAGCACGCTCGGTGGCTCCGCTCAGAGCTCGGGGAACTGCTCGACCTCAATGCTAGAGATTTCCACTGGGCCGTCCGGGATGAAGCCTTCATGTGTGAACTTTCTGATGC
>CAVYKB010000008.1:0-191405 GCA_963768975.1 uncultured Acidimicrobiia bacterium | reverse complement strand
TCGCCGGTTCCCGGGCGGATGTACGAACCGCAGGTATCACCCCTAACACGGGCGGCGCCGCGCCGGTTCGGCTCCGTTCGGACTTGCGCTCGACCCCGACCGTCGCAACGCATAGGACCTCCTGCATCAGCGCCGCCCCTGCAGGTATCGGCGCTCCGCCCAGCGTGGGCCGGAATGAGTCGCGGCAGGCACCACCCTCTGCAGGAAAGTTCAACGCGTGAGTTCTAGGCTTTGGTCATGCATTCCAATCCGGTGGGAAACGTACCTACCCTTACAGCCGCCGATGCTGCGGCGCTGGTCACACTACGGATGCTCTTGGAGGAAGCGGTCCAACGGAGCGCAGATGGGACACCAACCGGGCGTCGTATCTGCATAATCTTGTTGGACGGCGCGTGTGAGGCAAGTATTGCGTTGGGCTTGGGAAACTTCAATGATGCACCCGGCGAAAAGGACTCCCTCCAGGACATCTACAGCCGGCTGGTGAGCCACCTGAAGGCAGCCGGCTCCCTTGCACCGAATGGCGGGATTCCCGGCTGGCCCGATATCAAGCGACTGCGCCACGTGCGAAACGATGCCCAGCATCATCAGATTCCGCCTGATCATGCAACGCTCGTCGGTTGGTCGGCATCTGTTCAGCGGTTTGTAGAGAGCGTCATCAACCATGCCTTAGGGGTCCAGTTGTCCCTAGTTGTGCTAGCTGACTCAATCTGTGATCCCGAACTGCGGCAGGCATTCGGATCGGCTGAGCAACTCCTGATCGCTGGCGACTACGCGTCGACGGTTCGTGAGCTTAAGGACGTCTTCCGCTCGGCAAGAAAGAAGTGGGACGCCGAGCACCGGGATGCCACCAGGCTCCATAGGCAATCATTGCCCATGCGGGCGCGAAGTAACTCGGACGTCGAGAAGGTGGTCGAAAGCAAGATCAATCTCATGGATGATCTGCTATCGGTAGCCCCGTTCGTCCTCGACATCGGTGAGTATGTGTGGTGGCAGAGCCTGGCCAATTCGCTCCGCACGACGAGTGTCGTTCCAGTCACTGCCCAGGACGCGCGGCGAGCCGCAGCCTTTGTCCTCTCGTGGATTCAGCGGTGGGAAGCGTTCTCGTCCACCTATACTCATGAGAGACTTGGAATACCCAAGGCGGCGGAGGTTGCGGAGAGTCCTCTCCCTGGCGGCGACCCAGTCCTTCTGCCTGACCAGGTTGATGTCAGCATTTTTCGCCGTGCGTCGGTAAGGGAGCAGACGGAGGATGATCTAGTCCGAAGAATAGCTATCGGCTATGCAGCGGGACGCCGTGACGATCCGGGCGGGAATATATGGATCCACTTCCTTACGAAGGCCTTCACTCAGCGAGGAGCGGAGAGCCCTCCTCCCCCGTGGGAGTCAGTTGGTGTTATCCCGGGGACTCTTACTCTGACTGCGGCAACAGATGGCGATCCGGCAACTGTCATCAGTGCGGTAAACGACGTGCTCAAGGCCGCAGTCGCTCTGAGAGCAGAGTCTACGCAAGATGCCGAACACCGCGTCTGCACTGGCGCAACAACACGCCGATGTCCTATCGAACCTTAAGTCAGCGCTGGAGCAAGTGACAACCGCCGACGGAGCGAACGCCTTCGTCCAGTTCAGATCCAGCCAGAAGGAAAGCAGCACCGTCCTAACCGCAACCTTCTGCCGACCGCTCATGGAGGCTATCCGCTGGCGAAGTCAGCGGATAGGTGCTATCGGGAATTCGCCATTAACTGCCGGCTCCGGAGCCGTTACCTCGGCAGGATTTGAATTGCCCTTATATACCGCTATTGGCACTGCAGTGGATTCGGCGAGGGTGGCTGTCCAAATGATGGAGGCGATCCGTGCGGAAGGGGAGGCGGACGGCATGCGCCTTGCTAAGCTACAAGACGAGCTCAAGGCCAAGCTAGGCCGAGCAATAGAACAACAGGTAGCCTCTCTGTGAATAGTCTCGGCCATATGGAATGACTCTGCCTGGCCATCGCGAGCCGCGGCCCGACTTCGGCACGATGGCGGCGCCCGACGGTAACGGAGTGGCGGGTTACGGCGCTAGTTCGCCATGGCCGCTCTGACGATCTCCCACGCTGCGTCGTCGATGGCGCTGAGGTCGCCGCATTGGGAGCAGGTTGCCCATTGGGAGCGGCGGCCGAGCTTGCCAGCGGTCGACTGCTTCCGACCGATGGGGAGCTTGAAACCCACGTTCACACCCAGAATCGCCGCCCACATGTCGTGGGGTGTCGCCATCTCGCACTCGGAGCACTCCTGGTTTTGGCGACCGAGATGGGACGTCGGGACTCCCTTTGGCCAGTGGCCAACGTCGCGGGGGTCAATGGGAGCAGCGTCGAAACGGACCGTCCTGGTCGGCCGACTCACGTTGGGCGCGTCTGGCTGGCTGCCCACGGGTCGGTCGGTCGACTGACGGCCTTGATCGGCGACGTGCTCGGTCCAGAGCTGCCCGTCCCAGTAGCGCAGCTCGTGGCGACCGGAGGGGTCCGGGTACCATTTCGCCTCGGGCGTCACCGGTAGGCCCTCGGGTGCCTCCTCCAGATCGTCTTCGCCCTCGGCGAGCTGACAATGAACTATTTCTATCAGCTCTGCCGTGTCCATACCGTAGTACCGCTGGTACTCGTAGCCAAGCATCCGAGTGATGGACCGCAAGCGATCCTCCTCGGGGGTTTCTTCGCCTGCCACTAGGTACTGCACGTAAAGCCGGATGAAGCGCTCTTGGAATTGCGGCAAGGGCGAGCCGAGGATGGCGTCCATGGTGGCAGCCAAGGCCGCCCGCTCATCGGCGGACTGAGAATTGAGCCAGGCGCTGAGCTGGTCGTCGTTCGCGGCGAAGAAGCCGAGCACCTGAGTCCCAGAGCGTCGCTTCGGACCGGACATTTCCACCCGCCTTTCGGAAGCTAGTGCCTTCCAAGAAGTATCGACATCGGCGACGGCCTACTTGAGAGCAAGAAACACCCAGAAGACCATGTTGGGCTGCTGCGCTCCTCGAATGGACGTTCGAGCCTGGACCGGCCCATAGCCGCCGGCCGGAAGCGCTCCCCGGCCTCGCGGAAGGTGCCGCCTCCGGATGGTCGGGCCCACTGGGCCAACCAGCCTGATAACGACTGGCTACGCATGCGGCCGGCCACCGACTCGCTGGCGAGGCGGGCCGTCGCCAGCCGCCCGACAACGGCACTACCCGGGCGCGACAAAATGCTCGCTGCTCGATCGGCGGTGACCGGATAGGTAACAGTCGGGCCGGCCTGACCTTTGGTCTGGCGTCGCCGGATTCCCCGCTTCGCAGCTCTGGTCCGCTGCACACGAGGCGGCGAACCTCCATTCAAATCAAGAGTCCGCGCCCTCCGATTCGACGTGGAAATGCGGTCCCGCGATCGTGGGATCCAGCACCTTCGCGGCCGCGTCGCTGCCGGCGACGGGCAGGCCGGCCGGGTCGAGCAACCCGATCTGGACCAGCACCGTGGCCTGATCCCAGTAGATGTGCTCATACGAGATCTTGCCATCCTCCACACCGACGATGACCACAAAGGCCACGGAGACAGGCCGGCCGGTCGGCTCCACGCCGGGAAGCATCCAGTCGATCTTCGTGGTGTGGGTGAACGAGATCACCAGTTCATCGACGAGACGGTCGGCGCCGCAGGTGCGGGACACGGAGACGAACTCGACGTCCGGAGGGAAGAACTGCCCGATCAGACGGTTGGCGTAGAAATCGCGCACGCCCTGAGGTCCGGCTCCCCCCACCATCGTGGGGACATTGACGAGGTGCGGGTTGGCAGTCATCGTCGCCAGAGTCAGGTCCAGATCGCCGGCCAGCTCCGCGTCCATGTGCCGAGCGAAGACTGCCCCCATCGCCTCCTCGATGTCCGCGTCGTCCATTTGCGTCAGGCTAGACGGCCGCTCGATGATCGGGCGCCTTCGAATTTCCTGGAACGTTGCGCTCGCCGGACCGCACGACGCCGGCACATATCGGGCGCCACGTATAGGTTCGCGAAGCAAACCCTGCGATCGCCGGGTTCGTACTTCTGGTCAGGTGGAGGTGCGGAGATCGCGCCAGTACCAGGGAGAACCTTTCACGAGGAGTTCGGCATCGCCGGTCCACAGAGTCGCATCCTGTTTGATGGAAAGAGCGGCTCCGAAGGCGCCGGCGTAGGCCATGGGATAGTCGGCCTTGATCCGTGCGGCGTCGAGCACGAGGTGCTCGTCCGGCAGGCGGACGTCGATGACCTCGCGTAGGTCACGTACCGTCTCGATGGCGGCTTCCTCTCCCTGCGAGCGCCGGAGGACGTAGTGGACTTCGCCGAGGTTGATCCACGACATCAACGGTCGCTCGGCCCCGAGGAGATCGGCGACCAACTCCGCCGCGGGCTCTGTGTCCTCGAGGTAGCGGAGGACTGCCCAGGAGGCGAGGACGACCGTCACCGGGCCGACTCGCGGATGCGGTCGGCTTCGCGCTCGCCAGCCAGATCGTCAACCAAGAACGAGCCCCGGAACCGGCCCCGAAGTGGCTGGCGCTGGCTCGCCGGGCGGACAGCCACGTGGTCGCCATGGCGCCAGAAGCTGACTTCGTCACCCGGTTGGATCCCGAACTCGTCGCGCAGCTCCTTCGGGATGACGACCTGCCCCTTGGGTCCGACCCGGTGAGTCATACCAGTTAGTAAAACCTTCCGCCCGCTGCCGCCCAGCCCGGGGAAAAACGCCGGACCCTCAGGGTTCTGTAGTCGACCGGGGGCTCTCCGGCCTGGGCGGGATACGAGCCGGGACGACGACGCGCAGGACCGGTCGACCAGGGGCGTGCAGTCGGCCGGCTAGCGATTTATTGTGCGGTTCGCCGGCGCCGCGCGGGGCCGGGCGAGAGGGGCGGCCATGGCCAGGCGTAATCCGCAGCCCATCCGGGTGACCGTCCCCGCCTTCGAGGTGCCCACCCGGCGGATGGTGGTCGTGCGGCGTCCAATCGACGATCTGCTCAGGCCGACCATGGCACTCCAGCCCGTGGACGTCGTCCGCCCCGACGACCTCGTCCACCTCACGTTCTCGTTTCAGAACTTGCGACTGGCCAGGTCGAGGATCGGGCCGCCCACGGTGGTGCGGGCCAACGCCGACCGGCCGGCGTTCTTCATCGTCGACTGCAAGCCCCAGCACATCACCGAGCGGGCACTGTTCGAGGTGGCGGCCAACTACCCCGTCACGGACCCTCCGCCGCCGGGCGGGCTCCCCGCCGGGACGGCGCCACCGGAGGATCCCGATGCCGGCGCCACGGTGAGCATCCCCGACCCGCCGCCGGCGCCGCCGGTCTTCTCCTCCATCGCCGGCTCCAGCCGCGTGGTGCTGCGGGTCACCGACCAGGCCATCCCGTACACGACCGAGGGCCTCCTGGCCGCCATCTCCCAGCTCGACCTGAGCGTGGCGCCCCAGGCCCTGCCGCCGGCGCCCCGGCGCTTCGGGAAGTTCGGCGACGTGTGGGTCAGCGACCTCGTCGAGCTGGGCACCGTGCTGCGAGCGGCCAACGGGCCGGTGCGAGTTGGACGGGGCCGCGTCGAGGTCGGCGACGGGCCGACCCGCGTCAGCGGCGAGCTGATCGCCGCCGGCCGGCTGCGCGCCGCCGCCGCCAACGTCGAGTACCGCTTCGGCACCGAGGCTGCGGTCGGCGCCCTGGAGGGTGCGTCGCTGGGAAGCCGCCTCGGCATCGTCGGCAAGATCGACCTGGACATCATCGAGCGCCCCCGCCTCAAGCCGCCACTCCCCGACCACCCGCCGGCAGACACGCACACGGCGCTGGAGCTGCCCTGGCGGCTGGTCATCTCGCCCAACGACAAGGGCGCCTTCGCCCACAGCCCGGTGGCGGTCGAGCACGAGGGCCGGTTCGAGCTGTGGCACACCCGGTTGGGCGTGCGGGGCACCGACGGGAAGGGCAACCCCGTCGTCGACGAGCGGCGCAAGGACCTGCGCACCGTCCGGGCCATCTGGGCCCGCGACTACGAGGGCCTGACCAGCCCGCCCCACGGCTTCGAGTCGCCGCCCGACGCCACCAGCTTCCCCGACGCCGACGGCTCCGACGACCGGCCCCGGGTACGCATGTCGCTCAACAGCCGCGACCGGATGATGCTCGTCCACGAGACGGCCAACTTCCACCTCGTGCGCAACCGCACCCAGGACTGGCCGCCCGAGGCCGTCCCCACCAACCGGCTCATGCTCACCGCCCTGGGCGGTTGGCTCGACAGCCGGGTGCAGTTCCCGACCCTCCCCGACGGCGGCCTCACCATCGAGGAGTGGAAGCACCGGGCCGCCCTGGGCCGCGACCACGAGGTCAAGGTCGTCTACGCCGGCTTCCTCATGCCCTTCGGCCACCGGGCATCGCTGGTCAAGGTCACCGAGCGCAAGATCAAGCCCGGCCTGGGCGGCGAGGCCGCGTACCTGTTCCAGCGGATGTTCCTCATCGTGCGGGAGCCGGAGAAGAAGTTCCGCGCCGATTCGCGCGCGCTGCCCGACGGCCGCCGGCTCGACATGGTGATGCCGCTCGGCACGGTGCGCATCCTCACCTCCGTCACCCCGCCGCTGGACCCGCCAACCAACCTCGTCGGATATGGCGGGCTGGTGTTCCAGCCGTCGGTCGCCGGCAGCCGGTTCGACTTCAAGCTGGTGGCCGTCGACCTCGAGGGCAACGTGGTCGAGTTCGCCGCCCCGCTCGTGTTCATGGAACGCGACCACAACGACCCGACGGGCACGATCCTCGACGACGCCCTCGCCGCCTACAACACCGACAACGCAGTCGACCGGGAGTTCGACCTCCGGGGCCAGCGGGTGGCCTACGCCGAGAGCAAGGACGCCGACGACACCGCGCTGGCCACCGCCTCCATGACGTTCCAGGTCGCCACCGCCCCGTTCCTGGAGAGCCGCCCCCAGGACGAACCCCGCTTCGAGCCGGTGCTGCACGAGTACAAGGCCGTCGTGCCGGCGATGAGCGCGCTGGCCGGCGCGGCCACCCCCACCCGGCTCGCCTACCCCAAGCAGTTCGCCGAGCGGGGCTTCGCCGGCAATGCGGCCGAGATCTTCGCCAAGGCCCTCGACACGCCGGCGTTCGGCTTCGCCGGCCAGGGCGACCGCTCCGGCGGCTTCGCCACGCCGGGCCTCAACGTGAAGGGGCTGTCCCGCCTTACCGGCCCGGTCGGCGGCGACCTCGACAAGGCCATCGACAACCCCAACGCCTTCTCAGTGGGCGAGTTCTTCGACGGGATCAGCGCCAAGCTCTTCGGGCTCATCCCCCTCAAGGACCTCTTCGGCGCCCTGGGCTTCACCCCCGACCGGGTCCCCACCTTCGTGGCCCAAACGCTCGACGTCGCCACCACCCTCAAGCAGAACCTGGAGCGGGTGCGGAACGCGGCCGAGGCCCAGGCGGCCCAGCTCGGCGGCGCCGCCACCCAGCTGAAGAACGACGTCGATGCTCTCCTCGCCGACCTCGGCGCCCTGCTGTCGGACCCCGACAATCCTCCCGACCTGGCCGCCGGCCTCACCGCCATCGCCGGTGACCTCGACCCGTTCATCGCCGCCGTCGAAGGGGCCAGCGCCCTGCCCCAGACCCAGCGTCAGCAGTTGGCCGGCGTGGCCAACCGGGTGAAGGACCAGCTCGAGAACGCAGCCGCAATCACCGCCGCCGGCCAGGCGCTCATCGCCTTCGCCCGGGGCCTGAAACTGCCCGAGGTCATCACCGCCCGGCTGGACTGGTCGACGGAGATCGACCCCTGGCCCAGCGCCGGCAGCGGCGCCATCTTCGCCCCCGTCGGCCAGGGCCGCATCACCCTCGCGGTGGAGGTCCAGGCGCCGACCACCCCCGGCAAGCAACCCAGCGCCCTGGTCTCCTGCTCGATCTCACCCTTCGCCCTGAACCTGATCGCGCCGGTCAACTTCATCAGCCTGCACTTCAAGACCATCGAGTTCCTGCTCGCCACCGGCAAGAAGCCGGACGTGAACGTGGAGTTCGAGGAGCCAAACGGCATTGTCTTCGAGGGACCGCTGTCCTTCGTCAACACCCTGAAGGACATCATCCCCTTCGACGGGTTCAGCGACCCGCCCTACCTCGACGTGACGGCCGAGGGCATCAACGCCGGCTTCGACCTGGCCATCCCCGACCTGGCCGTCGGGGTGTTCGCCCTCACCAACATCGCCGTGGGCGCCAACCTCCGGGTGCCGTTCGTCGACGAGTCGATCGAGACGGCGTTCAACTTCTCCACCCGGGAGAACCCCTTCCGCCTCCAGGTCGCCCTGTTCGCCGGCGGCGGGTTCTTCGGGATCACCATCACACCGGGCGGGGTGCGGGTGCTGGAGGCGTCATTCGAGTTCGGCGCCGCCATCTCGATCAACCTCGGCGTGGCCAGCGGCGGCGTCTCGATCATGGCCGGCGTCTACTTCCGGCTCGAGACGACCGCCGGCCAGACCAAGGCCCAGCTCACCGGCTACTTCCGCCTGCGGGGTGAGGTCGACGTGCTCGGCCTCATCTCCGCATCCATCGAGCTCTACCTGGAGCTGACGTACGAGACCTCGACCGGCAAGGCCGTCGGCCGGGCCACGCTGACCATCGAGATCGAGATCTTCTTCCTGTCGTTCTCGGTGCAGGTCTCATGTGAGAAGAAGTTCGCCGGCGCCAACGGCGACCCGACGTTCGCCGAAGTGATGGGGGCGCCACCGGGCGAACCTCGGCCGTGGGACGCCTACTGCCTCGCCTTTGCGGACGACTGATGGCCACCGAATCCGTCATCTTCACCGCCCTGCCCAACGGCCACGACCGCAACGGCCGGCTGCTGCGGCTCACGGTCTTCGTGTCGCCGCGGCTCTTTACCGACGGCGCCGGCGACCTGCCGCTCACGGGCGCCGGCTTCGACGCCTTCGAGGACTGGCCGGCCGCTCTGGCCGGGATCCGGTTCTCCCTGACCGTCGACGGCCTGGGCACCTTCGACGCCGAGCCCGATCCTGCGTCGCCGGTCGCCGAGTCCGCGACCTGGCACCTGCTCTTCGACGCCTGCCGGGTGCGAGACGGCAAGTTCAACGACCTGTCGGACCGGCGCTTTTTGTCGTTCCCGGTGGGCGAGATGGCCAAGGCCGTCGCCGACCTCTACACCGAGGTGGCCGAGGGGTTCCACGACCAGTTCCCGCCGCTCAGCACCGGGCCGGTCGCCGGCCTGGCCAAGCAGCTCGGCCTGCTTGGCGGGCACGGGCGCGAGCGCTACTACAAGATGCTCGACGACCTCATGCAGCGCCACGAGGGTGGGCGCTACCTCGACCGGACCCAGATCTCGGCCAGCCAGCGCCGGTTCCTTGCCTTCGCCGAGGCCTACCGGTTCTACGACCGGCCCGGCTCGCGGGATCCCGCCGGCGACGACGCGGCGCCGGCGGAGCCCAAGCCGCCGGAGATCGACTTCCACGGCGCGGTGGCCACCGTGGGCGACTACCCCGAGCTGCTGCGCCGGCTCGGCCTGGCCGTCGACCTGGTGGCCAAGCGGGAGGCGGGCATGCAGCCCGAGGGGAAGCTGCGGGTCGAGGTACGCGGCCCGGGTGCCTTCGAGCCGTGGATGGCGGCAGAGGAGGCCCGGCCGTGGACGCACTACGCCCTCGACAAGCGGCGGTTCCTGCCCGCATCGAGGAACAAGGAGGGCGACCTCGTCGACGGCACCCTGCGGCTGGAGAACATCCGCCGCTTCCTCGTGAACCAGGTCGACGTGGACGGCAGCGCCATGAAGACCGTCGACTTCGCCGGCAACGCCCTGCGCCTCAACGCCCACCTGGCCGAGACGACCCGTTCGATGGTGACCGACGCCGCCTCGCTGCCGGCGCTTCGCACCGGCGGCTTCACGGTGGCGCGCGACGCCCGGGCCGGTGCCGTGGTCGATCAGGTCGGCACGTCGGCCCAGCACGAAGGCACCCATGCGTCGGGCCAGCCCACCGACCTCTTCGCCGAGGACGTCACCCGGGGCTACCGGCTCGACGTGGAGGACGCCAAGCAGCCCGACCGGTGGAAGTCGTTGCACCGCCGCGTCGGCGCCTACCGGGTGGAGCCGGCTGGCGCGCCCCCGGTCGACCTTCCCATCGGCCCCGACGAGGGCTTCGCCAAGGGGGCGTCGAGCTCCTCGGTCCCCGGTCACGAGGAGGACCTGTACCTCCACGAGGCCCTGTTTGGCTGGGACGGCTGGAGCCTGGCCGCCAAGCGGCCGGGGCTGGCCATCACCAATACCGGCGCCGGCGCCATCGAGCCCAAGAACCCCACCGACGTGCCGCTGTACACCTCGTTCGAGGCCCAACCCGGCACGCTGCCCCGCCTCCGCTTCGGGCGGGAGTACCGGTTCCGTGCCCGCGCCGTGGACATGGCCGGCAACTCGGTGCCGGAGAGCGGCATCGACCCCCAGCACGTCACACCCACCCATCTCTTCCGCCGCTTCGACCCGGTGCCGTCGCCGGTCGTGATCCCCCGCCGGCAGTTCACCGAGGGCGAGTCACTGCTGCGCATGGTGATCCGGTCGACGCTCGGCGTGCTGCCGCCGGCGTACGTGGCCCTCCCTCGGATCACCGCGCTGGCCTACCTGGAGGCCAACGAGCGCCACATCAGCCCCCCGCTCTCGTCCCAGCAGCTGGCCGAATGGCACAGCCGCTTCGACGCCGCCTTCGGCGCCAGCGCCCCACAGGCCGCCATCGACTCCCAGTTCGACATCGCCGCTCGTGAGTCCGGCTCCTATCTCGACCCGGGCGCCGGCACCTTCGTCGTCAACACCAGCCCAGGCACCACGCCGACCGATCTCACCGACCCCGCCCGCCGCAAGGGCGACCCGCTCCAGCCCGGCGAGTACGTGTGCCACGACACCGACGACCTGGCCCTGCCGTACCTGCCCGACCCCCTGTCCCTCGGCGCCTCGTTCACCACCCTGCCCGGCGACGCGACGACCCGCCTGCGCAAGTGGCAGGGCGGGGCGGACTGGTTCGACCGCCGGCCCTTCCGACTGCGCATCGAAGACGGCGCCGGCGCTCCCGTCTACGACTCGGCGCAGCGCCGGCTGACGGTATTCCTCCCCCAAGCCGAGATGGTCACCGTGCAGCTGTCGTCGTTCGTCGACCCGGCCGATCTCGAACTGCTCGCCGTCTGGATGATGGAACGCCCGGCCGCACGGACCGCGCAGCAGGCCGATGCCGAGGCCGGCCGCCACTGGATGCTCACCCCGTGGCAGCTGCTGACGCTGGTCCACGCGGTCGAGAAACCACTGGCCCCGCCGGTCATCCACGTCCCGGCGGCCGGCGTGCCCGGAAGCGGTGTGAGGCGCACCGTGGGCGAGACCTTCGCCGTGCTCTCGGGCACGATCGCCAACCACGCCAAGAGCACCGGCCGACTCGACGTCGAGGCGCACTGGAAGGAGCCCATCGACGACTTGGCCCAGGACGCCCCCAGCGAACTCGACGGCCTCGCCCACGTCGGCGACTTCCTGCTGATCGCGACGGAGGACAACTGCCGGATCGGCCGGGACGACGCGGCCACGGGCGTCCCGGTGCACCGGCTGCGGCACGAGTTCCGGGACACCAAGC
This sequence comes from uncultured Acidimicrobiia bacterium, assembly GCA_963768975.1. Lineage (GTDB taxonomy): Bacteria > Actinomycetota > Acidimicrobiia > Acidimicrobiales > AC-14 > CADCTB01. The sequence goes on along the minus strand of CAVYKB010000008.1, from coordinate 179,837 downwards.
ACCGGTGGGTCAACTACCGGGCGACGGCCACCACCCGGTTCCGGGAGTACTTCCCGCCCGAGATCACCAATGACCGGGCACTCGTCACCCACGACGGTCCCGAAGTGCGGCTCGACGTGCCGTCGTCCCGCCGGCCCGAGCCGCCCGAGGTCCTCTACGTCGTCCCCACCTGGACGTGGACGACGCGCCGGATCCCGGGCCTGCCACCCCGCCCCGGTGCGCGACCCGGCCCCGGCAGCACCATCCGCACCCGCAGCGGTGGCGGCCTGCGCGTCTACCTCGACCGCCCGTGGTGGTCCTCCGGCGACGACGAACTGCTCGGGGTCGTGCTCGAGGACCAGCCCTGGATCACCTACCCGGTCGACGTCGCCGCCGGCATCAAGGCGCCCTCGCTGTCACGGGCCATGGCCGACGACCTGGCCGAGGAGATCCTCGGCGCCGGCCTGGTGAAGCCCGCCGGGCCCGCCGGCGCCCGGCCGGCGGAGCGGCTCCTCGAAGGCCTGCGCAAGGTCAAGGACCCCGACCTCCCCGACGCCCGCCGGGGCATCGCCAGGGCGGACACCCCTCACGCCCGGGCCTTGGCCAACCACCTGCTCGCCCTGCACGACGTGCCGGTGGCGGAGGCCGGCGTCGCCCTCGACCTGTCGCTGGCGTTCACGCCGGCGCAGCTCGCCGTGCTCGACAAGGCCGTGGCCGCGTTCCTCGCCCCCCGGGGCGACCCCCAGCAGTACGTCACCCACTGGGGGCTCGACCCGATCTGGGGCTCGCCTCCCGTCGACCGCGGCCCTTACGTCCACCAGTTCCCGCTCCGGGTGGCGGTGGGCGGCGGCATCTCCCTGTCCGAAGCGCCGGGCCACACCGTCACGGTGGTCGGTCACAAGCCCGCCTTCGACCCCCTGCGCAAGCTCTGGTACTGCGACATCCAGGCCAACGCCGGCCGCTCGTACTTCCCGTTCGTGCGGCTGGCGCTGGCCCGCTACCAGCCCCACTCCATCCCCGGCCAGCACCTGTCCAAGGTCGTCGTGCCCGAGTGGGCCCAGCTGGTGGCGCCCCGCACGGCAGCGGTGACCAAGGTCTCCTCCTCGTTCGCCAGCGTGTCGGTGCGAGGGCCGGCTGGCTACACGGAGAACGCCGAGGATCTGGTGACCTTCCTCGGCGGCATCGACCAGCTGGTCTCCCTCTCCCGGTTCGCGGTGGCTCAGGTCGAGCGCCTGCCCGCCAACGCCAGCACCGACCTGGCGTGGGCCGCCGTCGGCGACGAGGTGCGGCTCAACCTGTCGGCGCAGAACGGCCTGCGCGACATCGTCTACACCGGCAGGGTGCCTCTCCCCGCCAAGGAGCAGGGCCAGCAGCTCCGCCTGGCCGTCCGCGAGTACGAGATCTTCCTCACCGACGAGTCCGAGGCCGACGACCACCTCATCCGCCCGCCCCGCGGCGTCGAGGACCTCGTGAGAGTGCGGCCGGTGAAGTACCGCCTCGTCTACGCCGACGAACTGGCGCTGTAGCGTCAGCCGCCGGGCGGCGGCCAGCATCGCCACGCCGACGTGGTTGTGGCCGAGCCGCAAGGCCTCTGCACCCGGTCCGAGGGCTGGAGGTCCAAGCGCTCGAGCGCCCACTCGATCCGGGCCGGCGTGACTCTGGGAGTGATTGCTCCTAGAATAGTCACTATGAGGATGCGGGTCGAAGAGCTGGCGCTGGCCGCCGAGGTTTCCGTCGACACCATCCGCTACTACCAGAAGCAGCAGCTGCTGCCGCCGCCCGGGCGCGACGGCCGGCTGGCCTTCTACGACACCGACCACCTGGCCCGTATCGCCCGCATCAAGGAGCTCCAGCGCCGGGGTTTCACCCTGGCCGTCATCCGCCGCTTCCTCGCCGGCGAGCTCGACCCCGCCGACGAGCCGCTCGCCGCGGCGGTGGCCGGCGCCGGCGATGACGCCGGCGGCCCGCCGGAGGAGCTGTTCGGCATCGACGAGCTGGCCAACCGCCTCGGCGTTCCCCAGCCCATGCTCGACTCACTTCTGCGCGAGGGCCTGCTCATCCCCCGGGTGGTCGACGGGACGCCGCAGTTCACGCCGGCCGACGTCGCCATGCTCACCGGCGGCATGAAGCTGCTGGAGGCCGGGCTGCCCCTCCCCGAGCTGTTCGCCCTCGCCCGCCACCACCACGCCGTCACCCGTGAGGTCGCCACCCAGGCCGTCGAGCTGTTCGACACCTGGGTGCGCAAGCCCTTGCGGGCATCCGACCTGCCCGAGGACGAGAAGGCCGAGCGGCTGGTCGAGGCGTTCCGCAGCCTCATGCCGGCGGTCGCCGGTCTCGTCGCCCACCACTTCCAGCGCATCCTGCTCCAGGTCGCCCAGGAGCACCTGGAGTCGGTGGGCGATCCCAGTGAGCTCGACGCCGCGTCCGCCGACGAGAAGTGGTCAGCGTGACGGTGGAGCTGCCCACCGGGCGACGCCAAGGTCAAGGCCGTCGATGACATGTTCGACGCCATCGCCCCCCGCTACGACCTGCTCAACCGCCTGCTGACCTTCGGCATGGACGTCGGGTGGCGGCGCAAAACGGTGAAGTCGCTGCAGCTCTCGCCCGGCTCCAAGGTGCTCGACCTGGCCTGTGGCACCGGTGACCTGTGCCGGGAGCTGGCCAAGCGGGGCTACCGGCCGGTCGGCGTCGACCGCTCCGCCGGCATGCTCGCCGCCCAGCGCACCACGGCGCCGCTGGTGCGGGGCGACGCCCTCGTCCTGCCCTTCCGGTCGAACTCCATCGACGGCGTGGTGTGCGGGTTCGCGCTGCGCAACTTCGCTTCGCTGAAGCCGTTCCTCAAGGAGTGCGCCCGGGTGCTGCGCCCCGGTGGGCGGGTCGCCCTACTGGAGGTGGCCGAGCCCGAGAACGCCGTGCTGCGGTGGGGCCACGCCCAGTACTTCGGGAAGGTCGTGCCGGTCGTCGGCGGCCTCCTCTCCGACCGCGACGCCTACCAGTACCTGCCCAAGTCCGTGGCCTACCTGCCGCCGCCGAGCCGCATGGTGTCCATGCTGGCGGAGTCGGGCTTCGGCAACGCCAACCGCCGGACCCTGTCGACCGGCATCGCCCAGTTGCTGACCGGGACCCGCAGGTGACCTCCACCGCCACCGGCCTCTGTAGCCGAACGTGGGTGCTCGACGCCGGCGTCGATCCCCTCTACGCCCTCGGCCCCGGCGGCTTCGCCTGGTTCGCCGCCGGGTTCGGCCTGGCGACGTCGGGCGTGGCCGCCCGGGTCCCCGCCGCGGGCGCCGGCGACGTGCTGGCCGAGATCGCCGGCGACGACCCGCTGGCCGAGCCCGGCACCGGTCCCCTGGCCGTGGGCGCCATCGGTTGGGACGGCCGGGGCGAGCTGGTCATCCCGGCTCGCATCGCCGGCCGCACGGCCGGTGGGTTGTCCTGGGTCACCGAGGTGGGCCCCGCCGACGACGGCGCCGAGGGCTGGCCCGCCACCCGCCTGCCGGCGTCGGGGCGACGTGACCGTGCCGCCTGGACGGCCTCGGTCGAAGAAGCCCTGTCCCGCATCGGCGCCGGCCGCCTGGCCAAGGTGGTCCTGGCCCGTGAGGTCACCGTCGACCTGCACCGCCCGCTCGACGTGGCCACCGTGCTGGCCAAGCTCCGGCGCGAGCAGCCGGCCTGCTTCACCTACGCCGCCGGCAACTACGTGGGGGCCAGCCCGGAGCTGCTCGCCCGCCGGCGGGGTCTCGACGTGGTCTCCCGGCCCATGGCCGGCACCGTCGCCCAGGGCCGGTCGCCGAGCGACGATCGCCGGCTGGTGGCGGCCATGGCTGCCTCGGCCAAGGAGCAGGCCGAGCACCGGCTGGTCGTCGACGACGTCCGGGCCACCCTGCGGGCGCTCTCCGACGACCCGATCACCACCGAGGGCCCCGACGTAGTGCGCCTGTCCACCGTCGCCCACCTGGCCACCACCGTCCGCTGCCGGCTGCGCAACCGCACCACCTCTGCGCTCGACGTCGCCACCCTGCTGCACCCCACGCCGGCCGTCGCCGGCGTGCCGGAGGCGGCGGCGCTGGCCGCCATCGCCGAGCTCGAGGGCTTCGACCGCGGCCTCTACGCCGGCCCGGTGGGATGGGTCGACGCCCGGGGCGACGGCGACTGGGCCGTCGGGTTGCGCAGCGCCACCCTCGACGGCAGCCGGGCCCGGCTGGTGGCCGGCGCCGGCATCGTCGCTGGCTCCGACCCCGACCGGGAGTGGGACGAGACCGAGGCCAAGCTGGCCGCCATGCGCTCCGCACTCACCGAAGACTGAGCGACGGGCACGGCCGCCAGCGTCCAGCGCACGCGCTCGGACGTAAAGGCGTCCTCCAACCGCTGCGCGGTGCCCGGCCCCATGCCCCGGCGGGCCAGGGCCAGGAGCACGCCGGCGTACTCGGCACCGTGGCTGGCGAAGGTCATCGGGGTCAGGCAGTGGGCGACCTCGTGCAGGAGAACCAGTTCGCTGCGGGCCCACTTGGGCATCTGCAGCACGCCGGTGGCGTGGTCAGCCGTCGCCCGCCGGTGCCCGTAGCCGGGCCGGACCTCGAAGGACCGCTCGCCCCAGCGGGCGACGAACCAGTCCGTCGCAACAAGCCCGTCGACCCAGGCCTGCATGCGCTCGACGGTCGGCAGGCGCTGGCCGGCGTCGACGAGGCCCTCGGCGCGGTACAGGCGGGCCCGTTGGCTGTCGCGCGGTCGGGTATCCGGGCTCACGCTGTCGAGGGTAGCGACACGCCGTAGTCTCGGAAGGTGACCGCCCGGATGACGACGTGGGACGGCCCGGCGCCCGATCGTGCCACCGTCGAGACCCGGTTCCGCGCCGAGGGGTTGTCGCCCCACGGCTGGGGCAACGCCCCCGGCGACCGTTACGGCCGCCACGCCCACGACTACGACAAGGTGCTGTACTGCGTCTCCGGCGGGATCACCTTCCACACCGATGCCGGCGACTTCAACCTCGCCCCCGGCGACCGCCTGGAGGTCGACGCCGGCACGTCGCACTCGGCCACGGTCGGTCCCGAGGGCGTCGAGTGCCTGGAGGCGTCTCACTAATGGGTGTCGTCGATGAGAAGATCGAGGCCTACGCCGCGGCCCACACGTCGCCCGAGACGCCCCTGCTGGCGGAGGTGGCGGCGACCACCCGGGCGTCCCAGGAGGGCCACGGGATGATGGTCGGCCTGCTCGAGGGCCGGTTCCTGGAGACGCTGGTCTGGCTGTCCGGCGCCCGCCGGATCCTGGAGATCGGCTGCTTCACCGGGTACTCGGCCTTGTCGATGGCCGCCGCCCTGCCGCCGGGCGGCACGATCACCACCTGCGAGCTCGACCCCGAGCGGGCGGCTCTGGCCCGCCGGCACTTCGCCGCCAGCCCGTGGGCCGACCGCATCCATCTGATCGAGGGGCCGGCGCTGGACTCCCTCACCCTCCTCATGGGCCCGTTCGACCTGGTCTTCATCGACGCCGACAAGGTCAACTACCCCCGCTACTACGAGGCCGTGCTTCCGCTACTGGCGGACCACGGGCTGATCGTCGCCGACAACGTGCTGTGGAGCGGCCGGGTCCTCGACGAGGCCGACCAGAGCGACGACACCAACGCCATCCGGGCGTTCAACGACATGGTCGTCAACGATCCCCGGGTGACGTGTGTGATGGCCACGGTTCGAGACGGTGTGCTGCTGATCCGCCGGGCCTGACTCAGGGAAGCGACACGGCGGCGAAAGCCTGGCGGTGGCGATCGACGTTGTCGACCCGGTCGGTGGGCACGATGACCAGGCGCACGCCGCCGGCGGTCATCGCTCGTTGGACCGCGGGCAGGAGGTCGTCGGCCTTGGTCACCCGTTCCGACGTGATGCCGTGCACTTCGGCAAGGGCCGCGATGTCGATGCCGTGCGGCGTCCCGAACAGCTCTTCGAAGTGGTCGATCCCCGCCTGGGGAAGGAAGTTGAAGATCCCGCCGCCGTCGTTGTCGAGGACGACGAAGGTGGCGTCGACGTTGCGCCGGCCGGCGCCCAGCAGCCCGCCGGCGTCGTGGAGGAAGGTGAGGTCGCCGCACAGAGCCACAGCGGGACCGGCCAGAGCGGCGCCGAGGACGGTCGACACGAAGCCGTCGATGCCGTTCACGCCCCGGTTCGAGAGGAAGCGCAGTCCGGATCGGGGCCGGGCGAAGGACTCGACGTCGCGCACCGGCATGGACGAACCCACGACCAGGGTGGTGCCGTCCGGCAGCCCGGCGACCAGGTCCCGGGCCACCCGGCCCTCGAACGGCTCGGACCACGAGTCGAGCAGGGCGTCGAGGTCGCGCCGGGCCGCCCGCTCGGCGGAGAGCCAGGTCGACAGCCAGAACGACTGGCCGCGCGCTGGTCCCCGGGCCGTCACTGCGTCCAGCAACACGGTGGGGTCGGCAACCATGCGCTCGGCCGAGGAGCGGTTGGGGTCGAGCCAGGCGCCGTCGGGGTCGACGAGGACCTGGCGCACCGACGCGTCGAGCCACGACGACCCGGCCCGGCCGGTGAGTGGGGCGCCGAGCCGCAGGGCGACATCGGGCCGCAGCGACTTGACCGCCGCCGGCGAGCGGAGCAGGGCGTCGTAGGTGGAGATGGCGTGCGGGCCCTGGCGGGCACCCGAGAGCGGGTCGGCCAGCACCGGCCACCTGGCCACCGCCGCAAACCGGGCCACCGCCTCCGGGTCCACGCCGGCGCCCCAACCCACCACGATCACGCCCCGGGTCTCGGCCGCGATCAGGAACGCCAGCCGGTCGACGTCGGCCGGATCCGGCTGGGAAAGTCGGGCGGCCGAGGTCACCCACGGCGCCCCGTCGTCACGCCCGGGGGGTAGGGCGACGCCGGCGCCGCTCGGAACCAGCGGCTCCCGGAAGGCCAGGTTGAGGTGCACCGGACCGGCCGGCGGGCCGGAGGCGGCGGCCACCGAGCGGGCGGCGACCGAGCGCCAGTACGAGGTGGTGAGGTCGGCCGGCGACGGGGCACCGACCTCGGCGAACCACCGGAGGGAGTCGCCGTACAGCTTGATCTGGTCGACGGCCTGGCCGGCGCCAGTGTCACGAAGCTCCGGCGGGCGGTCGGCGGTGCACACGAGGAGCGGCACCCGGGCGTGGAACGCCTCCAGCACCGCAGGGTGGAACTCGGCGGCGGCGGTGCCGGAGGTGCACAGGACCACCGCCGGCCGCCCCGTGGCCTTCGCTGCGCCCAGGGCGAAGAACGACCCCGACCGCTCGTCGAGGAACACTTGCACGGTGATCCGGCCGTCGGCCGCCAGAGCCAGCGCCAGCGGTGTCGAACGGGACCCCGGGCTGACGGCGGCGGTGCTCACGCCGGCCCGAGCCCACTCGTCGACGAGTGTCCGGGCCAGCGCCGCGTTGAGGTCGCCCGCCGTCATTCCCGGAGGCACACCCATGTGAGACTGCTCGGGTGACCGTGGCCCTCCACCGGGCGTTCGACTGGCGGGGTCCCGACCGCATCGTGCTCGTGCATGGCTTCACCCAGACCATGCGCTCGTGGGACCGCGTGGCGGCGCTGCTGTCCGAGACGTATCAGGTGGTGCGGGTCGACCTGCCGGGCCACGGGGGCTCCGACGCGATCGACCTGGAGTTCGAGGAGGCCGCCGAGGCCCTCGGCAAGGCGGGCGGCGCAGCGACGTACGTCGGCTACTCGCTGGGCGGCCGCCTGTGCCTTCGCCTGGCCGTGGACCATCCCGAGCTGGTCCAGTCGCTGGTGCTGGTGGGTGCGTCGCCGGGGGTGGCCGACCCCGGTGAGCGGGAAGCCCGGCGTGCGGCCGACGAGGCGCTGGCCGCGGACATCGAGCGCATCGGCACGCCGGCATTCCTCGACCGCTGGCTGGCCCAGCCCCTGTTCGCCACCCTCTCGCCCCAGGGCGACGACCTCGAGGCCCGGCTGGCCAACTCGCCGGCGGGGCTGGCCGGCGCCCTGCGCCGGCTGGGCACCGGCGCCCAGGAACCGCTCTGGGACCGCCTGGCCGAGCTGAAGATGCCGGTGCTGGCAATCGCCGGCGAGGAGGACGTCAAGTTCTCGCGGTTGGCCGAGCAGATGGCGGCGGCCATCGGCGCCAACGCCCAGGCCGTCGCCCTGGCCGGCGCCGGCCACGCCGCCCACCTCGAACGCCCGGTGAGCTTCCACCGCCTGCTGACCGCGTTCCTGTTGCTTCATTCGTCCCCGCAGTAGCGGGCCAGCAGGGCCGGGTCGGGGACGGGCCGGCGCACGAGCAGGACGCCGTCGACAGGGACGAGCGGGTCGGCCACGACGTCGGGCTCACTCGCGGTGAGCCCGCAGGCGTAGGGCAGGTCGTCGAGGGCGGCGGCGAGGGCCAGGCCGGCGGCGATGCCGACGGAGGTCTCGAACATCGACGAGACGATGACGGGGAGGCCTGCGGCCTCGATGATTCGCAGCGTGGCGGCGAACCCGCCGAGGGGCTGGACCTTCACGACCAGGACGTCGGCGTCCAGCCGGCGGGCGTCGCCGACGGTGCGGACGCACTCGTCCGCTGCGATCGGCACGTCGACCTTGCCGCGCACCGTCGCCAAGTCCTCGATCGACACGACCGGCTGCTCCACCAGCTCCAGGTCGTAGGCGGCCATCGCCGCGATGCGCTCGATGGCGGTGGCGACGTCCCACGCCCCGTTGGCATCGACGCGCAGCCGGGCGTGGGGGCCGATCGCGTCCCGCACGGCGGCGACCCGGTCGATGTCGCCGGCGTCGCCGACCTTGACCTTGACGTCGCGGTGGCCGGCGGCCAGCTCGGCGGCGGTGTCAGGCGGGACCGCCGGCACGAGGGCGTTGACGCGGACGTGCGACCTGACCGGCGTCGGCCACTCGGTCGTCGCCGCCTCCTCGGCCGCCCGCCGGCACGTCGCCGGATCGGACGGGTAGCCAGGCAGTGGCGACCACTCCCCCCAGCCGGTGAGCCCGTGGAGCAGGACCACGTCGCGGCTCAGGCGGAGGCGGTGCTCGACCAGTGTCATTGCAGCGCCAGCCCCACGGCCAGGAAGGCAGAGAACACCAGCTGGAGCCGGGCGGTGGCGATGAGCGCCTGCACCAGCGCCGGCGGGTCGGTCTTGGTGGCCACGATGCGCAGAGGGCGGACGGCGAGCGGCGCGGCGGCCAGGGCGAGGAGCGTTCCCGGGGCGGTGGGGGCGAGGGCGAGGGCGGTCAGCAGCGAGACGACGATGCTGGCCCGGTAGAGCATGCGGGTCCGGGCCTTGCCGACCCGGACGGCGAGCGTCCGCTTGCCCACGTCGCGGTCGGAGTCGACGTCGCGCAGGTTGTTCACCAGCAGGATGGCGCACGCCAGCAGCCCGACCGGCACGGCGGCGGCCACCGCCAGCCACGGCACCCGCTCCAGGTGGACGAACGTCGACCCGCAGGTGGCCACGAAGCCGAAGAACACCAGGACCATGACCTCGCCCAGGCCGGAGGAGGCATAGGGCTTGGGCCCTCCCGAGTACAGGCCGGCGGCCAGGATGGAGATGGCGCCCACGATCACCAACCGCCAGTCCACCGCCACCGCCAGCACGATGCCGATCAGCCCGCCGGCGGCGAAGCACAGCAGGGCCGCCCGCTTCACCGCAGCCGGCGGGGCCAGGCCGCCGGCGACGAGGCGCACCGGGCCACGGCGCTGGGTGTCGACGCCCCGGACGCCGTCGGAGTAGTCGTTGGCGTAGTTGACGCCAACCTGGAGGGCGACGGCCAGCAGCAGGCAGAACAGGGCGCGCCACCAGACGACGTCGCCGTAGCGGGAAGCGACGGCGGTGCCGACCAGCACCGGCGACACGGCGGCGCCGAGCGTGCGGGGCCTGGCGCCCTGGAACCAGTTGGCCGCAGACGTCACTTCACGGCCGCTTCGGGAACCTCGAGAAGTCGGGCTTGCGCTTCTGCACGTAGGCGTCGCGGCCCTCCTGCGCCTCCTCGGACAGGTAGTAGAGGAGGGTGGCGTCGCCGGCCAGCTGCTGGACGCCGGCCAGCCCGTCGGTGTCCGCCGCGAAGCCGGCCTTGAGCAGGCGCATGGCCAGCGGGCTGTGCTGGAGCATCTCCCGGCACCACTCGACGGTGACCGCTTCGAGCTCGTCGAGGGGGACGACAGCGTTGACCAGTCCCATGTCGAGCGCCTGCTGGGCGTCGTACTGGCGGCACAGGAACCAGATCTCCTTGGCCTTCTTCTGCCCGACGGTCCGGGCCAGGAGGCCGGCGCCGTAGCCGCCGTCGAAGGAGCCGACCCGGGGCCCGGTCTGGCCGAAGCGGGCGTTGTCGGCGGCGATGGTGAGGTCGCAGACGAGGTGGAGGACGTGCCCGCCGCCGATGGCATAGCCGGCGACCATGGCCACGACCGGCTTGGGCAGCCGGCGGATCTGGATCTGGAGGTCGAGGACGTTGAGCCGGCCGACGCCGTGGTCGTCCTTGTAGCCGTCGTCGCCCCGCACCTTCTGGTCGCCGCCGGAGCAGAACGCCAGCGGGCCCTCACCGGTGAAAATCACCACGCCCACCCGGGGGTCGTCCCGGGCCATGTCGAATGCCTTGGTCAGCTCGAACACGGTCTGGGGCCGGAAGGCGTTGCGGACCTCGGGCCGGTTGATGGTGACCTTGGCGATGCCGTCGTCGACCTCGTAGCGGATGTCCTGCCACTCGCCTCGGGGTTCCCAATTCATTGCGTCGGCCTTTCAGAGGAGCAGCTACTCCTGGAGCGATCACTCCTACGGTTCGCACGCTACCCTGAAGTCGAACACACCGGAGGGCGGTGTCGAAGCGGAAGGGTGCCATGGAGGCCAACTTCGCTCCGCTGGTCCCCCTCGGGTGGGACGAGCGGGTCTCTACCTTGTATTCCTCCGTTGCTTCTGCTGACCACGTGCCTGGCCGCGTCGGCCGGGTCGACCGTGACCGCTGCACCGTGTTGACCGCCTCCGGGCGGGTGCGGGCCGCGGCCGACGTGCTGCCCACGACCGGCGACTGGGTGGCCTTGCGCATGGAGCCGGCGCCGGCGGTCGACGCCATCCTCCCCCGATGGTCCTCCCTGGAGCGGGAGGGCCAGCTGCTGGCCGCCGACATCGACGTGGTATTCGTGGTCGCTGGGTTGGACCGGCCCTTGAACCTGAACCGCATCGAGCGCGAGCTCGTGCTGGCGTGGGACAGCGGGGCCCGGCCCGTGGTCGTCCTCACCAAAGCCGATGCGGTTCCGGATGCAGAAGTGCTCGAGAAGACCGTCGCAGCGCGGGCGGTGGGGACCGACGTGGTCCTGACCAGCGCGTCGAGCGGGTTGGGGGTCGAGTCGATCCTCGGCCATCTCCGGCCCAACCGCTCCGCGGTCCTCCTCGGGCCGTCGGGCGCCGGCAAGTCGACGCTGGTGAACCGGCTGCTGTCCGAGGAGGCGCAGGCGACCGGCGACGTGCGGGCGGGGGACCACCGTGGGCGCCACACGACCTCGTCCCGGCACCTCCTGGTCGTGCCCGGCGGCGGCGTGCTCATCGACACGCCCGGGTTGCGGTCCGTGGGCCTGACCGGCGCCGAGGGTGGTGTGGCGCTGGCCTTCCCCGACGTCGAGGAAATCGCGAAGGGCTGCCGGTTCCGGGACTGCCGGCACGACGGCGAGCCGGGCTGCGCAGTGGTGGATGCCGTTGCCGATGGTCGCCTGGATGCCGAACGGGTGGCCAGCTACGTGAAGCTCCAGGGCGAGCTGGAGGAGTCGGCGAAGGAGCCGTGGGCCAAGGCAGCCGACCGGCAGGAGGCCCGCATCATCCATCGGGCCATGAAAAAGCGGCCCAAGAAGAAGCTCTAACAGCCGGCGGGCGGGCGGCCGATCTGCCAGTGGGCCGGACGGGTCGACGATGTGGCCAGCCGTGAGCCGCCAGCCGTGGCCGGGACGGCTCTCGCCTGCGCCCGAACTGAGGGCACATGCGGGTGGGTTGACGAGCGAACGTGTGTTCGTGTAGCATGAAGGGACTTCCCCCCTCGTCAGGCGCCTCGCTCATGAGGAGCCGTTCCGTGGACCCAACTGCAGAACTGGCCGGTGCGCTCGACGTGCTGTCTACGGTCGATGCCGGCGTGCTGGGCGACGTCGAGACGGTGGTGGCGCTGCAGCGGGCCGCTGAGCGGCTGGCCTGTGTGATGACGCGGGCGGTGGCCGCCTTCGACGCCGGCCGGGCGTGGGAGGCCGACGGATCGCGGACAGCCTCGGCGTGGCTGGCGGCCCGGTGCCGGATGCCGGTGGAGAGCGCCCGCCGGCGGGTGCGGTTGGGGCGGGCGCTGCGTCACATGGGGGTGGTGGAGGCGGCGTGGCTGGCCGGCGAGATCGGCGAGGCCCAGGTGCGGCTGCTGGCCGGGGCGCGAACGCCGGCGACGGCGGAGTGCTTCGCCCGCGACGAATCGCTGCTGGTGGAGCAGGCCCGCACGCTGGGCTACGGGGCTTTCGCCCGCTGTGTGGCCTACTGGGGCCAGCTGGCCGATCCCGAGGGCACCGACCGGAGCGCCGAGGCCAGGCACGCGGCCCGGCGGCTGCACCTGTCGGAGACCTTCGACGGGAGCTGGGCGCTCGACGGCCTGCTCGACCCGGTCAACGGGGCCATCCTGGCCAAGGCGTTGGGGACCATCGAGCAGGAGCTCTTCCAGGCCGACTGGGCCGAGGCCCGGGAGCGCTTCGGCGAGGACGTGCGGGTCAGCCACCTGGCCCGCACGCCGGCCCAGCGCCGGGCCGACGCCGTGGTGGAGATGGCTCGCCGGGCCATGGCCCTGCCCGCGGGCTCCCGGCTACCCGAGCCGCTGTTCAGCGTGGTGGTGGGCTATGAGACCTTCGCCGGGCGGGTCTGCGAGCTGGCCAACCGCCGGGTGGTGGCGCCGGCGGACCTGGCCCGGTGGCTGGACGAGGCGTGGGTGGAGCGGGTGGTCTTCGACGGCCCCGAGCGGGTGACCGATGTCGGTGTGCGCCGGCGCCTGTTCGCCGGCGCCACCAAGCGGGCGGTGCAGGTGCGCGACAAGGAGTGCTTCCACCCCACCTGCGACACGCCGGCGGAGGCCTGTGAGATCGACCATGTGCAGCCCTGGGCGGCCGGCGGGCCCACCACCGAGGCCAACGGGCGGGTGGCGTGTGGCTTCCACAACCGCCAGCGCTACCCGAGGCCGCCGCCATGAGGGCGGCGCCGTACGGTGGCGGCATGTCGAGAGGGGGCACGGGCCGGCTGGTCGTGGTGCGCCGGCCGGCGCCGGCGGCGGCCGGCGTGATCCGGGCCGCGTGGGACGCCGGCGATGCCGTGCTCGTCCTGGATCCGCGCGCCCCCGAGGCGGAGGTCGAGCGGATCCTCGCTCGGGTGGAGCCGGGGGCCGGCGTGGAGCCGGAGGTGGCGGCGGTGGTGGTCACCTCCGGAACCTCGGGCACGCCGAAGGCGGTGGAGCTCACGTGGGACGGACTGGAGGCGTCGGCCGGGGCCATAGGGGAGGCCCTGGAGGTGGGAGCCGACGACCGGTGGCTGGCGTGCCTGCCGCTGCACTACGTGGCCGGGCTGGCGGTGCTCGGGCGGGCGTGGGTCACAGGCACGCCGGTCACCGTGCTGGACGGCTTCGATGTCGCCGCGGTGGAGGCGGCCGAGGCCACGCTGGTGTCTCTCGTCCCCACGATGCTGCGCCGGCTGAGCGGTGCCGGCGCCGGTCGGTTCCGGCGCATCCTGCTGGGCGGTGGGCCGGTGAGGGAGCGGGGGCCCAACATCGTGGCGACGTACGGGCTGACCGAGACGTGGGGCGGGGTGGTTCACGACGGGTACCCGCTGGCCGGCGTGGAGCTGTCGATCGGGGACAACAGCGAGGTTCTCGTCAAGGCGCCGATGGCCATGCGGGGGTACCGGCTGGCGCCGGCGGAGACGGCCGGCGCATTCACCGCCCGCGGGTGGCTGCGCACCGGCGATGCCGGCGCCCTGGATGCGGACGGGCGGCTGCGGGTGGTCGACCGGCTGAAGGACCTGATCATCACCGGCGGGGTGAACGTGAGCCCGAGCGAGGTGGAGGCGGTGCTCGCCCGGCATCCGGGGGTGGCGGAGGTCTGCGTGGCCGGCGCCGCCGACCCGGAGTGGGGCGAGCGGGTGGTGGCCTACGTGGTGCCGGCGGACCGAACGAATCCGCCGGCGCTGGCGGAGCTGCGGGCGTTCGCGGCCGGCGAGCTGTCGGCAGCCAAGCTGCCCCGTCAGGTCGTGACCACCACCGAAATCCCCCGGACCGCCGGCGGCAAGCCGCTCCGGCGCTTGCTAAGGCCGGATGATCAGGTGCGCTGAAGGACAGCGTCATCGCGGAAGTCGGCGAACAGCGCCGGCGCCGACGCGCCCACGAACACCACCGACTGGTTGGCGGCCGACCCCGTCGTTCCCGGCATGGTGACGTTGCGCACGTCGTCGGGGTCGAGGCTCAAGGCCAGGCGGCCCAGCCGGTAAAGGTCGCCCATGCCCATGCCGTCGACGCGGACGTGGCGGGCCAGCACCGCCAGCCACTTGAGGGTGTTGGCCGCCGTCGGCGCCGAATCGCGCAGCTTGGACAGGCCGGCGAGGATCAGGATGCCCTGGTCGTGGGTGCGGGTGAAGTCGCCGCCGGCCACGCTGCGGTTCCGGGAGAAGGCCAGGGCGGCGCCGCCGTCCATGCGTACGGTGCCGGCGGGGAAGATGGCGCCGGACATGGGGTCGTTCATGGGGAACGGGACGTCGACGTTGATGCCCCCGAGCTCGTCGATCATGTCGGCCAGGCCGTCGAAGCCGGTGGTGATGACGATCGAGATGTCGATGCCGACCAGCGCCGACACCGCCCGAGCCTGGAGCAACGGCCCGCCGTAGTAGTTGGCGGCGTTGATCTTGTCGATGCCCCGACCGGGGATGTTGGTCCAGGTGTCACGGGGGATGTTGAGGATGGTCGCCCGCTTCGCCCCGGGGTTGATGCCGATGACATGGAGGGCGTCGCCCCGGGACTGCGCCTGGCCAGGGCGGGCGTCCTGGCCCATGACGAGCACGAACACGGGCTCGTCCGGCGTCGGGAGGAAGCGGCCGCCGTCGACCTTGCGGATCTCCATGGCCCGGCCCCTCGTGGACGCCGCCGGCGAGACGCAGCCCATACCGATGGCCAGCACCATGAAGGCCACCACCAAGCGCCTCACTCGCGCTCTGCGCTCGTCGTCGTCGTGACCTCGGCGATGGTGCGGACGACCTTGATGTCGTAGGCGTCGATGCGCCACCTCGTGCCGGTGGGCATCAGGACCAGCTCACCGGTGCGGACGACGGTGACCGGTGTGCCGGCGATGTGGCCGATGAGGCGGAGCTCGAGGCCGGCGGTCACCACGCTCACGGCCCCGTCGCGCCCTGCCAGCGCAGTGAGGCCGGCGACCGACCGCTCGGCGCGGAGGTCGCTGACCGGCGGCAGGTTCTCGTCGATGAAGGCGAAGCGGTCGGGGCCGCCCGGGACCACCCGCTCGAGGGCCGGGCGGTTGAACAGCGGGGCGAGGTCGCCGGCCGGCCCGCCGGTGCGCAAGGGCGTGAGGACGGCGGCCTCGAGGTACTGGTTCAGCGTTTCCAGCACCCCGGCCCACGTGGCGTTGAAAGTCCCCGTGGACACGTTGCCGGCGGCGTGGAGATCGTACGCGTCGCCCGTGAACTTGATGGGCGGAGGAGGCGGCGGCGTCCACACGGGCACGGTTGCCGGGACGGTGGGCTGCGGGACGGTGGAGGGCGTCGTCGGCGCGGGAGCTTGGGCGGCAGAGCGAACACAACCGGCCGCCAGCACGGAGCCGGCGAGGAGAAGAAACATCCTTCGGTACATCCAGCCGGAAGCATAGGGACTGAAATCGGCTACTCGATCCCGTGCTCCAACGCGTAGCGGATCAGCTCCTGGCGCCGGCTCAGATGCAGCTTGCCGAGGATGTTGCGGACGTGGTTCTCCACGGTCTTCTCGGCGATGAAGAGGCGGCCGCCGATCTCCTTGTACGAGTGGCCGCGGGCGACGAGCTGGAGGACCTCCCGCTCCCGCTCCGACAGCGGCGAGACGCCCGACGCCTTCTTGGCCATGGCCCGGAACTCACCGAGCACGAGGGCGGCCAGCGCCGGCGAGAACACCGGCTCGCCGTGGGCCGCCTTCCACAGGGCGGCCCGCAGCTCCGGGCCAGGGGTGGACTTGATCAGGTAGCCGACGGCGCCGGCGGCCACCGCATCAAGGAGGTCGCGCTCCTGCTCGGAGACGGTGAGGATGACGATGCGGGTCTCCTCACCGCAGGTGCGGGCCACCTTGATCCCGCCGCCGCCAGGCATCTGGAGGTCGCACACCGCCACGTCGGGCTTGTGGGCCCGGATGGCGGCGATGGCCTCCGCGGCGTCGCCGGCCTCGGCCACGACCCAGAAGCCGTCGCCCAGGTCGGACCGGACGCCGTCGCGCCAGATCGGGTGGTCGTCGGCCAGCACGACCTTTATGAGGGGAGCCACAGCAGGACCTCCGTTCCGTCACCCGGGGCGCTGATGACCTCCACCCGGCCCCCCACCTCCGACACTCTGCCCCGGATCGACCGCGACAGCCCGATGCCCTCGACGGTGGACGCGGGCTCGAACCCCGCGCCGTCGTCCTTGACTGAGCAGAACACCCCGCCGGCATCGTCGGGCTCCACGTACACCTGCACCTTCGACGCCCGCCCGTGCTTGCCGGCGTTGACCATGGCCTCGCCGGCGGCGCCGGTCAGGGCGGCGACCACCGGCGGCTCCAGGGGTGGCAGGTCGTCGGCGACCAGCACCGACGCCCGGCCGCCGAAGTTCTCCTCGAAGCGGGCCGCCGCCGCCCGCAGGGCGGAGCCCACGTCGGCCACCACCTCAGCGTGCTCGGTGGAGCCAAACAGCCAGTCCCGGAGCTCCCGCTCCTGCTCGCGGGCCAGCCGGGAAAGGGCGGGGTCGGTGGCCCGGCGTTCGACGACGGCAAGGGTCTGGAGCACGCCGTCGTGCAGGGTGCGGGCGACCTCCTCCCGTGCCCGGGCCGCCGATATCTCGTCCTCCGCCCGGCGGAGGAGGCGAGCGAGGTAGCCGGCGGCCGCCCCGCCCAGGGCGTAGAAGACCACGGTGTTGATCACCGACAGGGCGCGGCCGCCGGTGTCGATGGCTGCCCCGTTGGCCAGCACCGCCCCGATGCGGGCCAGGCCGACGAGTGCCCCGGAGCCGGCGGCGGCCAACGGGCCGAAGGACACGCCGATCATGAGGATCCCGGCGAGCGGCCAGACCGACCCCAGGGACTGCGAGGTCGAGAAGGCGTGGCCCTCGCCGTAGGCAACCCCGTCGCCCAGGATGAGCAGGATGCCGACCCCGAGCTCGGTCAGGACCGGGATCGGCCGGCACAGCGCGGAGGAGTCGCTCCGCAGGCGGACGGTGCCGGCGACGGTCACCGCCAGGGCGATGGCCACGAGCGCCACCGCCAGCGACGGTCGCTCCAGGTCGTGGCGGGAGACGACGAGCACCGTCGCCATCCAGAGCCAGGCCCCCCACCGAAAAGCGGCCAGACCCTGGAGGACCGATCGCTCCATTCCCCACAGGGTACGGATTGAACGTTAGGGGCGCACCGCCAGCAGGCAGATGTCGTCGTCGCGGCGCAGGCTGTCTGTGCAGGCGGTCAGGACGCGGTCGCAGAGAGTCTCGAGGGCGAACGGGGCGTCAGCGGCCACCTGCCGGAGTCGCTCCATCCCGATCGCCCTCGGCACCCTCCGGCTCTCGACCAGACCGCCCGTGTACAGCAGGAGCGTGGGGCAGAGCCCCAGACGTATCGTGGCCTCGGATCGCCCGCCTTCGCCGATCGGACCGGACATGGCCTCGTCCACGAACGTAGCGCCGGCCACACGATCGATCACGAGGGGAGGGCAGCCGCCGGCGTTCACGAACCGCACGCGACCGTGGTCGACGACGAGGTAGAGGAGGCGGGCGCCGCGGCCCAGGCCGGTGCTCTGAGCCAGGTGGTCGAGGTGGCCGACCACGCTCGCCGGCGAGTCGCCCTCGATGGTGGCGTAGGCCCGCACCGCGGCCCGGAGCTCGCTCATGGCCACCGCGACCTCCACACCACGGCCGGGGACGTCGCCCACCACGATGGCGGTGCGGTCTCCGTCGAGGGGGATGGCGTCGTACCAGTCGCCCCCGCTCTGGGTGAAGACGCCCCACGGCTCGACCCGACCGACCAGGGCCACGCCGGCAACCGGCGCCGGCGAAGACGGCGAGCGCCTGGCTCGAGCGTGGTGGCGGGCGTAGCCGACGAGATCGGCCATGGGGCCGCCGTCCTCGGCCCAGAAGTCGGGAGCCGGCGCCGGCGCCGGGTCGGGTTCGTCGAACTCGACCTCCTCCAGCTCCTGGCGGACCATGTCGAGCACGGGGTCGAAGGCCTCGACGAGGACCTCGCTGAAGCCGGGGCCGTAGCCGGTGTCGGCCGGCTCCACCTCGATGACCACGGTGTCCGCCGGCAGGCCGCCCCACTGGCGGGCGACGGTCAGGCTCAGATCGAGGTCGGGCACGGTGGCGTGGTGGAAGGCGTACCGGCGCACGGAGCCGGGCGCGTCGTCGCCCCGGGCCACCGCCCCCAGGAGCACGACCTTGGTCGGTTGCAGCTCCTGGAGGCGGTGGAGGACCAGCGCCGGCGAGCACGGCAGCTCCTCGACCACCACGCCGGCAGGCCAGTCGAGCTGCTGGAGGCAGTCGACCAGTTGGCGGCCGAAGTCGAGGTCGCGCATCCCGGGCTTGCCGAAGCTGGCGATAAGAGCCGTCATTCGAGCGTGCACCCGCAGGAGTTGAGCTCCCGGGTAATGACGCCCTTCCCGGTGTCCATGTGGGTGGTGCACGGCATGCAGGGGTCGAAGCTTCGGATGGCGCGCAGGACGTCGATGCCCTTGATCTGGTCGTCGGGGACCGACTCCAGGATCGGCGTGTCGACCACCGCCTGCTCGTACGGCCCGAGGCCGCCGAAGGGGTCGGTGGGCGACGCGTTGAGCGTGGACGGCGTGTTGATCTGGTAGTTGACGATCTTGCCCTTGTCCATGGTGATGTGGTGGACGAGGTACCCACGGCCGGCTTCCCAGAACCCGACCGCGGCCCGCTCGTCACGGGGGATCTTGAACGGCGTGTGGACCTTGGTCTCGCCCTGGCGCCAGTACTCGAAAGCCTTCAGCAGGCAGTTCATGCCGATGGTGGCGGTGAAGGCCAGCGAGTAGGCCCGGGCCCGGTTGCGCTCCAGGGCGTTCAGGGTGCGAGGCAGGGGCCAGAACAGCTCCGTCTCCGGGAGAGCGTGGCGGGGGATGAGCATCTGCAGGCCGTCGCCGGTGGGGTTCAGGAACGGGTTGTCGGCGTAGTCGCCGCGCAGGGCCGTGCCCCACAGCTGGCCGTACGCGCCGGTCTCCACCACCTGGCGGTCCCAGCGGGGGGACGTGCACCAGGTGTACTTGTCCTTGAAGGATGTTCCGGTGGGCTTGGGGAGCGTCGTCTTGTTCCAGGCGTGGTACGGCGAGAGGGGGTTGCCCAGGGGATCGGTCCGGTAGCGCTGCGGGCCGACCTTGGTCCAGTCATCGTAGAAGGCGTGCTCGACGAACTCCTCCATGCCGATGTTGATGTCGGTCAGCTTGGTGGTGACGAGCTTGCCCTCGATGATGACTGCCGGCGACGACCAGCGCTTCTCACCCCACTGGTTGCAGTTGGCGTAGGTGGCGTCGTACACCTCGGAGTTGTCCCAGATGCCGGTTTGCACCAGGCTCGTCGGCCGGGCACCGACCTGCTCGTACGCCGGATTGGCTTCCAGGAAGAAGTCGCACAGGTCGTCCCAGATGCGGCAGATGACCTTGCTCCAGTCGAGGATCTTGCCCAGCTGGGCGTAGTACTCGTTGAACGTGGACGTGGTGACCGTGGTGGACATGCCGCCGGGAACGATGGTCGAGGGGTGCGGGAACTTGCCGAACATCAGCATGCACATGATCCGGCCGACCCGGGTCCACTCCAGCGCCTCGAGGTAGATCTTGCCCGTCAACGGGTTGAGGGCGTCCATGATGTCCTTGATGGTCGTGTAGCCGTGGATGTCGCCGTGCGGCGCCAGCGTCTTCTCGGCCCGGGTGACCAGCTCGGGGTTCGTCACGCTGACGAGCGCCGTCGAGTAGTCGGGGCCGGCCAGCAGGCCCAGGTGCAGGGGGCGGTCGTAGAACATCTCGCCCACCTCGCCGAGGTTGCGGACCTCGATGCCCAGCGGCGGCGGGCACACACCGAAGGCCTGCTCGATGGTCAGGGCGGAGCAGGTGGCGTGCGTGCCGCCGCACACGCCGCAGGCCCGCGACGTGATGTCGATGGCGTCACGAGGGTCACGCCCTTCAAGGATGACCTCGTAGCCGCGGAAGAGCATGGCCCGGGCGTGGGCGTCCACCGCCCGGCGGTTCTCCAGGTCCAGCACCGTGTGGACGGCCAAGGCGCCGGCGACTCGCGTCATGGGGTCGATGTTCCAGTCCCGCAGGCGGGGAGGGGCGGCCAGCTGGGCGCCGGGGCCGCCCTTGCGGCGAACGAAGCCCTTGGGCTCGGCCACGGTCACCGAATACGGGTCGGCGACCCCTTCCCGGAGGCGGGCCTTGCCCGCAGCGTCGAATTCGATGGGCAGGTTCTTGAAGCACATGCGATGAACCTTCGCACCTAGCTGTCATTCGCAGCTACAGTTGTAAGCAATGCTATCGAGCGACCGAGTACCCAGCGGCGTGGACGATATCGACGACCTTCTCGGCGGCCTCATCCTGGGTGACAACGTCGTGTGGGTGCTCGACGACGCCAAGGTGGTCCAGCACCTGGAGGACGCCATGCTCGCCGAGGCCGTGGCCAGAGGCCAGGGCTGCTTCTACGTCACCGCCGGCCCCGATCCGGCCAAGCTGGCGGCCCGGCTCGGTCCCGACGTCACCGTGCTCGACGCCCGCCCCCGCGGCCCCTACGGCGACGCCGCGGTGCTGGAGACGGCCATCATCGAGGGCGCCCGCGCCAAGCCCCCCGGGTACGTGGTGATCGACGGCCTGTCGCAGTTCGCCCGGCGGTGGGGCGCGGCCAAGGCGGTCGCCTTCTTCAGCCGGGTGTGCCCCCGCATGTTCGACCTCGGCGCCATCGCCTACTGGCGGGCGCCTCGTTCCGATCTCGGCCGGGCCTTCATCGACCAGGTGACCAACGTCACCCAGTGCGTGCTCGAGGTGGTCGAGGGCCATCTGCGGGTGGTCAAGGCGGAGGGGCGGCCGGCGTCGGTGCAGGGGCGGCTGCTGCGGCTTGAGCTGAAGGACGGCGTGCTCGCCCTGGAGGACGAGCGGGCGCTCGGGCGCCTGGGTCGCGGCCTGGAGCGGGTGCGGCGGGAGCGGAACCTGCACCAGAGCGACCTGGCCCGCCTCGCCGGCGTCACGCCGAGCGCCATCTCCCAGGCCGAAGCCGGCCGGCGGGGGCTGTCGCTCGACACCCTGCTGGTGCTCTCCGAACGCCTCGGCATGGGCCTCGACGAGCTCCTGGCGTCCGCCCCCACCGGCGGGTACGTGCTGGCCCGCCATCCCCGGACGGCGGCGGAGGCGAAGGTCGCCCTGCTCGACGATCCCAAGGCCGGGCTCCGCGCCTTCCTCGTCCGGCTGGGGCCTGGCGAGTCGGGGGCGCCCGACTTCCTGCACAAGGGCGTGGAGCTGGTCCTCGTCGCGTCGGGGCTCGTCCAGCTGACGATCGGCGACGACACGCCAGTGCTTCGGGCCGGCGACGTCGCCCTGGCCAACACCGTTGCCGTGTCAGGCTGGCGCAACCTCATGAACGGGCCGGCGCTGCTCTTCTGGGTCCTGCGGGACGAGCCGCCCCGCAAGTGACGGCGCGGGACCTGAGCCGGCGGGCGCTCAGCCGGGCCACGCTGGCTGCTGCTCGAACGGGCCGCGATGCCGGCGCTGGACGCGACCGAGGAGCCGGGGGGTTTCCCGGCTCCTCGGTCCGCAGGGGTCGCGTTATGCGCCCCGGGCGTCCACGTAGTTCACGTTCCAGCTGAAGTCGGCCAGCAGCGTCTTGGCCGCTCCCCGCTGGGCCGCCATGGCCCACACGTTGCCGTCCTGGACGAAGATGATGCGGCCGTCGGGCATCCACGAGGGGCGAAGCTCGTTGGGGGCGTCCGGCGACTGCTCGGGCGGCCAGGCGACCTCGGTGCCGGTCAGGTTGATCGGATCACCGCTGCCGGTCCAGGCGTAGAGGTCCGACGTGTTGACCTCCGACATCGAGAGCTCGAAGACGAGGGTCGTGCCGTCGGGCGACCACACGGGGTAGCTCGGGCGCTTGTAGCCGGGCAGGCCGCCCACCAGCTCGGTGCCGAGCTGGCCGTCCGGGACGCCGGCCACCGGGACCGACATGATGTCGTTGTCGGCCACGTAGGTGACGCTGGCGCCGTTGCGGGCGTAGGTGGGGTCGAGGAGGTTCATCTCGTCGCTCGTCACCAGGGCGGTGGAAGGACCACCGGTGGCCGCCACCGTCATGATCGCCCGGTGGACGATGTTGGCGGGCGAGGCCACCTCAACCCACTGGGCCGAGTAGACGATGCGGGAGCCGTCGGGCGACCACGAGGGCGACGAGGCGTTCCAGGTGGTCGAGTTCGTGATGGCCACCGGGTTGGACCCGTCGCGGTTCATCACGACCACCTGGCGGCCGCCGCCGTTCGAGGCGGTGTAGGCGATGCGGGCGCCGTCGGGCGAGTACACAGGGTCGTCGCCCCGCTCCACGAGCTGCGCCGGGTTGGTCCCGTCGATGTTCGAGCGGCCGATGTACTGGGGGGCCGAGGTCGACTGGACCACGTAGGCGATCTCGCCCTCGATGCCCGGCGTCACCAGGGTGTAGTTGACCGGCTTGCTGGCGGTGTTGCCGGCGTTGTCGGTGACGGTGGCGTTCAGGGTGCGAGGACCGGTGCCGGCGGTGTCGAGGGCAGCACCGTTGGCCGGGCAGGCGGCGACGCCGGACGTGGCGTCGGCACAGGTGGCCTGCATCGTTACCTGGGAACCGCTCGCGTAGTTCGCCCCGGCGATGGGGGTACGCACGCTGACCGTCGGGGCCACGGTGTCGACCTTGACGGTCACCGTCTGGACGGCCTCCTCACCGGCGGTGTTGAGGGCCCGGAAGGAGACGACGGTCTCGCCCTGGGCGTCGACGACGAGGCTGGCGGTGGTGCCGGCGACGGTCTGCTCGGCCATGGGATCGGCGCCGGCGGCCGAGTAGCGGATCTGCGTCGGGGCCGGCGTGCCGGTGGCGGTCAGGTTGACGGTGACGGCGCTGCGGTACCAGCCGTTGGTGCCGGCGGTGCCGGTCAGGGTGGGCGTGGTCTTGGGCAGGGTGCCGCTGGGGGTGGCGTCGAGGGTGGTGACCTTCTTGTCGCAGACGCCGAAGCCACTGCACACGGTCAGGGCCAGCTTGTGGACGCCCGGGGTGGTCGCCATGACCGTGGCCGTGGGGCCGGTGGCCTCGACGGATCCGTTGTCGCCGACGTCCCATGACCAGGACACGATGCGGCCGTCACAGTCGCCGTAGAACTGGACCGACGTGGTGTCGTCGTTGAAGCTCTTCAGGTTGGCGTTGGCCTGGGGACCGCCCTGGGCGGCGGGGAGGGTGACCCGGGGGCCCTTGTAGTCCTTGTCGTCGAAGAGGACGGCCTCGCAGCCTTTCGGCACCCGCCAGCGGACCGAGCTGGCCTCGTCGTTGTAGTCCTCGACCCGGCCCAGGTGGCGGTAGTCCTCCTTGGCGTGGTCGGGGTAGTCGATGACCAGGCCGCGGCCGCGGAAGTTGGGCTCGTCGTACAGCTCAACCCGGGCCTGGGCGGTGGCGGGCTCGGAGGCGGTGCCGTCGACGGCGACCGGGGTGTTGGGCTGGCCGGTGTAGGTACCGCCCGGAATTGCGGTCGGCCGGTAGGCGCCGTCCTGGTGGTAGCCGTCCTGGCTGGAGAACTCGGACATGCGGACGGTGGCGTTGGGGCCGTCGTTGTCGTGCTCGGTGGCGTACATGATGAGGTCGCCGCTGGGGCTCACGTAGAAGCCGCTGGCCGCCGCCATGTTGCAGACCCGGTCCATGTGGTCGAACTCGCACCAGATCTGGCGCTTGTTGACCGGGGTGAGGGTGCCGGTGAGGGGGTCGATCTTCCAGATGCCGAGGCGGTCACGGCTGGTGTTCTCGAACGGGGACAGGTTGTAACCGCCCATCAGGAACATCTCGCCGGTGTTGCAGTCGGTGAACAGGTTGGTGGTCTGGAGGGACTGGAAGCCGGTGGGCCAGCCGACGTTCTTGATGGCGGCGTCGTAGGTGAAGAGCGGCTTCAGGTACAGGGGCGGGTCGACGGGGTTCCACCGGAGGTCCGTCGTGGACTTGCCGTTGCGCATGATCTCGTAGCCGTAGATCGGGCTGCCGTTGTTGCCGGTCGTGACGAGGAGCAGCCGGGTGTTGCCGGCGAACGGGGCGATGCCGATCGAGCTGGCCTGGTGCTGGAGGACGAAGCCGCCGACCTGGATGGGATCGTTGATGTCACTGAAGTCGATCAGCTCGATGTAGCCGGGGATGTTCTCCGGGAAGTAGGGCTTGTCCATGCCCACGAGGGCGATCTGGCCCCACATCTGCATGCCGCCCAAGTGGCGGTAGTGCGAGCTGAGGACGCCGGGCTGGGCACCGGTGTGGTAGCTCAGGATGACCCGGTCCTGCGCGGGCGGCGGGGTGCTCTGGGTGCTCGCATTGGGGATCATCCGGTTGGAGCGGACCCGCTCGCCGTTGGTGTCGCGGGAGCCGAGCTCGACCACGTTGATCTCACCGGGCTGGTCGTCGATGCCCGGGGGGACCTCGAAGTTGCCGACGTTGCCGTTCTTGGAGGTGACGAACCGGGGCGGGCCCTCTCCGGGGATGCGGACGATGCCCTGGTAGTGGCGCCCGCTGGTGGGGTCGTGGGCGCCGGCGCCCAGGTTGAAGCCGAGGCCCTCGGGGTGGTGCTTGAGACCGTTGAACTGGTCGACGACGTCATTCACACAGAGGGTCGGGGGTGCTCCGGGGTCGCGGGCGGCGGAAGCGGCGGTGGCGCCGGCGATCAGGAAGGTGGGAAGGGCCAGCACGGCGGCCAGGACGGTCAGGAGGGCCCGAGCGGCCCTCGGAGCGGGGGACATGGTGTTCTTGATGCGCTCGATGCTCATGGCGCCACTTCACCTGCGCGCGCTTGCAAGCGGCTCGACGCCCGCTTGTTGCCCGGTGACAAGCCAGGGGCAAGGGACCTGCAAGCGGGTGGGGCGATGGTGATGAGGTTCCAAGTCGGAACCCGAACAGCACGAAGGAGTCATCGCCATGAAGATCCGGACCCGCATGGTCAAGGCCACCGCCGCCCTCAGCCTGTCCGCTGCCGCCCTCGGCATCATCACCATCAGCCCCGCCGGCGCTGCCCAGGGCGACCCCAGCCAGTGGGGCCGGGCGCGGGTCGAGCGCAAGGTCAACGAGTACGAGGGCCAGCACCGCAAGGTCAACGAGTACGAGGGCCAGCACCGCAAGGTCAACGAGTACGAGGGCCAGCACCGCAAGGTCAACGAGTACGAGGGCCAGCACCGCAAGGTCAACGAGTACGAGCACGACGGCAAGAATTAGTCCCACCCGTTTGCTGCAGTTACCCGCCCATCTGGTGGGTAACTGCAGCACGTTCGAGGGCTCTGGTCGCCAACGCATGCGATCCCTGCAAGGTGGCCGCGTCGGCGGCGCAGGCGAAGAGCTCGGCGGCTTGCTCGGCGAACCCGCCGGCGCCGGCGACGGCGGCCTCGGCCATCAGGACGATCGGCTCGTTCCAGCGCTCGTTGTAGGTGTCGAGCTCGGCCCGGGCCGCCCGGGCCCAGGGGCCGGCGTCTTCCACCCGGCCCTGGTCCACCAGTTGGAGGGCGAACGAGGCCAGGAACGACGCCACGGCCGACCGAGCACCGATCCCGATGTAGCGGGACTGGCCCTCGCCGAACGATGCGGCGGCCTCCTCCACCTGGCCCCGCCCGGCCAGGACGACGCCCCGGTGCATGAGGAACATCCCGTCCCAGAACGCGAACTGGCCGCCGGCGCCGGCCTCCATGCCAATGCTGGCGTACCGGTCGGTCTCGTCCCAGCGGCCCATGGTGAGGGCGGTCGTCGCCGCGAACCCGCAGATCGACGCCACCGCGAAGCGGTCCGGCATGGCGGCAATGAGCTCGTCGTACCGGGCCAGGGCCTCCTCGGGGCTGAAGTCGCCGTGGACGGTGTGGCACCAGATCCAGAACGTGTTGGCGACCATGGTCCGCTCGATGGCGAAGGCGTCAGTCGGCGGGCCGGCCTGGGCCATGAGGTCGAGGGCGATGTCGAGGTGCTCCACCGCTTCGGTGATGCGGCCGGCGCCCCAGCACAGCACGCCGTAGATCTGGTGCCCGGTGGCCCGGGCCTCCGGCCGAGGATCGTCTTGGGTCAACCGGCGCAGCTCCATGGCTAGCGGCGCGGCCTCCTCACCCCGACACGAGGTGGCCAGCGCCGACCACTCGAACCAGACGAGGTCGACGTAGAGGTCGCGCTCGCGACAGCGCTCGGCCAGGTCCTTGGCCCGGTCCATGACTTCGAGGTCGGCGGCGCCCTGGAAGTACCGCCGGGCCCTGGCCACCTCGAGGAGCCGGCAGATGGCCCGGAGCTCGGTCTGCTGGTCTTCAAGGGTTGTGCTCGTCGCCCGGCGCAGTTGGACCGCCTTCCGCAGCAAGTCCTCGGCCGCCGCATAGGACACCCGGCGCAGGGCCACCTCGGCGGCCCGCTCCAGGGCGTCGGCGGCCCGGAGGCCGACGCCCACCGGCGCCGCCCGCCAGAGGTGCTCGGCCAGGATCTCGGCGTCGTCCACGCCGGCCCCACCGCTCTCGATCGCGTCGGCCACCCTCAGGTGCAGGCGGGCCCGGCGCAGCGAGGTCATGTCGTCGAGGACCACCTCTCGGACGAGCGCGTGGCTGAAGCGCAGGACCGAGGGAAGCTCGGGAACCTCCACGAGCAGTCGGTGGACGACCGCCGGCTCCAGGCCGTCGAGGACCTGGTCGAGGGCGCGCTCGGCGGCCCGGGCCAGCAGGCCCATCTCGACGTCGCGGCCCACCACCGCCGACACCCCCAGCAGGTCCACGGTTCCCTGGGGCAGGCGGGCCAGGCGCCGGCGGACCACGTCGCCCACGGTGGCCGGCACCTCGCCGGCGATCCCGCCCTCCTCGTCGACCAGCCGGGACAGCTCGATGGCGTAGAACGGGTTGCCCTCGGCCCTGGCGTGGATGGTGGCGGCGACCGAGGCGGCGACGGCGTTGTCCGTGGCCGACTCCAGCACGGTGGCGGTGGCCGCCGGTGT
Organism: uncultured Acidimicrobiia bacterium; assembly: GCA_963768975.1. Classification (GTDB taxonomy): domain Bacteria; phylum Actinomycetota; class Acidimicrobiia; order Acidimicrobiales; family AC-14; genus CADCTB01. The sequence goes on along the minus strand of CAVYKB010000008.1, from coordinate 152,487 downwards.
GAGCCCTCGAAGCTGGAGCCGGCGGCTGCCCGGCCGGCGGGCGATGGCGGCCAGGGCGTCGGTGACCGAGTCGTTGCGCCCGACTTCGAGCTGGCGCATGGTGCCGGCCACCACCACGCCCCGGCGGAGGCGGCCGGCGAGGAAGCTCAGCAGCTCCAACGACGTGGGGTCGGCCCACTGGAGGTCGTCGAGGAGGACGACGACGGGGCGGGCGGCCGCCACGCCGTCGAGCAGGGCGGCCACGGCCTCGAACCGCTCGAATTGGGCGGCCCGCTCCTGGCCGGCGCCGACCGGCGCCTCACCGGAGAGGAGGTGGCTGACCGCCGGCGGCACGCTCGGGCTCTGGGCCGCGAGGCTGCGCAGAGGTGGGAGCCAGGGCCACAGAGCGGGGGCGGCGCCGCCTTCGTCGCTGCGACCCCAGACGGCGACGGCGCCCCGGGCCTCGGCCAGCTCCCGGAGCTCGTCGGCCAGGCGGGTCTTGCCGATGCCGGGCTCGCCCTCGATCACGACGAACCGGGCGTCGGACGCGGACTCGTCGAGGGCGGAGATGAGGGCGGCCAGCTCGGAGTCGCGCCCGACGAGGGCGGGCCGGCGCTCGGCGGGGGGCCTTGCCGCCGGCGGTGATGGCGCGGCCGGCGCCGGCGCCGGCCGGGGCACGTCGAGCGCCGGGTCGTGGGCCAGGATCGCCGACTCGAGTTCCCGCAGCTCGCGGCTGGGCTCGATGCCCAGCTCCTCCCGGAGGGTGCGGCCGGCGTCGGCCAGGGCCCGGAGCGCCTCGGCCTGGCGGCCCGACCGGTACAGGGCCAGAGCCAGGTGCACCTGCAGCCCCTCACGCAGCGGATCGGCCTTGACCAGCTCGGCCAGCTCGCCGATAACCGAGGCGTGGCGGCCCAGGGCCAGGTCGGCGGCCAGACGGTCCTCGATGGCGCTGAGCCGGCGCTGGTCCAGGCGGGCCGCCGGCCCCATGGCGAACTCGAGGTCGGCGAAGTCGGCCAGCGCCGGCCCCCGCCAGAGGGCCTCGGCCTCGCCGAGCGCGGCCCGGGCCTCCTCCAGCCGGCCGGCGGCGAGGAGCGAGCGCCCCTCCTCGGCCAGCGCCTCGAAGCGACGGGCGTCGACCTGCTCGGGAGCCACGTCGAGCTGGTATCCGGCGTCGTCCCAGGTCAGCTGCTCGGCTCCCAGCCGGCGGCGCAACCGGGAGACGTAGCTCTGGAGGGTGCCGGTGGCCGACGCCGGCGGATGCTCGCCCCAGATGGCGTCGGCGAGGGCGTCGAGGGTCACCCGCCGGCCGCCGGCCACGAGCAGCACGGCGAGAAGAATTCGGGGCTGGCGACCGCCGACGTCGACCCGCTGGCAGTCGTCGTCGATCACCTCGAAGGGCCCCAGCACCCGGTATCGCATCATGCGCTGATTACGGTACGTGCGGCGTCAAATGCTCGTGCCACACTTGGCGCGCCATGCGGTTCGGCCTCCTCGGTTCCTTGGCGGTGCTCGGCGACGATGGGCGGGCGCTCGACCTCGGCGGCAACCAGTCCCGCACGGTCCTGGCCGTGCTGCTGGCGGCCGCCGGCCGGGTGGTGACCGCCGAAGCCCTGGTCGACGCTCTGTGGGGCGAGGACCCGCCGGCGTCGGCGCCGGGAACGCTGCAGAGCTACATCTCCCGGCTGCGGCGCGAGCTGGAGCCCGACCGGGCCCGCGGGGCCAGCGCCCAGGTGCTGCTATGGGAGCCGCCGGGGTACCGCCTGGCCGCCGGCGCCGGCGACGTCGACTTCCGCCGGTTCGAGACCCTCGCCGACGAGGGCCGGGCCCTGCTGGCCGCGGGCCGGGCTGGCGAGGCACGCGAGGTGCTTTTGCATGCCGACGCCTTGTGGCGGGGGCCGGCGCTGGTCGAGTACCGGGACCGGGAGTTCGCCCAGGGGCTGGTCGCCCGGCTGGAGGACCGGCGGATCGCAGCGGTCGAGGACCGCGTCCGGGCCGAGCTCGCCCTCGGCCGCCACGCCGCGGTGGTGGGAGAGCTGGCCGAGCTGGCCAAGGCCCACCCGCTGCAGGAGGGGTTCCGGGGGCTACTGGCCCTCGCCCTGTACCGGTCGGGGCGGCAATCCGAGGCCCTGCGGGCGCTGAGCGACGCCCGCGACACCCTGCGGGATGAGCTGGGCGTCGACCTCGGCCGCCCCCTGCGCGACCTGGAGTCGGCCATCCTGGCCCACGACCCCGCGCTCGACGCACCGGTGGCCGCCGCGCCGCCGCCGGCGCCGGCCGTGGAGCGAAAGGCGCCGGCGCCGGCCCGGTCGGACCGCCTCGTGGGCCGCGACGCCGAACTGGCCCGGCTGCTCGAGGCGCTGGCGGAGGCGTCCAAGTGCCTCCGGGTGGCCCTCATCGAGGGCGAACCCGGCATCGGCAAGACCCGCCTGGCCGAGGAGGTGGGGGCCGAGGCCGCCCGACGGGGCGGCCTCGTGCTGTGGGGCCGCAGCTTCGAGGGTGGCGCGGCGCCTGCCCTGTGGCCCTGGCTGCCCCCGCTCCGGGCCCTGGTGGCCTCCCTGCCCGAGCCGGCCGGCGTGGCGCCGGAGCTGGTCGCCCTGCTGTCGCCGGCGGCGATCCCCGGAGGCGGGGCGACGACCGTCCAGGTCGCCCGCTTCGCCCTCGTCGAGGCGGTGGCCGACCTCCTGGCCCACAACGCAGCACAGCGGCCCATCGTCCTCGTCCTCGACGACCTCCAGTGGGCCGACGTGGAGTCACTCGAGCTGCTCACGTCGATGGTCGGCCGCCTGGCCGACGCCCCGCTTCTCATCGTGGGCACCGTGCGCGAGCTTGAGGTGGGCCGCAACGACACCGTGGTCAGCACGCTGGCCGCCCTCACCCGCAGCACCGGCGCCCGCCGCCTCCAGCTCCGCGGCCTCGACAGCGCGGCCACCGACGCCCTCGTCCTCCAGACCGCCGGCGACACGCTGGACCCGGTAGCGGCGGCAACGATCCACTCTCGGGCCGAGGGAAACCCTTTCTTCACCACCGAACTGGCCCGCCTCCTCGCCAGCGGCCAGGGCCTGCCCGCCGGCGACGTCCCCAGCGGCGTCCGCGACGTCGTCCGCCGGCGCCTGGCCCTCCTACCCGAGCCCACCGTGGAGCTACTGCGGGCCGCCGGCGTCATCGGGCGCTACGTGGACCTCGGTCTGCTCGCCCGGGCGTCGAGCCGCGACCTCGACGCCTGCCTGGACGACCTGGAGGCCGCCATCCTCCATCGCCTGCTCGTCCCAGGCGACCAGCCCGGCGTGTACCGGTTCTCCCACGCCCTCGTGCGGGAGGTGGTGGTGGACGACATCTCCAGCCTGCGGCGGGCCCGCCTCCACCTACGGGTGGCCGACGCCCTCGATGACGTCGACGACAACGCCGAGATCCTCGCCGAGCACCTCTGGCAGGCGGTGCCGATCGGCGTGGCGGCCCGAGCCGCGGGCGCCCTGGAGCGGGCCGCCCGAGTGGCCGTGCGCCGCCTGTCCTACACCACGGCCCAGGACCTGCTGCAGCGGGCGGTGCAGCTGCGACGCAGCGCCGGCGGTGACGACGCGTCGATGGAGGCGGAGCTGCGGGCCGTGGCCTTCCTGGTGTCGGTCATCGGCGCCCACCACGGCTACGCGGCCCTGATCGGCTCGCCCCTGCTGACCCGGGGCAAGCAGCTGGCCGAGCAGCTCGACCGGGCACCCGAGCTGGTCAACCTCCTGTGGGCGGAGTGGGCCGGCGTCGACGTGGCCTGCCGGTTCGATGAGGGCGACCCCATCGCTGCGGCATTGCTCGACCTGGCCGACATCACCGAGGTCCCCGTCGCTCCGGTGCTGGGGAACACTGCCTACGGCATCAGCCGCTGGCACCACGGTGACCTGCTGACCTCCGCGTACCACCTCGACGCCGCCCGCGAGGCGGCCGACGCCATTCCGTCGGAGACCTTCGCCACCGTGCTGTTCGACCTCGACCAGCTGCGGCTCTCCTTGCCCTTCTCTGTCTATCTCCACGACCTCCTCGGGGACCTCGACGACCCCGAGGCCCGCTACGACGAGCTCGTGCGCCGCCTGCCGGGCGACCGGTACTGGGAGCTGGCGGTCATGAACTTCGCCGCATCCGGGGCGCTGTCAACCGGCGACCTGCCGAGAGCTGAGCGAGCCGCCCGCCGGGGGTTGGCCGCCGACCCCGAGGGCACCTTCGCCTTCTGGGGGATGGCGGGCCGTTGCTACCTGGGGGCCGCCCTCGCCCTCCAGGGCAACCTCGAGGAGGGCCTGCCGCTCCTCGACGAGGCGTGGGCCAACTACACCGCCATGGGGCTGCGCACCAACGGGGTCACGCTGCTGGCCAGCCGAGCGATGGCGATGGCCCAGGCCGGCCGGCTCGACGAGGCGGCGGAGAGCCTGACTGAGGCCCGGCGGGAGCTCGACACGTACCAGGAGCGCTACGCGGAGCCGGCCCTGCTGCTGGCCGACGGGGTGCTCCGCCATGCCCGAGGCGACGATCCGGCCGACGTCGCCAAGGCGCTGACCGAGGCGCGGGACGTGGCGACGGCGCAGGGCGGGATGGCCGTCGCCGCCCGCGTCCGGGCCACCGCCGAGCGCCTCGGCAGCCTCATCTGAGGGCGGCGGCCCGCCGCTCGGCGGCCTCCCCGATGCGCGCATAACCGTCGAGGGCCTCGTCGAGGGTGAGGTCGCCGGCCAGGTGCAGGACCACCTCGTCGGCCCCGCGGCGATGGGCGGACACGACGTCGCCCGCCACCTGCTCGGCGTCGCCCTGGTAGCTGGCCCGGCCGGCGCCGGCCGGCGCCGCGGTCAGCACGATCCCGGCCCGGACCACAAGCTGGAGGTCGTCGGCGTTGCGACCCTGCGCCACGGCCAGGCGCTGGACCTCGGCCCACAACGGCTCGAGGTCGTCGAGGGGCACGTCGGCGGGGCTCCAGCCGGCGGCCCGGCGAGCCACCCGGTCGAGCAGGTCGGCCGACCGTCCCTCCAGGAGCACCGGGGCGCGGCCGCCGGCGAGGGCGTCGAGCACGGCGTCGAGCGTCTCCGCCGGACCCCCCAACGCCACCGTCAGGCGGCCCTCGCTGAGCAGGTCCACCGTCGCCAGCGAACGGGCGAGGGACGCGGGATCTTCGCGCTCCCCCACCACGATGCCGGCGCCCAGGCGGACCCGGCTGGTGACGGCGGCGGCCGCCGAGAGCACGCCGGCGGGGTCAAGGGCGGAGTCGCACACCCAGACCGAGGAGTAGCCAAGCTGCTCGGCAGCCTTGACCGCGGCGACGACAGCGGCCGGGCGGGCGAGCCGGTCGCATTGGGCGACGCTGATGCCGATGCGCATAAAGAGCCTCCTGTGGCGGCGTTACACCCCTGTTATCGGTCGCCGCGCTGGCAGGACGCTTGACGGTCGCTTGCAGGGACCTACTTCTTCTTGGCCTTCTTCGGCGGCAGGGCCCCGACCGTGGCGACTGCCCGGGCCACCCACTCCTCGCAGCGGCCCGCCGGCCACCCCGCTGGCAGGGTGACGTAGCCGCCCATGGGCCGCTCCGCCGGCCCGAACGGCCCGCCACCGCCGGCCAGCAGCGTGGCCCTGTCGCCCTCGTCGAGCTTCAGGCCGATGTCGGCGCCGAAGAGGCCCATGAACATGTTCCCGTTGACGAAGGCGCCGAGGTTCCCGAACATCGGCTTTACCTCCACCCGGGGGTCGTCGGGCACAAGGGACCGGAACCGCGTCTTGTCGTCCTCGGTAGGCTTGGGCATCTCCATCAGTTGAGCCGCGCCCGCATGGCCGAGGCTTCGGCCCTGAGCGACTTCTCCTCGCCCGGAAGCACGCCGGCCAGCGCCTCCATCCGGTCGGCCGCCTCGACGAACCGCCCGGTGAGGCCCAGGACTCGGGCCCACTCCCAGTCCTCCAGGGGTGATGTGTCGGGCAGGGCAGCCCGGAGGTCGGCCACCCAGGTCAGGGCGGCCACGTCGCCCCGACCGGCGTAGACCGACTTCAGGTTGTTCAGCATGCGGGCGAGGATGGCCACCGGGGTGACCGGGTCCAGGTAGGACGGCAGGAAGGCGGCCCGCCGGCCGTTGACCTCCCGGAAGCGTTCGACGCAGCCGGCCCGGTCGAGCACCCGCCCGCCGTCGAAGGGGTCGACGAAGGAGTCGGGACCGTGGCGGAGAAGGAAGTGGCCGGGCATGCCCACGCCCTCCAGCCGCAGCCCCACCCGCCGGCCGACCTCCATGCCCAGGACCGACAGGGTGATCGGCAGCCCCTTGCGCCGGCGGATGACCTGGTCGAGGAAGGAGTTGGCCGGGTCGTGGTACTGGGTGCCGTCACCCGAGAAGCCGAGGTCGACGAACAGGTGCCGGCGCCAGTCGTGGAGGTCGCCGGCGGTGATGCCGGCGGCCAGGCGGTCGAGCAGCCTTCGCTCGGCGGCGACGTCGAGGTCGGGTCGGGCGTGCGCAGCGATGAGCAGGGCGGCCTCGTCGAGGGCAAACCGGTCCGGCGGTCCCTGCACGAGCGCCGCGAAACGGGTCGTCGGGTCCATGTCAGCCAACCTAGGACCTAGCATGCCCGTTCATGGCCACTGCCACTCCTTCGCCCACGCCCAATCCGAACGCGATGAAGTACGACCTCGACGTCAAGCTGCCGGCCACTCTCAACGTGGCCAGCGCCGAAGCCGCCGCCGGCAACCCGTTCGTGGAGGCGATCTTCGGCGTCGAGGGCGTGCAATCGCTCTTCGGCGTGAACACCTTCGTCACGGTCACCCGCAAGCCGGGCGCTGACTGGGACGTCATCACCGCCGGCGTGCAGAAGGCGGCGGCCGAGCACCTGTAACTGCGAGTTCGCCGGCAGGCGGAGCTTGGCTACTCGCCGGGGTCGACGCCCTCCAGCACGCCCAGATCGAGCAGACGGGGGATGGCGTCCGGCGGCTGGGGGCGGGAGAAGTAGAACCCCTGCCCGTAGGGGCAGCGCAGCCGGCGGAGCTGGAGGAGTTGCTTGCGGCTGTTGATGCCCTCGGCCACGGCCTCGAGTCGAAGCGTGGAGGCGAGCTTGACGACGGCCCGGGCCAGGGCCGACTCGTGCGGGCCCTCGGCCACCCCGTCGATGAACGACTTGTCTATCTTGAGGATGTCGACGGGCAGCCGGCGCAGGTACCCGAGCGAGGAGTACCCGGTGCCAAAGTCGTCGATGGCGATGCGAACCCCGAGCCGGCGCAGCTCCTCAATGCGGATGGCCGTCGCGTCGGCGTCGTCCATGAGCACGCTCTCGGTGATCTCCAGGACGAGCTGCCGGGGCGCCAGCCCGGACTCGGCCAGCACCTGGGCCACTTCGTCGGACCACCCGGGCTGGACCAGCTGCTTGGCCGACACGTTGACGCTGATGCGCAGCTGCTCGCCGCTGGCGTGCATGGCCGCCCACGACGCGGCTTGGGCGCACGCCTCGGCCAGCACGTACCGGCCCAGGGGCACGATCAGGCCGGTCTGCTCGGCGGACGGGATGAACTCCAACGGCGGGAGCAGGCCCCGCACCGGGTGCTGCCAGCGGACCAGGGCCTCGAAGCCGGCGATTGCGCCGGTGTCGAGGTGGACGATCGGCTGGTAGTACAGGCAGAGCTGGCGCTGGGCGATGCCCCGGCGCAGGTCGTTCTCCACCGACAGCCGCTCGGTGGCGTCGGCCAGCATGGTCTCGTCGAAGACCTCGTAGCGGTCCCGTCCGCTGTCCTTGGCCCGGTACATGGCGACGTCGGCGTCGCGCAGCAGCAGCTCGGGCGCCGGCCCGGCGAGGGACCCGACGGCCACGCCGACGCTCGCAGTCACCGAGAGGTCGCCGCCCTGAATGTGGAAAGGCTTCTCGAACGCCCCGACCACCCGCGAGGCGATCCCGGCCGCCTCCTGGTAGCCGCCGATGTCCTCGCACAGCAGAGCGAACTCGTCGCCCCCCATGCGAGCGACCGTGTCGCCCGGCCGCAGAAGCTCGGTGAGGCGCTCGGCTACCGCCACCAGCAGCCGGTCGCCGCCGTCGTGTCCGAGGCTCTCGTTGAAGACCTTGAAGCGGTCGATGTCGGCGATGAGCAACGCCACCGACGCCCCCCGGCGCCCGGCCCGCAGCAGCGAATGCTCGATGCGGTCCCGGAGCAGGACCCGGTTCGGCAGCCCGGTAAGACGGTCGTGAAGGGCCTGGCTGGCCAGCTGGCCCTCGAAGCGCTTGCGCTCGCTGAGGTCGCGCACGAAGCCGCAGATGCGCCGGGAGCCGTCGGCCCCCGAAGTCCAGACCGTGACCTGGACGGGGAACTCGGCGCCCGCCCGGTTCAGTGCCACCAGCTCCCGCCGGAGCTGCGTGAGCCCGACGGACCCTTCGGCGCCCTTTACCAATCCCCGGAGGTGCCGGTCGAACAGGTCACGGTGGCGGGGCGGGACGGCCAGGTCGGCCAGCGCCCGCCCCATCGCCTCCGAGCGGGGCCAGCCGAAGACCGCCTCGGCCACGGGGTTCCACTCGACGATGCGGCCCTGGTCGTCGACTGCGATGTAGGCGTCGTGGGCGACCTCGGTCATGAACACCGCCTGATCGGTCGCGGCCCGGGCCCGGGCCCGGTCGACGACCCGCCCGAGCTGGCCGACCACGGCGGCCGCCATGGCCAGCACACCCTGCGCCGGCCGCTCGGGCCGCTCGGCGAAGAACTCGACGACGGCCACCACGTCGCCGTTGCTGCGCACGGGGACGGCCGCCGCAGCCTGCAGGCCGGCCCGTGACGCCTCGGTGCTCATCGCCCCGACCTCGGTCAGGTCGCCGGTCCACACCGGCTCGGCCAAGGTGACGGCCCGCTCGGCCAGCGGGGCGCCGGGAACGACCACCTCCAGCAAGGAGGCGTACCGCAGCGCATCGTCCAGGTGCCACACGCCGGCGTCGGCCACCCGACCGCTGGTGACCGTCAGCAGCCGCCCCGCCGGCCAGCCGGCGGCGGCGCAGACCTCGGCGACGACTGCGGTGGCGGTGCTTCGGAGGTCGGTGATCCCGTCGGCGGCCTCTGCGGCGCGGCGGAGCGCCTCGAGCCACCGGCGGGCGCTGAGTTCCCCCCCGCCGACATCCTCGGGGCTGGGCGTCATCCGGCCCCAAGAATGCCTCAACTGACGGCGGTTACGCCTTTCGAGCCTGCTATGTCTTCTCGAGGATGAGCTTGAACTCCAGGGTGGCGTCGGGGTCGACGGTGACAAAGCCCCCGATGCTCGGCGGGGTTATGTCGAAGTCGCTCATCGGGAACGCCAGCGAGCCGACCAGTTCGCCCCGCCCGTCGTCGACCCGGATGTCCAGGGGTATCTGGACCCGCTTGGTAACGCCGTGGATGGTGAGGTCGCCCTCGGCCGTCGCCTTCACCGCCTGGCCCGACGCCGTCTCGGCCGGAAGCGGAAGAGGCTTGGTGGAAACGAAGGTCGCCCTCGGAAACCGGTTGGTCTGGAGGCCGTCGGTGCGGATGCGGTTGTCGCGGCGGCTCTCGTCGCTGGCCAGCTGGGTGAGGTCCACCTCGAAGTTGGCGTCGGTGGCCGTGTGGGACGACCCCGATCCGTCGACCTTGACCGAGCCGGTGACGGCCGGGCTGCGTCCCACCGCGTCGCTCTTGGCCGGGAGGGCGGCCAGTTTCTCCCTGACCCGGTAGCCGGCCGTCGAGCCTCGGGCGACAATCCAGGTGCCGGCCAGCTGGGACGCGCCGCTGGCGACCGTCGCCGCCGTCGTGCCGCCGGGCCCGGCCGCGGTGGTGGGCACCGGGTCGTCGCTCAGGGCGAGGCGTTCCGGGGCGTCGTCGGTGAAGAACGCGAGGTAGGCGGCACCCACGCCGGCGACCGCCAGCACGGCGAGGATGGCGACGATGGCGAGCGGGCGGCGGCTGCGGGTGGGGGTGCGATGTTCGAGCTCGTTCGTGTTCACGGCGACATTCTCGCCGCGTCGCGGCCGGGATCCGGCGCGGCCCCTCAGACGGTGCGGACGGTGATGCTGGCAGTGAAAGCGCCCCGGTTGTTGTCGGGGCCGGCGTCGTTCACCCCGAGGAAGAGCCGCCCGGGAGCCAGGCTGGCGGAGGAGAAGTCACTGCCCACGGCGAAGGGGGCGCCGGCGCCGATTCTGCCGATGAGGGCGCCGTGGTTCTCGGCCTCGATCAGGTTGAACTGGCTCAGGTCCCGCCGCTCGGCCACCCCGTTGGGGCCCGTGCTGCCGGAGGCGTCGTGGAAGATGACCCCGGTGGCGCTGATCGCCACGCGGTCGCCGACGGCGATGTCGATCCCGGTGTCGACGTAGCCCTCCCGCGCATCGACGGTGACGGTTTCCGTCCGGGCCGGCCGCGAGCCGGGCGCCGGCGGGCCGGGCTGGATGTCGATGGCGTCGAAGTTGAGCAAGGCGTGCCGGAACGGGCCCCGGCTGACGTGCACGTCGCCGGTGAACGGGAAGTTCAGGGCCAGGATCAGCGACAGCACGGCGGCCAGGATGCCGCTCAGCACGCCGACCTGGACCAGGTGAACCCGCCGGCGCTCGATCGAGAACAGGAAAGTCATGCCTACGGTGACCACGCCACCGCCGACGAGCAGCCACCAGAACACGTTCGGCAGGCTGGACTCGCCGGCCAGGTGGCGGGCGTGGCGCTGGGCCTCCACGTCGTGGAGGCGGTCCTCCGCGCCGGCGAGATGGGACTGGGCGCCGGCATCCGTCGGCTGGTAGCGGCGGTAGACGTTCCACAGCGGGTTCAGGGCGTCCCGGGAGTTGTGCGGCACCACTTCCCCGTGGCTGGCCCACTCGTTGTCCATGACCTCGTTGACGTAGCTGCGGAATGCAGCCTGGGCCTCGGACCGGATCGGCTCGGGGAACAGCGCGGTGTCGCGGTAGGCGACGACGACGGCAGCAGCCTCGGCGGTGACGCTGGCAGCCGAGTCGGTGAAGCGCTGCCACGTGGAGAACACCATGAAGGCCAGGAGCACCGAGAAGAGCAGCGCGACCTGGGCGAAGATCATCCCGATGAAGTCGTTGTGCTCATGGACGTAGTCCTGCCCTCGCCGGCGCACGAAAGTCAGGGCGCCGACGGACAAGGTCACCGACCCGCCGATGAGCACGGCAGCGACGACGGGGAGCGGAAGGTCGGTCACCGGTGGATCTTCCACAATCCGGGCCGTCCCGGCTCGTAGAGGCAGAACGTGCCCGTCCGGATGGCGCGGCGCAGATGGTGGCCCAGGCTCGGCAGGACGGCATCGACCTGGTCGAGGGCGGCCCGGATGCGGAGGGCGACGAGGCGGCGGGCCCGGTCGGTGGGGTCGCCCTCGGGTGTGGTCAGCTCGGCCCACAACAGGTCGCGCTCGGCTCGGGCCAGGGCCGCCGCCAGCGGGTCGGCCGTGCCGGCGCTCGGGCGGTCGAGCTCCGCCAGCCGGGCCCGGTACTCCGTCGCCGGGTCGGCGCCGGCCCCGACGAGGTCCACGGCCTGCACCGGCCGGCCCCCAGCCGCCAGCACCTCGGCGATGTGGTCCAGGCCGGCGCCGGCGGCCACCTCGGCCCGCCGGCCGTCGAAGGCCAGCACCCAGCCGGCGCCGGTCCGGCGGAACTCATTCACTCCGTCCCGGTCGCCGGCGTCGGCGTCGTGCGACCGGCGCAGCACCGCCTCGGCGTGCTCGGCCAAGGGCCCGATCTCCAGCCGGCGGTAGACGGCGGCGGCCTCGGCGAGGAGGTCCGTGGCCAGCTCCCAGTCCCCGGGATCGCCCCGGGCCCGCAGGAGCGCGGCGTACTGCCGGCGGGTGTGGGCGACGAGCACCGGCGCCGCGGCCCGGGCGTTGGCCACCAGCGCGAGCCGGAAGTGGGCGTCGGCCTCGTCCCACCGGCCCCGGGCGTGGGCCAGGAGCCCGAGGTGGCGGGCCACGGAGCCGTAGCAGCCGGCTCTGGCCGGGGAGTGGGATTCCAGCGGGGCGACCAGGAGCCGGGCGTGCTCTCGGGACATCAGCGACGCCGCCGCCTCGGCGGCGGGCGCCGCGACCGCCGGCGCCGGGTGGGTGAGCTGCAAGCGGTCGAGCTGACGCCGGGCCTCGGCATCACGACCGAGGTCGGCGAGTAGCGCAGCGAGCAGGGCGTGGGCCTCGGCGAAGTGGGGATGGTCGGCCACCACGCTTCTCAGCCTGACCTCGGCCTCTGCCCCCCGCCCCCGCTCCCGGCAGGCGGCCACCGCCAGCAGGGCCGGCGCCGGCTCGTCGGGACGGAGCTGGGTCGCCTGGCCCGCCAACCGCTCACACTCCCGGAGGCGCCCCTGGATAAGGGCCTCCTCAGCCTGGTCGACGAGCCGTCGATAGGCGCCCAACTACGCCGGCACAGAGTTGAGCCGGCCGCGATGCGTCGTCTTGGTCTCGCCGGGGCGCTGGCCACGCATGGCAAGCGGGTCGATACGGGACTCGGTGCAGGTGAGAACCGCCAGTCCCTTGGCCCCGCCACCGGCCACTCCTGAGTTCGCTGTCACTTTCCGAGGAGTGTACCGGCGGGAAAGTGGCTCCCTCCGGCCCTATGCCACCGCCGACAGGTCGGCGATAGCGGCGTCGACCAGGGCTGCCGGCGCGATCGCCATGGAGCCCGCCGGGCCGGAGCCGAACCCGTAGGTGGTGATGACGAAGCCGTCGCCGGCCCCATTGAGTGCCAGCCAGAGGGCGGCGTTGCTGCCCCACGACTCGACCACGCTGGGGCGCCAGTCCCGCATGTGCTCCAGCAGCCAGGCCCGCACACGCTCCCGGTCGCTGCCTGGACCGACCTCCAGGTAGCCGCTCGGCCCGTCGGCCATGTTCACGATCCAGTAGCGCGCCGCGCTCGTCATGTCGTCGAGCGCCGGCGGGCGCCAGTAGGCGGCCGGGTTCGGGGTGGCCGGACGGACGCCCGTCGCCTTGCCGAGCCGGCGGGTCAGGTCCTCAATGCTTCGAGCGACGGAGGACCACAGGGTGGTGAAGCCGGCGCCCTCGGCCTCGGGGTCCGTGCCCTTGATGACGCGGACCTTCCGGCCCGACATCGCCTCCTCAAGGGACGCCGCGAGCGCTGGGTCGTCGATCTCGAGCATCACGAGCTTGCCCTCCACCCGCATGCCGACCCGCCGGGCGCCGGCCTGCTCGGGTGTCTCGTCGGAGGTGCCGGCGGGGTCGATCTCGGCCACCCGTTGCTGGAGCGACTCGGGGCTGACACCCAGGCTCTCCAGTGCCTTCGCCGCCACGCTGTCGTGCTGCTGGAGCAGGCCGAGCAGGAAGTGGTGGGTGCCCACCGGGGCGCTCCCCGCCAGCCGGCGGGCCTCGACTGCGGCCTTGGCTGCCGCCGGCGTCTCGCCGCGTCATCAACATCGGCGACGGGCCCGAGAACCGGGCTCCCCGCCGGCCGCCCGTGACGCCCCCCATCTGGTGGATGACCTCTTGACGGACCCTCGACAGGTCGGCGCCCAGGACCACGAGCACCTGGGCCCCGACGCCCTCGCCCTCCCGGATCAGGCCCAGCAGGATGTGCTCGGTGCCGATGTAGTTGTGCCCCAGCTGGAGCGCCTCCCGCAAGGACAGCTCCAGCACTTTCTTCGACCGGGGTGTGAACGGGATATGGCCGGTGGGGGCGCCGGCGCCCTCGCCGATGATGGCCTCCACCCGGGACCGCACCGCCTCGAGCGAGATCCCCAGCTGCTGGAGGGTCTTCGCCGCCACCCCCTCGGCCTCGTGGATCAGCCCCAGCAGGATGTGCTCGGTCCCGATGTAGTTGTGGTTCAGGAGCCGCGCTTCCTCCTGAGCCAGCACTACCACCCGCCGAGCCCGATCGGTGAATCGTTCGAACATGGTCGGAATCGTCGCGCCCCTGTCAATACCCTGTTTCCACCCCTGTTTGAGGTATGGTGTCGGATCATGAGCGACGAGCTGGACTGGGACAAGGCGCTCGAAGCGTGGGCCTCCGAGCCCGAGGGCACCTGGGTCACGCTCGGCGAGGCCGAGCGCCAGGCCGGTGTCTCCAACTCTGCGTTGCGGTCGTGGTACCGCACCGGGCAGGTCCCCTCCCGTCTGGTCGACGGCCCCCACGGTGTCCAGCGCCTCGTGCCGCTCGAGGCGGTCGTGGAGCGGGCGGCGAAGTCGCCCCGCATCCAGCGGCGCATTGCCGGCGCCATCGGCCTGGAGGCCGAGGTGGCTATCCTCCGCCAGCAGGTGGCGGACCTCGAAGCCCGGGTGCGCCGGTTGGAGGGGAACCTCTAGCCGAACAACTTCACCAGGTCGGCGCCGTTGACCCACCCGCCGGTGACGTCGGCGAACCTCCCGCCCTTGTACTGGAGCAGGCGGACGTTGGCGTTGCAGACCGCCCCCATGAGCGACACCTGCTTGCGGTCGCAGGTGTAGGGGTGGGCCATGTAACCGGGGCGCTGCTGGGTCGCCCGTAGCTCAGAGATGACCGCGGCCGGCGTGTCGGCGCCGCCCTTGAGCAGGCTGTAGGTGCCCATCACCACTGCGAACCCGGCCTGGGACAGGGCGCTCGGCTTGGACACCTTGGCCTCCGCCTTCCAGGTGGCCACCTCGGGCGACGGGTCGTCGAACGGCAGGTACCCGGAGGCGAAGTAGGCGTTCTCGGCCGCAGGGCCGGCGGCGTCGACCACGGCCTGGGAGGCGCAGGCGCTGGTGTAGAAGAGCTTGGCGGTGACCCGCAGCGAGCGGACAGCCGACATGATGCGGGCGCAGGTCTGGGCCGGGAAGAGGACGATTACCGCGTCAGGGTTGCCGGCGGTGGCGGCCTTGACGGGGGCGGCGAAGTCGGCCGTGTCGGCGCTGGCCGCCACCAGCTTCACGTCGGTCACGCCCTTCGACCGCAGCACGACCTCGGCGGCGGCGATCACGGTGGTCAGAACGCCAGGGAGGTCGACGTACAGGGCGCCGACCTTCTTGACCTTGAGCGTGTCGAGGGCGTAGTCGGCCATGCCCAGGAGGTCGCCCACCACCCCGCCGGCCAGCATCCACGCCGCCGCCGACGTCAGCTCCTCGCCCAACGCCGGCGTGCCTCCGATGTAAGGGATGCCGGCGTTCTCGAACACCGGCAAGGAGGCGCCGGCGCCCAGGTCCACCCCGCCCAGGACGGCCACCGGCTTCTTCTCCAGCAGTGAGTTGGCGCAGGCCGCCGAGGACTCCGGGGAGCCGGTGGTCCGGCACACCTCCAGCCGCAGCGGTCGCCCGTTGATGCCGCCCAGGTCGTCGTTGATGTGGGCGACGGCGGCCTGAGCCGCCTCGCGCGCTTCGGGGAACGACCCGATCGGCGCGTCCTCCTGGTTGATCATGCCCAGGACGATGGCGTTGTCGGCCTTCCTGTCGCCTCCACCGCCGCACGCCGCCGCCATCACGCCGGCAATCACCAGTACAGCCAGGCGCTTCACACCGGCCATTCTGCCGCCTCTCCCCCGTTCTGGTTGCACTTGACCGCGCATGCGGGGGTCAAGTGCAACCAGAATCGGTTGATCGACCGCACCATCGTGTTCCTCCTGCTCGGGCTGGGCGCCGGCGCCGTCTACGCCGGCCTGGGGCTGGGACTGGTCCTGGTGCACCGGGTGTCGGGGGTGGTCCACGTCGCCCACGGGGCGGTGGCGGCCTATGTGGCGTACGTCTTCGTCGAGCTGCGGACGGCCGGCGACCTCGTCCTGCCGGTGGGGCAGGTGCACGTGGGGGACGACGTCGGGTTCCTCGTGGCGTTCGGGCTGAGCCTCGGCGTGGCCGCGGCGATCGGGCTGGTCGTCTACGTCCTCGTGTTCCGGCCGCTGAGAGGGGCGCCGGCGCTGGCTGGCCTGGTGGCGTCCGTCGGGCTGATGGCGACGCTGCAGGCGCTGATCGTGCTGCGCTTCGGTGGCGGCGGCCGGCCGGTGCCGAGCATCCTGCCGTCCGAACCGGTGTCGGTATTCGGCTCCGAGGTGCCGCGGGACCGGCTGCTGCTGGCCGCCATCGTGATCGCCGCCGCCCTCGTCCTGTGGGCCGTGTACCGCTTCACCCGTCTGGGCCTGGCCAGCCGGGCGGCGTCCAACGACGTGACCGGCGTGGCCCTGCTGGGCCTGTCACCCGACGCCCTGGCCGCGGCCAACTGGGTGACAGCCAGCGTCCTGGCCGGCGCCGCCGGCATCCTGGTGGCGCCGGTCACCGGGCTCGACCCCGTGACCACCACGCTGCTGGTCGTGCCTGCGCTGGCCGGCGCGCTGGTGGGGCGGCTGGTTTCATTCGGGATCACAGTGGCCGCCGCCCTGGCCCTCGGCATGGCCCAGTCCGTGCTGCTGCTGGCCCAGGACAACTGGTCGTGGATACCGCGCTCGGGCGTGCGGGAGGCGGTACCGCTGGTCGTCATCGTGGTCGCCCTGGCCCTGGGCGCCGGCGGGCGGCTGGCCCGGGGCGACGGCGCCGGTGACGGCGCCGGCGCCGGCCGGCGGCTGCCGAGGGCGGGCCGGCCCCGTTTGGTGCCGGCGTGGGCCGCCGCCGGCACGGTGGCCGGCGCCGTTGCGGTGCTGGGCTTCGGCGGCCAGGACCGGATGGCGGTGGTCACGTCGCTGATCGGCATGCTGGTCTGCCTGTCGATCGTCGTCCTGACCGGGTGGTCCGGTCAGATCTCCCTCGCCCAGATGGCCTTCGCCGGCGTGGCCGGTTTCTCGCTCAGCCGGCTGGCGACAGAGGCCGGCGTGCCGTTCCCCGTGGCGCCGCTGCTCGCCGCGCTGCTGGCCGCCCTCGCCGGCCTGGTCGTGGGGCTGCCGGCGCTGCGAGCCCGCGGAGTCAGCCTCGCGGTCGTCACCCTGGCCGGGGCGGTGGTGGTGGAGGAGGCCGTGTTCAAGCGGCCGACGCTGACCGGCGGGTTCGGCGGCTCCCGGGTGCCGGCGCCGGCCGGCCTCGAGCCCTCGGGCGCCGGCTTCGGCCTCCTCGTGCTGGCCACCCTGGTCGTCACCGCCGTCGCCTTGGCCCGGCTCCGGACCGCCGGCGCCGGCCGCCGGCTCCTCGCCGTGCGGGGCAACGAGCGGGCCGCCGCCGCCGTGGGGGTCGACGTCGCCGTCACCCGACTGGGCGCCTTCGCCCTCTCGGCCTTCCTGGCCGGAGTGGCCGGTGCCCTGCTCGGCTACCAGCAGGGCCAGCTCTCGTTCGGTTCGTTCGGCGTCTTCGTGTCGCTCGCCTACCTGGCGGTCGCCTACGTCGGCGGGGTCGCCGGCATCGCCGGCGCCGTGGTGGGCGGGCTGCTGGTGCCCAACGGCGTGGCCTTCACCCTGCTCGACCTGGGCCGCTACCAGCTCCTCGCCGGCGGCCTGGGGCTCATGGCGGTGACCGTCCTGGCCCCCGGCGGGGTGACTGGGTGGCGGAGCGAGCACGCCGGCCGGTCCCGCCGGCCTCGCCGGAGCGCAGCGAAGGCCACTGCCGGCGGGGCCTTGAGGGCTGGCGAGCGCCGCGACCAGAAGATGCGGCGCCGACGGTGACTGCGCTTACGGTCCGCGGCCTGACGGTGCGCTTCGGGGCGATGACCGTCGTCGCCGGCCTCGACCTCGACCTGGAACCGGGCACGATCACCGGTTTGATCGGCCCCAACGGCGCCGGCAAGACCACCGCCCTGGACGCCATCTCCGGCCTGGTGCCCATTGCCGGCGGAAGCATCACGCTCGACGGGACATCGATCGAGCGCCTCGCCCCCCACCGCCGGGCCCGCCTGGGCATGGCCCGCACGTTCCAGGCCCAGGAGCTGTTCGAGGACCTGACCGTCGCCGAGAACCTGCAGGTGGCCGGCGGTGGCACATCCTGCGATGACCGGCTGCCCTCGGTGTTGACTCACGCCGAGCGATCGACGCTGGCGATCGACCGAGCCGTCGCCGGCGGCCACCCGCCGGTCCTCCTGCTCGACGAGCCCGGCGCCGGCCTGGACGACGCCGGCCGTGACGCCCTCACCCGCCGGCTCCGGGACGTGGCGGCCGGCGGGACGGCGGTGCTGCTCGTCGACCACGACATGCGCCTGGTGCTCGACGTCTGCGACCGGGTGACGGTGCTCGACGCCGGCCGGGTGATCGCCGAGGGCCCGCCGGCGCAGGTCCGCGTCGACCCCACGGTGGTGGCGGCCTACCTCGGGACGGGAGCGGACTCGCCGAAGACACCGGTGGCCGCCGAAGCCGGCACCACCGTGCTCGACGTGAAGGGCCTCGCCGCCGGGTACGCCGGCGCACCCGTGGTCCACGGTGTCGACCTCACGGTGCGGACCGGAGAGGTCGTCGCCCTGCTCGGCCTCAACGGCGCCGGCAAGACGACCGCCCTGCTGGCCATCGCCGGCGTCCTCCCCCGCCTGGCCGGCGCCGTGACCGTGCTGGGATCGACCGACGCCCGCCCGCACCGCCTGGCCCGGCGAGGCATGGCCTGCGTGCGCCAGGGCCAGGCCCCGTTCGCCGGCCTCACCGTCGCCGAGCACCTGCGCCTCGTCAAAGGGGCGACGGTGCTGCCCGCGCTCGAACCGCTGCTGCGCCGGCAGGCCACGGTCCTCTCTGGTGGCGAGCAGCGCCTGCTGGCTCTCGGCCTGGCCCTCGCATCCAAGCCCAAGCTCCTCGTCGTCGACGAGCTCAGCCTCGGCCTGGCCCCCCAGGTCGTCGCCAACCTGCTGGCCACCGTCCGCCGGATCGCAGACGAGGGCGCCGGCGTGCTGCTCGTCGAGCAGCACGTCCCGCTCGCCCTCGCCACGGCCGACCGGGGCTACGTCCTGGAACGCGGACGGGTAAAGGCGGCGGGCACGGCCGCCGACCTGCAGGCCCGCATCGCCGGGTCGGGCCTGCTCCCTATCTAGCGGACGCCGGCCGAGCCGAGCCGCCCGGACTGGTAGTCCTCGAAGGCCTTGATCAGCTCGGCCTTGGTGTTCATCACGAACGGGCCGTAGTGGGCCACGGGCTCCCGGATGGGCCGGCCGCCCATGACGTAGACGTCAAGGGCCGGCGTGTTGGAGTCCTGCTGGCGGTCCGCTGCCACCCGGATGGTGTCGCCGGCACCCAGGACTGCGAGCTGCCCCGACCGGATCGGGCGTCGCTCGGCGCCCACGGTGCCGGCGCCGCTCAGGACGTACACCAGGCCGTTGTACCCGTCCTGCCACGGCAGATCGACCTCGGCTCCCGGCTGGACGGTGGCGTGGACGATCGTGATCGGCGTGTACGTCGACCCTGGGCCCTGGTGGCCGGCGAGGTCGCCGGCGATGAGCCGTACCAGCGCGCCACCGTCGGCCGAGGTGAGCAGGGCCACGGAGGTGCCGCGGATGTCCTGGTAACGGGGCTGGATCATCTTGTCCTTGGCCGGGAGGTTCACCCACAGCTGGAGGCCGTGGAACAGGCCGCCGCTCCTCACCAGCGCCTCCGGCGGCCGCTCGACGTGGAGGATGCCGCCGCCGGCGGTCATCCACTGGGTATCGCCGTTGGTGATCACGCCGCCGCCGCCGTTGGAGTCCTGGTGCTCCATGATCCCGTCGATCATGTAGGTCACGGTCTCGAAGCCCCGGTGCGGGTGCCACGACGTCCCCTTCGGCTCCCCCGGGGCGTAGTCGACCTCGCCCATCTGGTCCATGTGGATGAACGGGTCGAGGTCGGCCATGGACACGCCGGCGAAGGCCCGGCGTACGGGAAAGCCCTCGCCCTCGTAGCCCGTCGGGGCGGTGGTCACCGAGCGAACAGGCCGGACGGTGTTGTGGGGCCCGGCCGGCGCCAGCTTGGGCAGGGCCAGGACATTGTCGACGGTGACTGCGGGCATCGGCGTGCTCCTCGCATGGAATCGTGTTGTTGCACGTTCAACAAGTTGCGACCCGGATGATTCCCTAAGGCAACTCGGCGGGGTGGTCGATAAGTACACCATGCCGACTCAAACAGTTCGCCTCGAGGACCTGGCCGAGAGCCTCACCCGCAGGCTGGGGGTGCCGTTCCGCCCGAACAACAAGGGCGGCATCGGTTTCCGTGACCCGCTGCGGCTGACGAGCTGGTCCGTGCCCCTGGTCTTCGACGGCCACGCGGCCTGGGACCACGGCAGCCTGGTGCCACAGGACTTCGTGGGCCACGTGCTCTGGGCCGCCCTGCGGTCCACCGCCGGCCGCGACGACCCCCGCCCCTACTGGCACTGCAACCTGACCGAGGCCGCCGGCGAGGCGATCGTCGAGCACCTCACCGAGCAGGAGGCCGGCGACGGTTGGGTCATCGGCGAGGACGTGCTGCTCAAGCCGCCGGTCGCCGTCGCCCCGGCCAAGCCCAAGCGCCGCTTCAACGTCGCCTAGGGCCCGGGCGGCCTCTAGAGCGGGGTCGAGGGCCCGAGCGGCCCTTTAAGCGGGTCGAGGGCCCGAGCGGCCCTAAGCGGGTCGAGGGCCCGAGCGGCCCTTTCAGCGGGGTTGCATACCGCATGCGCCTGCGTCCTCAGGGGTAACCCTAAGGGCGGTGGCCCAGAACCGACTCGCCCATCAGGTCGTCGCCGACCGCTACGAGCTGCTGGACCCGGTCGGCCGTGGTGGCTTCGGCGTGGTCTGGCGGGCCTGCGACAAACTCCTCCAGCGCCACGTGGCGGTCAAGGAGATCATCATCCCGGCCATCCTCAACGACGAGGAGCGGACCGAGATGCGGGAGAAGGTGCTCAAGGAGGCCCGGGCCGCGGCGCGGCTCGACCACCCGGGCGCAGTCACCGTCTTCGACGTCATCGACGACGACGGCCGTCCGGTCATCGTCATGGAGCTGGTGGAGGCGCCCAACCTGTCGGAGCTCGTCTCCCAGCGAGGGCCGCTGGCGCCGGCCGAGGCCGCCCGCATCGGCCTCGAGGTGCTCGACGTGCTCGACGCCGCCCACGCCCACGGCATCGTCCACCGTGACGTCAAGCCGGGCAACGTCATGGTCTCCGACGCCGGCCGCGTCCGCCTGGGCGACTTCGGGGTGGCCGCCGTCCTCGATGACCCGACGGTCACCACATCGGGGGCCATCACGGGCTCTCCGGCCTACATGGCGCCCGAGCAGGCCACCAACAAGGGTGCGGTGGCCGCCTCCGACCTGTGGTCGTTGGGTGCCACCCTCTACTTCGCGGTCGAAGGCCGGCCGCCGTTCGACAAGGGCGCCGCGCTGCCCACGCTGGCGTCGATCGTCCAGGACCCCCCTCGCCCCCACGCCCACGCCGGCGCCCTGGGCCCCGTGCTCGGCGGCCTCCTGGTCAAGGATCCGGCTGGCCGCCTCGCCGGCCCCCCGCTCCGGGACGCCCTCGAACGGGTGGCGTCCCCTCCGGCGGAGGCTCCGGCGGCCCGCGCCGACACAGCCCGGCCCGGCGACACCATGGTGATCGAGGAGCCAGTCGTCGCTCCACCGCCACCGCCGGCGCCGGCGCCCGCGCCGTCAGTGACCAGCCGGCCGGCGCCGGTCACCCGCCCGCCGGCGCCGACCCGAGACACCCCCTTCGGGTGGATCGCCGCTCTCGCCGCCGTCGTCGTCGTCGCCCTCATCGCCTACGGATTGAACACCCGCGAGGCCGACGCGCCGTCCGACGGCGCCTCGCCGACCACGACCGCCGCCGCCGGCGACGCCGGCGCCGGCCGCGGCTCGACTGCGTCGGGCGCCGCTCCGTCCGGGAACCGGGTCGCCTACACCGACCCGCAAACGGGGTTCACCATCGCCCATCCCCGCGGTTGGTCGGTCCGCACCGACGGCACGCTCACCGACTTCCGTGACCCCGACACCGGCGCCTACCTGCGAGTCGACCACATCTCGCCCCCGGGCCCGTCGCCGGAGGGAGCCTGGTTCGAGCTGGAGCGGAGCTTCGCCGCCGAGAACGAGAACTACCAGCGCATCCGCATCGAGCCGACCACCTACAGCGGCTACCGGGCCGCGATCTGGGAGTTTACCTACAGCGCCGGCGGGGCCCAGCTCCACGTCGTGGATCTCGGGTTCATCACCCCTCGCTACGGGTTCGCCCTCTACTTCCAGACTCGCGCCGGCGACTGGGACCGCATGCAGCCGACCTTCCAGGCGTTCAAGGACTCGTTCAAAGCGCCGGCATAAGCACGGGTACCGACCCTTGACGGACTATCGCGACGACGACAACAATGCCGGCCATGGCATTCGGTCGTAAGCGCAAAGAAGCACCCCAGCAGCAGCAGTCGGCTCCCCCGGCAGGGTCCTCGTCCCCGTGGCAGTCCTACGGCGGCGGCGGCGGGTACGTGGTCACCGAGCTCCCCTACTACGACAAGGGCAAGCGCAAGATCATGGTGTACACCTCCGACGCCAGCGGGAAGATCATCAAGACCTTCAAGAGGTAGCTCCGCCCTCAGCGCAGCGCCCCCGTCGACCCACCGCGTGCCCGACAGATCAGACGCGCCCTGGGCCGGGGTTGACCTCCCCGCCATCTGGGCGGCCTCGCAAGACGTGCTCCGCCACCAGGTGGCGGTCGTCGAGGCCGCGGTGGTGGCCGGTATCGAGCGGCGGCTGACGCTCGAACAGCAGATCGCGGCCGGGCGAGAGGCCCACAAGCTGGCCGGTTCGCTGGGCACCTTCGGCTTCACCGCCGGCAGCCGGCTGGCCCGCACGCTGGAACTGGCCCTGGCCTCATCCGAGGTCATCGGGCCGCTCGACGCCCTGGAACTCTCTCGCTCGGTGATGGAGCTGCAGGCCGATATGGCCCGCCCCGTCGGCCCGCCGGCGCCCCGCGAGAGCCCGGGCCAGGCCCCGCAGTCCGTGCTGGTCGTCGACAGCAGCGCCGACCGCCCCCGGCGGGTGGTCGAGGCCGCCGCGGCCCAAGGAGTCCGGGCTTCGGTGGCGACGTCGCTGTCCGGGGCGCGGGAGTCCATCGACACCGCCCCGCCCGGCGTGGTGGTGCTCGACGCCGACACGGGCACCGTGGCGGAGGTCGACGCCTTCCTGGCCGAGCTGGCCGGGCGCCGGCCCCCCGTCGCCACCGTCGTGCTGGTCGGCACCGCCGGCCTGCAAGAACGGGTCCAGGCGGCCCGGGTCGGCGCCCACACCGTGCTGGAGCTGCCGGCACCGCCGGACCGCATCGTCGAAGCGGTCACCCGCCTCCTGGCCCGGGAACGGGCGACGACCACCGTCTTGGCCGTGGACGACGACCCCCTCTTCCTCGACATCGTCGGCGAGTTCCTGCGGGCCGAGGGGATCGACGTCCAGACCCTGGAGGAGACCGAGAACATCTTCGACCGCCTCGCCGAGATCGAGCCCGACCTCCTCCTGCTGGACAACCAGATGCCCGGCGTCGACGGCCTGTCGCTGTGCCGGGCCATCCGCAGCGACGAGCGGTGGGCCCGCCTGCCGGTCGTGTTCCTGTCGGGCTCGCAGTCGCCGGACGTCGTGCGGCAGATGTTCGCCGCCGGTGCCGACGACTTCGTGGCCAAGCCGGTGGCGCCCGACGACCTGGTGACCCGCGTCGTCAGCCGCATCGAGCGGGTCCGGGCCCAGGCCGAGCGGGCCGACGTCGACCTGGCCACCGGGCTGCCCTCGGCTCGGGCCTTCGTCGGCGAGGCCGGCCGCCTGCTGGCCCTCGGGCAGCAGTACGGCCGGACCGCGGTGCTGGCCGTCGCCGAGCTCGACCCCCGGACCGACGCCGCGGCCAGTGGGTTCGGCCGGATCCTGCGCCACGCCACCGAGGCCGGCGACGCGGTCGGCGCATGGTCCGGAGGGCGGCTGGCGGCGCTGCTCTACGACGTCTCCCCCGCCGGCGCCGAGGCGCGGCTCAGCCGGCTTCTGGCCGCGGCACGGGCGCTTCCGGCAGCGCCGGCGCGGATCAGCCTGGGCATGGCCGTTTTCCCCGACGACGGCCTCGACATCCGCGTCCTCGGGACGGCGGCCGAGGACGCGCTCGGTCAGGCCCGTCAAGCCCGTACCCACGCCGTCGTGCGCTACGAGTCACCGGCGCTGGGCCGGACAGAGGTGGTCGACGTGCTGGTGGTCGAAGATGACGAAGCGCTCGGCAACCTCGTCGTGCACGCGCTGTCGACCCGGGGGTGGACGGTGCGGTGGCTGAAGGACGGCGCCGAGGCCGCCGCGCTGCTCGACGAGGCCGGGTTCCGGGCTCGCGCCGTCCTGCTCGACGTCGGCCTGCCCGGCCTTGACGGCCTCTCCGTGCTCCGCCACATGAACCGCAAAGGGCTCCTCCGCCGGACGCAGGTGGTGATGCTGACGGTCCGGGCCAACGAGGGCGAGGTGCTGGAGGCGTTGGACCTGGGGGCGTTCGACCATGTGGCCAAGCCATTCAGCCTGCCGGTGCTCATGCACCGGGTGCGGCGCGCCGTCGATGCCGCCACATGATCTCGAGCGACCTGCTGCGCGCCGTTCTCTCGGTCGAGGTGGCGGTCGTGGTGGTCTGCCTGGCCGCGGTCGCCGGCCACGGGGTGTGGCTCCGGGTGCTGCGCCGGGCCGACGAGCCCCGGCTGGTCGAGGGCCACCGGGTGCTCGCGGCGGCGATCGTCGAGCCTCCCGGCCCGGCGAGCAGCGCCCGGGTGGAGGATCTGCGGCGGCTGCCCCTGAGGCTGCGCCGGCGGGTGGTCGGCGAGCTGGCCGTGGGCGTCACCGGCGACGAAGGCCGGCGGGTGGGCGAGGTGGCCGATTCGCTCGGGCTGGTGGCCGCCGCCGCCCGGCGCTGCCGGAGCCGATGGTGGTGGCGCCGGCTCCTCGGCGCCCATCAGCTCAACGTCTACGGGCGGGGCGACGATGTCCTGCCCGGGCTGTTCGACGACGACCACCCCGCGGTCCGGGCCCAGGTGATCGAGTGGGCCGGCGACGCCCGCCGCGCCGATCTCGCCCCCCGGCTGGTGGCGGCGCTCCGGGACCCCGCCGCGCTCTGCCGTCACGCGGCGGCGGACAGCATCTTGCGGGCCGGCGCCGCCCTCGTCGACGCCTTGGCCGGGGCGCTGGCCTCCTGCCACGGCGAGGAGCTGGCCCGCCTACTCGCCGTCCTGGCCCGCCGGCCCGACCCCCGCTACCGGGCCGTGGCCCTGGCGGCTACCGGGGACGAGCTGCCGGCGGTGCGGGCCGCCGGCGCCGGCCTCCTCGGCGGCGTGGGCGGCGCCGAGGCCGGCGCGGCGCTCCAGCGGCTCCTCGCCGACGCCGAGCCGGCGGTGCGAGTGGCCGCCGCCGAGGGCCTGCGTCGCCTCGACCACCAGCCGGCAGCCCCCGACCTCGCCGCCCTGCTACGCGATCCCTCGTTCGCGGTGCGGCGGGCCGCTGGCGCCGCCCTGGCCGGCCTGGGTGCCGGCGGCATTCTCCTCTTGCGCCACTATGCCGCCGGCGACGACGCCTTGGCGTCGGACATGGCCCGGTACTCCCTCGACATCGCCGCCCTGCACGCGCCCCGCTGATGGGCGACCTGGCCCGCACCGTCCTCGTCACCTTCGACTGGGTGGTGCTCGGCTACTTCGCCATGGTCAACACCCTGTACCTCGTGCTTCTCGCCAGTGCCGCCTGGGAGATGCGCAGCCACCTGCTCCTGGCCCGGGCCGAGCGGCGCTGGCGGGTCCTCCAGTCCGACATTGCGCCCACCATCTCGGTGCTGGCGCCGGCCCACAACGAGGCGGCCACCATCGCCGGCAGCGTCCGGGCCATGCTCGGGCTCTCCTACCCCAACCTCGAGGTCGTCGTCATCAACGACGGCTCGAAGGACGAGACGGTCCCGGTCCTCGTCGACACCTTCGGCCTCGTCCGCATCCATCCCGTCCTGCGCACTTCGGTGGAGACCAAGCCCGTAGTCGCCCTGTACCGCTCACGCACCCACCCGAACCTCGTCGTGGTCGACAAGGAGAACGGCGGGAAGGCCGACGCCCTCAACGCCGGCCTGAACGTCGCCGGCGGGCAGCTGGTGTGCGCCGTCGATGCCGACACGATCATCGAGCCCGAGGCGCTCCAGCAGATGGTCCGGCCCTTCATCACCGCCGACGACGTGGTGGCTGCCGGGGGGACGATCCGCATCGTCAACGGCTCCGACGTCCGCAACGGCCGGGTGACGGCGCTCCGGGTGCCAACCCGGCCGCTGGCCGGATTCCAGGTCGTGGAGTACCTGCGGGCCTTCCTGTTCGGCCGTCTGGGCTGGAACCGCCTGGGCGGCAACCTGATCATCTCGGGAGCCTTCGGCCTGTTCGACAACCGGGCCACCGCCGAGGCCGGCGGCTACGCCCACGACACCGTGGGCGAGGACATGGAGCTCGTCGTGCGACTCCGCCGGCGGTCCTTCGAAGCCGGCGACCCCCGGCGCATCGAGTTCATCCCCGACCCCGTGGCATGGACCGAGGTGCC
This sequence comes from uncultured Acidimicrobiia bacterium, assembly GCA_963768975.1. Taxonomy (GTDB): domain Bacteria; phylum Actinomycetota; class Acidimicrobiia; order Acidimicrobiales; family AC-14; genus CADCTB01. Next base: position 126,266 of record CAVYKB010000008.1, on the reverse strand, counting down.
GGAGTCGCTGCGGGTGCTGGGCCGCCAGCGCGACCGCTGGCACCGGGGCCTGGCCGACGTCCTGCGCCGCCACAAGCGGATGTTCCTCAACCGCCGGTACGGCTCGACCGGCCTGTTCGTCTACCCGTACTTCGTGGTGGTCGAGTTGCTGGCGCCGGTGGTCGAGGCCCTGGGCCTGCTCGGCCTGGCGGCCGGGCTCCTGCTGGGGGCGGTCGATCTCTCCTTCGCCATCCTGTTCTTCCTGGTGGCCTACGGCTTGGGCATCGTACTGGCCACGTTCACGCTGGCCCTCGAGGAGTTGAGCTTCCACCGGTACGGGCGGCTGCGCGACCGGGCGCTCCTGGTGGTGTGGGCCGTGCTGGAGAGCCTCGGCTACCGCCAGCTCACGGTGGTCTGGCGCCTCCGGGGCATCTGGAAGTTCCTCCGCAAGCGCACCGACTGGGGCGTCATGACCCGGCGGGGCTTTTCCACCCCGCCGGCGCCCTGACCGTCAGTCCGGCAATTGGCGCCGGCGGGCGCCGAGGGCGCTGACCACTTCCTCGCCGACCGCCGCGATCCCGGCCACCCGCTCGGCGGCGTCGGCGGGCACGCCGTCGCGGCTGTCGTCCTCCAGCGCCCCGCACAGCTCGCTCAGCCCGAGGGCGCCCATGTTGGCGCTGCTGGACTTCAGGGTGTGGGCCGCCCGATGGAACAACTCTGCGTCGTTGCGCTCGTCGCCCTCCCGGAGCTGGCCCACCAGTCTCGGCAGCTCGCGGAGGTAGGTGTCGATGAGCCGGGCCTCGGCGGACAGCGCACGCGACCCGAGCGACCCGAGCAGCGCGGCCAGCACGGAGAGGTCGACGGCCTGCGCCCGGGTCGGCGGCGGGTCGGCGTCCACCGCGGGGCCCGCATCATCGTTGCCGGCGGCGCACCGTTCGAGGGCCGACACCAGCTCCTCCCGGCGCACCGGCTTGGCCACGTAGTCGTCCATGCCCGCCGCCCGGCATTCCTCCCGGTCCTCGGCGAAGGCGCTGGCCGTCATGGCGATGATCCGCGGCTGGCGGATGCCGGCCTGGGCGCGGATGCGCCGAGTGGCCTCGATCCCATCCATCTCGGGCATCCGCACATCCATCAGGATGACGTCGTATGGCGCCCGCTCGATGGCGTCGAGCACCTCCTGGCCGTTGCCCGCGATATCGGCCCGGTAACCGAGCTGCTCAAGCATCAGCACGCCGACCCGCTGGTTCACCTTGTTGTCCTCGGCCATGAGGATCCGCAAGTTGCCCGGCCCGAAATGCGACGTGGGAGCCTGGTCGGCATCGGCGGCGTCGCGGGCGCCGAGGGCCCGCTCCATGGCTGCGTGGAGCATGGCCAACTTGGCCGGCTTGGTCAGGGTGGCCGCGAACAGCCCAGCCGGGACATCAGCCTGGCCGAGCGACGTGAGCAGTACGAGCGGGAGGCCAGGCGAGCCCGTGCCCGCCGTCATTCCCGAGATCGCCCGGGCGAGCGTGACGCCGTCGACGCGAGGCATCTGCATGTCCAGGACGGCGACGTCGAAGCGCTTCCCGGCCGCCAGCCACTCCAGGGCCGTGTCCGGAGACTCGGTCGCTTCGCTCTCCATCCCCCACGCGGCCAGCTGCCGGCTGAGGATCTCCCGGTTGGTCGCGTTGTCGTCGACGACGAGCGCCCGCCGGCCATCGAGGTCGGCGGCCACCGGTGGGCGGGCGACGCCGGCGGCCACCGGGGCGACGACGCTGAAACGGAACGTCGTCCCGTGCCCCGGTCGGCTCTCCACATCGATCGTGCCGCCCATGGCCTCCACCAGGCGTCGGCTGATCGCCAACCCCAGCCCCGTCCCGCCGTAGACACGGGTGGTGGAGGCGTCGACCTGGCGGAAGGACTGGAACAGCCGGTCGATCCGGTCGGGCGGAATGCCGATGCCGGTGTCGGAGACCTCGAAGAAGAGCTCGACCCGGTCCTCGTCGAGGGCCACGGGTGAGACCGTGAGCAGCACGTGGCCGTGCTCGGTGAACTTCACCGCGTTGCTGAGCAGGTTCACCAGCACCTGGCGGATGCGGGTGACGTCGCCGACGACGGCCGGTGGGCACCGCTCGTCGACCAAGTGGACGAGCTCCAGGCCGGTGGCCGCCCCCTGCGGGGCGACGAGGTCGAATGCGCTCTCCACGCACTCCTGGAGCGAGAGGGGCTGGTGCTCCAGCTCCAGCTCGCCGGCCTCGATCTTGGAGAAGTCGAGGATGTCGTTGAGGATGCCCAGCAGGCCTTCGCTGCTCGAGCGGATGGTGGTGGCGAAGTCGCGCTGGTCCAGGCTCAACGGCGTGTCGAGCAGCAGGCCGGTCATGCCCATAATGGCGTTCATCGGCGTGCGGATCTCGTGGCTCATGGTGGCGAGGAACGCCGACTTGGCCGCCGTGGCCCGTTCGGCATCCTCCTTGGCCTGGCGCAGGTCGGCCTCGGCCCGCAGGGTGTCGGTGATGTCGCGGCCGGCGACGACGTGGAAGCGCTCCCGATCGAGTGCAACCGACCGCGCCGCGAACTCGAAGCTGAAGGGAGAGCCGTCGAACCGCCGGGCCGTGGTCAGGCGCCGGCCGGCGTGCTCGTCGTCGAAGTGGCGGTCCGGCAGCAGCTCGCCCAGGGACCGCCCGACCACGGAAGCCTCCGCATCACGGCCGAAGGTCAGGTTGGCGGCGGGGTTCGCGTCGCGCACGCAGCCGGTCCCGTCCACCACGAGGATGGCCTCGTCGACCGCGGCGCCGATCACCCGCAGCCGGGCCTCGGTGTGCACCGCTCGGGCCAAGGCGTCCGCCAACTCCACCGCTCCCAGTTCGGCCTCGGCCATGCGGCCCAGATCCTCGAGGGTTGCGAGCTCCTCGGGGCCCAGCCGTCGGGGACGGGTGTCGATGATGCAGAACGTGCCGACCTTCTCGTCGCTGGGACCACGGAGCGGACGGCCGGCGTAGAAGCGGATTCCCGCCTCGGTGACCAGCGGGTTGCCGGCGAAGCGCACGTCGGCGGCGGTGTCGGGGAGCACCAGCGTGTCGTCACCAAGGATCGTGGTGGCACAGAACGAGCCCTCCCGCTCGTGCTCGCGCGGGGACAGCCCCACGCAGGACTTCGACCACAGCCGGTTGGCGTCCACCAGGTTCACGAGGGCGATGGGGACGTCGAAGAGGCGGGCGGCCAGCCTCGTCAACCGGTCGAAGCGCTCCTCGGCGGGCGTGTCGAGCAGCCCGAGGTCCCGCAGGACTTTCAGGCGCGCCTGCTCCCGCTCGTCGGAGCCCGCGGTCGGTTCAGCCATGTGTTCAGTCGCCTCCTGGGCCCGTCGTCTCGACCCGCCCTCCCAGTATGGGCACTCCGCGCTCCATTCACGTCACGGTGGTGTCGATGAGGGAACTCCCGAGCGCCGATGGACCCCGGCGACCGCCTGCTGGAGACGATCGGCCAGCAACGAGCGGGCCGGCCCGCGCCCGCTGATACCCCAGTCCTGACCGAGCGGTGTGCAGAATTGCGTCTCTGACACGGAATTCTGCACACACGACGCCGATCACCCGCACCGCGACCCGCATCTGGCGCCACCCGGCCAACCGCCGGCAGCGGGGCCGGCGGCTCGCCCTGTGGGTCGGCTGGCAGCTGTGGGAACGCACCGTCCGCCGGCCGTGGACGATCACCATGCCGCCCGGGCTGGCGCTTCACCTCGCGCCCCACGACCCGGTGACCTCGGGGGTGCTTTACTGCGGCCTTCCGGACTGGCAGGAGATGCGGCTCGTGCTCGATTACCTGCGCGCCGGCGACGTCATGCTGGACGTCGGAGCCAACGTGGGCCTGTACAGCCTGCTGGCGGCGAGCATCGACGGCGTGCGGGTCAGGGCGTTCGAACCGGATGACGGGGCCCGGCGCACCGCGGAGCGCAACGTCGCCCGCAACGGGCTGAGCGGCCTCGTCGAGCTCAGCCCACAGGCTGTCGGGGCCGCCGCCGGCTCGAGCGCCTTCAGCACGGGCCGCGGGCCGATGAACCGCCTCATGCCCGAGGGCACCGCCGGCGGCGTCCGCCTCGTGGACCTCGTCACCCTGGACGATCTCGCAACCGACCGGGTCGCCCTGGTGAAGATCGACGTCGAAGGCGATGAGGCCGGCGTCATCGACGGTGCGGAACAGCTGCTGCGGCGGGACCGGCCGGTCGTCATCGTCGAGGCGAACGACCCTCCAGCTCTCACCGAGCGCATGGCGTCGCTGGGCTACCGCTGGGTGACCTACGACCCCGCCGGCCGGCGAGTGACCATCGCCGACCGCCCACCGGCGAAGGGCGCCAACGGGATCGCGGTGGCCGATCTCGAGGCCCTGCACGACCGGCTGTCCTCGCCCTAGCGTATGGTCCGCAGGAGCCGCGTCCTCGGCATCGCCGACCAGAGCATCGCCAGCCTCAGCAACGTGGCGATGGCCGTCGTTGCCGCCCGCGCCCTGGCGCCGGCCGACTTCGGAGGCTTCGCCCTGGCCATGGCGGTCTACGCCTTCGTGCTCGGCGTCGCCCGGGCGCTCGCCACCGAGCCGCTGCTGGTAACGGCGGCGAGCGACCTCGACGGTGACCGCGCCGGCCCGGCCGGCGCCATGGCTGCGTTCGGCGTGGTCGGAGGCGTCGCCTGCGCCGCCGGAGGAGCGCTCGTCGGCGGGCCGGCCGGCGCATGCCTCCTTGCCATCGGCCCGTTCCTCCCGGTCCTGCTGCTCCAGGACGGGTGGCGGTACGTCGGTTTCGCCGCCGGCCGGCCCGCCGAAGCCCTCTTCGTCGACGTGGTCTGGGTCGTGGTCCAGGCGGCCGTCACCGTCTACCTCATCGTGGCCGACGCCACCGAGCCGGCCGCCTTCGTCATCGGGTGGGCGGCGGCCGGTGCGGTTGCCGCGCTGGCCGGCGCCGTCCGCGCCCGGACGGCACCCGGGCTGGGGGCCGGGTGGCGGTGGGTGAGGAGCAACCTCGTCCTCGGCGGCCCGTTCACGGCCGACTTCCTCGTCGCCGGCGGGGCAGCCAGCGTCGGCCTCTGGCTGCTCGGGGCGATCAGTGGCCTGGATGCCGCCGGCGCCATACGAGCGGGCCAGACGCTGTTCGGCCCGATCAACATCCTCTACCTCGGAATCCTCGTCACGTTGCTGCCCGAGGGAGCCCGCCGGGTACGGGTCGACCGGCCCGGCGTCCGGGCGCTCATGGGTCGCGCGTCGCTGGCGGTGGCCGCCGGCGCCGGCGCGTGGACACTCGTCCTGGTGGCGCTGCCGTCGGGTGCCGGCCGGGCGGTGCTGGGTGAGACCTGGCCCCAGGCCCGTCCGCTGCTCGTCCCGCTCGGTGCCTCCATGGTGGCCGGCGGGCTGGCGATGGGTGCGACCGCCGGCCTGCGGGCCATCGGCGAGGCCCGCGTCGCCCTGCGCGCCCGCCTGCTGGTGCTGCCCGCCGTCCTCGGGCTCCCGATCTTCGGCGCAGCGGTGGCCGACGACGTCGGGTTCGCGTACGGCCTGGCCGGCGGCATGGGGGTCACTGCTGCCGTGTGGTGGGTGATCTTCGCCAGGACCCTTTTAGCGGGCCACTCGACCGAGCACGTCGACGAAGGCCTGGGCGGTGCGGTCCCAGGACAGCTCGGCGGCACGGGCCTTGCCGGCGTCCGCCAGCCGGGCCCGCAGGCCGGCGTCGCCGGCGACCCGGACGAGCGCGGCGGCGATCGACTCGGGAGACTCCGGATCGACGAGTAGGGCGGCGTCGCCCACCACTTCAGGGAGCGACGTGCGGTCGGCCGCGACCACGGGCACGCCACGCGCCATCGCCTCCAAGGCGGTGAACCCGAACCCCTCGGCGCGGGACGGGAACACCAGGGCCAGGGCGCCGGCGTACAGCTCCTCCAGCGTGCCGGCGTCGACCTTGCCGGGCAGGCTCACCTCACCCGACACGCCCAGCTGCTCGGCCAGCGCCCGCAGCGCCGGCACCTGGCGACCGTCGGGATCCCGCCCGGCGATGACCAACCGGAGGGGCCCGGGAAGCCGGGCCCGGGCCAGAGCCATGCCTCGCACGAGGCCTTCGGCGTTCTTGTAGGGATACAGCGTCCCCACGAAGAGGACGTAGGGCTCCGCCGCCGCCGCCGCCGCCGGCGCCGGCGCCGGCACCGGCACCGGCACCGGGTCGAGACCCAGCAGGATGGTCGTCGACTTGGCCGGGTCGAGGCCGCACTCGACCTGGAGCCCCTGGGCGAGGACCGTCGAGATCGAGACGACCGCCGCCGCCCGGCGGTGCGACAGCCGCATCAGCGGCCCGTAGTACAGGAGGTGCACGGGCGACAGGCTGGATCCCGCGACCTCGCGGATCGACGGCACGGCGAGGTGCGCCACCACCACCACGACCTGGGGCGCCGGCGCCAGCACGCTGCCCACGGTCGACGGTGTGAGCAGCACGTCGGTCCCCCGGCGGACGAGCCACGGGACGGTGACCTGGTCGTGCACGAGGCGCAGGACCGGCCGGCGCCGGCGGTGCCCGATGACGTGGATGTCGACTGCGTCACCGAGGGGCGCGAACAGTTCCTCGTTGGCCCGGCTGCAGATCAGCCGGTAGCGGTTCGACCGGTCGTTGCGCAGGAGCGCCGGTACCAAGCCGGTGATCATCGTCAGGATGCCTTCGTTGTGATCGGTGACCGACAGGGTGTTGATCGTGATCCGGAGCGGCCTCACGCCGGCGGCAGGCCCAAGCGCGGGCGCAGCTCAGCCGCCCGCTCGAGGAAGTAGGCGGCCCAGCGGGTCGGGGTGAACTGCCGGGCCAGGTCGCTGCTCGCCGCACCCATGGCCGCCAGGTCCCCGCCGGCGATGCGTGCCATGGCCAGGCCGAGCGCCCCGGGATCCGACGGCGGCACCACGGCGCCGTTGTACCCGTCGACGACCAGTCGGGTGGACGCCTCGCACTCGGTGGTGGCGATCACCGCCAGCCCGGCCGCCGCCGCCTCGTGGACCACGACTCCCCACGGCTCGAAGCGGCTGGGAAGGATCAGGCAGCCGGCGCCAGCGAACACTGCGGGCAGGTCGGCGGGCTGCACGAAGCCCCGCAGGTCGACCCCCGGGATGCCGGCGAGGAGCGCGGACTGCGGACCAGTCCCGCACACCGTCAGCGGCCACGGATCGGCAGCGGCCGCCCGGTACTCCCGGTACGCCTCGGCCAGGACGTCGACGCCCTTGTCGGCGACCAGCCGCCCGACGAAGGCGAACGCGTGCGCCGGTCCTGCGGTGCGGGACCGGGCGATTGCCGCGAACCGGTCGTGGTCGCAGGTGTAGGCGCCCCGCAATATCCGGTCGGAGGGGATGCCCAGGCGCAGTGCGAAGTCGGCGGCCCGCTCTCCGGGAAGGAAGGCGGCGTCGCACATCGGCCGGACGACGAGGGACGACGAGATTCGCCCCGCCCACTGCTTGGCCGTGCCCCGCCACGGGTTGTCCATGAACAGGACCCGCAGCGTGCGCCCGGCCATGGCCCGCCCGATGCGCCGGTAGGCGCCGACGTCCCAGGAGCACAGCAGCAGGACGTCGGGGGCGAACGCCTCCACCCGCCGGCGGAGCGTCCGCTCCGCCGGCTTGGCCACCCACCGCTCGGTGTCGACGCCCACCTCGATTCCCGACTCCTCGTAAGGGGCGTCGCGCGTCGCGGCGCGATGGACGAGCAGGACCTCGGCGCCGGCATCGCGGAGCGCGCCGAAGCAGGCGCCGGCGTACCCTGACATTTGTTTCCAGAGGATCGCTACGCGCACGTGGTGACCGCAGGCTCCTTCGTGTCTGCTGCGGTGCGTGCCCACAGGATCACCGCCACGTGCAGCCACACATACCGGTCCCACAGGACGTTCTGGGCCAGGCCGGCGAAGAGATACCCGACGTAGCCGGCGAGGAAGGCGCTGGCGAGGTACATCGACCGGACTCCCGGTTCGGCGAGGGTGCGGACGCCCTCCCGGACGACGGCGACGATGAGCATGACGAACCCGAGCAGGCCCGGGACGCCGGCGGCGGCCCACACCTGGACGTAGATGTTGTGGGCCTGCCTGGCCTCTTCGAACCCGTTGCCGGTCAGTGGGCGGTCGCCGATCCGGTCGACGTTCTTCTCGAGCAGGGTCAGGCGCTCGGCGTTGCTGGCCCGGGCGCTCCGGTCGCCCAGGAGGCGCTGGACGGCGTTCTGCTCGCCCACCTCGACTGCACCGGTGATCAGCAACCCGCCGGTCACGACCCCCAGCGCCAGCAGGGCGAGCGCGCCCCGGCCGATGCGCTCGGGCGCCGGCCGGAGGCGTCGCGTGGTGAATACGACGATCACCGCGCCGACCAGCAGGCCGACGAGCGCGGCCCGCGAACCGGCTCGCACCACGGTCAGAATCAGGAGCCCGAACATGCCCAGCATGACGTGCCGGCGCCAGCCCACCTCGCTCAACCACAGTGCCAGGGCGATGCCGCCGGCGAGCGCGCACGTCATCGCCAGGTGGTTCGGATGGGGCGTCAGCCCCTCGGGGCGGCCCGTGATCCCACCCGTCGACAGGAGCCCGATCGTGCCGCTGACCGCCGCCCCGCAGACCCAGCACCAGGCGTAGCGCCGGAGCGAGGCCACCGACGGGGCCCACATGCGCAGCACGATGACCGGTACCGTTGCCGCCAGCGTGAACGGGAGGAGGGAGGCCAGGCTTGCCCCAGGACGAGCGGCGTACAGCGTGCCGATGAGACCACCGCCGACGACGAGCACGGTCCCGAACGTGAACCCCGGCGGCAGCGGACGCCATCGCCGCTTGGTGACGAGCACCTCCACCGCCAGACCCAGGATCGCCACCGCGAGCACCACATCGGTGGCGGCCACCCGGAAGAAGCGCAGCCCGTTCATCGGCGCCGTGAAGGCGACCGCCATCATTGCCACGGTGACGACCGGGCCGGTCCCGATCCGGGCGATGACCACGACGGCCCACACGGCGGCCATGGCCAACAGGATCAGGGGGCTGGTCGGGCCCAGGAGCACCACGGCGACCCCGAAGGCGCCGAAGGTCGCCGCCGCGGTGACCGGCGCAGGGACAGCCGTCAACGATCGAATGCGCCGGTAGCGCCCTGCGAATCCTGCTCCACGATTACGGAGGCTACGGCTTCATCGCGCAGGCCGCGCGTGAACTGGCGGCCAGGGGCCACGACGTCCGCCACCTGCACAACGCGTCGCTGCGCAGCGGGAAGGGCCGCCTCGAGCGCACCACGGGCGACCCCGGCGGGCTCAGCTTCGCCGAGGTCTCCGTCGATGCCGCGCTCGACCGTTACAAGGTCACCGACCGAGCCCGGCTGGAGCTGGCGTACGCCCGCCAACTGGCCGGCGCCGCCGTCTCCTGGCAACCCGACGTCGTCCTGTCGGCCAACACACCCCTGTTCGTGCTCCGGCTCGCCGGCCGGCCGTTGGGGAAGGCCGGCATCCCGCTGGTCAACTGGCTGCAGGACGTCCACAGCGTGGCCATGGGCAGCATGCTCGCCCGGCGGGGTGGGGTGGCCGGGCGGGCGGGCGCCGCGCTGCTCCGGCGGATGGAAGCCGGCCTGCTGCGCTCGTGCGCCGGCGTCGTCCCCGTCACCGGCGACTTCGTGCCCCTGCTCCAGCGGTGGGGGGTCCCCCCCGAACGGGTGGCCGTCGTCCCCAACTGGGCCGAGCTGGCGCCGGAACCGGCGCGGCAGAACGTGTTCTCCACCGAGCACGGGCTCGACGATGCCGTCACCCTGCTCTACGCCGGCACTCTGGGGCTGAAGCACGAACCGCAGCAGCTGGCGGCACTCGCCGAGGGGTTCCGCGACCGCGCCGATGTCCGGGTCGTCGTCGTCTCCGAGGGACTCGGGCGCACGTGGCTCGAGGAGCACCGCCGGGCCCGCGGCCTGTCCAACCTGGTCCTGGTCGACTTCCAGCCCTACGAGCGGCTCCCCGAGGTCCTGGGCAGCGCCGACGTCCTCGTCTCGATGCTCCGCGCCGACGCGGCGACGTTCTCGGTCCCCTCCAAGATCCTCACCTACCTGGTCGCCGGCCGAGCCCAGCTAGCCGCCCTGCCGGCGGCAAACCTGGCGGCGCGCACCTTGCGGGAGGCCGGCGCCGGCCTCCTCGTCGAGCCGGATCAGCCCGCCGAATGGGTGGCCGCGGCTCGCCTGCTGGTGGACGACCCCTGCCTCCGCCAGGGGCTCGGGAGTCGGGGCCGGGCCTATGCCGAGCAGCACTTCAACGTCGCCCGGCCTGTGGACGCCATCGAGCGCGTCCTGGCCCGAGCGTGCCGCGACCGGCCATGAAGGAGGCTTCGGTCGTCGCCCTGGGCGAGCGGCTCCAGCGCATGGCGGAGACCGTCATGGCCCCCGGGGGGCTGCGGGCGCTGAGGACGTGGCGGCCCTTCTCCCTCGCCGCCTTCCGCCTGGTGCGGTCGCTGGAGTCCGACGGGTGGCGGTTCGCGACGGTCATCGACGCCGGCGCCAACGCCGGCCAGTTCACCCGTGCGGCGCTCGGCGCCTGGCCGGGGGCGCACGTCCTGGCCTTCGAGCCGTTGGCGGAACCCGCCGGCGCTCTCGAGGCCGGCGCCGCCCGGGTAGGCAGCGTCGAGGTCCACCGTTGTGCGCTCGGGGCCCACGACGGCACGGTGGACCTCATCCCCCATCGCCACAGCCTCTCCTCCTCGGTCCTCCCCGTGGCCCCCGAGGCCGGCGACCACTCCTGGGCGGAGGAGCTGCCCGCCCAGTCGGTCCCCCTGCAGCGATTGGACACGGTCGTCGCCGGCCGGGAGCTGGCCCGCCCCGTCCTGCTCAAGCTGGACGTGCAGGGGCTGGAGCTGGAGGTCATCGCTGGCGCCAGGGACACCCTCGCCCAGGTAGACGCCATCCTGATCGAGACCGCGTTCGTCCGCGGCTATGCCGGCCAGCCCACCTTCGCCGCGGTCCACGAGGTCCTGACCGGCCTCGGCTGGGCACTCGCCCGGCCGCTCGATTTCCGGCGGGAGACGGACGGCCGCGTCGTGGAAGCGGACTGGCTCTACCGCCGGTGAACTCGAACACTTGCGAATTCCACTATTCTCCGCCGATGGCGTTGGCGAGCCGGTCCTTCCCAACCTCCCTCAAGGGCCCGGCTGTGACCGCCGGGCCGGGGTCCTTCGCTGTCCGGTCGGGGACGCTGGCGAGCGCGATCAGCCGGGGCCTCGACGTCGTCCTGGCGCTGAGCATGCTTCTCGTCACCGCCCCTGTGGTGCTGGTACTCGCCGCAATGGTCAAGGCGACATCGCCCGGGCCGGCGTTCTTCCGGCAGGTGCGAGTTGGGGCCGGCGGGCGGCGGTTCCGTATCCTGAAGCTGCGGACGATGGTGAGCGATGCCGAGGAGCAGCTCGAGCGCGATCCCGGCCTCCGCCACGAGTACCTCGCGAGTCATTTCAAGGTCCCGTCCGGCCTCGACCCCCGGCTGACTCCCGTCGGCCGCTTCCTGCGCAGGACCAGCCTCGACGAGCTGCCCCAGCTGGTGAACGTCCTGCTCGGCCAGATGAGCATGGTCGGGCCCCGCCCGGTGGTCCCCGAGGAGCTGGAGATGTTCGGCGACCTCTCGGCGGCCTACCTCAGCGTGCGCCCGGGCCTCACCGGCTACTGGCAGGTGTGCGGCCGCAGCCTCGTGACGGGAAGCGACCGGCTGGCCCTGGACCGCCACTACCTCGAGAACCGGAACATCGCCCTCGACCTCAAGATCCTGCTCTTGACGATTCCCGCGGTGCTGCGCTGCCGCGGCGCCCACTAGCGCCGGCGGAACCGCCAGCGGGGGGTGGGGCTGGCCGGGGCGGCGGAGTAGCCGTTGTAGTAGTAGGGCACTGCATCCCGGGTCGCCTTGTTGACCACCACGCCCAGCACCCGGGCGTCGGTGCGCTCGAGCATCGCCAGCGCCCGCCGCGCGGTGTCCTTGCGGGTCTCGTTCAGGGCGACGACGAGGATCACCCCGTCGACCTGGCCGGCGACGATCGCGGCGTCTGCGACCGGGAGCAGCGGCGGCGTGTCGATCACCACCACATCGGCGCCGGCGGTCAGCTCGCCCAGGAGGCTCTTCATCCGGCGGGAGCCGAGCAGCTCGGCCGGGTTGGGAGGGGGGCGGCCGGCCGGGAGGAACGCCAGGTTGGCGATCGGCCGCACCAGCTTGGCGGCCACGCCGCCGGTGGTGTTGGGCTTCTCCTGCGCCGGCCCCTCCGCACGCGCCGGGACCATGCCGGACGCCTCGGGGCCGGCGCCGTTGACCCCGGCGACGATCTCGCTCAGCCCGCCGGCGCCGTTCTTGACGTCGAACAGCGCCGAGAGCCGAGGCCGGCGGAGATCGGCGCCGACGAGCACGGTGCGGTGGCCGGCGACGGCGCACGCCGCGGCCAGGTTGGCCGACACCACGGACTTCCCCTCGGACGGCATGGCGCTGGTGACGACGATCGTCTTCAGTGGCTTGTCGAGGCCGGTGTACTGCACGCTGGTCCGCAGGGAGCGGACGGCCTCACTGAGCGGGCTGTGGGGGTGGGCGATGGCGGCGACCCCGGTCCCGGCACCGTCGTCCATGGGGAGCTGGGCGAGGATGGGCACCGAGAGCGCCCGCTCCACCTCCTCGACCGAACGGAGCTTGTCGTCGAGCTGCTCCCGGAGGAGGACGATGCCCGCCCCGAGGATGCCCCCGAAAAGGGCGCCGGCCGCGGCATCGCGCACCGGGCGGGGGCTCACCGGAGAGGTGGGTATGGTGGCCTCGGCGATGACCTCGGCCCCGCCCCGCTGGAGGCTGATGTCGACCGCCAGCTCCTGCCGGCGGCTGAAGAGCGTCTCGTACTGCGACAGGGTCGCCTCCCGGAGGGCGAGCAGCTGCTGGCCGGCCGCAGCGGTCCGTTCCGCCGGCGGGAGGGCCGCGATGCGAGCGTCGATGTCGGCCAGCTGGGCATTGAGCGGTGCCAGCCGCTCGTCGAGGTCCTTGGCCGCCCGCTCGAGGCCGGCGACGGCGCTGCGCCGGCGGTTCTCGATGTAACTGCTGACCACCGCATCGGCGATGCGGCGGGCCCGATCGGGATCCCCGTCCGTGGCCGAGACCTCCAGCACGTCGCTCGTCGACGACGACCGGACCGACGTTCGACGCTCGACGTCCTTCGCCGACAGCCCGCCCACCACTTTGGCGGCCTCCCGGGCCACCGCCTCGCTGCCCAGGATGTCGATCTGGGCTTGCACGAAGCGCACAGGGTCACGAAAGGTGAGCTGGCCGGGGTTCAGCTGCTCGGCCGGGCTGTCCGGCTGGAGGTACATGCGCGCCGATGAGGTGTACTTCACGGGACGCAGGCTCGAGCCCACGCCGGCGACCACGGCGACGATGATCACCGCCTCGAGGACGAACCAGATGCGGCGGCGGAGGACGTCGATGTAGGGGCGTAGTTCCACTGCCCTCAGACCCTCTCGATCACGGCTGGCAGGATAGGTGCGGGGGGCGCCCGGCAGCTGTCAGCGTCGCCTCGAACGGTCCCGCCATGAGTCCAGGCTAGTGCGCTCAGGCAAAGCGCCGGTAGATCGCCTGGGGCAGGGACAGCGGGATGTCGGTCCCCAGACCGAAGAACACCGTGCTCTGGTTGTGGACGTACCAGCCGCCGGCGGTAAAGACGGCCCGGTCGGTCGTGCCGTCGCCGTCGTAGTCACCCGGCTGGGGTCTGTGGCCGGCGGCGCCGAGGAACACGGTGGCCTGGTTCTGGACGTGCCACTGCCCGTCCTTGAACACGGCCCGGTCGGTGGTGCCGTTGCCGTCGTAGTCACCGGGCACCGGTACGAACCCGGCCAGGCCGAGGAACACCGTCGGTTGGCCCTCGACGAACCACGCCCCGTCACGGAACACCGCCCGCTCGACGTCGCCGTTGCCGTCGTAGTCGCCGGGCACGGGAATGTCGGTCCCTACCCCGAGAAACACCGTGGCCTGCCCCTCGACGTACCAGCCGCCCACCGACGGGCGGAAGATCGCCCGGTCGGCGTCGCCGTCACCGTCGTAGTCGCCGGGCACCGGGACGTCGCCCTCGAGGCCGAAGAACGCGGGCGCCTGGCCCTCCACGTACCAGGCGCCGTTGCGGTACACCGCTCGCTCGACGTCGCCGTTGCCGTCGTAGTCAGCGGGCACAGGGATGTCGCCCGGCAGACCGAGGTACACCGTGGCCGCCCCCTGCACGAACCACGCTCCGTCGCGGAAGACGCTCCGGTCGGTCGAGCCGTTGCCGTCGTAGTCGGCGACTGTGGCCGCTTCCGGCGCGACAGTCGCCGCTGTGCCCAGGGTGAAGGACCGGCCGGGTGACGCGGACGGGTTCCCAGGCGACTGCTGCTGGTTGGTGATGACGGCGAGGCGGCGGACGCAACTGCCGGCGCTGAAGTTGGCGAGCGTCGTGCTCGCCCCCCCGCCGGCCACGGCGGGGAACGGTGAGCGCACCAGGCTGCCGCCGGTGTCGCATACGGCCGTCGCCCGGAGCTGCCCGCCGCCCGAGGTGTTCGAGAGGGTCAGCGAGTACCCGGCCGAGGAGGGCAGGCTTACCCAGGCCAGGGAGTAGTCGTCCTCGATGCTCCCGCTGAAGGACCCACCCACACTGGCGATGGAGCCGGCGACCGCCGGGAGCCCGGGCGCCGAGTCGAGGTACCCCGCGGCCTCCTCGAAGCAGTAGGGCAGCACATAGCCACCCCCGCAGGCCTTCACGAAGCCGGCGGCGATCGCCATGTCGTGGTACCCGTCGGCCAGGCTGACACCCTTGTTGGCCATGGCCGGCGCCAGCGCTCCGAGCTGGACCCCTGAGCCCTTGCTCGTGTTCTCCCAGAAGTCCTGCATGACCTGCTCGCCGCCGCCGGCGACACCGGAGCCGAACCGCTCGGTCAGGCCGCGCAGGATGACCCAGAAGGCATACGGTGAACTGCCGTCGTAGTCGCCCATGCTCTCCCGGAAGTTTGGCCACAGGTAGTGGTGGGCGTCGTCGGCATGGTCGGCGGCCTCGTCCTCCATCCACGTCGCCCCGCCCTCCAGCATGGAGGCGTCGACATCCGCGTTGAAGGCGCCGTAGCCGAACTGGATGGAGTGGTTGAACTCATGGGCGGTCGTGGCGTCGAGCGCCCGCTGGGGCGATCCGGGGAACCCGGTGAAGTTGCTGTTGAGGACCATGCAGCTGGCTCTTGCGTCGGTCTCGGTCCATGACGTGTTGGGGTTGTTGCCGACGAACCCTGCGCCGGTGCCGACCGAGGAGACGAACCCGTACAGGCCGCCGCTGAGAGCCTCGCGCGCGAACGTGGTACTTCGTACCGATCGGCGCCGGCGGAGGCGGCGACAGCGACGGCGGCGCGGCCCAGCCGAAGCTCGTGACCTGCGTCGACCACGCGGATTCCAG
This sequence comes from uncultured Acidimicrobiia bacterium, assembly GCA_963768975.1. Classification (GTDB taxonomy): domain Bacteria; phylum Actinomycetota; class Acidimicrobiia; order Acidimicrobiales; family AC-14; genus CADCTB01. The sequence goes on along the minus strand of CAVYKB010000008.1, from coordinate 110,895 downwards.
CGAGTTGAGGTAGTTGGTCGCACTGAGTCCACCGCCGATGGTGCCGTACGTCAGGTAAAAATGGGTGCTCGCCGTCTCGTTCGGGAGGGCGCCGGAGGAATTGCTGCACGTCGTGGATGCCGCCAGCGCGACCTCGGCGTCGACCTTCGCCGGCGTGTCCGGTCGGGCCGCCAGCCGCTGGCGGAGCAGGAACAGTGGCAGCGTGCCGTCCCACGGCGTTTCACTCTGGAAGCGGGCCGGCACCGCGCCGCTCCGACCCCGCCCGGCGAAGATGCGGGCCAGGAAGAGGTCCACGATGGCGGCGTCGATCTCGCCCCGCTCTCTGGCCAGATCGAGGAGCTCAGGCGTGCTCGGCGGGCGCTGTGACGCTTGGGCGCCGGCACCTGTGGGCCCCCCGGGAGCCAGGGCCATCGCCGAGACGAGCACCGCCCCCGCCACCAGCACCCTGAACCACATCCTCAGCCGTACCACCATGTCCCCTGCCTCCCCCGGAGCCCGCCGTGATGCTCCGCCCGCAAGTATTCCAGCCTGGTGGCAGGCAGGTGTCGCCCGGGCGGCCGGCGCCCGTAGCCTCGAAATACGGCAGGCCTGCGCTGCGCTCCGGCGAGGCCGGCATGCGGGTGGGGCACAGATCGCCGACGCAACAGAGTTCGTCGGCAACCTCGGCGGGTCTCTGGCTGCGCTCTACCGCATCAACGTCGTGGCCCAGGAACGGGCGTTGCCGCCGGCGGTACGAGCTGATCACGTACCGGTACTGCCGTTACTGCCATCCCGGCAGCGGTCAGCCGTCGCCGGAGCCAGGCCCGGCTGCCATGCCGGCCAGCATGGCCTCGAGGGCGGTGTGATCGGGGCCGACGAAGGGGTCGGAGCCGGGCACCATGGCCAGCGACTCGACGAAGAGGTCGAGCATGGCGCCCGGGGCCGGCGGCAGGTGGCTGCTGCACACCATGGTCGGCTCGATCGCCCGCACGTTGTCGAGCGCCTGACCGAACGCGTTGCGATCGACGCGATGCACCCAGGGCGAGTCGATGGTGGCCCAGCGAACCTGGCCGGCCCGCAGCTCGGCGGTGTCGAGATCGGCGGCGTCCTCGGGGACCGCCGGCAGCAGCGCGCCGAAGCAGTCGGAGCTGAACAGGACGCCGGAGCGGTCGTCGACGAACCCGGTGGTGATCGGGCTGTCGTAGACGGGCGGCCTGACCGCCGTCAGCCGCCGGTCGCCCACAGTCACCGACTGGCCCGGATTGATGAGATGGACGCGGTCCATCGGCAGCGGCGTCGACGACAGCCCCATGATGCCGACGCCGAGGAAGGAGGTGATGACTCGCAGGTTCGGGTTGGCCTGCAGCAGGGCGGCCAGCGAGCCGATGTGATCGAAGTCGGTGTGCGTGAGCCAGATCCAGCGCAGCTCGCCCGGGTCGATGATCGACGTCAAGGCAGTCATGAACTCCCGAGCGCCGGCCACCGCGCCGGTGTCGACGAGGATCGGCTCGGTGCCATGCAGCACGAAGGCGTTGATGGCGATCGAGCCGAGGGCCGGGATGGCGACGGCCGTGGTGATCACGTCCACGCCGGGAGTGGCGGTGAATGCGGTGGTGTTCATCGGGCGTCCTCCTGGGACTGCGCAGGTGTGCGGCGGTGCTCGGACTCCGCGGTGGCCTTGAGTCGCTCCAGGGTGGTGCGCATGCCCTTGAGCAGCTCCTTGTGACGGTTGGTGGGAACGTCGAGGATCCGCGCCCAGGTCGGGATCCACCGCACCTCATAGGACTCGGTGACCCTCGTGCCGCCGGCGGAAAGGGGCTCGAACTGGTAGCGCCACACGGTTGACTCCCGCCCGCCCTCGTCGGTGATGAAGGCGAACTCACGGCCGGGGTCGGCCACCAGCACCCGCCCGTGACGTGAGTAGCGGATGCGGCGACCCGGCCCCACCGCGTTGTGGCCCATGAACGTCGTGTTCTCAACGGGCACGGTGACGTCGCCCTCCCACGTGACGCTCTCGCATTCGGGGCTCCACTCCCCGATGCGGGGCAGGTCGGAGACCATCCGGTAGAGCATTTCTGCGTCAGCCTCGATCTCGAGTTCGACGCTGTCCTTCGTCAACCACCACCGCTGGTTCTTCGGCGCCATCTGACCCGCTCCTCTCTCGCTGCTGTAGCGACATCGCGAAAGCTAACGGCATTAGCTAGCGCTGTCAACAGAAACTTGTGCTACCATTGCCGGCGTGGCATCGATCACCGCCGAGTCGTTGCCGGCGCCCGGCGACCGTCGGGCTCGACGACGTCAGGAGACCATCGAGGAGATCCTCTCCATCGCCGCAGACGTGATGACCGAGGTAGGGGTCAACGGGCTGAGCCTTTCCGAGGTCGCCCGGCGGCTCGGCGTGAAGCCCCCCTCCATCTACAAGTACTTCGACTCGCTCATGGGAATCTACGACGCCCTCTTCGAACGGGGCCAGCGAGACAACCTCGACGTCATGCGCGCCGCGATGGAGGAAGTCCCGCCGGGCATCCAAGCGCTGGCGGCCGGTCTCGAGGCCAGCGGGCGGTGGGCGCTCGACCACCCCGCTACCGCGCAACTGTTGTTCTGGCGTCCGGTTCCCAGCTTCGAGCCGACGCCTGAGGCCATGGCGCCGGGCATCGAGATGGTCGGGCTTCAACGGCAGGCATTGGCCGACGCCGTACGCCTGGAGCAGCTCGGGCCCGGCGCCGACTCGGACGAGGCGCTCTGGGTGACATCGGTCTTCGTCAGCGGCGTCATCGGCCAGGCGATGGCGAACGAGCCGGGTATCCCCTGGGGCGACGGCCGTTTCAGCCCGCTGCTTCCCAAGCTTCTCGGTTTGCTCGTCGCCCTGTACCCACCGGAGCCCGCCGGCCGGCGCCGGTCATGACCGTCGAACCGTGCCGGTTGACATCGCCGCCGGCGCAGTGTTCCCTGAGGGACTGACGGATGGGGGGGCAATGTCGAGAACAAGGCTGATGGTTGCGCTGGCGTTCGTGATGGCTTCGGTGACGCTGCCGGCGCACGCTGCGACGGAGGTTCAGGCCACCGTCCAGGACAACTTCTTCAGCCCCAATCCGGTCCCGATCGCCTCGGGCGACACCATCCGGTGGACCCACGTCGGGGCCGGCCTCCACTCCATCACCGCCGACAACGGTTCGTTCGACTCCAGCCCGACCGGCTTCCTTCTTGCCAACGGGGAAAGGTTCTCGGTCACCATCGGCGGCCCCGCCCGGACGGTGCGCTTCCACTGCAAGAACCATGGGGCACCCGGCGGCATCGGGATGTCCGGGACGATCACGGTCGGTGGTACCGCGTTCCGACAGAAACCGCCGGCTGACTTCGACGGCAACGCCACCACGGACATTTCCGTCTTCCGTCCGTCCACCGGGCAGTGGTTCGTGAACGGGCAGGCCACGGTGAGCTTCGGGGCTAACGGTGACGTTCCGGTCCCCGGTGACTACGACGGGAACGGCTCGGCCGACAAGGCCGTGTTCCGCCCGGCGGTGGGGGGCTGGTACCGGAATGGTGCAGCAACGACGTTCTTGGGGCTCAACGGGGACACTCCGGTGCCTGGTGACTACGACGGGAACGGCTCGGCCGAAATCGCCGTCTTCCGCCCGTCGGTGGGGGGCTGGTACCGCAACGGGTCGACCACATTCTTCGGGCTCAACGGGGACATTCCTGTGCCTGGTGACTACGACGGCAGCGCCACCACCGACATCGCCATCTTCCGTCCCTCGGTGGGGGGCTGGTACCGGAATGGCGGACCGACCATGTACTTCGGGCTCAACGGGGACATCCCCGTGCCCGGTGACTACGACGGCGACGGGCTCACCGACCTCGCCGTTTTCCGTCCCTCGGTCGGAGGCTGGTACCGCGCCGGCCTGCCGACGCTGTTCCTGGGGTTGAACGGCGACATCCCCGTGCCCGGCGACTACGACGGCAACGGGACCACCGACGTCGCCGTCTTCCGGCCTTCCACCGGCCAGTGGTTCCTGCACGGCCAGACCGGGGCGTTCCTGGGAGTGAGCGGGGACCTTCCGCTCCCCCTCCCTGCCGCCATCCGCGCCGCCGCCTTCCCCTAGCTCAGCGACGCGGCACCTCGAGGGTCACCTCGCCCCGGAGCCGCTGGTCGTCGTCGACCGTTCGGGCAACCAGGGCGACATCCACCCGACCGGCCACGAGGTCGACGTCGGCGACGAACCGGTTGGGCCCCAGCCTGCGTAGCCCGTGCTGGCGTGTGGACGGGCCGGCGCCCACGGTGAGCACCGGATCGCCGACCGGCAGCTCTTCGCCGAACCGGTCGAAATAGGTCGCGTAGAGCTGGCTGGGCCCAGACCGCTGCGGGTCCGCCCACACCCGGAGGAGGCCGCCTCCCGACACCAGTTCGAGGGTGTACTTCACCGGTTCGCCGGGGATGCGCTGGACCGACAGGAACTGCGGCGCGCTCCTCGTCTGCACCTCGAGGGGGACGGAAACCGACGCCGCGCCGCTGTCGATGAGTGCAGTGATCTCCCATCGGCCGTCGAGCGACAGGTTCGTTCCCTGCGCCTGGTAGGACGCCGCGGTCGGCTCCAACACCAGCACGGTCGGCTCCACGGTGGGGTCGTCGAGCGGCCGGAACCGCAACGACACCCGCTCGGCGGCGACGGGTTCACCCGAGTCGTAGTCGCTCACCCGGAGGTCGAACCGGTTCGGCCCTGCCACCGCTGTGGCCGTCGTCAACAGCACGCGAACGCTCTTCCCGAAGTCGACGCCGGTAGCCGTAAGCCCGGACGGCTCCACCCGTGGCGCCGCTGTGGGCGGCGGGAGACTCGCCAACAGCGCGGCCGCGCCCAGCGCCGAGACCGCCAGGCCGAGCTCGTACCCCGACAGCCGCCGGAGGAGGTACAGCGACGCCCCTGCGGCCGGGAGCCCCCGGCGCCGGTTCGCTGCGGCGAGCCCGACGATCCCGGCGACGGCGGCAAGCTTGACCATCAGCACGCGCCCGTAGGAGGTCGACGCCAGTGCGCCCCAGGCCCCCACCTCGCCGAAGGCTCGAAGCACGCCTGTCACGACGATGACGGCCAGCGCCGGCCCGGCCACCGCCGAGAAGCGACGGACGAACGCCGCCTTGTCGCTCGAGGGCGCGCCGCGCAGGCTCAGCAGCAGGGCGGCGAGTCCGCCGGCCCAGACCGCCACCGCGATGACGTGGCCCCACTGCGTCGCCACGGTCGGGAGGCGGAGTGGTCCAGGCGCCCCGGCGTGGCCGGCGGTGACGTGGGCGGCGATCGCCGCAGAAGCGGCCAAGAGCGTCACCCATCCTGCGACCCGTTCGAGGCCCGACCGGCGAAACCCTCGCCGCAATCCGACGCCGAGTGCGGCCGCAGCCACCGCGAGGCCCACGGCCCGCCACCCGAGGGCACGGCCGACCGACGTGTGCAGCAACTCCGGCCAGGGCACGCCGGCGGCAGATCGCTGAGCCATCCCGAGCACGACAAGGCCCACCGCCGCCGCCCCCAGGCCGGCGGGCGCCAGCACGATGGTGCCGAAGCCAAACAGCCGAGCGCTGGTCGCGCCGATGACGGCGATGATCCCGAGTGCGAAGGCCCACCGCCCGAGCAGCTCGAGCGGCGAGAGCTCCGTCGTGGTCGTCGGTGACGCCGGCGCTGTGACCTCTGCCGGCACGACGCCGACACCGAACGTGAAGGTTCCCGAGGCAAGGTGGCCGTCAACGGCCGATACCACCCGCCACGTGACCGTGTACGTGCGCTGCTCCGGCAGGCGGACGGGCACAGCCAGGGTCAGGTCGTCACCCGGCACGGGCGCCGGCGGTGCCGTCGCGTAGGAAGTCCCTTCGGCACCGCTCACCCGGATCACCGCGAGGGACGCCTCGGGTCTCTCGATGAACGTGAGCCTGACCGCCGTCGGCGGGTCGTCGAAGACGGCGCCGGCGGCGGGCTCGGAGGCAAGAAGGCCGGCATGGGCGGCGGCCGGCCGTTCGCCGAGACCGAGAAAAGCGACGGTCAGCGCGGGTATTAGGAATGCGAGGAGTCGGAGGCGGCGGCGCATATCAGGTGCGCCGGCCACAGGTCGCCGCACGGCTCCAGTGTGGATCACCGAAATCCAGGCCGCAGGAACCCGGTATCCTCCTACGCCACAACTGCACGCCGGGGCTTGGGGGAAACGTGGGCGTCGCGAGGGGAGGCAGCCAGCGCCGCTGGGGATGGGTCGTCGTCATCACGATGGCACTCGTCTGCTCGGCGATCGCCACGATACGGGCTGGGCAGCAGGCGCAGGCCACGTCGGGCGGCGATCCCTACAGCGTCCCCGTCGTCACCGACACCAACGCCGACCCGAACATCGTGGAGACCACGATCGTGGCCGACGAGACCAACGTCGACATCGGCAACGGCGTCACGGCCCATGCCATGACGTTCAACGGGACCATCCCCGGGCCCGAGTTCCGGCTCACCGTCGGCCAGACGGTGATCGTCCACTTCAAGAACCAGCTCGCCACCGAGGCCACCGGCATCCACTGGCACGGGATCGAGTTGAACAACGCCAGCGACGGGACCCCGCTGACCCAGAACCAGACTGCGCCCGGCGGGTCGTTCCTCTACCAGTTCAAGATCCCGCGGCCGGGCGTCTACTGGTACCACCCCCACCACCACTCCTCCACCAACCAGGTGTTCAAGGGCCTGTACGGGTCGATCATCGTCACCGACCCCAACGAGGCGGCACTCGTGACGTCGGGCACGCTGCCGAATGCGAGCCGCACCCGTACCGTGGTGCTTTCCGACATCACGGTCTGCAAGGCGCCGGGGACCAACGACACCGCCACCTACGACCCCGCCCTCCCCTGGGTCGGCGGCGGACCGCTCCCCGCCCAACCACCACCGACCCCAGCCAAGCTGTGCGACACACCCATCGACGACCACGGGAACCTTCTCGGAGCCCCGCTGAACGCCGGCGACGTGCCCAACATCCAACTCGGCGGGTCGTCGGGGCGGACGAACGAGGGCCAGACCGTCCTGACCAACGGCAAGTTCGTCGGAGGGCGCGGCGGGACCCCGAGCGCACCGGGAGCCCTTGCCGCCGGCGCTTCGAGCCTCGCTGTGCAGCCCGGTCAGGGCCTGCGCCTGCAGGTCGTGAATACCGCCGCCATCCGGTACATGCGGCTGCGGCTCACCACGAGCGCAGGCGTGCTCGTCCCGCTCGTCCGAGTCGGAGGGGAAGGGGGCCTGCTCGACGCCGCCATCATTGAAGGCGGCGTCGTCGGCGGATTCGACTTCAAGTACGGCTCCGGCGAGATCCTCCTCGGGCCCGGAGATCGAGCCGACGTCGTGGCCGCCATCCCGGCGAACGCCACCGGAGTGGCGACGATGTGGACCCAGGACTTCCCCCGGACCGGTCTGGGCTTCACGAACACGCCGACCGTTCCTGTCATGCACCTCAACGTCACGGGGGCGGCCGGCGCCTACACGATCGCCGAGGGCACCGCTTTACGAACAGCCACCGGCTCTCCGGTCGAGACGCTCGGGCCGGCGACGAGCACGCTCCTCAACCCTGCCTCCTTTGTGCCCGCCAAACCGGGCACTGCCTCTCAGGACATCCAGCTCACCGCCAACGGCGGCTCTCTCGGCGTCAACTTCGTGCAGGGCACCCACGACTTCCCCGGCGACTACTCGACGGCCCCGGCCCCGGCATCGACGCGCTACGCCAGGCTGGGCGACACCCTCGAGCTCACCATCACCAACACCACCGACTCCCATCACCCTTTCCACCTGCACGGCTTCTCGATCCAGCCGCTGTCGTACACCAGGGCGTCGAATCCCACCTACACATTCCCGTACCGCGAGTTCGTCGACGAGATCGACGTCCCGGCCCGGTACACGTTGCGCTTCCGCGTCCGCCTCGATGACCGGCCCCTGATGGACGGCATGACGGCCGGCGGTGGCCTAGGGCGGTGGGTCATGCACTGCCACATCTTCTTCCACGCCGTCAACGGCATGATCTCCGAGCTCATCGTCCTCGCGGCGAACGGGAACGAGGCCCCGCTCGTCAACTCCACCTCGTCCACGGTCAGAGTCGTCCAGGGCCAGACCGCCGCGATGACGGGCACGTACTCCGACCGCGACGGCGACGCCGTCACCCTCACCGGGCCCTCGATCGGCACGCTCGTCAACAATCAGAACGGCACCTGGTCCTGGTCGGCACCCACCAACGCCGGCCTCGACCCCGACCAGCTCCTCTATGTCACGGCCACCGACGCCGGCGGGCGCAAGAACCAGGTCGCCTTCCGGCTGCTGATCACCACCCGCCGGGCGCCGGCAGACTTCGATGGCAACGGCTCCACCGACATCTCCGTCTTCCGGCCGTCCACCGGGGAGTGGTTCGTCAACGGACAGGCCACGGTGAGCTTCGGGGTCAGCGGCGACATTCCGGTCCCGGGGGACTACGACGGCAACGGCTCGGCCGACAAGTCCGTGTTCCGCCCGTCGGTGGGCGGCTGGTACCGCGACATGGCCTCGACGACCTTCTTCGGATTCAACGGGGACACCCCCGTGCCCGGCGATTACGACGGTAACGGAACCACCGACATCGCCATCTTCCGCCCATCGGTGGGTGGCTGGTACCGCAACGCCGGGCCGACGACGTTCTTCGGGCTCAATGGCGACATCCCCGTCCCCGGCGATTACGACGGAAACGGGACCACCGACATCGCCATCTTCCGCCCGTCGGTGGGTGGCTGGTACCGCAACGGCGGGCCGACGACCTTCTTTGGGCTCAACGGCGACATCCCCGTGCCCGGCGACTACGACGGCAACGGCACCACCGACATTGCCGTCTTCCGGCCGTCGGTGGGTGGGTGGTACCGCAACGGCGGGCCGACGACCTTCTTCGGGCTCAGCGGCGACATCCCCGTGCCCGGCGACTACGACGGCAACGGAACCACCGACATTGCCGTCTTCCGGCCGTCCACCGGCCAGTGGTTCGTGCAGGGCCAGGCCGGCGGGTTTCTCGGCGTGAGCTCGGATCTCCCGCTCCCGCTCCCCGCCGCCATTCGCGCCGCCGCTTTCCCGTAGTCAAATATGGAACGGCCGACCCTTCCGTCGAAGCCCACCAACCAGGTCTTCTCGCATGCCGCGTGCGTATTCGCGTATGACGACGAGGGCACTTCGGGTTGCTGAGGAGCGCGTTCCACTGGTGGTGGGCCGTCACCTAGCTAGGCCTCGACTATGCGGCACGGACCTCCATTACGGCCGAGGTGGCGGCCGGCCTCCACGAGAAGCGGCAGGCGAAGAATCGCACGACCAGGCGTCAGACCCGACCTGCCGATCCGGCGCAGCACCCGTTCCTGTGACCCGGTCGGTGCCTACCCTGCCGGTCGATGTCGCACCCCCTCGGTAGTCTCGCCATCATGGACGTCGGATACAGGGAGCGGAAGTTCACCGAGATGGTGCTCTACGTGGCGGAGCGCCTGCGCGACGACCGGGCGGGGGGGGCCACCAAGCTCAACAAGGTGCTCTTCTTCGCCGAGTTCACCCATCTTCGCCGGCATCACGCCGTCATATCCGGCTGTGAGTTCCAGAAACTCGTCCACGGCCCCGCTCCCCGCCAGTTGATGCCGGTGCGCCAGCGGCTGGTCGAAGCAGGCGAGGCCGTCCTGAGCACTGAGGACTTTCTCGGCCGGCCCCAGCACCGGCTGATACCTCGTCGCCCAGCTGATCGGTCGGTGTTCACGGCCGACGAACTGGCCAGCCTCGACGACGTCCTCGATCAGCTCGCAGGCATGACCGGCACGCAGGTAAGCGAGCTCTCCCACCAGGAGCCGGGTTGGCGGCTGACCGAGATCGGCGAGACGATCCCGTACTCCACCGCCTTCCTCGACTTCCCGCAGATCGCGACTCCCACCAGCGAGCGGCTGTCGCGCCAGGTGGCCGAGCAGTACGGCGTTGCCCGGTAGGGCGGAGTGTTCCGGGTCCGGGTCAGCGCGCAGCTTGCCCGCGCCATCACGGAGACCTTCGGCCCGGGGCGCCCCGCCGAGGGGGCGCCGTCGGAGTGGGACTTCTGGGGCGGTCCACTGGCGGCGGCGTTGGTCGCCTTCCGGGAGTTCGGAGTCCTGCGTTTCGACGAGGTTCCCGCCGTCCGGACCCTGCATTTGTTCGATCCGGTGTTCGGCCCGGTCGTCTTCGTCGGCGTGCTCGTCGAACCGGCGGTGGTGGAGCTCGCCGCCTTCGCCCACGACCCCGATTATTGGCAGCTGATCGAGAACGACCCGGATGACTGACGGGCCGTCGCCGGGACAATGCCGGCGGGCGGCGAGGTGCTGGCTGGTCAGGCTGTTCCTCGTCAACGAGCAGCTTCCCGCCGCGCCCAACATCGACGAGCGGTGGCTGTTCCAGTTCGAACTGGCCGTCCGGACGGGGAACGGCTCGCCCGCGTTCGTGGGGCGCGACTTCGCCTTGGCCGACGACGCACGCGAGACCGACCCCCGAGCTGTGCCACCTCGACCTGCTCTACTGCTCCCGGGTGGAGTTCGCCGTGGGCCACGGCGTGGCGGTGCACGCCGATGTCACCGCCGGCGACCCCCGGTGGGCCACATCGGTGCGGACGGCGATGATCCCCCGCTCGGAGGTAGCCAAGGTGGAGGCGCCAGGGCCGCCGACGCCGCCCTCCACGCCACCGAACGTGAGCTGCTGGGTACGGTCACCTTCGACATGGAGGCGCTCTCCGCCTGGACGGCCCGGCGGCGGCAGCCACGTTGCGCCCCCTCGCCGGCGCCTACGACCGCTGGCTCGACCGCCAGGAGCAACGCCTCGCCACCTGCGCGACAGCGAGGCGGCGTCCGGTCGGGCCGCGCTCGACGCCGGCCGCTGTGGCTCACCGCCTCCGCCTGGACATTGAACTGTTGGGCGCCGACCCGGTATTGGCCGAGGCCTTCGCGCTTCGCCAATCACAGCATGTGGCAACAGCGCCTCCACACCCTCGTCGCCGAAGCCCGCCGGATCGATCAGGCGCTCAGCCTGGCCGACGCCGAGGCCGCAGTGTCGGCCCGCCCGAACTGGCGGTGGCGGCCGTTCCAGCTCGCCTTCATGCTGCAACCTGCCCGCTTTGGCCGACCCCACCCACCCCGAGCGCCAGCTCGACACGGGCACGGCCGACCTCCTCTTCTTCCCGACCGGCGGCGGCAAGACCGAGGCGTATCTCGGCCTGACCGCCTTCACCGTCGCCGTTCGCCGGCTCCAGGGCGTGGTCGGCGGCCACTCCGGCGAAGGCGGGGTCGGCGTGCTGATGCGCTACACGCTTCGCCTGCTGACCTCCCAGCAGTTCCAGCGAGCGGCCACCCTCATCTGCGGGCGCGATGTCCGCCGGCGTGAGCTCATCGCCGCCTGCGACACCCGGTGGGGGGCCCGCCCTTCCGGATCGGGATGTGGGTGGGCGGTTCGGTCAGCGCCAGCCGCATCCGCACCAGGAAGTCTGGGACGCACCAAGTTCGTTATCGGGATCCCCAACGGCCGCCAGTGAGCGGGCAACCCGAAGATGCTGTTCCTCAGGCCTGAGGAGGTCCAAGCACTCGCCGGCGCCCGGTTCGTGGCGTACACCGGCCTTCGGGCCGGCGAGATGGGCGGTGCGAGTCAAGCGCATCGACTTCCGCCGCGGGAGGGTCCTGATGCGCCGCATGGGGCACTCGTCGATCACGGTCACCTGCGACACCTATGGGCACATGCTCCCGGAACGGGACGTCGAGATTACCGACCCCCTCGACGGGCTCTTTCCCGCGAGGTGTGGACTTCATGTGGACTCGCCCGGCCTCGCCCGGTGCTTCGGAGGCCTCCGCATAGCGTCTGACCTCCACCTTCTTTCGCGCGCTGGGAGGGATTCGAACCCCCAACCTTCTGATCCGTAGTCAGATGCTCTATCCGTTGAGCTACCAGCGCAGAAAAATGGCCTCTGACCTGCGGTTTTGTCTCCGCAGCCCAGATGTGTGACCCGGCTCAGCGCTCCTACAGCGTATGATTCAGTACCCTTTCTCACCGGTCGCGAGACCTGAGGAGGAGACGTTGACCACCGTTCGCACGTCCCCCAGCCTAGACGCCCTGCTGCCCTCCTGGGCTCGGCACCTGCGGGCCGCCAACCTTTCGCCCCGCACCATCCAGTCCTACGGCGAGGCGGCACGACGCCTGGACGCGTTCCTCGCCGAGCAGGGCATGCCCACGGGGGTCGGCTCCATCCGCCGCGAGCACGTCGAGGCCTTCATTGAGGACATCCTGGCCAACTGGAGCCCGGCGACGGCCGCCGTCCGCTACCGCAGCCTCCAGCAGTTGTTTCGTTGGCTCATCGACGAGGGCGAGATTTCGGTCGACCCGATGGCCCGGATGCGCCCGCCGAAGGTTCCCGAGCAGCCTGTGCCCGTCCTGTCGCTCGATGAACAACGCCGCCTGCTTGCCGCATGCGAGGGCCGCACGTTTGAGGACCGACGGGACACCGCCATCCTGCGGGTGTTCATCGACACCGGCGCCCGCCTGGCCGAGGTCACCGGCCTGTTGGTTGCCACTCTCGAGCTCGACGACGGGATGCTGCTGGTGATGGGCAAGGGCCGCCGAGAGCGAGCACTTCCCGTGGGCTCACGGACTGTCAAGGCCCTCGACCGGTACCTGCGAGAACGGGCGCGCCATCACGCGGCGTCGGAGCCCGAGCTGTGGCTGGGCAAGCGGGGCCGGATGACCGAGAGCGGCATCACCCAGATGATGCAGCGCCGCGCCCTACGGGCCGGCGTGGCCGATCTCCACCCTCATCGCTTCCGGCACACGTTCGCCCACGAGTGGCTCGCCGCCCAGGGTTCCGAGGGCGGTCTCATGCAGTTGGCGGGGTGGCGGTCGAGGACATGCTGGGCCGATACGGGGCCTCGGCTGCGGCCGAGCGGGCGAGGAACGAGCACCGCCGGCTCAGCCCCGGTGATCGAATCTGACTTCGTGTCAGTTCTCGACCGGGCATCGGCGGCAATTCGGCAGCCGAGTCCTGGTCGGCGCCTCCCTCCTGGGGCGGGGTCGGCTCCCTGGCGTCCTACGGCCGGGTCGGCCTCGTGCCGTCTCATCGGCGAGCGGCTGCTGACTTCGCGGCCAGCCTATGGAAGCAGGCCTTCCTCGCAGCCTCGGCCCGTCGCAAGCGCTCAGGTTCGGGCAGTGTCCGATCTGGGTCGACCTGCAACTCGAAGCGGGCCAGGAATGTCGCTCTCGCGCGACGTGTGATTTGGCGCGAGTCGTACTTGGCATGAAGGGAGTAGGCGCCGATTCGCGCTCGCTCACTTCGCTCGGCTGGAGTCACACACGACCGCGCTGCCGATCGGCCCGGACGTCAAAGGCATGGCCGGCGCCGGCGAGCACCACGGTGTAGTGGCCCTCGCCCAGCGCCGGCTCGGTGCCGGGGTCAGCGGAAGGTCCCATGGCCGGAGCGTGCGCCCTTGATGTTGACGAAAATGTTGCGGCCCGCTCCCCCAACGTTGCGCGTCCACGGCGTGAGGTGGCCGCAACGTTGCCGCCGGCCTCCGCCGACCTGAGGACGAGGCGGGCGTCGCCGGGGTGGCGGAGCGGCCGTTGGCCGCTGGAGCGTCCGGGCGTGGCGCACGAGGTGAGGCCGAAGGTGCTGGTCAGGGCGTTGTTGCGGCCAATGGTGCAGCGTCGAAGCCCACGGCCGCAACGTTGCCAGGCCGGGAGGACACGTTGCCGGCCGCGATGTTGCGGCCCCGCAACATTCCCCGTGCCGGGCTGGCCCGCGTCCGGGACGACGCCGTGTGGCCGTGGAGGAAATCTTGACCGCGGGGTCACGCGTCAACGTTGCCGTCAACACCGACTCCTCATGCTGCGCGGCCATGGGAGACGGCAGGCTGTTCGAGGCCCTCGATGCGGAGTGGGCAGTGATGGGCGCCAGCCCTCCGGCCCGGACCGCGTTCGAGAGGTGGGCCATAATCGAACCCGCCCTGGCCGGGATGGCATCGCCTGCGGACGCCGTGCGCTCGTGCCGGGCAGCGATGCCCGCCAGCGTGCAACCTTCCGGCCCACTCCCGTGATGTCAGGCCCGACGAGTTGATGTCATCGGCGGCGACAGCGAGCGGGCGCGGGCCGGTGTCATCAACATGACCGGCCGCTCAAGTGCGGCCGGGGGCGACCTGACGCGCTGAGGAGCTACCTTGACTCACGTCGCGATCAGCTGCGATTTCGGGGTGGTCGGCGTTCGTTGATTGCGACGCAAGGGTGGTCGGTGGACTATCAAAAAGCTCATCACGGCGGCCTCGATCCGGGCACTGACGGCGCTGGGGTCGGGCGGAGGCTGGCCGAGCGCTCGGCGGAGCTGCTGGTGACCGACGATGCCACCGAGGAACTGCTCGGCGGCAATCTGGAGGTCGTCCACCACGATCTCACCTTGGTCGACGCGAAGGGCGAGGAAGTCGCGAAGGCGCGCATAGGAGACCGCGGGACCCCGCTCAAAGAGAACCTCTGCGAGTTGGGGAAACCGGTTGAACTCGCCGGTGGCCAAGCGGAACAGCACGGTAGCCCGCTCACTGAGGGCGGCCCGAGCGGTGGCATGCCCAATGGCTCTCAGTCCCTCTTCGACGCTCAGACCGTCGAGCTCGTCGGTCGGGCGTTGCGCAACGGTCGACTCCGTGAGGTCGGCGATGATCGCCTCGAACAACGCCTCCTTCGATGCGAAGTAGCGGTAAAGCGTCGCCTTCGATCCGCCCGCCGCAGCGACGAGCTGGTCGATGCTCACGCCACGGAAACCCTCGGCCGAGAACAGGGCGAGGGCGGTATCGAGGTAGTGCTTCCGGCGGTCCACAAGTGAACTGTACCGTTTCGTTTGACATGGCGGCGACAAAACTGTACGGTTTCGTTCACACCTAGCGGAAGGAACCCTCATGTCAACGCCCCTCGTGGTTCGACACCAGGATGCCGTTGCGTTCACCACCACCCCTACGGACGTGATGACCTTCCTCGCCACCGGCGACGAAGGCTCGCCCGACATCTACGTCGAGACGCTGGCGCCCGGCGACGGCCCGCCGCTGCATCGTCATCCCTGGATGACCTGGGAGGTGGTCATCGCTGGACGCATCCGTGCCCTCGTCGGCGACGAGACGTTCGAGCTCGGCCCTGGCGAATTGCTCGTGACGCCGCCCGACGTGCCACACACGTTCATGGCCATCGGAACAGGCGAGGCTCAGACCGTCGGCGTGAACTGGCCCGGTGGGTTCCACCGGCTCATGACCGAACTTGCGCCGCTGTTTCAGGTTGGGGGGCCGCCTGACTTCGGCGCCATGGCGGCCGCGGCCGCCCGTCACGGGGCGGAGATCCTCGGCCCGCCGCTGGCGCAGCTCGAGGCCGCTGGTGCCTGAGAGGGCGCAGAAGACGACCGCTATGAGCGAAGGCGCAGCACATCGCGGCTGGCGAATGCTGATCGGCGCAGCAGGCGTCGTGAGTTTCGTGGGCGGCGGGCTACACCCACAGGCACCAGACGGCTTGTCCTTCCGAGACAGCCTCGTTGCCATGATGGACGACGGCACCTGGGTTCTCGGCCACGCGCTGTTGGCGGTCGGATCAGCGCTCTTCTTCGCCGGGCTCCTCGTCGTCCGGCGGACAGGAGCATGGTCGGCGGCCAGTCACGCGCTGCGCTTCGCCGTCGTGGCGACTGTTATCAACACCCTCGAGTTGGTGTTTCACACCGCCGCAGTAATCGACAAGGACGCGCTGGCTGGCGGCGACTGGCCTCCGCTCGCCCTGATACACCTCGGCCTGGCGGTCATCGCCTATCCGCTCTTCGGCGCAGCGGTCGTCTGGCTGGCCTGGCGGCTTCTCAGGACTTGGAACCTCCCCCTGCGGGTATTCAGCGTCGCCGGAATCGTGGGCGGCATCGCCAACGCTTTGGCCGCGCCACTCACCATCCTGCTTCGCGACCCCGATTACGCCTTCCTGTTCCCGATCGGTGGGATCGGTATCTCGCTCTGGCTGACCGTCGTCGGCCTGGCAGGATCTCGTGAGGAGCTCACCCAGCCCCTCGCCAGCGGCCAGGCGACTCCCGATAGACCGATGACCACTCGGCGCTAGCGATCCGACCAAGAGGCGATAGGTCCCGCCGTGGCCGGGGCATCGAACTCCTGCCACGCCGCCGTCGTCGTCCTGTTGATCACGCCCGAAGAAACTCTGTGGCGGGTTTCGGCCGTATTCCGGCCATCCCCTTAGAGAACCTGCCACCGCCCCGGCAGGGAGGCCTACGACCACGAACCCCCCGACCGCCGCTTCCTGTGATACCGGAAGTGCACTGCCGGCCTCAACAGCCCAGTCGCCCTCGTGGACACGGTCGTGCTATCCGAACGGGAACATACATTCGTACGAGAGCTCCGGTCAGCCGAGCATTCCCACCCCTCCGGAGCAGGAGCTTGGTACCGCTGTTGAAGCCCGCGCCCACGTGACCACCTCGGGCGCGTAGGCGCGCCACGACGCCCGGGAGCAGACGCAAGGCCGGGCACCTCGCGGAAGAAGCGGTTCAGCCCCCAGCAGCAAGAAGCGTCGGTGGCCAGGACGAACGACACGCGGTCGGGGATCGCCTCGCCACCGCGGACGCTGAGCAGTGCTTCGCACGCGTCGCCGATAAGGGCGCCCCGGTCGGTGAATCAAAGCTGCATGCCTGAAAGACACGGAGCGCCAACGGCTGGTCTGCTGATGGCGTCGTTCGGCCAACTCCCACCCTGACAACGCCGGCCGGTTTCGAGGCGGTGGTCAACCCGCCTTGTCGGGTCGCTAGAAGAACGCCCGGTAGATGGCCGCCGGCAGGGGCAGCGGGATGTCACCGGTCAGCCCGAGGAACACCGTGGCCTGGCTCTGGACGTACCAACCGCCCACGGCCGGGCGCCAGATGGCCCGGTCGGTGGTCCCGTTGGCGTCATAGTCGCCGGGCACGGGGACGTCGCCCCTCAGACCGATGAACTGTGTCGGCTGGCCGCCGATATACCAACCGCCCACCTCGGGGCGCCAGATGGCCCGGTCGGTGGTCCCGTTGGCGTCATAGTCGCCGGGCACGGGGACGTCGCCCCTAAGACCGATGAACTGTGTCGGCTGGCCGACGATGTACCAGCCGCCCACCTCCGGGCGCCAGATGCCGACCTCGGCGGTGCCGTCGCCGTCGTAGTCACCGGGCACGGGGATGTCGCCGGCGGCACCGAGGAAGACGGTGGCCCGGCCCTCGATGTACCACGCTCCCACCGAGGGGCGGAATACGGCCCGGTCGTCTTTGCCGTCGCCGTCGTAGTCGGCAGGCACGGGGACGTCGCCGGCCTGCCCCAGGAACACGGTGGCCATGCCGTCGGTCAACCAGGCGCCGTCGCGGTATACGGCATGGTCGTCGTTTCCGTCGCCGTCGTAGTCGGCGGGCACGGGGATGTCGCCGGCCTGTCCCAGGAACACCGTTCCGTGGCCCTCGGCGAACCACGCGCCGTTGCGGTACACCGAGCGGTCGGTGTCACGGTCGCCGTCGAAGTCGGCCGGCGTGGAGGTCGACGTGGTCGGGCTAGGTACGTTCACCTCGTATGAGGTCGACGCCACCTTGAGCGCGGAAACATCCACCGCCTCGAAGGCCGAGCCGGGGACCGTGCGCAGGCCGTGCAGGTCGGTGTCGTTCCAGCCCGGGTCGGGCGCGCCGCTCGTGAACCAGGACGACCCATTGTCGGCAAGCACCATCCCGTGTTTCTTGAGTGCTCGCAGGATGACCTGGTTCTGCAAGGAGAACCCGCTTATGTCGAAGCTGGCTTTGAGCCGGAACCACGCCCCCATGGGCGGATCCGAGCCGCCGCCGGTGGCGGCCTTGTGGCTGGCTGGCCACACGTAGGCGTCGGCCGTCCGGGGCGCGGTGAACCGGATCACATGGTTGATCTCGCCAGCCGCAACCTCGTCGTAGCGCACGAGGCCGGGCAGGATGGGAAGGCCGGCCGCATCCCCGGACGTCCAGCCCAGCGGGCGCACGGCGTTCGATCGCATGTCCCAGGTGGCGCCCGACCCGGCCGCCCACGAGGTCGCCCCGTCCGGCGGGTAGGCGTCGTAGAGCTCCCAGAGCCGGCAGGCGTCGCGGTCCACGACAAGCACGTGCCGGTCGCCGTCCGACGCGGGCCCGC
Organism: uncultured Acidimicrobiia bacterium; assembly: GCA_963768975.1. Classification (GTDB taxonomy): domain Bacteria; phylum Actinomycetota; class Acidimicrobiia; order Acidimicrobiales; family AC-14; genus CADCTB01. The sequence continues at coordinate 92,756 of CAVYKB010000008.1, read as the reverse complement.
CTTCGATCGGCGCGTTCGCCGGGATCGGGTACGGACCGGGGTCGCTCTCGTCGGCGTACTGGAAGCTCACTGGCACGCGGGGCTGGGTGCCGGCGACGGTGGTGAAGGGGATGCCGATCGGCCCTCCGTCCCACATCCCGCTGCCGAAGTCGGCCTTGAGCTTGGAGGCGCTGCCGACGCTCGACACCCAGGCCGACGACTGGGCATGCACAGGCAGAGCGGAGACATCGGCGTGCCAGAACGAGTTGGCCGGAAAGATGGGACATGCCGGGGCACCCGGTAAGGGGGCGGCAACGCTCGGCTCCACGACCTTGAGGGCGAATGAGGCGGCGAACAAGGCGGCGACGGTCAGCGTCGCCCGGGATCGAAGGGAACGCGTCACGTCCATGAGGTGATGTCGGCGAATCGTGCTCGTCCCTTGAGCCCCAACCCCTTTACCGTACCCTCGACTCCGAAGCCTGAGTGGGACTGCCACCAGCCTCCTTGGCACGTGCCCGCTGAGCCGGTGGTCGGGCCGCCCGAGGATGAACGCCCGGCCGTCCCGGTAAAGGGATCCCGTTGCGGCGCCGCGCTGCACGCCGACACTCCGTCGACGCTAGGAGCGAGGACGGCCGCGGCCCCCACCCACCAGCTGCAGCCCAGGAGTAGCCATGACGCCCAGCGATTGGGCCGCCCGCCCAACTCTTCATCAGCCCGAAGACCCTTTGACACTGAAGCGAAGAACTTCCGCTCTACGCCCGGATCAAGGTTGGTCTCGCCATCCTCGTCCGCCGGCGCCAGGAGCCGGTCCACCGGAGTCCGGTGCGGGTAGCCTGAAGAGCCGAAGTCCGGTGAATGTGCGCCGGGGAGCCCCGGCGGGTCAGGGCCATCACGGCAGCGCTCACGCCCGCCATGACCGCCAAGAAGACGCCGAAGACCGCCGACTTTGGGCGTCGACGTGACGTCGTCGGGGTCGCGGGCGGTGGCAGCGAGTCGCAGGGGGGCGATAGCCAGATTGGTCGCGGCCGCCACCCGGATGCGGAGCAGTTCGCCCTCGATCAGGGCGTGCACCGTCCCCACCCCGATGCCGAGAAGCTAGGCGGCGATGGCCCGGCCAGTGAGGGCGGTGAGAGGCCAGGCCACAGCCACCGGGCTTGGTTGGGGGCGAGCGAGTGAGCGCCATACCCTACGAGCAGCAAGACGGCCCCCTGGAGACGCAACCAGCGCGGACTCGACGACCGAGAGTGAAAGCTAGGTGATGAGGTTGCAGCTCGGCGGTGGCGCCGAAGAATCGCCCGGGTTCCCACCGGCCGTGCACCTGTCCGCCCCATCCCCGCCAGAAAGGAGGTCGGCCCCGGGCCCACCCGCGAGGTCATCGTCACCCGCTTGGCCGAAGATCGTGTCGTCGCCGGCGCCTCCGTTCAGCTGGTCGGCGCCATCGCCACCGCACAAGGTGTCGTTGCCGCCATCACCTGAGAGCTGGTCGCTCCCGCCCATGCCCAGGATGATGTCGTTGCCACCTCTGCCGGCGATCTGGTCATCGCCTGCGCTGCCGTAAATGAGGTCCCGACCGTCGGTGCCCACCGTCAGCGCCCCGGGCTGGCTCACGATGACGTTGTAGCCAGCCAACGGCGTGCCGGGGGCGGGAGGGTTGTCACAAATGGCGGCCGAGTTCGCCTGGGGCTCGGCGTAGATGAAGTCATCGAGTACGACGAGATCGGTCGCGCCCCCGTCAGCGATCGCGGGGTCGAGGGGAGTGTTCCCGCTGGTGATCCGCACCCGTGCCGCCCCCTGACCGGCGTCGAGGGAGACCCCCAGAAACGACAGCGTCTCGCTCCCGGCCCGAGCGGGCACTGCGAAGGCGCCCAGGCTGACTCCGGCGGCGTCGAAGAACTGCAGACTGGAGCCCGGCCCGTCGACGTCGGTGAACACTGCTCCGAACGAGCGGACCGTGGCCGGGACGGATGTGCCTGGCAGGAAGAAGCCGACGTCGATGACGTTGCCGCCGATCGCCGTGAACAGCCGCTGCGGTGAGAACGTACCGAAGGCGCCCGGATACGACGCATTGATGGTCCCGAACCGCGCCGGAGCCGCGCCTGCGTTGGCACTGACCTGCATCGCCGACCCCGGAGTTGAGAACACCGCGCCTCGTGGCGAGGTGACGTTGAAAAAGTCGGCAGGGAAGTTGTTCGGCGCTGAGCGGTTGTCGGGGACGCCGTCCCAGTTGATCTCACGCCGGCCCGAGGCGAACGAGCTCGCAACGTTCGGGTTGAGGGAGCCAAGCGCAGCTCTAAAAGCGTCGACGGTCGGCTGGAGTGCGCTCGCGTTCGCTCCGGTGCCAGAGGTCACCACAGCTGCGGCGACGGCCGGCAGAGCCGATCCGAGGGGTACCAGACCGGCGAGGCCTGCGACGATCAACAACCGGAGAACTAGCCGCATGGAGGACCTCCTGGTACCTGGCCGGGCCGACCATAGCTCTCGACCTGCAGGACATGGTCCGGGCCTCCTGCAGGTGGGGTACCGCAGTACATCGTTTCGCAGGTCCAGGTGATCGACCCGCAGGAGATCGTTCCGGCCGTCATGGTCAGCGCAGTGTCCGCTGCAGCGGGAATGGGCCGTCGTGGATGACCTTGCCGTCGATGGTGGCGATGATGACGCGTCGTGAGCGCACCGTGATGAAGGCGGTGACGTACTGGTGAGTGTGTTCCTCGGCCACGGTGATCCGCCGGCCGAAGAGGTCGACGATCCGGAACCCGGTGGCTGGCCGACATCGCGTGTCGTCAATGCAACGAGGCCGTTCCGCCTATCGCAGGAGGAGGAAGCACGAGGGTGCTCCAGGTCAGATGCGTCAGCACCGGCGCCCACACGCCGCCCGTAATTCGCCTCTCGGCGCTGAACACGAAACCGATCACCAGGGCCGCTGCAACTAGGGCAGGTGGCGAGGATGATGACGGAGTACATGACGGTGGTCCACAGGACGGCGCGACGTCCCCCGAAGGCAGACTGACGGGCACCTCTGAAGAACATCTCCTCGCCGACCCCGTTCGCGAGAGCAACTGCGAGCTGGATGCCACGGCGGCCGGCGTCGGCTCATGCGAGGACGCTCGCAACGCTGGCCGACACAAGGGGCACACGGTCGCCGGCGAGCTTCACCGCCACGAGAACGCCGAACAGGTCGCTCCCAGGCCAATCGCGATCACGACCTGGACCGGTCTCGGACGGAGGCGTTCTTGGCCCCACCACGAGATCGGTCCCGCCGAGATGGCACCAAGTGAAGGCCGAGGCCACTCCGAGGCCGTAGAACATTGCCGATCCGGGCACCGCTGCCAAAGTAGCCCCGAGCAAGCCGGCTCCGGACCGGGTTCCGCAGGAGGAACGACGACCGGGGTCCCGCAGGAGGAACGCCTTACCCGGAACGTCTGAGCCGACCAGGTCGGCGCATCTCGCACGACTCTCTACGTCTCCTTCTGCTCCCGGCGCCGACGTGCGATCTCTCGCAGGCGTCGAAGTCCCGACCCCGCCGCACGTAGACGCGGCGTTGGGCGGTAGCGCGTGGGTCCTTCCCGGGACGGTTCCGGCGGTGGACCTACGGCTCAGCGCCCGAGCAGCTTGCCAATCGTCGTCCCGATGTCGCGAACGGCCGCCGAGAGGTTGTACTTCGCGGGTAGCTGGCCCTCGCCGGTTATCTTCTTGTCGGACATCCTCAGGCCCGGGCGGATGTTGATGATGGCCCGAAAGCTGACGTTCGTCCCATGGCCCCTTTGGATAGCGCAGCACCTGGAACACGTGTACGCGCTCCAGCTCACGCCACGTCGCGCCTGGTTGGGTACGGACCGCCTGATGCAAGGGCGATGTGATATCGACGGAGGGGCCGAAGTAAGAGGACGGAAGCGGCGCCGGGTCGAGCGTCACCCCGCTCGATGAAGCCAACCGCCCGCTCCACTTAGCCGTCCTGAAGAACAACGGTGAATGCCACCGTGATGATGGCGGGATCGGATCGGTGATTCACCGTCATCCGCTCGTTCAGAAAGTGATGTCCGTCATCCTGTCGCAAGCGCACCCCGCCAGCCGCTCGGCGCCTCAGCCTACGTTCATCGTCCAAGAGAGCCTACCGGCGCAGACCATGGCATCGTCGACGTCGCTCACGAGCGCGCCGCAGTCGCGAGCCAGATACAGATCCCGCTCAGGTCCCCCCGGTCGCTGATCATCTGCCTGATCGAACGATCAGACGGTCGTTCTACAGGACAGGTCGTCAGACCAGAGATGTAACGGGATCCCCTACCAGCTGTGCTCGCTTCCGCAAAGGTGATTTCCCGCAGCGTGTCCGGCAACATTGTTGACGCACCGCTGCTGGCATGTCGGACACCGTGAATCGCAGAAACCCATGTCACCCCTCCTCATCGATCGGACATACAGCGCTCCAGTTTGACCAAGGTGGCGGCGCCGGACAAGAGGCACCGCGTATGACGGGCGCCGGCCGTGCCACGACACCGGGGACCGCCATCCGGCGCGGCCGGAAGACGATCGAGTGGCCCCCGCATCCCCAACCGGGACCCGCAGGAGGAACTGCCGGAACGCGGCTGTCAGTCTCCTGTTGTCGAGGCCGAGACGTCGGCGGGGGCGGCCTGTAGAGGCCCCATCGGAAGGCTTCTCAGCCGGTTTGCCATCCGTTGTCGTCGCTCGTCAACGCCGGCTCCAGAAATATCGCAGCGATCGTCGGTGAGCAGGCAGGACACCTCGGAGTCCTCTGCCATGCCTCCATCTTGTTCAGCAGCTCGAACAGCGCGTCGCGGCCCATGGCCGGCATGGTGCGCTCCTCGGCCACTAGGTCCACGTCCTCGAGTCTTAGCGAGTGACCTCAGACCGCCGCTACGCGTCGCGGGTGAGCACGAGTCGGTGGTTCCTGGGGGCGGTCTGAGCTCACTCGCGGGATCGAGGGCCGGGGTGGCGGTTCCGTCGGGGCCGGGCCGGCAAAGCCGGCCCTGTACGCACCGATCTCCACGCCGGCAAAACAAGGCGGTCCCCAATAGCGTCCTCCCGTCACACACGTAGATCGACCGCGCCAACGGTCGGGAGGAGGCCGCCATGGGGACCGTCAACAAGCTACTGGCCGAGAACGTCAGCTTCCGCTGCACCTCGGTGGACCGCATCGGCATCCGGGGCTACATCCCGGGGTGCAGTACAGGGTGGGGTGCTGCGGTTCCTGCTGGAGCGGGGCTATCGCATCCCCTCCCCGGCCGGATTGGCCCACAACCACGACCGGCTGGTCTCCGAGCTCGAGGACCTGGTGGCCGCATCCGACGTGCCGGTGGTGCGCTTCCGCCGCGACGAGTCCAAGGAGGACATCGCCCGTCCCTTCCAGCTGGCGGCAGCTGCGGCCGGTCGTCCCGGCCTGGTGTTGGTGGGCAAGGCCCAGGAGCGGACGTCGTCGTGGCGGGGCTTCGTCGACGACTCCCACGCGCCCACCGGCCCGGCCATCCGCACTTCATCTGGCGGCGGATGTCGTCGGTGCCCGACCACTGGTACCTGTACTTCTGGGACGCCGAGTGGGGGCCGGCCTTCCTCGAGCTCTGCGGGTACGCGCCCTATCCCCTGTGTGCCAACGGACACGAGTGGGCCAAGTGCCAGCTGGCCAAGGCGGGCGTGGACTTCGAGGCTCTCGACAACGGCCTGCGCTCGGTCTCCGACCCCGCCGTCGCCCGTGCCATCTGCGCCCGCCTGGGCTCGGGCCATGTCCGGGACCTGCTGCGCCGCATGATGGCGGTCATGCCCGATCCCTTGACGATCGAGGACCGCCGGGCCGACTTCGACTGGCGGTCCTCCATCGCCCAGCTGGAGGTCTCCGACACCGCGGTGTTCGACGCGCCGAGGAGGGCGCGTCAGCGCTGAGCGCACCTACGTGGACCAAGGGCTGACCGGGACCAACCGAGAGCGGCCCGGGTTGCGTCAGGCCCTCGCCGCATGTCGCGCCGGCGACACCCTGGTCGTCACCAAGCTCGACCGTCTGGCCCGCTCGCTCCCCGATGCCCGAACCATCGTCGAGGAGCTCACCCGCCGAGAGGTCAAGCTCAGCCTGGGCGGCGCAGTCCACGACCCTACTGACCCGGTGGGAAGGCTGCTGTCAACGTACTGGCCATGGTGGCCGAGTTCGAGGGCGATCTCATCCGCATGCGCACCCGTGAAGGCATGAAGGTGGCGAGGGCGAAGGGCCGCCTCCGGGGCAAGCAGCCCAAGCTCAACGTCCGCCAAGAGGCCCACCTAGTCGCACTGCACCGGGCCGGCGAGCACCGCGTCGCGGAGCTCGGCGACCTGTTCGGGATCACCCGCTCGACCGTGTACCGGGCCATCCAGCGCAACGCCGTACGACAGCGGGTGGCGCTGCCCGGCCGTGACCCGCCTGGGGGCACCGTGCTGTAGCGGAATGTATGGCCGGCTGTGCAGGGTGATCGCGTCGTGGCGCCCGCACCTGAATCGGGGCCGGCTCTGGACTGCGAATTGACATTATCGGTCCGACCCCTCCGGATCTGTGACGCGGCACGCGCCTTGGCTCCCGCGGCTCGTACAATCGGGGTTGTGACCTCCGAGACCGAAACGATCCTGCGGGACGCTCTGGCCCTTCGGGACGAGGATCGTGCCGACCTCGCCGCCCAGCTACTGGCCAGCCTCGATTCGCCTGCCGTGGACGACCCGGCGACTCTTGGCGCAGTCTGGGCCTCGGAACTCGAGCGACGGGCGGCGCGGGTTCTGTCGGGGGAAGCGGCGACCGAAGACTGGGCCACAGTCCGCGATCGCGTCGCTGACCGTCTCAAGGAGTGAGGGGGGGCGGTTCGATTCGGGCCGGAAGCTTCGTCGGAGCTTGCCGATGCAGCACGCTGGTACGAGGATAGGCATGCGGGCCTTGGCTTCATGTTTCTTGAAGCGGTCGAGGCAACGGTTCAGTCGGTTGCGTCGTGGCCCTCATCCGGAACGAGAGTCGAGGGGCTGGCGGAAGCTCTCGACGTTCGGCGGGCGCCAGTGTCTCGCTACCCCTACCATTTGGCCTACCCCGTCGCAGGCGACGATATTCACGTCCTGGCTGTCGCCCATGATCGCCGGCGGCCGACGTACTGGGCCGGCCGGACGTAGTCGAACCGACCGGCGGGGCCGGGCCGACCCAAGGCCCCGCAAGCGGAATCCTCATGCGGGACTGAGGCCGGTCCCCGGCGGCTCTTGCGCATGGGACAGGCATTAGTAGCTCCGCTCAACCACGTCCGAATCGAGGGGCCGCCGGTTCGGTACGTCTTGCGGCTTGGTCTATAGATGGCGTTGCCAACCCCGTCAGACGGGACGTCACGGTCGAGGCAGGCTCCATCACCTTCACGTTCTCAGACGGCACCCTGGCATGCCGCCGCAAGCGTGTGACTACCCTCTGGGTCGTTTGGGGTGGGACGAAGGCGAGGTAGCCCACCAGCACCGCCATGCCGAGGAAGCCCACCGACATGGTCACCTCGATGCACAGGTGAAGGATCACCCCACAGCCGAGCACCCACGGCCGTAGACGACGCGACCACACGAAGAGCGCTATCGAGAGCTCCACCGCCAGGGTCGACCACGTCAAGAAGCTGACGAGCACGATGGAGTCGGTGGCGGCCATGGGAACCTCGACGCGGACGAGCTGGCCGATCCGAAGCGCGAAGGAGACCGCACTCCCGTCGAGCCACCTCTCTCCTTGCAGCTTCTCCCACACCGTGGACAGGTAGAGCATGCTCATCTGGATCTGCAGCAGCCGCACCGCCCACGGTGAGCGCGACGGATGGTCCCAGAAGTCGTCCCGGTGGCACCGCCACCGGTCGAGGGACAGCGCCGCTCCGGAGGGCGCCAGCATCAGGAAGAAGCCGATGTTGGCCAGCAGGCGGTCGCCGGCGTTGAGGATCCAGGGATTCCGCCGTTGGAACCAGAGGATGGCCAGGAACACGATCGCCGCCGCCAGCCGGGCATGGAGGCCGACCATCAGGCACACCGCACCGGCGACCAGAACAACGTGGAGAGCGGTGATCGTGAGCTCCGAGGCTCCAGTCGGGTTCATTCCCTTGATGCCCGACGAGGAGTAGAACGTGCCCAGATCAGGCGCCAGAGATGCCGCCCACAGGACGACGACCAACCCATAGGCGATGCGGACGACCGCCAGGGAAGCAGTCGACTCAGGACGGAACCAGAACCGAAGCCACCAGCCAGAGGCGGGGCGGAGCACCGTCAACGGCTCAGCTCGAGGGTGTAGTAGGCCTCGTGGTGCCAGACCAGCACGCCGCCGGCGCCCGGCCCGGGTGTGGGCGCCCAGTGCCGGAACAAGGTCACGGCGACGGGCACCTTGGCTTCGACGGCGTGGGTCTGGCCCAGCCACCTGGCGAGTGACGGCCACAGCGTCTCCCGGTGAGCCTCGTCCTGGAGCGCGGTCGCCAGCTTACGCCAGCGGTAGCTCCGGTAGGCGCCGATGGCGCGGCCGCTCTCGGGTGGCCACCAGTCGACCTCCGTCCCGTCGTCGTAGCTGACGCGGGCTGACAGGTAGAGCGTGCGGCGGGCCGGATCGGGGGCGAACATGTCCCAGTCCTGGGCGAGGCCCGTGGCCCGGAGCAGCGGCTGAAGCACGCCGCCCGCTCGCCGTTGGAGATCGGGCGAGGCGAGGCTGGAGACGGTCATCGCCGCGACGACGACCGCCACCACGACGCTGATGAGGGCCCGGCCGGCGCCGGAGGATTCAAGCTGCTGCGGGTCCTCCGCCGCCGGCACGTACGCCTCCCTGGGCCCCACTCGCCGCTGCCACCGGTCAGCCGTCGGCCGGGTCACCGACCATGTGCAGGTTCCCGCCGCCCAAGGGCCCGGCCACGGTCAGCGTGCATGCCGTCGTCGCGCCCCGAACGTCGAGCCGGACCGAATCCGGATGCGTGTCCGGGTTGCCGATGCCGGCCCGTCCGCCGCCGTCGGTCAGAGTGAAGGCCACCGCGGCCCGCTGCCCGTTGCAGTCGCCGACGCCGGAGCCTTCGAATGTGTCCGGGCCGCCGAGGCTGCAGCGGGACGTGTCGATCTGGGTCAGCCGGAAGCTGTTCCCGCCCCACTTCACGTTCAGGTGACCGGGCGGGTCGGGCTGGGGATTGAAGCCGACCTCTGCGCCGGGACAGGGCAGTCCTACGGCGATGTGGGCCCGGCGGGCGTCGGGAGCGGGCGCGTTCTCGACGTCGCCGATCGCCACCCAGCCCCCGCCCGTCATCCGGGCCGACGCGCCGTTGATGATAATCCCCCGGGCCGGCGACAGGCCCCAGATGGTCATCACCGCCACGACCATCCCCGTGATGACCACCGCTGCGATTCTCCTCATCTCATGTCCTCCTGCTGTGTCGTTGTCTGGGTTTCACTTGCCGGGGGTGAAAAACGAAGTCGACCCTGAAGTGGCCTCTGCCCTTACGGCAGTGGGCACGCGCTCCCTGAGAGCTCGGGTGGCTCAGCCGTGTGCTGCGTCCGGGGGCGTCACGATCAGCTCCGCGGCTCCGAGCTCGCCGGCTGCCGATCTGGCCGTGATCCCGTAGGTCCCGGGCGCCAGGGCGGGCACGCGGAGCCCGAGCTTGGCCGTCCCCCCTTCGTCAGTCGTGGCCTGCGCCAGCCTGAGTGCTCCCTGCCCGGGCACGGCCAGATCGACGGTCACCGAGGCGCCGGCCGAGAAGCCGATGAGCCGGACCAGCAGGGGATGGTTCGCCTTGGCCTGCCCGGGGCTGACGACGACGCATTGTCCGCAGTCCCGCGGCGCCCATGCCGGGCCCGCACCGACGCCGACGAGTACGGCGGCAACGGCAAGGGAGGCCGCAGCTCGCGCAACCCAGCGGTACGTGGGGCGCGGACGGCCGGGCGCTGGCGCGCTGCGCTCACACATGGGGCCCACCGACGTTGTCGGGATCACCGAAGGCCACGGCGACGTGATTGTTGATGATGATCGCTCCGGCCGGCGCCGCCAGCCCCGACCACAGGCCGGCGGCCACCGCCTCTGCTGCCACGTACCGCTTCATCATCTCGCTCCATCTATGCGCTTGTTGGGATTCGACGGATCGACGGCCGGGCTCGCATTGGTGGGGTCCATCCTCACGTTGCCCCCACCGAGGGGGCCGGCGAGGGCTAGGGCACACGCCCGGCCAGCGCCGTCGATCTCCACCACCACGGAGTCGGGACGGGTGTCCGGGCCGCCCAGTGCCCCGTCGGTGATCCGCCAGTTGATGATGAAGCCGGCCTCGTCGTTGCACGACCCCACCCCTCGGCCCTGGTGCAGGTTGTTGCTGCACGAAGCCGCCTCGAGCGCGTCGAGGTGGACGCTGGCGGCGCCCGAGCGGAGCTCGAGCACTGCGGCCGCCCGCCCCGGCGGCTCGGGCTGCGGGTTCAATCCCACCTCCGGCGCCGGGCACGGCACGCTGACCTTGAGGTGAACCTTGATGTCGGGGTTGCCGACCCAACCGGCGCCCGCCATCGTCGGCACCGGGGAGGCGGACACGGCCGCCGTGCCGGTTCCGGCGGCGGTAGCTGCGGGTGCCAGCACCGATGCAGCCAACAGTCGTCCCCGCGAGACCCTCATCTCGTGTACCCCTTCCACCGCCGCCGTACTTGATCTATCGCCGATTGGTAAACTATCGTCGATAGCGGCTGGGAGGTCAAGAGGAACTTGAGTGCGTCAGTCGATCCCCGAAGGCAGCGTCACGACGACAAGCGGGCCTGGATCGTGGCCGCAGCCTGGGAGTTGGCCCAGGACCAAGGCTTGGCCGGCCTGTCCCTGCGGGCGCTGGCCGCCCGGGTCGGCCTGCGCCAGCCGTCGCTCTATGCCTACTTCGGGTCGAAGAACGACCTCTACGACGCCATGTTCGCCCACGGCAACGAGCAGTTGCTGGCGTGGTTCGACGACCTGGCGCTACCCACCGACGGTGCCGAGGCCCTCAGGGCCTTCTCCATCGAGCTCATGGCCTTCTTCACCAGCGATGCCATGCGCTATGAGCTGATGTTCGAGCGGACTCTCCCAGGCTTCGAGCCCTTCCCGGACTCGTTCGCGCTGGCCCGACGGTTCTACGACCGGATGTGTGAGGAGGTGCTGGTACCCGCCGGCGTCAGGACCTCGGAGCAGATCGACGTCTACGTTGCGCTCATGGCGGGCATCGCCGCAGCGCAGCTGGCCAACGAGCCCGGGGGGCAGCGATGGACCCGCCATGTCGAGTGGGTGGTCGACATGTTCCTGCGTGAGGTCACACGACCGAGGAGGCCTAGCCGTGGCAGATGACCGTGTTGTCTTCGTGCGTCCCGGTTTGCACCATCTCGCCCTGACCGTCACCGACCTGGACGCGAGCATCGCCTGGTACGAGGCGCTGTTCTCCATCTCCTACCGCATGGAAGCACCCCATGCCGGCGGCGTCGGGCGGTTGCTCGCCGACGACGATTGGTCGTTGATCATCGTCCTGCACCGCCACGAGACCAACGACGGGGAAGACTTCACCGAGACCGCCACCGGGCTGGACCATGCCGGCTTCGGCTTCACCAGCCGGGCCGACCTCGAGGCGTTCCAGTCGCGACTCGTCGCCCACGGGGTGGTGAGGGTGGACGTGGCCGACGGGCCCCTCACCCAGTCGCCCATCGCCGACACGCCCTACGGCTCGATCCTCGTCTTCCGGGATCCCGACAACATCCAGCTCGAGGGCTACGCACCACCGGGAACATGAGGCTGGGTCATCAGCGCCTGTCCTCAAGATGGCCCCAACCACGAGGGCTCATTGTCCGAACGACCCGAAGCACCGGGCGATCGACCTGGCTCTCCAGCACTTTCGCCGACGTCGCCGTCGACCTGCACTCAGTCGCAGAGGACGACGAAGGCCGGGTCCTCGTCTCGGTCACCCTGCATGGGACCCACATCGGGAGCGCGTTTCCGTTGCTGCGGGAGCGGGCTCCTGCCGACGTCGCGTGGCCTGGTCCCAACTACACGTCTTTCGTACCGGCAGACGCCATCGTCGAGCGCTGGGCCGTCCGTGGTGACCTCCAGCTCCTCGAAGCGATCGACTTAGTCCTCTAGCCGACGAGACAGACCCGCCGGTGCGGCGACGAGGGGAGCTCAGCGGCTGTTAGGCCGAGGCACGTCGACTTCGCCGGTGAAGACGTGGCGGTACGTGGGCCGCCCAGCACGGACTCGTCTCCGGGTGAACGTTCCTTGCGACTGCGGGTCAGAGGGCTCTGCTCGATTGGCGCTTGAGCGAAACCCAGGACGCCCCGTAATGGCGATGCCAGTCCCCATCCCGCCCTGAACGGCGGTTCCGTGGGAACGCTGCGCCGAGGCCGGACGTGCCACCGGGGAGGCGAGGGGACCAGCACACCGCGCCCGACCTTCCCGCAGGAGGAACCCTCCATGGACACCGCTGAGCAAAACGGCAGCGCGAGGCTTACCGGTTTTGGCGGAGTCCCGTAACACCCGTCCTGCGAAACGTCCCGGTGACGAGGGTCATGCGGTGCACGCGCCGAGCCGCTGATCGGTGCTCTCTCTCCGAGACGTGATTGTGCCCCTCGGTGGGTAGGACTCACACGGTGCGCCCAACAGAGTCGGTCTACATGGCAGCGTGGGGCACGGCGATCGGCCGTGGCGCTGTTGCCCGAGCGGAGTCCTCGGAGCGACCAAACTTAGAGCATATAACAACAAGCACAGCGCTCTTCTCCCACCTGCGAAAGTGCTGGTGAGCACACCGCTCAGCCCGGGATAGTCCGTAGTCAGATGCTCTATCCGTTGAGCTACCAGCGCTAGATGAAATGCGCTCTGACCAGCAGTCTTGCGCGTATAGCCAGCTTAGATGCCAAATTCTCTTCATTGTATACGGAACTCTGATTTCGGCGAAATACGCCGTGGTCGTCGTTCGTGGCTGCGACGTTACGCATCTGACCCGACCCGACCCGCACCTGGCTGGCCCGCGAACCGGCGTGCTTGTCGCAGCCTTCCCCGCTTCCCCAGCCAGTAGAGCAGAACCTGCCACTTCGCCGGCACGCTGTCGATGTCCTGCGACCCTCCGCGCACCGCCGGGCGACGGTGGGTAACGTTCTCCTGGCTGACCGGACCGGGCTTGGCGCGGAGGCGAGATGGAGCAAGCATCGGAAATGCGTCTGGGCCACCTCTTCACGCCCCTTCATGCCCTCGCCCCCGGCAGCCGGCTCGCACTTTCGGGACTGCTGTCCCCCGATGGCTCGGCGCCGGCAATCATGCCGCTGGAAGTCGCCGACCTTGCATTGCCCTCCACCGAGCAGTCCCGTCACGGCTTGCGGGCCGTGATCGAGCGTGGCCTCGGGCCCCGGCAGCTTGCCGTGCTGCGGCAGTCGACCCTCGCCGAGGTCGTCCCTCCGATCGCCATGTGCCCAGGCGGCCCTCAAGAGGCGGGATGCCCCGCCCGGCTCGTCGCAGTACTGACCCGAGAGAGCGTGACGACGTGGGAGAGCCTCGGCCCCCTCACGATCGGCGAGATGACTCGCTGGACCGGCGCCGGCCCTCAAACGATCGCTGCGTTGATCGGCGGCGCCGTGAGCGCAGCACTCACCACCGTGTGCGGGCCGGCGCGCACTGCGCCGGAAGCGGACCGGCCGCAGTCGCCGGAGGCGAGCGCCCTCGCCGTGCTCTTGCACGACGAGAAGGTCACCGGCCGGGGCGACTTGCGCCGAGCTCTCGAATGCCTCGCCGCTGGCGACCGGGCACCCGAGGTGAAGGCCGCCGCAGGAGCGCTGCTCACCAGCGCCGACCAGGTCGGCAACCACCGGCTGAACCTGCTCGATCGCCTGTGGGCGGCGGTGGGCGACCACCGTGATCGGGTCGTGCTGGCGCACCGTGCGATAGGGCTCGGCGGGCGGACCTCGATCACGGACCTGGCGGCGGCTCTGGACGTCAGCGACGCCCGCATCGGGCAGATTCAGGCCAGGGCGGAGCAGCGAACCCACGCCGCCGCTCGGCTTTGTGGCCCGGCTTTCGAAACGATGGCCGACGAGCTGCGTGCCTCGCTCGGCCCGGCTTGCCCGCTGTCCGCCGTGGACGAAGCCCTCGCCGAACTCGGGCTGCCCGTCCACCAGGACCCCCGGTCCATGCTGCTCGTGTGGCTGGCAGGTCCATACGTGGCGCTCGGTGACCCGCCGGCGTGGGTCGCCACTGACCCGGTCACGCTTCGGGCAGAGGCGCGGCGAGCGCTCGAGAAAGACGGCGGTGTCATCCGGCTCGACCACGTGGCGGCCGACCTCGAGCGCGCCGGCATTGCCCGCGCCCATGTCGATGCGTGGCTGCTGACCCAACCGGTCATCCACGTCGACGGGCTCGTCGTCACCCGGGCAGGCAGCGCCGTCGATGTGGCCGAGCGAATCCTCTCGGCCACCGGCCGGGCCATGACGGAACGGGAGATTGCAGACTTGATGCCAGCACGCCACGTTCCTGCGGTCCTCGGAGGGCGCACCATGCGGCACCCCCGCTTCGTCCGCGTGGACCAGGACCGCTACGAGCTGACCGAGTGGGGCACACCGCCGCTGGCGCCCGCCGAGCTCTTCCCCGAGGCCGGTCGAGCGAAGTTGGGTGGGCGCTGCCAGCTACAGACGGCTGTGGACGCGGCCATGTTGCGTGGGTCGGCTGAGGCAGTGCCGCGCTCGTGCGTGGAGGCACTCGGCATCCCCATTGGCGGGCGCCGCACGTTCACCACCCGCTTCGGGCCGATCGTCTTGAACCACAATGCGGGACAGCCCACTCGCGGTTCGCTCCGACCGGTAGCCTTGGCCGCCGGTGCCAAGGAGGGCGACCTGCTCGTCCTCGAGTTCGACGCCGCCGCAGGACAGGCTTCGGTCGAGCTGGCCGTGGCGCCCCAATCGGCGGCAAGCTAGCCCGGAGGACCGCCGATGACCGACGCCAATAGCCTCGAGCAGGCACTCGCCGACTTGGAGCGGGAGGCGGACGCCGCCGTCCGCAGCCTGACGGCGGCCCTCAGGGAGGCGAAGAAGGTGAAGGCGGCGGCGGCGACCGGCACGCTCCGGGACCTGCGCCAGGGCCTCGACGGATCGGTACGCCTGGCCGAGGCGGCCGCGTCGACCACGCGAGGGGTCCGTGACAGCTGGCGCTTCGACGAGCAGGCCTACTTCTCCGGCGGCGGCTACACCAAGGAGGTGCTGGCCCTTGCCGCCGAACAGGGCGTGCAGGCGTTCGAGTCCGACGAGCGGATCCTCTGCTACCCCGCCATCGTCCAGGTGGCGCCCGACTCCACCGTCGTGATCGACAAGAAGAAGGACCGCCGCACGCGCCCGACGGTCCTGGTCTCGACGTTGAAGGCGCTGCAGTCCAAGCCGCCGAAGTTCAAGGCCGAGGCCTTCCTGGAGGCGCTCGCCGCCGGCTACGACCTGGTCAGGGCCCGGCAGGGCGCGCGGCCCGGCGCCACCGTCAAGCTCGCCGACGTCTATAGCGTGCTCACGGTGCTCCCGGGCTCCTCCCGGGAGTACACAAAGCAGGAGTTCGCCCGTGACCTCTACCTCCTCGACCAGCACGGCACGACACGCACCAGGGACAACCGCACCCTCCACCTCCCCGCCAGCGCCCTCACTCGCGGGACCGGCTTATTCACCACGGTGACCCGATCGGGCCAGGCGAAGATGTATGCCGGCATCAGCCTGGAGCCGAACGCTTCGTGATCGCGATCGACGACTACGCCGACTTCCTGGAATCCGAGTACCTGCGGTCATACGTACACGACGGTGGGGCGGCGGTGAAGTTCGTCGTCGCCCCGGACGACGAGACCGCAGACAGGTTCAGCGAGGTGGTCCGCGCCCGCGCCGAGGGCGCCGGCTACATGCCTGCCACGGTCGATGCCGCCACGACGAGAATGCACATGATCGACGAAGTGTTCTTCGACGTGGCCCGGCAGATCGATTGGGACGGCCTCGCCACTGCGGCCGTGCGGCGGGCGCTGGCCGAAACCTCCCACCCGGTGTCCGACGGCAGCGACGACGTGTCGGTCGAGGCGGTCGCGGCTCATCACGCTGTCGATGCCGGCGAGCTGGGTCGCGACGTCAACCGGCAACTCCAGCAGGACGTCCATCGGGACTATGCCATGGTCGGCGAGTTCCGTACGGCAATGCTTCGGCTGTGCCAGGCCCAGCTGCGCACCGGCCAAGTGACCGACACAGAGCACGCCGCTGTCCTGGACTGGCTCACCGGCGAACTCCGCCAGATATCCCTCCTGCGCTCGGCGATGATCTTCCGCCGCATCGGGCGCCACAACGGGCGCCAGATGCTGTTCTCGCTCTCCCACTGGCTCTCGGTCAACGGCCGGTTTGGCTTGGTCCTCGAGCTCGACGCCCGCCGCCTGGGCTTCGCCCGCCGGCCCCGCCCCGAGGAGCGCCATGGCGTCTACTACACGCGGGCCGCGCTGCTCGACGCCTACGAGCTGCTGCGCCAGCTCGTGGACAACACCGACGAGCTGGCGAACTGTTGCGCTGTGGTGGTCGCCGGGCCCGAGTTCCTCACCGATGCGAACCGGGGCATCGACGCCTACCAGGCGCTGAAGCTTCGCGTCCACGACGAGGTCAGGGACCGCAACCGCGACAACCCCTACTCGTCACTCGTCCGGCTGGCAGGACGCGCCGGATGAACTCGCCCGTCCAGAGCCGCCGAGCGCTCGAGGCGCTGCGCGCCGGGGTGCCGAACCGGGATGCCGTCTCGGCCCTGGGCTCGCTTCAGACGGCGGTGGATGACCGCTTCACCGAGCTCCTCGCTGCGGTGGGCGGGTCAACCGCCGGCGGGGAGCCGGCGGGCGGGATGCTGGTCGGAGGCGGCTTCGGGTCCGGCAAGAGCCATGTCCTGGAACATCTCGCTCATCGGGCGCTCGAAGCCAACTTCGTCGTGTCCAAGGTCGTGATCTCCAAGGAGACCGCTCTCCACGACCCGGTGAAGGTCTTCCGCGCCGCCATCGAGGACGCCAGGGTGCCGGGCCGGCCAGGGTCGGCGATCGACGAGGTCGTGGCCGCGCTCCGCCCGGATTCGGCGGAGTACGCCGCGCTCTACCGGTGGCTGCACCGTGACGACGCCCCCGTCGACAGCCGCTTCGCCGCCAGCCTCTTCCTCTACGAATATGCCCGTGGCGACGCCGAGTTCGCCGACCGGATCGTCCAGTTCTGGGGCGGCGAGCGGTTGCCGGTTCCCGATCTGCGCCGGCGGCTGAAGGAGGCCGGCGCCGGGACCACCTACCCCCTGGCCAAGACCACCGAGCGCGAACTGGCCGTCGAACGGTTCCGGTTCGTGCCGCGGCTGATCCAGGCCGCCGGTTACCGAGGCTGGGTGCTGCTTCTCGACGAGGTGGAGCTCATCGGGCGGTACTCACCGCTCCAACGCGCCAAGTCCTACGCCGAGGTGGCCCGCTGGGTCCGCGGTGACCGTGAGGACCCCGCGGTCCCTCTCTGCTCCGTACTGGCGACCGTCGACGACTTCGAGGCGCAGGTGCTCGTGGGCAAGAACGATGTCGAGCTCATTCCCAAGCGTCTGCGGTTGAAGGGCACCGCCGAGCACGACCTCCTGGCCAGCCAGGCCGAGGCGGGCATGCGGATCATCGAGCGCGACCAGATCCGCTTGCAGCCTCCGGACCGCGACGAGCTCGACCGCACCTACGCCAAGCTCAAGGCCATCCACGCCGGCGCCTTCGGATGGGACCCGCCCGACGTCGAAGGGCTCGAGCGCCTCCCGTCGAACCGCATGCGCCAGTACGTGCGGGCATGGATCAACGAATGGGACCTGCGCCGGCTCCACCCCGACTACGTCGCCGACACCACCGCCACCGAGGTGGTCGTCGATCTGACCGACGACGACACCCTGGAGGGCGCCGATCAGGCCGAGGTCCGACGCCGCGGGGAGTGACGCCGGTCGAAGAGCTCGCCGAGGTCCTGGCCGGTGCGCCGGGGCGCACGCCAGCCGAGCTGCGCGACTCACTCCGGGCCCGTGGCCGGGTTTCGATCACCGCCGCCGACGTCACCACCGTCCTGCGGACATACCCGCGGCGGTTCAGATCGGACACCTCGGAGCCGGCTCGATGGTGGCCGGCGGACGGAGGCGCCGCCGAACCGGCAGGTAGCCTCGACCGGTTGCCGGCGCTGTATGCCTGGCAAGCCGAGGCGCTGGATGACTGGCGGCGCGGCGGTGGGCGGGGAGTCATCGAGGCGGTCACCGGCACGGGCAAGACCATGGTCGGCGTGGCGGCGGCGGTGGAGGAACTGCGGCGAGGCGGGCAGGTGTGCGTGCTCGTTCCCACCACCGAGCTGTTGAGCCAGTGGCGAGCGGTGTTGGCCCGGCACCTGCCGGCGGGTGCGAGCATCGGCTGCCTCGGCGCCGGTCACGGCGAACGGATGGGCGACCACGACGTGCTCGTGGCCGTCGTCAACTCCGCCAGAGATGCGGACCTGCGACCCAGGCGGCCCGGCGGCCTGCTCGTCGGCGACGAGTGCCATCGGTACGGAACCGACATCAACCAGGCGGCCCTCGAGGCCGCGTTCCCCCGGCGCCTCGGGCTCAGCGCCACGTTCGCCCGCACCGACGACGGGCACCTGGCCTGGCTGACGCCCTACTTCGGCCCGACGCGCTTTCGCATGGGCTACCGGCGGGCGATCGCGGACGGGGTGGCCGCTCATTTCGTCGTCGCTCTCGCCGGGGTGCGGTTCGACGACGTGGAGCGGGCCGCCTACGACGACCTCTCCTCAGAGCTGGCTCGCGGCCGAGCCGTCCTCGTCGCCCGCTTCGGCGTTCCCGCCGAGCCGATCGGCACGTTCCTGCGGGTGGTGGCGACGCTCGCCCGCGGTGAGGGCGAAGCGTCGGCCTCTGCTCGGGGCTACCTCGCCGCCATGCAGCAGCGCCGGCGTCTGCTGGCCGAGACGCAGGCGAAGGAGACGGCGCTGGAGCAGCTGGTCCCAGCGCTTCACGACGCCGAGCGGACGATCGTGTTCACCCAGACGATCGGCTCTGCGGAGCGGGCGGCGGCGGCGCTAAGGGGGGCGGGCATCCGCGCCGGTGCGGTGCACTCAGGAGTGGACAACCTCACGCGCCGGAGTGTCCTAGGGCAGTTCCGTGCCGGCGAACTGAAGGTCTTGACCGCTCCCCAGGTGCTCGACGAGGGCATCGACGTGCCCGCAGCCGACCTGGCCGTGATCCTGGCGACGAGCCGGAGCCGCCGGCAAATGGTCCAGCGCATGGGCAGGGTGCTGCGGCCGAAGCCGGATGGCCGCCGGGCCAGATTCGCGGTAGTACACGTCGAGCGCACGATCGAGGACCCCGCGCTCGGCGCCCATGAGGGCTTCCTCGACGAGGTGACCGGCGTGGCCGACGCGGTACGCCGATTCCCGTCCGGTTCGAGCCCGAAGGCGCTCTGCGCCTTCCTCTCATGAAGCTGTCGGCACCTCCACCCGCCCGGACAGCGAGGCCAGGTCGGCGGCGGCGTGGCCGGCGTGCCAGCCGGCGGAGTTGCTGACGCTCACCGAACGCCGCTCCAGACGGGGGAACGCGGCGGCCTCCGCCGCCGCCACCGTGGCCGATCGATCGGTGAGGACGGGGAGCAGGGCGGCGCCGTAGTCCTCGGTCGCCGCCGCCTGGCTGGCCGCCTCCGCCTCGCGCAGGCGCTGGCCGATGCGGCCGGCGTAGGCGAGGAGAAACGCCTGGCGGAACGAACGAGTGCGAGAGCGTCCGTAGCGGTCGACCTGGGAGCCGGCGGCCACCATGGCCGAGGTGGCCTGGACGAGGAGCGACGTGTAAAGCAGGTCCACGAACTCCAGGTCGGACTCGAACCCCAGTACGGTGCAGAAGCCGAAGCCTTTCGACCAGACCGCCCGGCACCCGTTCGCCGACGCCACCTCTGACAGCAGGATCGACTTGGCGCTGGCATAGGGGTCGTCGACCGGCACCCGGACTCCGCCCGGGCCCTCGCCGGCGCCGGCGCCGGCGCCGGCGCCGACCATGGCTTCGTCGATGGCGTGCCGGGCCATCAGCTCCTGAGCCTTGGCCGAGAGTGCCTCCGCCTCCTCGGGAAAGGTGGTGGACTCCGCTTTGGCGAGCAAGGCCCGCACCTTCTCCAGCACCCGCGTGTCGGCTGCCCGCCGGCGGGACGCCGGTGGACCGGACCCGAGCCGGGGCAGCGGGGGCAGGCTTACCACCAGAGCCAGCACCTCGACGGCCACCGCCAGGTCATCGACGACGACCGGACCGCCGCCGGCACGACCCACGACGTAGGCCGCGTGGCGGGCGCCGAGCCGGCGCTCGGTCTGGCGGGCGAGCTCGGCGGCGCTCCAGTTCCGCCCCCGCGCCTCCTCGATCGCCTCGGCGACCATCCGGTCCACCTCCGCCCCGAGGCCCTCCAGTCGGGCCAGCAGCTGCCGGTACGTGGCGGCGTCGACCACCTGCGCCCGGAGCACGCGGACCGCGGCCTGCACCACCTCCCGCACCGAGAACTGGGCCGACGCCTGCTCGCGCCGACGACGCCTCGCCTTCTTTCCCATGGCCGCCCACCATAGGCACGGGGGTGCGACAGCTAGGTGATTCTCGTCGTGGTTGCAGGCCCCCGCCGATCGCCAGCCACGGCAGGCCCTTCGCCGCTCCCACACTGGGTGTCGATTCCATCTCTGTAGGCGTTGAGCACGTCGTCGGCCGGTCAAACCTCGTCCGGTCTACGCCTCCGTCTGAAAGGCTGGGCCCATGCCCCGCAACTACCGCTACATGGAGACCGGCGTGTGTGCCCTGTGCGGGGCCGCCGTCAAGCTCGATGACAAGGAGGGACGGGTCGTCTGCGAGGGTTGCGACCGGCCCACCGACAACTGCACCTGCATCAAGGACGACCTCGACACCCGCCACGAATCGTCAATGAAGCAGGGGTCGATGCGCCCGGGCACCTCGGGCCAGTGGATCGCCGACCCCCAGCCCGAGGACGACGACGACGAATAGCAGTCTGGCGGAGAGGGAGGGATTTGAACCCTCGAAGAGGCTTTACACCCCTTAATCGCTTAGCAGGCGATCACCTTCGGCCGCTCGGTCACCTCTCCAGAGCCTGACGAGTCTGGCACGCGCACCGACCAGTGCGCGAAACGATCCGATCCGCTACCTTCCAGGCCAACTCGAACCGTGGGGGTAAGGGGCATGGGCAGGCGTCTCTTCGGTGCTCTTCTGGTTGCGGCAGCCATCGTGGCTTCTGGTGGGCCGGCGGCGGGTATCTCGGCCACCGCGGCGGTCCAGGTGACCAACGACCCGGCGCCACTGCGGAGCCACTCGTCGCCGCACATCGCGGTGAACCCCAAGACCGGCGAGCTGGTCGTCGTGGAGAGCGACGTCCGGGGCAACAGGG
Organism: uncultured Acidimicrobiia bacterium; assembly: GCA_963768975.1. Taxonomy (GTDB): domain Bacteria; phylum Actinomycetota; class Acidimicrobiia; order Acidimicrobiales; family AC-14; genus CADCTB01. The sequence goes on along the minus strand of CAVYKB010000008.1, from coordinate 71,418 downwards.
CGTGCGCCGTCCACATCTCGACCGACCGGGGCCGCAGCTGGTTCGCCGGCGGCGACCCGATGACCAAGCCGTTCAGCGACTGTGGCTTCTACGCAGAGTACGGCCCGCTGGCCCATATGACCTTCGCCAATGACGGCACCCTGTACGTGACGTTCGTGGCCAGCGACTTCCTCAACCGCATCCGCAACTCGACACCCCGCCACGTCTTCCTGGCCCGCTCCTCCGACAGCGGGCGCACCTTCACGACCACCAAGGTCTTCGACGCCCCCGACGGGAATCAGGACCGCGGCCTGAACAAGGGCGCCCTGGTGGCCGTCGACCCGAACAACCCGCAGCGGGTCTACGTCGGCTGGCGCCAGGGCGTGTTCGCCGCCGATGCCAAGGAGAAGCTCAAGAGCGTCGTCGCCGCCTCCGCCGACGGTGGCCGCACCTTCGGCGGTCCCGTCGACCTCAGCGACGAACGGGGCGCCGATTTCCCGGGCATCGCCGTGGACGGCGCCGGCGCGGTCCACGCCGTCTTCTGGGTCCGCACCGGGCTTCCCGCCAACGCCGTGCCGCCCCGCCCGATCGTGTACCGCCGCTCGACCGACCAGGGCAAGACCTGGTCGGCCCCCGTCGACATCGATCCCGGCAACGTCGGCGCAAGCCACCCGCCCCTCCTGGCCGCCGATCCCAGGACCGCTGACGTCTACATGGTTTGGAATGCCAACCAGGAGATCCAGAACACCGTGCCGGGCTTCAACGGCGATCTCGACGTGTTTCTGCGCGTCTCCCACGACGCCGGCCGCACCTGGAGCGACCGGGTGGTCCTCAGCGACGAGACCGTCAAGGCCAACCAGTACGAGCCGGGCATCGCCATTGCTCCCAACGGCACTGTCCACGTGGCCTGGTACGACTTCCGCCACAGCCCCACCAACATGCTGGTGAGCACCGGCCACAGCGGCGACACCGGAATCTCCGACGTCTACTACACGTCCTCCTCGGACCACGGCACGACCTTCGCGCCGCCGATCCGGGTTAACGACCGGGGCATCGACCGGTCCAAGGGCGTGTGGTCGAACAACATCGACAGCAAGTTCAACGTGGGCGTCACAGCCACCGACACCGAGGCGTTCTTCGCCTGGCAGGACACCCGCAACGCCCTGGGTGAGAGCGGCTCCGAGGACATCTACACCTCGTCGGTGCCGCTCGCCCCCACCGTGGTCGGCAGCGACGACAGCGGGATCCCCGGATGGACCCTGCTCCTCACCGGCCTGTTCGGGCTCGGCCTCGGGGTCGCGATGGCGTGGCTGCTCTTCCGCCGGCAGGCGGCGCCGGCCGGCGCCGCACAAGGGGCGCCCGTCAGGACGTAGTCAGCCGGCCAAGGCTGGCGGTGAGCGCACGAGGATGCGCGTTCCCGGTACGGCGACGGCCAGAGCACGTATGTCGTCGAGGTCGCTGCTGATGACGACCGCCGTGTCGCCCCGCGTGCACACGGCGACGACGTGGGCGTCGGCAAGACGCGTACTGTCGCTCCCGGTCGCATGAAGGATCGTGCCGACGAGCTTGGCCAGACGCTCATCAGTCGGCACCACCATGATCCGTTGGCCACCGCGATCACGGGCGAGCGCCACCTCTGCGCGGCGGGTGCGCGATGGGCCCCGGCACACCTCAGCGAGGGTCACTGCTGCACACGCGACTTCTCCGCCCCGCTGGGCGGCGGCACGGAGGAGGGCGCGAAGGGGGGCTCCTGACGGCAGGTCGAGGTGATCGAATGCACCGGCGTCCAAGACGACGGACATCGTCACGCCGCTGTGCCGTCCTTCGTTCGTCCCTCCACCTCGTCCAGGAGCCGTTCAGCCACCTCGATGTCGGCGGTGGTCGGCGGTCCGAACTTTGTGTCGAGCTCGTCCAGCCATCGGAGGAGAGCAACCCGGTGCGCCTCCGCAGCCACAGCCTGTCGCAACGCCTCGTTGGCGACCGACGACATGCTCTGGCCTGCCACAGACTCGAGCGCAGCGACAACATCTTCGTCGAGATTCAGCGTCACGCGGCGCTTCTTCATACGAAGATCATAACCGGGCCGTACCGGGGCCGGCGTTTGGCGGTGGCATAGGCTTGCATGACGTGAGTCGGGGGCGGGAGGCGGCGGACTGGGACGTTGACCGCCTCGGGGCACTAGCCGGCGAGCGCGATGTCGCCCTCGCGCTGCGTGGCCATCCCCTCATTGGTGCCGTACAGGACCGCTCGGGCTCGACGGCGACGCCCGACTTCGAGTTCGTGTTCGCCGGGGCGCTGGTCCGACTGGAGCTGAAGGAAAAGCGCCAGCGATACACCGCTGAGATCGGTGCCGTCTGGCCTGAGGTTCCCGAGCAGTCGTTGCTCATCGTGGACGAACTGGCCCTGCGGCAGCTGATGTGGGCCGAGGGCATTGGCTACGTCGTGATCGCCGATCGCCCTCAGCGCCGATGGCACTTCTTCGGGCCCTGGGAGCTGTGGCTGGCACCCCGCCGGCGTTACGAGCGTCCAGGGGACAAGGGCTCCGGCACGTTCCTCAAGGGAAAGGTGCTGCTCGATGCCCGTACCGCCGGATCCAGCACTCCGTCCTTCGACGTCGATGCGCTTCTCAATCTCGTCAGGCGGTCGAGACTGGCATTGAGTCAGGTGCAGGCAATCGACATACACGGCCACGGCCCGCTGCCGACCGTTCCACAGGTGGACAGGTCGACGATCCGGCCCGTTCCCAAGGTTCGGCCGGTTCAGCCCGCGACCCCGGAGAGCCCCGTGATCGCCGAAGAAGCGCCGGATCAGCGATGGTGTGGCCTCAGTGCGCCACTGGTCAACGCCATCCAGACGAGGTGGGGTTGGCGCAGCCTTACCGCCGTCCAACAGGTGGCGGTGCCCGCCATCCTCGGCCAGCAGACGACGCTGGTCCTTGGCCCGACCGCCGGCGGAAAGACGGAGGCGGCCATGCTCCCACTGCTCGACCGGTGGCGGCTCGACGGGTGGAGCGCCAACCGACCTTCGATCCTGTGCCTCAGCCCTCTGAAGGCCCTCCTCGACGACCAATTGGATCGCTGGCAGCGCGGTGCGGCCCTCGTGGGAGCGTCCGCCTTCACCTGGCATGGAGACGTCGGCTTCGAAGAGAAGCGTGCATTCCGGGCGGACCCCGCCGACATCCTCCTCACAACGCCGGAAAGCCTCGAGTCATGGCTCGCCAGGCCGGAGGACCGAGAGCGGCTCGTCGGCCTTCGCGCCGTGGTCATCGACGAGGCCCATTCCTTTGTCGGCGACCCGCGAGGAGCTCAAGTAGCGAGCTTGCTCGAGCGCCTTGAAAGGTTCACGGCCGCGGACCTTCAGCGCATCGCCCTTTCGGCCACGGTGTCTGATCCCGCAGCGGTGGTGGCCTGGCTGAAGGGACGCAGTCTCAGGGAGGCAGGCGCGGTCGACGGCGGGAGCGCCACCATCGGTGAGATCGTGTCCATCCGGAGTCACGAATCGGTTGACGAGGCCCTCGCCACAATCGAGGACGAGCGCCGCGACCGGCGATGCCTGGTGTTCGCCGCTTCACGCCGGCGGGTCGAGGAGTTAGCGCTGGGTCTGGGGCTGCCCGCCCACCACTCATCTGTTGCCGGGGACCGGCGTACTGGTGCAGTCGCCGCCCTGCGGACGGGCGCAGTGGATGCGCTCGTCACCAGCTCGAGCCTCGAGCTGGGCCTCGACGTCGGTGACCTCGACCTCGTCATCCATGACGGACCACCACCGGGGCCGTCGAGCTACCTTCAGCGGCTCGGGCGCTCTGGCCGCCGGAGCGGGCACCGAGCCCTCACCTTCCTCGTCGGCTCGCCCGACGAGTTGCTGCTCGTCCTCGCCACCCTGCTCCGTGCCCGGCGCCACGACCTCGACCCGACCCTTCCGAAGCGCGGCGCCCGGCTCGTACTCGGTCAGCAGGCTCTCCTCCTGACCCACGAACACCGAATCTCCGATCGACGGGCGCTCTACGAGACCTTGCGCTACAGCCCTCTCTACGCCGGGTTGCACGACGCGATTGAGGCAACGATCGACCACCTCGTAGCCACCAAGTGTCTCGTTGTCGGGCGGGACGCCATCGCCGTGAGCACCGAGGCAAAGCAACGCTTCGGCTTGCGACTCGAGGAGCTCAGGGCGACATTCGGGGGAAGCAGCCACGCGCCCGTCGAGGACGAGCAGGGGCGGGCGGTCGGCGAGGTCGACTGGTCGCTCGTCGAGGCGTCCGACGCTTCCGCGCGTCGCAACGGGCTGGTCCTCGGCGGCCGGCGCTGGCAGGTCGTCTCTGTCACCGCCTCGCCACGGAAGGTGGTGGTCGCGCCCGGCGGTAGGGCCGTGGCGCGTGGATGGCGAGGCCCGTCGCTCCCGGTAAGCCGGGCGACTTGGGAGGCAGCACGGGAGGTCCTCGGCTCGACCGAGGTACCCACGGACGCCGACCCACGTAGCGAGACATGGCTTCAAGACCTACGGGACGCATGGAGCCCCCGCCTGGAATCGCCCTTCACACCCGAGGCCGGCGGCGTGGCCGCCGACACCTTCGCCGGCGACGCGGTCCATCGGGCCGTGCTCCACATTCTCGGAGTTGACGGAACGACCGACGGCCCCACCCTTCATGTCTCTGCGCCACCAGGCGAAGTGCGTCGCCGCGCCGTCGATGCCCTCGACCACCTGCCCCGGCTTCTCGACGGCGAGGCGGAGAGGACGGCGGCAATGATGACCGTCGCCCACCGTGCGCTCTGTGCGCCAGAGGTCATCATCGCCGAGGCCCGGGAGTTCGCAGTTGACGAGCCCGGCATCCGGGCCGTGCTTACACTCCTGGCCACGTGGCGTTCCTGATCCCGGAGAACCTCAGCACACGCAGAGACGTCCCGCCCGCCGCGAGCCGCCTCGCGAAGGCCTTACGGGAAGCACTCGACGACGACGCAACCGTCTGGTACGAGCCGCTCTTCGGAGCCGGCCAGGGCAGGCCCAACCTCGTGACCCTCGTTCCCGACAGCGGGATTCTCGTTCTCGAGATCCTGGGCGCCAAGCCGGGCGCTCTGCGAGGAACGTGCGACGGTGCGATCCTCATCGCCGACGTCGCTGGCGTGGAACGGGCCGTTCCGACCCCTCTCGCCCGCGCAGAGGCGTTCGCCGCCGACCTGGTCCGCCGGCTGGCTGGCGCCGCCGGCCTCGACCCACATGAGCGCCTGCCTGTATTCGCCGGCGGCGTGCTCGCCTACATCTCTCGTGACGAGGCGAACCGCGCTGGTTACGGGTCCGTCCTCGACCTTCGACGCTGCCTGTTTCGCGACGACCTGGAGGTCGGTCTCACCGACGCACGCGCCTTTCGGCGGCTGGTGGCCGCATTGCTCGGGACTGAGCTCAGGGACCGGATCGACGAGGTTGCTGAGCGAGCCCATCGCGCCCTTATCCATCCGGAAACCGTGATCGGGACTCCGGCGCTCCCATTTCCCACGGCCTCGCCGGCAGAGGACCTCAGGGTCCTCGACCGCAGACAGGAGGCCCTCGCCCGCGGCCTCGGTGACGGCCACAGGGTCATCCGCGGCGTCGCCGGAAGCGGCAAGACGCTCGTGCTGACGTTTCGCGCTCGCCACTTGGCCCAGCTTCGTCCCAAGGATCGCCTTCTGGTCACTTGCTTCAACCGAGCGCTGGCCGGATCGTTGCGCCGCCAGCTCGGTGACCTCAACAACGTCGAGATCAGGACGATCGACCAGGTGATCAATCGCCTGGTCCTCCAGGCCGGCGGGAACGTCGACTTCAGCGACGGTTCGGCGCTCGCCGACCGCGCCGATGTCGCCCTTGCTGTTCTCGACCGAACCAAGTCTGGTCGCTATGACCACGTGCTCGTCGACGAGGCGCAGGACTTCCCGACATCGGCGCTCCAACTCTGCGTCCGGCTCCTGGTGGACGGCTCGTCCTCGCTGCTGGTGGTCGCGGACGCGGCCCAGAACATCTACCGCAACGCCTTTACCTGGAAGGCGGCGGGGATCAACGCCAGCGGGCGAACGCGCGTCCTGGAGGTGGGGTACCGGAACACCCGGGAGGTTCTCGAGTTCGCGCACGATTTCCTGATTCGGGGCGGTGATATCCGGCTCGACGCCGGCGCCGAGCCGTCCGACGAGTCAGCGGTGATCCCGCCGACTTTGAGCACTCGCCATGGACCTGTCCCCGTCATCCTGAGCTCCGAATCCCCGGGGATGGAGTGCCTGACCATCGCTGACTTCTGTGCGGAACGCATCGCCACGGGTTCAGCACCCTCTTCGATTGCCGTGCTCTACGGTTCACGGTGGGCCAGAAGCTTCAATTGGGTGGATGCGCTCAGGCGGGCCTTCACGTCGCTTGGGATCGCTTACTCATGGGCCACGGATCCCGACCGCCCCGCGGGCAAGGACACCCTCGGTGCCGACCCCGACCGAGTCGTGATCAGCACCATTCACTCAGCCAAGGGACTCGAGTGGCGACATGTCGTTCTCGTGGCCATCTTCGACGACCGCCCCGAATCCGACAGGACACTCAACCGCCGGCTGATCTACGTCGGCATGACGCGAGCGACCGAAGAGCTCGCAATCTCGGCGAGCGGGAAACATCGTTACCTGGCCGATCTCGAACGCTGAACACCCGTGCGCCGGGCTTGGTCACACCTCGAAGCGGTGCAACCGGCCATGGCCCGCGGCGGCGGCCCGAACCGGAGCGAACCTGTCCGAGGCGTAGAAGGCATTGGCGTCCTCCTGGGAGCCCCAGACGTCGACCCCCCGCCAGCCGCCACGCTCCGTTGGCCCGGCCAGATGGCCCCAGTCGAAACCAGCCCTGCGACACGGTACGACCGCCGTCAACGGTGAGCGGAGGGAGTGGGATTTGAACCCACGGGACTCTCGTCCAAGGCTTTTCAAGAGCCTCGCATTCGGCCGCTCTGCCATCCCTCCCGGTGATGACGACGCTAGCGGGCGACCTGGCCCCGGAGGGCGGCGATCCACTCGTCGGCCGCCTTCCACGCCGCCTCGGCATCCCGCCGGCGCTCGGGCCCGTGCTCACCGGCCGCCGGGTATGACCCGAGGAACTTGACCGTCGCCAACTGGACCCGCAGGTCACGGAGGCAGTCCGCCACGACCTCGTCGTCGAGGTGGCCCTCCAGGTCGATGACGAAGCAGTAGTCGCCCAGGCTGTGCTTGGTGGGCCGGGATTCCAGCTTGGTCAGGTTGATGTTACGGGCGGTGAACTGGCCCAGGATGGCGTGGAGGCTGCCGGGGTGGTCGTCGCGCTGGAAGCACACGATGCTCGTCTTGTCGTGGCCGGTGGGCGTCGGGATCCCGGCCCGGGACACGAGCACGAACCGCGTCTGATTGTTGTCCGGGCTGTCCTCGACGTCGGCGGCCAGCACCTCCAAGCCGTAGAGCTTGGCCGCCAGGGCCGCTCCCAGCGCCGCGGTACCAGGGGGCTGGTTCTCCGCCACCTCCTGGACCGCGCCGGCGGTCGAGTTGGCGGCCACGATCTCGGCGTCGGGCAACCGCAAGGAGAAGAACCGCCGGCACTGGGCGGACGCCACGGGGAAGGACACGACCCGCTTGACGTCGGCCAGGGTCATACCCGGCGGCCCAAGGAGGTTCTGGCGGATGGTGAGGACGACCTCACGCTGGATGAACAGCTCGTAGTCGAAGACCAGCTGGTCAAGGACCAAGGTCACGCTGCCCTCGATTGAGTTCTCCAGGGCGACGAAACCGAGGTCGACCTCACCGGACGACGTGGCCGACAGCACCTCGGGCATGGACCGCATGGCGATCAGCTCGGCATCGACCAGGTCGGGCTGGCTGAGCAGCGCCTCCTCGGTGAAGGTGCCGGGAGGGCCCAGATAGGCGACTCGGGTCATGGGCGGAGGATACTTACGGACGTGGATGAGCCCGCAGTCCGGCGACTGCTCGACGACGTGCGCTCCGGCGCGCTGTCGGCCGACGACGCCGTCGCCCGACTCCAGCGGCTGCCGTACGCGGATCTGGGGTTCGCCAAGGTCGACCACCACCGCACCCTGCGCCAGGGGTTGCCCGAAGCTGTCTACGGGCCGGGGAAGACGCCAGAGCAGTGCGCGGCCATCGTGGCCGAGCTGCTGGCCGAGGACGACGGCGGGCCTATCCTTCTGACCCGGGCCACCGAGAAGCAGGCCGCCGCAGCCGCCGAGCGCAATCCCGGCGGTGTCCGCACCGGCTCGACCGTCGCCTGGCGCAGCCGGCTGCCCCGCCCCGGCCGGGTGGTGGTGTTCACCGCCGGCACGTCGGACCTGCCGGTCACCGAGGAGTGCGTCGCCACGCTCGTCGCCCACGGGATCCAGCCGACGGTCAACGCCGATGTCGGCGTGGCCGGCATCCACCGGCTGCTGGCCACGGTCGACGAGCTGGCCGGCGCCGACGCCGTGGTCGTCGTCGCCGGCATGGAGGGCGCGCTGGCCAGCATCGTCGGCGGCATCACGCCGGCGCCAGTCGTTGCCGTGCCGACGAGCACGGGCTACGGCGCCGCCTTCGAGGGAGTCACGGCCCTGCTGGGGATGCTGTCGTCGTGCGCCGCCGGCCTCACCGTCGTGGGGATCGACAACGGCTTCGGGGCCGCGTGCGCAGTCCTGCGGATGCTGCCGGCGTGACCCGATGACCACGGCAGCCTGGTTCCACTGCTTCTCGGGCATCGCCGGCGACATGGCCCTCGGCGCCCTCATTGACGCCGGCGCCGACGTGGGCGAGGTACGGGCCATGCTCGACCGGCTGCCCATGGCCGGCTGGTCGATGGAGGTGGAGCCGGTCATGCGGGGCGGGATCGGCGCGACGAAGGTCGGGGTCGTCGTGGCCGAGACCCCCGTCGTGCGCACGTACGCCCACATCACCGGGCTCATCGACGAGGCCCGGCTGCCCGAGCGGGTGGCCAACCGGGCCCAGGCCACCTTCGCCGCCCTGGCCGACGCCGAAGGGCATCTCCACCGCCGGCCCGTGGCCCAGGTCCACTTCCACGAGGTGGGCGGGGTCGACGCGGTCATCGACGTGGTGGGCACCTGCGCCGCGCTCGAGGTGCTCGGCGTGGACACGGTGTGGTCGAGCCCGGTGGCCAACGGCATGGGCATGGTCCGCTCCGCCCACGGCATGCTGCCGGTGCCGGCGCCGGCGGTGGTGGAGCTGCTTCGGGGCGCGCCCAGCTACGGGCGCGACGTGCCCTACGAGCTGACCACCCCCACCGGCGCCGCCATCCTGGCCGCAACCGTCACCGGCTGGGGGCCCATGCCGGCGATGCAGGTCGGTGCCGCCGGCTTCGGCGCCGGCACCCGTGACCTGGAGGGCCTGCCCAACCTGCTCCAGGTCGTGCTGGGCGAGACGGCCGACGAGGAGCCCGCTCGGCCGGAGCCGGGCCAGCCGGTCACCCTGCTCGAGGTCAACGTCGACGACGCCACCGGCGAGACTCTCGCCCACGCCGTCGCCGCCCTGATGGACGCCGGCGCCCTCGACGCCTGGCTCACGCCGATCCTCATGAAGAAGGGCCGCCCGGCCCACACCGTCAGCGTGCTGGCCGACCCGGCCCTCGCCGACCAGCTGGCCGGCGTGCTGGTGACCGAGACCGGTTCGTTCGGCGTGCGGGGCGAGACGTTGGAGCGGTGGCCGGCGGCCCGCAACCAGCACCAGGTCGAGGTCGCGGGCATCCCGGTGCGGGTCAAGGTCGGCGCCGGGCGGGTGAAGGTGGAGCACGACGACGCCGCCCGCGCCGCCCGCCGCACCGGACTGCCTCTCCGGGAGGTGGTGTCGCGCGCCGAGGAGGCCTGGCGCCGGCGGGACGACGACGAAGCGGGCTGACCGCGCCGGCGTTTGGTCACTGGGCGGCCACATATGCCCCCCAGTGACCAGACGGTCGCGCTAGGACTCCTCGAACAGATCGTCGCCCCGGCGGAGGCGGGCAGCGATGCGCACTACGTGGGGGAGCTCCCGGCGGGTGGGCGTGTGGGCGGCCAGGAAGCGGGCGGCACCGACCAGGATGAGGGCGCCCTCCTCGGAGCCCTCGGGCCAGGCCGCGTGCTGGCGGACGGCCGCCTCGACGATCTGGAACCAGTGGAACCCGGCGTCCTCCGACAGGAGGGCGTGGCCGAGGGCGGCCACCAGCCGGCGGGGGTCGCCGCCGGCCTTGAGCCACCCAAAGGCGATCGCGCCGGCCCGGTCGACACCGCCCTGACCGTCCCAGCACGCTTGCAGGTCGGCCAGGTCGGAGCCCTCGGCCGCCGGAAGCCGAGCCGCCGGCACGTTGAGGAACCGGTCGAGGTAGACCCGCAGCGCGCCGTGGACCACGCCTCGCACCAGCTCGTCAGACGGGTGCCGCAGCAGGCACTGGTGGAGGGCGTTGGCGTAGGTGAAGGCGTGGTGGACGGCGTCCCAGTCGCCGAAGTCGTTCTGGGTGTGGAAGCGGGTGATGCGCAGGGCGGCGGCCAGGGCCAGCGCCCGACCGAGCTGCTCGGGCGTGGCGCCGGCGGCGATGGCGTCGCAGATGGACCCGACCACGGCGTACGGGTCGTCCTCCAGCACGCGCCAGCCCAGCCCGCTCACGTCCTCGTAGGGCTCCACGACGCCCCGACCCTCGGCCAGCAGCGCCGGCAGCTTGGCCTCCGTCTCGGCCACGAGGCCGGCCAGGTCGTGGGGATGGCGCCACCGGCTGCCCTCCTCGGCCCGCGAGGCGCCGGCGGTCTGGCTGGTCAGCGTCGGCAGCACGGCGCCAGCCGCGCTCCACCCGAGGTGCTCCACCGCCTCGAAGGCCTTGTTGGTGAAGTCGAGGGTGTGGCCGATGTCGATGAACACGTGGTCGGTGACCGCGGCCGTCATCATCTGCGATGCGGTGCCGGCGTCGGCGCCGGCGGACAGGGCGGTCACCAGGGTGCGCTCGGCGGCGTCGCCGGAGCGGGTCTCGATGAACCGCCGGTACCAGTCGGTGAGGCGGACGGTGTCGGCCGGCCCCTCGCCCAGCGGCGCCAGTGGGAACCGGGGCGGGCGGTTGGCGGTGTCCCGGGCCACGAAGGCCAGCCCGTGGACCATCGCCAGTGCATGGTCCGCCGGGTCGAGCCACGGCAACAGGTTGGCCATGGCCACCAACACGGTGAGGCCCGAACCCCAGCCCTGGGCCCGGTTGGCGGTGCCGAACTCGACCCCCACCCTGACGATCTCCGCCGGCGCCACATCCGCCTCCAGCAGGCCGAGCACGGCCTTGGCCGTCACCAGGGTCAGGCCGCCCTCCAGCCCCTCGGCCAACCGCCGGCGCAGGTGCTCGACCCGGTTGTCGGGCGGCTCGACGACCAGGTAGACGTCGTCGCCCTCCACCTCCACCGGGAAGGCGCGGGCGTCGTCGGCGAAGGGGTCGAGTGTGCCGCCGCTGGCCAGGTCGAAGCGGGCGTGGTGCCAGTGGCAGGTGACCAGACCCGCCTCCACCGACCCCCGATGCAGGGGGAACCCCATGTGGGGGCACCGGTCGTCGAGGGCATAGGCCCGCCCGTCGTGCCAGAACACGCAGACCCCGTGCGTCCCGGCCTTCCCGACCAGCCGGCCCTCGTTCTGCAAGGCTTCAAGTGACCCCACGCGAACTCGCATGGGACGGATGCTACGGAGGTGTCAATGCTCAAGGACTTCAAGGCCTTCATCCTTCGAGGCAACGTGGTCGATTTGGCGGTGGCGGTCGTGTTGGGCGCCGCCTTTGGGCAGGTCGTCGAGGCGATCGTCAAGGGCCTCCTGACACCACTGATCGCCATTCCCGGCGAGACGAACTTCGGCGACCTCGACTTCGAGATCGGCGGCGGGGTGTTCCGGTACGGCGCGGTGATCGACGAGATCATCGCCTTCCTCCTCATCGCCGCCGCGGTGTTCTTCTTCATCGTGAAGCCGGTGAACGCCCTCATGGCCCGGCGCAAGACCGAGCCCGAGGTCGAGTCCACCACCAAGGAGTGCGACTTCTGCCTGAGCAACGTGCCCGCCGCGGCCATCGTGTGCGCGTTCTGCACCCGGGAAATCGATCGGCCCGCCGTGTCGTAGAATAGAAGCGGCCGCGGTCGGGATGTCCGGACTGAGTGCACGAAAGGCCATCCCCTCCCATGACGCTCCAAGCTTCCGCCCTCCATATCGAGATAGGTGCACGTGTCCTCCTCGACGAGGCCACTTTCCGCATCGGCGAGGGCGAGAAGGTGGCACTCGTCGGCCCGAACGGCGCCGGCAAGACCACCCTCTTGAAGACCCTCGCCGGCGACCTGGCGCCGGCCGCCGGCGAGGTCCGGCTCCCCGAGACCTGGGGCTGGCTGGCCCAGGAGACCGCACCCCACATCGAGGTCAGCGACCTGCTGGCCTACGACCACCTGCTCGCCGGCAGCCGCCTGCATGCACTCCAGGAGCAGGTCCACGAGGCGTCGAACGGGATCGAGAAGGCGACGATCTCCAAGGAACCCGACGCCCTCGACGCGGCCGTCCACCACTACACCGAGCTGGAGGAGAAGTTCCGTCTCGCCGGCGGCTACGACATCGAGCGCACCGCCGAGGGCATCGCCCGGGGCCTCGACCTCGACGACGAAGCCCTCCTGCTCCCCGTCGGCGCCCTGTCCGGCGGCCAGCGCCGGCGCCTCGAGCTGGCCCGCCTGCTCCTCGCCGGCGGCGACCTGCTGATCCTCGACGAGCCCACCAACCACCTGGACGCCAAGGCCAAGCTCTTCGTCATGGACTTCCTGCGCACGTCGCCCAGCGCGGCCCTGGTCGTCAGCCACGACATCGAGCTGATGAGCGAGTCGATCGACCGGGTCTTCGCCCTGGAGCAGGGCCGACTAGAGCAGTACCGGGGCACCTACACCGTGTTCCTGAAGAAGCGGGCCGAGCGGGAGGCGTCGCTCACCCGGGAGGCGGCCAACGCGCAGCGGGAGATCGACCGGCTCAAGGCCACCGCCGACAAGTTCCGCCAGGGCAACGCCACCGCGGCCCGCAAGCGCCGCAACCTTGAGCAGCGCATCACCCGCATCGTCGACCAGCAGGCCACCAAGCTGCCGCCGGTCCGCCGGCGCCAGCTGAAGGTCCGATTTCCCGACCCCGTCCGGGCCGGCGACGTCGTCATGCGGGTCGAGGGCCTGGTCAAGGCCTTCGGCAGCGACATCGTGGTCAACGAGGTCGACTTCACCGTCAGCCGGGGCGAGGTCTTCCTCGTCGTCGGCGTCAACGGCGCCGGCAAGACCACCCTGCTGCGGTGCCTGGCCGGCATGTACGAGCCCGACGCCGGCACCGTGCGCCTGGGCACCAACGTCACCCTGGGCTTCTACGCCCAGGAGCACGAGGACATCCGCCCCGGCTTCAGCGTGCTCGACATCATGCAGGAGGCGTCGTCGCCCGGGCAGAGCGCCTCGGAGCTGCGGTCGATCCTCGCCCACTTCGGCCTCATCGGCGACGTGGCCGACCAGGAGGCCGCCACCCTCTCCGGCGGGGAGAAGACCAAGCTGTCGCTGGCCCGCCTGGTCGGCGGCCGGGCCAACGTGCTCCTCCTCGACGAGCCCACCAACAACCTGGACCCGTCGTCGCGGGAAGCGGTGCTGGCCGCCCTGCAGCACTTCAAGGGCACGGTGATCCTCGTCAGCCACGACATCGAGTTCGTGACCCAGCTGGCGCCCAAGCACGCCATCTCCATGCCGTCGGGGCGCCTGTTGCCCTTCGACGAGAAGATGCTCGACCTGGTCCCGCAGATAGAGCCGCTGGCGGCCCGCCGGGGAGCGTAACTCCCAGGGCGCTCTCAGCCCGGGCTCAGGTTGCCGGCGTTGGGTAGAGATGTGACGGTGCCGCTGAACGACGTGCTGACGGCGTCGCGGACGTCGACGACCCGCCTCACCGGGATCGACGCGGCCCGGGCGCTGGCCTTCGGGGGCATGCTGCTCGCCCACTTCGCCTTCTCCCGGCCCGGGTCCGATGATCCCGGCTGGCTTCAGGCCCTCGACAACGCCGCCGACGGCCGGGCCGCCCCGCTGTTCTGCCTGCTGCTGGGCGTCGGCGCCGGCCTGCTGGCGGCCAGAGGCACCTCGGATGCCAGCTTCGTGCGCCGGGGACTCGTGCTCTTCGGCCTCGGGCTGGCGGTCTGGCCCCTGGTCGACCGGGTGTTCCTCATCCTCCCCCACTACGGCATCCTCCTGGCCCTGTTCCCGCTGGTCCGGCTGATCCCCACCCGCTGGCTCCTGCCGGCCGCCGGCGTGGCCTTCCTGATCCCCTCGGTGCTCAGGGCGCCGTTCGGCGACCTCGGCATGCGAGCCGGCGGGCAACCGTCGACCTACGACGAGCTCCTCGACGTCCCGGCGGTGCTCGGCAACATCCTGTGGAGCGGCGGCTACCCGCTCGTCGGCTGGGCCGGGTTCGTCCTGGTGGGGGCCTGGGTCGTGCGCTTGCCGCTGCGGAGCCGGCGTACCCAGTGGGCCCTGCTGGCCGGGTCCGTGGCCCTGGCCGCCACCCAGCCGCTCGTCGCCAGCGGCTCGGGCTTCCTCGACGCCACCGCCCACAGCAACCAGACGGCCTGGTACGTGCTGGCGTCAGCGACGGCGGTGGCCGTGCTCGCCGCTTGCCTGCTGGCCGCCGGAGCCCTGCGCCCGCTCGTCCCGCTCGGCCAGATGGCGCTCACCGCCTACCTCGCCCACCTCCTGCTCGGCGAAGCGCTGGTGTTCCCTTGGCTGGACGCCGGCCGACCGGCCCTGGCCACCCAGATGGCGGTGGCTGCGGTGGTCTTCGTAGCCTCGGCCGCCGGCGCCCGGGCCTGGCTGGCGCACCATCGGCGCGGCCCGCTGGAGACCGTCGTTCGGACCCTGGCCCGCTGATGTTGCACATGTTGCTGGTGGGGCTAGAGTGATCGACGGCGAAGGGGGAGAACAGGAAGCGAACAGCACATGCAGGTCCGGGCTCTCGCCGCTGCCGCCGGCATTGCCGCAACCGCGGCACTCGCCATCTGGTGGCCGGTCGCCGTCGCCGCTGACACCTACGTCGTCGAGCCGGGGGACAGCCTCGGCGTGATTGCGGCCCGGGCGGGCATCAGCACCTCCCGGCTGGCTGCCATCAACGGGATCTCCGACCCCAACCACATCTACCCGGGGCAGATCCTCAGCACCGACGAGCCGGCGCGCTACGGCGTCCGCCACGGCGACACCCTCAGCGCCATCGCCGCCGCCAAGGGCCTGTCGACTTCGTACCTGGCCGCCCTCAACGGAATCAGCAACCCGAACTCCATCTACGCCGGCCAGGTGTTGGTGCTGTCGGGTCCGCTGCCGGTCGCCAAGACGGTGACGATGGACATCGAGTGCCCGGTGCCCAGGGCCTCGTTCGTCAACGACTTCGGGTACGTGCGGCCGGACAGCACCGCCCACGCCGGCGTCGACCTGTTCGCTCCACGCGGAACCCCCATCGTCGCGCCCGTCTCCGGGCTCTTGGCATGGGACCCCAACCCCAGCGGCGGCAAGGCGTTCCAGCTCTATGGCGACGACGGTGTCCGCTACTACGGCGCTCACCTCGACCGCTACGGCGACAGCGGCTACGTCGGCGCCGGCGACGTCATCGGCTACGTCGGCAACACCGGCGACGCGGCGATGACGTCGCCGCACCTCCACTTCGAGATGCACCCGGGTAGCGGGCTGACCATGAGCCCGTACCCCTCCCTCTTCCGAGCCTGCTAAGCAGGTCGGAGCTCATGCTTGAGCTCGTCGCACTCTCCAAGCGCTACGGCGACGTCGTCGCCCTCGACGGCCTGTCGATGACCGTCGGCGCCGGGCGTATCCACGGCTTCGTCGGCCGCAACGGCGCCGGCAAGACGACGACCATGCGCATCACGCTTGGCCTGGCCCGGGCCGACTCCGGCGAGGTGCGGTGGAAGGGCCGGCCGGCGACCGCCGGGGACCGGAGAGGCTTCGGCTACATGCCCGAGGAGCGCGGGCTGTATCCCAAGATGACCGCCCTCGACCAGATCGTCTACTTCGCCCGGCTGTCGGGCATGGCCGCCGGCGACGCTCGACGCGCGGCCACTGCGATCCTCCACTCGATGGGCATCGGCGACCGGGCCGGCGAGCCAGTCGAGCGCCTGTCCCTGGGCAACCAGCAGCGGTGCCAGCTGGCCGCCGCCCTGGTGACCTCGCCCGAGCTGCTGGTGCTCGACGAGCCCTTCAGCGGGCTCGACCCCGTCGGCGTCGACAACCTGGCCGGCGTGCTCGAGGGCCAGGTCGACGCCGGGACCGCGGTCGTCTTCTCGAGCCACCAACTCGAGCTGGTCGAGCGGCTCAGCGACGAGGTCACGATCCTCGACCAGGGCCGGGTGGTGGCGTCGGGCGCGGTGGCCGACGTCCGCCGGAGCCGGGGCGGGGACCAGGTCAAGGTGGCGATGGACGGCGGCGGGACGGCGTGGGCCGACGGCGTGGCGGCGGCCAAGGTCGTCGCCCGGTCCGGCGACGAGGTCGTTCTGGAGATGGTTCCCGGCGGCGACGACCAGGCGGTGCTCGACGCCGCCCGCCGCGCCGGGCGGGTGCGGTCGTTCCGGCGGGAGGCCCCGACGCTCACTGAGCTCTTCCGTGAGGTCATCTCCTCGTGAGCCGCGTCGAGCTGATCCGCCTGGTCGCCGGCCGGGAGATCCTCGAGCGGGTACGGTCCAAGGCCTTCCGCATCTCCGGCGGCCTGAGCCTGGCCTTCATCCTGGCCGTGGCCATCCTTCCCGGGGTCATCGGCGACGGCGGGCCGACCACCTACGACGTCGGGGTCTTCGGGGCGGGGTCGGACGCGCTGGCCGAGCGCCTGCCGGTCGTCGCCGGCTACGACGACGACGTCGAGGTCGACGTCCGCCGGCTCGCCTCCGAGGACGAGGGCCGGCGCCTGGTCTCCTCGGGGGACCTGGACGCAGCCATGGGCGACGGCCGGGTCGTCGTCGAGGAGGATCTGGGCGACCGTCTCGGGTTCATCGTGCAAGAGGCCAACCGCCAGGTGGCCGGCGAGGCGGCGCTGGCCGGCGCCGGCGTGCGGGGCGACGCCGCGGCGCGGATCCTGGCGCCCGAGCCCCTCGCCGTGAGCCCCCTCAACCCCCAGTCCCAGGAGGACAACACCAAGGAGGGCCTGGTCTTCTTCGGCACCCTCCTGCTCTACGGCCAGCTGCTCGGCTTCGGCTACTGGGTGTCGAGCGGGGTGGTTGAGGAGAAGGCTTCGCGAGTCGTCGAAGTGCTCCTGGCCAAAGCGCCACCCAACCAGCTCATGGCCGGCAAGGTGGTCGGGATCGGTACCGTCGGCCTGGTCCAGCTCGTCGGGCTCGTGGTCATCGGGCTCCTCGCCGCCGGGGTTACGGGCAGCGTCGACCTCCCGCCCGAAACGCCGGGAGTGGCCGCCCAGGTCGTCGGCTGGTTCGTGCTCGGCTTCGCCCTCTACAGCTGCCTGTTCGCCATGGCCGGGGCCATCGCCAGCCGGGCCGAGGAGCTGCAGAGCACGACCACCCCCCTCACCTTCGTCATCATGGGTTCGTTCTTCGCCGCCGTCACCACTGGCGGCGACCCGAGCAGTCAGGTGGCCCAGATCGCCACGTTCATCCCCTTCTCCGCGCCCATGGTCCTACCCATCCGGGTGGCCGCCGGCGAGGTGGAGCCGTGGGCCGTGCTGGTGAGCGTGGCGATCGTGCTCGTGTCGATCGTGGCCGCCATGCGCCTCGCCGGCCGGGTCTACGCCGGCGGGGCCATGCACCTCCGGGGCCAGCTCAAGCTGCGCCAGGCCCTCCGGGCCCAAGAAACCTCTTCCGGAGCTGCGTAGTCGGAACAACCGGGGGGTAAGGGACGTTCCCCGGTGAGAGTGAAGGGGCCAGGAGCTGGTCAGCATGTCCCACGTCGGAGTTGCCAGGTACAGGGGGCTCGCCGTCGCCGGCCTTTTGCTCGCCGTCCTGGTGTCGTGCGGGCGGGCTCAGCCGGTGGAGGTGACGGCGAGCGGGCTGCCGCCGGCCGTCCCGCCGCCGGCGGCGAGCGTTCCAACCACGTCGTTCCAGGGTCAGGTGGCCTCGGTCGACACCAATTCCGGCGTCGTGACGGTGGCCGTGCAGATCGTCTGGACGCCCGTCCTCAAGGCCGAGCCCCACGAGCGCAAGGTGCTCATCGACGGCCAGACCCGCTGGGACCCTGTGCCCCGGCCCCTTACCGCACTCCGCGTCGGCGAGGAGCTGCAGGTCGAGGCGGTCGAGGCCGTGGAGGGTATCTGGCCGGCGGTGAGGGTGCAGCTACTCGATATCGACTGACGCCGGCGCAGTCACGCCGGCGCGTCACGCCTGCTGTTGCAGTTCGGTGTCAATCCTGCGACATCCGTTGATGATCCTCTGATCGGCCCCCATACTTTGTATGACGAAATGTTCGTCAGGCGGGTGTGCGATCCCGCCGTCCCTATTCGAAGGGGTACGACTACACAATGAATGTCCGTAGGAGGGTCACAACCACCTTCGCCGCCGCTGCAGCGGCGAGCGTCATCGCCGGCGGCGCCGTCTTCGCCTGCACCAACCTGGCGACGCTCAACCTTTCGAGCACCGCCGGCAAGGCCGGCGACTCCCTGACCGTCACCGGATCTTCGTTCCGGGTGGCCCGCGCCGGCCAGGCGTCGCCGGGCCCCGTCGTCCTGCACTGGAACGGCGTCGAGGGCTCCGAGCTGGCACGGGTGGAGCCGGACAAGGCCGGCAACATCTCGGCGAGCTTCAGCGTCCCGGAGGGCCAGCCCGGTTACTACGTCATCGTGGCCACCCAGAAGAACGACAAGGGCGTCGACGCCTACGGCACGCCGGCCCGGGCCAGCTTCCAGATCCTCGGCGCCAACGGCGAGTCGGTCGTGACGCCGGCGGTCTCGTCGGCCGGCAGCACGGTGGCATCCTCGCCGTCGTCCAGCGGCATCATCGCCCTGACCGTCGGCCTCGGCGCCCTCGGCCTCGCCCTGTTCGGCGCCGGCTTCGTGGCCTTCGTCCGCCAGGCCCGCCGTCGCGACGTTCCCGTCACTGCCAAGGTGTCGAACAACTAGCGCCTCTCGTTCACACCTGCCTGCCTTTGCAGCCACCGCCGGGCTTTCGAGCCCGGCGGTGGCGCGTTCGGGAGGCCGGTCGGCTCAGGAGCCGAAGAAGTTGAACGACTGCCCTGAATCGACCGCCACGCTCCCGTTCCCCTGGTTCAGGGGCACGCCGACCTTGACCGCCCCTGAGCGCATTCGCCTCCCCGCCCATCGGAGACGACATAGGCGACGCGATACCCACGTCCGTCGCCTCCCGCGGCCAACCGTTCGGCCCTGAGGGCGACACGGTGTGGCTCGGCGCCGGCGACGGCATCCGGGTCCTTGTCTCCATCGCCCAGACCGTTGACCGGTTCGTCCTGTGTCACCGCGGTGATCCGTAGGAGCACGACGTCGCCGTCAACATCCGTGGCTCCTCGCAGCGTCAGCTGGTGAAGCGACCGGTCCGCCGGCCACAGCGCGGGAGTGTCCACTGTTACCGCAGCGCACACCGGGGCATCGTTGACCGGCCGAACCGTCAACTGGACCGTGGCCCCCGCCGTCTTCCCCCCCGGAGGACACCTGGTACTGGAACGAATCCGTTCCGTGATAGTTCGGATCAGGGACGTAGGTGATCGTCCCATTGGCGTTCACGACCACCGAACCGTGACTCGGCCGGGTATCAGCGGTCACCGCCATCGAGGGATTGTCGACGTCCGAATCGTTGAGCAGCACCGGCGCGATGACAGTCCCGTCCTCGTCGAGCGACACAATGTCGTCCCGAGCGATCGGAGGATCGTCGACTGGCGTGACGTTGATGACGACGGTCGCCGCCGGCGAGCTCTCCGTACCGTCGTTCGCCTGGTACCGGAACGAGTCGGTGGAGGCGAAGTCAGCACTCGGTGTGTACCGGAATGAGCCGTCGGCGTTCAGGACGACCGTTCCGTGCTGGGGACCGTCAACGAGCGAGACCCGCATGGCGTCACCGGCATCGTCTCTGTCGTTGTGGAGCACACCGGGCGCCACCACCGTCAGGGCTGTGTCCTCCGCTGTGGAGTAGGTGTCGGCATTGGCAGCCGGCGGGGCATTGAGCGGTTCGAAGATGGCGAACGGCGACAGGCTCTGCGTGATGCCACAGATGATGTTGTTCACCGTATCGATCGGGATCTCGGTGATGTCCTCCCAGTCGTTGCCGGCGCCGTAGTGCCGCAGCTCGAGCCTCTCCTCGTTCCCCCTCAGCTGGCTCGAGTCGTAGCGGAAGCACACCCTGATCGAGCCCTGATAGCCCGCGGTCGTCTCGAGATCCCAGTAGCGCGGGCCGCCATTGAGCCCAACGACGCTGTAGCCGGTCGGGGGCGCCGGGCCGACGCCGCTTTCCACGACCACGGTCCTGTCCCCGGTGGTAACGGTGTCGAAGACGATCTTGACGCCTCCGCGCTCGTCGAGCCCCCCTTCCAGATCGACGTCCACGTTGTTGCCGGGAGGCGTCGTGCCGAAATCGACGTCGGTCGTCTCGCCGGCGGCGATCGGGAAGTTGAACGAGCCCAGGACCCCGGACGTGCCACTGACCGTGGCCGTGTAGGTGCCCGGCTTCATGTAGTTCACGAAGGACCCGTCGGTGCCGCCGCGGCACGCATGGCACTCCGCAGGAATGTTGAAGCTCGCGTCGGGCAACGATGTTCCATTGACCGTGACGTGGCCAACCACCCGCCCGACCGCCGCAGTAATATCGGGGTTGTACACGACTGTCTCGCCGGCGCGCACCTCAACGGGGAACTCGGCGACCTTGTTGCGTGGGTTGATCCCGCACCAGCCTGGATAAAACCCCAGCTGATAGCTGCCCGGCTGGACTGCTGCGAACTTGTAGGTGCCCCTCGGCTTCAAGATTCCGGCTGGAGATCCCCGGGAGGTCCACGTAGTCGTCCACACGCTCGGCCCGGTGATCCGTGCGCCGTTCCAGATGATCTCGCCGTGGAGTTCCCCGGCCGAGAAGTCGATGGCCTGGGCGGGCACGGCCGCCGCTGATTCAAGGAGGCCAGCGACGAGGGTGGAGCGAAGCCTGAATACTGGTCGTCTCTCCTAGATGATCCGGACGCGGTCGGCACTCATGAACGAAGTGCCGTCGATGAGCCGGCCGGTCACGATGCCCAGCGTGTTCCCGAGCGAGAATCCGGCTTCGGACAGCTGGAATTTGCAGACCAGGTCGACAAGGCCGTCAGCGTTGGCATCTTCGGTGCCACACCGATCCACGGTCGCTTCCGTGCCGGTGGGTCCCCACCGGAGGCTCGACCGGACGACCTGGGTGGCCGTGTTCAGGACATCGGTCGACAGCAGCGCCACAGACACGACACCCGGGCGTCCGATGTTGAGCGAGTTCGGGTCACTGTTCGGCTTGATGTCGAGCGGGATCCAGGTGATCGAGCCGGTTGCCGGCGTAGCTTCCAAGTGGGGCTCATCCACCCGGGTGTCCGCCCTCAGCTGGAAGGTCCGCAGCCGGGCATCCGGGCACGAGACGGACCATGTCGTTGAGACGTCTTTGGAGGCGCCGGCTCCGACGATCAGCGACACGTCGTATGTTCGCGATGACGTCGTCGTGCACTCCGGGCTGCCCTCGAGCGTGAGGCTGGCCAGCAGCATGGCGTCAGGGGCTTGGCCGGCGTTCGTCGCCGTCGCCTTGGCGGAGCAGAGGAACGGGTTGCCCGTCCAGTACTGGTCGCAGATGAGGGACAGGCCGCCGAGGGCAAGCACCGTCTGCTCGAACACCGGGATGGTCACGTCGATGGTGGCTTTGTTATTGGATGGGGCGACGTCGGTGACGTCAGCCGTCACCACCGCGACGTCGTTGTCGAACACGAAGCGGTGATTGCTGCGTTTCGTGCATGTGACGGTGAGCAGGTCGTCGAACGTGTGGGATCGGCCCACGTCGAGGACGACTGTCCGCCGGGGCGGAAGACCGACGACCGTGCAGTCGGCCGGCTTCGAAACGACTGAGAGGGCCTCACTGATCTCGATCGGGCCGGCCGGCCCGTCGTTGGCGATGAAAGAACGGACGAGCAACGACGTCGGTTGGTCGATCTCGATCCGGCTCGGTGCGTTGACCAGGGAAAACCCGGCCTTGCGGGCGTCAGTAGTGGTCTCGGCATTGCCGAAGTCGACCGTGTACGAGGCGTCGCGGGCGCCGAAGGGTACGTCGACGACCCGGGACGCCGGTGTATAAGCCTTCCACCCGTCCTGCACAACCTCCTCGATGCGGTACCGGCCGGGGCCGTGGCCGTCGAGGGCGAAGCGGTAGCTGCCTGCTCCATCCGTGGAGATCAGGCCCACGACGCCCGAGGGCTGGCCGACCAGTGAACTCTCACGGATAACCCGGATCTGCCAGCCGGACAGGACAGCCTCGCCGGCATCCCGCGACCCGTCTCGATCGGCGTCCCGGAACTTGACCCCGCCGATGGTCGGTATGGGGTTCGGGCGCTCAGCGATGTCGTTCCAGTTGCCGCAGACTCTGGATATCCACATACCGCCGAACTCGAAGACCGAGAGCGAGACAGGCGCGTAGGGGTGGCCGGGACCGCCGTCGGAATGGAAAGACCGAAGAACTGAGTTGGGAGGAGCGAGCGTTGTCAGGTCGGCGTAGTGGTTCGCCTCGATCCGGTTCGGTGCGCACGAGTTGCCTTCACCAGGGACGCCGCGGCACGACGACCAACGGGTGTTCGGGTCGGTGACCGTTACCTGAGTTTCGCTGCTGTACCAGAGGAAGTTCGGGGTGAACCGAGCCTGTGGCGAGGTGAGCAGGGGCTGGTTGGCGAGCAAGAGGCTGCGGTCGATGAAGCGCCCGATGCCCGGGTCGATGATGTTGTCCCGACATGCGAGCGGCCAGTCTCGGTGGATCAACTCGTCGGCGCCGGGCGGGCAGTTGTTGTGATCCGCCGAGGCGGGGGTGGACGAGATTCCTACAAGAACAGCCGCAAACAGGGCGGCCGATACCGCCACCAGCAAACTTCTCCGCACGGTTCCGCCTCCTGAGATCTCCGACCGACGTGCACTCGGACCGAGACTCGGCCGGATTAACCGGCGCGAGGGCTGCCGCCCGACGCAATCCTGACGGAACCTATGCGGTTCGGCTGCGGTGGCATAGGGGGAAAATTTCCTGTTCCCTCGCCCATCGTTCGTGCGTGAGCGGGCTCGTGCGGCCACCCCACCGACCGGGCCAGTGCAAGGGCCTCCCGCTGGCTGCGCACACTCAGCTTGGTGAATATCCGCTCGATGTGGCCCCGCACGGTGAAGATGCTCAAGCCTTCGGCGTGGGCGATCTGCTTCGGAGACGTGCCGTCGATCAGGCATCGGAGCACGTGGGCCTCCCGGCCTGTCAGCGCGTCGAAAGCGCGGCGACGTTCCGATGCCACCTCATCTCGCGCCAGCAGTACTTCCAGGAAGGCCGCCCGTTCCTCCGGGGGTACGAGTTGGCGGCCTCGCGCGAGGTCGACCAGTGTCGCCAGTAGGCTCTCGAACGACATCGCTGTGTCGACGATCGCCTCGGCACCCGCCTCCAGACCAGCCGAGATCAGCCACGGGTTGTCGTTCGGTGCGAAGAGCAGCACCTTTGAGGCTCGGGCGACGAGCTCCGTGACGATCGCCACCGCGACCTCGCCATGAGCACGGACGTCAACGAGTACGACGCCAGGCGGGAGCGAGCCGGCGACCTTGAGCACCGCGTCGAGGCCAACGTCCTCGTTGACGACCGTGGTGAGGGGGGAGAAGCCCGAAGCATGCAGCGCCATCTCGAGCGCAGTCGCGCTCACACTATGGTCCCCGACCAATAGCAGGGAGGTGCCCTCGACCGCCGTCATTCTTCCCGCCTCTAGGTAGTGATCCGACCTTTCACTGCCCCTCGGAAGTAGACCGTACCGGAAGTCGGGGCCTCAGAACCGCCGGCGCTTACGACGCTGGGACCCCGCCAGGGCATTCTCGATCGCCCACACGGAGACCCGGGGATCGATGGCGACGGCCCGCCGACTGCCGCGGCGGCGCCAGCCCCCTCTGACCTGCACGTTTACCTTGTGGGCGAGGGGGGACTTGAACCCCCACGTCCTTTCGGACACAGGAACCTGAATCCTCCGCGTCTGCCAATTCCGCCACTCGCCCGAGCGACGGTGACACGGTAGCGGAACCGTAGGCTCTGGTTTGGCGGGGCCTGGGTAAGCTCCGCTGCACGATGGGACTGCAGGGTTTCGAGCAACGCCTTGAACGGCTGGTCGAGGGTGTGTTCGCCAAGACCTTCCGCAGCGGGCTGAAGCCGGTGGAGGTCGGCCGGCGCCTCACGCGGGACATGGACCTGCACCGCACCCTTGGGGTCAACGGGCCGCTGGCGCCCAACCACTTCACCGTGGCCCTGTCGCCGGCGGATTCCGAGCAGTTCGAGACGTTCTCCGAGGTCCTCACCAGGGAGCTGGCCGAGGCCGCGAGGGATCACGCCCGGGCCGAGGGGTTCGGGTTCGTCGGGCCGGTGCATGTCGAGCTGCAGGTCGACGCCTCGCTGACCCAGGGCCAGTTCCTCGTGGCCAGCGGCTTCCAGGAGGCTCCGGGAGGCGCGGCGGTCGGGTCGATCTTCCTGGAGGACGGCCGGCGGGTGGAGATCGGCGAGAACCCGCTGGTCATCGGGCGCATGCCCGAGTGCGACGTCGCCCTGTCGGACCCGAACGTGAGCCGCCGGCACGCCGAGGTGCGCCGGCAGGGAACCGGGTTCGTGGTCTTCGACCTGGGCTCGACCAACGGCACCCGGGTCAACGGGGCCCAGATCAAGGAGCGCCTGCTGAACAACGGCGACGAAATCACCGTCGGCGCCACGAAACTCCGCTTTGAAGCGTCCTGAGCTGCGGTGCCGGACTCTCTCCTCACGATCCTCAAGTTCTGCTTCCTGGCGCTCCTCTACCTCTTCTTCATGCGGGTCCTCCGGGCCGTGTGGGCCGAGATGAAGGCTCCGCCCCCGGCGGCGGCCGCCCCCATGGCCGCACCGGCGCCGGCGAGCCGGGGCGGTGCCGGCCAAGGCGGCCGCAGCGCCCGGGGAGGCGGCGGACGGCTCCGGGTCATCGAGCCGGCGGAGACCAAGGGCCACACCTACGAGCTGGCCGACGAGCTGACCGTCGGCCGGGCGGGCGGCTGCCAGATCACCCTCGACGACACCTTCGTCTCCCAGCTTCACGCCCGGGTCTTCCGCCGCGACGGGCAGCTCTTCGTCGAGGACCTGGGGTCGACGAACGGTACGTTCTTGAACCGCAAGAAGGTCACCGCGCCCGTCGCCATCCGCAAGGGGGACCGCCTCCAGATCGGCAAGACCGTCATGGAGCTCCAGTGACCCGCCCGGGAGGCGGGGCCAGCCGGCGCCTGGCACACCACCGTGAGGTGGTGGGCCACCGATGACGCAGCTGCAGGCCGGCGCGGCCACCGACGTGGGGCGGGTCCGCCAGATCAACGAGGACCGCTACCTGGCCGACGAGCGCCTCTTCGCCGTAGCTGACGGCGTCGGGGGCCACCAGGCCGGCGAGGTCGCCTCGCAGACCTCCGTCGAGACCCTGCTGCGCACGTTCACCGAGGGCGAGCACACCACCGAGGGCCTCGTGAACGCGGCCGAGGCCGCCAACCAGGCCGTCTGGCAGCTGGCCCAGGCCAGCCGGGAGAAGCGGGGCATGGGCACGACCCTCACCGCCCTCGCCCTGGTCTCCGAAGGTGGCGACGAGCAGCTGGCACTCATCAACGTCGGCGACTCCCGGGCCTACCTGCTCCAGCAGGGCGAATTGATCCAGCTCACGGAGGACCACAGCCTGGTCGAGGAGCTCGTCCGGGACGGCAAGCTCACCCCGGCCGAGGCGCAGGTCCACCCCCAGCGCTCGATCATCACCCGGGCACTGGGCATGGAGCCCCAGATCGAGGTCGACTCCTGGGAGATCATCCCCTACACCGGCGACCGCATCCTCCTGTGCAGCGACGGGCTGACCAACGAGCTCTCCGACGAGCGCATCGCCTCCACCCTGCGCCAGCTCGCCGACCCCCAGGAGGCGGCCCACGACCTCGTCCGCCAGGCCCGGGCCGCAGGCGGGAGCGACAACATCACGGTGGTCATCGTCGACGTGGTCGATGACGACGGCCGGTCGAAGCAGGCCTCGGCCGCCCTGGCCAGCTCCAAGGGCTCCACCGGGGCGACCCGGGCGTTCAGCCCGCCGACCGTGCAGAGCACCATGGAGCAATCCAGCCGCGTCGCCGCCCCGCCGGCCCCCGAGCCCCCCTCGGCCCACCGGCCGGCGCTGGCCCCGCCGCCGCCGGCGGCACCCCGCCGGCGCTTCACCTGGCGGGTCGCCGTCTTCATGGTCGCCGTGCTGGGCGTGCTGGGCGCCGCCGGCTGGGCCGTCGGCTGGTACGCCCGGGGCGCCTACTACGTCGGTCTCGACAGCGAGCAGGTGGCCATCTTCCGGGGCCGCCCGGGCGGGATCCTGTGGTTTGACCCCACGCTCGTCGAGCGCAAGCAGCAGCCGGCCGGCGCCGACCTGCTCCCCGCCCAGCGCACCGAGCTCGAAGCCGGCCACGAGGTGTCGAGCAAGGCGGCCGCCGACCGCTACGTCAACAACCTGCGCCAGGAGGTGGAAGCCCGCCGGGCAGCGACGACCACCACCACACTGCCCCCCACGACCACCTCCACGACCACGCCGGCCACGACAACGACCGCCAGACCATGAGCACCGTCCTCGGAATCATGCGCCGGAACACCGAGCTGGGCCTGATCATCATGGCTGCGGTGCTGACCGCCGGCGCCTATGCCCTCGCCGGCCTCGGTCGTAGCTCCTCCCTGCCCGCCAACCTCGTCCCCTTCCTGCTCGTGATCCTCGGCCTGTTGGCCATCGCCCACGTCGCCCTCCGCCACTTCGCCCCCAGCGCCGACGGCATCCTGCTCCCGGTCGCCGGCCTGCTCAACGGGGTGGGCTACGTCTTCATCGCCCGCCTCGACCCCGACCTGGCTGCCCTCCAGGCCATGTGGACCGCCCTCGGCGTCGGCGCTTTCGTGGCCACCCTGGCCTTCGTGCGCCGGGCGCGCGACATCGAGCGCCTCCGCTACACCTTCGCCCTCATCGGCATCGGGCTCCTCCTGATGCCCCTGCTGCCGGGGATCGGCCAGAACATCAATGGCGCCCGCCTGTGGGTGAAGGTCGGCCCGGCCACCTTCCAGCCCGGCGAGCTGGCCAAGATCGCCCTCGCCATCTTCTTCGCCTCCTACCTGGTGGAGAAGCAGCCTCTCCTGGCCATGGGTACTCGCAAGATCGCCGGCGTGTGGGTGCCCAACGTCCGCCACGTGGGGCCGATCCTGCTGGCGTGGGCGTTCTCGCTGATCGTGATGTTCTGGGAGAAGGACCTGGGCTCGTCGCTCCTCTTCTTCGCCCTGTTCATCACCATGCTGTGGGTGGCCACCGACCGGAACGTCTACCTGGGCATCGGCGGGATCATGTTCGCCGGCGGCGCGTTCATCGCCTACTCGGTGTTCGACCACGTCCAGACCCGCATCAGCATCCTGACCGACCCGTGGTCGGTGGCCACCGGCGCCGGCTACCAGACGGTGCAGGCGATGTTCGCCTTCGCCGCCGGCGGGCTGGCCGGCACCAACCTCGGCCAGGGGAGCCCGCAACGCATCCCGGCCGTCGCCACCGACTTCATCTTCGCCGCTATCGGCGAGGAACTGGGCCTACTCGGAACCGCGGCCGTCCTGATGGCGTTCCTTCTCATCGTGGGAACGGGCCTGCGCATCGCCATGCGGGTGGATTCGCCCTTCGAGAAGCTCCTGGCCGCCGGCCTCACGACCATCCTCGGCCTGCAGACGTTCATCATCCTGGGCGGGGTGACCCGCCTCGTCCCGCTCACCGGCATCACCCTGCCGTTCGTCTCCTACGGAGGGTCCTCGCTGATCTCCAACTACATCCTGCTGGCGCTGCTGCTGCGCATCTCGGCCGACGACGTCGAGCGGAAGGCGGGGGCGTGAACTCCCAGATCCGCAAGCTCGGCGTGGTGATGATCGTCCTCTTCTCTGCGCTCTTCCTGCAGCTCAACTACCTCCAGGTCATCCAGGCCGGCGACCTCAACGAACACCCGGCCAACAGCCGGGCCGTGGTCCGGGACTTCTCCCAGCCTCGGGGCGTCATTCAGACCGCCGATGGAGCGGTGATCGCCCAGTCGATCCCGTCGAACGACGCCTTCAAGTTCCAGCGCCAGTACCCGCTCGGGCCTCTCTTCGCTCACGTCAGCGGCTACTTCTCGTTCACCTATGGCAGCGAGGGCGTGGAGAAGGAGTACAACGACGCTCTCACCGGCAAGATCTCCCAGCGGTCCTTCAACCCCCGCGAGCTGCTGGTGGGGCGCGACAAGACGGCCAACGTCACTCTTTCCTTGCGGCGGGACCTCCAGCAGCTGGCCAGCGACCAGCTCGGAGACCGCAAGGGCTCCGTCGTGGCCCTCGACCCCCGCACCGGCGCCATCCTGGCCTTGGTCGACTACCCCACCTACGACCCCGCGTCGCTGGCGTCGCACAACCAGGACCCGGTCCGGGAGGCGTGGACGCAACTCAACGCCGACCCTGACAAGCCGCTCCTGCCCCGCACCTACCGGGAGCGCTACCCACCGGGCTCGAGCTTCAAGGTGGTGACCACCGCAGTCGCCCTGGCGACGGGCACGGCCACGCCGGCCCAGCCCGTCTACCCCAGCCTCGGCGAGCTGCCCCTGCCCAACTCGGGCGGCCAGACCCTCGCCAACTTCGGCGGTCCCAACAACCGCTGCGGTGGGCCTCTCCCCGAGGCGCTGCGGGTCTCCTGCAACACGGTGTACGCCCAGCTCGGCATGGACCTCGGCGCCGACAAGCTGTCGGCCGGCGCCGACGCCTTCGGGTTCAACAAGGTGCCCCCGATCGACCTGCCCTACGGCGCAGAATCGAACTTCCCGCCGGCCAGCGCGTTCGCCCGGGACCTCCCCGGGCTGGCCAAATCGGCCATCGGCCAGCAGGACGTCGCGGCCACCCCGTTGCAGATGGCGCTGGTCGCCGCCGGCATCGGCAACAACGGCGTGGTCATGACGCCCCATGTCATGGGCGAGATCCGCGACGCCGAGGGCGAGGTGCTCCAGCGCTACGAGCCGAAGCCGTGGCTGACGGCGGTGCCGCCTACCGTCGCCCAGCAGACGCGGGACATGATGGTGGGCGTGGTCGCACGCGGATCAGGGACGCGAGCCCAGATCCCCGGTGTGACCGTGGCCGGCAAGACCGGCACCGCCCAGACCGGGCTGGGCCGGTCCCACGTCTGGTTCATCGCCTTCGCGCCGGCCGAGGCTCCCCAGGTCGCGGTCGCGGTCATGCTCGAGGACCGACCCGGTACGACCGAGGAGACCGGTGGCGCCCTCGCCGCCCCCATCGCCCAAGCCGTGATGCGGGCAGCACTGGCCTCGTAGGCTTCCCTCGTGGCCTCACAGGTCTTCACGGGCCGCTACCAGATCGTCCGACACCTCGCCCGCGGCGGCATGGCCGAGGTCTATCTGGCGCGCGACCTGCTGCTCGACCGGCCCGTCGCCCTGAAGGTCCTTTTCCCCGAGTTCGCCACCGACCGCTCCTTCGTGGAGCGCTTCCGCCGTGAGGCCCGCTCGGCGGCCAACCTCAACCACCCCAACATCGTGTCGATCTACGACTGGGGCGAGGAGGAGGGCACCTACTTCATCGTCATGGAGTACGTCGACGGGCTCACCCTGCGCGACGTCATCCGCCGGCAGGGGCCGCTCATGGCCAACCGGGCGGCCGAGATCGGCGCCGACATCGCCGCCGCCTTGCACTTCGCCCACGTCGGCGGGGTCATCCACCGCGACGTGAAGCCCGGCAACGTTCTCATCACCACCAGCCAGGTCAAGGTCACCGACTTCGGCATCGCCCGGGCCGGCGACCCCGC
The DNA here is from genome assembly GCA_963768975.1 of uncultured Acidimicrobiia bacterium. GTDB lineage: Bacteria > Actinomycetota > Acidimicrobiia > Acidimicrobiales > AC-14 > CADCTB01. The sequence continues at coordinate 41,474 of CAVYKB010000008.1, read as the reverse complement.
CGAGAGCCTCACCCAGGCGGGGGCCGTCATGGGCACGGCCACGTACTTCTCGCCAGAGCAGGCCCAGGGCCACGTGGTCGATCCCCGCACCGACGTGTACTCCCTCGGCGTCGTCCTCTACGAGATGGTGGCCGGGCGGCCGCCGTTCACCGGCGAGAACCCGGTCTCGATCGCCTACCAGCACGTCCGGGAGGAGCCGGTGCCGCCAAGCCGGCACAACCCCGACGTGCCGGCCGTCTTCGACGCCATCATCGGCAAGGCGATGGCCAAGAACCGGGCCAACCGGTACTCCAGCGCCGAGGAGCTCCGCGCCGACCTGCTGCGCTTCAACTCGGGCCAGCCGGTGACCGCCGTCGCTGCCGCCCCGGCGCCACCGCTGGCGCCGGCGGTGGCCCAGCCGGCGCCAGCCGTGACCGGGGTCATGGCCAGCACCCGCATGGGGCCGGCGCCGGAGCCCACGGTCATCCAGTCCCGCATGGACGGGACGCGAGTCATCGCCCCCGGCGACACAATGGTCCGCTACGCCGACGAGGGGCCACGGGCCCGGACGAGCACCTACATCATCATCCTGGTCGTCCTCCTGGCCATGCTGGGGACCCTGCTCTTCCTGGTGGGCCGCCAGCTCGGGGTGGGCGGCGCTGAAGAGGTCACCGTCCCCCAGCTCATCGGCCGCAACGAGGCCGATGCCGACCGCCAGCTGCGGGAGGCCGGCCTCAAGGTGCAACGACGGGAGGTCCAGGACGAGGTCAACCCCGCCGGCCAGGTGACGGCGCAAGACCCGCTGGCCAACACCCGGGTGCGCAAGGGGGCGACCGTGACCATCTCGGTGAGCACCGGAGCGCCGATCATCGACGTGCCCGACGTGCGCCGGCGCCCCGCCGACGCCGCCACCGAGGCCCTGGTGACGGCCGGGTTCCGCGTCGTCCCCAACCTGGTCAACAGCGACACGGTGGAACCGAACACCGTCATCGACCAGGCGCCGGCCCCCGGCACCCGCCAGCCCAAGGGCTCCAACATCACCCTCACCATCTCCAAGGGGGTGGAGCAAATCCCTGTGCCCAACGTGCGGGGACTGGCGTCGAGTGACGCGGCCAACCGCCTCGGCCAGGCCGGCTTCCGCACCACCTCGCGCACGGAGTCCAGCAGCGACTTCAGCCAGGGCGAGGTCATCCGCACCGAGCCGGCGTCGGGCACGCCGCTGGACAAGAACAGCGTGGTGACGCTCATCGTGTCCTCCGGGCCGGCACCGACCACGACGCAGGCGCCGGCCACCACGGTGACCGTCCCCACCACCCTGCTCCCGCCGATCACCATCTTCCCGACGACGACGGCGACCAGCACCACCCGGCCGTCTTCGACGACGTCGACCTCGACGCCCTAAGCGGCCCCGGCCTGGGCCAGGAAGTTGCCCAGCAGCATGCGGCCATCGGCGGTCAGGATCGACTCGGGGTGGAACTGGACGCCCTCGACGGCCAGCTCGCGGTGGCGCAGGCCCATGATGAGGCCCTCGTCGGTCTCTGCGGTGATCTCCAGCTCGGCCGGCAGGGTGGCCCGGTCGACCAGCAGGGAGTGGTAGCGGGTGGCCTCGAAGGGGTTGGCCAGGCCGGCGAGCACCCCCTCGCCCCGGTGGCGGATCTGCGACGTCTTGCCGTGGACCACCGCCGGCGCCCGCACCACGTCGCCCCCGTACACCACGCCGATGCACTGGTGGCCCAGGCAGACGCCGAGGATGGGGAAGGAGCCGGCGAACCGCTCGAGCACGGCGATGGACAGCTTGGCGTCCTCCGGGCGGCCGGGGCCCGGAGAGATCACCAGGGCGTCGGGCTGTAGGTCCTCGATGCCCTCGAGAGAGATTTCGTCGGGCCGGTAGACCAGCGGCTCGGCGCCCAGCTCGCCCAGGTACTGGACGAGGTTGTAGACGAACGAGTCGTAGTTGTCGATGACGACCACCCGGGGCATAGCCGCGACGGTACCCGGCGCGTTAACCTCATCGATCGTGGCCAAGCAGGTGAAACCTCCGCACGCCAAGAAGTCCGGGAAGCCGGGCGCCCCGTCGGGCCGGGTCACCCCCAAGCCGACGGCGCGCTACACACCTCCGGTCCCCCGGTCCGAGAAGGTGAGCCCCAAGTGGGTGCCGGTCGTGATGTTCGCCAGCCTGGGCCTGGGGATGCTGGTGATCCTGGCCAACTACGTGAGCCTGCTGCCGGGCGACGAGCCCAGCAACATGTACCTGCTCCTCGGCCTGGTGCTGATCACGATCGGGTTCGTCACCGCCACCAAGTTCCACTGAGGGCACCCGAATTGCGTGATCCGGCGGCTTTCCGCTGGTTTCCACGACGCTTTCCCCCAGCTTTACACACAGGTTGGGGAAAAAAGTTCCCCGAAACTTCGGTTCCCCCTCGCGCTACTCGAACCGGGGCGCCACCAGGTCCATGTCCTCCTGGCAATGCCGCGGCGGCGGCGGCAGCTCCTCGGTGGCCTGCACCATCTTCACCTCGGTGAGGCAGATCGAGCAGCGGTAGCGGAGGTTCACCCGCCGCAACTCCCCCGGATCGGGCGGCGGGTGGGGACGGGCCAGGCCGCCCAGGATCAGCATTCCGAGGCGCATGAGCACCACGAAGGCGGCGATGGCGACCACCACCTTGATGAGAAGCTCAATCACCCTGCTCGCTCCAGCACCATGGCGTTGGCCATGCCGCCGCCCTCGCACATGACCTGCAGCCCGTAGCGGCCGCCGGAGCGCTCCAGTTCCGCGACCAGCGTGGTCGTCAGGCGGACGCCCGAGCAGCCGATCGGGTGCCCGAGGGAGATCGCCCCGCCGTTGACGTTCACCCGGTCCATGTCGGGGCGGTGCTCGGCCGCCCACGCCAGTACCACCGAGGCGAACGCCTCGTTGACCTCGATCCGGTCGATCTGGTCGAGCAAGAGGCCGGCCCGGGCCAGCACCCGAGTCGAGGCCGGGATGGTGGCCGTCAGCATGAGCAGGGGGTCGGCGCCGGCCACCGCAAACGACGCGAAGCGGGCGCGGGGCGTGAGCCCGAGGGCCGTCGCCCGCTCCTCGCTCATGATGAGGACGGCGCCGGCGCCGTCGCTGAGCTGCGACGAGTTGCCGGCGGTCACCGTGCCGCCGTCGGCCAGGAACGCCGGCTTCAGGGCGGCAAGCGCCGCCAGGCTCGTGTCGCGGCGGATGCCCTCGTCGGCGTCGAACTGGCGCTTGCCAGTGGGCGAGTCGACGGTGACGGGCACGATCTCGGCGGCGAAGCGCCCCTCGTCGGCGGCCGCAGCCGCCCGCCGGTGGCTCTCCAGGCTGTAGGCGTCGAGGGCGTCCCGGGTCAGGCCCCACCGCTCGGCTACCCGCTCGGCGGCCAGCCCCTGGGGCACGAGGCCGCCGGCGGGCAGGTACCGCTGGGCCATCTGGGGCCCGAACGGCTTGCCCGGCCCGTTCAGGATCGTCGAACCCATCGGCACCCGGGTCATCGACTCCACGCCGGCGGCGATCACCACGTCGTAGGCGCCGGCCATGACGCCCTGGGCCGCGAAATGGACCGCCTGCTGGCCCGAGCCGCACTGGCGGTCGACGGTGGTACCAGGCACCGTGTCCGGGAAGCCGGCGGCCAACGCTGCGTTCCGGGCCACGTTGAGGGCCTGCTCGCCGGTCTGGCTCACGCAGCCGGCGATGACATCGTCGACGGCAGCCGGATCCAGGTCGCTGCGCTCGACCACCGCCCGGAGGACGTGAGCGAGCAGGTCGACGGGGTGCCAGTCGCGGAGCGCGCCGTTGCGGCGGCCCAGAGGGGTCCGGACGGCGTCGACGATCACGGCTGCGGGCATCCCGCCATTCTGCCGCGGCGGGTTCGGCTGGACGCTCCGGCTACTTGTACCAGCCCGGCGGGACCCAGCGGGCCGTGGCGGGCTCCCTCGACTTCCGGGACTGGTAGATGAACGCGATCAGCCCTCCGCCGAAGAGCGACATGGCCACCGCACCGAAGGCGGCGGTGAGCACGATCCACACGGTGGCGTCGAGCTGTTCGCCGCTCTGCGTGGTGTCGGCCGGTGCGGCGGATGAGCTTCGGGTGGTCGCCACCGCGCCGGGCGCCAGCACCTCGAACGAGGCCCGGGCCGGCGTGCCCGGCTCGGCGAAGTAGGCCGGGGGCTGGTCCTCGGGGGCGCCGGCGGGCCGGCGGGGCGTCTTCTGGGTGGCCACGATGATGTACGTGCCCGGCCGGGTCTCGGGGACGGTGAACTGCGCCGAAATCGAGCCGTACCGGTCCGGGACCACCTCGGCGATGACGGGACCGCCCTCCCACTGCCAGTGGACGACGACCGGAGTGGGCGTGAGCCCGGTGCTGGCCCGGGGTACGGCGAAGGACGCGCCGGTGAAGGTGACCATGGTGCCGGGACGGGCGGCCCCGACGCTCAGGTTGAGCGTGGCCAGGTTGGCACATGCGAATGCCGTGGCTCCCAGGCCGACGACAAACGCTCCGATCGCCACCAGCACTGCCCACCTGCCGGGCGACAATCGCACCTGAACCTCCGTCACGAAGGGTTCTGTCGGGTCAAGTGTCGCACTGGTCGGGAGCTACGGCAATGCCGGTCATATGTCCATTGTGTGAAGACCGGCACGAGCGGGGGGCCGGCCTACGATCCGGCGATGACCGGGAAGGACTTCGTGTGGCCCTGGGGCATGACCGACCAGGATCCCGACCCGTCGACCCGGCCGTGGGTCTTCAACCCCCACGGGTTCCTGCTGGCCGTCCTGGCCGATACTGCCGAGGCGGAGCGGGCCGGCGCCGCCCTCGGCGGGGTGGGCTTCAGCGAGGATCAGCGCCGCATCTACACCGGCGCGCAGGTGCTCGAGGATCGGGAGCGGTTCGCCGCCCAGCAGAGCGCTGCCCGCAAGCTGGTCGAGCGGGTCATGGTCGACAAGGAGGTCGTCCATCGCCTGTTGGACTACGCCCGCGCCGGCCGCGCCTTCCTGTGGGTTCGGGTCCCCGAGCGGGCCGACGCCAACCGGGCCATCCGCGGGCTCTCCGCCCTCACCGTCCTCTACTACCGCTACTACGGCAACGCCGGCATCGAGGACATCCGAATGCCCTGAGCGGGAGGGGCCTCAGCGCCCCGCTGGCGGTGGGGATATGCTCCGACTGCCGCTTGGGCCTAGGTCGGGAGGACAGCGATGGGCGAAATCTTCAACGCGCTCGAGGTGCTCAACCGCACCATGAAGCTGGGGCTGAAGGCGCCGGACATCCTCCGGGCCGAGATGGGGTTCAAGTCGGCCCTCGCCCGCCAGGGCAACCCCGACCCCACGATCCCGGCGGACGACCCCATCGCCTTGGCCGAGGGCTTCGAGCTGGTGGCGACGCTACGGCCGCGAGCCGAGGCCCTGTCGCTCGGCCAGCTGTCAACGCTGGCCAAGCGGGAGATGAGCAGCCCCCGTACCAAGGTCGACGCCAAGACGTTCAAGCAGATCGGCACCGCCATCGATGCCGCAGTGCCCGTGAAAATGCCATCCACGGCGACGAAGAAGGCGCCGGCGGCCAAGGCCACCGCCAAGAAGGTCGCCACGAAGAAAGCCGCCAAGAAGTAGCGCTCGCCGCCAGCCTTCGGTCGTTCGAGACGCCTGAGGCGGTCTACCGGCAGCGCCTCGAGCTGGCCGCGGCGGTGGCCAGCGAAGCCTCCGAGGTTGTCGCCGGGCTCGTCGTGGGCTCCACGGCCCTGCGGCGCTGCTCGCCGCGAGCCGACCTGGATGTCGTCCTCGTCACCGCGTCCTCGCCCGGCCCTGACCGGTTTTCCTCGCGAACGGTCGATGGCGTGCGGGTCGAGGTCGAGCGGATGGGCCGGCGCCGGGCGCTGGCGTGCACCGAGGGCGACGGATGGGTGTGGGAGCTGCGGGAGGCGGCCCGCCTGGGCTGCGGTGTGGCCGTTTTCGACCCGACAGGGTTCGCGGCCGAGCTGGCGCACCGGGCCGTGGCGATGACTCCCCGGCGGGCACGCGTCGAGGCGACGCTACGCGATGTCTACCTGTCACTGATGGCCCTCGACGCCGACCGCCTGCGCGGCTGCCTCGACAACCTGGCACTGCTTGCTCTGCTCGAGCACCCTCGCCGGTACCAGAAGCCGAAGTGGGCACTCGCCGATCTCCTCCACGCCGGCGAGCAGACGCTCGTCGATGCCATCCTCGCCGCCTACGCCGGCCCTCCGGCACTGGCCGAAGCGCGTGCGATCATCGACGCGACGTACGCCATCGCCGGCCTGCCGGCGCACGAGGAGATCCTGGCCATGGGCCACGCCCCCCGGTATGCAGAGGCGAGCTACGTGTCGCGCTGCCTCGACGACGCCGAGGATCTCGACGCCTCCGGCCGGGTCACCGAGGCCCGCTACGTCGCCGTGTTCGCGGCGCGGCTGGCCGCCGGCCTGCTGCGGGGCACCTCGGGGGTGGTCGGCACCTTCGCCGAGCGGGGCGGCGATGACCTGGCCCAGCGGTACCTCGACCTGTTCCCTTTCACCCCTGAGGACTGGGTCGCCGAAGCGGCGCTGGCCGCCGCCGACACCCGGCGCGAGCGCCTGGAGCAGCCCGCATGACGGCCGTCGTACAGACCGGCCTCGAGACGCCGGCGGGCACGATCGAGGTCTGGGCCGGCTGCGCCCACACACTCACCCGGGCCGAGGAGGCCCTCATCGCTTCGCCGCCGTTCCAGCGGCTGCGCCGGCTGCGCCAGATGGGCCTGGCCTTTCACGCCTGGCCCAACGCCGAGAACACCCGCGCCTCGCACAGCCTGGGCGTGAGCTACTGGAGCACCCGGTACCTCGAGGCGCTGCGCCAGGCGGACGATCCCGCCACCCGGGCCGGGCTGGATGCGGCGAGCGCCGAGCTCCAGGGCCTGTCGCTCGATGTCGTCCTCCGCCTGTTCGGCCTGCTCCACGACATCGACCTCCTTCCGCTCGGGCACACGCTGCGCTACCAGTCCGGCCTGTTCGCCGAGGCGCCCGGCCGTCCCCGCCTGCGGGCGTGTGTCGCCGCCATCAAGGCCGGCACCGAACTGCGCGCCTTCGACGCCCACGTCGACGCCGCCGCCGGCATCCTCGCTGACGACGGCCACACCCTCCCCGTCGAGCTCGTCAACTCCGGGCTCGGTGCCGACCTGGTCGATTTCGCCCTGCGCGACTCCTTCGCCATCACCAGGCCGCAGGCATTCCCATCGGTCCTGGAAGAAGGTTTGCGGCTGGTGGAGACCGACGAGGGCTGGGGCCTCGCCCTCGACGTGGCCGACCCGGCTACGGCACCGGCCCGGGTGGCGATGGCGGACGACCTCTACCTGGCCCGCTTCGAGGTCTTCGCCGCGTCGGTGTACCACCCGGTCAAGCTGGCCGCCGACGCCATGCTCGACTTCGCCCTGCGCCGGCTGGGCCCGGCCCGGTGCCACGAGCTCCTACCCGAGGAGCACCTGACCGAGCTCGGCGACGACGAGCTGCTGCAGCGGCTGGCCCCGCACGACCCGCTGGTCGCCAGCCTGCGCTCCGGCCGCCTGCACCAGGAAGTGTGGCGCACCGACGACCTTGCCACCTTCCGGCGCCGGCCGGATGGGGAGCGGGCCCTGGCCCTCGACCCCGCATGGCGCGACGAGACCGAGGCCGCCCTCGCCGGCATGCTGCCGTGGGCGGAGCCGGGCGACGTCATCGTGGCGGTGTCGGCGCCCGCCATGCAGGCCAAGCCGGCCAACGCCCGCTTCCTCGGCGCCGGCCGCGGGGTATTCACCCTGGCCGAGGCGCCGGCTCATGGCTTCGACGTCCGGGCCGGCGAGACGGCGGCGCGCTACGAGGGACTCTGGTCCGCGCGGGTCTACGTGTCGGCCCGCCGGCGTGGCCGGGCGCACGATGTTGCGGCGGCCGCAAGCGAGCTTCTCGGGCAGTGACCACCCACTCCGTCGTCCAGGACGAGGACCAGTTCTGCGTCTACCGCTCGGTCGAGAGCCACGGCACGCGCGTGCTCTGGGAGCTGACGAGCGCGTGCAACCTGAAGTGCGACTTCTGCCTCGTCGAGATCAAGGGCCGCCATCTTCCGGTCGACGACGCCCTGGCCATCGCCGATGCGCTCGTCGTCGCCGGCGTCGACAAGGTCCTGCTCAGTGGTGGCGAGCCGCTGCTCTATCCGGGCGTCGAGGCCGTCATGCGCCGGCTCGCCGGCGCCGGCGTGCTGGTGAAGCTGCTGACCAACGGCACGATCGACCACGCCGGCGTCTTCGATCTCATTCGGGCGTCCGACTCGATCGAGGTCTCCCTCAGCTTGCCGACCGTCGACCCCCTGCAGGCGGACCTGATCTTCAAGCGGGAGGGCACGCTGGCCAAGATCTCCGCCACCATCGACTCTCTGCCGAAGGCCCGATTGAACGTGATCTGCGCAGTGAGCACGCTGAACGTTGGCGCGGTCGAGTCGGTCGTCGACTGGGTCGCCGGTTCCGGCGTCGCCTGCCTCAGCCTGACCGACATCTTCAAGGACCCGAACAGCCCGGCCCGCTTTCGCGACGACTGCCGTGACCTCCGTATCGACGACGCGCAGCGGGAGCAGCTCTTCGGCCTGGTGGCCCGCAAGCGGGCCGAGTACCGGGGTCGCTTGGCCATCCGCACGACCCAGTTCACCGTGCAACCCGACGAGCGTTGCATGGCCGGCCGCACAGTCTTTTACATCGACCCTATGGGCGTGGTGTCGCCGTGCACGGTGACCGACAACACGATCTGGCGCGATTCGGTCAAGGACATGCGGGTGGGCGAGGCGATCGAGTTCTACCGGTCGGCGCTCACCGGCGCGCCGCCGTCGTCGTGCTCGGCCCGGCTGCCAGGAGGTCACCCCGTCGCCGTGACACTTTCTCGAACGCCTGGATGATCTGCTCGATGAGCGCGGGCCGGGGCTCGGTGTAGGTGGGTAGGCGCATGGCCCGCTCGGCGTAGGACTCGGCGTTCGGCAGGTCGCCGACCGCGTACACCCGACGGTTCGGCTCCCGGCCATAGGTCCGGCTGCGGTCGTCGCCCACCTGGAACAGGTGCTCGCAGTGGAGCGGAACCGATGCCGAGTCGCCGACCGGCACGCCTTCGGCCCGCAGCGCCTGGATGAACAGGGCGCGGTCGAGGCCATCGAGTGCATCGGCGTCGTACAGCGGCTTGTAGTTGAACCAGGGATGGCGGGTGGCGTACGGCCGGCGGGCCGGCGGGTCGACGCCGGCGATGTTGGCAAGGCCAGCCGACAGCAAGCCCAGGTTGGCCTCCCGGCCGTCGATGTAGGCGTCGAGGTCCTCGAACTGCCGGCGGGCCAGAGCGGCGGCGAGCGGGTGCATGCGGTAATTGAGGCCGTAGCCGGTGGTGGCGAACTCGCGGTACTCGTCGCTGGTCACGTCGTCGAACGACCGGTTGCGGAAGTGCCCGAGGAGCACGGCCCGCTCGAAGATCTCCCGGTCACCGGTGAGCATGAGGCCACCCTGGCCGGCGGCGGTGAGCTTGGCGCCCTGGAGGCTGAACACCGAGACGTCGCCGAAGCGGCCCACCTTGGTGTCGTTCCACATGGCCCCGTGGGCGTGGCTGGCGTCCTCCACCAGCTTCAGCCCCCGCCGGCGGCAGATGTCGACAATGGGCTGCATGTCGCAGGCGTGGCCGTTGATGTGGACGACGACGACTGCCCGCGTGCGAGGCGTGATGGCGGCCTCGATCGCCGCAGGGTCGATGTTGCCGGTGTCCGGTTCGCAGTCGACGAGGACGGGGACGGCGTTGACGACGAAGAGCGGCATGACGGTGGACAGGAAGGTGAACGTCGGGGCGATGACCTCGTCGCCGGCCTCTAGGCCGAGCCCGAAGAACGCGGAGTGCAGCGCCGCCGTCCCCGAGCTGCAGGCCAGGGTGTGGGGCACGCCGATGTAAGCGCCGAACGCGCCCTCCAGGGCCTCGACCTCACCCTCGCGCCCGTAGTAGGAGATCTCGCCGCGTTCGAGCAGGGTGGTCACCGCCCTCACGTCGGCCGGCGTGATGGGCGGCCAGACGAACTCGGTCGGCTCGGTGACGGTGGGCGCCCCGCCGAGCAGGGCAAGCGTTGCACCGCTCACGGGCCGGAAGTTAGCGTAACGGCCGGCGAGAGGGGGGCCGATGTCGAAGGTCCGCTCGGTGCTCCAGACCGAGGACCAGATCTGCTGCTTCCGGTCGATCACCAGCTCGGGGGTCCGGGTGCTGTGGGAGATCACCAGCGCCTGCAACCTCCGGTGCGACTTCTGCCTGGTCGAGATGAAGCGCAAGCCGGTGACACTGGACCGGGCCCTGGCCATGGCCGACGAGCTGATCGAGCGGCGGGTCGACAAGGTCCTGCTGTCGGGGGGCGAGCCGCTGCTGTTCCGGGGCGTCGAGCACGTCATGCGCCGGCTGGTCGACGGGGGCGTGCTGGTGAAGCTGCTCACCAACGGCACCGTCGAGAACGAGACGGTGTTCCGGATGATCGAGGAGGACCCGGGGATCGAGGTGTCGCTGAGCGTGCTCTCCGTGCGTCCCGACAAGGCCGACGCCATCTTCCGTCGGGCCGGCGCCTGGGCCAAGCTGTGCGCCACGCTGGACCGGCTGCCGCCGGCGCAGGTGAACATCATCACCGCGGTGAGCACTGAGAACTACGACGAGGTCGAGGAGATCCTCGACTGGGCTGCGGCCCGGGGCATTCCCGGGATCAGCGTCATCAACGTTTTCAAGGACCCGACATCGCCGGCCCGCTTCCGTGACGACTGCCGTGACTACACGATCGAGCGGTCGCGGACGGACGCGCTGTTCGAGCGCCTGGCCGCCAAGCGGGCTGAGTACGCCGGCCGCATGGTGATCCGCACCACCCAGTTCCGCGGCTGCGGTGGCGAGGAGTGCGGCGCCGGCCGGTCAGTGCTGTACATCGACTCCTTGGGCCGGCTGCTGCCCTGCACGCTCACCGACAACACCGTGTGGCGGGAGCGGGCCGACGGCCTCGGGATCGGCGAGGCGATGGAGATGTACGCCCGGGAGATCGACGGCCTACCGGCGTCGTCGTGCGTGCCGCTGCTGCGGGGGCAGCCGGCCTGAGCGAACTGGAGCAGTACCTCCGGCCGATGCCGATGCCGATGGCCGGCGAGGCCTTGCGCTTCGACCTGTCGGGCTACCGCGGCAGGGTCACCAGGGAGATGGCGCAACTGCGCCTGCGCGTCACGCGGCAGGCGTTCCTCGTCGACCACGACCTGCTGGCGGCCAACCTCGTCGCCGGCGGTGCGGTGCTCGAGGTCGACGCCGGCGCCCTCGCCGGGGCCAACGATGCGGTGCGCCGGCGGCTGGAGGCCGGGCCCGACGGGGCAGTCCTGCTCCTGCGAACGCTCGCTGCCGCCCGCCAGACGCTCGACCAGGCGGCACGGAACGTCGGCAGCCGGCTGGCCCGCCGGCGCCTGCTGCGGCCCGAATCACTCGCGTCGTATGTTCTGTCGTCGGCCCACTACCAGGCGCTCGGCGCGCTCAAGTTCTGCCTGCCCGACACGCTCCAGGCCCGCCTGCACGCGCTGCTCGGTGACAGGGATCGGGTCGACGCCCTGCTAGCGCCCGACGGCCCGACGCTGTGGTCGGAGATGCGCGGGCGGGAGCTCGCCCTCGCCCGAACCCGGCAGCTGGGATCGGGCGAGGGCTACCGCAGGCGCCTGGAGCGGTACCGGCGCGAGTACGGCTACCTCTACGCCGAAGACGTCGACTTCCGCGACCACGAGACGCTCGACGCTCTCGACGCCCGGATCAGAGGCATCGGTGCCACGGACCGCCGCCCGCTCCAGGCCGCGCTCGCCGCCGACCAGTCGCGCAAGGGTGAGGCCCGCCGCCGCTTCGCCGAGGCGGACGTCTCACCCATGCTCGTCGGGCAGCTGCTCCTGGCCCGAGCTCTCGCCGAGCACGAGGACCTGAACCGCCGAGCCAAGATGCGCCTGCTGCGCGATCTCCGCGATCACGCCGACCTCGCCGGCCTCGACATCGAGCGCGACGGGCTTGAAGCCTTCCTCGCCACTGAGCCCCTGGTGCTACCGTCCAGGTGAAGGCGCAGAGCGAGGGGCGGGCAATGGACCAGAGGACGGCCAATCCGCTGCTTGGGCGGGCTCTCATCCAGGTCTCCGAGGCCTACGACCCCTTCGACCACTACGACCTGAACAAGGGCCCGACGCACGAGTTCGGCAACCTTCCCGAGGCGGCGGCGACCATCCGCAACATCGGCTGGACGCTCGGCAACGACTGCCCCTACCGCTGCACCCACTGCTACAGCATGAACGCCCGCCAGAAGGGCGCCGACATGACCGTCGCCATGATCGACCGCGTCGTCGACCAGCTGGCGGTCAACGGCGTCGAGACGGTGAACCTCGGTGGGAACGAACCGCTCTACACAAACGGGGCCAATCCCAAGTCGACGCTGCTCCCTGTCATCATCGAACGGCTGACCGACGCCGGCATCATCGTCGGGCTCACCACCAGCGGCATCACCATCCTGCGGCTGTACCGCGACCACCGCGACGCATTCGACCGGCTGAACGACGTCGATGTCTCCTTTGACTCGCCCGACCCTGAGGAGCACAACCGCAACCGCGGCGCCGTCATCTACCACCAGGCCATCGAGGCGCTGGAGATCTGCCAGCGCCACGACAAGCCACACACCGCGATCATGTGCGGGATGCGGTGGAACTTCACCGTCCCCAACATCGAGGCGCTCGTCGCCCTGGCCAAGCGGTACGGCGCCAACGTGCGGATCAACCCGGTCAAACCCGTGCAGCCGCAGCACATGGAGTCGGCCCTGCCGCCGGAGATGTACTACGCGGGTTTCGCCCGGCTGCTGGAGCTGTGCCGGCCGATCGACCTGGGCGAGCCGCCCATCGCTGCGGTGACGGACTTCCAGGGCGCCAAGCGGTGCCCGTGCGGCCGCACGTCGTTCCGCATCCACTCCATCACGCCCGAGGGTGCCATCCACGTGAGCCCCTGCGTGTACCTGCACGACTACAAGGCGCCGCTGGACCTCCTCGAGCACGACCTGATCGACATCATCGACAGCCCGCAATTCCGGGTCTTCCGCCAGCGCAACGCCAACCCCGACCACGTCGCCGGTTGTGACGGGTGCCCGAAGCTGGCCCAGTGCGGCGGCGGGTGCGCCGGCCGCTCGTACCTGTACGCCTTCCACGAGACGGCGACCCGTACGTTCCGGGCCCGCGACCCTTACTGCCCGGTGCGGTTCGCACCGCAGGAGTCGTTCCCCCAGCGGCCGGCGCTGGTGGCCGAGACCCGCCTCGTCCACATGGATTACCTCTGCACCTGGATCGGCGCTCCCATCTGATCCCGCTCGAAGGCTGCGCCGGCGAGCCGCCCAGCCGGGTAGGGCGCAAGGCGGCGCTGCTGGCCTGGGCCTCGGCGCACGGGATGCCGACGCCGGGGGGGCTGGTGATTCCGGCCGACCGGTTCTGGGCCGCGCTCGAGGCCTGTGGCGCCGGCGGCCAGGCCCGCTACCTGCAGCAGTCGGCGCTCCGCCTCAACCCGAGGCAGGCGCTCGCCGTTGCTGCGTCGATCGTCGACGCCATGCAGGCGCCGGCGCTCGATGTCTTGGCCGGCGCCGACGCTGAAGCTGTGTTCGCGGCGGTCGATGAGCCCAGGCTCGTCTGCCGCTCGTCTTCGGCGATGGAGGACGGGCCCGCTGGCGCGTTCCCCGGAGTCTTCACCAGCGTGCTCGACATCGGCTCGCCGGCCGAGCTGGCGGGCGCCATCGCCGCCTGCTGGCGCTCGGCCTTCTCCCCGGAGGCGGTGGGCTACATCCTCCGGATGGGCGCCGAACCGCTGGACTTCTCCCTCGCCCTGCTGGTGCAGCGCCAGGTGCAGGCGCCCTGGTACGGCGTGTACGCCAGTGCCGACCCGGTGACCGGCGTCGCTGGGGCACTCGCCGACCTGAGCGGCGACGGCCCCGACGCCCTCGTCGGCGGGGCCAAGCCCACGCTCCAGGGCCGCCGGCGGGGCGGGCGATGGGCCGGCGTCGCGCCGGAGCTCGCCGCATCCCTCGACGGGGTCCACCGTGCCGCCGTCCTGCTGACCGAACACCTGGAGTCGGAAGTCGACGTCGAGTTCGCCATCCTCCCCGACGGTGGCGGCCCGATGGTCCTGCAGTGCCGGCCACTGACCTCGGTCGGCCGGGCCGGTCCCGCAGCACCACCGGGAGGCGCGCCACTCGCCGGCCGCCCGTGCGCCGCCGGCCGGGCCACCGGGGTGGGCAACGCCCCCGGCGGGGTCGCCGTCGTCGAGCGCCTCACGCCGGCGGACTACGGGATCGTGCTGGCCGCCGCCGGCGTGGTGACCGAGAAGGACGCCTCACCGCTGAACCACGTCGCCATCCTCTGCCGGGAGCTCGGCGTTCCACTCATCTGCGGGGTCGACGGCGCCCGCGCCCGCCTCGACGGGCGGTGGCTGGCCATGGACGGCGGCACCGGCGAGATCCAGACCGACCAGGCCCGCCGGCCGCCGGCGCCGGAGCGCCCGCCGGCGCCGGCGGAGCCGGCGATGAGCACGGTGGAGCTGCTGCTGCGGGTCCTGGTCGAGGGTCGCCCCGGGCACGCTCCGTTGGCGGAGGCCGATCGCATTGCCGAGCAATACGCCACCGCACTCGGCGGTAAGCGGACCCGGCTCGTCGCGTCCGCCGGCGGGCACGCCGGCCTGGAACGACTCGACGGCCCGGGCTCCGCTTTGTTCGGCGACGGCTTCTCGGCCGCTGCGTTCCTCGCGGCCCTCGACAACCGCTGAAGGCCGCGTATCGTCGTCGGCATGTGCCGGAACATCACCCCGCTCCGCGGCCTCGAACCGGCGGCGACCGCCGAGGAGGTTACCTCGGCCGCCCGCCAGTACGTCCGCAAGGTCGGCTCGATCACCACCGCCGGCCAGATGAACCAGCCCGCGGTCGAGCGGGCCATCGAGCGCATCGCGGCCGCCACCGCCGACCTCCTGGCCGAGCTGCCGGCCCGGCGGAACCCACCTTCGGTCGTCCCGCCGCTGCGCCGGCGGTAGCGCCACCTCGCGAGGGGCCGGTCTCCCAGGCAGCTCCCAGGAACCTCTGCCCGCTACGGCTATTGGCGTCTTGGCTATTAACGTTGTGCGGAATGAGGCTAGGGGGAGCGCCGGCGGACGTGCGTGCGGTCCCCGCGACAGCCGAGCCCCCGGCGCCGCCCGCGCCCGGCCGGCGCCGATGGCTGCGGTGGTGGCCGGCCGCCCTCGTCGTGGCTCTCCTCTGTGGCGGCCTCCTCGCCGTGGACCTGCGGGCCGCGTCCCGGCCGGCGACCAGCCAGGCGGACGTGGACGGGATCGTCGACGAGAAGGTCGGCGCCGCCATCACCGACTCCCAGCGCCTCCCGCCGGCCAGCGTCGAGGTCTACAACGCGATCGTGCCCCCGCTGGTCGTCATCGAGACGGAGCGGGGCGGCCCCTCCGGGGTCGGCTCAGGGGTGATCGTCAACGCCCGGGGCGACATCCTCACGTCGCTCCACGTCGTCGAGGGCGCCCGAGGCATCAGTGTCTCCTTCTCCGACGGCACCAAGTCGCCGGCGACGGTGCGGTCGACCGACCCCGACCACGACATCGCGGTGCTGGCGCCGGCCCGCCTGCCCGAGGTCGTGGTGCCGGCGGTGCTGGGCGGCGGGGCCCAGGTCGGCGACGAGGCGTACGTGGTCGGCCACCCGCTGGGGCTCGTGGCCTCCTTGTCCACCGGGGTCATCTCCGGCCTCAACCGCTCCTTCCCGCTGGGCAATGGGAAGTCCATCAGCGGCATGATCCAGTTCGACGCAGCGGTGAACCCGGGAAACTCGGGTGGACCGCTCCTCAACCGCAACGGTCAGGTGATCGGCATCGTGACAGGTCTGGCGAATCCCGCAGGCGACGACCGCTTCAGCGGCATCGGCTTCGCAGTTCCCATCGGCACCGCCGGCGGTGCGGCAGGGGCACCGGCGCGATGACTGCCCAGGACGAGTGGAGCGCGGTGCCCGAAGCCTCGGTGGAGCAGGTGCTCTACCAGGTGAAGCGCGTGATCGTCGGCCAGGACGTGCTGCTGGAGCGCATGATGGTCGCCCTCCTGGCGCAAGGCCACCTCCTGGTGGAGGGGGTGCCCGGCCTGGCCAAGACCTTGGCGGTCAAGGCCATGGCCGACGCCCTCGGCGTCGACTTCCAGCGCATCCAGTTCACGCCTGACCTGGTGCCGGCCGACATTGTCGGCACCCGCATCTACAACCAGAAGGCCGGCGAGTTCGAGGTCGCCCTGGGGCCGATCTTCGCCAACCTCGTCCTTGCCGATGAGATCAACCGGGCGCCGGCCAAGGTCCAGAGCGCCCTGCTGGAGGCCATGCAGGAGCGCCAGGTCACCATCGGGCGCCAGACCCACCCCCTGCCCGACCCGTTCCTCGTCATGGCCACCCAGAACCCCATCGAGTCCGACGGCACCTACCCGCTGCCCGAGGCCCAGGTCGACCGGTTCATGCTCAAGGTGCTCGTCGACTACCCGACGGGCACCGAGGAGTTCGTGATCGTCGAGCGCATGATCGCCGGCCTGGAGACGATCCAGAGCGTGCTCGGCCCGGCCCAGTTGTCGGCGCTCCAGAGGGAGGCCCGCAACGTCTACGTCGACCCGTCGCTCATTGAGTACGCCGTCAAGGTCTCCAGTGCCACCCGTGACCTGACCGCGGTCGGCCTGGGCGACATGGCCGCCTACGTCACCTACGGCGTCAGCCCCCGGGCGTCGATCTACATGGTCCTGGCCGCCCAGGCCCTCGGGCTGATGCGGGGCCGGGACTACACGTTGCCGGAGGACGTCTATGCGGTGGCGCGCGATGTCCTGCGCCACCGGCTGGTCCTCTCCTACGAGGCGCTGGGCGACAACGTGACCGCCGAAGACGTGCTGGGCGCCATCCTGGCGAGGATCCCGCTGCCCCAGGCATCGGCGGCCGAGGTGCGGAGCGCTACGACGACGAAGGCCGACGACAGGGCATGGGCACCGCCGCCTCCCCGCTGACCGCGGACCGGGTCCTTCGCCGGCTCGAGTGGCATGTGATCCGCCGCCTCGACGGCCGGCTCCAGGGCGACTACCGCACGCTCCTCCGCGGCCACGGCACCGACTTCCGTGACGTGCGGGAGTACGAAGTGGGTGACGACGTCCGCCACATCGACTGGAACGTCACCGCCCGCATGGACGACATGTACGTCCGCCAGTACACCGAGGACCGGGAGCTGACAGCCTGGCTCCTCCTGGACCACTCGCCGTCGATGGGCTTCGGGCCGGTGACCCGCACCAAGGAGCACGTGCTGCAGGAAGTGGCGGCCACGATCGCCAAGCTTCTCGTCCGGGGCGGCAACCGGGTGGGCGCCGTCGTCTACGACAACGAGAGCGTGCTGACGATCCCGCCCCGGCAGGGCCGTACCCAGGTGCTGGCGCTCACGCGGGAGCTGCTCCGCCCGCCCCGGAGCCCCGGCACGGTGACCGACCTCCGCCGGCTCCTCGACACCGCGTCCCGGGTCATCCGCCGGCGGTCGCTCGTCGTGCTGGTCTCCGACTTCATCAGCGCACCCGGCTGGGAGCGCTCGCTGCTCCAGCTGACCGAGCGCCACGAGGTGGTCGCCCTCCGCCTGATTGACCCCCGCGAGTTCGAACTGCCCGACGCCGGCCTCATCGTGGTCCAGGACGCAGAGACGGGCGAGCAGCTCCTGGTCGATACCAGCGACCCGGAGTTCCGCCGCCGGCTCCAGGCCGCCGGCGAGGAGCAGGACCAGGCCGTGCGCCTGGCCGCCCACCGCGCCGGCGTCGACCTCCACGTCGTCTCCACCGACGACGACCTGGTCAACGCCTTGGTGCGCATCGTGGAGTCCCGCCGGCGAATGAGGCGTCGGTGACCTTCGGCACCCCGTGGGTCCTGGCCCTGCTGGTGGCGGTGCCGGCGCTGGTGGCCGCCTACGCGCGGTCGCGCCGCCGGCGGGCGCAGCGGTCCGCCGCCCTCGCCGAGGAGGGCCTGGTGGTGGCGGCGCCCTCGAAGATGCGGGTGCGACGCCATGTGCCCTTCGGGCTGTTCGCCGCCGCTCTCACGCTGCTCATCGTCGGGATGGCACAGCCCATGGCGACGGTGAAGACGCCCAAGCGCGAGGGGACGGTGATCCTCGCCGTCGACGTGTCCAACAGCATGAAGGCCGACGACATCAAGCCCACCCGCATGGATGCGGCCAAGGCTGCGGCCAGGGCCTTCGTGGAGCGCCAGCCGCCGGAGGTCAAGGTGGGCATCGTGGCCTTCGGCGACGGTGCGGTTGTCGTCCAGACTCCCACCAACACCCACGCCGACGTCCTGCGGTCCATCGACCGGCTATCGAGCGAGGGCGGCACGTCGCTGGGCCAGGCGCTGGTCACCGCGCTCAGCGCCATCGCCGGCAAGCCGGTCACCATCGATCCCGAGGAGCTGGCCAGCGACGCAGGGCAGGTCGACATTGGCTTCTTCGGCTCGGCCACTGTGCTCCTGTTCTCCGACGGTGAGGAGACCAGCAGGCCCGACCCGGTGGCGGTGGCCGAGGTCGCCTCGGTGGCCGGCGTGCGGGTGCACACCATCGGGATCGGCACACCGCAGGGGGCGGTGGTGGAGGTCGACGGGTTCAGCGTCGCGACCGCGCTCGACAGCGAGCTGCTGCAGGAGGTGGCCTCGATCACCGACGGCACCTACCACGAGGCGGCCGACGCCAAAGGGCTGGCCGAGATCTCCGAGACCATCGACCTGCGCTTCAAGCTGGTGTCGGAGCACACCGAGGTGAGCGCCTTCTTCGCCATCGGAGGGGTGCTGCTGCTCCTCGCCGGCGCCCTGCTGTCGGTCCTGTGGTTCGGGCGGGTGGTCTGAGGATGACCTTCTCCTGGCCGCTCGCCCTCCTGCTGATCCTGGCCGTCCCCCTGGTGCTCGGCGTGTACCTGCTGGCCATGCGCCGCCGGCGCAAGCAGGCGGTGAGCTACTCCAGCGTCGCCCTCCTGCGGTCGGTCATCCCGGCCCGTTCCCGCTGGAAGCGGCACCTGCCCATCGGCCTGCTGCTCGGGAGCCTCGGGATCCTCGGCGTCGCCGCCGCCCGTCCCCAGGTCGTGCGCGACGTGCCGACGTCCCGCACGTCGATCATCCTGGCCCTCGACGTCTCCCGGTCCATGTGCGCCACCGACGTCGAGCCCAACCGGATCGCCGCCGCCCAGCGGGCCGCCCGAGAGTTCGTGGAGCAGCTGCCCTCCGGCACCCGGGTGGGGCTCGTGGTGTTCTCCGGGTACGCCCAGGTCGCGGTGGCACCGACTACCGACCGGGAGGTGCTGGTCGGGGCCATCGACAACCTCACCACCGGCCGGGGCACCGCGGTGGGGGCGGCCATGCTGAAGTCGCTGGACGCAATCGCCGAGATCAACAGCGAAGTGGCGCTGGTCGGTAACGCGGCGGCGAGCGGGCTGCCGGGGAGCACGACCCGACCGGCGCCGGCACGTGGATCCGCCGGCGGCGACTACGTCTCCGACATCGTCGTGCTCCTCACCGACGGTGCCAACACCCGGGGGATCGCTCCGCTGGACGCCATCCCCTACGCAGTGGAGCGGCGGGTCCGGATCTTCACCATCGGGTTCGGGACGCAGCAGCCGACTGCCCTGTCCTGCACCGCTGAGCAACTGGCCGGAGATGTCCAGCGCTTCGGCGGCGGCGGGTTCGGCGGTGGCGGCTTCGGCGGCGCCCGGTCGCCGCTGCGGGCGGACAACGCCACCCTGCAGCAGGTGGCCGACGAGACGGGCGGGACGTTCTACAGCGCCGAGGACTCGCCCCAGCTCCGCAAGGTGTTCGCCGACCTTCCGAAGGACGTGACCGTCCAGCAGCGGGCCAGCGAGATCACCGCACCGTTCCTCGCGTTGGGCGCCCTGCTCGCCGCCGTCGCCATCGGTGCCTCTATCCGCTGGAGCGCATACCCGTAATCGCCCTCGCAACCGGAGGTTGCCCGGCGAGGGAGCTGCGCTACCCGCGAAAGCGCCCGCTGCACTTACGACCGGGCTCGACACCCGATAGGTCAGCGGCGGACGAGGAGTTGGGCGTCGACCCAGGCGGTCCAGCCGTTCCACGCCGCCACATGGGCCCAACCGTCGCGTTCCTCCCCCACGACGAGCTCGACGCCGGCCTCGATGCGCAGCGAAGGCGTCTTGGTCCGGTCTGGCGCCGCCCACGCCGGGATGCCGCCCGGAGGCGCGACGTGGGTAGGTGACCAAGCCGGGCCACTTGCGGGGGCTGCGGCCGGGACAGCGGTGGGAGCCAAGGCCGGCGCCGCGGTCTTGGCCACAACGGCCCGGGCCTCCGCCTCAACTCGTGGCAGCTCCGTCCCTTCGAGGGCGAGGTCGGGCTCCTCGAGCAGTCGCTGAACCGCCTGCCTGGCCTCGAGGGCCGGCGCGGATGTGTCGAGCGTCCACTGCACGCGGGCGACTTGCGCGACGGCGGTCAAGAATGCCTGCCGCCCCAAGTCCTCCAAGTACAGCGGAGCGCTGATGACCACGCCGATGTCGGTCGCCTCGCAGCGAACGAACCCGGTGGCCAGGAGCGAGGCGCCTTCCGCCATCTCGCGGAGCAGCGCGGCGTCATCGGCAATGTCCGCGGACGCCGTCCACCGAGACTCGAGAGCCGCCTCCCCGTCGCCGATCTCGCGCACCGAGACGTCGTAGGTCCGACCAGGGAACAGCTCGACAGTGAGCACTCCCGGGACCGCCGAAGTCACCGGTCCCGATCCACACCACCTCGCGACGAGGTCTTCCATGGCGCTCATTGCTCGATCCCTCCCTACCTCGGCTGCCCTTGCGACACGGGAGCGTTCGCGCCCAGACACGCCTGAAGGCGCGACAACGTCTCGGGCATGCGCATCTTCGTCCACTCCTCCAGCGCGGCGCGCGCGATGGTGAGCTGCTTCAGCTCCTCCAGCGCGTCGCTCTTGTTCTGTACGAGGATCCGCACCATCTCCTCGGGGCTGTCCCCGGCGCCGAACCACTTCGCCCACTTCACCGCGATCGGCCCCATGACGGTCTGGACGATCACCACCGGTGTGCTCGGTGCCGTCGCGTTGGCGTCGAGGGCGGCGAGCTGGCTCTTGAGGTCGGCGATGTGAGCGTTGAGGGCGTCCAGCTCGCTCTGCGCCCTCTGGCGGGCCGTCAGCCGGGCCACGTTCAGGTCGTTGGTGGCGCGCTGGGCCAGGTCCCGCAAGCGCACCACATCCGCATCGGAGACGTCTCCGAGGTCGAGAAGCTCGATCCTCGTCTTCTCGAGCTGCCGGCGGGTCGTCGCCTGATCCTTGAGGAGCTCGTTCCAACCTGGCTGGTTGTCGAGCTCGGCCTGGGTCGCTATCAACTCGCCCTGCCGCTTGGCGATCTCCTGCGCCTCAGTCCCCTTGGCGAGGTCGGCCAAGCGCTCCTTGATCTCCATCTCCCGCCATTTCAGGCCGTCGAGCTTCTGGGCTCGTGCGGGGTCCACGAACCCGGGCCCGCCGCCCGGCTTGATCGTCGGCTCGGCCCGGCGGATCTGCGCCTGCACGTTCTCCAGCTCGTTCTGGACGCGGTTCACGTTGGTTTGCAGCCGGGCCTCGAAGTGTTCGATCTCGGCGTTGAGGGTGAAGATGCGCCGCTCGTACGCCTGCCGGCGCAGCGCCGAGGCCTTCACCAGTTGCCCCTGCTTGTCGCCGAGAGCGGTCAGCTGCGCAAGCCGTTGCCGGGCCGCGACCGCCTTGGGCAGGTCGGTCTCTGCGGTCCGCAGCCGGTTGGTGATGTGCTCGGACAGCTGGCGGGCGTTCCGGACGCCGATGTCCTGCTCGACCTCCCGCAGGATGGCGTCCCGGCGGGCTATCGCATCCCTCAGGGTGTTCGCCGGTGCCTTCGCGGCGCGCAGCAGCGACGAGCCGGCGGCCCCGACCAGGCTCTGGGCGATGGCCGTCGTGGCGCCCACGATCTCGATGCCGAGCTGCGCAGCGGCCCGCAGCTTGTTCTGCTGGAACAGCTTCTCGAGCTTCTTGTAGCGCTCCTCCGAGTCCTTGACGGCCTGCTCGGCCCAGTGCGCCTGCTCCGATTCGAAGACGTACTTGTCGTAGATGTCGCGGCACATGGACGGGACGTTGTCCCGCGGGACGGTCTTGGCGATCTCGGGAATCCCACTCCGCCAGGTCGACCAGATCCTCCGGGCGCGGGTCGCGGTAGGTCTTGGTGTCCGGATCCCAGACCTTCTGGTCCTTGTTCCACCGGTCACGCTGCTCCTCGAGGGTGGGGTCCCAGACGTTCGGGCCCGTTTCCGTCCGGCCTCGCGGCTTGAGCTTGGGGCGGCGGCGTACCCGCTTGCCGTTGATGAGAACGACGATCGTCACCGTCCCGGCGCCGACGCCGCCGATAGCGACGATCGTGCCCGTTGGAGACTTCCTTTTGGCGTCGGGCGTTGAGGTCGTGCCTTGTCCGGAGGTGCCCGGCGGCCGGTTGTCGCCTCCCCCCGTGCTGACGAACGTGGCGCGGAACTCCGTCGTGCAGTTCCCGGCACCCTGGGAGCGGACCCACGTCATCCGGAACGTGCCCCGCCCGAACTCCCCCCGGGCGTTCTCGGGCGCCTCGCTCTTGAACGTACCGTCGGCGGCGAGGTCGGCGGCAAACAGCGAGACGTTGCTTTGCTCGGCGCTGAAGCTGACCCTCGTCGCCGCGCTCGTGACGGCAACGCGGTATTGGTAGCTCGGTCCGCTCTGCCCGGCGGCAAGCGTCCGGCGGAACGGGGTCGGCTCGCAGCGCGTCTGGTTGAGGTCGTTCTCGGTCACGCTGTAAATGCCCTCGTAGGTGCGCGGGTCGGTCTGGGCCGAAGCGACGGGGGCGACGAGCGCGAGCGGGGTGACGACCAACGTGAGGGCCAGGAGGCGCCGGATCGTGCCCGCTCCTCGCCTAGATCCCGCCCGTGGCCGCAGCCGCTTGCGCAGCATTGCCGCAGACGATCCTCGCCGGCGCCCCTTCCACGGAGATGACCTGCGCCTGCAGGCCCGCGCCCACGCGGTGCTCGCCGGGCTGATCAGCGCAGGCGGACGGCCAGGTCGGCAGTCCCGGCTCCGACGCGCGCTGCGAAGGCACGAACATCTCTTTCATGCTCCGGTGCCCCGCCTTGTCTCGTCCCACTCGCCTACCCCCGGCACCTGACTCTAGTTGATGCCCTTGCGGTGCTACCGCTGCGGATGAGCCAGGTGGTAGGAAATAGCCGGGGCAGTACGGGGACTTGGGGGGGTTCGCGATGAGTATGGGAAGCGGTGGGCCGCCACCCCCTGGGCCACCGCCATCTGGTCCGCCGCCCGGCCCGCCGTCCGGACCCCCGCCGCCCCCGCCCCCGCCGACCGGCCCGCCGCCGGGCCCTCCCCCGCCGCCGCCCTCGGGGCCGCCGTCCCGCCTCCCTACGCCCGGACCGGCCGAAGGCAAGCAACGGCCCAACTGGTTGATCCCCGCGGCGATCGCCGGGGTGGTCGCCCTCATCATCGGTGTCCTGGTGGCGACGAGCGGCGACGACACGAAGACTACGACCGGGGGCGGTGGCGGTGGCGGGCCGGGCGAGATCTTCCTCCAGCCCATCTCCGCGCCAGGACCTGATCCCTTCGGACCGTCGATAGCAGGGCCCACGCCCAGCAGCACCGTGCCGCCGGGCACGCCGATCACCTTGGGCCCGAACCAGACGGCGCCGGTCTTCCCGCCCGGGCCGTCGATCCCACCCGAGATCACCGGGCCCCTCACGCTCAACGCCACGTCCGGCGCCACGCCGGGCTTGTACGGCGGCACGCGCGATCAAGCGAGTTGCAACAAACAGCAGATGATCGAATTCCTCGCCGCCAATCCCGACAAGGCTCGTGAGTGGGCCCGGGTGCAGGGCATCGACCCTGCCAACATCGGCGTGTACATCAACGACATGACGCCGGTGCTGCTCCGGAACGACACCCGGGTCACCAACCACGGGTTCGCCAACGGCGCCGCCTACCCCATCCAGTCGGTGCTGCAGGCGGGAACGGCCGTGCTCGTGGACAAGTTCGGCGCTCCTCGCGCCCGCTGCGCGTGCGGCAACCCGTTGATCGACCCCAAGCCCCTGTCCGTGACCCCCACCTACCAGGGCACACCGTGGCCGGGCTTCAGCCCGACGAACATCACCGTCATCAACTCCAGCACGACGGTCATCAACATCATCACCATCATCGACGTTTCCACCGGGACGCCGCTCGGCCGAACGACGGGGCAGGGCGGGGGACCGGACGTGACCCTGCCGCCCGGCGGCACGACGACGACTCCACCGACCGGGGTGACCACCACGCGACCGCCCGGGTCCACGACCACCGCGCCGCCCGGGTCGTCCTGGAGGTTGCGGGAGATCAAGATCGCCAAGGCAAATTTCTCGTCCGAGCCCAATGTGCAGATCACCCGGGCCGCATCGGCTACGGGGGGCGAGATGCTCGTGACCTTCCCCGACGCCGGGCTGTGTAGTGGCCAACCGGGGACAGCGACGAACCGGTTCTCCTGGACCCTCGGACGTGATGTCACCACGGTCCGCAACGGCGACCCACCCATTCCGGTCACCGTGACCGCCGCGGGCGCGGGCACCACCGGGGCCTGTGTCACCGCGTTCGGGGCGCGGGCGTTCATGACGGTCGGCGGAAGCGACGGGGACGGGAGCGCACCCGCGTCAGCCTTCACCCGGCCCATCGACCAACCCCGCTTCAGCGGAGAGACCGGGCGTGCGGTTCCGACCGAGCAGGGCGGCAGCCAAACCGCGTCCGGCTCGATCATGGTCAGCTCCCGGCCCTCTAACGCGGGCGCACCGACGGCGTGGTTCGGGGTGAAGGTCCAGGCGCCCGGCCTCCAGTTCTACGTCCTGTACATCTACGAACTCGCCTAAGTGCGACGGGCGTTCGCCGCTACGGGAGTGTTCGCCGTCATGGGGATGAGCGGCGCCATCGCGTGGGCCCCGCCCGCCGGGGCGGCGCAGGTCTCGGACTCCGGCGTCTCGGGGCCGTGCACCGCCACCCTGGCCGGTCAGTCGGTCGCCAGCCATCCGACGCCGGCCGCCGCCCTCCATCTCGACTACCGCTCGGCTGTGCGGGTTACGGGCACGTCCAGTGCAGGCGCGGTGACCTCGGTCCGCTACAAGCTCAAGCTGGCGGGCCAGTCGTTCACGGTCGGCGAAGGCTTCACCACCACGTCCAACACCTGGAGCGGCACGGTCAACGTCAAGGACTACGCCTGGGCGACGGTGGGCCTGTACGAGCTCGTCGGCGAGGCACAGACCACCGGCGGCCCGTGCACGGCGCGGGTCTTCGTCTGCATCGAGGGCAGGAGCCCGTTCACCACCGCAGCCGGCGCAGGCGCCAGCGTCGCCGGCCTTCTCGGCTTGTTCCTCCTGGCCCGGACGAGCGCCCGCCGGACGTCGATGACCGGCCGGCGGGGCGTCGCCCCGATGGCGCTGGGAGGGCTGTTCTCCGCGCTGGGCGCCGTGGTGCTGATGCAACAGGCGTGTATCCGCCCAATCACAGGGGCGACGGCGGCGATCATCCCGCTCGGCGCGGCGTTGGCGGGGACGGTCGGGCTCGTCTTCGGCCGCGGGACGCCCGTGCCAGTGACGGCCCGGGGCGAGCAGCCCCGCACCGAAGCGCCCCTCATTTACCAGTTCCGCGCGCCGGGGAACGCTTGCCAGGCGTGCCGGCAGCATGCCTTGCACAAGGTCTACGCCTCGGGGGAGGCGATGAAGCGGGCCCACCCCGGCTGCCGGTGCCCGATCGACTGGCGCCCCGTCGACCAGGCTTCCTGGCAGGCCTACTTCCACAGCGGCCCCACCTACGACGGCCGGAGGCCGTACGCTTGAGCCACCGACCGATGAACCATGCCGGCCGTGCGGATGCCGGCCCCGCCGGACGTCGTCATTCAAAAGCGACGTTCCTCAGCGGTGCCGGCTCCCGGACGGCCGGAGCCGCGCCGTGAGCCCGTCGTTCCTGCCAAGCCACGCCGCCCCCGACGGCGGACTGCCGGCCTGGGCGGTGCCAGACCCCACCCAGCCGGCCGTGGCGACGATCGACGCACGCGTCGAAATGCAGGTCATGGAGCGGACAGGTGACTGGGCGCGGATCGTGTGCAGCAACGGATGGTCGGCGTGGGTCGACGCCCGGCGCCTGGTTTCGCTCACTGCCCCGCCGGCCACGGCCCCGACGGCCATGGCTGGCACGGCCGCCAAGCGACGTCTCGCGCTCGGCCCCCACGACCTCGTCCCGGCAGGCCTCGTGCTCACTGCCAGCTTCCTGCCCTGGATCCGCGTGCGTAACGGGTCCTCGAGCAACAGCTTCGACGTCGCCCTCATGTTCCTGTTCCAGCTCCGGACAACGTCCACCGATCTCAAGCTCGGCTTTCTCTTGTTGGCTACGGCCGTTGCCCTCGCCATCCCGGGCCAGCCGAAGGTGCGCCGCATCGCGGCGGGGGTAGTCATCAGCGTCTGCGGTCTGTATCTCGTGCAGCTCCAACGGCTACTGAGCGAGAACCCCGGCGCACCGTCGCTCACGTCGATCGTGGGCTTGGGCGTGCTCGTGGCAGCCGCGGGCGCGGCGGCGGCGCTGCTGTGGAAGCCGGCTCAGTAGCCGAGCGCTGTGACGACGCTGCCGGGCCAATGATGTCGGCCAACTTCGCTCGGGTTTTGCCGCCGGCGCCCGCGTGGGACGCCGAGCGGGATTGCACCGACACCGTCTAGGTCGAGCCGGTGGGACGACCTCGGTTCCGCTGCTATCGGCGCCGGCGGACAGGCGCTGGTCCTTCAGCCGAACGGAGATGACCTCGGGATGGGCCGAACGCCTCTGGCCAGGGACTGAGCGAGGGCCTGGTGGCGGGGCATCCCGAGCGCGCCGTAGCCGGCGGCGGCGCGGTCCAGCAGCGGGCGGGCACGCAGAGGCTCGGCGGCGAGGGCTTCCAGCAGGTCGAGGTCCGGGTGCTGTCGGCGGTGTGGGAGCGACGTTGCCAGTCGGCGCGCGTTGTCGAAGTGCCTGGTCGCCACGGCCTGGTCACCGGCCAAGCCCGCGGCAAGACCGACCAGGGCGTCGACGATGCGGATGTCGGGAGGGCGCAGGATCACGCCGGCGTCAAGAACGGCGGCGACTGCGGGGTACAGGTCGGCGGCGGCCCGGCGGCGGCCGAGGAGCGCCTGGCCCTCGACCTCGGCCAGCGTGACGGCCATCGTGCCGAGGGTCTGCGGCCGACCCATGTCATCGAAGGTCCGGTGGAGCTCCGCCAGCAGGCGGTCGAACGCGTCGTGGTCGCCCCGCCAGGCCAGGAACAGCAGCCGGGTGGCGGTGTAGCGGCCGGCGTACACCGGTGGCGCCGGCGCGGTGGACCCGGCCTCGAGTTGACTCGCGGCCGTGTCCCAGTCGCCGGCCCAGAACGCTGCGAGTCCCACGAGGACGTGAGCGTCGGGCAGCCAACGCAACCGGTGCGCCTGGCAGTGCGCCAGGCCGTCGGCGGCCTGTGCCGCGAACCGTTTGAGGTCTCCCGCCGAGACAAGGTCGAGCAGCCCGACGCTGCGCCGGGCCAGGAACACTGCGGCCTGATGACCGACGCGCTCGGCCAACGGCAGCGTCTCCTCGACCTGGCGGCGGGAGTCCCCCGGCCGGCCCAGCCACAGCCGGGGCCAGGTGGTCGTCACCTGGGCCTGCACCGCGTCCCACACCAGGCCGCAGTCGAGCAGCGCTTGCGACGCGGCCTCGGCGGTCGCCACGCAGTCCCGCAACCGCCCGGTGGCGAACTCGAGACTGGTGCGCGACGCCAGCACGTCGGCCCGCAGGCGGTCGTCGTCGAGGGTCTCGGCGATGGTGGCCGCCTCGTCGAGGCAGGCCGAGGCCCCGGCGATGTCGCCGGTGAGCGTGAGGGCATAGCCGAGGGCCGAGGTCAGCCAGGACCGCTCGGCGGTGGGCGCCTCGCCGGCGAACCGCAGGGCGCGGTTCAGCAGGGCGACAGCCCGGTCGAGCCCGCCGGTTGCGTCGAGGTACCGGCCGAGTGCTCGGGACAGCTCGGTGGCCAAGGCCCGGTCGCCACCCGTCGCCCCCTCCAGCAGCTCGAGGGCCTCCAGCCACGTGACATTGGCGTCGCCGGGTGCTCCGAGGCCGCGCTGGGCGTATCCCAGACCGCTCAGCAGGCGGGCGCGCATGGGGCGGTCGCCCCCCGGCGCCAGTTCTAACGCCCGCCGGAACCGGGCGGCGGCGTCCTCGTAGGCCGCCGACTCGAGTGACCGCCGGCCGGCGGTCTCCAGGTACGGCAGGGCCTCTGCCCCGGAGCCGGCGGCCAGCAGATGGTCGGCGATCTCGCCGGCGTGCTCAGGATGATTGCCGTGGCGGGCGGCGAGGGCGGTGGCCACCTGTTGGTGGAGCCGGCGTCGGCGGACGGGGGAGAGTTCGCTCAGCGCCGCCTGGCGCACGAGGGCGTGGCCGAAGGCGAAGCGGTCGCCGGCGGCCACGACCAGCACGCCGGCGGCCAGCGCCTCGTCGATGGCACTGTCATCTGCGCCGGCGAGCATCTCGAGGTCGAGGTCGCGGCCGGCCACTGCGGCGAGGCCGACTACCTCGCGGCTGGCCGGCGACAACCGTTGCAGGCGGTGGCCGAGGAGGAGCCGGAGGCCGGCCGGTACGGTGCCGGCGTCGAGGCGGAGGTCGGTGTGAAAGCCGCCGTCGTCAGCGAACAGCTGACCCTCAGAGGCGAGGTGCTTGACCAGCTCCTCGACGAAGAGGGGGTTCCCGTCGGCCTCGGCCGAGAGGGCAGCGGCGACCAACGGGTCTGGGAGCCGGCCGGTAAGCGAGGCGACGAGCTCGGCCACCTCTGCGGTCTCCATCCGGCCCACGGCGACGGTGGTCACCGAAGGGTGCCGGGCCAGTCGTTCGAGCGTCTGGGCCAGCGCAGTGCCGAGCACGGCTTCGTCGCTGCGGTAGGTGCCGATGACAAGGATGCGGGCCTCCTCCAGGCCGTCGGTCAAGTGCTCCACCATGCGCAGCGTGGCCGGGTCGGCCCAGTGAAGGTCCTCCACCACGACGACCGCCGGCCGGCGGGCGCCCAGGCGTAGGAGCAGGTCCCGGAGGGCGGCGTACAGGTGGAGCCGGCCATGCTCGGCGGGGAGCTCCAGCGGAGCGGGCAGGTCGGGGATGCGCCGGCGCAGGCCGGGAAGGACCTTGGCCACCTCGGGCCCGGTGGCACCCAACAACTCGCGCAAGTCGCCATCCTGCAACCATGCAACGACCTGGTCGAGCACCTCGATCAGCGGCAGCCAGGCCAGGGCGGGCTGAACGTCGAGGCACCGGCCGACGAAGACGCCCATATCTCGCTCCTCGGCGTGGACCGCCGCCTCCTCGGCCAAGCGGGTCTTGCCGATGCCCGCCTCGCCGCGTAGAAGGAGCAGCCCGCCCCGCCCGCCGGCGGCAGCGGCCACTAGCTCCTGCATCAGCCCCCGCTCCAGGGGGCGGCCAACAAACTGGGTCCGCACCGGTCGCCGCCGGCGTGCGGGCGGCGGCGCCGGCGACTGCGGATCGGGGACGGGCGCGTGGCCCCACACCAGTTCGCCCGTGTAGGAGCAGAACGTGCCGGTCCGCACCATCCGGCGGAGGTGGCCGCCCAGGTCGGGATCGGCTTGCTCCAGGCGGGCCTGGGCCGAGCGGATGGCCTTGGTGACGGCCAGCCGGGCCCGCTCCGCCGGCGAGCCGGCTCGACGGTGGCGGCCGCCGAGGCCGAGCCCGCCGGCCAGCTGCTCGGTGAGGGCATCCAGCTCGTCCTGGGCCCGCGCCAGCATCCCGACGTCGCCGGCTGCCTCGGCGTCGGCCACCTCCTCCTGCAGCTCCAGGTAGCGCCGGCGGTACGAGGAAACCGCGGCCGCGTCGAGCACCGGCCCGGCGTCGGAGCGATCGCCGACCACCCCGTCGCCGGCCGCCGCCACCAGGGCCAGGGCGTGGAACTCCTCATTCGGATGGCGCAGTAGGTGGTCCAGGTAGTGCAGCCCCTTGGCGTCACGCACCCGGGACACCCGGTCGCCGAACACGACGGTCCAGTATTCGCCCTCGCGGGCCAGGACGTTCACGGCGGGATGTGCCCCCTGCGGGCACGGTTGTGCCCTCCCTGCGCACGCCTTTCCCTAGAGTAAGGAGGCTCGCTATGGACAGGAAGGGCACCGCCAGCGTTCACGTGTCAGCACCGGCCGACGTGGTCTTCGCCACGGTTACCGACCTCGGCCGGCTCCCAACCTGGAACCGGCGGATCGTCCGGGTGGTCGACATGCCGCCCGAGCTGGTCGCCGGCGCCGACTGGGTGGTGGAGATCCGCATCATGGGAACGCGCTTCAACAGCCGTTCGACGGTGCTGGAGCTCGATCCCCGGACACGCCGGTTCGTGCACCGCTCGAAGCCCGACGATGACAACCCCAGCTCGACGGTCTGGACGTGGGAGGTCGAGCCCGATCGTGAAGGCTCGCGCCTCACCGTGACGTGGGATTTGCAGCCGCTGACCCCGGCACGACGGCTGCTGGCTGCGCCGATGCGAGCGCGGCAGATCCCTCGCGACGACGTGCCGGCATCCTTGGCCGCCCTGGCAAGTGCGTGCGAGGAGCGTGTCAGCGGGCCCCACCCCTGACCCCGGCTCGCTCCCGGAACCGGGCCAGGCTGGCCTCCGCCCGCCGCTCCAGCGACGCGGCCTGCTGGCGCCGGCCCACGAGCAGGGCTCGTTCGAGCGACTCCTCGTCGCTCAGCAGCTCGCCTCGGATCCGGTGGAGCTCGGCCTCGAAGAAGCGCTCTCCGGTGGCCTCCGACACCCTCAGCCCGCGCTCGACGGCCGCCACCGCGTCCTCCGTGCGGCCGGCCCGCCTGTACGCCTGGGCCAGCAAGGCGAGGAGCAGGATCAGTCGGCGCACGGCCTGGACCCACGGCCAAAAGGGTGGGGCGCCGTCCCCATCGTGGGCCGGACCCCAGACAATGGTCGCCCCGACAGTCTCGGCGAGCTCGGCCACGGCCTGGGCCAGCCGGGTCTTGCCGATGCCCGGTTCCCCGCCGATCAGGACCACCCGGCCGTGTGCGCCCAGCGCCTCGGCCAGGTTCATGCGCAGCACGGCCAGCTGCCCGTCGCGGCCGACGAGGCCGGCCGGCACCGCCGGCGCCGTCGGCAATGGCACACCGTCGAGCGACGGGTCGTGGTCCAGAATGGCCCGCTCCAGGGCCCGCAGCGCCGGGCCCGGGTCGACCCCCAGCTCCTCGGCCAGCACCCGCCGGCCGGCCTCGAAGGCCCGGAGGGCGTCGGCTTGGCGGCCACACCGGTACAGGGCGACCATGAGCTGCTCCCGCAGCCGCTCCGCAGCGGGTGGGCTGCCGCCAGCGCCCTCGAGGTTGGGGACGACGGCCTGGTGACGGCCGCACGCCAGTGATGCCTCGATGTGCTGCTCGGTCGCGACCAGCCGGCACTCCTCCAGCCGGGCCCGCTCGGCCCACGCAAAGGGCTCGTCGGCGAAGTCGGCCAAGGCCGGCCCCCGCCACAGCGCCAGCGCCCGCCCGAACAGCTCGGCCGCAGCGGCCGCGTCCCCGGAGGCACGGCCCGATTCGACCAGCCGCTCGAAGCGTGAGGCGTCCAGCTGGGCGGGCGCCAGGTTGAGCACGTAGCCGCCGGCCTCGCTAGTGAGCACCCTGGCCGGCCGTCCAGGCGCCCGGTCGGGTTCCAGGAGCCGGCGCAGATTGGAGACATAGGCCCGCACGGTGCCGACGCCCTGGGCCGGCGGGCGGCCGTCCCACAGGAGGTCGGCCAAGCGATCGACGGGCACGGGACGGTTGGCTTCGAGGACGAGCACGGCCAGGACGGCCCGCTGCTTGTGCCCTCCGAGGTCGAGCCGCCGGCCGGCTGACTCGACCTCCAGCTGCCCCAGGATCCGGACGTCCATTGCCGCCGACAGTCTAGGAATTGCTGCCGCGTTTGGCTCGGCCGTGGCATGGTGGCCCTCAGGCCAGCGCCGGCTCCACCGGCCGCATGGACGCCAGGAACGCCGCCGACCGCTCCGGGGTCGCCAGGCGCCGCCACATGGCCTGAGGATCGGCGAAGCCCCCGATGAGGGCGTTGGCCACCGCCCTGTCCACGGAGGCTGCGCCCAGGACCTCGAGGACGTGGTCGGGCGGGGGCTGGAGGAAGGCGTTGGACCACTCGGTGACCGGACCGGCCATCTGCCACATCCGCTCCTCGACCTGGCGGCAGAAGAGCTCGTCGTATACGCCGTCGGCCAGGATGGCGTCGGCCAGCACCCAGGCGCAGTGCGAGCCGAGGTTGGCGCCCTGCCCGGTGAGGGGGTCGTTTACCACCCAGGCGTCACCCACGGCGATGGCGTAGGTGCCCGAGTGGTGCCGGATCCACGTCCGTCGGACGGTGGGCGTGATGGCCCCCTGCAACAGGTCGAGCGGGCGGGTGAGGCCGAATGCAGCGTGGTCGACACGGTCGTAGATCGACGGCGCATGCTCCCGGAAGAGGTTCAGGACCTCGGCCTCGAAGGCGGCGGGGTCGTCCTCAGGGCGCATGCGCACCAGCGGGTCGAAGGGACCTCCGGGGATGCCCTCGAAAAGCACGCCGCTGACCGCGCCGTCGAAGGAGAAGACGGGGCTCTGGAACACCTCGCCAGCACCCGGCGAGATGTTGAAGCTCAGGCCCAGGGGCTCCGGGAGGGCGATGCCACGGAACGTGCCGGCGCACAGGACCCGCTGCGGAGTGTCGTAGGGCGACCGGGCGGGGTCACGGGGGAACACGCCACTGACCTCGCGACCGCCGGCAACCACGACCAAGTCGTGGTCGCCCGCCGCGCCGAGGGCGGCGGCGACGGGCGCCGGGTCGACGACCACGCGACCGCCCCGCTCGTCGTAGTCCTCCAGCAGGCGGGCGAGGTAGATGCGGAAGTCCACGAACCGGGCCGGTTGCGCAAGGTCGCCCCGGAAGGCGATGGGAGTGCCGACGACGTCGACATGGGCGGCGAACATGGCGAAGTCGGGGAAGTCCCAGTGGTTGACCCTGAGGGTTCGCTCCCGCGCCAGCGTCGGCTCGAACCTTCCCACCAGGTTCAAGAGACGGCCGGCGCGGATCTCCTCTGGCGTCCGGTCGGTCCACAGCGTGGTCTCGACCCCGTGCTGCTGGAGCCGGAGCGCCAGCGTCAGGCCCGAGATGCCAGCGCCGGCGATTGCGATACGTGCCATCTGTCCTCCTCGTCTCGTCGTCAGCAAGAACGGCGTGCCCACCGGGGGCACCGCCGTGCCCGCGGCGCGGACACATCCTCGGATCGATCGGTTGGAGGGCCATAGGAACCGCTCTCCTACGCCGGTCCAACCCCGGCGGCGGACGATCGTGCCACCGGATGGCACGGGTGTCCCGAACAGGGTCACGCCATCCGGACGACAAGAAAGGAGGCTCGACCATGAAGAGCCACATCAGGTACGTGTTGGTCGGACTGGCGGTAGCGGTGCTCGCCGGGTGCGGGAGCGCCGGGGGCGACGACGACAAGGCCGAGGCAGCCAGCTTCGCCGCGTCCGTCGAGGGCTCCGATGCATTCGTAGGCGCAGTGGTCGGCGAGTCCGACGGCCGGATCCTCGCCTACGTGTGCGATGGGAAGTCGATCGCGTCGTGGTTCACCGGCGAGGCCGCCGACGACGGCACGATCGCGCTGACCAGCGCCGACGGTGCCCGTCTCACCGGTCGGGTCGACGATGACGCGCTGACCGGCTCGTTCATCCTGCCCGGCGGTGCGTCGTACCGGTTCCGCGCCTCGACGGTGACAACGCCGGCCGGCCTGTACCGGGCCAAGGGCGAGGTGCGGGGGGCGCCGGCGGTCGGCGGTTGGGTGGTGCTCGAGAACGGCAGCCAGCGGGGCAGGATCCGCACGTCCACGGGCTTCACCAGCACTGACACCGACCTGGCCCGCCCGCCGAAGCCGGTCACCTCGTTCACCTCCACCGACGTGGACTTCTGAGAGGAGCGATCATGTCCGTCCCCGACCTGCCCGTCACCATCGACATCAAGACGGTGACGGCCATCAAGAACGGCGAGCTCGGTCTGGCCGAGCCGTACCTCATGACCGTGTTCTTCGCTGTCGACGGCGGGACGATGAAGATCGTCCAGCGCGCCGACGGGAAGCTGGCCCTCAGCGGCACGCCGGTCGTGCGCCGGACCGACAGCCGGCACGGCAACCTGCCAGAGGTCCGCGACGGCGAGACGGTCGCCGTACCCGACAAGGTTGGTCGCAACAGTTTCGCTCTGAAGCCCATCCCCCTGCCGGGTGAGCTGGGTGAGGCGCTGGTGGGCGGGGCATCCGGTGTGGTCGGTGTGCTCTACGTGCTGGCCGAGGAGGACGCGGTCAGTGACGCAGCCATCCTCGCCGGCTACGACGCCCTCGTCGACCAGTTCACCGTCGAGCTGCGCACGATCGTCGCCGGCGTGCTCGTCGATCCGGCAGCACCGGGCGCCAACCCGCTGGAGGTCAGCACCGCTGTCGAGGAGGCGATCACCGAGCGCATCAAGGCCAGGGTCAAGGGGGCCGTGCTGGCCAACTCGAACCTGGTCCAGAAGTTGTTGCTGGTCGACAAGGACGACATCCTCGGCACCGACGTCCTCACGTTCACCGAGACCGAGCTGCTGGCCGACCGCTCCCGGCCGTTCAGCAGGCTCTTCGACGTCGGAAGCCGAGGGGAGTGGCGCATCGCCGGTTCGGCCGACGCCACCCTCCCGCCGGACTTCACCCGCCGCCGCCGGGTGACGTTCGACCTGGGCAAGCTCACGTGCGTGAGCGCCGGTGAGGGCGGCCTCGCCGGCGGCGACGAGCCCTACATGTGGAACGTGTTCTTCACGGTCGACGGGAGCACCGTGATTCTGCGGGACAACTTGCGCCTCAGCGGGCAGGCCGCCGTGGTCAACACGCGCGGCAGCCACGGCAACCTGGGCCTGGGAAGCGTCGGCCCCGGCCAGACGGTCGAGATCCCCGACGCGGCGGGCCGTGTCAGCGTGGTGCTCGATCTCATCCGTTTCCCCGCCGATCTGGCCGGTGCGCTCGTGGGCGGCGTATCCGGCGTCGCCGGCTGCGTCTCGGTGCTCCTCGAGCAGGACCTCGTCGCGGCCAGTGCGGCGGAGGCCGGGCACCAGGCTTTCAACGCCGAGGTGAAGCGCATCCTCGACGAGCTGATCCCGACCCTGGGCGTGGGCAACGCAGCACCGGACCGCGAAGACCTGGCTGCCCTCTCCGGCCGGATCGGCGACAAGGTGCGCCGGGCGATCATGGAGGAGGGCAACATCCTGCAGGACCTGTTCGCCGGCGTGGACCCCGACGACGTGGTGGGATTCAACGTCTTCCTGTTCACTCACAAGCAGATGCTGGCCCAGCCGCAGATGGCGATCGCCGCTACCTTCGGCCAGGCCGGCCGCTACGACCTGGTGGGAAGCGTCACCGCCGCGCCGGCCTAGAGCCGACGACGCCTCGGACCTGGGCGAGCGATCTCCAAGTCCTCCGGGTGACGACGACGAAGCCCCCCACCGGGCCAGCGCCGATGTCGCCGTCGTTGGTGGTCTGGGCGCCGACGACCAAGCCGAGAAAGCCAGGCTGCGCGAGATGGTGAGAACGACCGTGGCGGCGGTGCGAGAGAGAGGCGCTCCGCCGCCACGGGACCACTACGAAGCCGGCACAGGCGCGTGGAGCACGTCATAGCCGCTTCGGAAGGTCGGCCTAGCGCCCGTCGGGGCGAGCGAGAGCGCCGCCTGGGAAGGCGGGCGGCCAAGGCCGTTGCCCAAGGGGTGGCGTTGATGGCATCGACATCGGTGTGTACGCCTGACCACAGGATTGTCCTTCTCTCTATCGGTGTCTCATGTACGAAAGAGAACGGCGCTGCGGATCACGGGGGGGTGTTGACGGCCTGACCACGCGGTGACGGAGGGTCGACCGGGATCGAGAGGATGTGTTCGCGCCTGCAGAGGAGCTCATGCTCGGCCTTGCTCGCAATCAGTATCCCGTCCGTCGTGTTGGTTGGTTGCGGACGGTCGCATTGGAAACCGATGAGATCCAGGACATTCATCGCATTGTTCCGATATGTGCCTCATACGGTCCAGTGAGGTGATCCGTAGAAGGGGCAAAAGAGACCCCGGGTCTGCGGAGTGATTCGCCGGACAGGGCAAAAAACGAAAAGAGAGACCAATGAAGATGAAGAAGAGGGCTTCCCTCACCGCGCTCGTCGGAGTACTCGCCCTAGCCGGAGCGGCCTGTGGCAGCGACGGTGATGACAACGGCGCCCCGTCGACCTCACAGGGCTCGACCAGCTCCCAGTCCGCAGAATCCGACACCGTCACCGCCATCCCCGCCCTCACCGGCGTGGGCACCTCGGTCATCCTCGACGCCGGCACCGCCGGCGCCCTGAAGGGCCTGGGTGTCGCCATCGCCCCTTCCGGTAACGCCACCTTCGATGCGTCCACCTCCACCATCACCTTCCCGATCACTTCTGGATACGCCGAGATCCACAGCGATCCGACGGTCAAGCCCGGCTACATCCAGGGCTCCGTCAACCACGAGGGCAGCGGCTTCACCCTGACCGCAGGTGCCACCAAGGTGACTCTGGATGACTTCGTGGTCGACCCCGGTAACTCGATGCTCTACGGCAGCGTGAACGGCACGCCGGGCGCACCTCTGCTCTCCCTTGACGGCACCAACGTCAAGGTCACCATGGAGTCTGGCAACGTCGTCCTATTCGGCACCGTTGCCAAGCTGACCGACGCGGCGGCCTCCGCCCTCAACGGGGCGTTCAAGACCCAGGCCATCAAGGCCGGCACGCCGCTCGGCGTCGTCCGCCTGGTGGCCAAGGGCAACGTGACCACCTACACCTCCGCCACCGACAAAGTGGCCGAGATCACCCGTCTGGGCGGCAAGCAGACCGCGGTCAAGCTCGATGCCGGCACCTCTGACGCCCTCAAGTCCCTCGGCGTGGCCGTCGCCCCCACGGGCACCGGCAAGTTCGACGCCGGCACCGGCACGGTTTCGTTCCCGATCACCGGTGGCTTCGTCGCCATCCACTCGGACAAGAACTTCAAGCCCGGCTACATCGCCGGAAATGTCATCCACCAGGGCAGTGGCCTGAAGTTCAGCAAGGAGAACCAGTCCATCGAGGTCACCGACTTCGTGGTCGACCCCGGCACGTCGATCCTGACCGCCACCGCCGGGGGCAAGTCCGGCATCCCGCTGCTGTCGCTCGACGGCACCAACGTCGCCGTGTCGATGTCGGGCTCCGACGTGGTCCTGCAGGGCACCGTGGCCAAGCTGACCGCCGCCGGCGCCGCCGCTCTGAACTCCACGTTCAACGTCACCGCCTTCAAGGAGGGCATCCCCCTGGGTGTCGTCACCCTGACCGCCGCGCAGGCTGACAGTCCCAAGGCGTAGTCCGAGCGGTCGCAGTACCGGCCGGTGCGTCGGGGGTCACTCCCCCGTCGCACCGGCCTTCTCTCGTCAAGGCGGCGACCGTTCCTCAGCTTTCCAGAAGACCGTCGGCTACGAAACCGGGGTGGGAAGGCGGTCAGGGAGCGTTCGGTGCCGCATCCGGCGACATCCGTGTTGCCGTCCAGTCATGCATCTCCCGATTGTTAGGAACACTCCATCCTGGGTAGCCCTGGGCGAGCGGGCCGTCGTGGGCGGCGCTTCCGGCGAAGACTCGAGTCCGTCTAGCTGACTCGAAGTTGCCGCCTTGTTCCTACTACCAACGAGGAGTTGCCAGATGTCGGATCACGAGAAGTCGATCGTCGTTGATCGTCCGGTCACGGTTGTGTACAACCAGTGGACCCAGTTCGAAGAGTTCCCCCACTTCATGGAGGGCGTGGAGAGCGTCACTCAACTTGATGACGAGCGACTGCACTGGGTCGCCGAGATCGCCGGCACCCGGCGAGAGTGGGACGCCGAGATCCTCGACCAGGACCCCGACCGGAAGATCTCCTGGAGGAGCCTGGACGGCACGCCCAACGCGGGCACCGTCACCTTCCAGCCCGAGGGTGCGGGAACTCGTGTGACCCTTGACCTCGACGTAGAGCCCCAGGGCATCGTCGAGACCATCGGAGATAAGTTGGGCTTCGTGTCCAAGCAGGCCGAGGGCGACCTCAAGCGCTTCAAGGAGTTCATTGAATCACGCAACAGCGAGACCGGCGCCTGGCGAGGCGAGGTCTAGATCAAATCCCCGTTCCGCCGAGGGTGGATCGCACTCCCGGCGGATCGGGCTTTGTGGCCGGCTCGACCCCGAATGGCGCACAGTCCAGCGACAGCGATGGAACGGCGGCGATTGAGGGCTCGGTCCGGGTTCACTCGATGACAATGGGGCACACTAGGGCTGTGAACTTCACGGGTGACGCAGGTGCGGGGCCGGTGCTCGCCCACGGCCCAGCACTCGAAGAACGTGAAGCATCCCTCGGATCTGATCTCCACAGCGCGTCTGAGGCTCGCCGCCTAGTGCGTCAGTTCCTAGAGGACATCGGGCGCCACGCGTGGCGGGACGCGACCGAACTCGCCATCAGCGAGGTGGTCACCAACGCATCGTTACACGCCCACACTCCGATCGACATTCGTCTCTCCAGCTATGTCGACCAGGTCTGTGTCGAGGTTCGCGACTTCAACAGCACACTCCCCGTGCAGCGGAACTACGACGTGGAGGCGACGACAGGTCGTGGGATGTCTCTTGTCGCGGCCATCACGCTTGAATGCGGGGTGCATCCGCTCGGAGAAGGCGGCAAGGTCGTGTGGTTCTGCGTCGGCGACCCGCCCCCATCGTCTGCCGACGACATTCTCGCGGGGTGGGACGTCGAGGCGTGGCCAGAGCCTCCTTCCGCAACAGTTGCGAACCATCGGGTCGTGCTTGCCTCCATGCCGGCGACACTCTGGTTGTCGGCCCGACAGCACCACGACGCCATCCTCCGGGAGTTCGTCCTCTATTGCGCCGAGCACGGCGCACCCCAGATCGATTTGGCCGCGGCCGACAAGGCCCGCAGCACCATCTCGAACGCCCTGATCGACGCACTCGACGAGGCGCACGCCTCGGGAACGGCCCGGCCGGTCCTGCCCGACGGGCATCCCAGCCCGCTGCCCTGGGTGCCTGATCATCTCGACCTTTCTATCGAGGTGCCGGCAGACTCAGGGTGGCAGTTCGCGGCCCTACAGGACGCACTCGACGTGGCTGAAGCCTTGGCTCTTGAGGAGAAACTTCTGCTCCGCCCGGGGTTGCCCGAGATCATCGCCGTGCGGGACTGGGCCTGCGAACAGGTCATCGCTCAACTCTCGGGCAGTCCACTGGCAGCGTGGCCGGGCACTTCCCAGGCGCGCTTCGAGACAGACGTGCGAGCCGCTGGCGTTGTGGAGTGGGACAGCTCTATCGTCACCGGCTCTCAACGTGGGGTCATCGCCGCCGATGATGCCAACCGGATCGTTGCCGTCAGCCGTCCGCTGGCCCGACTTCTCGGCTGGCGGCCGGAGGACCTGGTGGGTCGACGCGTGGTGACGGTCATCCCCCCGGCCCTCAGGGAGGCGCACGTCGCCGGCTTCAGTCGACACCTCACCACGGGAGAGGCCCATGTGCTCGGCGTACCGCTCATCCTTGCGGTCCTGTGCAGAGACGGCAGCGAGATTCGATGCCGGTTCATGGTCGAGCGGGCGCCCGTCAACCCGGGCCGGTCGGTGTACTTGGCGTGGATCGAACCGTTTGACCCACACGACGGCCGAGAAACCTCTCCCCGGGGAGCGGACACAGGTTGAGATGCAGCTCAGTGATAGTTACAGGTCGCAAAGGACGGCGTTCGCCCCGCGAGGGTCGATTCCCAGTTCCATCACGGCGCACCGGAGCCGAGTGAGTCCAGATCGAATACGGCTTTTCACCGTCCCCTCCGGAAGCCCCAGAAGCAAAGCAACGTCCACGTAGCTGTGGCCTCCGAAATACGCAAGACTTATCGCCTGCTGTTCCGTCTCTGAGAGCGTCGCCACCGCCTCACGCAGTTTTTGGCCTGCGACGAAATCCAAGACCTCGTCTTCGAGAACGTAGTGCGACCTGAGCGCGCTGCCTTCAAAGTCCTCACGACGACGCCGGGCACTCTCAGAGCGGACGATGTCGACCGCTCGACAGTGGCACTGAGCGAGCAGGAATGACCGCAAGGAACCACGGGCTACGTCGAAGCGTTCAGGGTTCTGCCAGAGCCAGGTGAAGGTGTCCTGCACCACTTCCTCGGCGAGTGGGCGCACCGACAGCACTCGGAGCGCCGCGCTGAAGAGACTTCCGCCGTGGCGGCGGTACAGCTCGGCAAGCGCCACCTGGTCGCGCCGAGCGACAGCGACGACGAGCACGGCGTCGCTGCTCAAATCACCGCTCATGGCCATCCACACGGCGTCGCGTCCGATAGCCGCCCAAATGTCCCTCGGGAAAAGCGGCTGAGGATCGCCGGCTCATGATGAAGTGGGAACGACTCGGCATGACCGCCCTTTGATGCGTGTGCCGAGCGTAGACACGATCGGATAGCCGCCTGCGCCCTCGGCGCGCTCTGCTGCATTGTACCCCCATAGGTCGTGCCGAAACCTCTAGGAAGGGCATCGCGGACGATGCATCCGCTTCGTCACGCAACCTGCAGAACTCACTTCACCTCATCGACGTACACCCGTACTTGTTTGACCTACCTTCAGTACAGGCCGTCAGCTTCCATGGCTCATCGTCCGGACCCCGAATGGACGATGGCACGCACAGGACTCGCTAGCGAAGAGGATGCAGAGGCGGCGTCGGCTCGACCCGGCGCGACGCCAAACGCGTCCGGGGCTCGATAGAGGGGTTGGAAACGGAATGCGAACCTGGCCATGAGCGGCCCATACCCTCGACACCGCAGTTCGACCGTCGCCTGGGGCCCTAACCAGCGAGCCGCCAGACGTCAGAACGATCATTCCTGCTGCATCGCATCACACCCTGCAATAGAATGAGGCAAACGGTTTGCTCGAATCGTCGACGCGAGGACCGACTCAGAAGGAGAGGGCCTGCGTCCGATGCTCGATCTGATTCCTGGCGATGAGCTGGAACGACTGGCCGCCGTCCAGCGCTATGACGTCCTCGACACCCCACCGGATGGCGCCTTCGACCGCATCACCGCCCTGGCGGCCCGGCTGCTGGAGGTCCCAGTGGCCATCGTGAGCATCGTCGACGCCGATCGTATCTGGTTCAAGTCCCACCATGGCCTCGACGTCGACCAGATCGACCGCGAACCGGGACTGTGCGCCTCTGCCATCCTCCATGACGGCCCGTGGCTGGTGAACGACGCTCGGGTGGACCCCCGAACTCTGGCCAACCCTCTCGTGGCCGGTGAGATGGGGATCGGGTTCTACGCCGGGGTGCCGCTGACAACCCACGACGGCTACAGCCTCGGCACCCTGTGCGTG
>CAVYKB010000007.1:0-102734 GCA_963768975.1 uncultured Acidimicrobiia bacterium | reverse complement strand
CGCTGACGCTTGACGTTTCGCCCTATCGAAATCTAGTTTCATGGGCGACGAAACCATGGTTGCTCCCCTTGCGAAGTCGAGCGCGAGACGCTGAAGTACCTGTACCCGCTGTGCCGGGAAGGGCAGGACGCGCACACCGCCCTGGCCGGAGGTCCCGAGGAGAAGAAGGAGTCGGCATGAACCAGCTGCTCGCCGCCGAAGGCGGCTACCAGAGCTTCGAGCTGTAGGGTGGTGAGTTCGCTGGCTCTCTTCTCGGTGGCCACCGCCCTGCTCGCCCTCGGCGTGGGCTTCTTCCTCATGCAGGGCGTGCTCGCCGCCGACCAGGGCACGCCCAAGATGAAGGAGATCGCCGCGGCGATCCAGGAGGGGGCCATGGCCTACCTCAAGCGCCAGTTCCGCACGATCGCGCTCATCCTCATCCCGCTCGCCATCATCGTGTTCCTCACCTCGACCGAGGTCGCTGAAGGCCCGACGAGCGACCGCCCTCTCCTTCGTCGAGTCCGGCCTGTTCCGCACCCTGGCGTTCGTCGCCGGCTGCGTGCTGTCGGGCCTCACCGGCTTCATCGGCATGAGCCTGGCCGTGCGGGGCAACGTGCGCACCGCCGCGGCCGCCCGGTCGGGCTCGCTGCCCGCCGCCCTCAAGGTCGCCTTCCGCACCGGTGGCGTGGCCGGCATGTTCACCGTCGGCCTCGGCCTGCTCGGCGCCACCATCATCATCATGATCTTCCAGAACACCAGCTCGGCGATCCTCGTCGGCTTCGGCTTCGGTGGCTCGCTGCTGGCCCTGTTCCTGCGGGTCGGCGGCGGCATCTTCACCAAGGCGGCCGACGTCGGCGCCGACCTGGTCGGCAAGGTCGAGGCCGGCATCCCCGAGGACGACCCCCGCAACCCGGCCACCATCGCCGACAACGTGGGCGACAACGTGGGCGACTGCGCCGGCATGGCCGCCGACCTCTTCGAGAGCTACGAGGTCACCCTGGTCGCCTCGATCATCCTCGGGCGTCGCCGCCTTCGAGTCCATCGGCGCGGAACCCGGCGCTGGGCCTCGATCTTCCCGGTCGCCGCCCGGGCCATCGGCGTGCTCGCCTCGATCGTCGGCGTCTTCGCGGTGCGGGCCACCGACAAGGACAAGTCGGCCATGGCCCCCATCAACCGGGGCTTCCTCATCGCCGGCGTCCTCACCGTCGTCGGCACGGTCGCTGGTCGCCTTCGTCTACGTCGGCAA
This sequence comes from uncultured Acidimicrobiia bacterium, assembly GCA_963768975.1. Taxonomy (GTDB): domain Bacteria; phylum Actinomycetota; class Acidimicrobiia; order Acidimicrobiales; family AC-14; genus CADCTB01. The sequence continues at coordinate 101,509 of CAVYKB010000007.1, read as the reverse complement.
CCGTCGAGCCAGGTGGCATGCTCGGCGCCGTCGTCATCGGCCTCGTCCTCGCCCAGGTGGTCAGCCGCCTCACCGAGTACTTCACCTCGACCGAGACCACCCCGGTGCAGGACATCGCCGAGGCGGCCCGCACCGGCCCGGCCACCACGGTGCTGTCGGGCATCAGCTCGGGCCTCGAGTCGCTCGGTGTGGGCCATCGTCGCCATCGCCGTCGCCCTCGGCGCCGCCATCGCCCTGGGCGGCGGCAACATCCAGTTCACCTTCTACCTGGTCGCCCTCACCGGCATGGGCATGCTCGCCACCACCGGCGTCGTCGTGTCGGAGGACACCTTCGGTCCGGTCGCCGACAACGCGGCCGGCATCGCCGAGATGTCGGGCGAGTTCGAGCGGTGAGCCCGAGCGGATCATGGTCAGCCTCGACGCCGTGGGCAACACCACCAAGGCCGTCACCAAGGGCTTCGCCATCGGCTCGGCGGTCATCGCCGCCGTGGCCCTGTTCGCCTCCTTCATCGAGACGATCGGCGACGAGCTCGGGCATCGAGGAGACGGGCTCGGCCCTGTTCGAGAACCCGCTGACCCAGATCAACGTGGCCGACCCGAAGACGTTCATCGGCCTGCTCATCGGTGGCTCGATCGCCTTCATCTTCTCCTCCCTCGCCATCCGGGCCGTCGGCCGCACCGCCGGCGTCGTCGTGCAGGAGGTCCGCCGCCAGTTCGCCGACGGCAAGATCATGGCCGGCACCAAGCGGCCCGACTACGGCCCGGTCATCGACATCTGCACCGCCGCCTCGCTGCGCGAGCTGGCCACGCCGGCCCTGCTCGCCGTGCTCACGCCGGTCATCATCGGCTTCGGCATCAACTACTACGCCCTCGGCGCCTTCCTGGCCGCGCGTCATCCTCACCGGCCAGCTCATGGCCAACTTCCTGTCCAACGCCGGTGGGGCGTGGGACAACGCCAAGAAGTACATCGAGGACGGCCACGAGGGCGGCAAGGGCTCCGAGGCCCACAAGGCCGCCGTCATCGGCGACACCGTCGGCGACCCGTTCAAGGACACCGCCGGCCCGGCGCTCAACCCGCTCATCAAGGTGATGAACCTGGTGTCGCTGCTGATCCTGCCGGCCATCATCAACCTGCAGGACGACGACGGCCGCCCGCTTCGCCATCGCCGGCGTCGCGCTGGTCGTGCTGCTCGGCGCCATCGCCTTCTCCAAGCGCAAGGCGGCGCCGATGGATGTGGAGACGTCCGGCGAGCAGTCGTTCATCCTCCCCGACCCGGTCGGTTAGGGCCGGGGGGCGCCGTAGAGGGCGGCGCAGAGATCGGCGGTGAGCTCGGTGGAGAGGCCCAACGTCACGTATTCCTTGGCGTGGCAGATCTCGTGGGCGACGACGTAGCGCAGCCATCTCTCCGAGGCCCCGATGCGGCCGACGTCTATGGCGATCCAGCTCTGGCCGTCGCCGTCGCAGGTCCAGCAGGCGACGCCGAAGCGTGGGGTTCCGTTCTCCAACGCCGGCCCGGGGCAGCGGTAGCCCCAGCCGTCGGGAAGCACCAGACCCTGCCCGACGAGAAACTGGCGAGCATTGGCGCACCGCTCCTCGGCCGTGATGCTGCGCGGGGCCGGCGGGGCCGGCGGGGGCGCCGGCCTGGTGGTGGGCGGGGCGACTGGCGGCGCCGACGCCTGCACGGTCGGCCGGGGCTTGGCGGTGGTCGTCACAGGCCGGGGCTTGACCGTCGTCGACGTTGAGGTGGACGTCGAAGTCGAGGTGGAAGTGGTCGTCGACGACGTCGTGCTCGATGTCGTCGGCGGGATGGTGATCTCGGCGTCGGCGGAGGCCGAAGCGTCGGGCACCGTCAAGGCAAGGGTGGCCCCGGCGATGGCCAGCAGCGCCAACACCGCAGCCACGCTGTACAGCGTGCGGCGGGTGGTTCCGGAAAAGGCCATGCCCACCTGTCGGCGGGTTGCCGGAGAACCTTAATGACTCAGTCGCGCCCCTCGATGGGGCCAAAGGGCACCAGACGACGACGGCCAGGTCCCACAGCGCGTGGCTGATCAGTGGTGCGACGAGCGTGCCGCGCCAGGCGAACAGCGCGCCCCAGAACGCTCCGCCGACCAGGGCGGCAAGGACCAGCACGGCCTTGCGCGCCCAGAGGTGAACGGCCGCGTACGCCGCCAGCGCCGGAGGAGCCGGTCGCCGGCCCAGTACACCCCGTAAGGCACGCCGGCCGCAACCACGCCGATGGCGGCGCCGGCGGCCAGCGCCCGGGACCAGAACCCGCCCGCCCGAGGCCGAACAGCCACCCCCACGCGACCGCCGCCAGCACGATGCCGGCGGCGACGGTGACGGCTACTGACCTTCGGCCGGCTCGGTGACCTCGTCGTGCGAGCCCCGGCCGCGCCACGCCTTGAGCAGCTCCATGCCGACGGGGACAAACGACACCATCACAATCACGCCGATGATCGGCAGCAGCCACCGGTCGATGTCGGGGATGGACTCGCCGAGGATGTAGCCGGCGGTCGTCACGCCGGAGCCCCAGAGGATCCCCCCGACGACGTTGTAGGTGACGAACTTCCGATAGTCCATCTGGCCGACGCCGGCCACGACCGGGGCGAACGTGCGGATCACGGGGATGAAGCGAGCGAGGATGATCGTGCGGGGGCCATTCTTCTCGAAGTACACCCGCGCCCGGTCGACGTTCTTCTTGTGGAACAGGCGGGAATCGGGCCGCTTGAACAGCGCCGGCCCCGCTTTTCGGCCGATGACGTAGCCGACCTGGTCGCCGGCGATGGCGGCCACGGCGCAGCCGACGACGATCAGCGGGAAGTTCAGGACGCCGCGTGAAGCCAGCAGGCCGGCGGTGAAGAGCAGGGAGTCTCCGGGCAAGAAGAAGCCGAAGAGCAGCCCTGACTCGGCGAACACGATGGCGAAAAGGCCGATCGTGCCGAACGCCTCGATCAGGTGCTCGGGGTGCATCCCTGCACCGTAGACGCGGCACGACGTTTGACACGGGCGCCATCGGCTGTCAATTGTCGTGTAGCCATGGCCAAACCTCTCGTCATCGTGGAATCGCCCGCCAAGGCCCGGACGATCGCCCGATTCCTGGGTAGCGAGTTCGTGGTCGAGAGCTCGGTGGGACACATTCGCGACCTTCCCAAGGACGCCAAGGAGATCCCTGCAGCGCAGAAGGGCGAGAGCTGGGCCCGGCTCGGCGTCGACGTCGACAACGGCTTCAAGCCGCTCTACGTCGTCAACAGCGAGAAGAAGCACGTGGTCACCAAGCTGAAGTCGCTTTTGAAACAGGCCACCGAGCTGTACCTGGCAACAGACGAGGACAGGGAGGGCGAATCCATCGCCTGGCACCTCATGGAGGTGCTCAACCCGCCCCAGGGCATGCCGGTGCGGCGTATGGTCTTCCACGAGATCACGCCCGGTGCTATCCGGGACGCTGTGGAGAACTGGCGGGAGCTGGACCGCCGGCTGGTCGATGCCCAGGAGGCTCGGCGCATCCTCGATCGCCTCTACGGCTACGAGGTCTCCCCGGTCCTGTGGCGCAAGATCCTCCCCCGGCTGTCCGCCGGTCGGGTGCAGAGCGTCGCCACCCGCATCCTGGTGGAGAGGGAGCGGGCCCGCATGCGGTTCCGCAGCGCGTCGTACTCCGACATCGAGGCGCAGTTTTCTGCGTCGGCTGCGCCGGCCACGGCCGGCATGGCCTCACCGCCCTTCGGCGCCACGCTCGTGGCCATCGACGGCACCCGCCTGGCCACCGGTCGCGACTTCGACGAGACCGGTGCCCGCACTGCGTCCGACGTCGTCCTCCTCGATTCCGAAGGCGCCCGCGCCCTCGTCGGCCGCCTGGCCGACACCACGTTCGCAGTGAAGTCGGTCGACGAGAAGCCCTACAAGCGCACGCCGTACCCGCCATTCATGACGTCAACACTCCAGCAGGAGGCCGGCCGCAAGCTGCGATTCACCACCCAGCGGGCCATGAGCGTGGCCCAGCGCCTCTACGAGAACGGCTACATCACCTACATGCGCACCGACAGCACCGCGCTGTCGGAGACCGCGCTCAACGCGGCCCGCACCCAGGCCCGCCAGCTCTACGGCGCCGACTACGTGCCCAACGAGCCCCGCCGGTACGCCAAGAAGGTGAAGAACGCCCAGGAGGCCCACGAGGCCATCCGTCCGGCCGGCGACGGCTTCCGCATGCCCGAACAGGTCGCCCGCGAGGTCGCCCACGACGAAGCCGCCCTGTACGAGCTGATCTGGAAGCGCACGATTGCGTCGCAGATGGCCGACGTCCGGGGCAAGAGCGTGCAGGTCCGCATCGCCGGCCGGTCGTCCTCGGGTGAAGAGGCGGAGTTCAGCGCCGGCGGCAAGGTCATCGAGTTCCCGGGTTTCCTCCGAGCCTACGTCGAGGGTTCCGACGACCCCAACGCCGAGCTGGAGGACCGGGAGGTCCGCCTGCCGGCGCTGGCCGTGGGCGACACCGTCACCGCCGAGTCGCTGGAGCCCAAGGACCACGCCACCCAGCCGCCGGCCCGCTTCACCGAAGCCTCGCTGGTGAAGGCGCTCGAGGAGATGGGCGTGGGCCGGCCGTCGACCTACGCGTCGATCATCGGCACCATCCAGGACCGCGGCTACGTGTGGAAGAAGGGCTCGGCGCTGGTCCCGTCGTACACCGCGTTCGCAGTCGTGAACCTGCTGGAGAGCCACTTCGGACACCTGGTCGATTACGCCTTCACCGCGCGCATGGAGGACGACCTCGACGGCATTGCCGGCGGCACCCAGGAAGCCCAGCCCTGGCTGTCGAAGTTCTACTTCGGCGATGTTGGCTCGTCGGCCGCAGCGGCCGACAACGGTGCGAGCGGCCTACGCGACATGGTCAAGGAACGCCTGGAGGCCATCGACCCCCGGGCCATCAACTCCATCCCGCTGGGGACCGATCCTGAGGGCAAGGAGATCGTGGTCCGGGTCGGCCGCTACGGGCCGTACCTGTCCCGTGACGGCGAGACCGCAGCGGTGCCCGAGAACCTGGCGCCCGACGAGCTCACCGTCGAGAAGGCCATGGAGCTGCTGGCCACGCCGAGTGGCGATCGGGTGCTCGGCGACGACCCCGCCACCGGCCTGCCGGTCATCGCCCGGGCCGGCCGGTTCGGGCCCTACGTCCAGCTCGGCGAGGCCGACTCCTCGTCGAAGAAGAAGCCGCATACAGCGTCGCTGCTCAAGAACATGAACGTGGAGGCTGTCACCCTGGACGACGCCCTCCGCCTGCTGACCCTGCCCCGCTCGCTGGGCAAGGACCCCGCCGACGGGGTCGAGATTACGGTGCAGAACGGCAGGTACGGGCCCTACGTCAAGAAGGGCACCGACAGCCGCAGCCTCGAGTACGAGGAGCAGCTGTTCACCATCACCCTGGAAGACGCGCTCGCCGTGCTGGCCCAGCCCAAGGCCAGAGGCCGGCGGGGCACGGCCGCCCCGCCGCTGAAGGAGCTGGGCGAAGACCCGGTCAGCAAGAAGCCCATGGTGGTCAAGGAGGGCCGATTCGGCCCCTACGTGACCGACGGCGAGACCAACGCGTCACTGCGCAGCGGCGACGACCTGGAGACCCTGACGCCGGAGCGGGGGGCCGAGTTGCTCCAGGACCGGCGGGACAAGGGGCCGGCGCCGAAGAAGCGCAGGGCGGCGCCGAAGCGCAAGAAATAGCGTCGGCTCCCGTACGCTGGCGGCGTGGCTGAGCGCGTCTCCGATACGCCCGACGGCGACGCCACGGCCCGCATGCCGCCGGCTCAGGGCCGGCGTGAGCCCGATCCCCCGCTCAAGGGGCCGCTCGGGCCCAGCGGGCCGAAGCTTCTCGGGTCGACGTCGTTCTTCCGCCTGTGGCTGGCGCAGGTGGTGTCGTCGCTCGGCGACTGGATCGGCCTCTTTGCCATCCTGACCCTCACCGCCCGCATCGGGAAGGGATCGCCGGAGGCGGCCATCGCCCTGGTCATGAGCGCCCGGATGATCCCCGGGTTCTTCCTGGCCTCGGTGGGCGGGGTGCTGGTCGACCGGTGGGACCGCCGGCGGGTCATGGTGTGCTGCGACGTGGGGCGGGGCCTGGTCCTCGCATCGCTGCCCTTCGTCGACTCGGTCTGGCAGCTGTTCCTTGCGTCGCTCCTGCTCGAGGTGCTGACGCTCCTGTGGTCGCCGGCCAAGGAGGCGTCGGTCCCCAACCTGGTGCCATCGGAGAAGCTGGCGTCGGCGAACTCCTTCTCGCTGGCTGCGGCGTATGGCACCTTTCCCATCGCCTCGGCTCTGTTCGCCTCGCTGACCAAGGTGTCGGAGATCCTGAGCCGCCACGCCGGCCCGCTCGACTTCCTGAACCTCAACCAGGAATCGCTGGCCATCTACTTCGACGTCTGTACCTTCTTCCTCTCCGCCGCCCTGATCTGGTCGCTCACCCTGCCCCGCAACCGGCCGTCGGAGCGGGCGCCCATCGACCTCACCCGCACCTTCACCGAGATCAAGGAGGGGTGGAAGTTCATCGGCACCAACCCCACGGTGCGCTCGGTCATGGTGGGGCTCGGGACCGGCCTGATCGGAGGGGGGATGATCGCCCCGCTCGGTCCTATCTACGCCAATCAGGTGTTGAACGCCGGCGCGGCAGGGTTCGGCCTACTCCTGACCGCGCTGGGCATGGGACTGGCCGTAGGTGTGGTCGGCCTCTCGACCTTGCAGAACCGGGTGCCGCACAGCAGGGCCTTCCCGTGGGCGGTGGTGGGGGCCGGCGTCTCGATGCTGATCGCGGTATCGATGGGCAGCCTCGGGCTCACCATGGCCTTCATCGCGATCATGGGCGTCTGCGCCGGCTCGGTGTACGTCCTGGGGTTCACCATCCTCCAGGAGACGGTCGACGACGAGCTCCGGGGCCGAACGTTCGCCACCCTGTACACCCTGTCCCGCCTCTGCATGCTGATCTCGCTGTCGCTGGCGCCGCTGGTATCCCGGGTGCTCGACGACGTGTCGAACGCCCTGGTCGACGGCGAAGTGGGGCTGGGCGCGGCCGACTTCAGCGTTCCGGGCGTGCGCCTGACCCTATGGATCGGCGCCGCCATCATCCTCGCCGCCGGCGCCTTGGCGCTGCGGGCGCAGAAGTCGCGGGGGACGACCTGAGCCGCCTGATCGTGTTCGAGGGGGGCGAGGGGAGCGGCAAGTCGACCCAGGCCGCGCTGCTGGCGGCCCGCCTGGGGGCGGTGCTGACGCACGAGCCCGGGGGAACCGACCTGGGCCGCCGCATCCGGTCCCTCGTACTCGACCCTGCGGTCGGCTCGGCGCTCGATGCCCGGGCCGAGGCGCTGCTTTTGGCCGCCGACCGGGCTCAGCACGTGTCCGAGGTCATCCGGCCGGCGCTCGACCGGGGCGTCGACGTGGTCAGCGACCGCTTCACCGGCTCGACGCTGGCCTACCAGGGCTACGCCCGGGGTTTGCCGGTCCCGGAGCTGGAAGGGCTGTCCTCGTGGGCCACAGGCGGCCTGGAGGCCGACGTCGTGATCCTGCTGGACGTGCCGGCGGCCGTGGCCGCCACCCGGATGAAGCCCCAGGCCGACCGCATGGAGGCCGCTGGCGTCGACTTCCACCGGCGGGTGGCCGAAGGCTACCGGGCGCTGGCGGCGGATGACCCGGTTCGCTGGCGTGTTGTCGACGGGTCGGGCAGTGTGCAGGAGGTGGAAGCCCTGGTGCTGGCCGCCTTCTCGTGAGCGCCGTCTTCGACGAGGTTGTCGGGCAGGAGTCCGCGGTGGCCCATCTTCGTGCCGCGGTGGCGGCGCCGGTGCACGCCTACCTGCTCGTCGGGCCGCCGGGGTCGGGCAAGCGCACAGCAGCCGTGGCGTTCGGCGCCGCGCTGCTGTGCCCGCGAGGCGGTTGTGGGACCTGTGACGTGTGCCGGCGGGCATTCGGCGGGTCGCACCCCGATGTGGTGCTCGTCGAGCGCACCGGCCCTTCGATCACCGTCGACCAGGCCCGGGAGGTCCGCCGGCTCGCCCTTCGGTCCCCCAACGAGGGGTCCAGGAAGGTGCTGGTGCTCGTCGACTTCCACTTGGTGCGCGAGGCTGCCTCTGTGCTCCTGAAGGTGCTGGAGGAGCCGCCGGCCAGCACGGTGTTCGTGATCCTCGCCGAGCAGCTGACCCCTGAGCTGGTCACCATTGCCTCCCGGTGCGTCCAGGTCGACTTCGGGCCGCTCCGCCCCGACCAGGTTGCCGCCGCGCTGGTCGCCGAGGGGGCCGACCCGCGTCTCGCCGAGCAGGTGGCGGGGGTGGCCGGCGGCCGGCTGGACCGTGCCCGCCTCCTCGTCGACGACACGGCCTTCGCGCAGCGCCGAGATGCCTGGCGGGAGGTCCCCGGCCGGCTCGACGGGACGGGCGCCAAAGTGGCCGAGGTGGCCGCCGAGCTGGCCCGGCTCCTGGGCGCGGCCGGCGTGGCCACGTTGGAAGCCCGCCAGGCCGCCGAGCTGGCCGAGCTCGACGAGCGGGTCAAGCGCACCGGGGAGCGGGGCGCCGGTCGCAAGGTCCTGGCCGAGCGGCACAAGCGCGAGCTGCGCCGGCTCCGCCACGACGAGCTCCGCTTCGGCCTGGCGACGCTGGCCGGCGTGTACCGTGACGCCCTCGCCGCCGGCGAAGGCGACGACGGGGCGAACATCGCGGCCGTGGCCGCCGTCCAGTCCGCAGCCGAGTCGATGATCCGCAACCCCACCGAGGCCCTCCTCATCCAGAGCCTGCTCCTCCGTTTGCCGCCGCTGATGAGCCGGCGTGCAATACTCGACAGCCCGCCCGGGTAGCTCAGTCCGGCAGAGCAGCTCACTCGTAATGAGCAGGTCGTCGGTTCGAATCCGACCTCGGGCTCCAACAAAACCGCAGGTCAGGCGCTATTTCAGGGCGGAGACGCTGGCCGGAGCGCTCGGCCGAGTCCACGAAAAGTCCACACCCGCTCGACGGAAGAGGTCCTCGAGGCGGTCGGTGATCTCGGCATCCCGTTCCGGGAACAGGTGGCCGTAGGTGTTGTAGGTCACCGTGATCGACGAGTGACCCATGCGGCGCATGACTGCGTACGGGTCGGCCGTGGAGGCGATGCAGAACGCCGCGTAGGTGTGCCTGAGGTCGTGGAAGCGCAGCCCCTCCGGCAGCCCGGCAGCCAGCACCGCCGGCTTGAACGCACGCCTGTAGAAGAGGCCGTGACGCAAGGGGCCGCCTCGCGGAGCGGAGAACACCAGGTCGTCCGGATTCCGGCGCTTGAGGGCGAGGTACTCGCCCAGCTCGTCCCGTAGAAACGGTGGCAGTGGCACATGCCGCCGTGCGTAGTTCTTGGTCGCGCCGAACTCCAGGTGCCCTCCGATGTCGGCGAGAGACTCGGCGACCTCCACCGTGCCCCTCAACAGGTCGAGGCGACCGAGCCGGAGTGCACCTATCTCCCCTGCTCGGAGCCCCGTGTAGGCGGCGAACCGGATCAAGGTGCCGTACATGTCGGGTTCGATGGCATCGGCCAAGGCCGACACCTGTCCCGGACTCAAGAACAGCTTCTCGCCAGCCACCGATTTCGGGAGGCGCAGGGCAAGTGCCGGATTCGCCCGCAGGGCGCCACCCTCGACAGCAACGCTGAGCACATGGCGGGTCACCTGGACGGCCACCTGGACCACCGCCGGACCGGCGCCTCCCTCAGCCAGCTGGCTGGTGAAGCGTCGGATCGCGCTCCGGTCCAATGTGCCGACCTTGGCGTCGCCCAGCAGAGGCAGCACGTGGCACCGTAGCGACGTCTCATAGCTGCGGCGGGTCTTCGGCTTCAGGTGGCCCAACTGAGTCAGCCATTCGTCCGCCCACTCCTCGAACGTGACCTTGGCTAGGCGGGGATCGAGCCAGTCGCCGCGGGCCTTGTCGGTCTCGACACTGTGGGCGAACCGACTCGCATCGGTCTTGCGGTCGAAGTTCCGGGCGTGCTGGCGGCCGTTGGGGTCCCGGTACCGCACCTGCCAAGTCGAAGAGCTCGTTTTCCTAATCGATGCCATTGGTAGTCAGGGGCGCGCCGCTCGACCAGCGAGCACGTTTCCCCATCCCCCTTTCAATCCGTGCGTGCGGTTTTCCCGCACACGGCTTTCCGACGGTCTTCTTGACATGGTTACGCAGCCTTCGGGTAGCGGATGGTGCCCATGAGCTGATGCAGGCCCTGGTCGTGGAACCAGGCGCGGGTCCAGTGCTTCGCCTGGCCCGCCCGCAGGTTGCGGCCGCGCTTCTTGATGAGCAAGCGCTTCAGCCGCCACCACACGTAGCGGTCCAGGGTGTTGAACTTGATCGCCGCGTTGCCGGTGCGGAAGTAGTTGCCCCATCCCCGCAGGAACAGGTTGAGGCGGTCGATGACCTCCTCCAACTCCCACCCCACCATGTTGCGACCGGTGAGGGCCTTGACCCTCTGGCGTGCTCGCTTCATCGACCGCTGCGAAGGCCAGCGGTGGAGGTAGTAGCGGCGCTTGCCGAACTGCTCCCACAGCCGGCCCGACATGCGGGCGTGGAAGTGGCAGCCGAGAAAGTCGAAGCCCTCCCTGCCTTCCCGAAGGTCGACCACACCGGTCTTGTCCGGGTGCAGTTCGAGGCCGAGCTCACCCAGTAGCGCAGCTGCTCGCTGCTGGGCCTCCTCAGCCTGCTCCCGGGTTTGGCACAGCACCACGAAGTCGTCCGCGTAGCGGACCAGCTCCCCGGTGCCGTGGGTGGCCCAGGCCCGGTCGAAGGCGTGCATGTAGACGTTGGCCAGCAGCGGGGAGATGACCCCGCCCTGGGGCGTCCCCGTGACCGTCTCGGAGCGCACCCCCTCGACCAGCACCCCCGCACGCAGCCATTGGCGGAGCAGCTTGAGCACCCGCCGGTCCGAGACACGCCGGCCGACCAGCGAGAGCAACCTCTCGTGGTCGATCTCGCCGAAGAAGTTCCGAATGTCGGCCTCGAAGACGAAGACCCGTCCCCGGGGGAAGGACACCCGGATGGCCTCTAGGGCGTCGGTGGCCGAGCGCTTCGGTCGGAAACCGAAGCTGGGGGGCAGGAAGTCGGCCTCGAAGATCGGTTCGAGGCCGATCTTGGCCGCCTGCTGGGCCACCCGGTCGCGCACGGTGGGGATGCCCAACGGCCGCTTGGAGCCGTCAGGCTTCGGGATCTCCACCCGCCGCAGGGGCGACGGGCGGTAGGTGCCTGCACGGAGGTCACGGGCCAGCTCGTCGAGCATCCGACGAACCCCGTAGGCCTCCACCGCCTCCAGGGTCAGGGCATCGACCCCGGCGGCGCCACGATTTGCTCGGACCCGCCTCCACGCCTCCTCCAGGACGTCACTCCTGGAGATGCGGTCATACAGGGCGTGGAAACGGCGACCCGGAGACTGCTTGGCCGCAGCCCATAGCCGGTTCTGGAGTTGTCGCACGTTGGCGGGGACCGGATGGCGGCCCTCGGGGTAGTTGGGCGGGGCGGTCCCCGCCATGCCCTTGCGCTTACCTCCGTTGCCGGCATGACCGAAGTCGGGGCCCTTCCCCTCCGCTCGGACGGCGGCGGGTACTACGACCCCGTCGGACTCCCGCTGCGCTCCGCTCGATTTCACCATTGGCTTATACGAGCGGTCTTTGCTGACGAGGCTGCGCAGACGGGCCTCTCCTGTCCCGAACCCGACCGTGCGTACGTGCCGCTCCCCGTACCCCGAGGGGACCCGACCAGGGGCATGTCCGGAACGCCAGTCGGTCGGATGCTGCCTTCGCCGTGACATGAGCGGCTCGGCTCCCCTGTTGTATATCTGACGAGGCTGCAGGACTCACGCCGGGTGGCGCTACGGCCCGCACGCTTGCTCCCTCCAAAGAGGCTTTTGACGCCCCGTTCAGCCCGTCGCCTCTCGACGACGAGCCGGGGCCTGCTACCGGGCTCTCCGGCGATTACCCGGGCGGGACTTGCACCCGCTGGTCTGGTCCAGTTTCCAGGACGCAACATGACCGGATAATACGAAGCTGACCATTTATCAAGCAAGCTGTTCCGTGACGAGCGACATCCCCGACGAGGTCGACCGGCGCTCAGCTGGGGAAGTCGATCGGGGCCAACGCCGTGACTTGGGCAGACTGGCAAACATGCAGGTCAGCGTGTCTCTGCTGACCGCCGCAGCGCGCTGTTGCGCCCTGTTCCGCCTTCGATGTGGCACGGATGTGGCACGAAACCAGGGTCGCTCGGCTCCTCGACAGGCACATCTTGGGACGTCGCTTCGGCCTACCGCCACGGACCGGCTGACGACAGCCGCTGCTACCAGACGGTCTCGACCAGGTTGGACTCTCGGATAGCGCCGTCGCGCGTCACCAACGGCAGTGCCAGCGCCTTGGCCGTCGCCACGATGAACCGGTCCCATGGATCGGTGAGAACTGTGCGTGGGATCAGCGTGAAGGCGTCAGCCACAGCAACATCGATCCCGTGGAGGTCCACGTTGGCGGAGGCGTCGAGTCTCGCCTGCAACCGGGCGACGTCGTCGGCGCCGATGGATTGCGTGGTTTGGGTGACGTACCAGAGGTCGACCAGCGTGGCGACCGAGACGACGATGCCTTCGTTCTGTTCGGAGTCCACCAGCGCTGAGCGAGCCCCTTCGGAGAGTCGGGACGAGCCTTGGACGTACCAGACGATGGCGTGGGAGTCGGCGACGACCCTCACGTAGCGCTGAGGTCGCTCCGCGCCAGGGTGCTGCCCCGCTCGAACGCTGCCCAGTCGAGATCAGGAAAGTCGGGAAGCGATCCAGCGAGACCGCTCGGCTCGCTGGCGACCGGACCGCTCTCGATCACCCGCAGGAGTGCGCCGGGACGAAGGCCGAGCCGAGCAATCTGATCGGCTGGGATGCTCCCGTCATCGGCCACGACGAGATCCTTCCCAACGGTTGGATCGGTTGCGCTCACATCCTCGATTGTAAACGGTGCCAGGAGTCCGAAGGCCCGCTCGAGGACGGACTGCGACCGATGGCTCGCCGCGTCCGCAAGAGCCGGCCGATGCTGCTGAATTCTGGTCGCACCCCCTTGCCGGCGTTGGCGGCAATCGGCACAGGCCTGGGTCGCCGAGCGTTACCGACGATGAGCCGCGCCCACGGCGTGGGGTATATGTTCACTTTGGTGGTGTCGAATGAACGTTCGTGCTGACATCCACCCATTTCGCAGGGTTACCTGCGGCATCGCCGTGGGCGCTCAGTTGAGACGTGGCGCGGCGCGGCGTCGTGTTGACCGGACATGGATCCGAGTCTCCACCGGGTCCTGTCGGCCCGCCTCTACGAACGCGTCCAGGTCGACCGGGCGAAAGCGTACGAACTTACCCACCTTGAAGTAGCGGACCCGCCTCTCTAGGACCAGGCGGCGCACGAAGGCGTCGGTCACCCCGAGGTAGGCGGCCGCCCCTGCGACGTTCAGCAGGGCATTGCCCTCAACCGGCTGGGTGGACACGGGGCACTCTCTCCCTTCGCCGAGGCCGGGTCCGCTCGGCCCACGCCTGACGGATCATCGCCGCCTCGGCTTCTGGAGCGGCTGCCAGCCTGGGTCGGTGGTGGCGTCGTGCACGCCGTGGCGGGATAGCGGGTGCTTGCCCGGGCTCTGGCACGACCGCACTGCACCCGCACTCCTCCACCGAGGGCACCCCGGCCACCGGCAGGACCGGCCATCCCTGCGCCCCATAGGACCGGGCGCCATCGAGGACCGAGCGCGACCCGATCGCACGAGGCGGCTCCCAGCCCGGACCACGCGACCGCCCGGTCGAGGGCGCAGCGCGCTCACCGGCCCGCGCCGTGATCGGATGCCGCTCGGCGATCAGGGCCGCCACTCACGGCCCTCGGCGCCGGGCTGGTGCCGCGCTGTCGAGGAGGGTTGACTACACCCAGAGTCCCCGCCGCCTTGCCGATGTCGGCCGACCACGCCGACGCGGGGTACGCAGTCGCTCCCCGGGCCGCAGCGGCGTCGGCCCCGCCGGGGTCGACGACGGCCGAAGCGAAGAGTTCGAGGCACCGGGCCAGGTTGGCCACCTCGGCGCCCGGAGCGAACACGATCTCGGCACCGTCCCGCCGTACCGAGACGGAGGCCGGTCGATCCCCCGGGTCGGCGCGCCGGGACTGGGCGCCGGCGACGGCCGCCGCCGCGTAGAGCTCGTCGACATCGGCGAGCACGTCGCGGGCCACCTCCACCGGATCGCTCTCCGGCTGGCAAGTGGCCAGGGCGTCGGGGTGGTGAACGGCGGCTATGAGGACGCTGAGCGACGCTCCCCACCACTCCGCCTCCTCGACTGCCACCCGGACGTCGCCGCCGACCACCTGCCACAAGTGCCTGATCAAGTCCGACCTCCTTGTGTTGCGGTCTCCGTCCGATCCGGTGGCGGCCGCGAAAGAGCCGAAGAACGCGATCGGATCGTTGGGCGCGACGGCGCTCAGTCTCCCGAGGTGAAAGGAAGGTTCCATGGCCGGAGTGTGCGCCTTTGATGTTGACGAAAATGTTGCGGGCCGCTCCTCTACCTGGAGGGTCCGCCGGCGCGACGTGGCTGCAACGTTGCAGTCGCCCTCCGCCGACTCGGGGACGAGGCTGGCGTCGCCGGGGTCGCGGAGCGGCCCGCTCGCCGCTGCCGAGTGCGGGCGCAACGCAAGCGCTGAGGCCGAAGGTGCTGGTCAGGCGGTGTTGCGCGCCAATGGTGCAGCGTCGAAGTCCATGGCCGGCAACGTTGCCAGGCCCGGGAAGGACACGTTGCCGGCCGGATGTTGCGGCGCCGCAACATGCTCCCGGCTGGGCTGGCCCGGGTCCGGGGCGACGCGGCGTGGCCCCTGAAGAAAATCTCCGCCGCAGGGTTCACGCGTCAACGTTGCCGTCAACACCGAATCCTCATGCTGCGCGGCAATGGGAGACGGGAGTTTGTTCGTGGCTCTCGATGCCGAGTGGGCGGTGGTGGGCGCCAGCCCTCGGGCGCGGGCCGCGTTCGAGAGGTGGGCCATGGTCGAACCCGCCCTGGCCGAGATGGCATCGCCGGCCGAGGCCGTGCTCTCGTGCCGGGCAGCGACACCCGCCGCCGCCGCCGAGGTACTGGGTGCGCTACTGCGCTACGCCGGCGAGCCCCTGGCCGCCCGGGCCGTTCTGCAGGCGGTTGTGCCGGCGTTGCGGACGCTGGCGGCGCGACGCGCCGGTGGCTCCCGCCCGCTCACCCGGCAGGCGTGGGAGGCGGGCGAGGACTTCGAGGCCGATGTCGTCGAGGTCGCGCTACGGCGTATCGCCGCACTGGCGGGCACCTCGCCGACCTGGCCAGCCCAGGCCATCTGCGAGTCGACCTGGATGACTGTGCGCGCCGCCTTGGTGCGGTCGTCGCGATGGGGGACGCTTGCGTCGCTCGACGATGACGTGGCCGATGTCGTGGCCAGCCCGGCGCGTTCTGGCCCCGAGGCCCTGGCGCTGGCTGTGGTCGACGCAGTACGGGCCCGGAGGCTTCCCGTCGACGGCGCCCGGTTGATCTACGCCACCCGAGTGCTCGGTCACACGCCCGCCGAGTTGGCCAGCGTCCAAGGCCGCAATGTGCGGGCCCTGCGAGCCCAGCGCGTGCGGGCCGAGCGCCGCCTGGTGGACGCGGGCTGGGCCCCGAGAACCCGAGCGTCATACCGCCTTGGCGGCGCGGGTACTGCCGCCGCCGGCTGAGTCGCGCTATAGCCCGAGGTCGAGCCCGGCATCGACCGCGGCGTCCATCCCCGGGCCGAGATCGTCGACCACGGCCATGCGGTGGCGGACCAGAGCGTCGGAGAGGGGACCGGGGGCCAGGATGTCGTCAATGTGCTCGGCGTCAGCCAGGCCACTGCGCTCCGCGTAGGTGGCCAGCCCGCCGTAGCCGCGAGCGAGTCGCTCAGGATCGACGTCGTCGTGGCCGACGGGATTTGCGGCCACCCGGGCGGCGACGTCGGCGCACAGCCAGGGCGGAGGATGGCGAAGTGCATCGGCTGTGACGTTGCGGCCCCGCAGCACGATGGCTTCCTCCAGTGTGGCCACGTGGTGCGCCGGCGGGGCCGGGGTTGCGGCCAGGGCGGCGTCGGCGGCCGCAACGGCGGTCTGCGCCTGGCCGAGCCGACGTTGCGCCCGGGCCAGAACCTCGGCATCGACGGAGGCCGGTGAGGACGACTGGCGGCTCCAGCGACGACGGCCCGCCCCAGTCGGCGGCATGGAAGCCTCGGCGACGCCGGCGCGGGCCTCGTCGAGCGCAGCCCGAGCGGCAACCGCCCGTCGCTCGGCGACCGCCCGCCTCGCGGCCGCGTCCCGAGTGCGCTCCAGCTCGTCGAGGAGGCTCGGCAGGCGACGGGCGGCCGGCCGGTCTGCCGGCGAGGACGAGTACGGGGTCTCGGGCGCCTCGGCTGCGATCTCGGCCAACAGCAGCTCGGCCCGAGCCCGGCGTATGGCCCCCAGGGTGTCGTCGTAGGCGGTCGCCGCCGCCCCGCCATCGGGCCGGACGCCAATGGCGCCGAGGAGGCCGTCGCCCGTCGGCGCCGGCGATGCAACGTCGGGGCTGAGGCCGAGCTGGACGTGGCGGTAGCGCTCGACCGCTCGGGCGCCGGCGTCCCAGGTGGCTCGGCCTCCTGAGGACGCGGGCCGTGCTCCCAGCGTGGCGGCGAGGTAGGCGGCCTGGACCTCGACGGCGCGGTCGGCCTGCAACACCAGCGCGGCATCGACGGTGGCCAGGCGCTCGGCGGCGTCGTGGCGGCCGTCAGGGTCGCCGGCGCTCGCCGCCTGGGCGTGCACGGCCTCGTCGAGGCGGGACTGGGCCCGGGCCACCCGCAGCTCCGCTGCGGCCACGTCCTGACTGGCCAGCTCGATGCTCTGAGGGTTCCGTCGACGCCCCCGGGCCGCCTCGGCCCGCTCCAGCCGGCCCTGGGCCAGGCGATGCGCCATCACGGCCGCGGCCAAGGCGTCGGCCGCCCCGGCCGCGTCGGGTGCGAGGGACGAGGCCGGCAGCGTGGCGCCAACCGATGTGGCCAGCACGTCCAGCAGCTGGTCGCGCTGGCGGGCGAGCTCGGCAGTCGGCCGCAGCGCCAGTGCGGCGGCCTCGGCTCGGCGCAGCAGAGCGGCAGCGGTGGCGTAGTCCTCGCCGGACTGACCGGACCGCTGGGGCCCAAGGGCCCACGACGCGACCGGGCCGCCGGTGATGGGCTCCGCCGCCCACCGGGCCCGGAAGATGGCCACCTCGCCCACCGCCGCGTCCCACACTCGGCGGTGCTCGCCGCCGTCGGGGCGAGGGCCGAGGCGGGCGACCAAGGCGGGATCGGGGCGGACCCGGGCCCGGGTGGCGATGGCCCCCAGCTCGTCGACCAGCGCCCGGCGGGCCCGGTGGGACTCGGGTGTGGCCGTGCCCGCGGTCATGGCCGACAGCTGGCCGAGGCTGTAGGAACGCCGCAGGCGGGCCACCTCGGGGGCGTCGGCATCCACCTCGGTGGCCAGCTGCTCGGCCTGCTGGGCTTGGAGGCGGGCGGTGACCTCGGCCAGGATGGCGGTGGTGGCCTCCAGCCGGGGCAGGTCCAGGTGCTCATCCGCTGCGGCGAGGAGATCACGGCGGCGCAGGACGTAGAGCCTGGCGTCGGTGCGACCCCGGCTCAGGGCCACGTAGACACCGGCCCGCATGGCCGCCTCGGTGGCCAGACCCCGGCCGGCCTCATACGTCTCCCCCTGGGCCGCGTAGGTGGTGAGGGCGTAGCTGTGGGCCAGGCGCCCGATGACGCCAGGACGGACCCGGTGGGTGAGATGGCCGTGGTCGACCACGACGCGGCCTCGGCGCTCGAAGTCGACGACCAGGGCCGAGCCGCGCAGTTCCTTGCCCGGGCGGACCTCGACGACCTTGCCCCGCTCCCCGGTCTTGACGTGGTCCTTGGCCGCGGCACCGGGCGCCCGTAGGCGGTAGTCGCCCTGGGTGGCAATCACCTCGTCGCCGGCTCGGAAGCTGATCCCGGGCAGGTCCAGGGAGGGACCCTTGAGGGTGCCGTCGGCGATGAGTAGCGCCCGGGCCCGGTGGTTGAGCTCCCGGCGCTCGAGGTGATGATCGGCGGTCATGGTGCTGACCGCCAGGGTGGGGTCGGCCAGTCGGAGCTGGCGGTCGTGGTACCAGTCGGCGACCAGGGCGTCGATGACCGCCTCGGGCGAGTCGGCCTCGACGACCCGGCCGCCCGCGCGGAGGCGGTCGATGGCGGCGTTCACCCGGTCCTCCCGGTAGTCGGTCAGGGCCAGGCGCACGTCGGCCATGTCCTCGCCCTGCTGGCGGTGCAGGGTGGTGACCTCGGCCCGGTCGGCGGCGTAGTCCTCCAGCAGCCGCCGCCACGCCCCGCCGGCGGCCACCGCGCTGTGCTGGGCCGGGTCTCCGATGAGCCTCAGCGCCCCGGCGCCGCTCTCCACCGCCTCCAATAGCGCCAGCAGGTCCCGGTTGCCCAGGGTGGAACTTTCGTCGACCAGCACGACGGTGCGGGCGTCGATCGCGACCGTGCCCTTGGCGACCGCCATGAGCAGGCTGGCCACGGTGCGGGCCTCGACGCCGGTGCGGTTGCCCAGGACCTCGGCGTGGGTGCCCTGCACCGCGGTGGCGAGGGGCTTGAACCCGGAGTCGCACCAGGCCCGCACCGCGGCCTCCAGCGCCGTGGTCTTGCCCGCCCCCGCCGGCCCGAGGACGCACTGGACCCGGTGGCCGGAGCGGGTGATGGCCCGCACCATGGCCGCCTGCTCGTCGTCGAGTTTGGTGCGCTGAGCCAGCACGGCCTCGACGGTGGCCTCGGGCACCACGGCGGCGCCGGCGTAACGCCCGCGCTCGTAGCCGGCGAACAGGCGCTGTTCGACATCGAGGACCTGGCGGGTCGTGTAGAGCGCCTCGCCGGCCACCGAGCTCACCACCCGGCCGTCTGCCAGGCGGATGACGTCCGCGGTGCGGCCTTCACGGTTGGCCGCATGGAGCGTGACAACGGCCTCCGTGGTGATCCACTCGTCGGCCACATCCGCGATCTGAGTTGCGTCGAGGCGGTCGCCGGACCACTCGGCCACGAACTGCAGGACGTCGCGGCGATCGAACGTCGAGGCCATCTCGGTCACGCCCCGCTCGCCGCCGAGGCGGCGGAACAGCTTGTCGCGGTCCTCCTCGGTCACCAGCAGGGGCGCGGCCTGGCGGCCATAGCACGCAGCCGCCGCACGTGCGTCGAAGCCCGCCTCGTCGAGGCGGCGCTTCCACGCCGGGCGCAGGGCCCCGGGATCCACGGCGTGGTCCTTGGCCGCCCGGGTGGCGAAGGTGGCCACCTGGCGGGCGGCCACCGAGTCGAGGGCCATCGCCTCGGTGTAGGAGTCGATCTCGCTGGACCGCTTGCTCATCTCGGCGATGGCGGCCCCGCTCACCCCGGCCACGTCGGCCAGTCCTCGCTCGACGGCCTCCCACTCCACGCCCATGGTCGACGCCAGCCCGTGGCGCAGCTCAGCGGCGGCGAGGTAGCCGGCCGTCTTGACGTGGGCGAAGAGTGGCCGGCCGTCGAGGGCCATGACGTTGCCTGCGGGCGACTCGGCCATGTTGGCCACCACCACGTGGTGGTGCAGCTGGGGGTCGAGGGCCCGCGATGTGGCGTGCACGTAGTCGGCCGCCACCAGGCCCTGGGCTCGGCGGTGGTGCTTGCCCCGGCCCACCCAGGCGGCCTGCTCGCCGATGTAGTCCATGCCCACGGCCACGGCCTTGTCGATGGCGGCCAGGATCCTCGCCTGGCCGGCGGGGTCGGCGCGGGCCCACAGGATGCTCACCGATTTGGGGGCGGAGAAGGTCAGGTCGTAGCCCACCACGGCGGCGGGGACCTTGCGATCGAGGGCGAAGCGCTCCACCTCGCCCCGGGCCACCCGCCAGTGCTTGCCGTCCCCGTCGTGGCTGGCGGTGAGATAGGTGGTCGGAAGCTCGGGGGGCGACTGGCCGGCGGCGATGGCCGCAGCCTGCTCCGCCCGCCGCGCCGCCGTCTCGGTGGCCACCCGCCGCAGATAGCGGTCGCTGACTCCCAGCAGGGTGGCGGCCTGGGGCAGGGTGAGGAGCTCGTCAGCCTCGCCGTGGGCGGCCACCGCCGCCCCCTCCCGGCCAGCCGCGTGCGCCCGTACCGCCGAGCCACGCGCCCCCACCAGCTGCTCACCGGTGACTGCGTGCTGTCCGAGCAGCACCCGGCGGAACTCCTCGGGATCGACCTCACCGCCCAGACGCATCCCGGTGATGCCCCGGCCGAGCCAACGGCCCGGGCCCTCCACAGAGTCGGCGAAGTAGCCGACGATGCCGGTGGTCCCGTCGGGCCTCGGCAGCTCGGGTAGCGAGCTGGGGTGGATCCCGCCGGGCGCCGTGGCGCGCCCGTCGAGGTACTTGACGACGGCATTGACGGCGCCGGCGGCGTTGCCGTCCGCCGCACCCAGCGTTGTCACACGTACGATCACGGTAGGGCTCCGGAAAGAGATGGTCCTACCTACCTACTGGTGTGCGACCGGGCGAAACGCCACAAAACTTTCCGCAAAATCTTCAGGCGGCACGGCGAGCCGTGCAGGTTCCGCAAGGCGGAACCTGCAAATGTGTATGCCTCGGCTCGCTGGCGTTGCAGACCCTCTCCATTCTCCGGCTTGGTCCGTAACGCCTATCCTGGCCTTTGACGTTGAAGGGGGCCGACTGGCTGCGGGTTACATCGGGCTCGACGTCACATCAGGGCCTGCGCTCGTCGGCGTCGTTGGTCGACGTCGGGCTGGTGGTGGCTCGTCGGGTTGAGGCCTGGTGCTCGTCGGCGTCGTTGGTCAACTCAGGCTGGTGCTCGTTCCGGTCGAGGGGACTGGTGCGTCGTTCGGCGTCGTTGGTCGGCTCGGGCTGGTGCTCGTTGGGGTCGAGGGCCTGGTGCGTCGTCGACGTCGTCGGTCGACTCGGCTGCCGTATCCTCGCCCAGTGGCGTGGATGCGGATGATTGGGGGCGGAGTCCGTCGACTACCACCGCTGCACCGTGTTGGGACGCGACGACGACCACCCCGGGGCGGCCCTGGCCTACTACGCCAGCCGTGGCGAGACGCCACTCCTCTGGGGCGGTGGGGGAGCGGCGGCCCTGGGCCTGGAGGCCGCCGTCACCGACGCCGCCTATGAGGCCCTGTACGGCCCGGGCGGCGCCGCCGACCCCAGTACCGGGGAGCGCCTGGTCAAGGCCAAGCGCCCGGGCCTTGAGCTGGTCATCGGCGCCCACAAGTCGGTGACCGAGCTGGGCGTGATCGGCCGGGCCGAGGACATGCACGCCATCATGGACGCCGAGCGCGACGCCACCCTGGCCTACCTCGAGCAACTGACCCCACGCATGGGCGGGCGGCGGGGGCGCGAGGCCAGCCCCCCGCCCACCGAGGGCCTGGCCTCCGCCGTCATCCGCCACGCCACCTCGGGCGCATGGCCGGGGCCCGGCGCGCTGTCGACCTCGGCTACGGGATCATCCCCGACAACGGCCCCACGGGGCGCCTGGGCCAGTGGGCCATCGACGGCATCCCCCGCGCTGCCATGGAGGTCCACTCCAAGCGGGCGGCCGAGATTAACGAGGCCATGGCCGAGCGGGGCACCGACACCTGGCGGTCAAGACAAGTCGCAGCCCGCATCACCCGGGCGGCCAAGCGCTGCCAAGGGAGGCGACGTCGCTGGGAGCGTAGATGGCCTCCAGGTCGACCACGTAGACGCGCAGCGAGTCGGCCAGCGCGCCGCCCACCTCACGGGCGAGCGCGGTCTTGCCCCCGCCGGGCGGGCCGATGAGGGTGACCAGACGGTGGGCGGCGACGAGCGCAGCGACCCTCACCAGCTCGCGCTCCCGCCCGACCAAGTGGGCGGGCAGCGTCGGCTCGCCCAAGACCCTCTCCGATCTCCCATCCGGTCGATGGGCACGCGCCCGGGTGGTCGTCAGTGCCCGCCTCTTCACTTGGTAGCCGTGGTGCCTGTTCGTCGCCATGGTTCTCCATCAGTCCGTCAAATGTGCTTTGGGCGCCGCTTGTCGTCGGACGGCCTGACCATCGCAGGTCGGAGGGGAGAAGCATCCGCCAAAATGGCGCAATTTCCGCGCCGGCTGGGTCTGCCCGAACGACGACAAGCCCAAGGCGGTGGAGTTCGCCGAGGTACGGCCGCTCCCGGTTCGCCGGCTGGCCTAGACATCCCACGGGCAGGACTTGTCGAGCTGCCTGTTCGATGCGGTGGGCCCAAGCGGTGTCCTCGTCGTCGAGGACGGTGTGGCGCAGGCAGCCATGAAGGACGCCGACTAGACGGTTGGCGAGAGCGCGTAGCGCTCGGTGATCGGTGTCACCGGCCGTGCGCCTGTCGTGGTAGAAGGCCCGGGCGCCTGGGCTGGCCCGTGAGGGCGGCGACGGCCCACAGGTAGCAGGCGTCGGCCAGGCGTCGGTTGCGGGCGTAGCGGGCCAGCACGACCCGGTGTTTGCCCGACGCTTTGGTGATGGGTGACGTGCCGGCGTAGTTCTTGCGAGACTTGGCGTCGGCATACCGGTTCGGGTCATCCCCGAACTCGCCCAGCACCCGGGCGCCGAGGATCATCCCTAGTCCTGGCAGGGAGCGGATGACCTTGGCGGCCGGGTGCTTCGGCGATGCCGCTTCTCAAAACGGTCGGCCAGGCTGTCCTCGAGACGGGCGATCTGGGTGTTGAGCTCGGCGATGACGTCCACCAGGGCGGCCACGGTGGCGCCCATGGCCTCGGAGACCACATCGGGGGCGGACAGCTGCGCGGTGCGCAGGACGGCCTGGACCTCCTCGGCCCGCTCATCGACCCGGCGCTGGCGGGTCCAGACCATGGACTGATTGGGCCCGTGCCAGCACCTTCACGGCCTCGGCGAGGTCGCTGTCACCGGCAATGGGCCGGTGGTTGTGAGCATCCATGCGGGCCAGCTCGGCCAGCACCCGGGCATCGCCGGGATCGGACTTGGCCCCCGAGGTCGAATGGCGCTCCCGATACCGGGACGTCGCCATCGGGTTGATCGCCAGCACCGTGTAGCCGGCGGCCACCAGCGCGCCGACGAAAAGGCCCCGGTCGATCTCGGTGGCGATCACCACCTCGGCCGGGTCGTCGGCGAAGGGCGCCACCAGATCGTGGAAGCGGGCGACGCCCTCGATTCCTTCGGGCCGCGGCCTTGGCCAGACGTCGCCCCTCACCGTCCTCGATGTACACGTCGTGATGGGCCTCGGCCCAGTCGTGGCCTACGAACACCGCGTTGGCGGCCGGCGCATAGTCTTCGATCGACGTGGGGACGGAACGACACGAGCACCAGGCCGTCAGGCTGTCGGACGGTCGCCTGTTGGGCTTCGCCGAGTACGGCGAGCGCACCGGTCGACCCGTCCTGTGCTTCCACCGCGAGGTGGGCTCCCGATTGTTGGGCAGGGCGCTGGATGACGACGCCCGTCGGCTTGGCCTGCGTCTGGTGGCACCCGACCGGCCCGGGCTGGGCTTCTCGGATTTCCAGCCACACCGGGCCATCGGTGACTG
The DNA here is from genome assembly GCA_963768975.1 of uncultured Acidimicrobiia bacterium. GTDB lineage: Bacteria > Actinomycetota > Acidimicrobiia > Acidimicrobiales > AC-14 > CADCTB01. The sequence continues at coordinate 78,006 of CAVYKB010000007.1, read as the reverse complement.
GCCCGCCGACGTCGTCGAGCTGGCCGAGCAGCTCGGCTTCAATCGCTTCGCCGTGCTGGGGGTCTCCGCCGGAGCGCCCTATGCCCTCGCCTGCGCGTGGAAGCTGGCCGAGCGGGTCACCTCCACCGTCCTCGCCGGTGCCGCCCTGCCCGTCTCCATGACGGAAAGCCCCCCCGACACGCCACTGGCGCAGCGCCTCCTGAGCCGTTCGACGGTGTCGGCACCGTGGACCATCCGACCGGTCCTGACCGTGTTGGCCCAGGTCTCCCGGAGAGCGCCCGAGCAGGCCGTCATCCGGATGGAACAGTCGGCCGGTGAAGCCGACCGTTCCGTTTTCGCCCGTCCCGAGGTAAGGGCGATGCTGGCCCACTCGCTGGTCGAGACCTTCAGGCAAGGGCCACGAGGGGCGGCGCATGACCTACGGTTGGTCAGCGCCGACTGGGCAATTCCGATGCGCGACGTGATCGGCCGGGTGGACGTCGTGCACGGCGACGCTGACGGTGAGGTGACGCCCGAGAACGCCCGGCGACTGGTCGACGCTCTGCCCGAAAGGCGATTTCACCTCGTGCCCGGCGCCGGCCACCACCTGACGCTGACCTCTCCGCAGCAGGTCCTCGATCCGCTCACCTGACCTGCGCGGCAGAGCGCCCCAGACTCGACTGATCCCTTTCCGGCGACAGCCGCCTATGGAAGACTGAACGGGTCTGGGGACCGCACGACGGAAACGAGAAGCGAACATGGTGAGGACAACGCGTCAGAGGGCTCGTCGACTGATGACGACCGTCGCTGCCGTGGTTGGGCTCGCCGGTGGGCTGGTGGCCATCTCGAATCCTTCCCAGGCTGACGTCGTAAGCGTCACCGGCAGCGCCTGCGCCTACTACACGGACGTGAGCCTGTTCGGCGGCCCGTCGGTCCGCAGGGGCTGCGGCCAAACCGACCTGACCGCACCGGCAGGCTTCGCCCCCTCGGTTACCCTGCCCGCAGGAGGCTCGGCAGCAGCCCCCATTACCGCCTCCGATCCCGACGGCGCCGTCGCCCAGTACGGGCCGGCCAAGATTTTCAGCGGCCAGTACCCTGCGAACGACGTCAACGCGCCGTCGCCACCATCGGGTCCGCTCAATGTCAGCACCGTTGGCACCCTCGGACCGAACGGGTTCGTGACGAGCAACGCTTCGGTCGACCCCGGGTTGCAGCCGTCCCCGGGCTTGCCCACGCAGCCTCGGGGCGTCGGCCCCGGCCCCGTTATCGCCGATGCCGTCAGCAGCACCTGCACAGCGCGAGAGACGAACCCTGCAACCGGCGCAAAAACGCTCACCGGCTCGACCACGATCACCAACGGCCGGCTCGAAACCAAGTACGACCCCGTTACGCAGCTGCCCACCATGACCGAGAGCGTGCCGACGAACCCGTCGCCGAACTACACCCGGACCGGCACGCTCGACCATGTCGGCGACAGCTACCAGGTCATCTACAACGAGCAGATCCTGAGTCAGGACGGCAACACCCTCACCGTCAACGCCATTCATATGCGCCTCCTCGGCCCCACCGCCATCGGTGACATGGTCATCGGCCAGGTGGTCTGCGGAATTACCACCGTCGCGGTTACGACCACCAGCACCACCACCACCCTGCCGCCGACCACGACGTCGACCAGCACCACCACCACCCTGCCGCCGACCACGACGTCGACCAGCACCACCACCACCCTGCCGCCGACCACGACGTCGACCAGCACCACCACCACCCTGCCGCCGACCACGACCTCGACCAGCACGACAACGACCCTGCCGCCGACGACGACGTCGACCAGCACGACAACGACCCTGCCGCCGACGACGACGTCGACCAGCACGACAACGACCCTGCCGCCGACGACGACGTCGACCAGCACCACCACCACCACCCTGCCTCCGGCGTCCACCACCACGACCGTGCCGGCGACGACAACAAGCTCGATCGTGGCCGGTTCCGCCGTCTGCGATCAGCTCCGTGCGACCCGGGTCCGGGTCAACGCCCAGATCGACGCCATCCGCCTGCAGGTGATCCAGTCCTTCCCGGCTGGCGATCAGCGGGATGCGGTCCTCGCCCAGCTCGAGGGGTCCCGGAGGTCGGCAAACACGTCCATCGACCAGCTCCTGGCCACGCAGTGCCAGACAGGCACGGCCTGACACCGCAGCCGGAGGAACATCACGGCTGCGGGGCTGACGGCCAGGCCGTCATGCCCCCGGCCGGGGCCTGACCTCCAAACCCTGCTTGCGCCCCGTGATGTAGGCGTGCTTGTTGTAGATGTCGAACAACCCGGTGGAGAAGCCTCCAGGCGTGAAGTACCACTGGTCGAAGACGCTCTTGCGGTAGGCCCAGAACCAGGTCGTGTAGTAGAGCATGGCCACCGGGAGTTCCTCGGCCACGATCTGCTGGATCCGGCCGACGTGACGCTTGCGTTCGGCCTCGTCGTAGGTGGCGAGCTGAGCGTCGAGGAGGCGGTCGACCTCGGGGTTTGAGTAGCCGGTGGCCTTGTGGGTCGTGTTGGGCGGCGTGGAGTGGTAGATGTAGCGCAGCTGGTCGGGATCGCCGTTCGGCCCGATGCCGCCCGGCCCCGGGTAGGACTGGATCACCAGGTCGTAGCTGCCGCTGATCTTGGCGCCGTACACGTGCGGTAGGTCGACGCGGCGCAGGTCGATGGGCACACCGACGGCCCCAAGGCTGGACACCACCAGCTCCGCCAGCGCGATGGGGACGATGTCGGGGAGATCGAGGGTGAACCGGATGGGGGCGCCGTTCGGGGCGACGCGGTCGCCGCGGCCCCCGCCCGAGCGGCGGTAGCCCGCCTCGTCCATCAGCCGCTCGGCCAAGGCCCGGTCGAACGGATACTCCCGCACCGGCACGTGGTACGGGTTGGTCGGCGGCAGCCAACCCTGGCTTCCCACCGTACCGTTGCCGGTGAGGAGACGGTTGACCATGTCTTCCCGGTCGATGGCGTGCAGGCAGGCCCGCCGGAACCGGAGGTCGGCGAGGGCACCCCCCTTGGCCATATTGAAGAAGAGCGGGAAGCCGAAGCCGGCCGGCTGCTCGAGCAGTCCGAACTCCGGATCGTCGCGGAAGGGCTGCAGCACCTCGTTGCGGGCGCCCTCCTCGTCGGCGCTGGCGCCGTCGAGTACGCCCGCCCGTAGGGCGGCCAGCTCGTTGTCGTCGGGCACGCCGAGCATCTCGATGCGGGGTACGAACGGCCGACCGAGGTAATAGTCGTCTCGGGCCACGTACAGCTCGGTGTCGGCGTTGACGTTCTTGGATGCCAGCGTGTACGCACCAGAACCCATGAACACGCTCTTGTCGAACACCGTCATGGGATCGGCAATGTTGCCGAACACATGCTCGGGCACGATGGGCATCGTCCCCAGCGTCTGTTGGAGGAACGTGGCCTCGGGCTTCGGCAGCCGGAACTCCACCGTCCGGTCGCCGACGGCGCGCACGTCGACTCCTCCCTTCGGCACGCCCGTCAGCAGCGGCGTGAAGGTCTTCGTCGTGTAGTAGTCGTAGGTAAAGGCGACGTCGCGTGCCGTGATCGGCCGGCCGTCGGCCCATGTGACGTCCCGCAGTTCCACCGTCCAGATCAGTCCGTCCTCGGACGGGTTGTAGGACGACGCCAGCCAGGGCAGTTGCTTGCCGGTCGAGTCGGGCCACGTGAGGGTGTCGAACAGCAGGCTCATCCGCCAGTACCCCGGGCCGGCGACGTACACGAACGGCGAGGGGTAGCCAAGGTCGCCCCAGGACTTCACCCGCACCAGCTTGCCGCCCCCGGTGTCGCGAGACGGGCTGGTGTTGCAGCCCCCCAGCAGTACCGCTCCCGCAAGCCCGCCCATTCCCTTGAGGAAGGTCCGCCGTCCGATTTCCGTCGTCATGATCTGACCTCTCACCTATCTGGCACGGTGCCAGCGGGGGTTGAAGCGGGGCTCCAGGGCCACACCGATCAACGAGAAGCCGAAGATGGCGAGGGTGAGGGCCAGGCCGAAGGGCATCAGCCACCACAGCCACAGGGAGCCGATCTGGATCTGGTTGTTGCCGACGGCGCGCTGCACCTCGGCGCCCCAGCTCACCGCGGCCGGGTCCCCGAGCCCGAGGAAGCTGAGGCCGGCCTCGATGGCGACGGCCACTCCCGCCACGAACACCATGTTGGCGGCGATGACCGGAGCGAGGCCAGGAAGGAGATGGCGGCGGATGACGTAGACCGGTCCGGCGCCGAAACCCCGGGCGATCTCGACGTACCCCCGGCTGCGGAGGCTCAATGCCTGGCTGCGGACGATCCGAGCCGTCTGGGGCCAGAGGAACAGGCCGATCATGAGGATGGACGTCGGAAGGCTGGGGCCGGCCAGGGCGGCGACGAAGATCAGCAAGGGAAGGAAGGGCAGACCGAGGAAGAGGTCGACCAGGCGCATGATGGCGCGGTCGACGAGCCCACCCCGCAGGCCGGCCGTCATCCCCAGGGCGATGCCGATGGCCAGCACGACGGTGGTCGCCGTCACCGCCACCACCACGGTTGTGCGGGTACCCCACACCAGGCGGGACAGGATGTCGGCGCCGGCGTCGTTGGTGCCGAGCAGATGGTCCCGCGACGGGTGGGCGAAGGAGTCACCTGTGATCTCCCGCGGTCCATAGGGGGCAATCCAGGGCGCGAGGGCACCCACGACGAGAACGGTGGAGAGGATCAGCGTCCCGGCGAGGAGCATTCGATTCCCGCGGAGGGCACGAGGAAGTGCTCTCATGCCGCCGTCCGAGGATCGAGCCGGCGGTACAGGACGTCGACGAGCAGGTTGACCGTCACCACGCTGATCGTCAGCACCAGGAAGGCACCCTGCATGGCGGGATAGTCCCGGGTGCCGACCGCCTGGAAGAGATAGCTGCCGAGCCCCGGATAGGCGAAGATGCTCTCGATGAAAATGACGCTGGTGATGCCGGCGCCGAACTGCAGGCCGATGACCGACACCACAGGCAGGAGCGCGTTGCGCCCGGCGTAGCGGTACTTCAGCCGGCGCTCCCGCAGGCCCTTGGCCCGACCCAGGAGTAGGTAGTCGGAGCCGAGTTCTCCCACCATGGAAGACCGCATGATCAGGTACTGATAGGTGGCGGCGTCGAGACCCAACAACAGGGCGGGGAGGGCCAGGTGGCGGGCCAGGTCGGCCGCCTGGGCCAAGCCGTCGTACTCGTTGAACGGGGTTGCGCCTCCTCCGTAGGGAAACAGCCCGAGCTTGGCGGACAGAAGCACGAAGGCTGCCGCACCTAGTACGAAGATTGGCAGGTTCTGATATCCGAGGAAGAAGGCGAGCAGGCCGCGGTCGACCCGCCTTCCCCGCTTCCAGCCGGAATGGATGCCGAGAGGGATGCCGATCAGGATGGAAACGGCCGCCGCGGTGGCGAGGAGCAGGAAGGTCCAGCCCAGCTTTCCACCGAGATCCCGGCGCACGGGCACGTTGTTGTAGACGGAGACGCCCAGATCACCCTTGGCCAACCCCTTGAGGTAGTGGACGTACTGCTGGGGGAGGGACTTGTCCAGCCCGTAGTACCGGGCCAGCTCGGCCCTGGTCTCGTCACTCTGGATATACGTGGTCGAACCGAACGCCATGAGGGCGTCGATGGGATCGTTCGGCATGAGCCTGGGGATGCCGAAGTTGAGGCTGATGAGCACGAACACCGTCGCCAGGTAGGAGGTGGGCGCCACCCACCAGCGCCGGCGCCGCTGTGTCGGGACAAGGTCGAGGTCCACGGCGGCGGCGGGAGCGGCGAACGGCGTGGCCACCGCTACTGCCGTGGCCGTGGCGGGGTGGCCGGGTCGTGTCGGGTCCAGTTCCTGGCTCATGCCGGACGGCCGGGTGCTCTCGGCGGCCGCCTCCGGATCATGCCGGCGGCGCCCGCCCCGCGCCCGCACCACGGCGGCGGATTCCGAATGCCCCCAGCCCACCGACGACGAGGACGACTCCGGCGCCGGCCAGCAGCACGTACAGCAGTGTGTTGGACTCAGAACCTGTCTCCGGAATCGCCGCCGCCAGCCCGGGCTGGTCGCCGGCGAAAGGCGGGGGTTGGGTGGGCAGCGGTCCCGTCGGCGGGGGGGCGCCGATCGTGGGCCTGGACTCGGGCGGTACGACGACCGTGGGAGGCGTATTGGCGAACCCCGCGCCCTTGACCGAGCACCGGACCTGGCCGATGATCTGGTCACCGACGGCGATGTCGCCGAGCAGGTACATGTGCACGCCGTTCACGGTGAGCGACCCGTCGGGCTCGATGATGTGCTCGTTGTAGACGATCCGGTACCGGTCGCCGACGTTGGTGAGCACGCCTGTGCGGGTGTAGTTGACCGGCGGGTTGTCAGGGACCGGCTCCTCGTCGATGGGCTCACCGGCCGGCGTCGTGGCCTTCGACATGACCGCGCCCTTGAGCCGGGTCGAGCCGGTCACCCCTTGCTGGTTGGCGGTGCAGGTGGTGTGCAGCTCCTCGCCCTGGGTGGGCGGCAACGGGCCCCAACCACCCGGCGACTTCGGGTTGGGGGGGTTGCGGAGGCTGATGTCCACCGTGCTGGTCACCGAGCCGTTGGGCCCGGGCGTGCCCCTCGTCGACACCACGATCGGGCCCGACGGTGGGGCGATGTCGACGCCGGTGGCGGGCCAGATGCCACCGAAAATATGAGCCGGGCCGTAGACGGCCGAACCTGCCGACTCCCGCGCCGTGATCGGCGCGTCTGAGCCTTCGGGAGGAAGCCTGACGTCGGGGATGGGGCCGACAGGGACCGACGGCCCGCCGAACAGGCTCACCTTCGTCCAGTGACCGAACGCGCCCCCGCTCACAGCGGTGACCTGGGTCCCGCCGGCCGGATCGACCCCCAAGGCCGCCGACGCGCAGACGAGCACGCCGGCCAGCGTCGCTCGCGGCCACCCGTTCACGCTGAATGCACCGTTCGAGTGATCACCGGGGAGCTCACGGTCAGTCCCACGGGAGCCGCCGGGTCCGGACCCCACTCGGTCGACCTGCCCCGCTAGGCGCCCAGTGGCGAAGGTGCCCGCCGGCAGCCACCAGCAGCAGGGCCACGGCGACCAGCCGCAACGCGTTCGTGCCGGTGGCCGACAGCCCACGGCCGCCGGTCGCGGTTGCGCCAACCCCGGCGGCAGTTACGCCCCCTCCGCCGCTGGTGCCGCCGGCGGTACGTGCGCAGCGGGACTGGGCGATCACCAAGTCGCCGATGGCGGTCGGGCCGAGGAGGCTCATGTGCACCGCGTTGACGGTGATTGAGCCGTCGGCGCCGACGATCTGCTCGTTGTAGACGACCCTGAAGGCATCGCCGACGTGATCAATGGTGCCCGTCTTGGTGTAGTTCACGGGCGGATTCGTCGGTACATCCTCGCTGGCGACCGCCAACTGGGTGCCTACGTCGTACTTGGTTTCCAGCTTTCCATTGGTAATCGTGACCGACGCGGTGACGCCCGAAGCGGACGCCGAGCAGGTGCTGCTCACCGCATCGGCGATGATCGGGCCCGGACCCACCCCTCGAGGCTGGTTGGGCTCCGCCGTGCCCTGGGTGCCCGGGTCGACGTTGGCGGTGCTGGTGACGGTCCCGCCCGGGGTGCCCTGGGTGCTGACCCGCAGCGGGCCGGACGGCGGGGAGGTGTCGTCGTCATCCGGGTCGTTGGCTTTGTTGGGGTACTGGCCACTGAAGATCTTGGCCGGCCCGTACACGGCCGTCGCCCCGTCGGGATCGGAGGCCGTGATCGGGGTCGCCGACCCTCCCGCTGGGAGGGTCACCGACGGGGAGCCGTTGTCGGCCGGTGCACTGGATGGTTGGCCGCATCCTCGTAGGTTCTTCGGCCCGCCGAAGAGGCTGACGTCGGTGTAGTAGCCGCAGGCGCCGCCGCTGACCTCCCCGGGTGGAGCGGTTGTCGTGGTGCTTTGGCTGGCGGCGGCGGCCGCCACTGCGGCCGTCGTGGCGGTGGCCGCCTGGGTCGTCGTGGTACCGGCGCCGGCGCCGGCGGACGTGGTGGTCGTGACGCCGCCGGCCGTGGTCGTGGTGGCGCCGGCAGCTGTGGTGGTGGTTGCGCCGGCGGCTGTAGTGGTGGTGGTGGCGCCGGCGGCCGTCGTCGTGGTGGCCCCGGCGGCTGTGGTGGTGGTTGTCGCTGCGGTCACGGTCACTCCGCAGACGGACTGGGCGATGATCAGGTCTCCCACGGCGGTCGGGCCGAGCAGGTACATGTGCACCGCGTTCACGGTGATCGTGCCGTCGGCGGCGGTGGTCTGCTCGTTGTACACGACCCGGAAGCTGTCGCCGACGTGGTCGATCGTGCCGGTCTTGGTGTAGTTCACCGGCGGGTTCGTCGGTACGTCCTCGGTCACCGTCGCTAACTGGCTGGTGGAGTCGTACTTGGTCTCCAGCCTGCCGCCGGTGATCGTCGTCGTGGCGCTCACGCCCGACTCGCTCGCGGTGCAGGAGCTGCTCACCGCGTTGGCGATGATCGGGCCGGGACCGACGCCTCGGGGCTGGTTGGGGTCGGCGGTGCCCTGGGTGCCGGGGTCGACGGCCGCGCTGCTCATCACCGATCCGCTCGGACCGGTGGTGCCCTGGGTGCTCACCCGAAGTGGGCCAGAGGGCGGGGAGGTGTCGTCTTCCTCCGGGTCGTTGGCCTTGTTGGGGTACTGCCCACTGAAGATCTTGGCCGGGCCGTATTGCGCAGTGGCTCCGTCAGCGTCGGCGGCAGTGACGGGCTGGGCAGAGCCGGTGGCCGGCAGGGTCACCGAGGGGCTGTTGCCCGCCGGCGCGTTCTCCGTCTGGCCGCAGCCCCGCAGCATCTTGGCGCCGCCGAAGAGCGACACGTCGGTGATGTAGCCGCAGGCGCTGCCTTTCACCGCCGAGACGTCGGCGGCCGCAGGCTGTGAGCCGAGACCGGCCAGCATCCCGGCAACGAGGACGATGACGAGGGCCCACACCCTGTGGGGACAAACCCGTGCCTGCGTCATGTCCATCCTCTTTTCCCTCGTACTGACCACATCCCATCCACTCGAGGCCCAGCGGCGTGCAGCCCGGGCGTCATCGACAGATGTGGCGAGGACGGAACCTCGTCCCGCATGCCCCCCAGCGAGGCTTCGCCTACCCACACTAAACCCGCGTCCTCTCGGCGGCCACCCCTAGCCTGTCGAGCCGCCTCCTTGCGGTGGACAGTTCTGTATCGATGCGCTGCATGGTTGAACCCCACTGGTTGAGTGCCTACGAGGTGCGTTCGCAGGAGGGACCCACTAACCGTGACAGGTCGCGCTCCGCAAAACATCCGCCAAAGTGGCGCAAATTTCGCCTGCCACGTCGTTGCCGTGGGCCCATCACGCCTGTGGGCCGGGTGGATGACTACTTCCGTCCAGCGGGCGGAAGGCGGGCGACGCCTCCACCAGCCGGCGGGCCGTCGGGCTCTGGGGGATGGTGGACACGGTGGCGGAGGGACCGTCCTCAACGACTTTGCCTCCGTCGAGCACCACGATGCGATCGGTCACCTTGCGCACCGACGCCAGGTCGTGGGAGATGAGGATGAGCCCCAGGCCCATCTCGACCTGGCGCTCCCGCAGCACCACCAGCAGGCGGGCCTGCTCGGAGGCGTCGAGCATGGCCGTGGGCTCGTCGGCGACCAGGACCTTCGGCTCGGCGACCAGCGCACGGGCCAGGGCGATCCGCTGGAGCTGGCCGCCGGACAGCTCGTGGGTGCGAGCGGACAGGAAGGAGCCGGTGGACGGCAGCCCGACGCTGTCCAGGACGGCACTCACTGCGGCGCGGCGCTCGCCGGGGTCGCCCTGCTTCGTCACGGCTAGCGGCTCCCCCACCAGGTCCTCCACGGTGAGCCGAGGCGACAAGGCCTCGGCCGGGTCCTGCATGATCAACTGGATACGCTTGCGTCGGAGCCGGTCGTCGCCCCGCCAGGAGCTCGGGAGCGGTTTGCCCTCGAGCACCACCTGCCCCGCATCTGATGCCAGGTGGCCGGCGAGGATCCGCGCCAGGGTCGACTTCCCGCTCCCGGACGGGCCGACGACGCCGACCGACTCCCCCTCCCGCACGGTGATCGAGACGCCCTCGAGGGCCGGCACCCGGTGCCGGCCCCGACCGAAGGACTTGCTCAGGTCGGTGGCGGACAGGAGTGTCTTGAGTCCTCCGAAGTGACAGAACACCCGGCGGTCTCGTGAATGGACCAGCTCAGGACGGGTGTCGGAGCAGATCGCCTCGGCCTGCGTGCAACGGGGGTTGAACGGACATCCCGGCGGTACGGCGCGCGGGTCAGGAGGCCGGCCCCGTATCGGCCGCAGGTCCTTGGTGGTGGTCATGACCGGGAAGGTGTTGACGAGGGCCCAGGTGTAGGGATGGGCGGGCTCCAGGATGACCCGGGACGTCGACCCCTCCTCCATGACCTCGCCGGCGTAGAGCACCATCGTGCGGGTAGCCATGCTGGCCGCGTCGGGCAGGTCGTGTGAGATGACGACGAGGGCGAAGCCCCTGTCCTCCGCCAGCCGGACGATGCGCTGCACCAATGCAAGGCGGGTGGCCGGGTCGAGGCCCGCCGTCGGCTCGTCGAGCACGACCAACGCCGGGTCGAGCGCCAGCACCATGGCCAGGGCGGCCCGCCGCCGCTCCCCGCCCGAGAGTTCGTGGGGGTACCGGTCGAGCAGCGCCGGTTCGAGCAGCACGTCACGGGCCAGCCCGTTCGCCCGGGCCCTGGCTTCCTTGGTTCCCATCCCGCGCCGGTCCCGTAGGGGCTCGGCCACCTGGTCGCCCACGGTGACCACCGGGTTGAAGGGCGACCCCTGTAGGGCCAGGGCGACGGTGGCCCACCGCACGGCCCGCAGCTCCTCTTCCGACGCCCCCAGCAACTCGACACCGTCGACCCGCACACTGCCTCGCGCCTCGGGGGCCTGGATGAGCCCGGCCAGACACTGGGCCAGCGTCGACTTGCCCGAGCCGCTCTCGCCGACGATGGCCACGGACTCCCCCTGGCCCAGGGAGAAGCTGACGCCCCGCAGCGCCTCCACCTCACCGCCGAAGCACACGGACAGGCCGGCGACATCCACGAGTGGGAGGCCCGCCGGCCGCGCCGGCGCCACCGGCGTCGCGTCCGACGGCCGGTCGGCGCTGGCCCGGGCCGCCGCGGGCCGGCCGTACTCCCACTTCCCGACCATCATCGAGGCGGTTCGCCGCCTGTTCCCCTACGGAGCTTCCTCATTCAGGCCGGTCCCACAGGGTGGGCATCGACGAACCGGAGTGCCGGTCTCGCAGAGAAGCAGACGTCAGCAGGAGCTCGTACGCGTCAGCGATGGCCTTCAGCGAGAAGCGCGAATGAGCCCGGGCCATGGCTTCCTGCCGGGCGGCGTCGGTCGCCGTCAGAGGTTCCGAAACGAGGCGGCGCAGGACGGGGACGAGGTCGTCCGCCGGCTCGGTGAAGTAGTCGCCGCAGTCCCCGAGGGCCTCATGGTTGAACGGCGTGTCGAGGGCGACGATCCGGGCGCCGCATCCCATCGCCTCGATGAGTACGGGGTTGATTCCGCCGACGCTGTGTCCGTGGATGTAGCCGAGTGACTCGCTCAGCAACAGCGCGAAGCGTCGCCGGTCGCTGACGTGTCCGCCCACGATCACCCTGCTGTCCCGACACTGGAGCTCCTCGAGCCGGCGGGTGACCGGCGAGCGGTAGTTCGCCTTTCCTAGCACGACCAGGGGATACGGCAGATCGGACTCCAGGTAGGCCTCGGCGATGGCATCGGCGTTGTTCTCGGGAGTCAACCGACCGGCCACGACGAAGTACTTCCTGGGCTCGACCCCGAAGGTTGCAAGGTCCTCGGTCCCCGCCGGCTCGATCTCCGTCCAGCAGTACGGGATCACGGTGGACTCGGCCCCGAACCGCTGCCGGTAGATCTCCCGCATGGCCGCGGAATCCGACACCAGGGCCGCGGCACAGTGGCGGGCCAGGTGGGCCGACAGAAGGAAGACGGAGCGGCCGACGCGGCCCCACTTGAGGCGGTTCCACTCCTGGCCGTCGGTGTTCAGGACGACCCGGGACCCCAGCATCCGGCTCATCAGGGAGGCGCCGGCATTGGCGACGTTCACGACCAGCAGCACGTCATGGCGCGCGGCCGCGGCCCTGGCTGCGGCGATGTAGCCATGGGTCATGGTGGAAAGCTGCTTCGAGCTCACCGACGGCAGGACGACGCGCCGCACGCCGCGGTAGGAGCCCGAGGAGCTGACCTCGCCGCGCCGGCAGTACATGGTCACCCGGTGGCCGCGGGCGACGAGCTCGGGCAGCATCACCGTGAGGAAGGTCTCATAACCGCTGTACGTGGAGGGGATCCCCCGCGCCCCGAAGACTCCGATGTCGAGCGGGGGGCCGGTCCTTTGCCCGCCGGACACCACGCCCTCCGGCAGGAGCGGCGGAAGCAGCCTCGGAAACTGCGAGATTCGCGGCTCTCCAACGGTTCTCAGGCTCGAAGAAACCTTGGTCGGGCTCATCACCCGGCCCGCAGTGTCGGGTAGAGGGAGCCGGTCGCGGCCTCGTCCATGCTCGGCCGCTGGCGGAGTGCCCAGGACGGCACGTCGGCACACGAAACCCGCGGACCGCCCAGGAAGACCCGCACGGATTGAAAGATCACCCAGATGTCGAGGCGGGCGCTCATGTGCCGGAGGTAGTGGAGGTCGTACTCCGGCACCTCGCCGATCAGACGGCCGGCGTCGGCTCCAATCTGCCACAGGCCGGTGCAACCGGGGCGGGCGATCGACCGGGCGGTGACGAAGTCCGGGTCGAACCGAGCCAGCAACCAGGGCATCTCCGGGCGGGGGCCGACCAGGCTCATCCGCCCGATGGGGACCAGCAGCAGCTGTGGGAGCTCGTCGATGTGCGTCCGCCGGAGAAGGCGCCCGATCCGGGTGGTCCGCACACCCGCCAGGATGTACTTGTCGACCGCGGCCGGTGCCTCGGGAGGCAAGGTCCTCAGTTTCGGCATCGTGAATGCCTGCCCGCCACGGCCGATGCGCTGCTGCATGAAGAACGGTCGCCACGTGCGGAGGCTGATGCACACGACCACGGCCAGCACGGCGATTACCGGCAGCGCCGCCACCGCCAGCACCGTGCCCACCACGATGTCGAGTAGGCGTTTGACCGTCGGGCGCCCTGGCGGAGGGAGGCTCACGACCACGGACCGGGGCTCACGCGACGTCTGTACACGAGCCAGGCGAAGGTACCGGCAACAACCAGAATCGCCAGGGCGACCACCGTCCCTGTGCTGGTGCCGACGTTGCTCCCGCCTCTGACGGCGGCCGCCTGATCCTGAGACCCCACCGTGGTGCTGGTGGCGGTGCCCTCGACTGCTCCGGTCGGGGTCCCGCCCAGGGCATTCGCGGGTGGCGACGGCGGCGTCGTGGTAGTCGGGATGATGGCAGCACCCGCCGCAGGGGTCAGCTCCACCGGTTTGGGGCACGGGTTGGCGCCGCACGGCCCCTGGGCCGCCGGCACCGTGGGGCACGGGCTGGCGCCGCAGGGGCCCTGGGCGGCGGCCGCCGCCACCGGCGGGCACGGAGTGGCTCCGCACGGCCCCTGCCGCGCCGGCACCGTGGCGCACGGGGTGGCCCCGCAGGGGCCCTGATTGACGGGGGCCGACACACACGGGTTGGGGCCGCACGGGCCCTGGTTGACGGACACTGCCGCGCACGGCTTGTCGCCGCACGGCCCTTGCTGGACCGCCTGGGCGCCGGCGGGCGACGGCCCCAACACCCCGAAGGCCGTGAAGACCAGGAAGGCGGACAGGGCCAACCGGGCCGCGGTGGCGCGAGCGGACAGGGGAAGGGTGTGTTGGCTCATCTCGGAAAGAACCTCATGCCGACGGCGGGAGACAGGGGTGCGGGGACGTCGCCGTTGGTGCCGTAGCCCAAGGCGGTGTCCCCACCTGCGCTGTTGTGGATGTACCAGACGCCCTGGGAGGGACGGAACACGGCGATGTCGGTCTTGCCGTCGCCGTCGTAGTCGCCCTGGACGGGCATGTCGCCGCTGGCGCCGTAGCCCAGGGCGGTATCGCCGCCGCTGCTGTTGTGGATGTACCAGACGCCCTGGGACGGGCGGAACACGGCGATGTCGGTCTTGCCGTCGCCGTCGTAGTCGCCGGGTACCGGGATGTCCAGGTTGGCGCCATAGCCCAGGGCGGTGTCGCCGCCGCCGCTGTTGTGGATGTACCAGACGCCCTGGGACGGGCGGAACACGGCGATGTCGGTCTTGCCGTCGCCGTCGTAGTCGCCCGGAACGGGAACGTCGCCACTGCCGCCGTAGCCAAGGGCGGTGTCGGCGCCCCCGCTGTTGTGGATGTACCAGACGCCCTGGGACGGGCGGAAGATGGCGATGTCGGTCTTCCCGTCGCCGTCGTAGTCGCCCGGCACGGGGATGTCGCCGGTGGTGCCGTATCCCAGGGCGATGTCGCCGCCACCGCTCTTGTGGACGTACCACGCCCCCTGCGACGGCCGGAACACGGCGATGTCGGCCTTGTCGTCCCCGTCGTAGTCGCCGGCCACGGGTACATCACCGCTGGCGCCGTAGCCGGTGGTCTCGGGCGTGGCCCCCCGCACGAACCAGGCCCCGTTGCCCGGCCGGAAGATGGACAGGTCGGTCTTGCTGTCACCGGTGAAGTCGGCCACGACCTGCGCGGCAGCCGCTTGGCCCACGGTCACGGTCACCGTGGCTGTCGAGTTGGCCCCTCTCGGGTCACGGGCGACGTACTTGAAGGTGTCGGTCCCGACGAAATCCTGGGCCGGGGTGAAGGTGAACGAGCCGTTCGGATTGATCGTCACCGTCCCATGCGCCGGCCGGCTGGGGAATGTGTATGTGTTGCCGGTTGACTGTGACGGGTGGCTCGGGCCGGGGACGAACACCGCTTGGGCGTTCGTCGCCGTCAGGGCATTGCCGTTGGGGTCGCTGTCATTGGCCAGGAGCCCGGCCGCAGGAACGGTCAGCGCCGAGTTCCGTTTGGTGGAGTAGGCGTCGTTCGTGGCGACCGGCGCGCCGTTGGGGACCGTGGAGGTGATGGCGCAGCGGGACTGCCCGATGACCATCTCTCCCCGCGCGGTCTCGCCCAGCAGGTACATGTGGACGGCATTGACGGTGATCGAGTCGGGGCCGATCACCTGCTCGTTGTAGACGACGACGAACCTGTCGCCCACGTGGTCGAGGGTGCCGCTGCGGGTGTAGTTCGCCGGCGGATTGGTGGGGACGGCCTCGACGACGATGGGAAGCTGGGTTTGGGTGTCGTACTTCGTTTCAAGTACCCCGTTGGTGACCGTCGTGGAGCCGGTCACGCCCGTCTCGGACGCGGTGCACGTGCTGCTGACGGCGTCGGCGATCACCGGCCCAGGACCGATGCCGCGAGGCTGGGTCGGATCCGCCGTGCCCTGGGTGCCCTGAGAGATGGAGGCCGAGCTGGTGACCGAACCGCCGACGGTGCCCTGGGTGCTGACGCTCTGAGGCCCCGACGGCGGCGACGGTGCGCTCCCGGTGGGATCGTTCACCGCGTTCGGGTACTGCCCGCTGAACAGCTTGGCCGGGCCGTACTGGGCGATGGCTCCATCGGGGTCACTGGCGGTGATCGGGGTGCCCGAGCCGGCGCTCGGCAGGGTCACGGAAGGTGAGTACGAGGTGCTGGCGGGCGTCACGCCCGGCTCGCCGCAGCCCCGTACCCCGAGGGGTCCGCCGAAGAGGCCGACGCTGGTGAAGTAGCCGCAGGCGCTGCCGCTCACCGCGGTGACCGCAGCCGGGGCTGGGCTCGCCCCGACCGTGATCAATGCCGCCGAGAGGACCGCCGACGCGGCGAGCAACCGTCGCCCGACACCGGCCATGGCCTTCACCATCTCGTGGCTCCTGTGCTCATGAGGTGGGGCCCGGTCGTGTCGCTGCTCATGAACTTCCTTTCGCGTCGGACAGAGGCGGTTGCGGCTCCTAGAGCCGAGCGACCGCGCGCGACCGCGGTCGACGCCAGCGGTCTCTTGGACGACTCCCCAGCCGCCCCAGGTGCCTGTGTAGTGGCAGTACGGGCTGTCACCGAAGGTTGCCACATCGACATGAGAATGCAATAGCTCCCCGTGAGATTTCCGGACCGCCTCACCATCGCATGCCGGTTCGGGGAAAACATCCGCCAAAGTGACGCAAATTTGCGCGTTTTCAGCCCTCCGACCGCTGGCGCACCGCCTCCCGCAGCTCCCGGCGAGACCCAATGCCGACCTTGCGGAAGATCCGGACCAGGTGGCTCTGCACGGTGCGAGGCGACACGCACATCCGCGATGCCACCTCGGGGTTGGTGAGGCCCTCCGCCACTAGATCGACGACCTGGACCTCGGTGGCGGTGAGCGACGCCCATCCCGTCGCCGGCCGCCTCGGTCCCCCGCGGCTGTTGGCGGCGAGGGCCACGGCATCTTCGAGGGAAAGAGCGGCGCCCTCGGCGAACGCCTGGTCGAAGTCGGCACCGTCGACGGCGGCCCTTACCGCGTCGGGGTCGGTGTCCCGATTGAAACCGTTCGCTCGCGGGCGCAACGCACCACAGGCACGGCGCAGGCTGTCGGCGGCACCGAACAGCCGGGCTGCGTGCTCGGCCCGGTCCTGGCCGGTGGCCAGGGCGGCCAGGGCATCGAGGGAGTCGGCGACCCCGCCCACGTCTCCGGTGACCACGGCCAGATCGAGGGCTTCGAGGTAAAGGGACGTGCACCGTTGGTAGTCACCGCCGAGACGGGCCACCGTGCCGAGCGTACGGAGCACCAGGCCGGCGCCGGCCCGGTCGCCGTTGTCGGTGGCGATCGTCAGGGCCTCCTTCAGCCGGGCCTCCGCCGCCTCGAGGTCGCCGGTCGACCCGTCCAGATCGGCGCGGCCGACGAGGCAACGGACCACGGCATGGGGGAAGCGTGCCCGCTGGGCCGCCGCGACCGCCTCGTCCACCAGTGCCCCTGCCATCCCGTTGTCGCCCAGGGTCTGTGCCACCCGGCCGAGTCCCAACAGGGCGCGGGCCAGCGGGAAGGGGGCGCCCATGGCCCGGGCCAGCGCCGCGCTCTCCTCCAGCACCCGACGCGCCTCGTCGTGGTCGCCCCGGCGCCAGGCCAGCTCCCCTACGAAGCTGAGCACCAGGGCGGTCTGGAAGCGGTCACCGGACCGGCGGACGGAGGGCAGCAACCCGGAGAACAGACGCGTGGCCTCGGCATGGCGGCCCTGCGCCAATGCAACCCAGCCCAGGCCGACCAGTCCCGGAGTCTCGCCGCCCCTCCCCAGGGCCCGGCCCAGCTCCCGGCACTCCTCGAACACGGCCAGGGCCGCCTCGGTGTCGCCCGAGAACAGCCGGGCCCGGCCGTAGAGGGCGAGGGCGGTGATAAGGGAGCCCCCGTCGTCGCGTGCTCGGGCAAAGGCGACGCTCTCCTCCAGGAGTGGGACGGCGGTGAGCGGGTTCTTCGTGAACACCGAGATGAATGCCAAGAGGTTGAGCGCCTCCATGGCCGGGCGGTCGTAGCCGTGCCGGCGAGCAAGGGCCAGGCTCTCCTCGAGCGCGGACGTGGCCCGGTCGAGATCCCCCTGCATGAGGGACAACATGCCTACTCCCCACAACGCCCGCACGGTCATGGCGACCGGCGCTCCACTGCCACGCATGGCCCGGTCGAGCCAGTCCAGGCCCTCGCGGAAGTGCCCCTGGGCGTTCCAGAACGGGGTGAGCGCCGAGCACAGGCGGAGGGCGGATTGGGGGTCGCCCGTACCAAGGAACCAGGTAAGGGCGCTCCGCAGGTTGTCGTGTTCGGCCTCGAGGATCCCGGCTCCGTCCTCGTCGCTGGCCCCCACAATGCGGTGCCAACCTTGCTCGGCGAGCTGGAGGTACCGCCGGGCGTGGCGAGCCCCGGTGGCCTGCATCTCGCCGGCCTCCTCGATCCGGTCGCGCCCGTAGTCTCGCACCGTTTCCAGCAGCCGGTAGCGGGCCATCGATCGGCTCGTGTCGGCGACCACCAGGGACTTCGACACGAGGGCACCGAGCAGGTCCAGGACCGCCTCCCGCGCCACCTCGCCACCCGTGCAGACCGCTCGGACCTCGCCCAGGCCGGCACCGCCGGCGAAGATCGAGAGGCGCCTCAGAAGGGCTCGCTCGGCCGGTTCCAGCAGGTCCCAGCTCCAGTCGAGGGCGGCCCGGAGCGTCCGGTGTCGGGAGGCAGCGGCGTGGCTCCCGCCGGTCAGGAGACGGAAACGCTCGTCCAACATCCGGGCGATCTCGACCGGCGACAGGATGACGGTGCGGGCGGCGGCCAGCTCGATGGCCAGGGGGATGCCGTCGAGGCGCCGGCACGTCTCCGCCACCGCCGCCGCACCCTGGTCGGTGACCGTGAAGCGGGGGTTGAGCGACCTGGCGCGGGCGTGGAACAGCGCGACAGCGTCGGAGGTCTCCTCGGTGTTCTCCGGCTCGGGCAGCGAGAGCGGCTCCAGCGGCCACACCTGCTCGCCGGGCAGTCCGAGCACCCGCTGGCTGGTGGCGAGGATCCGCACTCCGGGACAGCGCACCAGAAGGTCGCCGGCGAGGCTGACGACGGCGCCGGCGAGATGCTCGCAGTTGTCGAGGAGGACCAGCGTCGTGGCGTTCCGGAGACGGTCGACGAGAGCCTCAGAGAAGGACTGCCGCGGCTGCGGGACGACGTCGAACACCGAGGCCACGGCCTCGGCCACCAGGTCGGGGTTCTCCGTGGCTCCGATCAGGGCCAGCTCCACCAGCCAGACGCCGTCCTGCGGGGAGTCGGGCAGGCGGGCCGCAACCTCGATGGCGAGGCGGGTCTTGCCCATGCCGGAAGGACCGGTGATGGTGACCAGCCGGCCGGACGCGACCAGCGCTCCCACCTCCTCCATGTCGCGCCGGCGGCCCACGAAGCTGGAGAGGGCCCACGGGAGGTTGTGGGCCCCGGCCCGCAGAGAAACCGGATCCGGGCACTCCTCGTCGCCGGCGGTCCCCGCGGAGGCCGGCGCGGGTAGGTCCGGCACGACATGCAGGGCCCGTGACCGTCGCTGCTCCCCCGATGCAGGCATGCCTTCCAGTCCCGGGCGCCACGGGCGGCGCCACCTCCTGAGACGAGGGTACCGCTCATTCCAATGCCATCTCAGCCCCGACCTCCTACCGGTGGCGCGTACCCGGTGCCTGCGCTGGTCACTCCCAGAGCACCGGGACCTCGTAGTCGGCGATGCGCCGGTCGCCGGTGACGATGGTGAGCCCTTCGAGGGTGGCCTGGGCCACGAGCATCCGGTCGAAGGGGTCTCGGTGGCGTGGTGGCAACCGGCCGGCGACGACGGCGTGCTCGATAGAGACGGGCAGTGGCCGGTACCCGCCCGCGGCCAGGGCGTCGGCGAGATCCTCGGGCGCCTCCAGCTTGCCCAGCGCCCGTTTGATCTCGATCTCCCACGCGGTGGCGGCGCTCACGACCGCATCCGTGGCCACGTTGGCCAAGGCCCCTCGCGCCCGGGGCGGCAACAGGTGGTCGTCGCCGGCGAGCGACCAGAGCAGCACGTGAGCGTCGAGGAGCAGGTTCAGCTTTGCGCGTCCTCGCGACTGCCGAACATGGTCTCGATCTCGGCGTTCGTCTCGGGCGCGTCCCAGTCGGCGGCCAGCTTGACCCGGCCCTTCCAGTACCCGAAGCGGCGGACAGGACCCGCCTCGGGCCGGTAGGGCACCAGCCGGGCCAGCGGGACGCCGGCTTTGCCGATGATGATCTCTTCGCCTCCGGCCGCCCGGGCCACCAGCCGGGAGAGATGGGTCTTGGCCTCGTGCATGTTCACCATCATCGGACTAAGTCTAGTCCAGTCTGAGAGCCCCGTCAGCCCAACGACCGGTGCACCGCCGCCGGCAAGGGCAGGGCGACGTCGCCGCTGGCCCCCCAGGCGGCGGTGGCCCCGCCCTGGACGAACCAGACGCCGTTGGACGGCCGGAACACGGCGATCTCCAGGTCTCCGTCGCCGTCGTAGTCGCCGGGTACGGGGACGTCGCCGTTGGTTCCCCAGGCGGTGGCCGCCCCGCCCTGGACGAACCACACGCCGTTGGAGGGCCGGAACACGGCCATCTCAACGGCGCCGTTGCCGTCGTAGTCGCCGGGCACGGGGACGTCGCCGGTCGTCCCGAAGGCGGTGGCGGTGTCGGTGCCGGCGCTGCCCTTGACGTACCAGACACCGCTTCGGAACACGGCCCGGTCGACTTTGCCGTCACCGTCGTAGTCGGCGGGCACCGGGACGTCACCGCCGGCCCCGAAGGCCACGGCGGAATCGGTGCCGGCGCTGCCCTTGACGTACCAGACGCCGCCGCGGAACACGGCGATGTCGGCCTTGGCGTCGCCGTCGTAGTCGGCGGGCACGGGGATGTCGCCCGAGGCCCCGAAGGCCACGGTGGTGTCGGTGCCGGCGCTGCCCTGGAGGTACCAGACGCCGTTGGAGGGTCTGAACACGGCCACGTCGGACTTGCCGTCGCCGTCGTAGTCGGCGGGCACGGCGATGTCGCCTGCGGCCCCGTAGTTCGCCTGGGGGCTGCCCTGGAGGTACCAGGTGCCGTCGCTGGGACGGAACACCGAGAGGTCAGTGGAGCCGTTGCCGTCGAAGTCTGCCACCGCCTTGCGAGTCGGGGCCGGGGACACGGTGAGGCTCACCGTGGCCGGGTCGGCCTTGCCCCGGGAGTCCTGGGTCAGGTAGGTGAAGGAATCGGGGCCGGAGTAGCCCGGGGCCGGGGTGTAGGTGAAGGAGCCGTCGGTTCGCAGGTCGAGGCTGCCGTGGGCCGGCTCGCCCGGGAACGTCCAGTTGCCGCCGCCGGAGGCGGGCGGGCGGGTGCCGGCGGGCTTGGCCGCGGTCAGCGGTTGGCCGTCGGCGTCGGTGTCGTTGGCCAGCACTCCGGCGG
This sequence comes from uncultured Acidimicrobiia bacterium, assembly GCA_963768975.1. Lineage (GTDB taxonomy): Bacteria > Actinomycetota > Acidimicrobiia > Acidimicrobiales > AC-14 > CADCTB01. Next base: position 57,093 of record CAVYKB010000007.1, on the reverse strand, counting down.
CGGGCACGACCAGGGGCCGACCGGCGGTGGCGGTGTAGGCGTCGTCGTTGCCCACCGGGGCGGCGTTCGCCGCCGACGTCACCACCCCACAGCGGGAGGAGCCGATGACCATGTCGCCCACCGCGGTGGGCCCCAGCAGGTACATGTGCACGGCGTTGACGGTGATGGTCTCGGGGCCGAGGATCTGTTCGTTGAACACGATGCGGAACCGGTCACCGATGTGGTCGAGGGCGCCGTCGAAGGTGGTGTTGGGGGCGGGATCCCAGACGGGCGGGAAGGTGACCTCCTCGGACGGCTCACCGGTGGTGGGATCGGTGTGGAGGACCAGGCGGCCGTCGACGATGCGGGCAGAGCCACTCAGCACGCTCTGGCTGGCGCGGCAGGTGCTCGAGACCTGCCCGTCGGGGGCGTGGGCGTGGAAGGGGTCGTTGTCGGAGACGTCCTTGACCGAGGCCGAGGAGGTCACCGACCCGGCCGGGCCGGTGGTGCCCTGGGTGTGAACGGTGAGGGGGCCGTGGCTCTCGAAGATGCGGGCCGGCCCGTACTGGCCCAGGTTGCCGTCGGGGTCGGTGGCCGACAGGTCGCCGCCGCTGGGCGGGATGGCCACCGCCGGGGACTGGCCGTCGACGCAGGCCGGCTGGGCCGCCTGGCCGCAGGTGGAGCCGGGGCCGCCCTTGACCGATGGCGCGCCGCCGAAGAGACCCACGTTCGTCTCGAACCCGAAGGCCGACCCGTTCACGGCCTGCACGCCGTCGGGCGGCGCGGGGATGGAAACGGTGACGGTGGCCGGGGCTGAGTAGTTCTGGGCGTCGTCAACCTTGTAGGTGAAGGTGTCGGTGCCGCTGAAGCCCGAGTCCGGGGTGTAGGTGAAGGAGCCGTCGCGGTTGAGCGTCACGGCACCGTGGGCCGGGCTCGCCAGGAGGTTGGCCCCGAGCCGGTCGGCGTCCTGGGTGTCGGCGTCGTTGGCCAGCACGCCCGGCGCCGCCACCGACAGCGGGGTGGCGAACGGCGTCGTGTAGGAGTCAGCGCCGGCCACCAGCCACGGCACGGGCGGGCGGGCCACGGCCACCCTGTAGACCGCCGCCGGGGAGCCCAGCGCATCCGGTGTCGCAGGGATACCTCCCTTCCTGAAGTACGCGAAGTTGCCGGCCGGGTCCATCACCGCGGTGACGAGATCGCCGTACTCCGGCTTTGCAAGGGTTGCGGAGAGCGTCGCCTGGAACGAGCGGAGGTCGACCTTGACGATGGATGCGGGAAAGCGCTCCAAATTGGCGACCGCCGCGGGCCTCGATCCCTCGGTGCCGAAGTAGGCGAAGCGCCCGAAGGGGTCGATGGCCGCCGACAGGGCCAACTGCTGAGAGGGGTCGAGAACGATCGCACCGACCCGCTGGAAGGTCGTCAAGTCGATCTTGACGATCCGGCCAGGAGCACCGGACCGGGCCGCCCCGAAGTAGGCGAAGGCGCCCCGCCGGTCGATCACCGCCGATGGGAGCCGGTTCTCCTCGACACCGCTGAGCGCCACTGCGCCGACGCGGGAGAACGACTCGAGGTCGACCTTGACAACCGAACCGGGGAGAGCCCCCGCGCCCTGGGCCCCGAAGTAGGCGTAGCGGCCCAGCGGATCGATGACGGCCGATGTCACAAACGTCTCATTCGCTGGGAACGTGATACTCCCGACCCGGGAGAAGTTGGTGAGGTCGATCTTCACGACCCGGCCGGGCTTCGGCGTACCGGTGTTGGAGGTGCCGAAGTACGCGTACCGGCCGGCGGGATCGATGACCGCAGACGTCAGGTCGTACTCGGCGGGGTCAACGGCGAGTGTGCCCACGACCTGGAACGAGGCCAGGTCGACTTTGACCACGCCGGCGTTGGTGCCCAGGTACAGGTAACGCCCGCCAGCGTCCATGACCGCGGCCCCGACGTAGTTGGCACCGGGCATCGACAGGACGCCGACCTCCTGGAAGGTGCGCAGGTCGACCTTCTGGAGCGTTCCGTAGCCTCCGAAGTAGGCGTAGGTACCGGTCGGATCGATGGCGGAGGAGGAAGGGACGTAGGACGCTGGCGACGACTGGCTCGGGATGTTGCCGGCAAGGTGGAAGGAGCGGATCTCGAGATTGAGGCCGTGGGTGGCCGAGGTGCTCTGGCCGGCCACGGATCCGCTGGCCGTCACCGTGTAGGCGCCCGCCCGGTCGCCGGCGAAGGCGAAGGTGGCCTGGCCGTTCTGATCGGTGAGGGCGCTGCCCGACGCCGGGGTGACCTGCCCCGCACCGGCGGCGCTGAAGGAGACCGACACGCCGGGCACGGGGTTGCCGGCGTTGGTGAAGGTGGCGGTAACGGTGGTGTTGTCCCCGGTCTGGGCCCGCGAAGGCCCGGCCAGGGTCAGCGACGGCGGGGGCAGGGGCGTGAACTTGACGACGAGGGTGCCCGAGGCGGTGGCCACGGGCGGGGTCGTGGGGGCGGTAGTGCCCGGCACCGTCGTGCTCGACGTGGTGCTCGACGTGGTGGTGGGCAGGGTGGTGGTCGGCAGGGTCGTGTTGGTGGATACGGTGGTGGCGGGCAGGGTCGACGTCGTTACCGAGACACCCGAGTTGGTGGCGGTGGCGGTCACCGTGTAGTCGCCGGTGGCGGCGGCGGTGAAGGTGAACGTGGTCCTGCCGTCGGCCCCGGTGACCCCCGCCCCGCCGGCGGGGGCCGGCGGCGCCGGCCCGCTCACCGCGAACGACACCGGCGCGCTCCCGACTGGGCGGCCGTCGTCGGTGACGGCCGCGGTCACGGTGACCGAGCTGCCCACCTGGGCCGAGGCGGGGCCCCCCAGGCCGACGTGGAGGCCCCGGAAGGGAAGGATCTGGCTGTAGTCGATGCGGAGGTTGTCGAGGCACGGCGGGTTGAAGCAGGCGTCGTGCTGGCCGACGTGGCGCATCACGGTGCCGGCCGAGGCCAGGCCCACCGCGTCGGGGTTGTCGCCCACGATGGTGCAGGGCTGGGACAGGCTCCACTGCGCCCGCCAGGCGGGGTTCCCGAACGTGGCATTGCCCTTCTCGCCGCGGGAGAAGAGCCCGTCGCCCGTGCAGGGCACCTGGTTGTTGGACCCGTCGAGGCGGTACACGTGGTTTGGGGCGAACAGTCTGAAGGTGGACGGCACGGGGTCGCCCAGGGTGGCCTGGGTGCAGTTCTCGTCGACGGTGCCGTGGGTGCCGTAGGGGCCGTGAAAGTAGGTCTGGGTGTTCTCGACCTCCAACTGCAGCGGCCCGTGGGCGGGGACAGACTGGCCGGCGGTGATCCGGGCGTTGTAGACGACCTTGGCGCCCGAGGTGGTCCGGCCCTCGTAGGACCCGATGCCTCGTAGGGCGAAGATGGTCTTCAACTGCCTGAAGCACAGTGTCCCGTCGAAGAACCCGTCGTCGACCTTCTCGGTGCCCGCCAACGACCCCGACCCGGCGGGCTCGCCCAGAGGTGGCTCCGTGTCGGCCCGCGACGGCACCGCAGGGACCGCCAGCATGGTCACGACGAGCAGCCCGACGCAGACCTGCGCCACCCGGCTCATCCTTCGCTCCTGGTTCACTTCTCTGCTCCCTTGGCCGGTCCGGCGCTATCGAGGTTCGGGCACATCGTGGGCTCAGTTGCCGCGGTACGTGTGGTCGTTTCCGAGCGGGTCTGGTCGCTCGGCGCCCCTTGTGGGCGTCTCACCGAGCCTCGTCACGGGCTGGCTCGACCGCATCGGTGCTGCACATTTCGTAGACGGCTGGCCCGTTCCGTGCGGAGGACAGGCGTTGCGAACGAGCCCTTCGCTGGACGGCCGTTCCCGGATGCCACCGCCCACCTGGGATGCCGCCCCGCTCGTGGCCACAATGAGTCGCCCAGGAGCGTCACGAGACAGCGAAGGTGTCGACCACCAATGCACGCGCCGGCGGCGAGGCCGGATGCCGGCTTCATCGGGACTCGGGGTGCACGCGCCCACCATAGGTCGCCCCTGCGGGACCTGGGGACTGAAACACAAGGGTTGCGGCGGCCACGACTGTGGGTAACGCCAGCCGGATCAGTTTCCTAGAGAGTTGCATTTCATCATCCTTTGCGCTCGAGAGTCATTGCTGGCGACGAAGCTCACGAGGTTTGCCGCCAGCCAGCTTGTTTGCCTCGGCGGACCAACTCCCCCGTGAGTCGAGGTCGGTGCCTATCGTCGCTCGTCTGGTGGGAGAGAACCATCGTCCGTTTGGCGTACGCGTCTCCGCAGGGGGGGCGTAGACGACACCCACGGGGGCGTAGATGAAAGACGACATGGACATCGAGGTAGTTCGATTGGTGCGATCGCGCTCCACGTCCCGCGGCGGCAGTCGAAGCCCGACCGACTGCGACTGCGTTCGTCGATCCGGAGCTTCGCGGTTCACGTGCGGGTCTCCCGGAGGGGCTCTGACGCAACGGTGGCCGAGTGCTCCCCGACCAACCTGTCGTCAACAACGTCGCCGACGTGAGCCCTCGTGGCGACCTCCGCCGCAAGGGCGGCCCGATTTCGCACGCCGAGCTTGGCGTAGATGGTGCGGAGATGCGCCTTCACGGTGGCGGGTGCAACTGTGAGCTCCCGGGCGATCACCTTGTTGGCGTGGCCCTCGGCGACGAGCTGGGCGACGGCCACCTCGGCGTCGGTCAATGCCGCCCAGCCCGTTCTGGGGCGCGGCACGCGCTCGCCCCGGCACGTGGCCAGGCTGATGGCTCCCTGCGTCGACAGCGCAGCTCCCTCACCGAGGGCGGTGGTGAAGGCGGCGTCGCCGATCGTGGCGCAGGCGGCGTGCTCGGCGCCTGCGTACTCCTCGCGCCGCGCAGCGGGGCGGACGCAGCCGTGGCGAGCGCGGAACGACTGTGCGGCCCCGAACAGGCGCGCCCCGGCGAGGGCGTTGCCTCGCATCACCGCGAGGCCGCCGAGCGCATCGATCGCCTCCGCGATGGCGGCGGGGTCACCGCCGTGTTGGTGCAGCCTCAGGGCGGCGCGGTAGCGCCGGTCGGCGCTCGTGAGGTCGCCTTGGCGCTGGCTGAGTCGCCCCAGGCCGACGAGGGCGGTGGCCTCGCCGATGCGGTCACCGCAACCCCGGGCCACGGTCAGCGCCCCTTCGAGCCGGGCCCGGGTGGTGCGGGTGTCGGGCGCCACCTCGGCGAGCGCGCACAGGCACGCCGCCAGCAGCGGGGAGCTGGCTCCCCGGCGGGCCACGGCCAACGCCGCCTCGAAGTCGGCCGTGGCGGCCGCTACGTCCTCGGTGCCGAGCGCCAGGCGGCCCAGCCCCAGTATGCAGACGCCCGCCGGCTGGGGGTACCCGGCGTTGCGGGCGAGGTCGAGTCCTCGGGTGAACCAACGGCGGGCGACGCTCGCCGCCCCTCGCCGAAGGGCGGACTCGCCCAGCCAGCCGAGGGCGATCGCGGCCACGTGGCCTTCGCCGAGCTCGTCGCAGGCGGCGAGACCCGCTTCGAGGACGGCCTCGCCCTCGCCATAGCGGCCCAGGATCACCGCGGCGACGCCGACGCCCACGAGGGCTCGCGTCTCAGCGAGCTCGTCGCCTCCGTCCACCGCCAGCTCCAGTCCTCTGGAGAGCTCCTCCTCCGCCCTCGCCGGTTCGCCACCGTGGAGGTGCCGCCACCCGGCGGCGATCAGGGTGTTGGCGGCGAGGGACGGATCCCCCTCGACCGACAACGGCACCTCCGCCTCCACGTTCGTCCCGCCGCTGCCGGTCAGGGCCTCGATCCAGTGCAGCGCGAGACCGGCCCGGGTGGCGTGGAACACGTCTCCGTGCTCGTCACTGTCGCTCCCCGCGACGGTGAGGCGGGCAACAGCGAGAGCGACCTCCCCCCGCGCCGCGGCCGCCTCGCCCGCCGCGATTAACAGCTGCGGCGACGCGGCGCCGGCGGGGACGCCGTCGAGTGCCAGGACACGCTCGAGGATGGCGTCCGCCTCGCGGTGGTAACCCTCGGCCCGGTACAACCAAGCATCCGCGGCGGCAAGGACGGTCACGGCGGCGAGACGGCGCGCTTCGATGGACCACTCGAGGGCCGCATGGACGTCGGCGTGGGCGGGCAAGAGCCGGGTGAGCCAGCCGCGGCGGTGGCGGGGATCGCCCGCGGCGCTCGCGAGCGCCAGGCACCACCGGGCGTGCTTGGCTCGTAGTTCGTCCTCCTCGCCGACGGCGGCGAGCCGGCCGGCGGCGTACTGGCGGACGGTCGCGGCGAACCGGTAGCGGGCCGCGCCGGCGTCGACGTCGAGCTCCAGGAGCGACTTGTCCGCCAGGGCGGCGAGGATGTCCGACGTCTCGGCCTCGACCATGCCCTCGGGCGCGCACACCACCCCGGCGGCCTCCTCGGTGAAGGGGCCAGGGAACACGGCAAGACGCTCCAGCAACACCTGTTCGGCGGCCGTGAGCCGGTCGTAGCTCCAGGCGACGGATGCCCAGAGGTCGTGGTGGCGGGGCGGGGCGTTCCGCGGCCCCTGGGCCAGGACAGCGATGGGCGACTCGAGACGCCTCAGGGCCACTTCGGGCGGTCTCGCGCTGAAGGTGCGGGCCGCAAGCTCGATGGCCAGGGGCACGCCCTCGAGGAGCTGGCAGATGCGGGCGATGGCCGGTGCGGTCTCGGGCGTGGGGATGAAGCCTCGACACACCTCCGCCACCCGTTCGCAGAAGAGTGCCACCGCGTCGGAGGTGACGAGGACCTCGGGCAGCTGGTCGTGATCCGGGGCGGGGAGGGACAGCGGCGGCACCCGCCACACACCCTCGCCGGATACACCGAGCGGCTCCCGGGCGGTGGCCAGGACATGGACGCCCTGGGTGAGCAGGCGGTGGACGACATCGGCGCAGACCTCCAGCCAACGGTCGCAGTCGTCGAGGACGACCAGTTCGGCGGGCGCGCCGGGCCTGGTCCGCGCTCGATCGAGCGACGCCGCCACCGCCTCGGCGACGTCGCATTCGCCTTGCAGCGCCTCGACGTGCACCCGGGCCACGCGGACCGACCCGGCGGCCTCCAGACGGCGGGCCACTTCCTCGGCCAGGCGGCTCTTGCCGATGCCCGGGGCGCCGGTCAACGTCACCACCCCACCGTGGGCCAGCCAGCGGGCGACCTCGTCTACCTCCCGCTCACGGCCGACGAAGCTCGTCAGCGGCCACGGGCCGGCCAGCCGGCCGCCGGCGTCATCGGTATCGGGTGGCGCGACCGGCGGCGACAGGGAGCCGACGACGGTCGACGCTGCCCTCGAATCGAAGGCGTCGAGCCCCGTTGCCGTGATCAGTCGAAGATGTACGACGGGCCTGGCCGGTGCCCCGACGGCGCCGGTCGTCGTCATCCGTCCCATCCCGTGAATGGTGCGATCCAATATCCCCCCACAGCCTCACGACCTGCCCCAGTGGCGGCGGTGCCTTTCTGGCCCCGTCACTCACCACCTGAAGGTGCCAGATCGCGGCTCGGAAAACATCCGCCAAAATGGCGCAAATTTCGCGTCCGGGGGGGATAGACGGCGATTTCACCGGCCGATTTGACCGATCTGTCACTCTCGGGAGCGCGAACCCCACGCTAAGCGCTCATGGGATCGTCCAAGGACGGAACTGCTCAACCTATGGGCGGGACCCCGAACCGGTCGTCGAACGCGCTCCGGTCCTCTACGGCGAGGCGCTGGGCGTGACGGCTCATCGTAGCGGTGAACCGGTCGAGGAAGCAGACCTGGCCCAAGAGCATCGGCCAGGTCGGGAGCCAGTGACTCACGAACCCAACCTCGGCCGGCCAGTCGCCGTCGCCGTCGTAGTCGCCGGGCGCGGGGACGTCACCGCCGGCTCCCCAGGCGGTGGCCGACCCACCCTGGACGAACCACACGCCGGCGGAGGTCGGAACACGGCCACCTCTGCGCTGCCGTTTCCGTCGTAGTGGCCGGGCACGGCCACGTCGCCGGTGCCCCGAGGGTCAGGGCCTGTCGAAGATGGCATGGGTCCCGACGCGGCGCCAGATGATGTGCGGTTCGCCCTCGACAGTCGCCGGGCCGTACTCGAACGTGGCACGACCGTCTGGGGCCCACGTCATCTCGAAGACGCCGGAGGCACCCTTCACGCCCTTGACCCACAGGCCGGCACGGAACCCGCGGCCGGCGCTCAGGTCGGCAACGAAAGCCTCGATCGCTGCGAGGAACGCAGCCTGCTGACGCTCGGAGAGTGAGTCGAAGTCCGCGCCGAAGCGGGCTAGCCAACTGTAGGTGGGCACAGCGCGCTACTGGCCAGATCGCCCATCTGGGCCCTTCGCCCGCGAGCGCAGGGCGACGACGAAAGCCTCGTCGGAAGAGAAGGTCTCGGCTCGCTTCGCCTCCCGGTCCTCGTCGGCATCACGCTCGCCGGCTTGCCAGTCGGGGGACCAGAACCACGCTTGTGCGGCGTCGATCACCTTCTGGGGGCGCAGCAGGATGCCATCCGCCGTGATTTCCGCTTCAAGCAGGTCGCCCTCCTCTAGCCGCGCCGCCCTCCGGATGTCATCTGGCAACGTGAGTTGGCCCTTGGCCCGCAGCGTCGTCCGGGTCATCGACTCATCGTACTCTCTGATCGTCGGACTTTCCTACGGCGAGGGGGCCCGATCGGGGTGCCGGCCCTATCTCAGCGCCAGCCAGACCGAGGCCGGGAGGGGCAGCGGGACGTCGCCGTTCGTCCCCCAACCACTGACCGGCCCACCCTGCACGTACCAGACCCCGTTCGACGGCCGGAATACGGCGATGTCGGCTCGACCGTCGCCGTTGAAGTCGCCGGGGACGGGGACGTCGCCGCCGGCGCCCCAGGCGGTTGCCGCCCCACCCTGGACGAACCACACGCCATCGGAGGGACGGAACACGGCGATATCGGCGCTGCCGTTGCCGTCGTAGTCGCCGGGAACGGGCACGTCGCCCGTCGTCCCGAAGGCGGTGGCGGTTTCGGTGCCGGCGCTGCCCTTGACGTACCAGACGCCGCTGCGGAACACGGCCCGGTCGACTTTGCCGTCACCGTCGTAGTCGGCGGGCACCGGGACGTCACCGCCGGCCCCGAAGGCCACGGCCGAATCGGTGCCGGCGCTGCCCTTGACGTACCAGACGCCGCCGCGGAACACGGCGATGTCGGCCTTGGCGTCGCCGTCGTAGTCGGCGGGCACGGGGATGTCATCCGAGGCCCCGAAGGCCACCGCTGTGTCGGCGCCGGCGCTGCCCTTGACGTACCAGGCGCCATTCGACGGCCGGAACACGGCCACGTCGGTCCTGCCGTCGCCGTCGTAATCGGCGGGCACGGCGATGTCGCCGGAGCCGCCGAAGTTCTGCTGGGGACTGCCTTGGAGGTACCAGGTGCCGCTGTCCGGCCGGAACACCGAGAGGTCGGTGGCGCCGTTGCCGTCGAAGTCGGCCACCGCCCCGTGCACGGCTTCCAGGGTCACGCCGCACACCGACTGGCCGATGATCAGGTCGCCCAGGAGGATCGAGCCCAGGAAGTACTGGTGCAGCGCGTTCACGGTGAACGACCCGTCGGGATTGGTCACCTGCTCGTTGAAGACGATCCGCCAGTTGTCGACCGATGTCCCGCTCAAGTGGATGTGGCCCGTGTACTCGGTGTTCGGCAACGGGTTGGTCGGGATCAGCACGTTTACTTCGTCGTGCTCGTCGGTGCCTCCGGCGAGGGCCGCGGGCTCGGGGTAGATGAGGTCGCCGTCGTCCCAGCCGCTGTCGACCCGCAGGATGCCGTTCGTGATGGCCGTCGTGCGGCTGACGCCCGTCGCCGACGCCGTGCAGGTACTGGCGACCGATGTGCGGGGATTGGGGGGATCGGGGGGATAGCCGAAGATCTCCGACCCACTCGAGGGCTGACTGTCGGCCGAGTTGACGTGCAGGATGTTGGTGGAGCTGCTGGCGGAGCCGTCCTCGCCGACCGTCCCCGAGCTGCTCACCGCGATTTGGTCCGACGTGAAGAGCGTCGCTGGGCCGTACTTCACCAGCCCCGTGGGGTCGGTGGCGGTGCCGCCCGGCGGCAACGACACGGTAGGAGTCGGCCCTGCGTTCGGCTGGGCGCCACCGAACAGCGAGATGTTGTCGGCGTGATACCCGAGGGCGACGCCCTTCACCGCGGCCACACGTCGCCCGGGGGGCGGCGGGAGCGTGGTCGTCGTGGATGTGGTCGACGTCGAGGTGGACGTCGTGGTGGTCGGCGCCACAGTGGTCGCGGTTGTCGGAGTGGTCAGGGTGGTGGTGGTCGGGAGGCCGATGCCCGTCACGCTGCACTTCGACTGGGCGATGTACAGGTCACCGACGGCGGTGGGCCCGAGGAGCTTCATGTGCACGGCGTTCACCGTGATTGACAGGCCTCCCGGGCTGACGATCTGCTCGTTGTAGGTGACCTCGAAGCTGTCGCCGACGTTGTTGATCGTGCCGCGGATGGGGCCGTAGTTCGGTGGCGGGTCGGTCGGCACCTGCTCGGTCGTGGCCGGGCTTCCCTGAGAGTCGGTGGAGGTGACGACGATGGCGTTGGTCATCGTCGTGGAGCCGACGGCGCCGGCGTCCGTGGCTCGGCAGGTGCTCCTCACGCCGTCAGCGATGATCGGGCCCGGTCCCACCCCGCCTGGCCAAGGCTCGACCGTCGTCGTTCCCGGGATCGTCCACGTGCTCCCCGGTGGAGCCAGCGCGATGGCGGCGGAGCTGCTCACCGACCCGGTGGGGCCGGTGCTGCCCTGGGTGCCCACCGTCATGGGGCCGGAGGGCGGGCCGGCGGGTTCGGGGTCGGGCCACTGGCCGCCGAAGAGAACTGCGGGGCCGTAGATACCTCGTGCCCCGTCCGCGTCGGTCGCGGTGAGAGGCGTGGCAGACCCGCCCGAGGGCAGGACGACGGTAGGGCTGCAACCTTCCATCTGGGTGCTATTGGGGCCAGGCGCCGGCTTGGTGGGGTCGCACCCGGGCGTCCCGGCCGGCCCCCGCTGGGTCGAGGGGCCCCCGAAGAGGCTGACGTCGCTCAGATAGGCGGTGGCGCTACCGCTCACCTCCAGCACGACCGCCTCCGAGGGGCTCTCGGTGACGAAGGAGACACCAGCCGCCACCAGCAACGTCATCACCGCCAGCGCCAGGCGACGATCCCGGGCCGTCCGGCCACGTACGAATGCGGCCGGCTCCGATGGGTCGCCGATGGTCCGTCGCATGTTGTCCCCAGTCCTGGTTCGCTCGCCGGCAGTCGCGCCCGCAGTCGACATCGACAGGATGACAGGCGCAAGGCGGAAAAACATCCGCCAAAATGACGCAAATTTTCGGCGGGACGCCGATGGAAGCGCAAGCTTGACGATCTCGAAGTCACCGCCCTGCGGTTCCGCCCTTCCATGCGTCGGTGCATGAAGCCATGCGATGCTGCATGTAGAGTTGCTCTGTGCCCAGAACCATCCAGATACGGGACCTCGACGACGACGTCTACAAGGCGCTTCGCCGTCGGGCATCCGAGGCCGGGCTCAGCGTCCCGGAACTGCTTCGGAAAGAGGCGACCAGGCTGGCATCACGCCCGACCGTCGAGGAGTGGTTGGCGAGGACGAGCCGCAGGCCATCCCAGATTGACCGGTCCGACGTGCTCCGAGCGCTCGACGAGTCCCGCGGGGACTGGCCCCATGCTGGTCGTTGACGCGTCGTGCCTCTACGAGGTGCTGGCGGACACCCCTCGAGCGAACGACATCCGAAGGCGGCTGGCGTCGGACACCGACCACGCTGCACCCAGCGTTCTTGACGTCGAGGTCGTCAGCGTGATCCACCGCGACTATCTGTTGGGCCGCCTGGATGCGACAGCGGCCGGGCAGGCGGTCGAAGACCTTCGGGACTGGCCCGGAGAGCGTTTCGGCCATCAACCTCTGCTCGGCCGGGTGTGGGAGCTGAAAGGCTCGGTCCGCGCCTGGGACGCCTTCTACGTGGCACTCGCGGAGGTCATGCAGGCAACCCTCGTGACGTCGGACGCCCGCTTGGCAACAGCCGCCGGCCCTCGTTGTGAGATCGAGATTCTCTGAGGCACCCTCAGGGGCGGTGCCAGCGCCTCAGCCCATCGACTGGCGGACGGCCGCCGGCAGAGGCAGGGGCACGTCGCCGGTGGCCCCCCAGGCGGTGGTGGCCCCGCCCTGGACGAACCACACCCCGTTCGACGGCCGGAACACGGCCAGCTCCAGGTCTCCGTCGCCGTCGTAGTCGCCGGGTACGGGGACGTCGCCGTTGGTTCCCCAGGCGGTGGCCGCCCCGCCCTGGACGAACCACACGCCGTTGGAGGGCCGGAACACGGCCATCTCAACGGCGCCGTTGCCGTCGTAGTCGCCGGGCACGGGGACGTCGCCGGTCGTCCCGAAGGCGGTGGCGGTGTCGGTGCCGGCGCTGCCCTTGACGTACCAGACACCGCTTCGGAACACGGCCCGGTCGACTTTGCCGTCACCGTCGTAGTCGGCGGGCACCGGGACGTCACCGCCGGCCCCGAAGGCCACGGCGGAATCGGTGCCGGCGCTGCCCTTGACGTACCAGACGCCGCCGCGGAACACGGCGATGTCGGCCTTGGCGTCGCCGTCGTAGTCGGCGGGCACGGGGATGTCGCCGAGGCCCCGAAGGCCACGGTGGTGTCGGTGCCGGCGCTGCCCTGGAGGTACCAGACGCCGTTGGAGGGTCTGAACACGGCCACGTCGGACTTGCCGTCCCCGTCGTAGTCGGCGGGCACGGCGATGTCGCCTGCGGCCCCGTGGTTCGCCTGGGGGCTGCCCTGGAGGTACCAGGTGCCGTCGCTGGGACGGAACACCGAGAGGTCGGTGGCGCCGTTGCCGTCGAAGTCGGCCACCGCCTTGACCGAGGCAATCGTGGGAGGCACCCCGCAGACCAACTTGGCGATGAACACGTCGCCCACGGCGGTGGGGCCAAGGAGGTACATGTGCGCCGCCGATACCGTGAGGGAGCCGTCGCCGTTGGGGATCTGTTCGTTGAACACGATGCGGAAACTGTCCCCCACGTGGTCGATGGTCCCCTCCACCGTGTAGCCGGGCGGAGGGTTGACAGGTACGGGTTGGAACGCGATGGGCGCTTGGGTGGCGGGGTCGTACTTGGTTTCCACTACCCCGTTGGTGACACTCACGGAGGCGGCTGCCCCCGAGGTGTTGGCGGAGCACGTGCTGGCCAGGCCGTCGTAGAGGAGGGGGCCGGGGCGTTGGGCGCGATCGGGGAAGCCCTGGACGGTCGCCGATGTCTTCATCTGGGGGCGAGCGCCCAGTGCTCCCTCGGCGTGCACGTCGATGGGCCCCGACTTGAACACGGTGGCGGGGCCGTAGACGGCCGCGGCGTCGTTCACGTGAGCGTCTTGGGGGCTGTTGGAACCGTCAGGAGCCAGTACCACCGTCGGGGCCGGGCCACGCTCGCCGTAGGGGCCGCCGAAGAGGCTGACCCTGGAGTAGTAGCCCGACGCCGATCCCTTGAGCCCCGCCGGGGGAGCCACCGTGACCGACACCGTGGCCGGGGCTGAGTAGTCCTTGCCGTCCGACGCCGTGTAGGTGAAGGTGTCGGTGCCGGCGAACCCCGGTTCGGGGGTGTAGGTGAACGACCCGTCAGGCTTCAGCACCACCGAACCACCGGCGGGATCGGAGGCCCCGAGGGCGACGAGCGGATCGGAGTCCCCGGTGTCGCGGTCGTTGGCCAGCACGCCAGGAGCGACGACGGCCAACGGGGTTCCGTTCGCCGTCGGGTACGAGTCGCTCACCGCCGTCAGGGCCGGGTTGGCCGGGCGCTTGACCCGCACCTTGACGATCTTGTCGCGCGCCCGTGTGCCATCGGCGTTCGCCGTCGTCCGACTGTCGGTCCCGAAGTAGGCGTACTCGCCCGCGGGGTCGATGATGGCGGAGACGAAGTTCTTCTCGACGGGGTCCGGGGACAACGTGAGGGCTTGGTACCGGGTAAAGCTCCGCAGGTCCACCTTCGCTATCTTCTTGCCCCGGGCCGTCGCGGTCGAGAGCCCGCCGAAGTAGGCGAAGTCACCGGCTGGATCAATGACCGCCGCCTGGCGGTCGTCGCTCGTGGCGCCTTCGTCGGGTGGAAGCTCGATGGCGCCCACCCGCTCGAACGCCTGCAGGTCGATCCGCACCACGCGAGCGGCAGGCTGTCCCGTGCCGTACGTGCCGAAGTACGCGAAGCGGCCTGCTGGGTCGATGACCGCGGACTTCGCATACAGCTCGTCGTCTTGGGCCAGGCCGATGTCCCCAGCGGCTTGGAAGGTGTTGAGGTCGACCCTCACGATCCGCGCCCGATCGTCGGAGGCATGGAGCGTTCCGACGTACGCGTAGCGACCGGCGGGGTCCATGACCGCCGACTCCGGGAGTAGGCGTGAGCCGCCCGACTCCAGCCTGATGGAGCCCACTCGCTGGAAATTGGCCAACCCGACCTTGACCAGCCAAGCCGAGCCGTCCCCCTCCTGGGTAAACAGTTCGTCAGTGGCGACGTAGGCGGACGTTCCGGCAGGGTCGATCACAATCGTGCGGGGTGTGGTCTCGCCGATCGCGAGGGTGAGCAAGTCGACCTGTTTGAACCCCGAAGGACTGTCGGCGTTGTTGAGATCCACCTTGACGACTGCGCCCCTCCTGACAAACGCTGCGTCGCTGTAGTGAGTGACGAAGTAGGCGAAGCGCCCGGCGGGGTCCATCACCGCCGCGAATAGCTCGCTGCCGATCGGGGTGCCCCCAGGATTTACCACGGCAAGGCTGCCCACGCGCTGGAAGGTGGCGAGGTCCACCTTGGTCACGAGCCCGTTCTCGGTGCCGAAGTAGGCGAAGCGCCCGGCAGGGTCACGCACCGCCGCAATGAGCGACGTGGTCGGCTGGGGACGGAGTATCGGCGTGGGGGCCGGGCTCGGGTCGGTCCCATCGATGGCCCCCTCGCGCCGCAGGGTCCCGATGTCCAGGCGGACGGTGTGGGTGTCGGACGCGAGGTCACCCGAGGGGCTGGTGGTGGCGGTCACGATGTAGTCGCCGGCCCGGTCACCGGTGAAGGTGAAGCGTGCCGCTCCTACGAGGCCGGTCTGGTTGGCCTCCTGACCGGTGATGGCGTCACCGCTGGCCGGAGAAGCCGTTCCCGGGACCCGCCAAGGCGGAGGAGGTGGGTTGGCGGCGGCAACCGAGAAGTGGACGCTGACCCCCGGGACCGGGCCCGCGCACGCGTTGGTGGCGGTGGCCGTCACCATGATCGGATTGTCGCTGTGGTCGGTGGTCGGACCGGTCAGGGTGAGCTCGAGCGGGGGGCGCGCCACGAAGCGGACGGTGTGGGTGGCCTGACGCTGCTGGCCGTTGTAGGTGGCCGCCGCGGTGACTGTGTAGTCGCCGGGCACACCGGCGGTGAAGGAGAAGCCCGCCTTGCCGTCGGCGCCGGTGATGCCTGCGCCGGCGGCCGGCGCCGACGGAGCGGGGCCGGCCACCGTGAACGTCACGGGCACGCCGGACTGCGGCGACCCGGTCACGGTCAGCCGGGCCGTCACCGTCACCGGGTCTTCGCACGTGGTCGAGCCCGTGCCCGGCCCGCCCAGGGAGAGGAACGGTCCGGGCTTGGGCAGGAACTGGGAATAGCTGACCTGGAAGTTGTCGGTGCAGGGGGCGTTGAAGCAGGGCCCGTGGTCGCCGTGCTGGGTGTGGAACGTCCCTCGCGGCGCGGTGCCCGTGCCCGGCGTGCCGGCCTGGTTGCCGACGACGGTGCAGTCCGTGTCCAGGGTCCAGTCCGCCTTCCAGGTGGGATCGCCGAAGACGGGGTTCCCGGGGGTGCCCCGGGCGAAGGTGCCCTGGGCGCGGCACGGGACCTTCTGGCCCGTCCCGTCCAGGCGGTACACCCACGCCTGGCCGCCCAGGACGTCGACATCCTGGTCACCATCGGTGTCGGTGGCGGTCTCGGCCGCGAACACGCGGAACTCGGCGGGGACCGGGCTGCCGACGGCTGACGGGCTGCAGCCCGCCCCCCCACCGGTCTCTGTCCCGTGGGTCCCAAAGGGGCCGTGGTAGTAGGTCTCGGTGTTCTCGATCTGGACGCGCAGGGGGCCGTTGCCGAACAGCCGCTGGCCGTCGGCCACCGCCCCCCGGAAGGCGACGGTGGCACCGCTGGAGGTGCGGCCTTCGTAGGTGCCGACGCCCCACAGCGAGAAGAGCGACCGGGACATGCGGAAGCATGGGAACCCGGTCTGGTCCTCCACCAGCTCGGAGCCTTCGAGGCGTCCCGACCCCGCGGGTTCGTGGGACTCCGGCGGGGGCGCGTGGTCGGCGGCTGCCTGGAGCGTCGGGAGGGCGAGCAGTGCGATGGCGACAACTGCGGCGAGGAACGCCCCGCCCTTCCCCTTGCTCCTGCTCGTGCTCGTGCTCGTGCTCGTGCTCGTGCTCGTGCTCGTGCTCGTTTTCACGGGTGGCATCGCTCTTTCGTCCTCCGCTGTCGCGACCTCGGTCAGCGGGCTATCTCTTGTCTGTAAGGACGGGGTTGCCGGCGGTTGAATGACGCCGGCAAGCCCATCTCGGAGACGCCTCAGGTCTGGGTGTAGGTGCCCACCCACTCGGTTCCGGCGAAGAAGTCCGTCCCCACGGGCACCAGCACGCACGGGAGACCGCCGATCGGCAGGCACGGCTGCTGCGCCGCTTCGAAGGTGATCGTCACGTCAGATGACGTGTACGGGCCCGTCGCCAACAGTGTGTCGGTGACCGTGCAGGTGGCCGACAAGGCCACAATCAAGCCGACTTCCGCAGCTGTGCGCCCGTACTGAGCTGCCGCAGGACCACAGTGGACACTCCCGCCTTGGTAGAAGGGGTTGTTGGTGATGTGATCGATCACCAGGTTTCCCACGATGCCGGTCAACGGCGGAATAGCGGGCGTGAGACACTGGGGGTCCAGGAAGGTCCCGAGCGGATTGAAGTAGAAGGTCTGGCTCGTTGTGAACACGGCGTGGGTGGGCCCGGTATAGATGGCCCTCGCAAGAGGCAGATTGCTGAGATCGGTCGCGGTATAGGTGCCGATGCCCCAGATGTCGAGGACGGCGCTGTCGGTATTGCCGGGAGTGTTGGCCTTGTCGACCGCCAGACACAGAAGGCCAAGGGGCGGGAGGCCCGGTTCACTCGAACCGAACGTCGTGAAACCACCGGTGGCGGCGCCGGCCCCTGTCTCGGGCGGGATTGCCACGGCGCCGGTAGGTGCTGTGTTGGCGATCAGCAAGGCGGACGCCGACAAGACCACGGCGACCCCTCTGTTCCTCCATGATGTCTTTCGCAGCATTCTCTATTGTCCATCTGTGTGGTTGTTGAGTTTTCCGGGTGAGGCCAGGTGGCCCCCTAGTACTGCTTTTGTACGTGGCGCTGGGAGAAGTCCCCCCCCCCCCTGCCCGTTGTCCACCCTGACAGGTCCGGCCCGACGAAACATCCGCCAAACTGGCGTATTTTTCTTGCGCGATAGCGCGATATCGAAATAGGCCATCGCGGTTGGAGGGCCCCGCTGGGGAGCCGAACGTCGGGCTCACACTGGCCGGCAGGCGGCAACGGAAGCACCCTTGTTCCCCCGACCCGAGGTTGCGGTCCCGCCTCAAGGGTGGGCCTGCCCCGTTTTGACGGACATCCACCATCAGGCGCGACGCGCCGGAAAGGATGCCCATCATGGAGACCGTGGCAAAGAAGAAGCCCCGGCGCCGCCGTTCGTTCACTCCGGAGTTCAAGGCCGAGATCGTCGACGCGTGCAATCGCGGCGACCGCTCGATCGGGCAGGTAGCCCGGGACTTCGACCTGACCGAGACGGCGGTGCGAGAGTGGGTGAAGCAAGCAGACATCGACGCCGGCCGGCGTGACGGACTGACGACGGCCGAGCGGGAGGAGCTCGTGGCGCTCCGCCGTGAGAACCGCCAACTCCGCGAGGACGTGGGCATCCTCAAGCGGGCAACAGCTTTCTTCGCGAAGGAGACCCGGTGAACCTGTGGCCGTTCATCGAGGTGGAGGAAGCTGAGCAGCACAGCGTCAAGCGGGCCTGTGCGCTGCTCGAGGTCTCCCGTGCCGCCTACTACGAGCAGCGCAAGCACATCCCCAGCCGCCGAGCGCTCGACGACGCCGAGCTGACCGAGCGGATCAAGGCGATCCACGCCGAGTCCAAGGGCACCTACGGGGCTCCGAGGATCCACGCCCGGCTGCGCCGGGACGGGATCCACTGCGGCAAGAAGCGGGTGGCCCGGCTCATGGTGCGCGCCGGCCTGGCCGGGCGCTGCCCGAGGCGCTGGCGCAAGACCACCGTCGCCGACCCCAACGCCGAAGCCAGGGCCGTCGACTTGATCAAGCGCGTCTTCGGGCCCGACACCGCCCTGGATACCCGCTGGTGTGGCGACGTGACCTACATCTCGACCTGGGAGGGCTGGGCCTACCTGGCCACCGTCATCGACCTCGCTTCCCGCCGGGTCGTGGGCTGGGCGCTGGCCGACCACATGCGCACCGACCTCGTCGCCGACGCCCTGCGCATGGCGTGTGTGCAGCGACGGCCGCCGGCCGGGGTCATCTTCCATTCGGACCGGGGCTGTCAACCCGGGCAAGGACTTCGCCGCCTTGGCCGCCGAGCTCGGCGTCACGTTGTCGCTGGGCCGCAAGGGCGAGTGTTGGGACAACGCGGTCTCCGAGAGCTGGTTCGCCACCTTCAAGAACGAGCTGATCTACACCCGGCCGTGGCCGACGCTTGCCGGCCTGCGCCCGGCGGTGTTCGAGTACATCGAGGGCCTGTCCCTTGACACCCGCCGGATCCACACCAGCCTGGGGTATCGCAGCCCGGCCGAGTACGAAGCGACCATCCACCAGGAGACCGCCGCCCGGGCGGCATAATCAGCACACCAACCCTGTCCGGCAAACCGGGTTAGGTCCAGGGAGCGCTCAGCCCGCTGGCCGTCGACCCGCCGCCTCCCGAAGCTCCCGGCGAGATGCCACCCCGAGCTTGCGGAAGGCCCGGGACAGGTGGCTCTGCACGGTGCGGGGCGACATGCACATGCGATCCGCCACCTCTACTAGGTGGGGGATGAGGTCGGTTGTGGCGAACATCCCACGATCGGCGATGAGCCGACGCAGATGCCACTGGTAGCCGATGCGCCGCACGCCCCGGGCCATCACTTCTCGCCCTTCTCTGATCCGAACGCCCGGTCGAGGCTGGCCCGCAGGACCCGGTTCTTGAAGTCGGTGGAGACGCCCGTGTAGAGAGCGGTGGTCGAGCCCCAGGCGTGGCCGACCTGCTGCTGGACGAACAGGCCGTCGTAGCCGTCCTCGATCAGGTGGGTCACGTAGGAGTGCCTGAGGCTGTGCGGCCCGAGCTCGCTGGGAAGGCCGAGGGCGTCGCGGTAGGCGCCAAAGCGCTCGTTGATGTGGGAGAGCGAGATGCGGCCTTCCCGCTCCGTCAGCCACAGCGCCGGGTGGGCGTCGCAGCCGTAACGGGGACGGACCTCGGCCAGGTACTCGGCGACGACGTCGGGCGACCAGGGCATGACGGTGCAGACGTTGCGCCGCCTCGGCGGGCCACCCTTGGAGGCCTTGCCCCAACGGACCGACAGCATCCCGAAGCGGCCCAGCTCCGGCGCGGCCGGGTTGGCGCCGAAGTCGGAGACGTCAAGGCGGGCCGCTTCTCGCCGGCGCAGCCCCCAGGCGTAGATGACCTTGAACAGCGCGGCGTCCCGGAACGCCGCCACCCAGCCCTTGCGGCCCATCCGCTCGGCCGCGACCACCTGGTCGTCGGCGTGGTTGAAGAGGGTCAGAGACCGGTTGCCGGGGCGGCCCTCGTACTCCGCGGCGTGGGCCACCGTGTTCCACTCGTGGCAGATCTGGACCGGGTGGGTGCCGAAGCGCTTCTCGCAGGCGACGCCCCACCCGTAGCGGCCGTCGACCAGGTAGTCGCAGAACATGGCCACGGCCTGCTGGAAGGAGCGCACCGTTGAGAAGGCGACCGGGTTCGGCTCCGAGAGCAGCGACACCGTGCACTCCTCGAGGTCCGCCGGGGCCCACTGCCACGGGTACTCGTTGCAGAACTCCACGAACCGCCGGATCACCCGCAGACGCGGCTCGATCGTTGGCGGCGCCAGTCGCCGACTGCGCTGTTGGGTCTCCCCGCCGTCGAGCATCGCCGCCAGCACGGCCTCCTCGGGCTGGAGGTGGTGGACACCCTCCGCCAGCACCAGATGGGCCGCACCGGCAAGATCCACACGTCCGCTTCCGGTCACAACACGCTCCTCGCTCGGTCGTCGCTGATGAAGGACTCCTTCATTGAACGAAGGCCCGAGCGCAAAGGTGCTGGTAGAAGGCCTGAACGCGGTGACGTCCTGCTTAGGATGCGCCGGCTGACAATCCTGCAGGACAGTGGAGCAGCAGCCGTCGCTCACTGCCCGGAATCCTTCACCTGATGAAATTCCGGAGCTTTCTCCCGCCAGCCGAGGTGCAGGTGGTCGGCGTGGTCGTCGTCGGTAAAGGCGCCGGCGAACTCGGTGAGCGACGTCCAGGGCGAGCCCAGCTCGTCTGGCCGGAGAGGGGGTCCGCTGGCCAGGATGGACAGCGCCAGCTCGAGGGCGGCGTCGTTGGCGGCCGACACCGCCGCCCCGTCGACGGCGGCGATGTCCACACCACGGCCGTGGTAGTGGTTGGAGACCCGGTCGGTCCCGCTGACGAACTGTGAGTGGCCCGAGCGGATGACGCTCACGGTGATGGCGTGCTTGGCCGAGGCCGCGGCCAGGAGAGCGACGAGCCGGCTGTCCACTACGCCGGCCAGGATGTCGTCGCGGGCCTGGGGGCTGAGCGTGAGATTGGGCAGTGCGACCAGCGCGCTGGCCGCCGTCTCGGTCGCCACCAGCCCGGCCGCCCCGTAGCCGGCGGCGACCTCGAGGACGGCGTCGACATACCAGTCGGCGTGGTTGTAGGCCCAGATGGCCGACGGCAGGCCCGCAGGCCGGCTGGCGCCGCTGGCGCACAGGTAGTTGGCGGCGCCGAAGACTGCGTCGACGGCGTGGTAGACGTCGCGCCGGCCGTCACCGTCGCCGTCGACGCCGTAGGCGGCCCACGTCGGCTCCAGGAACTGCATGGGGCCCATGGCCCCGGCGAAGTTGGCCCCGCTGCGCACACCCGGCAGGTCGACGCGGCCGTGGGAGGTCTCCACGGAGCCCACGGCGGCCAGCACGCTCCACGGCAGGCCGGGGCAGCTGGCCGCCGCCCGCGGGTACAGGGCCAGCATGTCGGCGGGGATGTCGGCGAGGGCCAGGGCGCTGGGCGCGGTTCCCACGGCCAGGGCGTCGAGCAGGGCGAGTGAGCCGGTGAGGTTCTCGGCCACCCCGGCCATCTTCTGGCCAAGGGAGGCCACCGCCTCCTGGGCGACCCGGATCTGCTCGCCCAGCGCCTCCACCCGGGCGGCGGCGCTGCGGACCCGCTCCCCCGCCACCTGCAGTTCTGCCCCGGTGCGGTCGAGGAGCCCGGTCAGCTCCGCGGTGCGCGCCTGTGCATCCGAGGCGGCCCGCTCGGCCTGGGCCCGCTGGTCGGCCGGGCTCTGGCCCTTGGCCGGCGGGCGGGCGACCGGCGTGGTGCGTCCGATGGTGGCGACTGCGGCCAGGGCCGAGTCGGCCCGCCGCACCTCGTCGTGAGCGACGGCCAGGCGCCCGAGGAGCTGGGCCCGATGGCCGGCGAGGTCGCGCTCGGCGGCAGAAGCCGACTCCTGCGCGGCCAGTGCGCCCTGCCGGTCACTCTCGGCCGCGGCCAGGGCCTGCTGGGCTGCGGCCAGCTCCATGGCCAGGCGCGCCCGCCGGGCCTGGGCGTCCTCCAGGAGGCGGGACAGCCGGCCCGCCTCGGCCACCGTCGGCCTCGCCGGCCCCGGGGTGCTCGGGGGACGCACGCCCGGGGCCGGCGGGGCGGCCGGAGTGGGGGACGGGGCCGGAGGGTCGGCATCTCGTATGGAGATGATGGCCGTGCGGGGGGCGGTGGTGGTGGTCGTGGTGGTGTCCGGGGCCGGCGTGGTGCTGGCCGGTACCGAGGCCGGTGGCTGGATGGCCGGCGCCGGCGGTGCCGTCGTGGTCGGGGCGGGCGCCTTGGTGGTCGACGGTGCGGCAGCAGTGGTCGGGCTCGGCGCCGGCGCCGGCGCGGAGGTCGTGGACGGCGCGGCCGGCGTGGAGGTCGACGGCGCGTTCTGGGCCAGCGCCGGGCCGGCGGTCACCAGCGACACCGGGCCCGAGGAGACGATGCCGGCGACCACCGCCATGGCGGCCCACCGGGCGAAGCGCGGCGGATTCTGAGTGTCTCCTCGCTCCGTGAAGGTCTCGAACGGCTCCTGGTTTGTCGGTCAACCTGTCGCCTTCGTAGGGAATGTCGTCTCGGTCGGCGCTCCGGTTGCCCAGCCGAAACAGCACTCGTCAGCGGATTGGGCTCTGCTCAGAGCGACTGTGACAGCTCATCTCGCCGAAAACATGCGCCAAAGTGGCGCAAATTTGCGTTTTCGGGCCGGTCTACGCCACCTCAGCCCATCGACAGGCGGACACCCGCCGGCAGGGGCAGGGGTACGTCGCCGCTGGCCCCCAGGGCCGTGGTGGTGTCGCCCTAGACGAACCAGACGCCGTTCGACGGCCTGAACACGGTGCTGCCCGTGTGGGCGGGACCCGCGGCTACAGCCAGTTCCCCGCCAGAGGACCCGGGACGTTGCAGGTCGGCGATGCGGAGGTTGGCGGTGACGATGGTGAGGCCTTCGGCCGTGGCGGACTACCTCTCGTCCAGCCCGGCTATTGCAGGCCCCGTCTACGCGCCCCCGCTGAGCGCCTGGCGGAGCTGGCGCCGGGACGTCACACCGAGCTTGACGTAGGCGCCCCGCAGGTGGCTCTGGACGGTGCGGGGCGACATGAAGAGCCGCTCGCCGATATCGAGATTAGAAAGGCCCTCGGCCACCAGGGCGACGATGTCGCGCTGGGTCCGCGTGAGGGATTCCGGGCCCTTCTCCGCCCGGCTCCGGGGCCCCCGACCCCTGGCGGCGTAGGTCACGGCCTCCTCGTCGCCCAGGGACGCGCCCTCGGCCCACGCCTGCTCGCAGATGTCGGCCGCCATCCCTTTGCGCAGCTCGGCGAGGTCGGCGTCGTAGGTGGCCTGCGCCCCGGGCGGTCGGGCGCAGCCCACGGCCTCGCGCAGGGCGATGCCGGCGCCGAAGAGCCGGGCAGCGACGTCGTGGTTGCCCTGGGCGACGTTGAGTCCGGCCAGGGCCTCAAGGGAATCCGCCACGCCGGCCCGGTGTCCGATCTGGTGGCGGAGGCTCAGGGCTTCGTGGTGGAGCGAGCCGGCATCGACCAGGGCGCCCTCGGCCCGGGCCAGTTCGGCCAGGTGGTACATGGCACCGGCAGTTGCCGCCTGATCGCCGTACTGGCGGGCCCGGGACAACGCCTCGTCGAAGCGGGCGCGGGCCGCAGCCGCGCCGCCTCCAGCTAGGTCGACCTCTCCTAAAGCGGTAAGGGCGGCGGTCACGAGATGGGTCAACCCGGCTTGGCCGGCCACCGCCACCGCCTCCTCCAGCAGGGGCTGGGCGGCCAGTGCGTCGCCTTGAGCCAGCAGCACTCGGCCCAGGCCCAGCTGGGCCTGAGCGAGTGGGAGAGGTGCCCCGAGCGTCCGCGCCTGGCCCAGGACGTCGCCGAACCGGGCCCGCGCCTCGACACCGTCGCCCCGGAGCCGAGCCAGCTCGGCCAGCCAACCCATGCAGATCGCCTGGATGTGGCCCTGACTCCAGACCGTGGCCAGTGCGACACCCTCCTCGAGGTGGCCCTCGGCCGGCGCGTATTCGCCGCGGCCCACGGCGGCAGCCCCTGCGAACACCAGCCCGTTGGCCGTCATGGGATCGTCGCCCATCCTGCGGGCAACCGTTACTAACTCGTCGAAGTGGCGCTGGGCGGCCACCGGTTCGCCCCGGAACAGCCGGGCGTGCCCGCAGGAGACCAGGACCTCGGCCAGGCGCCCGTCGGGCCCAGTC
The DNA here is from genome assembly GCA_963768975.1 of uncultured Acidimicrobiia bacterium. Lineage (GTDB taxonomy): Bacteria > Actinomycetota > Acidimicrobiia > Acidimicrobiales > AC-14 > CADCTB01. Next base: position 33,143 of record CAVYKB010000007.1, on the reverse strand, counting down.
CCCGCACCTCCTCGAGGATGCGTTCCAGGTCTTCGATGCTGCTCGGGGCATCGCCGTAGGTCGACACGTAGTCCAACAGGCCTTGCGTGCGCTCTCCGCCGGCGGCGTCGGCAGCTTCGGCCCACAGGTCCAGGCTGGCGAGGAGGTGGCCTCGCGCCGCCTCCATGTCGCCCAGCATGAAGGTGGCGAAGCCCCAGTCGTGCAGCGCCGTGGCCCGGAGCGCGGCGGGCGCCGAGCTGCCGGCAGCGGCCATCACCCTGGCCATCCACTCCCGGGCCTCGGCGAAGCGGCCGTCGGCCTGCCAGAAGCGCATCTGGCCGACGGCAAGGCGCATGGCCGTCTCCGCCCGACCCTCGGCCAGGCACCAGTCGAGGGCGGCGCGCACGTTGTCCTGCTCGGTCTGCATGGCCGCCAGAGCCGTCGCGTCGCTTTCCGACTCCCCACCCTGCTCGACCATCTGGAGGCACCACTCGGCGTGTCGCGCAGCCATCTCAGCCGCCTCGCCTGCCGCGGCCAAGGCGTCAGCGGCGTACAGCCGCACCGTCTCCAACAGCCGGTATCGGGCGGTCTCGCCGCTGGTGTCGGCCACCACCAATGACCGGGCGACCAGCGCGGACAGGAAGGACAGCACGTCCATCCGGTCGACGTCGCCTCCGGCGCACACGTCGTCGGCGGCGGCCAGATCGAAGCCGCCGGCGAACACCGCCAACCGCCGCAGGAGCACCCGCTCGCCCTCTCCCAGGAGCTCGTGGCTCCATCCGATGGCGTTGGCCAGCGTCTGGTGTCGGACAGGCCCAGCCCCGGGCCTCCCCCCGAGCAGGTCGAAGCGATGCTCCAGGCGGGCGGCGATCTCGCCTGGGGAGAGGACGTCGACGCGGGCCGCCGCCAGCTCGATTGCCAGCGCGTTCCCGTCGAGTCGCTGGCAGATCTCGACGATCGCAGCCACGTTGGCAGAAGAGGGTGCGAAGTCCCGCCTCGCCGCCGCAGCTCGGGCACAGAAGAGCTGCACAGAGGCGCAGTGCAGCGCAGTGTCCACGGGCTGGGCCTCGGCGGGGCCGGGCAGCGCCAGCGCCGGAACCGACCACACCTCCTCGCCGCTGATGCCTATCCGCTGCTGGCTGGTGGCCAGGATCCTCAGGCCGCGACAGCCCATAAGCAGCCCCTGGGCCAGGTCGGCGCAGGCGGTGATGAGGTGCTCGCAATTGTCGAGGATCAGGAGGGCTCCGGCCGGGAGTTCCGAGGCCAGGGCCTCGGCCAGCCTGCGATCGCGAAGCTCACCCAGGGCGAACGCCGAGGCCACCGCCTGCTCCACGAGGGCGGCGTCATGCAGCGGCGCCAGGTCGACGAAGAACGCCCGCCCCGGCGCCACCCGCTCGGCGACCTCGACCGCCAGACGGGTCTTCCCTATCCCCCCGGCACCCGTCAGAGTGACAAGGCGGGCGGAGGCCAACAGGCCGGCCACCTCCTCGATCTCGCCGGTGCGGCCGACGAAGCTGCTCCAGAAGGCGGGCAGCCTGTGGCCGGGGCCGGCGTGCTCCGTCCTGACGAGCGGCACGACCTCGGCCATGTGCTCGCCCGACGCAGCCCCTCGACTGCTGCGCGCACCAGCTCCGAGAGAGCGCGCCATGGCCCCTACTCCTCCCCCAACCTTGTTGTCATGAGCAGTATCGCACGCCACAGCATTGCCGCAATAGAGCCCGGGTGACTATAGCGGAACGGTGAAGCTCGGTCAGCGGTTGCGCGCCGTTCGACTGCCGAAGAACCGGTTCTTGATCCGGACCGCCCCGTCGTAGTGCCGAGCCATGAACTGCTTGATCACGCCCGCGTCCTCGGGCGCCCAACCGGTGGTGCGCTGGGCGACCTCGCCGGCATCGATCAGGCGGTACGCGTAGGCGGCGATGGACTTGCGGGTGACGGCCGGCGGGAGCGACATCCTGTCGTACCCGTGATAGGTGTGGTCGTCGGTCAGCATGATCACGCACCGGTTGAACAGCGGTGCGATCTCCACCGGTTGCTCGTCGACCGCCGCCTTGACCAGCAGCTCCCCGCGGTAGTCCTCCCGCCAGTCCTTGTTGAGGTAGAGCAGCACATTGATGGTGCGAAGCCACCGCGGGTTGGCCGGATGCACATTGAAGTCCACGTGCATGTCCAGGAAGCTGCCGTCGCCACCCTGATGGAAGCCCCCGCCGAAGAACGTGGGGTCCACGAAGAGGTCGAAGCCCGTCGTTTCAAGGAGAAATTCCTGGAACTCCTCGGAAAGGAGGGCCCGGTGGAGGGCGGCGCCCGCAGGGCCCGCCTCCTCGATGCTCGACAGCTCCCGTTTGTTACCGAACACGTAGTCACGGGACTTGGGCATGGCGTCGGCGGCGGGGAACTCGGCGAGCAGGGCATCGGCGAACCCCGGGTCGAGGAAGTCGTCGAGAACCAGATGCGGGAAAGGCTTGGCCTGCTGAAAACGGTCTTTCAGCGCAGGGGCGCCGTCGATCCATTGCCGCGAGAACGGGTGTGCGTCGATAGCGGTCATGGTGCGTGTTCTGCGCGGCTTTTTCAAGTGTCTGGCGTGGCTGCGGCCCGGAGGGAATCCATCACCACGCCGGCCGTCCGCCGCCACGAGAACGCCGAGACGCGTTGGTCGCCGCGACGCCGCAGCCCGTCCCCGAGGCCGTCTTCCCGGACCAGGCGCAGGAGCGCCTCCCGCCAAGCGGCGGGATCGTCCGCAGCACAGACGAGCGCGGCTCCTCCGGCGACCTCGGGAAGGCTGCTGGCGTCGCTCACCACCACGGGTGTGCCGGCCGCCATGGCCTCGAGGATCGGCATTCCGAACCCTTCGAGCAGCGACGGGAAGCAGAAGACGTCGGCGGACCGGTACTCCACTGCCAGCTCGGCCGTGGTCACGTAGCCGGCCATCTCGACGGACGACCCCAGAAGCTCCTGCAGCCGGGAGGCGACGATACGCCCGCGAGCCGGCACGGGACCGACCACCCGCAGTCGGGCCGACACGCCGCTGTCCCGTACGGCCCGAACCGCCTCGGCCAGCACGACGAGGTTCTTCCTCGGCAGCACGGCGCCGACCGCCAGCACAGTGAACGCCTCTGGGGACGCCCTCCTAGGCGTCGTGGAGAGGAGCGCTCCAAGCTCAGCGTCCGTGGCCGCGGAGGCCACCACGACCTTGTCCGGCGGGACGTGCAACCGCTCGACGACCTCGCTCCGGGCCGACTCGGTCAGGACGAGGACCCGGCTGGCCAGCCGGGTGGATGGGCCCACGGTGGCGCGTGTGCGCAGCCGGGTGGCCAGGGGAAGCCACTCCTTGGCCCGCGGGTGCCAGGAGGCGACATCATGAACGATGACGACCGAGGGCCGCACCGCAGGCGGCACGGTATAGGTGGCGAACAGCGCATGGGAGCCGACCTGTCGGGCAATCCGCGGCAGCCCCACCATCAGCCGGTGGGCGCTCCTGCCGCTGACGATGTGGCTCGGGACGACGGTCAGCCGGCGCAGCTCGGCCCCGCCGGCCTCGGTGACCGCGTACACCAGCTCGTCGGGGCCGGCGACGTCCGCCATGGCCGCGACCACGTTGCGAGTCCACGTCTCGTTCCCCGTCTGGCGCATGCCCAGGTGGTGGGCGTCGAAGAGGAATCTCACCGGCCGATGCGCGCCGCCAGGGCGCGGACGGACGTGCGCGCCGCCAGCCCGACCGTCACGCACGCGACCGCCACCCGGCCGCCCAACTGCCCGTTCTCGCGGTGCGCGAGTCGCACGAGGGCCTGGCGCCATTGGAGGCCTCCGCCGGCAGCACCCTGCTCGTGGGCCACCTCGACCTCCGTGAGCAGGGCAAACCGAGCGCCGGCCCGCGACGCGGCCACGCCCCATGCCAGGTCCTCGCCATAGACGAGCTCCTGCTCCGGAATCGGCCCGAAGGTGGCGAAGGCGTGGCCGTCGACGAGCAGGCAGGCCATGCACAGCCACGACGGCGGCAGCCCGGCCCGCAGTTGCTTTCGCGTGTAGAACACGCCGCGGAGCCGAGGCAGGATGTGGCTGATCCCGAGGAAGTAGGCGGCGAACGCCCCGACGCTCGCCGGACCCCCAGCCGTACCAACCTGCACGGTGCCGTCCTGATTGCGGAGAAGCGGGCTCACCCCCGTCAGCTGCCGGTCGGCCATGCGTTCCCAGAGCGCGGCGATAACGGCAGGGGTCAGGTCGACGTCGGGGTTCAGCAGCAGCACGGCATCGTGCTGGGGCAGGCTGGCGACCGCCCGGTTGACTGCTGCGGCGAAGCCGTAGTTGCGGTCGAGCAGGAGTAACTCGGTCCCGTGCTCATCGGCGATGGCCTGCAAGCGCTCGGGCTGGCTGCCGTTGTCGACGAGCACGACCCGGGCGCCGTCGAAGGAGCATCGGTGGAGCAGGCGCTCGATATGGTCGGCCAGCCGGTAGTTCACAATCACGACCAGGACGCGCACCGCCCCGGGCGAGTCCTCCACGGCCGAAGAAGGTAGTCGGGCCAGGTGCCCGTCGCGGCCGGCACCCGCACGACATCGACGTGGCAGGGCAAATCCTGACCGGTACGATGGCCTGGAATGGGAGCTCACGACGCCAACCCGGGGCGGGGTGTGGCGCAGTATCTGCAGCTGCTCCGGCGCCGCAAATGGCCCGTGATCATCTCGGTCCTCCTCGGGATCGCCGCTGCGGTCGCCCTCCCCCTCCTCCAGGAGCCCATGTATCGGGGGCGGGCCGACGTAGTGCTGCACCTGCAGAACCGCGAGCTGCTTTTCGACGTCAGCGCCGCCCAGCAGAGCACGGACCCCGCACGGGTGGTGCCAACGGAAATCCGGGTCGTCGAGAGCCAGGAGGTGCGGGCCGCGGCCCACGAGAAGCTGGGGTTTCCGCCACCGCCCGTCTCGGCCAAAGCGGTGGCCCAGACCAACGTCATCGAGGTCACCGCACAGGCCGAGACGCCCGAGCGGGCCCTGCGGATCGCCGACGCCTACGCCAACGCCTACATCGAGCTGCGGCGGGCCCAGGCCGTCGACAACCTCCTGGCCGCCGGCCAGCAGGTGCAGGCCAAGGTGGCCGAGCTGCAGCGCCAGATCGATGTCGCCACCGGCACCCAGCGCGACTCGCTGATCCAGGCCCAGGCGCTCTTCAGGCAGCGCCTCGACCAGCTGCAGGTCGACGCCGCCCTGAAGACGGGGGGCGCAGAGGTGGTCCGGCCCATCAGCGGCGCCACCGCGCCGGTCGGTCTGGCACCGGTTCCCACGCTCGCCGCCGGCCTGGCCCTCGGCCTGGCCGTCGGTATCGGCATCGCCCTCCTATGCGAACACCTCGACGAGTCCATCAAGGAGAAGGAGGATCTCGAGCGGTTCTCGCCCGGTGTCCCGGTGCTCGGGCTCATTCCCGCAGTCGACGGCTGGAGAGCCTCGGATGGGGCTGTGGTCGTGTCGCTCCGAGATCCGCAGTCCCATGCGGCCGAGGCCTATCGCAGCCTTCGCACCGTCATCCAGTTCCTCGGTCAGCAGTCACGGACCCAGGTGATCGAGCTCACGAGCCCGAGCGTCCAGGAGGGCAAGAGCACCACCATCGCCAACCTCGCCCTGGCCCTTGCCGGCATGGGCCAGCGGGTGATCATCGTGTGCTGCGACCTGCGCCGACCCCGAATCCACGAGTTCTTCGGACTCGACAACGACGTGGGATTCACCTCGATCACGAGTGGCCAGCAGCCGCTGACCGCCGCGCTTCAGGAGGTGCCCGGGCAGAAATACCTCCGGGTGCTGGCTTCGGGCCCGCCGCCGGACAACCCGGCCGAGCTGTTGTCGTCAGGTCGTGCCGAGCAGGTGTTCGAGACGCTCCGATCCCTGGCCGACGTGGTGCTCGTCGACACCCCACCGGTCCTTCCGGTCACCGACGCGCTGGTGCTCAGCCGTTTGGTCGACGCCATCGTGCTCGTCGTCGCCCACGGAGTCACGTCCCGCCGGGAGCTGACGCGCTCCATCGAGCTGCTCCGGCAGGTGGACGCTCCCCTGGTTGGAGTGGTTCTGAACGGCGTGGTGTCCGAGTCGGGCTACGGCTACGGCTACGAGAACTACCGCAGGGCCGAGCCGCGGAACGGATCCCGGGCCGAAAGACGCACCCGGACCCGCAAATCGGGCTGAGCTCGTGCGCTCCTATCTGGCCGTCCTGCGCGCTGAGGCGCGACTCGTGGTCGTGACCACGCTCGTGACGATAGGGGTAGCGCTGGCTGCGTCGTCCATGCGCGACCCGCTCTACGAAGGGCGGGCTGAGATCGTCGTGCTTCCCTTCGCCCCGGGGACGCCGACGGACGCCGGCCGGCTGGTACCCACGGAGATCCGGGTACTGACCAGCCAGGACGTCCGCGGCCTGGCCACGCGCGGCCTGGGCTTTGCCCCCACCGTCAGGGCCCGCCAGGTGGGCCAGACCGACGTGATCCGGGTGACGTCGACAGCCACGACGGCTGAGCGGGCCAGAGCCGCAGCGAGGGGATATGCGGCCGCCTACGTCGACTTCCGGAGAGCCGCGTCGCAGCGGGACCTGTTGGCCAGCAGCCGGGAGGTGGAGGCCGAGCTGGGGCGGCTCAGGGAGCGGATCGACGGTTCCGCCGGGGTGGAGTTGACGGGGCTCGAGGAGCAGTACCGGTTCTTCTCCGAAGTCCAGGTGCGACTGCAGGTCGATGCCTCCAGCACCCAGAGCCGGGCCCGCCTCGTGTCGCCGACCTCGGAGGTCTCCGCGCTGAGGCCCGGCCTCATCGCTGTCGGGTCCTGGGCGGCGCTTGTCGGTCTGGTCATCGGGGTCGATGCCGCCCTGCTGTTCCACCTTCTCGACCAGTCCGTCAGGAGCAGGCGCGACTTGGAGCGGGCGTCGGCGGGTGTGCCGGTCTTGGGCGAGATCCCTGCGAGCTCCACGCCGGAGACGGAGGCCTACCGAGCACTGCAGACGCTTCTCCTGCGCGCCCGTCGCGACCCACCGATCCGGATGGTTCTCGTCTCCAGCCCGCACGGCGGAGACGGCCGGACGACCGTCGTGGCCAACCTCGGGCTCGCCCTCGCCGAGGCCGGCCGCCGGGTGATCCTCATCGACGCCGACCTTCGGAGCCCGGCCCTGCACCGCTACTTCGGACTGCGGATCGACGTGGGCCTCACCTCGATGGCCCGGCAAACGCCCCTGGTGTCGGCCCTTCAGGACGTCGACGACCACACCCGACTCCGCCTGCTCAGCGCCGGCCCCTGGCGTGCCAACCCCCAGGAACTCCTGTCGTCGCCGAATCTGGCGGCCGCCCTCGAGGGCGTGGCTCAGGAGGCCGACGTCATTTTGATGGACTGCCCCGCGGTGCTGGAGGTGGCCGACGCCCTGGTGTTGTCCCGAATGGTCGACTCCGTCCTGCTGGTTGCAGCATCCGGGCGGACGACGCGCCGGGACGTGGCCCGGGCGATCGAGCACCTGCGCAACGTCGGCGCGCCGGTGACCGGCCTGATCCTCAACCGCGCCCGCGGGGACATCCCGGTCGAGCCGGCGGTCGTCACGACCTGATCGGCGTCATGTCCCGTCCGAGATCGAACCCTCAGTCAGTGGCGCTGGATGACCGGCTGGCGGCGGTAGCGATCGCCGAGGGCGTCGCCGGACAGCCCGCGACGCCTACGAAGATCCCAGTGTGCCGTCAGAACGGGCGAACGTGCGCACTCACACCACCCAAACCCATGTCGGTGGTGTCGCCGAGTAGTTGGGGGTGATGGTACCTCCTGCTGGAACAACGACGGTCCGGATACTCGGCGAAATGGAAGCTCCCATGACCCGGAGATAGTCGTAGGAGCCGTCGACATAGACGGTGGCCTCGTTCGCCCACGCAGCCAGGTCGCAGGTGGTCGAAATGGGAACATCTGGTCGGCCGGGTGATCCGCCTGACCTTCCCCGTCGCGACGGACCATGTACGACGAAGGGCACGCCGATTGGCTCCGCTCACGAGGGATCGGAACCTACATTGGAGGAGTGGCAGATCAGTCGAGGAACGCTGCAGTGTGGACAGCCCGGGCCACGACGGCAGGGTTCGAGGAGTCGAGGCTCCGCCGCTGCTTCGAGCTCGTGAGCGAGGTCGCGCCGGGCCGTCTCCTGGATCTCGCATGTGGCGAGGCGCACTTCGGCTCCCGCCTTCATCAGGCAGGGTGGACCGTTGTCGGCGTCGAGTTGTTCCAGCAGCTCGCACTTGCCGCCTCCGAACGGCTGGCTGCCGTGGTTCACGCCGACGCGGGGCTGGCCCTGCCCCTTCGTGACGAGAGCTTCGACGCCGTCTTCGCGGGCGAGATAATCGAGCACCTCATCGACACCGACGGTTTCCTCTCGGAGATCGCACGCGTTCTGCGCCGCGGCGGGATCGCCGTCGTCACGACGCCCAATCTGGCGAGCCTGGAGAACCGCATCCGCCTCGCCCTGGGTGTGTACCCGAAGTGGGTCGACTACCGGATCGGTGGCGAGGGTCACGTCCGCGCCTACACCCCATCGGTTCTCCAGGCCCAGATGGCCGAGCACGGTCTGATCGTGTACAGGCACCTCGGAAATTGGGTGCCGATTGTTCCGCAGCGGTTCGCCGATGATGTCCGTCAGCCGTGGCTGAGCCGGACAGGGAGGTGGTCGCCGTCCTTGTCGGCGGACATCATCATGGCCGCGAGGAGGGTGTGACCGTCAGGTCAGCTGCGTCAGCCCCTCGGCCGCGATCTTGTGCCACTGGCGCCCTTCGGCGATAAACGGCTCATGGGCGTGAGTGGCCAGCGTGGGCGTCGGGTACATCAACAGGTCCTGTCTGCGCGCACGTCCGGTCAGGAGTTCGACCGCGCCTGTGGCCATCGCTTCCAGATCAGTGAGCCTCGAGGGCGTCGCGAAAAGGTGGATGAGCCGGTGCCACCCGACCCGCTGCGTCGCCTTCCACATCGCGATGTCGTTCGGGTGGCTGCCTCGTGCGGCCAGGGCGTGGATCCCGGCGATTACGCGAAATCGGGAGACTCGAGCTGCGAACGTCAGCGGCGTCCCCCAGCAGGGTTCCCATCGTGTGTCACCAACCGTGACCCTACGCCCACTCGTCTGACGTCGGTACCGAAGGTGCTCCGGCCTGACGAAGTAGTCCGGGTGCCTGTACAGCGTGAAGAACGCTGCACGACGAACGCTCGCCGCCGCCTCGACCAGACGTGGGAGCGCCTCGCGAACATGGAGGTAGTCGTCTTCGACGAAGTAGACGAGGTCATCGTCTGACCACCCCCGCCAGTCGGGGAGAGACACGACGGCTCGATAGGACGCCGCATTGCCGACCCTGGGCAGCTCGATCACCTCGCCGTGCGCGTCCATCGCCTCCCGCCGGATGCCTTGTATGACGTCATCATTCACGAAGAGCACGTCGCCGAGCGGGAGGCCGGGCGCTTTCAGCGTCGACAAGAACGAGCCGAGACAGGCGTCCTTCGAATAGTACGGAGGGCGAGGGGCCTTATTCTCGACGAGTGCGGAGCGGTAGACGATGTGCAGGCGCATGTGGATTCTCCGCGCAACCTATCGGGCCGTGTAAGAGTCAGTCGGGATGGCTGCAGACCGGCATGCGGTGACGGGCCACACGGGCGTTGGTGGGCTCGAGAAGGACCTAGTGCCGAGCGGTCCCACCCCGGTCCGGTGGTTGCGTTCCCTCGTCGGGGCGACCCAGCGGCCGCCGGCGAGAAGCACGCTCTCGATGGGACGATATGGCGCGCTGACGGCAGGTGCGCTCGTGCTCTCCGGCGTGCAGCTGGCGCTGCTCCCGCGTTGGATGACCCCTCGGCAATTCGGCTTGATCATTCTCGGCATCTCGGTCACGCAGGGCTTGTTGCAGTTCGGCGATCTCGGGCTGTCTCGCCTCTGCATCGACGTCACGCGCACTTCGGAGGAGCGTGCCCGCCTGCGCGCCCAGGGCCAAGCCTTGAGCGTGGCAACCGCACTCGCTCTCGCAGCCGTGGCTGCCGTGGTCGCGCTGACGTGGGCCGATGGCAGGCCGGTTGCCATCGCTCTTGCCCTTGGGGGACTCGCCGGCGCGGCGGCTGCCAGTGACAAGTATCGGGCCTTGGCCCGCGAAGTCGCGGGAGATGAAACCGCGGCGGCCGGGCTTGCGTTCATGTCCACGAACGGGCCGAAGATCGGTCTGCTCAGCGGCCTCGTGGCCTTCCGATCCGCGTTCGCTCTCCTCTCGGTCAGCGCCGTGGTGGCCGGCGGGCTCTGTCTCCCGGTTGTCAGGGGAGCGGCGCAAGCGTGGGTGGCGCTTCGCGAACCGAGGGTGTGGGCTCCTCCGCTCTTCGCCATCCTGCCTAGCTTCGTAATGGGGTGGGCCGACACCTACTTCCTCGCTGCCCGTCTGGGCGTCAGCGGCGCGGCAGCCTATGAGGCGTTGTTCCGTGTTCTTGGTGTCTCGACCTACGTGTTCCTTCCGTGGGTCAGTGTGCTCGTGAGCCGGGTGAGCGTCGCGGAACGCCGTCCCCTGGTCAAGCCGATCCTTCTCTCCATGAGCACCACGGTCCTCGCCCTCGGGGTCGCTGTCCTGTTCGTCTACTCGCTGGCGCCCTCGTTTTTTCCCCGGCTGCCTCTGCCCAGGGAGGCGCTTCCCGGCTTGATCGCGTACTACCTGCTGTTGCCCCTTTCGTACTGCCTCGGCTCCGCCTTGTACGTGCGCGCTGAGCTCGGCGCCATCACCAGGGCCCTAGTGGCCGCGATGCTGGTGTGCCTGTTAGGGCATGCGATCTTCACGCTCCGGGGCGGCCCGGCAGCGGCCGCCATGGTGGCGGCCTTGGCTATGGGCCTCTCAGTGGTCCTCCAAGCGGTGGCGTACATCCGTCTGCCGTCCCCGACACCTTGACCGCGAGCGGGATAGGGGTTCTGCAGGGAGTGGCTTCGCACGAGGGACCCGATCAATTCCCTGCTAACCCCGATCATTCACCGGGTCGCGTGAGCTGAGAGCTGCCCATCCGCGGAAGTGCCCACCAGACAAGGGATTCTGACGTTCTCGACGCGTCACAGTCCCGATCCTGGAGGGCACCTACCAAGTGAACCGTAACAGCACGCTTTCCGCGGTTGTGGAAGGGTCCGGCAAGGGTGTCGTGGCCCATGTCGGGCTGCACGCCCTTGGCACGTTCGCCGACCGTCTGGGGCTCGGCGATTCACTGTCAGCCCGCATCCCCGTCGCCGGTGAGCGGGCGCCGTTGCACGACCGGGGCAAGGTGCTGGTCCAGGCCATGCTGATGCTCACCGGCGGCGGTGAGGCCTGTGCCGACATCGAGCGCCTCCGCGCCCAGGCAGCGTTGTTCGGCTCGGTGCCATCGGACTCGACGCTGTACCGGACCTTCCGCTCGATCAACGCCGAGACGCTCTCGGAACTGTCGGTGGCTGTGGCCGAGGCGCGGGCCAAGGTGTGGCGTCGAGCGGCGGCGACGACGGGGACGGCGACTGTTGTGCTCGACATCGACGGCTCGCTGCACCAGATCCACTCCGAGAACAAGGAGGAGGTGGCGGCAAACTACAAGGGCGGGTATGGGTTCCACCCCATCTACTGCTTCGCCGATGCCACCGGCGAGACCCTCGCCGTGCAGCTGCGCCCGGGCAACGCCGGGGCCAACAACATCGCCGATCACGTCGCCGTGCTCGACGCCGCCATCGCCGGGCTGCCGGCGGAGATCGCCGCCGGCCACCGACGCGGTGACGACGCCGGCCTCGTGCGCCGGCCGGTCCAGGTCCGCACCGACTCGGCCGGCTGCACCGGCTTCGTGTGGCACGCCCGGTCCCGCAATGTCGGCTTCGCCGTGATCGCCCGCAGCAACGCCGCCATTCATGCCGCCATCAGTCGCATCGCCTTCGACGCCGATGCATGGCAACCCGCCCTGGGCCAGGACGGCGAGGTGCGCCCGGGCGCGGCGGTGGCCGAGGTCACCGAGAACCTCGACCTGTCGGCCTGGCCGTCGGGGACCCGGTTGATCGTGCGCCGCGAGCCCCTGCACCCGGGCGCCCAGCACAGCCTGTTCCCCTCGACGATGTTCCGCTACTGGGGCCACTACACCGACGCCGCCGGCGATCCCGTCGACCTCGACGTGCACATGCGGGCCCACGCCCGGGTCGAGGACAACATCCGCCGGCTCAAGGACTCCGGCGCCCAGCGCTTCCCCTTCACCGACTTCGACGCCAACAGCGCCTGGCTCGCCGTCGTCTGCTTCGCCGACGGCCTCGTGCGCTGGTTCCAGCAGCTCTGCCTGAGCGGGCACCTCGCCGTCGCCGAGCCCAAGACGCTGCGCTGGGCGCTCTGGCACACTCCGGCGCACATCGTGCGACGGGCCCGACGGCGCGTTGTGCGCATCCTCGACGGCTGGCCGGGGACCGACGCCCTGCTCAACGCTCACAGGCGCATCGCTCAGCTCACCTGACGCGGTCCGAGGCGCGAGCGTCGGAGGACGACCTTCATGACACGCGCCCCGATTCATGCGCCAACCGCCCGGACAACCCTCAATGGCCCTCGCCACAACACGATCGAGCTCAGAATCAGCGCCCCGTGCACCACCGGCCGGCTCGATGAGAGATTCCGATCGGCTCAGGTCATCTCATGAACGGTCGGGGCTAATGCCGGCGCTGTGCCCGCCGGCGTCGATCGTGGCGATCGACGGTCGAGAACTGCGATCGCCACGAGCACCCATGTCGTCCCGTACCAGAAAGGGCTTGTCGCGGACGCGCAGACCACATACACGACGAGAAGACCCAGAGCTCGCCCGTCCCGAAGGCGCCGAGCAGTCAAGATGCTCGCGACAACGGCCATCAGCAATGCCGCCCCTATGATGCCCGCGTCATAGAGGATCTGGAGCGGGAGGTTGGCCAAGTACGCGGGCGTGGGAGTCGTGGGCAAGGTCGGCTCGAGGTGGCGCTGACCAAAGGAATTGGTTCCGAGACCCACGACCAGATTGAACCCGCGCAAGTCCGCCACCGCGGTCCGCCAGCTTTCAAGGCGATCCTTGCCCGTGCCCGTCCCGAAGTCCAGGGCCTCCGCCGCATTTCGCGAGACCGGCCCGGCCACCTGCGGGGCGATCAAGACGATGACGACCGCAACGACGGTGCCGGCCAGCAACAATCGGAGGAGCCGGAGGCGAGCTCCCGAGCCCGACAGGCCCGCCCACATCGCCAGGCCTAGACCCAAGCCAACCATTGCTGCGCGGGTGAGGCTCAGCGCCACCGCAACAACGCCCACTGTGACGAACCATGCCGTCGCCCGTCGACGAAGTGACGGCAGACCGACGAAGGCCACGAAGATCCAGAACGCAAGCGTCGCGCCGAGCAGGTTCGGCTCGAATGAGAGGCCCGAGGCCGCTGTTCCTCTCGTCTCGCCGGACACACCAAAGGTGGTGCCCGCCGTTCGAGCCGCGACCCAGCACACGATGCCGGCGATGGCAGCCACGGCGGCGAAGTTCACGCTCGTCCGGGCCACACTCGCAGCGTCGCGACTGGTGGCGAGCAGCACGACGAGGAAGAGCCAGTCGAGTGCCAACCATCCGACGATGAGCAGACTCTCTCCGGGACTAACTGACTGCAGTGCAGAGACGAGTGCACTCCACAGCACGAACGCGGCGAACAACACCGCCGTCCGCTCGCGAGCGGCGACGAATAGCGACTGTTCCCGTCCGGCGACAACCAAGGCGACGACGGTGGCGAGTAGCACCACATGTTCGAGGCGAAAGGTCGCTCCGAGGAAGTCGACTCGGAGGATGGTGACGAACGTGGAGCCGATCAGGAGAACCGTCAGGCGCTGCCAGCCAAGCAGCTGAAGGGATGCCGCCGCCAGCACGACGAGGACCGGCTTCACGAGACCTGCGCCACCGATTGCCCCGCCGGCGACCACCGCGACCGCAACGACAATCACACGGCCAAGTCCCCTGTTGGCGATCCGCGTCTGCATCACTCTGGTGCGTCCCACTGCGTGGGCATGGCGGCCGCCGACCGACGGTTGCCACGCGCCGCGGACCTCAGCAATGCCTTGTAGGCAACGGCGACGGCCTGGAGCGAAACGCGTGTTCGCGCCCGGACGGTGGCTTCGTCCCCGCAGGCATCGTTCAGGGGGTGGGATAATTCCCTTCGCAGGTCGGCGGCGGCGATCGAGTCCGAGTTGTTCTCAGGAATCAGCCGACCGGCGACCACGGAGTACGTGCGCTGTTCGATGTCGAACGCGCGGAGACAAGTGCTCTCCGCTGGCTCAGCCTCCCTCCAGCAGTACGGGGTCACCGGCGACTCGGCGCCGAACGCACTGACCCGAGGAGGAAGCACCGCACGCCCATGTCCCACCCACTAGGGCCGACCTCCTCGCGTGGGCGGTACACAGTGACACGGGGCCTCGGGCCGCATGCTCCGGTAGCAGCACGGTAAGGGACGTTCGCAGCCGCTGTAGGACGAAGGTATCCCCCGCGCCCCGTAGACGCCGACGTCATGGTCGTGACAAGTCCGCGATTCTCCGACATCACAGACCGAGAGCTCTCTTGAATCGCTGCGGCGGCCACTTGACTCGCGCCACGACTCGTCATCATGCCCCGGACGTGGACCCGTCGGCCTTGGTGAAGAGGAACGCAGCCTGGTCCCCGTCCTCTGCCACGTTCAGCTTGCGAGCCTCTTTCTCCCAACGCTCGATCTGGTCGCTCGTCGCCGTGGCCGGCGGCGAGCCTTCGAGGGATCCGGACTCCTGCAGGGAAGTGCCCTGGCGATAAAGATCACTTCCCCAGAACTGGAACGGCCCGGAGTCGTACACCAATCGACGAAGACGAAAGCCCGACCGCACGGCCAGCGTCTCGAGACCCCTTCTGGTGAAGAGGTATAGGTGACGGGGGGCATCGAGTTGCACCCAGTCCACACCGTACGTTCGCCACGCCCACGATCCGGCCAGCGGGATCCGAAGAAGCAGCAGTCCGGAGGGTGCGAGCAGGCGGGCTACCTCGCCGAGGACCGTCGGGGGGTCAGGCATGTGTTCGAAGGAGTGATGGAACATGACCAGGTCGAACTCGCCTTGAAGATCGGCGAGGCCATGCCGCGACAACACAATGTCGTCCGCGACGCCGGTCTCCTGGACGAGGTGGGCGTCGATCCCGGTGAGGTGGCGAAAGCCGAACCGGCGCAGGGTGCGAAGCCGGTGACCGTCCCCACAGCCGACATCGAGGATCCGTGCCCCGAGATCGAGTCCGGCACCACCCAGGAGACCTGTCCATGGTTGGACGGGGGAACGCGCCGTCCTGCCCAGCGCGACAGCAGCTCGGCCCACGCCACGGCTGCGAAGCAGCAACCGCATCGCGGCACCATTCGCTGCGGACGTCTTTTCCTCACCTGTGTCGACCCGATCGGTCAGGGCATAGTAAGAGGAGGGGTAGTACTCAGCGAGGGAAAGCGGAACGTCCTGAAGGGCCAACGACCCGCAGTTCGAACACTCGAAATACGTGAAGGACCCGCCCAGACCGAACATCTTCTCTTCGGCCCGATGGGAGAGGTGCCGGCCATGCGACTCACAGACCGGGCACGTCGCCATGCTGTCCTGGTCCGGGGTCATGGTCACCCCCACGTTACCGAAGCGCCCTGCTGCGGCACCGGTGCGGGGTGACCGCCGGCGGGCGAGTCAAACGAGAGGTCCGTCGGTTCGTCGTCGGGGTCTCCAGCCGCTCGCGGGACAACAAGCTGCGAACGATCCTCGCGCTGGTCCCCGCCGGCGCACGCGTTCTCGCTGTGGGCGTCGAAGGCGACGGCGGATATGAGGCCGGCTGCAGCGATACGGGGAACCAGATCGAACGGGGTCTGCTGCGGAGCGGCCGGGACGTCACTGCCGTCGCCTACTTCGCGACGCCGACATCGCTTCGCGAGGAGGGAGCGACGCTGCTCCGAGGGGATGGGAAGCGGCTGCCCTTCACCGACGGCTCGTTCGACGTGGTGCTCAGCAACGCCGTAGTGGAGCACATCGGCGGGCCGCTGGAAGCGCGGATCTTCCTGGCCGAGAGCCGGCGAGTTGCCAGCGCGCTCGTGCTTCACACCACCCCCAACCGATGGTTCCCGATCGAGACGCATACCAGACTCCCGCTCGTGCACTGGCTGCCCCGCCGCCTGCATCCGAGGATGTTCGGGCGGAGCTCCAACTACCGCTGGACGCAGGCGGAATGGCTGTTCAGCAGGAGAGAACTCCTCGCCCTCGCGCCGGGCGGTCGTGTGGTCGGGGGCTGGCCACGTGCGTGGCCCGTTTCCTTGGTGGCCGCATGGCCATCGGCACGGGACGACGATTCGTGCGACCGCGTCCCCGGGTAATCCTCTGACCCCGGCGTCGTGCCCTGGGTGGGCGGCGACCCCTTCCGAGGCGCGCTCACGGTGCTGCCCCCGGCGACACACCTCGGTCGGCCGGTTCGACTACGACCTTCGAGGTCCGACGTCCTGCGGTCGCCGGCGTCTTTGCCGTGGGCGGGGTCTCGGGAAGGCGCTGAAGGTCGGCAAGAGCATCGCTGATCTGCTGCACCTCCTCGTCCAGCCGGCGCAGATCGCTTCGCAACAGGGCAATGACGTCCGCACGAACTGCGGGATCGACTGCCACAGACCGGCGGGGCGACGAGGGCCTCCGAAAGCCGAGCCGCGTCGGTGCGGGCGCGTTCTCCGAGACTCGTCAGGCGCATCGACAGCGGGCGGCCCCTTTGCGCGCCGTCAGCCCGGACGTCGCTCGGCAACGCCTGCGCAGGTTACGGGTCGGTCTCCAGCCGCTCGTCCCGCGCCACCAACGCAACCATCTCCACGTTCGGCCGAGCCTCCAGTGCCGCGTGAGCTGACGTCAGACTGGAGCGCACTGCCTCGAGCTGGCGTGGACCAGATCAGCGCCTGGCTGCGGTCGACTTACCCCGAACGCATCTCATGGCACGTATGCCACGAGACCATTTGCCAGGGCCCTCTACAACGGCTCCAAAGGTGGCCTGAGCAGGACGTTGACCAAGCGGCTCCGCACGGAGCGGCCACTGCGAAAGCGGCGACGGCGACCTCGTGAGCGTTCTCCTCGCTTCGTCGCACCCGGCTGTCGCCCGCCAGTCCGAAGGGACCACCCCCCACCTCAAGGTGGTCCCATCTCGCTGGCGGGCGACCAGCACGACGAAAGATTCCCCCGAAACGGGGGATGTTTCGGCACCATGCCCTCAACTCGCGCGCCCTCTTCCCGGTGACGTAGCCATGTCGAAAACCTGGTTTGACGCATCCTGGTCTTGGTCACACGCCGCCCGGCGCATCCGCCAATGGCGAATATTCGCGTCCCCGAATGGCGTAGACGCCCGGGACGGCCTCGGTGGGCCGCCGCCGGAAGGGGAAGCGGTCCCTCCTGGAGTGGTGATCGAAGCTGCCTGGGTCACAGGGATCACCGTGACAGGTTCCGCCGGCGAAAACATCCGCCACAAAATGGCGCAATTTTGCGTTTCCACCCCTCTACGCCACCTCAGCCCATCGACCGGTGCACCGCCGCGGGCAGGGGCAGCGGCACGTCGGCGGTGGCCCCCAGGCGGTGGTGGGCGCGCCCTGGCGGGCCACCTCCAGTGGCGTCGCCGTGCTCGCGGGCGAGCGGCAGGGGCACCGCTGAGGAGCTCTTTGATAGCCCTTTAAGATGTATGATCGTTCACGCCGATCGGATACCACTCGGTGTCGTGCCTCCAGAGCAGCGACGATGATGGTAGTTCACGTCGTCATGCCCGCTACGGGAGACACTTTCAGTGAGCAGAATGTGG
The DNA here is from genome assembly GCA_963768975.1 of uncultured Acidimicrobiia bacterium. GTDB lineage: Bacteria > Actinomycetota > Acidimicrobiia > Acidimicrobiales > AC-14 > CADCTB01. The sequence goes on along the minus strand of CAVYKB010000007.1, from coordinate 15,387 downwards.
TCGCGCCGTCGACCATGTTCGCCGACCCAGGGAGCCCCGGCTGGCGCCGCGAGCCGAGCGCGTCGTGGCCAGGAACAGGGTCAGCGTCTGACGAGGCCCGCCTTTTCGCCTGGCCCACGATTCCGACGCCAAGGAGACGGCGCCGTTCTGCTGCTCGGGCGACGGGACCACCAGCATTCTGACCCCCGTAACTGGAAGAAACGGGGGTCAGGAGTGCTTGGGCGCCGCCGGCGGCACGACGGTCCCGGTGGCGACTGTCGTCGCCGTCGTGGCGAACATCCCGTCGCCGAGCTCGCGAAAGCCGAGCCCGAGGAACCATGGGGGCTCTACGTCGGCGGCCCGCCTGCCGAAGGGGGTGATCCAGATCACCTCGACGCCGAGCTCGACCATCCAGGCGGCCGTCTCCCGGCACAGCGCCCTGGCGACGCCATGCGCCGGTGCGCCTTGACCACGCCTACCTCGTCAATCACGCACACCTGCCCGTTGCCGCCGGCGGCCGGGGTGGCCCAGGAATAGCCGACGAGGCAGCTGTCCACCGTCGCCCCCACCACCCAGGAGCCGAGGCGGGCCATGACCGGTGGACGTGAGACGAAGTCGCCGTAACGCTCCGCTGGGAACACCTCTTTCCGGACCCGAGTCAGTTCGCGTGGCACCCGCCGGTGGTCGACGTCACCCGGGCGTCCCGCCGCGCCCGACCTTCGGGCCCGGATCGGCAGCCGCGACAGCCCCAACCCGCCGGCGTCGGGTGGTTCGTTCCGGCTCAGAAGAACCCCAAGCGGATGGCGGGGGCCAGGGGGGCGGGGACGTCGCGGTTGGCGCCATAGCCCACGGCGGTGTCGCCGCCGCCGCTGTTGTAGATGTACCAGACCCCCTGGGACGGCCGGAACACGGCGATGTCGGCGTGCCCGTCGCCGTCGTAGTCGGCCGGGACGGGGATGTCGCCGTTGGCCCCATAGGCGCTGGCCGACCCGCCCTGGACGTACCAGACGCCCTCGGAGGGCCGGAACACGGCGATGTCGGCCTTGGCGTCGCCGTCGTAGTCGGCGACCACGGGGATGTCGCCGTTGGTCCCGTAGCCGACGGCGGTGTCGGCGCCCCCGGTGCTGTGGCGGATGTACCACGCGCCTTGCGAGGGCCGGAACACGGCCACGTCGGCCTTGGCGTCGCCGTCGTAGTCGGCCGGGACGGGGATGTCGCCGCTGGTGCCGTAGCCCAGGGCGGTGTCGCCGCCGGCGCTGTTGTGGATGTACCAGACGCCGCTGCGGAACACGGCCATGTCGGCCTTGCCGTCCCCGTCGTAGTCGGCGGGCACGGGGATGTCGCCGTTGGCCCCGTAGGCCAGGGCCACATCGGCCCCGGCGCTGCCGTGGACGTACCAGACGCCGTTGCCGGGCCGGAACACGGCCACGTCGGTGCGGCCGTCGCCGTCATAGTCGGCGGGCACCGCGATGTCGCCGGGGGCGCCGTAACCCAGGGCGACGCTGCCCTGGGCGTACCAGCCGCCGTCGGAGGGGCGGAACACCGACACGTCGCTGGCCCCGCTGCCGTCGAAGTCGGCCACCGCCCGCAGCGCCGGCGCCGCCGGCACGGTCACGGTGACCGTGGCCGGCGACGACGACCGCCCCCGGGCGTCGGTGGCCAGGTAGGTGAAGGCGTCGGTGCCGGAGAAGCCCGGCGTCGGGGTGTAGGTGAACGACCCGTCAGGTCCGAGCGACAGGCTGCCGTGGGCCGGGTCGGACGGGAAGGTCCACGCCCCGCCACCGGCGGCCGGAGGCCGGATGCCGGCCTGGGTGGCGGCGGTGAGGGCGTGGGCTTCGGGGTCGGTGTCGTTGGCCAGCACCCCGGGAGCGGCCACCACCAGGGCCCGCCCCGCCGGGGCGGTGTAGGCGTCGGCGTTGGCCACGGGGGCGGCGTTGGCGGCGGCCAGGCTCACCCCGCAGCGCGACTGACCGATGATCATGTCGCCCACCGCGGTGGGGCCCAGCAGGTACATGTGCACGGCGTTGACGGTGATGGCGTCGGGGCTGAGTACCTGTTCGTTGAACACGATGCGGTAGCTGTCGCCCACGTGGTTGAGGGTGCCGTTGTACGTGGTGTTGGGGGCCGGGTCCCAGGTGTGGGCGAAGGTGATCTGGTTGGTGGGGTCCCCGGTGCTGGGGTTGGTGGAGGTGACCAGGCGGCCGTTGACGATGCGGGCCGAGCCGACCAGGCCCGACTGGCTGGCTCTGCAGGTACTGGAAACCTCCCCGTCGGGGGCTCCGGCGTGGAAGGGGTCGTTGTCGGAGACGTCCTTCACCGACGCCGAGCTGGCCACCGAGCCGGTGGGCCCGGTCGTCCCCGCCGAGTGCACGCTGAGAGGCCCGTGGTTCTCGAAGATGTAGGCCGGGCCGTACTGGCCCAGGTTGCCGTCGGGGTCGGTGGCCGACTGATCGCCGCCGCCGGCGGCCAGGGACACCGCCGGCGACTGGCCGTCGGCGCAGGCGGGCTGGCCGGTTTGGCCGCAAGTGGAGCCCGAACCGCCCTTGACCGAGGCGGGGCCTCCGAAGAGGCTGACGTTGGTCTCGAAGCCGAGGGCGCCGCCGCTGACCGCTTGGACCCCTTGGGGCGGGGCGGCGACGGTGACGCTCACCGTGGCCGGCGCGGACACGTTCATGGCGTCGTCGGCCTTGTAGGTGAAGGTGTCGGTGCCGCTGAAGCCCAAGGCCGGGGTGTAGGTGAAGGAGCCGTTGGGGTTGAGGGTCACGTCGCCATGGGCCGGGCCCTTGACCAGGCTGGCTGCCAGCGGGTCGTTGTCCTGGGTGTCGTGGTCGTTGGACAGCACCCCGGGGGAGGGGACGGTCAGTGGGCTGGCGTAGGGGGTGGTGTAGGAGTCGTTGCCGGCCGCCAGCCAGGCCGCCGGCGGGCGGGACAGCCCCACCTTCACGACCGCCGCCGGAGAGGTTCCCGATGTCCCAGGGATATTGGGGGCGACGGCCGCCTTCCAGAAGTAGGCGAAGGTGCCGGCGGGGTCGATCACGCCGGCCAAGAGGTTGCCAACTTCCGCCGCTGGGAAGTAGCCGGTCTCGGCCACCTCGAAGGTGGACAGCTCGACCTTAAGCACAGCCGACGGACCGGGGGCTTTGCCGGTGGTGGTGGTGCCCGTCTGGCCCGCGCCGAAGTAGGCGTAGCGGCCGGCGGGGTCCATCACCGCCGCCGCCACATCGGTCGTCTTGCTGTCCATCGTGATGGCGCCAACCCGTTGCAAGCGGTCCAGATCGACTTTGACCACCCTTGCCGTTCCCGCCGGAGCGGACTGAGTCCCGATGTAGGCGTAGCGGCCAGCGGGGTCGATGACCGCCGAGCCGACTGCAGCCTCGAACTTGCCGTCAAGGGCCGCCGCACCGACGCGCTGGAAGGTAGCCAGGTCGACCTTGACCAGCCGCGAGGTTTGGTCGGAGCTGTCGGAGGCGAAGTAGGCGTAGCGGCCAGCGGGGTCCATCACTGCGGCGTAGAGCGCCGTCTCGAGCGCCGGAAACGTGATGGCATCCACCCGCTGGAATGTTTCCAAGTCGACCTTGATGACCCGCCCCGGCAGCTGCGTCGACAACTGATCCGTGCGTTGGGTGCCGAAGTACGCGTAGCGGCCGGCCGGGTCGACCACCGCTGAGGAGAGGTTGCCCTCGTCGTCCCTCAGGCTGATGGCATCCACCTGCTGCAACGTCTGCAGGTCGACCTTGGTCACCTGATTGCCAAACCCGAGATAGGCGTAGCGGCCCGCGGGATCGATCACGGCCGAGTTGAAACTCAAGCCGGCAAAGCCGGAAGCCTGGAAGGCGCTTAGGTCGAACCTCTCCAACCTGTTCCGCCCGAAGTAGGCATAGCGGCCGGCGGGGTCCATGAACCCAGGCGCCGAGTGGGCCAAGAGGTTTGCGCTGGACGGCACGCTGGCCACCGTGTGGAGGGTCTTGATGTCCAAGTGGACAACGTGGGTGGCCGAGGCCTCTAGGCCGGGGAGAGTGGAGGAGGCGCTCACGGTGTAGTCCCCGGCCCGCCCCGCGGAAAAACTGAAGGTGGCCTGGCCGTTCTGGTCGGTGGTGGCGCTGCCCGAGGCCGGGTAGGGCTGGCCATCCCCGTAGTTTTGCCACTCCGTGGGGCCGGCCACCATGAACGTGACCTGGTCTCCGGGCAGCGGGCTGCCCGCGTCGGTGAAGGTGGCGGTCAGCGTGACCGCATCCTCGGTGTGCCACCTGGCCGGGCCGTCAATCGCCATGGCGGCCGACGGCGGTGGCGGCACATCTGTCACCTCCACCGTGAGGGTGCCGGAAGCAGTGGGCGGTAGGGAGGGGGTGGTCGTCGGCGGCGTGGTCGATGGCGTAGTGGGCAGCGACGTGGTTGTGGCGGTTGGGATCGTGGTCGCCGGGACTGTGGTCGGGGGGCTGGTCGTCGAAGTCGTCGTGGAGGGCTGGCTGACGCCGCTGTTGGTGGCGGTGGCGGTGACCGTGTAGCGACCGGCGCTGGCGGCGGCAAAAGTGAATGACGCCGTGCCGTCAGCCGCGGTCACGGCCGCGCCGGCCGGCGGCACAGACGGGGTGGGACCGGCCACGGCGAAGGCCACCGAAGCGTTGGGCAGGGCGACACCGTCGTTCGTGACCGCCGCCGTCACCGTGATCGTGCTGGCGACCTGGGCGGAGGATGGGCCCCCCATGGACACGTAGAGCCCCTTGAAGGGGAAGTACTGGTTGTAATCGACCCGGATGTTGTTGGAGCAGGAGCCGCTGAAACAGGGGTCGTGCAGGCCGGTGTAGGCGTGGGGGCTGAGGGCCGGGGCGATCCCGGTGCCCAGCGTCCCCGCGGCGTTGCCGACCACGGTGCAGTCGGCATCGAGGGTCCAGGCGGCGCGCACGTGGGCGCCGGCGTTGATCGGGTCAGTGCGGTCGCCGCGGGCGAAGCTGCCGTGGCCGGGGCAGGGCGCCTGTGCCCCGGTCCCGTCGAGGCGGTAGACGTGGTCGGATGCGAAGATGCGGAACTCTGCAGGGACAGGGTCGCCGATTGTGGCCGCACTGCAGCTGGAGTCGGTGCCATGCGTGCCGTACGGATCCATGTAGTAGGTGTCAATGTTCTCGACCTGGATCTCCAGCGGACCGTAGCTGTACACGGGCTGGCCCTGGTCGACGGCCGCCCGGTAGACGACCTCCTGGCCTGACGGCGCCTTGCCCTTGTAAGTGCCGACGCCCCGCAAGCCGTAGATGGATTTCCGCTCGATCAAGCAAAGAGCCCCTGTTGACCCCAGAAACGAGCCGTCGTCGACAATCTCGGTGCCCTCCAGGTGTCCGGCGCCGGCGGGGACGCCGGGCGCGGGTGGTGGAGCGGCGGCGGCCCGCAGCGCGGCCGGAAAGGCCAAAAGGCCGACGACGACCGTCGCCACCCCGTACAAACGGATCCGACAGCCTGTCGCACGCATTTCCGTTCCTCTCTGAGAGTCGGGCCCAGCTAGGCAGGCCTTCGACTGCCCCTGCAGGTGTTCTGCGGTTACTTCGACCGCTGCGCCAGGCGGTCTGCCCTTGAATTCAAGCCCTCCTGACACAGCGAATATTTCCGCAGGTGAGCGGAAATCCAGCCACGGGTTTGCCAATAGATGTACAGGCCCGACCCGACGGAAGGCGGTAAGACGACGCGCTCACCAGCAGGTTCACGACGCCCCCGGGTGCCTCGGAGCGATCCGGAAGCACATCCACTTAGCCGGTCCAGGAGGTCTGAATGAAAGTGATTTGAAGACCGGCACCGGAGAGGGAGGACCACCCAGTCCCGTCGGCCGAATCGACCGACGGGACTGGGTGGCAACCGCTTGAGGTTCCTTCCGCGGTAGGGCGGAGGCGTCAGGACGAGCTATTCGCTCTAGAACTACGGTCAGGAACTCATGTACGTGGTCACCAGGTGGCTCGACGCGTTGCCGAAGGGAAACCCGGGATCCGTCGCACACTCCGGGTTGAACTGCACGATCAACCCGCATACATTCTGGTTTCCCGTGATGTCCCACGTGGTCGCGCCGCCGCAAGATGCGCTCGTCGTGAAATGGATAGTGACCGTACTGTTGACCCGGGTATAGGTCCCGCTAACTCCGGTACACTGCGCGGCGGTCTGGGTGGCGTCGGGCCAGACCCGGGTGATCGCGATACCGCCCAGGGACGGGACTACGGGATTCTGGTTCGTGGCGCAGGTACCGGCCGCGGCACCTTGGGGCGCGGCAACATTGGGGCCAATCTCGATTGAAAGGCTGTTGTTGGTTACCGGGTCGGTCAAGACGAACAGGTCGGTCGCGTATTCGAAGCCGGATTGCGGCTGCGGCGGGAGACCGGTGCACCCGGTCCCTGCCGGAGCGTACTCCCAGCCAGTCTGAGCGCCAGTCGCAGCAGCCGCCGGCCCAGCGGATCCGAAGACCATGAGCCCGAGGGACGCCACGCCGACCAAACCGTTCGCGAACGATTGCCTTCTATTCCTCACTTACTTGTGCTCCTTTCCAGTCAGATGTATCGCTACTGATTCCTGATGCCGATCAAGTGCTGGTCTCGGTCTGAGGCGCCTGCACGCCGACGAGCACTTGGCGCTACGGAGTCGCCCCCAGACCTCGGGGTTATGGTGGTACCAATACATCGTCAGAACAACTGGTCGTTAGATATAGGCTTTTCGGCAGTGGCAACCGCGACCCCCTCAAGAGATACCGTCTTGGGCTCCGGGGCCGTACATCAGCGCTGCTAGCGCGGCCCGGCTCTCGAGGCCCAGCTTTGTGAAGACCGCGTGCAAATGGGCCTTTACGGTTCCTAGGACGACCCCCAGCTCACGGGCGATCTGCGCGTTGGTAAGACCCCGCGCGGCCAACTCCGCCACGCGTTGCTCGGATCGGGTCAAGGCCGGGAGTCCGCTCGACGGGCGGCGTACACGTTGGCCCCGGCGACTGGTGGCGAAAGTGATAGCGGTTTGGGTGGACATGGCCGCTCCGCGCGCCCACTCAAGCTCGAAGGTGTCGCTGCCGAGTGCCCCTCGTGCGGCTCGGAGCGCCGCCGAGTAATGCGTCGAGTCGGAGCCGACGCATCCGTGGCGGGCGCGAATCGCTGCTGCCGCGGCGAACAGGCGGACCGTCCGGGAGAAGGCGCCGGGGCTGGCGGGGAGGCCGGCCAGCGCCTCGAGGGCGTAGGCGACGGCGGCCGGGTCGCCGATGCCCGCCTCGATGGCGAGGGCCTCATGGTGGCGAGCCCTGGCCAGTGCCCCGTCGTTCCGCATGGCCGCCACGTCGCCGAGGCCATGCAATGCGCTGCCCGCTTCGCCCTGGTCCCCGCACCTGCGGGCGGCGGCGAGCGCTTCTTCGAAACGTTCCTGGGCGCTGGTGAGGTCGCCGGTGGAGTGCGCCACCTGCCCGAGGCCGCGCAGGCTCGGGGCCGCGAGGTAGCCCAGGATCGAGCCCTGCTCGGCGACCGACAGCGCCTCGTGGAAATAGGCCCAGGCGCAAAGCGGATCGACGCTGAGCGTCAGCCGGCCCAAGCCGATGAGCCCCAGCCCCGTTGGGAAGGGCAGGACCCAGCGCCGTGCCAGGGCCAGCGCCTCCCGGAACAGGGCCTCCGCGTGGTCACGGTCGCCGCGACGGCGGGCGAGCTCTCCGAGGGAAACCAAAGCGACGGCTTCTGTGTGCGGCTCACCGAGACGGCGGGCCAAGCTCAGGCCTTTGCCCACCGCCGACTCGGCCTCGTCGTAGTCGCCCAAGCCCAGAGCAGCCCGTCCGACCCCGACGAGCCCTTCGGTCCTCAGCGACTCATCGCCGGCACGTTCCGAGGCGCGAAGGGACTCGGAGAACAACCGACGGCCGGCGCGGGGTTCGGCGATGAGGAGCCGGGCCCGCCCCACTGTGGCCAGGGTGCTGGCGATGACCGCATCGTCGCCTGACGCCCGCGCCGTCTCCATCGCCGCGTCGAGGCGGTCAAGGGCGACGGAGGGGTCCTCAGCCAACTCGTGTAGGGCCAGCAGGGCGGGTGCGGTACCCAGGCCGGACGCGGCGGCGCGAAGGCGATCGGCGGCGGCCGAGTCACCATGGACCAGCGCGGCGGTGCCGGCCAGGCGGAAGAGCGCGGACCGCGACGCCGCCGGGGCGGCCTCCGCCAGGAGCTCGAGGCGATGGAGCCACTCGCGGCCCTGGCTGTGCTCGCCGCGCGCCTGACACAGCCAGACGTGGGCGGCTCCCAGGCGCACGGCGGCGTCGGCGCGGCCGGTGGCGACGGCCCACTCCAGCGCGCCTCCGATGTTGCGCCAGTCTGAAGCGAGCCGGCCGAGCCACAGCTGACCCCCGCCGCCCTGGTCGCCGGCAGCGTCGACGACGGCCAGGAAGTGCTCCCCGTGGCGGCGCTCCAGATCGACAAGAACGTTCGAGCTCAGGTGGCGGCGGGCGAAATCGCGGACGATGCCGAGCAGTCGGTAGCGGAGCTGCCCGGTGACGTCGGCCTCGACTACCGACGCGTCCACCAGCGCACCCAGCCCGCGGAGCACTGCCCCGGGCGAGAGGGCGTCGTCGGTGCACACCGCGGCGGCCGCTTCGCCGTCGAAGCTCCCGGGAAACGCGCCGAGGCGGCTGAGCAGGTGACGCTCGGCGCCGGAGAGCGTCTCCCAGCTCCAGGCCAGCGACGCCACGAGGCTGCGGTGTCGTGGAGCGGCGGTGACGTCGCCCCCGCTGAGGAGGGCGAGGGGATCCTCGAGAAGGGCAAGGATGTGGGCCGGCGAGTATGTGGCGACCAAGCGGGCGGCCAGCTCGACGGCCAGGGGGACGCCGTCGAGGCGCCGGCAAATCTCGGCGACGAGCGCGTGCTCGGCGGAGGAGGCGAAGCCGGGGTGGAGCCTCCGGGCCCGGTCGTAGAACAGCTCGACGGAACCGGCGTTGACGAGGCCCGCAAGGTCGTTCGAAACCCGGTCGGGGACGGTCAAGGGGTGCACCCGGCGGACAACCTCGGCCTCCACCCGCAGCGGTCGCCGGGCGGTGGCGAGGACCCGCAGGCCTCGACCGGCCAGCGTCCTGGCCAGTCCCGCTGCCGCCAACGGGGCTGGATCGCAGTCGTCGAGAACGACGAGACCGCCGACATGGCGACCCCCAGGAGACGACCGCTGGTGGAGCACCAGGCGCTCGACCGACGCGAGCTCCTCGGGCCGCGAGCTCTCGCCCAGATCGACCACGAACGCCTCGCCGTCGCCCCGCCGCCTGAGCTCGGTGCTCACCTCCTCGGCTAGGCGGCTCTTGCCCACCCCTGGCGGCCCGACGAGGGTGACGATCCGACCAGGAGCGGTCAGGACCGCGACCTCCTCCACGTCTGCGTCTCTTCCGACGAACGTCGTCGCCTCGTCGGTCCGGGTCCTGGTGACGTGGACATGGCGCCGGCTGGCGGCGACCGATGGCGGCCAGGTGGGCGTCGGGGGTGGTGTGGCGCGCCCCTCCTGACGATGGAGCCGGTCGAGCGGGACCCGGCTCGCGTCCTGGGGTGTCATGCCGCCACCCCCCGCCCCGCCGCCCGTGTCGCCGCGGTGAGGAGAGGCCGCCCGCGGGCGCCGTCGAGCGATTGCCGCCGGCGCAGGGCGGCCCACCGGGGGACGCCTGGGCACGCCTGGGCACGCCACCCGCCTACGGCCGGCCACCACGAGCAGGGGCTTCCACACGATCCACACGTCGAGGCGGGCGGTTATGTCGCGGAGGTAATAGAGGTCGTACTCAGACGCCTCGCCGATCAGCCGCTCGGCGGCGGCGCCCACCTGCCACAGACCGGTGCAGCCTGGACGAACGGCGGTGCGGGCGGCGAGGAGGTCGGGGTCCCGGGCCGCCGACAGCCACGTCATCTCCGGGCGGGGCCCGACCAGGCTCATCCGCCCCACCGGCACCAGGAGCAGCTGGGGCAGCTCGTCGGGGTGGGTGGCCCGCAGGAACGGCCGCAGGCGGGTGGTGGTCACCCCGCCCAGCGCGTACTTGTCGACCGCGGCCGGGGCGACGGGAGGCAGCGTGCGCAGCTTGAGGACGGTGAACGGCCGGCCGTGGCGGCCGACCCGGCGCTGGCAGAAGAACGGCCGCCGGGTACGCAGGCTCACGCAGACGGCCACCGCGCCCACGACGATCAGCGGCAGCGCAGCCACGGCCAGCACGGTGCCGGCCACCACGTCGAGCAGTCGCTTCTCGATGCCTCGGCCGAGCCGTCCGCCCGGGGCGGAGGCATCGGGAACACCCGGGTGTCCAGGACGCTCGACGCCCGGCATGGGCAGGGCCGAGGCCACGAGCCGATGCCCCAACGGACCAGGGTCGAGGGCTTGGCCCCCTGCCGACTCGACCGGTCGACGACGTACGACGGGCCCGTCCGGCGCCCTGACGGCGCCGGACGTCGTTGTCCGACCCGTCCCGTGAATGGTGCGATCCAATGTTCCCCCCACAGCCTCACGACCTGCCCCAGTGGCGACGGCGCCTTTCTGGCTCCGTCGCTCACCACCTCAAGGTGCCAGATCGCCGCTCGCAAAACATCCGCCAAAATGGCGCAAATTTCGCGAACGGGGGAGCGTAGACCGCGCTCTCACGGGCCGATTTGACCGACTTGGTCACTCTGCGGAGCGCGAATCTCGCGCTGAGCGCACGTCGGCCCGAGGCGTCCGGCCCGGACGTCTCCGGGTCGCCACCACGCCCGTCTCGACGGGCATGAGCAACCAGCGGTGGCCCAAAGAGCACCGGGACCGGCTACATTTGGGCCGATGGTCGGAGTCCAGTTGGAGAGCATCGAAGCCCTTGAGTTGCTGGCGATGACACTGGCGCACCTCAACGACGCCGAGTCGAGAGCCGAGGTGTCGCTGCGAGTCCCGCTCCTGATGGCCATTCGGGACAAGCTGGCCAGAGCCCTTCGGGAGGAACCATGACCTACTCCGATGTGCAGGTTTCGGCTGCCGCCGCGGCGGTGGACAAGTACCGCGGCGCCGTCAAGGGTGAGGTTGGCGCCGCGCTGGCGGTGGTGGGTCTCTGCGCCGACCGAGCGGCGAAGGAGGCGCAGATTCGCGACGACATGATTCGCGTTGCCCGTCGCTCCGGCGCGTCGCTACGCCAGCTCGCCGAGGTTTCCGGCCTTGACCGCAAGACCGTGACCGCCATCGTCGCCGAGGGCGTGCGCGCGCCCGATTGAGTGGCCCCAGATGCCCGAGCAATCTCGACGTGCGGCGCGCCCCGCCGGCGCCAGCGTCTTCGACTGTCCCGTCCCGTCACTGCTGCGATCCGTGTCTTCCCACAGCCTGTGCCCTGCTCCAGTGGCGACGGTCCCTTCCCGGCCGCGCCGCTCACCACCTGACGTCGGCGTCATTGGTCGATCGGGCTGGTGCTCGTTCCGGTCGAGGGGCGTGGTGCTCGGCGGCGTCGTTGGTCGGGCAGGGAGCTGTCCAGCCGAGTTCACCATCGACACCGGCGTGCAGGCGTACCTCTGTGATCCGCGCAGTCCGTGGCCGCGGGACTCCAACGAGAACGCCAGCGGGGTCCTTCAGCTGGCCGCTTCGGACGGTATCGCCGTCGGAGCGGATACCCCGCGGACGCACATTGACCCGTGACCGCCCGCTCGGCATCAGACGAGGGTCAGGTGCCGGAGAGCCTTTTCATCCCGGGCGGTCCCATTTGGTGGGCATCGACGCACCCGCGCCGCGGTCTCGGCGAGCGGCGGACGCCAGCAGCAGCTCGTACGCGTCGGCGACGGACTCCAGGGAGAAGCGGCTCCGGGGCTCGACCAGGCTCATTCGCCCGAAGGGCACCAGGAACAGTTGGGGAAGCTCGTCGAGATGGGTGCGGCGTAGAAAGCGCCCGACCCGGGTGGGTGGTGTGCATCGCCGCCAGTGCGTACTTGTCGAGCGTGCGCGGCGTCTGGGGGGAAACGGTTCGCAGCTTGGGGAGGGTGAACGGCCGGCCCGAAGGAAGAACGGTCGCCACGTCCGCAGCAGAGGCACACGGCGATGGCCAAGGCGGCGATGACCGGCGCCGACACGATGGCCAGCGCCGTGCCCACCACGACGTCCAGCAGCCGTTTGCCCGGTGCCATCGGCGACGCGGCGGGGGACTTCGGGCGGTCGGTCACCTCCAGCTCACTGCCCGGTGCGGACACGACGCCCTCGCCTGGTCCCTACCAGGGCCACCGCGGCCAGGACCACGACGGCCGATGCGATCAGCCACGCAGTGTCCCGCCTCCGCCGTCTCCTCGTGCCGGGGGCCGCCACCGCCTGATTCCGCTGCCCATCCACCGTCGAGTCCGTGGGACCTTGCGGTGGCGGGTGGTGCTCGGGCCCCCCGATGTCGCGGCCGTGGTCGGCGTGGTCGGCATCCGTCGAACTGGCACAAATTTGGGTCTCCACGCCACTACGCCCCCTCAGCCCATCGACCTGTACACCGCCGCCGGCAGGGGCAGGGGCACGTCGCCATTGGTGCCCCAGGCGGTGGTGGCCCCGCCCTGGACGAACCACACGCCGTTGGACGGCCGGAACACGGCGATCTCCAGGTCGCCGTCGCCGTCGTAGTCGCCGGGGACCGGGATGTCGCCGCTGGTACCCCAGGCCGTGGCCGCCCCACCCTGGACGAACCACACCCCGGCCGATGGCCGGAACACGGCCACCTCGGCGGTGCCGTTGCCGTCGTAGTCGCCGGGCACGGGCACATCGCCCGAGGTGCCGAAGGCCACGGCGGTGTCGGTGCCGCCGCTTCGGTGGACGTACCAGACGCCGCCCCGGAACACGGCGATGTCGGTCTTTCCGTCGCCGTCGTAGTCGGCGGGCACGGGAATGTCACCGCCGGCCCCGAAGGCGACTGCGGTGTCGGTCCCGGCGCTGCCCTGGAGGAACCAGACGCCGTTGGCCGGCCGGAACACGGCGATGTCGGCCTTGGCGTCCCCGTCGTAGTCGCCGGGCACGGGGACATCACCGCTGGCACCGAAGGCCACGGCGCGGTCGCTGCCGGCGCTGCCCTTGAGGTACCAGACGCCGTTGGACGGCCGGAACACGGCCACGTCGGATCTGCCGTCGCCGTCGTAGTCGGCGGGCACCGCGACATCGCCCGAGGCGCCGTAGTTCTGCTGGGCCCTGCCCTGGAGATACCAGGTGCCGCTGACGGGCCGGAACACGGACACGTCGCTGTCCCCGTCGCCGTCGAAGTCGGCGATGGGGTGGTCTGCCGGGGGCGGCACGGTCGTGGTGGTCGTGGTGGTGGGCGGCACCGTGGTGGTGGTGCTGGGGGGCACCGTGGTGGTGGTGGTCGGGCCGGTGAAGGTGGTGGTGATGTTGACGCACCAGCCGCCGAGGATGTCGCTGGTGCCCAGGACCTGGTCGTCGTTGGCGAACAGGTTCCAGGTGCCGTTGGGGTCGATGCCGTCGAGGCTCGACAACAGCGTGGTGTCGACCAGCGGCGGGGCGGGGGCGGGCCAGACATCGGGGTTGCCGGCGTCTCCGGCGTGGTCCTCGTCGTCGTCCACCGATCGCCACCTGCCGTCGGTGATATGGCCGTCGGCGGGCAGCTGCTCGGCGGCCTCGTCGTCGAAGATGAGGTTGGCGGCGGTCGTGTCCTCGTTGTATTCCCAGTTGTCCCCGCCGGCGTCGGACATCAGGATGACGGTGGCGTTGTTGGGAGCGGCGACGAGGATGTCATTGTCCTCGGGCCACGGCTCACCCCTGGTGGTGAAGCCGACCAGCGTCACCTCGACGTCGGTGACGGTGCCGGTGAGGCCGGTCACCACGATGGGCGAGGGATAGGGAGTGGCGGCCCCGGAGACGAAGCTGAACGGGTTGGGCTGCTGGATGGGGGCGGGGTTGCAAAACTGGGCGAGGTTGGCCGACGGCACCGTGGTGCTGGGCGTGGGCGGCAGGGTGGTGGGCACGGGCAGGGTGGTGGACACGGTGGGCGGGGTGGTGGGCACGCCGGACGTGGTGGTGGTGGTGCTCGCCGTCCCGTCGCCGGTCACCCCGCAGTCGGCCTTGCCGATGTACAGGTCGCCCACGGCGGTGGGCCCGAGTAGGTATTGGTGGGCGGCGTAGACCGTGATCGAGCCGTCGAGGTTCACCACCTGTTCGTTGAACACGTAGCGCCAGCTGTCGGTGGTGCCGTTGACGTGGATGTGGCCGGTGTAGGTGGTGTTGGGCTCGGGGTTGGTCGGAATGGTCACCACCACCGGGTCATGGGCGGTGCCCAGGGCGTCGTCGCCGCTGTCGGTCATCAGGGTCCCGCCGGTGATGGTGGTCGAGGCGCTCAGGCCGGTCTCCGAGGCGCTGCAGGTGCTGGCGGCGGCCACCGCGGTGAACACCTCGCTGCCCTCGCGGTTGATGTTCAAGATGCGAGTCGAGCTGGTCACCGACCCGCCGGGTCCGGTCTCCCCCGAGGTGGCGACATCGAGCTGGCCGGAGCTGAAGAAGGTGGCGGGCCCGGAGCGGGCGGCGGCGCCTTCGGGCTTGGAGGCGTTGAGCCGCCCGCCGTCGGAGGGCAGCACCACCGACGGGCTGGAGGCCTCCGCCGCCTGGTCGGCCGGCACACAGCCCGGAGGGGTGTTCGCCGCGGAGCAGGTCTGCTGGCCGACCCCCCGGGTGTTTACCGGCCCGCCGAACAGGCTCACCTGTAGGCGGTAGCCCTCGGCACCGCCTTTGACCGCGGTGACCGCGGCGGCTACGGGGGACTCTGAGGTGCCGGCCAGCGTCAGAACCGCCGTCAGCACCACGAGCGCGAAGGCCACCGCCCGACGACCAGGATCAATTCGTACCTGTCCCATGTGTCTCTCATCCCTGTCGGCTGTGGCGTGTCCGGCCCGCGCCGCTCAGATCGACGATGTCAGACCCGCGCTCGGAAAACATCCGCCAAAATGGCGCAAATTTCGCGACCGGGGATGGCGTACACGCCCGGCCGGAGGGCGAATTGACCGACTTGGCCGGGATTCCTGGGCGACCAAGGCCAGCGCCCCATGCCGGCAGGCTGAGCCGGCGGCGTTGACCGGGCCCCTGGGAGTTCGGGAACACCCTCAGCTCGGGCGGGCCGCCGATACCGGTCCCTTCGGCATCCCTGCGCTGGCCGTCAGCCGTGAGCACGGTGGCGTACAGCAGGCCGACCACGAACCTGGCCTTCATCGTGTCGTCCTGCCGGCGACCCCCGCCGGCGCGGCCATGAGGACGGTAGTTCTGGGCCCTCATCCGGCTGAGTTCAGGCCTCCGAGACCCGCCAATCACCACCGTTCCCCTGTGCTACGGGCGGCGCCGGCCGGTGTTGGTGAGCCGGGGCGAGTGCACAAAAAGTCCACACTCGGACGCAGAACGCAGCGCTCCTGCGCGCAGTAGCGCGCAACAAAACCGGCCATCTACCTGCACTTTCGCGATGTCAGGCCAGGTCAACGAATCGGCATTAGC
>CAVYKB010000006.1:0-41011 GCA_963768975.1 uncultured Acidimicrobiia bacterium | reverse complement strand
CTTCCGTCGAGCGGGTGTGGACTCTCGTGGACTCGGCCGGGCGTCTCCGGCCAGTGTCTCCACCCTGAAATAGCCCCTGACCTGCACTTTTGCTGGAGCCCGAGGTCGGATTCGAACCGACGACCTGCTCATTACGAGTGAGCTGCTCTGCCGGACTGAGCTACCCGGGCGGGCTGTCGAGTATTGCACGCCGGCTCATCAGCGGCGGCAAACGGAGGAGCAGGCTCTGGATGAGGAGGGCCTCGGTGGGGTTGCGGATCATCGACTCGGCTGCGGACTGGACGGCGGCCACGGCCGCGATGTTCGCCCCGTCGTCGCCTTCGCCGGCGGCGAGGGCGTCACGGTACACGCCGGCCAGCGTCGCCAGGCCGAAGCGGAGCTCGTCGTGGCGGAGCCGGCGCAGCTCGCGCTTGTGCCGCTCGGCCAGGACCTTGCGACCGGCGCCCCGCTCCCCGGTGCGCTTGACCCGCTCGTCGAGCTCGGCCAGCTCGGCGGCCTGGCGGGCTTCCAACGTGGCCACGCCGGCCGCGCCCAGGAGCCGGGCCAGCTCGGCGGCCACCTCGGCCACTTTGGCGCCCGTCCCGTCGAGCCGGCCGGGGACCTCCCGCCAGGCATCTCGGCGCTGCGCGAAGGCCGTGTCGTCGACGAGGAGGCGGGCACGGTCCAGCCGGCCGCCGGCCACCCCCGCCACCTGCTCGGCGAGACGCGGGTCGGCCCCCTCGGCGACCAGCGCGGCGGCAACCTGGTCGGGGCGGAGCGGCCCGAAGTCGACCTGGACGCACCGGGAGGCGATGGTGACCAGCTCAGGGGTCAGCTGCTCGGCGAGGATCACGAACACCGTGCTGGCCGGCGGCTCCTCCAGCACCTTCAGGAGCACGGAGGCAGCCTCGCGCACCAAGTGGAAGTCGACGAGCACCAGCACCTTCCTGGACCCCTCGTTGGGGGACCGAAGGGCGAGCCGGCGGACCTCCCGGGCCTGGTCGACGGTGATCGAAGGGCCGGTGCGCTCGACGAGCACCACATCGGGGTGCGACCCGCCGAATGCCCGCCGGCACACGTCACAGGTCCCGCACCCGCCTCGCGGGCACAGCAGCGCGGCGCCGAACGCCACGGCTGCTGTGCGCTTGCCCGACCCCGGCGGCCCGACGAGCAGGTAGGCGTGCACCGGCGCCGCCACCGCGGCACGAAGATGGGCCACCGCGGACTCCTGCCCGACGACCTCGTCGAAGACGGCGCTCACGAGAACGCGGCCAGCACCAGGGCTTCCACCTCCTGCACACTGCCCGACCCGTCGACAACACGCCAGCGAACCGGGTCATCCGCCGCCAGCGCCCGGTAGCCTTCGGCCACCCGCCGGTGGAAGTCGACGCCAGCGGCCTCCATGCGGTCGGCCTGGGGCTTCATCCGGGTGGCGGCCACGGCCGCCGGCACGTCCAGCAGGATCACGACGTCGGCCTCCAGGCCGCCTGTGGCCCACGAGGACAGCCCTTCCAGCTCCGGGACCGGCAAACCCCGGGCGTAGCCCTGGTAGGCCAGCGTCGAGCCGGTGAAGCGGTCGCTGACCACGTCGACGCCCCGGTCGAGCGCCGGCCGGATGACCTCGGACACGTGCTGAGCCCGGTCGGCGGCCAAAAGCAGCGCCTCGGCCCGGGCATCGAGCGCCGAGCCGACCGCAGGGTCGAGCACGAGGGACCGGATGCGGCGGCCCAGGTCGGTTCCCCCGGGCTCGTGCGTCAGCACCGCCCCCAGGCGGGCCGCCAGCAGCGCGGCCTGGGTCGACTTGCCGCTCCCCTCGCCCCCCTCGAACACGATCAGGCGGCTCAGGTCGTCCCCCGCGACTTCTGCGCCCGCAGCGCCAAGGCGCCGGCGGCGAGGATGATGGCGGCGCCGATCCATAGGGTCAGGCGCACGCCCGGAACGCTGAAGTCGGCCGCGCCCAGCCCCACTTCGCCGTCGACCAGGGCGTTCGACACGTCGTCGAGCACCCGGGATACCAGCGGCGCCAGCGACAGCGAGATCAGCATGCAGAGGCGGGACAGGGTGTACAGGGTGGCGAACGTTCGGCCCCGGAGCTCGTCGTCGACCGTCTCCTGGAGGATGGTGAACCCCAGGACGTACACCGAGCCGGCGCAGACGCCCATGATCGCGATGAAGGCCATGGTGAGCCCGAGGCTGCCCATCGATACCGCGATCAGCATCGAGACGCCGGCCCCCACCACCGCCCACGGGAAGGCCCTGCTGTGCGGCACCCGGTTCTGCAAGGTCGAGAGGCCGACCACACCTACGGCCAGTCCCATGCCCAGCGCGGTCAGGAGTAGGCCGAACCCTGCCGCGCCGGCGTTCAACACCTGATTGGCGTAGATAGGACCGAGCGGGGCGATCATCCCCCCTCCGATCAGGCCGGTCCCGAGCCCCACCATGACCGAGCGCACCGTGGGGTTGGTGCCGATGAACTTCCACCCCTCCTTGATCTCGGTGAAGGTGCGGGTGAGGTCGATGGGCGCCCGCTCCGACGGCCGGTTGCGGGGCAGGGTGAGCGACCAGATCAGGGCGGCGGAGAGGAAGAAGGTACAGACGTCGAAGTAGATGGCCAGCGATTCCTGGTTGAGGTTCAGGAAGTCGAGCGGGCCGGCGTGGCGGCTCAGGATCTCCGACACCTTGGTCAGCGAGGCGAACAGAGCCGAGGCGATGGGAAAGGTGCCGTACGCCGCAGCCAGTGAGAAGGAGTTCGCCGACGCCAGCTTCTCCGATGGCACCAGGTTGGGGACCGACGCCTCCTTGGCCGGCGACCACAGGAGCGTCAGCACCTCGAGCAGGAGCGACGCAAGGAACAGCTGCCAGACCGAGTCGACGAAGGGCAGCGATGCGAGGACCAGGCCCCGCCCCACGTCGCAGCACACCATGACCCGCCGGCGGTCCCACCGGTCGACCAGCACCCCGCCCACCGAGGCCAGGAAGAACCCGGGGATCATCCGGGCGCTCATGACCAGGGCGATGGCCGCCTCCGGCGATCCCTTCCCGATGCGGGCGGTGAGGGTCAGGATGGCAAAGAGGCCGATCCAGTCGCCGAGCGACGACACCACCTGCGCCAGCCACAGGCGGAAGAACGACGTCGACCCGAGAAGCTTCGGCCCGCTGGGCCCGAGCGGCCCCTTGAGCGGGGCATCGGGCTCACGCCGGCCCTGAGCCGGCGGCATGCGGGCCGTGGCGTCGCCGTCGGGCGTATCGGAGACGCGCTCAGCCACGCCGCCAGCGTACGGGAGCCGACGCTATTTCTTGCGCTTCGGCGCCGCCCTGCGCTTCTTCGGCGCCGGCCCCTTGTCCCGCCGGTCCTGGAGCAACTCGGCCCCCCGCTCCGGCGTCAGGGTCTCCAGGTCGTCGCCGCTGCGCAGTGACGCGTTGGTCTCGCCGTCGGTCACGTAGGGGCCGAATCGGCCCTCCTTGACCACCATGGGCTTCTTGCTGACCGGGTCTTCGCCCAGCTCCTTCAGCGGCGGGGCGGCCGTGCCCCGCCGGCCTCTGGCCTTGGGCTGGGCCAGCACGGCGAGCGCGTCTTCCAGGGTGATGGTGAACAGCTGCTCCTCGTACTCGAGGCTGCGGCTGTCGGTGCCCTTCTTGACGTAGGGCCCGTACCTGCCGTTCTGCACCGTGATCTCGACCCCGTCGGCGGGGTCCTTGCCCAGCGAGCGGGGCAGGGTCAGCAGGCGGAGGGCGTCGTCCAGGGTGACAGCCTCCACGTTCATGTTCTTGAGCAGCGACGCTGTATGCGGCTTCTTCTTCGACGAGGAGTCGGCCTCGCCGAGCTGGACGTAGGGCCCGAACCGGCCGGCCCGGGCGATGACCGGCAGGCCGGTGGCGGGGTCGTCGCCGAGCACCCGATCGCCACTCGGCGTGGCCAGCAGCTCCATGGCCTTCTCGACGGTGAGCTCGTCGGGCGCCAGGTTCTCGGGCACCGCTGCGGTCTCGCCGTCACGGGACAGGTACGGCCCGTAGCGGCCGACCCGGACCACGATCTCCTTGCCCTCAGGATCGGTCCCCAGCGGGATGGAGTTGATGGCCCGGGGGTCGATGGCCTCCAGGCGTTCCTTGACCATGTCGCGTAGGCCGCTCGCACCGTTGTCGGCCGCTGCGGCCGACGAGCCAACATCGCCGAAGTAGAACTTCGACAGCCAGGGCTGGGCTTCCTGGGTGCCGCCGGCAATGCCGTCGAGGTCGTCCTCCATGCGCGCGGTGAAGGCGTAATCGACCAGGTGTCCGAAGTGGCTCTCCAGCAGGTTCACGACTGCGAACGCGGTGTACGACGGGACCAGCGCCGAGCCCTTCTTCCACACGTAGCCGCGGTCCTGGATGGTGCCGATGATCGACGCGTAGGTCGACGGCCGGCCCACGCCCATCTCCTCGAGCGCCTTCACCAGCGAGGCTTCGGTGAAGCGGGCCGGCGGCTGGGTGGCGTGGTCCTTGGGCTCCAGCGACTCGGCGGTGACGGTGTCGCCCACGGCCAGCGCCGGCAGGCGGACCTCCCGGTCCTCCAGCTCGGCGTTGGGGTCGTCGGAACCCTCGACGTAGGCTCGGAGGAAACCCGGGAACTCGATGACCTTGCCGCCGGCGCTGAACTCCGCCTCTTCACCCGAGGACGACCGGCCGGCGATGCGGACCTGCACGCTCTTGCCCCGGACGTCGGCCATCTGCGACGCAATCGTGCGCTTCCAGATCAGCTCGTACAGGGCGGCTTCGTCGTGGGCGACCTCGCGGGCGACCTGTTCGGGCATGCGGAAGCCGTCGCCGGCCGGACGGATGGCCTCGTGGGCCTCCTGGGCGTTCTTCACCTTCTTGGCGTACCGGCGGGGCTCGTTGGGCACGTAGTCGGCGCCGTAGAGCTGGCGGGCCTGGGTGCGGGCCGCGTTGAGCGCGGTCTCCGACAGCGCGGTGCTGTCGGTGCGCATGTAGGTGATGTAGCCGTTCTCGTAGAGGCGCTGGGCCACGCTCATGGCCCGCTGGGTGGTGAATCGCAGCTTGCGGCCGGCCTCCTGCTGGAGTGTTGACGTCATGAATGGCGGGTACGGCGTGCGCTTGTAGGGCTTCTCGTCGACCGACTTCACTGCGAACGTGGTGTCGGCCAGGCGGCCGACGAGGGCGCGGGCGCCTTCGGAATCGAGGAGGACGACGTCGGACGCAGTGCGGGCACCGGTCTCGTCGAAGTCGCGACCGGTGGCCAGGCGGGTGCCGTCGATGGCCACGAGCGTGGCGCCGAAGGGCGGTGAGGCCATGCCGGCCGTGGCCGGCGCAGCCGACGCAGAAAACTGCGCCTCGATGTCGGAGTACGACGCGCTGCGGAACCGCATGCGGGCCCGCTCCCTCTCCACCAGGATGCGGGTGGCGACGCTCTGCACCCGACCGGCGGACAGCCGGGGGAGGATCTTGCGCCACAGGACCGGGGAGACCTCGTAGCCGTAGAGGCGATCGAGGATGCGCCGAGCCTCCTGGGCATCGACCAGCCGGCGGTCCAGCTCCCGCCAGTTCTCCACAGCGTCCCGGATAGCACCGGGCGTGATCTCGTGGAAGACCATACGCCGCACCGGCATGCCCTGGGGCGGGTTGAGCACCTCCATGAGGTGCCAGGCGATGGATTCGCCCTCCCTGTCCTCGTCTGTTGCCAGGTACAGCTCGGTGGCCTGTTTCAAAAGCGACTTCAGCTTGGTGACCACGTGCTTCTTCTCGCTGTTGACGACGTAGAGCGGCTTGAAGCCGTTGTCGACGTCGACGCCGAGCCGGGCCCAGCTCTCGCCCTTCTGCGCTGCAGGGATCTCCTTGGCGTCCTTGGGAAGGTCGCGAATGTGTCCCACCGAGCTCTCGACCACGAACTCGCTACCCAGGAATCGGGCGATCGTCCGGGCCTTGGCGGGCGATTCCACGATGACGAGAGGTTTGGCCATGGCTACACGACAATTGACAGCCGATGGCGCCCGTGTCAAACGTCGTGCCGCGTCTACGGTGCAGGGATGCACCCCGAGCACCTGATCGAGGCGTTCGGCACGATCGGCCTTTTCGCCATCGTGTTCGCCGAGTCAGGGCTGCTCTTCGGCTTCTTCTTGCCCGGAGACTCCCTGCTCTTCACCGCCGGCCTGCTGGCTTCACGCGGCGTCCTGAACTTCCCGCTGATCGTCGTCGGCTGCGCCGTGGCCGCCATCGCCGGCGACCAGGTCGGCTACGTCATCGGCCGAAAAGCGGGGCCGGCGCTGTTCAAGCGGCCCGATTCCCGCCTGTTCCACAAGAAGAACGTCGACCGGGCGCGGGTGTACTTCGAGAAGAATGGCCCCCGCACGATCATCCTCGCTCGCTTCATCCCCGTGATCCGCACGTTCGCCCCGGTCGTGGCCGGCGTCGGCCAGATGGACTATCGGAAGTTCGTCACCTACAACGTCGTCGGGGGGATCCTCTGGGGCTCCGGCGTGACGACCGCCGGCTACATCCTCGGCGAGTCCATCCCCGACATCGACCGGTGGCTGCTGCCGATCATCGGCGTGATTGTGATGGTGTCGTTTGTCCCCGTCGGCATGGAGCTGCTCAAGGCGTGGCGCGGCCGGGGCTCGCACGACGAGGTCACCGAGCCGGCCGAAGGTCAGTAGCCGTCACCGTCGCCGCCGGCATCGTGCTGGCGGCGGTCGCGTGGGGGTGGCTGTTCGGCCTCGGGCGGGCGGGTTCTGGTCCCGGGCGCTGGCCGCCGGCGCCGCCATCGGCGTGGTTGCGGCCGGCGTGCCTTACGGGGTGTACTGGGCCGGCGACCGGCTCCTCCGGCGCTGGCGGCATACGCGGCCGTTCACCTCTGGGCGCGCAAGGCCGTGCTGGTCCTTGCCGCCCTGGTCGGCGGAGCGTTCTGGGGCGCGCTGTTCGCCTGGCGCGGCACGCTCGTCGCACCACTGATCAGCCACGCGCTGTGGGACCTGGCCGTCGTCGTCTGGTGCCCTTTGGCCCCATCCGAGGGGCGCGACTGAGTCATTAAGGTTCTCCGGCAACCCGCCGACAGGTGGGCATGGCCTTTTCCGGAACCACCCGCCGCACGCTGTACAGCGTGGCTGCGGTGTTGGCGCTGCTGGCCATCGCCGGGGCCACCCTTGCCTTGACGGTGCCCGACGCTTCGGCCTCCGCCGACGCCGAGATCACCATCCCGCCGACGACATCGAGCACGACGTCGTCGACGACCACTTCCACCTCGACTTCGACGTCCACCTCAACGTCGACGACGGTCAAGCCCCGGCCTGTGACGACCACCGCCAAGCCCCGGCCGACCGTGCAGGCGTCGGCGCCGCCAGTCGCCCCGCCCACCACCAGGCCGGCGCCCCCGCCGGCCCCGCCGGCCCCGCGCAGCATCACGGCCGAGGAGCGGTGCGCCAATGCTCGCCAGTTTCTCGTCGGGCAGGGTCTAGTGCTTCCCGACGGCTGGGGCTACCGCTGCCCCGGGCCGGCGTTGGAGAACGGAACCCCACGCTTCGGCGTCGCCTGCTGGACCTGCGACGGCGACGGCCAGAGCTGGATCGCCATAGACGTCGGCCGCATCGGGGCCTCGGAGAGATGGCTGCGCTACGTCGTCGCCCACGAGATCTGCCACGCCAAGGAATACGTGACGTTGGGCCTCTCCACCGAGCTCACCGCCGATCTCTGCGCCGCCCTCTACGGCGCCCCCCGGCCCTAACCGACCGGGTCGGGGAGGATGAACGACTGCTCGCCGGACGTCTCCACATCCATCGGCGCCGCCTTGCGCTTGGAGAAGGCGATGGCGCCGATGAGCACGACGAGGGCGATGCCGGCCACGGAGAAGCGGGCGGCGTCGTTGTCCTGCAGGTTGATGACCGCCGGCAGGATCAGCAGCGAGATCAGGTTCATCACCTTGATGAGCGGGTTGAGGGCGGGGCCGGCGGTGTCCTTGAACGGGTCGCCGACGGTGTCGCCGATGACCGCCGCCTTGTGGGCGTCGGAGCCCTTCCCGCCCTCGTGGCCGTCCTCGATGTACTTCTTGGCGTTGTCCCACGCCCCGCCGGCGTTGGACAGGAAGTTGGCCATGAGCTGGCCGGTGAGGATGACGGCGGCGAGGAACGCACCCAGGGCCAGGTAGTTGATGCCGAAGCCGATGATGACCGGCGTGAGCACGGCGAGCAGGGCCGGCGTGGCCAGCTCCCGCAGCGACGCCGCCGTGCAGATGTCGATGACCGGGCCGTAGTCGGGCCGCTTGGTGCCGGCCATGATCATGCCGTCGGCGAACTGGCGCCGGACCTCCTGCACGACGACGGCGGCGGTGCGGCCCACGGCCCGGATGGCGAGGGAGCTGAAGAGGAAGGCGATCGACCCGCCGATGAGCAGGCCGATGAACGTCTTGGGGTCGGCCACGTTGATCTGGGTCAGCGGGTTCTCGAACAGGGCCGAGCCCGTCTCCTCGATGCCCAGCTCGGCGCCGATGGTCTCGATGAAGCTGGCAAAGAGGGCGACGGCAGCGATGACCGCCGAGCCGATGGCGAAGCCCTTGGTGACGGCCTTGGTGGTGTTACCCACTGCGTCGAGGCTGACCATGATCCGCTGGGGCTCACCGCTGAACTCGCCCGACATCTCGGCGATGCCGGCCGCGTTGTCGGCTACCGGACCGAAGGTGTCCTCCGACACGACGACGCCGGTGGTGGCCAGCATGCCCATGCCGGTCAGCGCGACCAGGTAGAAGGTGAACTGGATGTTGCCCTCGCCCAGGGCGATGGCGGTGGCCAGGGCGCCGGCGATGGCGACGATGGCCCACACCGAGCTCTCCAGGCCCGAGGCGATGCCCGACAGAACCGTGGTGGCCGGGCCGGTGCGGGCCGCCTCGGCGATCTCCCGCACCGGGGCGGTCTCGGTAGAGGTGAAGTACTCGGTGAGGCGGCTGGCCACCTGGGCGAGGACGAGGCCGATGACGACGGCCCAGAACACCTTCAGGTTGTCGACGTAGAAGTAGGCGACCAGGAACGTGCCGATGACGGTGAGGACGCCGGCGGTGAGGAATCCCCGGTTGATGGGGGCCATGGCCGACTTGTCCTTGTCGGTGGCCCGTACCGCGTAGACGCCGACGATGGACGCCAGCACGCCGATGGCCCGGGCGACGACCGGGAAGATCAGTCCCAGCGCCGGGTTCCGGCCGATGGAAGCGAAGGCGGCGACGCCCAGGATGATGGAGGCGACGAGGGTGACCTCGTAGCTCTCGAACAGGTCGGCGGCCATGCCGGCGCAGTCGCCTACGTTGTCGCCCACGTTATCGGCGATGGTGGCCGGGTTGCGGGGGTCGTCCTCGGGGATGCCGGCCTCCACCTTGCCCACGAGGTCGGCGCCCACGTCGGCCGCCTTGGTGAAGATACCGCCGCCGACCCGCAGGAAGAGGGCGAGCAACGAGCCGCCGAAGCCGAAGCCGACGAGGATGGCAGAGCTGGTGTTCTGGAAGATCAGGATGATGACGGTGGCGCCGAGCAGGCCGAGGCCGACGGTGAACATGCCGGCCACGCCGCCGGTGCGGAAGGCCACCTTCAGGGCCGCCGGCAGCGAGCCAGAACGGGCCGCCGCCGCGGTGCGGACGTTGCCGCGCACGGCCAGGCTCATGCCGATGAAGCCGGTGAGGCCCGACAGCACACAGCCGGCGATGAACGCGAGCGTGCGGAAGATACCGGACTCGGCGAAGGAGAGGGCGGTCGACTCGTCGGGCTTGAGCACCTCGGTGGAGGTGACGAAGACGATGACTGCCAGGGGGATCAGGATGAGGCCGATGGTGCGGAACTGGCGTTTGAGGTAGGCCATGGCCCCCTCCTGGATGGCCTTGGCGATCTCCTGCATCTTGGGCGTGCCCTGATCGGCGGCGAGTACGCCGCGCATGAGCGAGAAGCCCACGCCGAGGGCCAGCAGGGCGGTGGCAACCGAGAAGTAGAGCCAGGCGAACTCACCACCCTTGAGCTCGAAGATCTGGTAGCCCCCCTCCGCGGCGAGCAGCTGGTTCATGCCGACTCCTTCTTCTCCTCGGGACCTCCGGCCAGGGCGGTGTGCGCGTCCTGCCCTTCCCGGAACAGCGGGTACAGGTACTTCAGCGTCTCGCGCTCTGACTTCGCAAGGGGAGCAACCATGGTTTCGTCGCCCATGAAACTAGATTTCGATAGGGCGAAACGTCAAGCGTCAGCGCCGGGTTTCGGCACGGGTTCGCCGGAGGCGATGCCGTAGCCCTCGACGTGGTACGGCACCGACGTCACGACCGTGCCTTCCCGGAACAGCAACCGGGCCTTGAGCATCAAGGCGCTCTGGTTGTGCAGCAGGTGCTCGTACCAACGGCCGACCACGAACTCGGGGACGACGACGGTGATCGTGTCGTTGTTCCACCGTTCGTCGAGCTCGTCGAGGTACTCGATGACCGGGCCGGTCAGCTCGCGGTACTTGGAGTGGACGATCTCGAGGTCGACGTTGATGCCGAACTCACGCCATTGGCGCTGGATCTCTTCCCGGTCATCGTCCTCGTGGGAAATGTAAAGAGCGACCAGGTGCTGGGGCCGCAGCGACCGGGCGTAGCCGAGCGCCTGGATGACGCCCCGGTGGATGCGCCCGACGAGGACGACCACCGTGTGGTTGAAGGGCTGAGGCCGTACCTCCGAGGGCCGGATCTCCAGCGCAGCTGCCACCCGGGTGTAGTGCCGCTTGATGGCCGAGAAGAGGGCGATGATCGAGGGCACCACCACGATGGGCACCCAGGCGCCGCTCGTGAACTTGGTGATGGCCACGATGCCCAGGACGACGAACGTGGCCGAGGCGCCCAGCGCGCTGATGCCGAACCCCAGCCTCCAGCCCTTCTCCCGCGTGCGGCGATGGTGCACAACCATTCCGGTCTGGCTCAGGGTGAAGGAGGTGAAGACGCCGACCGCGTAGAGGGGGATCAGGGCGGTGGTGATGCCGCCGAAGGCGATGATCAGGGCCGACGCCGCCACCGCCAGGATGATGATGCCGTTGGAGAACACCAGCCGGTCACCGCGGTTGCCGAGGTAGCGCGGGAGGTAGCCGTCCCGGGCGATGATCGATGAAAGCCGGGGGAAGTCGGCGTAGGCCGTGTTGGCCGCCAGCGTGAGGATGGCCACGGTGGACAGCTGGAGGATGACGTAGATCGGCCCTTCGCCGAAGATCGTCCGGCCGATCTGAGAGATCACCGTCTCCTCGTGGCTGGGGAACGGCTTGATGTGATGGGCGAGGACGGAAATGCCGAAGAAGAGGCTGCCGAGGATGCTGGCCATCACCATCATGGTCAGGGCGGCGTTCCTCGACTGCGGCCTGCGGAACGCCGGCACCCCGTCGGCGATGGCCTCCACGCCGGTCAGGGCGACGGCGCCGGACGAGAAGCCGCGCAGGAGGAGGAACAGCCCGAGCTGGCCACCGGCGGCCCGCTGTATCTCGGCCTGTTCGGGGTCGAACTCGATCTCGCCGATCTCGCCGAAATAGATCTTGTAGAGCCCGTACAGCACCATGCCGGCGACGGTGACGATGTACAGGTAGGTCGGGAACGCGAAGAGCGTGCCCGACTCCTTCATCCCCCGCAGGTTGGCCAGGGTGATGATGCCGATCAGCACGAGGCCGACAAGCACCCGGTGGTCGGCCCAGTCCCGGAACGCCGGCAGGGAGACGATGGCGGCCACGCCGGCGGAGATGGACACCGCGACGGTCAGGACGTAGTCCACGAGAATCGACGCGCCGGCGACGAGGGACGGGTACTGGCCGAGGTTCTCCCGGCTGACGACGTAGGAGCTCCCGCCGTGGGGGTAGGCGTAGATGGTCTGCCGGTAGGACAGCACGACGATGGTCAGCAGGATGGCGACGACGATCGACAGCGGCACCAGCCGGGAAAGGCCGAGGGCCAGGCTCGAGGTGCCGGCGGCCACCACGAAGAGGATCTCCTCGGTGGCGTAGGCGGTGGAGGAAAGAGCATCGGAGGAGAAGGTGGGCAAGGCCACCAGTTTCCGGAGGCGCTGGTGCTCGAGCTCGCTGGTGGCGATGGGCCGACCGACGAGCAGCCGCTTGAGCGCTGAATACACGCGCGAACCGTAATCCCTGGGTTCGCCGCGGAGTCCAACCGAGATTTGTGCTCGGGGCGGAGCGGGTGTTGCATGGCGACCGTGCACGTCATCGTCGTCGGCTGCGGCCGGGTGGGGCGCGAGCTGGCCATGTCGCTCGATCGCGAGGGCCATTCGGTGAGCGTCATGGACAAGGACCGCAACGCGTTTCACGGGCTGTCCGACAGCTTCACCGGCCGGGCCGTGCTGGGCTTCGGGTTCGATCGCGAGCACCTCGAGCAGGCGGGCATCCACGAGGCGAACGCCGTCGCCGCCGTCACCAACGGCGACAACTCCAACATCCTCACCGCCCGAATCGCCCGGATGACCTACGAGGTGCCCCACGTCGTTGCTCGCATCTACGACCCCCGCCGGGCGGTCATCTACCGCCAGCTGGGCATTGCCACCGTGGCTGCGGTGGCCTGGACGACCGACCAGGTGCTCCGCCGGCTGTTTCCCGAGAAGTCGGTTTCCGAGTGGACCGACGCCTCGGGCAGCGTGAGCCTGTTGGAGCGGGCCCTGCCTGATGCGTGGGCCGGCCGCAAGCTGATCGAGCTCGAGGAGGCCGGGCAGTTCCGGCTGGCCGCCCTCACACGGGGCGGGCAGGCCCGCCTGGCCGGTCCCGAGCTGGTGGGCCAGGAGGGCGACATCTTGCACGTCATCGTCCGCAGCGACGCCCAGTCCGAGATGGAGGCCCGGATGACCGCCGGCCCGGACAGCGACCGATGAAAGCGGCGATCGCCGGCGCCGGCAACGTCGGCACTCACATCGCCAACGATCTGGCCGAGGCCGGCCACGAGGTGCTCCTCCTGGAGCAGGATCCCGTCATTGCCGCCCGCCTCCGGCTCGCCGACGGAGTGCGCGTGGTCGTGGCCGACGCGTGCGAGCCTTCGCTGTTGACCGAGGCCGGCTTGGAGACCTGCGACGTCATGGTGGCGGTCACCGGAGACGACGAGGACAACCTGGTCATCTCCCTGCTGGCCAAGCAGGTCTTCGCCGTCGCTCGCGTCGTCGCCCGGGTCAACCATCCCAACAACCAGTGGCTGTTCAACGAGACATGGGGCGTGGACATTGCCGTGTCGACCCCCCATCTCCTCACCGCGCTGGTCGAGGAGGCGGTGTCGGTGGGCTCGCTGGTCAGGCTCCTGCAGTTCGAGGACGCCCGGCTGGTCGAGGTCACCCTCGCCGCCGACTCGCCGGCCGCCAACCAGGCGATCATGGAGCTGGGCGTGCCGCGCGACGCGACGATCGTCGCCGTCATTCGCGAGCGCCACGTGATCGTGCCGCGGGGTGAGACGGTTATGGAGGCCGGCGACGAGGTGCTCGTGCTCGTGACCCCGGACTCCGAGGAAGAGGTGAAAACCCTCTTTGTCGGGGTGTCGCCCGGCGCTAGAGGAGCTCGTAGCGAGGGTTGAGCACCATCAGCCGGCCGGCGGCGCCCTGAGGAGCGCCCCGACCGCTGAGCACGAGGCGCTTGCCGGGCGACACGCCCGGGATGTTGCGGCGGCCTGTCCACACCACCACCAGCGAGCCGGTGCCGTCGTTCACCGTGGCCTCCAGCGACGGGGTGCCGGCCCGGGGAACGATCCGCATCGACGTGATCTCACCAGCGACGGTGACCTCCTGGCGGGCCTGGGCGTCGCCGATGGCGGTGACCCCGGGAACGTCCTTGCAGAACTGCCGGAGCCGCTCCCGGTCGAGCTCGGCGTCGGAGGTGGTGAGCCGCTGGAGAAGCTTGCGGAAGGCCACTGGCCGGCTGCTAGCTAGACCGGGTCGGATCCGTTGGCGCCGAGGCGCATCACCAGCCGGACGGACGTGCCCTGCTCGGTGGGGCTGAAGTCGACCTCGTCGACGAGGGCCCGGATCAGCGGGATGCCGAGGCCCCGCTCGAACTTGAGCCGGTCGGGGTCGGTCACTGGAGGGTGGTCGGGCAGCACCGAGGGATCGAAGCCGTGGCCGCGGTCCTCGACGAACACCTCGAGGGCGTCGGTTCCCGCCAGGCAACGGACGAGCACCCGCTCGGCGCTGCCGGCGGCGTCATGGGCCTCGATGGCGTTGGTGCATGCCTCGGAGACGGCGAGCTTGAGGTCGTCGATGCGCTCGTCCGGCAAGGTGCTGTCGGAGGCGGCCAGGGCTGCCACCACCAGCCGGGCCAGGGCGACGAACTCGGCCCGGGCCGGTATCTCCAGCTCGATGACCTCCCCAGCCATCCCCCCGTCGGTCACGGCTTTACGTGGTGGATCCGCCGCCGGAGCCGCCGCCGACCGCTGCGTCGACAGAGTCGAAGATGGAAAAGACCTTGGTGAGGCCGGTGATCTCGAACACCTTCAGGATGCGGCTCTGGGTGCAAACCAGCAGCAGGTCACCGTCGTGACTCCGGAGGCGCTTGAGCCCGCCCACCAGGACCCCGAGACCGGTGGAGTCGAGGAAGTCGACGCCTTCCAGGTCGACGATGATCTTGTGCTTTCCTTCGCTCACCAGCTCGATGAGTCGCTCGCGGAAGCGGGGCGCGGTGTAGACGTCGACCTCGCCGCGCACGCTCAGCACGGCGAACCCGTCTCTCTCCTCGACGTCCAAGCCGAGATCCATGCAGTTCCTCCCAGGGGTTTGCTCTGGCGCCACGCTAGCAAGCGGCCGGCGGCACCTCGACCGCAGGGAGCGGCCTAGCGGGCGCCGGCCCGGGCCAGGCGCTTACGGTTTGACGACACGACCTCGAAGACCTCGACCGCGTCGGGGTCGGACGCGGGCTGAGGGTCGGGCTCCGGATCGCGTTCGAGCAGGTCGACGGGCGCCCACTCCTCCTCGGGTTCGTCGAGCTCATCGACGTCGTCGAGGTCGAAGTCGGTCCACTCGGCGGCGACGTCGTAGAGCGGGGGCGAGGGTGGCGGCGGGGGAGCCGGGGCCGGAGTGGCGAGGGCCGGCGACGGCGTGGCGGGGGCCGGCCGGGCGGCGGCGACCGGCGGCGTGGCCACGTCGTCGATGGGCAGGTCGCCGGCGGGCTCGGCCTTGATGCGGTGGTTCAGCAGCCGCATGTGCATGGCCAGCAGCAACATGATCAGGCCGCCGGCGACGGGCACCAGCGGGCGGCCGGGGCTGATGCGGCTGATGATCGAGGTGAACGAGCGCTCGTCGTCGGGGAGGACGGCGTCGGCTTCCCCCTCCTCCTCGAGGTCGGCGGGCCGGGCCCCGAAGGGCAGGGTGCTGGCGAAACCGGTGTCGGGCGGCTCGGGCACGGTGACGGTGGGGACGGGCGCGGGCTGCGAGCGCGACGACAGGAAGCCGGAGAGGTCGACGCCGGCGGACGTGCCGGGCTTGACCGTGGTGGTGGGGCCGGCGGGAGGTGCTTCCGGCTGCGGCGCACCGGGCACCACGCTGGTGGATGTCGTGGACGGTGGGGCGGGGATGGCAGCGGTGCGAGCCGTCGACGGCGCGGAGGAGACCTCGGCCGTGGCCGTGGCGCCGCGGCGCACGGCGACGACCTGGTAGCTGTACTCGCCGCCGAGGAAGGCCGACGTGGTGGTGTCGGTGTAGGTCACCTTGGTGCCGGTGGCCGATTGGGAGACATTGCCTGCGACCTGGGTGTACTTGGTGCCGCCGGGATCCTTGCGGAAGACGGCGTAGTAGAGCAGGTCGGGCTCGGCGTTGCGGCTCCAGGAAAGCTCGGTGTTGCGGGCGTCGTTGACCTTGGGCGGGTCGAGGACCGGCTGGGCCGCCGGCGCCGCCAGCGCGAAGGTGCGCGGGCTGGCCTGCACCTTCGGCCCGGGGAGCAGGCCGATCAGCCCCTCGGTGGTGGCCGAGACGGTGAGCTCCTTCGGTCCGTTGCTGGGCAGCTCGACCGTCCAGGAGGCCGCGCAGTCGACGTTGGGGCAGGCAACCTTGCCGGTCTTGCCGCCCACGGCCCAGGTGATCTCCCTGGCCCGGTACACGAGGTCGGCGGGGGCGCTGACCCGGACGGTGAACGTGGCCTTGTCGAGGACCTGCTTGTCCTGCGGGTCGACGATGGTGAGCGTCGGCTCGGCGCCGGCGGGCGACGCCGGCGCGACGACGAGCAAGGCCACCAGGAGGGCAGCTCCGGCCCCGGCGCGCCGGGCAAGGCGACGCCTCACCGGGCTCGCAGGCCCCACTGCTTGCCGGACCGGCCTCCCGGGCCGGTCACTGGTCCACCATCTCACGATGGTGCACCAGTGAACATTGCTCGGACCGGCCTCCCGGGCCGGTCACTGGTCCACCATCTCACGATGGTGCACCAGTGAACATTGCTCGGACCGGCCTCCCGGGCCCGGTCATGCTGCCTTCAGGTCCTTGACCCAGGTGGCCCGGACGATGAGCCGCTGGGCGGCCGACCCCTTCGGGTGGCAGGTGGTAAGGGTGAGCGAGCGTTCGGCCGTAGGGTCGATGACCCCCATCTCGGTGGGTGCCACCACCCACGGGTCCCGGGAGACCTGGTACACGCAGCCGCCGATCGGCGTGGTGAGCTCGATGGTGTCACCGGGCTTGAGCTGGTCCACGTCGCCGAACGGGCGGCCGTAGGTGGTGCGGTGGCCGGCGATGGAGACGTTGCCGCCCTCGCAGGGGAGGGGCGTCTGCGGGTAGTGGCCGGCACCGGCCCGGAGGGCACTGGGGGTGATGCCCTCGACGACCACGGTATCGAGGCCCAGGGCGGGAATCTTGATCCGGGTCAGGCTGTCGCCGGTCTCGATCTTGCGCTCCTTGTAGGCCTGCTGGAGCTCCGGGCTGGCGATCTGCTCCTCGAGCCGCTCCTGAATCCGGTCGGTCCACATGTTGGTGGCGAACGGGTACCCGACGAGGGCCAGGCCTCCGAGCACCAACAGGACCGAGAGCCCGGACAGGACCCTCCGGAGCCAGGGCTTGTTGCGGAGCAGGTCTACGAGCATGGGCGTGGCTTCGTCATGACCACGGACAGGCTACCGGCCGCGGTACTGATTACCGGCTCACCCGCTCGTCGGTGCGGGCTGGCTGGGCGGCGGTGACCCGGCGGCGGACGCCGAGGGCGATGAAGAGCATGCCGGCGCCGGCCAGGGGCAGCCACGGGTCGTTGCCGGTCTTGGCCAGCGAGGGCACCACCGGGGTGACCTGCTGCTGCTGGCTGACCAGGCGGGTCTGGCCGCCGGCGCCGGTCTCGGCGTGGGCCAGCTCGATGCCGATGCCGCCGTTGAGGCCCTTGAGGAGCTGGATGCTCACCCCGTCGGCGTAGGAGGCCACCGCCCCGGTGTTGGGGTCGGTCACCGTGCGCCCGGCGCCGAGGGAGATGGTCGTCTCCAGCGGGGTGCCGGCGAGCAGGGTCAGGGGCTGGTTGAGCTGGATCGGGATGTCGGTGACGGCGGCGCCCAGGAGGGGCAGGCCGAGGCGGACGCGGGCCACGGCGGCGTCGAAGGAGGGCGTGCTCTTGGCCGTCGCCCGGTCGAACACCGAGACCGACTTGGCCTGGCCGACGATGATCGACAGCAGCGGGGCGCCGCCGAGGGTGAGGCCGGGTAGCAGGTCGATCTGGGCGCCGGCGGCGTTGGCCGTGGCCGTGACGGCGTTGGCGGCGGTGACGGCGGAGGCAGTGGACTCGCCGACCTTGATGTCGAGGAGCTGGGTGGCCCGCGCGATGCCGTCGAGCAGGCCGTTGACCAACCCGGTCACCGGCGCGACGTTGGCCGTGTTGCCCAGGCCAAGGTTGCCGGCCAGGCCGCCGAGGAGCCCCCCGAGGGTGGGCGTGAGGGTGTTGAGCACGGAGCCGACGGTCTGGTCGAGGACCGGCGTCAAGGCGTTGAGCAGGGAGCGGAGGAGGTCGATGATGGGCTGGATCAGCGTGGTGCCCAGCAGATCGACGCCGGCGACGCCGCCGGCGCCGTAGGCCGAGGGCGCTCCGCCCTGAGTGCTGACCCGCGACTCACCGCAGGCCAGCTCCACCGTGAGCAGGCCGGCGACCGGCAGGTTCAGGACGCAGGCCTTGGGCGGCGTCGCGCTCTGGTTGGGGCCGTTTACCTCGCTGTTGCTCACCGTTCCCGAAATGAGGGCCACGCCCGCCCCCGACGCCTTGGCCGACGGGGTGGTGTTGATGAGGGCGCTCGACTGGCCGATGGTGACCCGCGTGCCAAAGAGGTTGATGTCGAGGCCGCGCGCCGCTGCAGTGGCGATGAAGCTCTCCGGGCGCGTCTCGACCGTTGTCTGGCTCGACGCCGGCAGAGCCAGCACCGCGGTCATCATGAGCCCCGCAAGCAGGACCGCCCCGATACGTCGCACCGTGCGCAATGTCTTCTCCAACCCCTCTTGAGCGTGACGCCCGCGCCTACCGCTTCGACGCGGAGGACGTCACTACCTCCCCGGTAAATGCCTGGTGCAAGTAGCTACCAGAGAAACCTGTGCCGGTCCAGAGAAACGCGCAACTTTTCTTGCTCTCCAGAGCCGGTCCCCCACTATAAGTGGTAATCGCGCCCGGTCGATCACCTTTCAACTCGCATGGTGGCGGAGGCTCGCAGGGTGAGGTCGCCCAGGGCCGAGCCCAGGATGGGGACCGCCGTGGGTGCCCGGTAGGCCACCTCCACCCGGACCCGGCTCCCGGCTGCGCCCCGTCCGGTGGAAGTAACGCTCATCCGGGACTCGGCGAGGGTCGAGCTGGCCAGGGCCGCCCGCCGGGGCGTATCGGGCGCGGGGTCGACGGCGGCCTCCCGCGCCGCCTCGCGGGCGGCGTGGACCACGAGGATCTGGTCGCGCACGAGGAGGCCGAGCTGGACGACCGCCAGCAGCAGCATCACGACGAGGGGGAGGACGAGGGCCAGCTCCACCGAAGCCTGGCCCCCGTCCCCCCGTCCCCGTCTCACAGGACGACGCTCACTTCACCTTGCCGGTGATGGCGTTCATGACCGCGTCGAACAGCTTTCCGACGAGGTCCGACTTGGTGGCCCAGGCCACGATCAGCAGGGCGACCGCAGCCGCCCCCAGCAGCACCAGGGCGTACTCCGCCGAGGCCTGGCCCCGCTGGTCGTCCCGGGCCCGGCCGACGGCGCCGGCGAGGTAGGTGGACAGATGGATGTAGAGGGCGAGCACTGGCTCCTCCTTCTTGTAGTTCTCCGTGTGGTCACAGGCGCAGCGACCGGACGGCGCTGGCGATGAGTGGGGCCACGGTGAGGAGGCCGAAGGCGGGGAGTGTGCAGCTGACGAGGGGGAAGAGGAGTTTGACGGGGACCTTGCGGGCGGCCTCTTCGGCTCGCCGGCGCCGGTCGGCCCGGACTTCGTGCGCCAGGCGCTCGAGGCTGGCGCCGAGCGGGGCGCCGTAGCGCTCGGATGCGACCAGAGCGCCCACCAGCGGCCGGGTGGCCTCTCCGGCCCGCTCGGGAAGGTCGTCGAGGGCATCTGCTAGCCGGCGACCGAGGTCGGCCTCCTGCAGGGCCCGGCCCAGCTCGGCGCCGAGCGGGCCGGGCGACCGGCGGGCGACGGCGGCGACCGCCAGCCGGACCGTGAGCCCGGCGCCGACGGCCAACACGAGGAGGTCGACGACGTCGGGCAGGTCGGCGGCGATGGCAGCCAGTTGCCGCCGGCGGCGGCGGCGGGCGCCCAGGCCGGGCCGCGCCCAAGCGACCAGCGCCGCCGGCAATGCCGCCGCCGGCAGCAGGACGACGACCACCGCGAAGGCGGCGAGTGCGGCCCCGACCCGGCGGCCCGCCTCCGGGCCGGCGGGGCGCCCGAGCCGGCGCAGGAGGGCGCAGCCGACGAGCCCGAGCACCTCCGAGACGCCCGGGCGCTGGCGCCCGGGCTCCGCGGCGCCGGCCACGCCGGCCGCTGCCGGCGGGGCCAGGGCTCGAACCCGGCTGGCGGCCGGGCGGTGCCGCCAGCCGGCGACGAGGACCACGACGAACCATGCCAGGAAGGCCGGCGCCGACGTCATACCGCCACCTTGGCCAGGCGCTGCATCCACAGCCAGCCCAAGGTGTCGAGGATGAGGCCGCCGGCGAGCAGGGCCAGCCCCGCCGGCGTGTGAAACATGAACTGGGCGGTGCGAGGGTCGGTGGCCGCTGCGAAGCCGCCGAAGCCCACGGGCGCCAGCCCGATCACCAGGGCCGACATGCGAGCCTGGGACGACAAGGCCTTCAGCTCGGCCGCCACGGCCAAGCGCTCCCGGACGGTAGCGGCCACGCCGTCGACGGCCCGGGCTTGGGCGCCGCCGGTCTCGGCACCGAGGCAGAGGGCGGCCACCCCCAGGCGCACGCCGGGCAGGGGTCTGCGGGCGGCGACCGCCTCCAGGGCGGCGACCAGGCTGGCGCCTTGGGCCGCTTCAGCCGCGGCTCGGGAAAGCTCGCCGGCCAGAGCCCGGCCCGCGCCGGCCGTGCCCCGCCCCGCCTCCTCGACCGCCTGGCGCAGGGACGCCCCGGACCGCAGTGAGCGGGCGACCGCCTCGAGGGCGAGGGGCAGGGCCTGCTCGATCCTGGTGTCCGCCTGGCCCTGCCGCGAGCGCACCACCAGCGCCGGCCCGGACACGAGAGCGACGAGCGCGAGCCCGGCCAGGCCAGGCCCGCCGGCGACCAGGGCCAGGAGCGTGCCTGTGCCCGTCGTCGCCAGCCAGGCCGTCCAGGCCGCCGGCCCCCGCAGCGGGAGGTCGGCATCGGCCAGGGCGGCGGCCACACGGGCGGGGGGCGCCGGTAGGGGCCGACGGGCAGCGGCCGGCACCGGCGCCGGTCCCGAGAAGCCGCCGAAGCGGCCAGCGACCAGGTCGCGCCGAGACAGCCCATGGGCGGTACGGACCAGGGCGCCGGCGCCCAGCACGGCGAGGGCGACGAACACAGCGAGGGTCATGACCCCTCCGTCCCACCACGCGTGCATGCAGCGTCGTGTATCAGGCTCCTAGAGCCCGGATCACGACGCACGGTGCACGCAGTCATCCGGCCACCGGCCTGGTTCGGCTCCCGGACTCCGATGATCCCTCGACGACCTCGGCCACGGCTGTGACGCGCCGGCTTCCATCGGGGAAGCGGGCGACCTGAACGACGAGGTCGAGCGCAGCCTCGAGCTGGCTGCGCACCGCGGCCAGCGGCAGCTGGACCTCACCCATGAGCACCATCGTCTCCAGCCGGCGCAGGGCGTCGTCGGGGCTGTTGGCGTGGCAGGTCGACAGGCTGCCCTCGTGGCCGGTGTTCATGGCCTGGAGCATGTCGAGCGCCTCCGGGCCCCGGACCTCGCCGACCACGATGCGGTCGGGGCGCATGCGCAGGGCATTGCGGACCAGGTCGCGGATGCGGACCTCGCCGGCCCCCTCGGCGTTGGCCGGCCGGGCCTCCAGCCGGACGACGTGCTCGCGAGGCAGGTTCAGCTCGGCCGCATCCTCCACGGTGATCACCCGCTCGTCGGCGGGGATGCAGGCGGCCAGGGCGTTCAGCAGCGTGGTCTTACCGGCGCCCGTACCCCCCGAGACGACGATGTTGCGCCGGCGCCGGACGGCATCGGCCAGCAGATTCTGCTACCTCGGGCGAGGCGAACGCGGCCAGGGGTACCGCTCGGGCCCCGAAGCGCCGCACGGTGATGCAGGGCCCGTCGACCGCCAGTGGGGGCACCACGGCGTTGACCCGGGAACCGTCGGGGAGCCGGGCGTCGACTAGCGGCGAGGACCGGTCGATTCGCAGGCCGAGGGGCGCCACCACCTTCTCGATCAGGTGCTCGATGGCCGCAGTGTCGAGGTCGACCGGCACCCGGACCAGCGCCCCCCGCCGCTCGATCCACACCCGGCCGGGCCCGTTCACCATGATCTCGGTGACCTCCGGATCGGCGAGGAGCGGCTCCAACGCCCCGAGGCCGCACACGTCGGCCAGTACGCCGGCCACCAGCCGCCGGCGCAGGGCCGCTCCCAGCAGGGGCACTTCTTCGTCGACCAGGGCGCCCACACGGTCGGCGAGGGCGGCAGTGGAGTCCTCCTCCGTCAGCAGCCGGGCGTGGACGCGAGCCTTTGCGTCGCTCAGTGGCGCGAGCCCGGGGCTCATGCCGCGTCCCGACCGGCCCGGCCGGCGACCAACGGCCGCAACGCCCGTTCCAGTGCCCGGGGCACCCGGCGGGCCAGCAGGCCAGCGTCGACCGCCCGGGCCACCCCGTCGTCGACCGCCACCTCGGCGACCACCGGAACCCTGAGCACGTCCTCCACGTCGCGCCGGCCCAGCGACCGCCCCGCCTCGGTGACGAGCACCACGCCGGACGGCCGCACGGGGGCGGCCAGCGCCCGGCGCAGCCCGAGGTAGCAGGGGCGCAGCACGAGCAGTGACTCCTGGGCGCCGGCGGCCAGCGCCAGGCCGGCGCCGGCGCCGCCGGACCCGCAGTCGGCCACCACCGCCCGGGCGTCGGCGGACAGCGCGTCGAGGAGGGTCTCTGCCCGGCCGGGCGCCGGCGAGAACGGCGGCCCGGCCGGCGGGTTCCACGCCAGCAGCCCGAGGCCGCCGCCGACCGCGGCCTCGAGGCGAACCAGGGCCTGGGGGCCGACATCGGAACCGGCGGCCAGCCAGGCGGCCAGGCCGGGCCCGGCCGGCTCGGCCACGCCGAGCACGGCGGCGGCGTCGCCCGAGAGGTCGACGAGCAAGGCGCCGGCCCGAGGGCCGGAGCGAGCCAGCGCCGCGGCGAGGCCGCAGGCGATCACAGTGGTGCCGCTGCCCCCTTTGGGCGACCAGCAGGCGATGAGCATCGGCCCTCCCCGGGCGCGAACAACAGAACCTCGGGGAAGAGATCGAGAGGAACCCTACCGGTTCGACCGCCACAGCGCAAGCCGCTTTCGGCAGAATGGCTGCGGCGGGATGGCAGCGTGCGCCGCCTTAGGCCGAGCGCACCTTCTTGGCTGCGACGACGCC
The DNA here is from genome assembly GCA_963768975.1 of uncultured Acidimicrobiia bacterium. Classification (GTDB taxonomy): domain Bacteria; phylum Actinomycetota; class Acidimicrobiia; order Acidimicrobiales; family AC-14; genus CADCTB01. The sequence goes on along the minus strand of CAVYKB010000006.1, from coordinate 18,096 downwards.
GAGGGCCACGAGCATGACGAGCAAGATCAGCTTCTTCATGGCCGGCAGCCTACCGCCCTGCGCCGACCGCGGGCCCGGGAGGCCGGCGCCAACGACCCACGCCGTCCCAGGCGGGCCGGCGTTGGTTGGCGGAGGTGGACGGGAATCGAACCCGCCGGACGGGGATCGCCCGTCCCACCCGCTTTGAAGGCGGGGGAGCCCACCAGGTGCCCGGACACCTCCGTGTGGGACCCTAGACGGCAAACCCGCGGGTGTGGAATCCGCCGAGTTTGGGAACGGTGGTAAGCGGCGGTTCAGGAACGAGACGCTCGGCTCTCGCGCGTATCCGAAGGGGAAGAGGGAACACATGCTGACCGCGCCGGACCTCGGATTTCGGCGACGTCACGACAGCGGCAGCCCCTGGCCGGCGCCGGCCATCTGGGAGGACCCGGTGTTCCGGGGCGTCACCGCGTTGGCCGTCGCCAGCCTCCTGGTGCCGGTCCTCGTCGTCGGAATCCTGGCCGTCACCCTGCTGACCATGCCGTTCTCGGGCTCCTTGCCGCCCGAGCGTGCGGGCATCGAATCCCGCATCACGCGCGTCGTGGACAGCACGGGCGCAGAGATCGCCAACTACCGCCGGTTCGAGACCAGCCTCCCGATCGCCCGGACCGACGTCCCACCGGTGCTCGTCGACGCCGTGCTGGCCATCGAGGACCAGCGGTTCTACGAGCACGACGGCGTCGACTCCCGGGGCATCTTCCGGGCCCTGTGGGCCGACATCCAGGGCGGAGGCTACGTTCAGGGCGGGTCGACGATCACCCAGCAGTACGTCCGGCTGGCCTACCTCAACGACGAGCGCAGCGCCGGTCGCAAGCTCCGGGAGGCCATCCTCGCCGGCCGGGTGGAGAAGGAGCTCAGCAAGGACGAGATCCTGTTCCGCTACCTGTCCCGCGCCTACTTCGGCAGCGGTGCTTATGGCGTCGGGGCGGCGGCTGAGACCTACTTCGGCAAGTCGGTCCGCGATCTCAACCTCACCGAGGCGGCGATGATCGCCGGCATGCTGTCGGCGCCCAGCTACTACGACCCGCGGACCAATCCCGGCGAGGCGGAGTTCCAGCGCCAGCGGGTCCTCTGGAAGATGGCCGACCAGGGGAAGATCTCACCCGTCCAGTACAACGAGGCCCTGCCGCTGCGGGTGACCCTCGCCGACAACATGCCCCGCGCCGGCGCGGCGCCGGCCACCGTCGTCCAGCCGTTCAAGCAGCCACCTTCGAAGTACCCCTGGTTCACCGACTACGTGCGGGGCTATCTCATCGCCCGCTACGGCGAGGAGAGGGTGTACTCGGGCGGCCTGCGGGTGGAGGCGTCCATCGACCCCACGATGCAGGCGAAGGCCCAGGCGGCCGTCACCGAGGCCCTGAAGGGCACGGAGGCGCCGCTGGACATGGCGCTCGTCTCCGTCGACCCGAAGACCGGCCTGGTGAGGGCGATGGTCGGTGGCCGCGACTTCTCGAAGTCCCAGGTAAACCTGGCCCTCGGCGCCTGCCCGGTGGCCAAGGCCCCGGAGGCCGGCGAGGAACCGAAGTCGGCGCCAGACGCGCCCATCTGCGTCGCCGGCGGCGGGAGCGGTCGCCAACCGGGCTCGTCCTTCAAGCCCTTCACCCTGGCCGAGGCGCTCGAGGACGGGATGAGCCTCGACAAGACCTACCGAGGTTCCGGCACCTACACCTATCCCCGCTGCCGCGGCACGGGCTGCACCGTGCACAACGTGGAGAGCGGCAGCTATGGCACCATCGACCTCCGCTCGGCGACGGCCAACTCGGTCAATACGGTCTACGCCCAGCTCGTCCAAGACGTCGGCGTCGGCGACACCGCTGAGATGGCCCACCGCCTTGGCGTGACCACGATCGACCCAAAGGGCAACCTGCCCAACGGCGAGCCCTACGGACCCAGCCTCACGCTGGGCGCCGCCGAGGTGTCGCCGCTCGACATGGCCGCCGCCTACTCCGTCTTCGCCGCCCGGGGCATGCAGTACCCGGCCAGCCCCGTGCTGCGGGTGCTCGGCCCCGACGGGCAGGTGCTGGAGGACAACCGCTCCCGCCCCGGCCGGCGTGTGCTGAACGAGAACATCGCCGACCAGATGAACGACGTGCTGAAGGGAGTCGTTAGCAAAGGCACCGGCAAGGCCGCCGACCTGGGCCGCCCCAACGGCACCGCGGGCAAGACCGGCACCAGCGAGAACTTCAGCGACGCCTGGTTCGTGGGCTACACGCCCGAGCTGTCGACGTCGGTATGGATGGGCTTCGCCGACAGCCAGCGGCCCCTCACGAATATCAAGGGCTTGGCGCGGATCTATGGCGGCACGCTGCCGGCCAAGACCTGGCACGACTTCATGGCTTCCGCCCTGGAGGGCAAGCCGACATCGGACTTTGCCGCGCCGGCGGCGCCCCCGCCGCCCCCGCCGCCCCCGCCCCGGCCGGTGACGCCGGCGCCGCCGACCACGCTCTACGTGGAGCCGCCGGTCGACCCGTACGCACCGGCCCCGCCGCCGTACGTCTACACCCCGCCCGATCCCGTCTTCTTGCCCCTGCCGCCGGTGGACACCACGGTGCCGGCGCCGGCGGGTACTGAGTTCACGCCACCGCCGTACGTGCCGCCGGCCACCACGCCCGGCCAGCCCTTCTACCCGGTCATCCCCCGCTGATGCTGGTCGTCCTCATCATCATCCCGGCGTTGATCGTGGCCGTCGCCGTCGTGGTCGTGCTCGACCGCATGGGCGTGCTGCCCCGCCTCGACGGCGGCCCGTCGCTTCCGTCGGGCGGCTTCATGGAAAGCATCCCGAAAGGTGCCCTGTGGGGAGCCGGCGCCCTGATGGCCCTGTGGATCCTGGCCTGGTTGGTGTTTCTCGTGATCGGCCTCAGCACGCTCGCCGGCTAGAGGCGGGCGCGCCAGAGCGTTTGGTCAATCGGGGGGCGTATGACGCCACCGATCGACCAAACGGTCGGCCAGATTCAGACGGCGAGCAGGTCCCGGGCTCCGGTGTCGGAGCTCGGGTGGCGCAGCTTGGACATGGCCCGGGCCTCGATCTGGCGGATGCGCTCCCGGGTCAGGTTGAAGTGCTCCCCGACCTCCTCGAGGGTGCGGGGCTCGCCCCGGTCGAGGCCGAAGCGCAGGCGCAGGATCTCGCGCTCCCGCTCGTCGAGCGGGCCGAGGAGCTTGGAGATCTCCTCGGGCAGCAGGGCGGTGGCCGCCACCTCGAACGGCGACTCGGCCGAGCGGTCCTCGACCACGTCGCCCAGCTCGGCATCGCCGTCCTCACGCAGAGGCTCGGACAGCGACAGGGGCTCGGCCGCGAAGCGCAGGGCCTCGGTGACCTTGTCCTCCGGCATCTCGACCTCGGCCGACAGCTCCGAGAGGGTGGCCGGGCGGCCCAGCTTGAGCTCCAGGCGGGCCCGGGCCTTCTGCAGGCGGGCCAGCGTGTCGCCGGCGTGGACGGGCAGGCGGATGGTGCGGCCGGTGTTGGCGATGCCGCGGGTGATGGCCTGGCGGATCCACCACGTGGCGTAGGTGGAGAACTTGAAGCCCTTGCGCCAGTCGAACTTCTCGACGGCGTGCATCAGGCCCAGGTTGCCCTCCTGGATCAGGTCCAGCAGGGGCAAGCCCGACGCCTGGTACTTCTTGGCGATGGAGACGACGAGGCGCAGGTTCGACTGGACGAACGTGCGCTGGGCGCTGACGCCCTCGGCGTTGACGCGGCGGAGCTCGCGCCGGCGGGCCTGGGGCAGGCCGGTGCCCTCCCGCTCGAGGTGAAGGCGCGCCTCGTTGCCGGCCTCGATGGCCTTGGCCAGGCGGACCTCGTCGTCCTTGGTGAGCAGGGGGTACTGCCCGATGTCCGTGAGGTAAAGCCGAACGAGGTCTTCCTCATCCCGCTCGACGCGCTCCTTGGCCAATTTGAAAGCTCATTCCTTTGGATTCGCTAGCGACCGCTAGCACTGGTGTAAGCCGGTAAAGAGACAACGCCGTCGAGGACGCGGGAATTCCGCACAGCCCTGAACCGGCGCAAACTGTCTTTCCGTAGTCTACCTGGCAGGTCAACCCCGACCGGCACGACGCTCATCTCGTACCATCCTACTACCCCTTGTAGCGGTTGGTGATGGGAAGACGGCGGTCTTTGCCGAACGCCTTCGGTGTCACCCTTACCCCGGGCGGCGCCTGCCGACGCTTGTATTCCGCCCGGTCGACGAGCGTCACCACCCGCCGGACCAGCTCCGGCTCGAAGCCGCCGGCGACGAGGTCGCCGGCGGTGGCGTCGCCCTCCACGTAAGCCAGCAGGATAGGGTCCAGCTCCTCGTACGGCGGCAAGGACTGGTCGTCGCGCTGGTCGGCCCGGAGTTCGGCCGACGGCGGCTTGGTCATCACGCCGGGCGGTATCGGGTGAGGCTCGCCGGCGGCCGCCGCCCGCTCGTTGCGGTTGCGGCACAGGTCGTAAACGAGAAGCTTGGAGACGTCCTTGATGACCGCGAACCCGCCGGCGAGGTCCCCGTACAGCGTGGAGAAGCCGGCGGCCATCTCGCTCTTGTTGCCCGTGGCCAGGACTAACCACCCGAACTTGTTGGACAGCGCCATGAGCGTCGTCCCTCGCACCCGGGCCTGGATGTTCTCCTCGGTCAGGTCCTCCTCCACGCCGGCGAACGAGTCGGCCAGCATCTTCAGGTAGGCGGCGTGGGCCGGCTCGATGGGGATGGTGCGGGTCTCGATGCCGAGGGCTTTCGCCAGTAGCAGGGCGTCGGAGAGGGAGCCTTCGCTGGAGAAGCGCGACGGCATGCAGACGCCGTGGACGTGGTCGGGGCCGAGGGCGTCGACCGCGACCGCCGCGACCAGCGACGAGTCGACCCCTCCGGAGAGGCCGATGACGGCATCGGTGAAGCCGTTCTTTCGGGCGTAGTCGCCGGTGCCCACCACGAGCGCCTCGTACACCTCCTCCACCGGCGACAGCGGTTCGACGACCTCCGGCTTGCAGGGCGTCTCGTTGGGCCGGGCGACGGCCGACACCGCCACCTCAGGTAGGGGCGGGGCGGTGGCCCGGCCCCGGGGATCGAGCAGGCGCTTGCGGAACACCGGGCGGATGTCGATGTCGGTGATGAGGTCGGCCTGCTTGAACTGCGGGCTCCGGGCCAGCACCCGGCCGTCGGCGTCGAGCACCAGGGAGGCGCCGTCGAAGACCAGCTCGTCCTGGCCGCCGACGAGGTTGACGTAGACGAGGGCGCAGGACGCATCCGCGGCCCGGGTGGCGAGCATGCGCTCGCGCTCGGCGAGCCGGCCGGCGTAGAACGGGGAGGCGTTGAGGTTGACGATGAGCTCGGCCCCGCCGGCGGCCTGGTCCGCGATCGGCCCATCGGGCGCCCAGGAGTCCTCGCACACCGAGATGCCGACCTTGACGCCGCCAATCACGAACAGCTGCGGGTCGCCGAAGCCCGGCGCGAAGTACCGCTGCTCGTCGAACACCGAGTAGTTGGGCAGGATGCGCTTGCGGTAGACGCCCTTGACCTCGCCACCTGCGCACACCGCGGCGGCGTTGTAGAGGTCACGGCCGGCGTCGACGAAGCCCACGACCGCGGCGCAGCGGCCGGTACGGGCGGCCAGCTTGTCGAGCGCGGCCCGGTTGTCGGCCACGAACGCCGGCTTGAGCAGCAGGTCCTCGGGCGGGTACCCGGTGATGGCCAGCTCGGGGAACACCGCCACGTCGCAGCCGGCGGCGTCGGCCCGTTCCAGGGCGGCCATGATGCACTCGACGTTGCCGTCGAGGTCGCCGACCACGTTGTTGATCTGGCAGGCGGCGACACGGAGCCGGGTCACGGTGAAAGCCTAATGAGCATGTCGCTGCCCGCCGCCATCGAGCGCTCGGCGGCGCCGGCGGCGGTCCGCCTGGCCCTCGACCGGGCCGGCGGCGGCCTGCGCGACCGCCTCGAGGCCGGCGAGCAGCTACGGGAGGCCTTCGTGGCTGTCACCGCCGCCAGCCGGTCGCTCACCGAGCTGGTCCTGTCGGACCCCATGGCCGTCGACGTGCTGGACGATCTGGACTCCCGCCCTTCGCTCGATGAGGACGTCCGCCGATGGAAGCGGCTGGAGCTGCTCCGCATCGCCACCCGCGACCTGCTCGGTCTCGACGACCTGCCCGCGGTCGGCGCCGGCCTGGCCCGCATGGCCGGCGACGTGCTGGCGACCGCCGCAGCCGGCGCCGAGGGCCTCGCCGTGATCGGCATGGGCAAGCTCGGGGGGTCCGAGCTCAACTACTCGAGCGACGTCGACATCATGTTCGTGGGCGACGACGCCAGGGCGGCGCGGGCCGTACTGGAGGTGGCCAGGACGTGTTTCCGGGTCGATGTCGACCTCCGCCCCGAAGGTCGCGATGGCCCCCTCGTGCGAAGCCTGGAGTCCTACGAGGCCTACTGGAACCGGTGGGCCCACACGTGGGAGTTCCAGGCCCTGCTGAAGGCCCGGCCCGTCGCCGGCGACCCCGAGCTCGGCGACCGTTTCGCCGCAGCCGCCGCGGCGCGGGTGTGGAAGCGGCCGTTCACCGCCGAGGACCTGCGGGCGGTCCGCAGCATGAAGGCGCGGGCCGAGGCCGAGCTGGCCCGCAAGGGACTCACGGAGCGGGAGGTGAAGCGGGGTCGGGGTGGCATCCGGGACATCGAGTTCTCCGTCCAGCTCCTCCAGCTGGTCCACGGCAGCGCCGACCCTGCGCTGCGGTCGCCGACCACCCTCGACGCCCTGGCCGAGCTGGGCGCCGGCGGCTATGTGGAGCCGGAGGACGCCCGGTCGCTCGACTACGCCTACCGCTTGCTGCGCACCGTCGAGCACCGGCTGCAACTGGTGGCCGAGCGGCCTATCCACACCCTGCCCGCCGGCGCCGACGCCATGGACCGTCTGGCCCGGGTCATGGGCTACCGCGACACCGCGGACGCCGGCGCCGGCGAGCTGCTGGCCGGCTACCTCACCCGCCAGCAGGCGACGGTGCGGGCCATCCACGAGCACCTCTTCTTCCGCCCCCTCCTGGACGCATTCTCGTCGACGGGCACCCGGGTGCTTCGCACCACGCCCGTCGATGGCGGCGGGGGCCCCGGCTCCGCCGCCCTCGCCCAGGACGCCATCGTCACCCGCCTCGCCGCCTTCGGCTTCACCGACGCCGAGCGCACCCGCCAGGCGCTCAAGGAGCTGACCAGGGGCCTGACCCGCTCGTCCCGGCTGATGCAGCAGATGCTGCCCCTGCTGCTCGGATGGCTGTCGGAGTCGCCCGACCCCGACCTCGGCCTGCTCGGCCTGCGCATCCTCACCAGCGGCGAGCAGCAGGCGACCGAGCTGGCCGTCGCGTTCCGGGAGTCGCCCGAGGCCGCACGCCGACTCTGCCTCCTACTGGGCACCGGCCGGCTCTTCGCCGACACCTTCGAACACCAGCCCGACATGATCCCCACCCTCGGCCACCCCGACGCGCTGGCATCGCGTCCGGACGGCGCCCTGTTGGCCGGGAGCGCCCACGCCCTCGCCTGGCGGGACCACGTCGAGGATCGCCAGCTCGGGCTGCTGCGCTTCAAGCGCCGGGAGGAGCTGCGGACCGCGGCGGCCGACGTTCTGGACCTCGCCGAGTCGCCGGAGGTCACCGCCGGCCAGCTCACCGCCCTGGCCGAAGCCTGCGTGGCCGCCGCCCTCGATACGCTCCGACCGAAGCTGCCGTTCGCCGTCGTCGCCCTCGGCCGCTTCGGCGGCGCCGAGTTGTCCTACGCCAGCGACCTCGACCTGCTCTTCGTCTACGACGGCTCCACGCCGGCCGACTTCACCGCGGCCGAGCGCCTCGGCGAGCAGCTGGTGCGGTTCCTGGCCGGTGCCAGCCCGCCGTCGCGCATCTACCCGGTCGACCTCGCGCTGCGGCCGGAGGGAAAGGACGGCCCGCTCGCCCGCAGCCTCGACGGCTACCGGGCCTACTACGGCCGGTGGGCGCGGACGTGGGAGCGCCAGGCGCTGGTGCGGGCCCGGCCGGTGGCCGGCGACGGCGACGTGGCCCGACGGTTCATGGAAATCCTCGAGCCCCACGTGTGGGGCGCGCCGCTCGACGAGGACGGCGTCCGGGAAATCCGGCGGATGAAGGCCCGCATCGAGCGGGAGCGGCTGCCCGCCGGCGAGGACCCCCAGTTCCACCTCAAGCTCGGCCGGGGGTCATTGTCGGACGTGGAGTTCACCGCCCAGCTGCTCCAGCTCCAGCACGGCGTACGGGCCACGGGCACCATCGCCGCGCTCGAAGCCCTGGAAGCGGCCGGCGCCCTGTCCGCCGACGACCGGGCCGTGCTGGCCGAGGCCTACCGGTTCTGCGAGCGGGCCCGCAACCGCCTCTACCTCGTGCGAGGTTTCCCGGGCGACGCCCTGCCCAGCCGGCCGGAGCAGCTCACCCGCGTGGGCCGGTCACTGGGCACCGGACCGCAGGAGCTGCGCGAGCAGTATCGGCGGGCCACGCGGCGCTGCCGGGCCGTCGTCGAGCGGCTCTTCTACGGTAAGGCGTGATCGAGCCACCGCGTCTCCTGCCCGCGCCGGCCTCGATGGCGGACCCGGAGCTGGTCGACGGCGCCGAGTGGACCGGCGCCGAGGTCTCCGGCGACGTGGGGGGCGACTTGGAGGTGGACGGTGTCGACGTGGCGTCGTCGCGCCTGGCCAACCTCCGCCTCACCGGCCGGCGCCTCGACGGCCTGCGCATGAACGACGTCCTCGTCGAGGACTGCGAGCTCTCCGGCGTCAGCATGCCGGCCGCCTACCTCCGCCGGGTGGAGTTCCGGCGCTGCCGGATGTCGGACCTGTCGGCACCCAACCTCCGGGCCCAGCACGTGCGGTTCACCGACTGCCGGGTCGACGGCGCCTCCTTCCGGATGAGCGCCTGGCAGAGCGCCGTGTTCACCGATGTCAACCTGCGCAAGGTCGACTTCTCCGGTTCCAAGCTCGCCGGCGTGCACTTCCTCGGCTGCGACCTGACCGAGGCCGATCTCACCAAGACCACGACGTCGGGCGTCGCCCTGCATGGCTCGACGCTGGAGGGCATGGTCGGTGCAGCCAACCTCCGGGGCGCGGTGATCGCCGGCGACCAGGTGCTGCCGCTGGCGCTCCGCGTCTTCGCGGCCATGGGCATCGTCGTGGACGACGACTTCACCCTCGATCCGCCGCCGGCGTAGACAGGTCTGCTACGGCGCCGGCGGGGCGTCGCACCAGATGCAGCGCCGCTCGATCAGCACGTAGCGGCTGCCGAGCTGCATCTGCCCCCCGCCCCGAACGTCGTGATGACCGGTCCGGCACCGGAAGCGGTGCCATGCCGCAGCCAGCCGGCCGACGTCGCTTTCCCGGCCCCTGCCCCGCCGGCGCCCGTATCGGTTCGGGAGACGGGGGGCACGGGGTCCGGGCCCGAGGCCGGCCCGCATCCGCTCCAGGTCGTGGGCCACGCCGTAGGTGTGCGGGCGGTCGTAGAGCTGCCGCGGCTCGGGGGGGCGCTGAGGGAGGAGGTCCGACCGGCGTTCAGGGAGCTCCGCCATCCACCCCAACCTCGCATTCGCGAAGGCTGTCCGCAATGAATGATCTCCACCTCTAGTGAGATTCGCCCCAACGCCCGATGGGTCAGACTGGCCCGGTGGACAGCCCGCTGAGCCGGCCGGTCGACGGCTTCGTGCGGGAGTTCTCCCCCGTGCTCGTCGACCTCGTCGCCGGCCTGCCCCTGGCCAAGGCGGACAAGCTGCCCGACGACGTCGCCCTGGAGGCCTTCAATCTGGCCGCCGCATTCATCGACGCCGACGGCCGCCACACCGACGAGGAGCTGTCGGCGTTCATCGGCGTCTTCGCCGCCCGCTTCGACACCGTGGCCCGCGCGGGCAGCCCGCCGGCGCTCCGGGCCGCCGGCCTGCTCGCCGGCAAGCGGACCTTCCTGGACACGCCCTCGCCCCTGTTCGACGTGCTGGTCCAGGCCGACCGGCGGACGGGCAGCGCCCACTCCTGGCGCTACTACCTGGCCTCGGTCGAGATCGCGCACGCCGTCTTCGCCCTTGACGACCACCCGTCGCACGCCGAGCTGACCGCGGTCGAGCGGTTCCGCTCCATGTTGCTCCGGGCCGTCGATGCCGCCGGCGTGCCCCGGCCGGGCGGGCCCGAGCGGGCGCCGAGCACCGCCGGCGGCGCCGGAGCCGAACAGGCCGCGGCCGAGCCCGAAGAGCCCCTCGAGCCGGCCCGCCCGCTCGAGGAGCTGCTGGCCGAGCTCGACGGCCTCGTCGGCCTGGCGCCGGTGAAGGCCGAGGTGAAGCTGGTCACCAACCTGCTGCGGGTCGAGAAGCTTCGAGCCGAGCGGGGGCTCAACGTCGTCGAGCACAGCCGCCACCTCGTCTTCACCGGCAATCCCGGCACGGGCAAGACCACCGTCGCCCGGCTCCTCGCCCAGATATACCGGACCCTCGGTGTGGTCGAGAAGGGCCAGCTGGTGGAGACCGACCGGTCGGGCCTGGTCGCCGGCTACATCGGCCAGACCTCGATCAAGGTCAAGGAGGTGTTCACCCGGGCGCTGGGCGGCGTCCTCCTGATCGACGAGGCGCACGCTCTGGCCCGCGGTCAGGACCGCGACTTCGGCCACGAGGCCATCGACATGATCGTCAAGCTGATGGAGGACCATCGCGACGACGTCGTGCTCATCGTCGCCGGTTACCCCGACGAGATGGCGACGTTCCTCGATGCCAACCCGGGGCTGCGGTCCCGCTTCCCGAAGACCATCTTCTTCGACGACTACTCCAACGAGGAGCTCCAGAAGATCTTCGACGGCATGTGCGCCAAGGCCCACTACACGCCCACTGAGCAGGCCAGGGCCAAGGTGCTGGCCTACGTCGGGGCCCGCCCGCGCGACCGCGGCTTCGGCAACGCCCGCATGGTGCGCAACCTCTTCGAGGCCGCGGTCTCGGCTCAGGCCACGCGGGTGGTGGAGCTGGGGGAGGTCACCGATCAGGTCCTCGTCGCTCTGGAGGCGGACGACATCCCCGCCCCGGAAACGCCCTAGGCGGGTAGCGCCCCGACCTGGCGGCGTTCCAGGAGGCCGGCGAGGGCGGCGGCAATGCCGGCCACCTCGTCCGGCTCGGCGCCCGCGACCGACTCCGCCCGCACCAGCGCCTGCCGGTAGATCTCCTCGGCCTCCTCGACCCGCCCGAGGCCCTCCCACAACATGCCGAGGCCGGTCATCGTCGACAACGTCTCCTCGTTGCACGGTCCGAGCAGCTGCTCGGCCAACGCCAGCGCGGCGACGAGGATGGCGTCGGCCTCGGGACCCCGATGCTGGATGCGGAGGTTGGCCGCCAGCCCCCGGGCGCAACTGATCCGGGCGACGTCGTGCGGGCCACCCGGCGGCTGAAGGGAGAGGATGGCGCCGGCCCGCCGGTACAGGACTTCGGCCCGAGCGTGGTTGCCGAGGTCGTCGAACGTACCGGCCAGATCCTGGCAGGTCCGCCCCAGCCCGGCCGCGTCCGGTTGGGTGTCGAGCAATCTCGACGCCCGGGCCGCCAGCGCCTCGGCTTCGGCCCAGCGCCGGCGTGCATGCAGCACGGCGGCCGAGCGCTGGAGACGGCCAGCCTGCTCACCGGCGTCGCCAGAGGTCATGTGCGGCACACTCACCAACTCCCGCCCACCTTCGTCGCACCCAACCCGCCATAAGCGAAGCAGGCCGGAGCGCCGGCCGTCTTGAGTACCGAGTACTCAGACCGAGCCCAGTGCCTGCCCGAGGTCGGCCCGGCGGGCCACGCCGAGCTTCTCGTAGACCCGCTGCAGGTGGTTCTCCGCCGTCCGCACCGACACGGTCAGTCGGCGGGCGATCTCCTTGTTGGAGATGCCCGCGGCGGCGAGAGCGGCCACCTCGATCTCGCGGCTGCTGAGCAGCGCTTGAGTCTGGATGGCCCGCAGCGTGGGTGTCATGGCGCCCTGGCACCGGCGGGCCAGCTCGGCCGCCCGCAGCTCGGCGGCGACCGCCCGGCGGGGCTCCGCGCCACGGCGCAGGGCCACTGCAGCGCTGGCCGACGCCTCGGCGGCGAACAGCCACGCGCCCATCTCCTCGAAGGCCAGGGACACCTCCGCCAGCGACTGCGCGTCGCCGGACACGAGGGCGTCGGCGTGGTCGGCCCGCACGCCGGCCATGCGACCCTCGACCAGGTCGACCAGCTCCCGCAGACGGGACGCCACTTCCTGCGGCCGGCCGAGGCGGGCCAGGTCGTGCAGGGTCTCGCCCTCCCAGACGAAGTCCTCCCGGCGCCTGGCTCTGGCCGCCGCGGCACGCAGAAGTGCACGAGCGGAACTCACGTCGCCGTCGGCGGCGGCGGCCCAGGCGCCGGCCCGGTCACGCTCGATGTCGTTGAGGTACTCGGGCGGCATCCCGAGAGCGTCAAGCTCGGCGAGCATGGCCCGGGCCTGCTGTGCCGAGCCGCCGAGGGCGTAGGCCAGCGCCAGCTGGGTGAGCGCCGAGCGGGACATGTTGATCCACTGCCTGTGGCGGAAGATGTCTCTGGCCTCCAGCGCGTGGCGGCGGGCGTCGGCGATCTTCCCGGTGATCAGCTCGACCCTTGCCAGGTACAAGGCGAACATGCCCTGGACGGTGCTGTACCCGCTGGCCACGCCGCCCGCATAGGCCGCGGCGGCGAACTGCTCGGCCTCGTGGAGCTGGCCGGCGCCGATCAGCGCACCGCAGCGGATCGTCTGGCGCCGTGAGGGGTTGAGGGGCGGGGAGCCGGTCCGGTCAGCGTCGAGCTCGTCGCATTTCCCGTTGAACGCCAGGGCCTCAGCGAACCGACCGATGCGGACGAGGCAGGCGCCGCCGACCCACCAGGCGAAGGCCAGCGGTGGCCCCTCGGCCCGGCCCAGCACCGGCTCGAGCGCGTCGAGCGCCTCCCGGAGCCGCCCGCCGGCTTGGAGGGCGAAGGCACGCTTGGCCACGACCAGATCGAGTGCCCCGGGGTCGGTGAGCAGGGGCTCGGCCTCGGCGGCCACCTGTACGGCCTCGTCGATCTTGCCCAGCCGGCTCACCAGGTACTCGACTCGGGCCGCGACAACCCGCGCCCGTTGGGCGTCGTTGGTGGCCAGCGGGAGCAGGGCGCCCAGATGCTGCTCGGCGTCGGCGCCCCGCCCCTGGAGGACTGCGACCTCGGCTTGGAGCAGCGCGGCGTCGATGCCGGCGCCGGCCCGCACAGAGGCATCGGCGAGGCGGCGAGAGAGGTCGAGGTCCCAGCGGTTCCGGGCCGTGACCGCGGCCGCCACCATAAGGTCGAGCGCCATGTCGCCGCCGGCGTCGAGGCGCCACGTTGCGAAGCGCAGCGCGTCTTCCCGCCGGCGGGCGCCGACGGCCTGCAGGCGGTTGGCCAGGCCCTGCTGGATGGCCTGGGACCGCAGAGCCGGGATCCGGGCCCTGATCACCTCGCCGTACAGCGGATGCCCCAGACGGGCCTCCAGCCGCCGGCCGTCGTAGCCGGTGACGATCAGCCCCCGGGCTTCGAGCGCCTCCAGCTTCTTGGCCGTGGTCAGGGTTTTGAGGCAGCCGACGCCGAGGGGCTCGCCGAAGGAGAGGGCCTCCAGCACGATCCGGTCGGGGTCCTTCACCGTGCCCAGGCGGGCCTCGACGAGCTCGATGAGCCGGCTGGAGACCGCCGGCGAGCCGGACAGCCGCCAGATCCCGTCCTGGTTGGTCAGGGAGCCCGACTCGATGCCGGCCAGGACCAGCTCTCGCAGGTAGAGGGCGTTGCCGGCGCTGCGCTCGGCCAGCCCGTGCAGCGTGGCCCCACTGACCGGTCCGTCGAGCACGGTGTTGAGCAAGGCCTCGATGCTGCAGCGGGAGAGCGGCTGAAGCTCCAGGCGCTCGGCCAGCTCGTCCTTCCAGAGGGCGACGATCGGATCCGGCGCCGGCTCCTCGGTGCGCACCGTGGCGATCACGAACGCCGAGCGGCTGGTGACCAGCTGGTGAACGAGCGTGGCGGAGGCGTCGTCGAGCAAGTGGGCGTCGTCGATGAGCAGCACGAGGGGACGGCCTCCCCCCAGGGCGCCGATGTCGTCCCGTGCTCGGCGCAGCATGTCGGCCGGTTCGAGGCTGGGAATGGAGGCGCCCGGCAGCAGAGGAGCGAACGCGCCGAACGGCAGGCGCCGGGCAGACTGGCCGCCCTTGACCCGGGCCGTGACCCGGCCCCGAGCCTCGGCCACAGCCAGCCACTCCCAGGCCAACCATGTCTTCCCGACGCCGGCCAGCCCCGCCAGCACGACTGCGGAGCGCTCGCCACCGGCCAGGAAGTCGGCCACCAGCTCCAACTCGCGGCTTCGGCCGACGAGAGGCCAGGAGTTGAGCATGTCGAAATTGTCTCATTTCGCCCATGGCGTGACCAGGGCCGCGTATGAGTACCTCCTACTCATGCCCCGGGGCCCACCGTCATGGTCTGCTGAACGCGGCGATCAAGAAGCGGTCGCTCTGACGAATGCCGGGGAGCCCGCGACTTCGTGGAAGCCAACGACGGACGGGCATTCGTCAGAGCGGAGCTCTCATCTCCGCTTCACAGCCCCCATCGCGACTGGCCAAACCGGTAGCCGACTGAGCGTACGGTCTGGATCAGCGCCGCGTGCTCCTCGCTCAGCTTCGCCCGCAGCCGCCGGATATGGACGTCGACCGTGCGGGCGCCGCCGTAGTACTCATAGCCCCACACCCGGGACAGGAGCATCTCCCGGGTGAAGACCTTGCCCGGGTGCGTGGCGAGGAACCGAAGGAGCTCGTACTCCATGTAGGTGAGGTCAAGCGGCCGACCGTCGATGGCGGCCTGGTAGGTCTCCAGGTTGAGCACCAGCGGGCCGTACTCGATGAGCTCGGGCCGGGTACCCCGCCCGGTGCGCCAGAAGAGGTGCTTGAGCCGGGCCTCGAGTTCGCCGGCCTGCAGCGGGAAAAGGCAGAAGTCGTCGAAGAGGTCCTCGCGGGGTTCGAGCGTGGGGAGGTGGCTGGCGCGGACCACGAGCAGCAGCGGCTCCAAGGGGATGTCGCGCTTGCGCAGGTGGCGGCACATGGCTGCCGCGCCCTCGGGGTCCTCGTCCGCGCAGATGAGGGCGCCGGCCCACCCGTCCTCTGGCTCCAGGCGGGCCGCCTCGTCGGACGTGGTTGCCGGCCGGTATGGGTAGCCGGCGTCGGTGAGTGCTTGCGCCAACGCCGGCGGCGGTGGGTCGGGAAAGACGAGCAGGGGCTCCATGTCAGAGGTTCAGGTACTTGTCGAGCTCGAACGGGGTGACCTGGGTGCGGTAGGCGTCCCACTCGGCCCGCTTGTTGCGGATGAACCACTCGAAGACGTGCTCGCCCAGGGCCTCGGGAAGGAGCTCCGACTGCTCCATGCACGCCACCGCCTCGGACAGGCTGCCGGGCAGGGCGGTGACGCCCTCGGCCAGCCGCTCCTCGGCGGTCATCTCGTACAGGTTGGCGGTCAGCTCGGGGGGCAGCTCGTAGGACTCCTCGATGCCCTTCAGGCCGGCGGCCAGGATCACCGCGAAGGCCAGGTAAGGGTTGCACGCCGGGTCGGGGGAGCGGAACTCGATGCGGGTCGACGCCGGCTTGTTGCGCTTCGAAGTCGGCACCCGGGCCAGGGCCGAGCTGTTGTTGCGGGCCCAGGCCACGTACGCCGGCGCCTCGAAGCCCACCACGAGCCGCTTGTAGGAGTTCACCCACTGGTTGGTCACCGCGGTGATCTCTCGAGCGTGGTGCAGGAGGCCGGCGAGGAACCCCTTGGCCACCTTGGACAGCTGGGCCTCGTCGCCGGGGTCGTGGAATGCGTTGACGTCGCCCTCGAAGAGCGACAGGTGGGTGTGCATCCCCGACCCCTGCACGCCGGCCAGCGGCTTGGGCATGAAGCTGGCGTGGACGCCCCGCTCCATGGCGATCTCCTTCACCACCAGCTTGAACGTCATGACGCTGTCCGCCATGGTCAGGGCGTCGGTGTAGCGCAGGTCGATCTCGTGCTGGCTGGGGCTGTCCTCGTGGTGGCTGTAGCGCACCGGCACGCCGATGGACTCGAGGCCGAGGATCGTGCGCCGGCGCAGGTCGGTGGCCACGTCGACCGTCGTCAGGTCGAAGTACCCGCCGGTGTCGAGCGGGGTGTTGGTGGGCCGGCCGTCGGGGCTCTGGGCAAAGTAGAAGAACTCGATGTCGGGCCCGACGTAGAAGGTGAAGCCCTTCTCCCGGGCCAGGTCGAGCTGCCGGCGCAGGACGTGACGGGGGTCCCCGGCGAATGGGGTGCCGTCGAGGGTGGTCACGTCGCAGAACATGCGGGCCACCGGGGCGTCGTCGCCCCGCCAGGGAAGCAGCTCGAAGGTGTTCGGGTCGGGCTGGAGGAGCATGTCGCTCTCCTGCACCCGGCTGAACCCGTCGATCGACGACCCGTCGAACGTCATGCCCTCCTCGAATGCGTTCTCGAGCTCTCCGGGGACGATGGCGATGGACTTGAGCTGGCCCAGGACGTCGGTGAACCACAGCCGGATGAAGCGGATGCCCCGCTCCTCGACCGACCTGAGCACATAGTCCTGCTGGCGTTCCATGGGGTTATCTTGGCAGGCGTCCGGGCGAGATCGACCGGGTTCACACGTAGTTCATCAAGGCGCAACGGGTGGGTAACTCGGCGCTCAACCAGGAGGCCCCGTGGAGGAACGCAGCCCGTCCGAAGTGGTGCGCCTGTGCGAGGATGAGCGAGTCGAGATCGTCGACTTCCGTTTCTGCGACCTTCCCGGCCTCATGCAGCACTTCTCGGCGCCGGCGCACGAGCTGACCGAGGACGGCTTCGAGGACGGCTACGGCTTCGATGGCTCGTCCATCCGCGGCTTCCAGGAGATCCAGGAGTCGGACATGATCCTCGTGCCCGACCCGAACACCGCGGTGCTCGACCCCTTCCGCCAGCACAAGACACTGAACATCAACTGCTTCGTGCGTGACCCGCTGACCGGCGAGCCCTACTCCCGCGACCCTCGCTACGTGGCCAAGAAGGCGGAGGACTACCTCACCTCCACCGGCCTAGCCGACACCGCCTATTTTGGCCCCGAGGCCGAGTTCTACATCTTCAACGACGTGCGATTCCACCAGGACCAGCACTCGTCGTCCTACTCGGTCGACTCCGTGGAGGGCATCTGGAACTCCAACCGGGACGAGAACCCCAACCTGGGGTTCAAGCCCCGGACGAAGGAGGGGTATTTCCCGGTCCCACCGATGGACCACTTCCAGGACCTGCGCTCCGAGATGATCCTCGTGATGGAGCAGATGGGCATCGAGATCGAGCTTCAGCATCACGAGGTGGGCACCGCCGGCCAGGCCGAGATCGACATGCGCTTCGACACGCTGCTCCGCATGGCCGACAAGGTGATGCTCTACAAGTACATAACGAAGTCGGTGGCCTGGGCGAGGAACCTGTCGGTCACGTTCATGCCCAAGCCGATCTTCCAGGACAACGGCTCCGGCATGCACTGCCACCAGTCGCTCTGGAAGGGCGGCGAGCCCCTGTTCTTCTCCGAGACCGGCTACGCGGGCATCTCCGACATGGCTCGCTGGTACATCGGCGGCCTGCTGGCGCATGCCGGTTCGCTGCTGGCGTTCGCGGCGCCGACGACCAACTCCTACAAGCGCCTGGTGCCGGGCTACGAGGCGCCTGTGAATCTGGTGTACTCCCAGCGCAACCGTTCCGCCGCAGTGCGCATCCCCCTGGTCTCCAAGTCGCCGAAGGCCAAGCGCCTGGAGTTCCGCTGCCCCGATCCGTCGGCCAACCCGTACCTGGCCTTCGCCGCCATGCTGATGGCCGGGTTGGACGGTGTGCAGAACCGCATCGAGCCGCCTGACCCCGTCGACAAGGATCTCTACGACCTCCCTCCCGAGGAGCTGGATATGGTTCCCCAGGTCCCCGGCTCGCTGGAGGAGGCGCTCGCCGCGCTGGAGGCCGACCAGGACTACCTCCTCGCCGGCGGCGTTTTCACCCCGGACCTCATCGAGACGTGGGTCAACTTCAAGCGCCTCAAGGAGATCGACGAGGTGCGCCTCCGCCCCCACCCGTGGGAGTTCTACCTCTACTACGATAT
>CAVYKB010000005.1:0-10457 GCA_963768975.1 uncultured Acidimicrobiia bacterium | reverse complement strand
CAAGTAGCGGGCCGGGACGGCGGTGACGGCGGCGGGGCCGAAGCAGGCCAGCGCCGGCCCGAACGCCACGCAGTGCGCTCACCGGCTGACGTCGATCGTCGGCGTCGTGTGCTTGAGAAGCAACCGGCTCAACCCGGCCGGCGGGTCGGTCGATAACCACCCCATGCGACGCCTCGCGAGACCGCTCTTCTTTGCCGGAATCGCCGCCGTCGTCCTCGGCCTGGGCAAGATCCACGCCACCGCTCACTCCTACGACCTCTCCGCCGACAGCCGTTTCGTCTGGTCGTTGGCCTACATCGGCCTCCTCTGCGGCGCCGCCTACGGCGTCGGCCTCCCGGAGCTGGCGGACAGCACGCGCGTCGCGGCGACGACTGCGGCAGCGTCGACCGCAGCCGCAGCCTTCGCGATGTCGGTGCTCCAGCTGCTCGCCGGCTCCGCGCTCCTGCCCCGGTTCGTCGTCTTCGGCACGCCGTTGCTGGTTGTGCCCTTCGCTGTCATGTGCTCCGCTCTCGCCCGGCACGGCCGGACCCGCGACGAGCAACGGGATCGGGTGGTCGCCGTCGCCGGCCCTGACGAGAGTGCCAACCTGTCCCGCGAGCTCGACGCCCAGCCCGAGCGCCCGGCAGTGCTCGGCTGGGTCTTGGCGCCGGCCGATGCCATCTCCGACGGCGACGGCAACCAGCCTCTTGTCGACGTGGTGCGAGCCGCCAAAGCCACCGCGGTCGTCCTCGATCGCGCCGCGCTGGCCGACGACTCGATCGTCGTCCAGGCCGCTCGCCTGCACGAGGCCGGCGTGCGGATTCGCACCCTCTCGCTCTTCTACGACCAGTGGCTGGGAAAGCTCCCGCTGGGCGAGCTCGAGCGGATCTCGTTGCTCTTTGACATCGGCGAGCTGCACCGGGCCCGCTACGGCCGGGTCAAGCGCATTCTCGACGCCGTGGCCGCTGGCGCCGGCGTTGTCGTGCTGGCCGCCGTCACGCCGGTCGTCTGGATCGGGAACCGGCTCGGGAACCAGGGCCCGCTCCTCTACCGCCAGACCCGGGTGGGCAAGGGCGGCGAAAAGTTCCAGATCCTCAAGTTCCGCACGATGAGGCCTGCGCTGCCCGGCGACAGCACGGCGTGGACCTGCGAGAACGACCCCCGCATCACCCGGTTTGGAGCGTGGCTGCGCAAGAGCCACCTGGACGAGCTGCCCCAGGTCATCAACATCCTGCGGGGCGACCTCTCCGTGGTCGGCCCCCGACCGGAGCAGCCGCGCTACGTGGAAGAGCTCGAGGGGAAGCTGCCGTTCTACCGGCTGCGTCACCTCGTTCGCCCTGGCCTCACCGGCTGGGCCCAAGTCAAGTATCCCTACGGTGCCAGCGAGGGCGACGCCCTCGAGAAGCTGCAGTACGAGTTCTATTACCTGCGCCACCAGAGCCTCGCGCTCGACCTGCGCATCAGCGGCCGGACGCTGCGGAGCGTCCTGGGAAGGGGCGGACGATGACGACCGAGCCCACGGTCACCATCGCCATCCCGGTCTTCAACGAGGCCGGCTACATTGACGCCTGCCTCGACGCGGTCGGCGCCCAGACCTATGGGCACATCGTTGAGGTCCTGGTGGCGGACGGCGGGTCCACCGACGCCACCAGGGAGATCGTGGCCCGCCGGCCGGGTGTCCGTCTCCTGGAGAACGCCCGCCGCATTCAGGCTGCCGCGCTCAACATCGCCCTTGCCGAGGCCAAGGGCGACATCTTCGTCCGGGTCGACGGCCACTGCGTCATCGCCCCTGACTACGTCGAGCAGTGCGTCGAAGCGCTGGAGCTGACCGGAGCGGCGATGGTAGGCGGGGCCATGACGCCGGTGGCCGAAGGGCCCGTGCAGCGGGGGATCGCGGATGCGATGGCCTCGAAGCTGGGCGCCGGCCCTGCCCGCTTCCACTCCGGCGGGGCGTCGTGCCAAGTCGACACCGTCTACCTGGGCGCCTACCGCACCGAGATGGCCCTCGAGGTCGGTGGCTACGCCGAGGACGTCGGCGTCAACGAGGACGCCGAGTTCGCCATCCGCATACGGTCACGCGGGGCCGTCTGGTACGACGAGACGATCTGCTCTACGTACGTGCCGCGGTCGAGCGTGAAGGCCGTCGCCCGGCAGTTTTACCGGTACGGGCGGTCCCGCGCTGCAACCGTCCGCAAGCACCCCCAGTCGATCGCCGGGCGGCAGCTGGCGGCGCCGCTGCTCGTTATCGGCCTCCTGTCTCCCCGCCGGCGGGCGGTCGCCGGCGCCTACCTCGCCGTGGTGGCCCTCGGCGCGGCGCGGGCGGTGATGCGGCACCCCGTCGAGGGGGCGGCCATGGCGGCCACGCTGCCGACCATGCACCTGTGCTGGGGTGTGGGCTTCCTGCGCGGTCTCCTGCCCCGCCGGCGTCATTCGCGATGAGCGACCGCATCAGCGTCGTCATCCCGACGCACAACCGCCCCGACGCCCTTGCTCGCCTGCTGGCAAGCGTAGACGGATCGGAGGCGGTGGATGGGCGTATCGAGGTCGTCGTGGTCGACGACGGGTCGGCCTGCCACGCCTATGACCGGCTGATCGCCGCGCGTCCGGAGGTTCGGTGGATCCGCCAGCCCCAGTCCGGGCCGGGCGTGGCCCGCAACCGCGGGTGGCGTGAGTCGACCGGCGATGTCGTGGTCTTCGTGGACGACGACTGCGTGTTGCACCCGTTGGCGCTGGCCCATCTGAGCGAGGCCTTGGGCGCTGACGACGCGGTCGGTGCGACCATTGAGCCGCTCCACCGGGGCCGTCTGGTCGCCGACTTCATGCATGCGGAGCACCTGGTGAGCCACAAGGTCGAGGCGGGGGACGTCCGCTGGTTGGTCACTGCGTGCCTGGCCATCCTCCGGCCGGCGCTGGAGCTTGTCGGAGGGTTCGACGAGCGCCTCGTCCACGGCGGGGAGGACGTCGACCTTAGCTTCCGGCTGAAGCACGCCGGCCTCCGGCTCAACGTGTCCGCCGACTCGGTGGCCTTCCACGACCATCGGGCCGGCGTCGGTGAGCTGGCCCGCACGTATTACCGGCATGGCACGGGGCAGCGCCGGCTGGCGGCCGAGCACCCCGAGCGGGTCTCCGACCTGGCCCGGAGCACCAGGTCGCGGCTGAGCGCGGCGGCATGGGCGGAGACCTACCGCAGGTACCGGGAGGAGGAGGGGCCGGCCACCAGCGCGGCGTACCTCGCGTTCCGGGCGGTGATGATGGTCCCGTGGCTGGCCGGCGCAGTGCGAGGAGCGGTCCGGAGCGGGCGGTGAGCCCGACGGTGCTCCTGGTCAACGACATCGCCACCGTGGGCGGGGGCCAGCGGGTGATGCTGGACGTCGCCCGGGTGCTCCTCGACGCTGGCTTCGCCGTCCACGTCGCATCCCCGGCGGGTCACATGGCGGACGAGAGCCGAGCAATCGGGGCCGAGTGGCATGAGTTCGACTACACCGAACGCCGGCTCCTCACCCCCGGATGGCGGGTGCCCCGGTCCCGGGCCGTAGCGGCCAGGCTGGCCGAGGGAAGGCGACTGGCTGCTCTGGCCGCCGACGTGCGCGCCGACATCGTGCACACCGGCGCCCTGGTGCCCCACGTCGACCTTCAGGCCGCCGGCCGCCGGCTCCGCGCCCGTACGGTGTGGCATGTGAACCAGGTTCACCCCCGGTACCTGTACGCCGGCCCCCTCCCCGACAGCATCATCAGCGTCTCCCATGCCGCACTTCGCCCTGCCACGTGGCGGGTCGCCGCCATGAAGCGGTCGGCCGTCGTGTCGAACGGGATCGACATCGGCCACTTTCGGCCCCCGGCGCCCGAGGAGCGGCTTCGGTCTCGCGAACGCCTGGGTTTGGGCGACGCCTTCACCGTCGTCACCGTCGCCCGCTTGGAGCCGCTCAAGGGCGTCGACACGCTGATCCGGGCGGCGGCGGCGAGCGGGTCGCAACCCACCGTGGTCGTCGTGGGTGACGCCACCGGGTTCAGTGGCGGCCCGGGCTACGCCCAGGGGCTCCCGCGGTTGGCCGAGCAGCTGGGGGTTGACGCCAGGTTCCTGGGCAGCCGCTCGGACGTGGCCGAGGTTCTGTGGGCCGCGGACGCCTTCGGGTACGCCTCCCGCTGGGACGCCGCCCCCCTCGTGCTGGCCGAGGCGGCCGCCACCGGCCTCCCCGTGGTCACCGGCAACGCCGGCGGGTGCCGGGAGATGGTCGTCGACGGCGTCACGGCTGTGGTCCTCGGCCCCGACGATGTGGCCGGCTTCGCCGCCGCCTTCGACCGCTTGGCCGCCGATCCCGAGCCGCGCCGGCGCCTCGGCCGGGCGGGCCGGGATCACGCCGTCGAGTCGTTCGACGTGGCCCGCCTGGCCGATCGCCTCCTGCCCCATTACCTCGACCTGGTCGGCGTGGCGTGAGGACCATCGGCGTGGCCATGTCGGTCTACAACTCGGCGTCGACGGTCGATCAGGCGATGGCGTCCGTGGCGAGCCAGGCCCGGCGGCCTGACCGTATGGTCGTGGTCGACGACGGATCGACCGACGGCACGCTCGGTTGCCTGGAGCGGTGGCGGGACCTGCTTCCCCTCGAGATCGTGCGCCACGAGACCAATCAGGGGGTGGCGGCCGGCCGAACCGCGGCCGTAGCCCGGCTGCGGACCGACCTGGTCGTCAACCTCGACGGCGACGACCTCTGGCTACCCCACCACCTCGCCCTGCTCCTACGAGCCTATGAGGCCCGGCCGGGGATCGTGAGCCCGCTCGCAGTGCCGTGGAAGCCGGCGTCCCCGAACGCCATCGGCTGGGGACAGCGGCTGCAGCCGGTGCCGAAGCTCGCAGACCGGGATCTGGCGCACCTCCTCGTGGAGAATTGGGTCTTCACCGGGTCGCTGTTCGAGCGGGCCGCATACGAGGCCGCCGGCGGCCGGTACCGGTACTTCCTCGGGGAGGACTGGGACCTGTGGATCCGGCTCATGGCGGCCGGCGCCCCTGTGACGGTCCTGGAGGAGCCGACGGTCCTCTACCGGGTGCATGAAGGCAGCCTCTCGGCGAACGACAAGGCGCTCCCCGAGGAGGTCCTGGTGCTGCAGACCTTCCTCGAGGAGTGCTCGGACCCGGCGCTGCAAGCCGTCGCCCGCCGCAGCCTCCGGCACCGCTCCGGTCGGCTCGCGCTTAGGGCGGCGTACGACGAAGCGGGCCGGGGGCGGGGGATCTCGGCGCGCCTGGCCGCCGCCGAGGCTCTCGCCGGCCCATCGGGTGTCCGATGGAGGGCGATGGCAATGATGGTCGCCCCCACCCTGACCGCCGCCTGGCGGAACCGGGCCCGGAGCGTCTCGTTCCGATGACCGCCGAACGGGTGCGCAGGCTCGCCGGGCGAGTGGTGCGCAGCCGGGTGGCCCGACAGGTGGGCGGGCTCACCGGGGCTCGGGGCGCCGCCGCAGCCATCTCGTTCGTTTGGCTGGCACTCGCGGCCCGGTCGCTGTCGTTGCCGGTGTTCGCCGACCTGGCCCTGGTTCTGTCCCTCGGCGCGGTGACGGCGGTCGTGGCCGACTTCGGGTATGCGTTGCTGCTCAACGAGGCGGTCGCCGCCGAGCCGGCACGGGCCCGGAGCACCCTGGCGGTGGTCATCCGCCGGCGGCTGGCGCTCGCCCTCGTCGCCTCGGCGGCCATGTCGGGGCTCTACCGCCTCGCCGCCGGCGACGCCAGGTGGGTCGTTCCTGCCGTCTTCGCAGTCTCTGTCTTGGCGACCACGTGGCACACGTCGTGCTCGGCCGCGCTGCGCGGCGCCGGATCGGTGGTCCCGGAGGCCGCCAACGAGGTGGTCTCGCGGCTCATCGTGCTCGTCCTCGGCGCCGGCCTACTCGCCAATGGGGCGGGTCTGCTCGGCGTGGTCGCCGTCTATGCCGTCGCCGACGTGCTCTCCGCTCTCGCCCTCACCCTCGTTGCGTGGCGCCGGTTGCCCGGCGGCACGCTGCCGGATCGCGTTCGGTTCCGCATCGGGCGGGTCATGCCCATCGGGCTCGCGTCGGTGGCCGCGGTCGTGTATTACCGCATCGACGTCTGGCTCCTCGCCGTCCTGTCGACCGCCGGCGACGTCGCCCAATACTCGATCTCCTACCGGATGCTCGACGTGCTCGTCCTCCCGGCAGGTGCCATGGCCGCGGTGAGCATCGGGTCCACGGCCCGGCTCGACAACCGGGCGGCGATCAGGCGGACCGACCACATGGTCGTCACGGTGTGCCTAGCATTGTTTCCGGCCACCGTGGCCCTCGTGCTCTTCCCCGGGTTCCTTCTCGAGTTGGCGTTTGGGGCGGCGTACGGCCCCGGCGCTGCGGTGCTGCGCCTGCTCGCCTTGGCCATCCCACCCTCGGTGGCAGTCACAGTGTGGGCGCCGCTCGTCGGGTTGCGAGGGAAGGGGTTGGCCCTGATCACGGTGGGCTGCCTCGCCGCCAACCTGGCCGGCAACGTGGCGCTCATCCCCTGGCTCGGTGCCGAGGGCGCCGCCATTGCCACCGTCCTGGGCCAGACCGCCTTCGCCGTCGTGCTCCGCCTCCGGCTGCGTGCATTGACCGAGGGGCCCGGGCCGGCGCCGTCCGAGCCGGAGATCGTCCTCCCCCTGACCGTCGCACCGCACTGACCATGCGAATCCTGCTGGCCGTTCCCAGGTACGACTACGGGAAGCCCCAGAACGGGGACTCCTACGAGTACCAGTCCTGGTTCGGACCACTCGCCAGCCTCAGGCACGACGTCGAGCTCTTCGACATGTTCGGGCCTCGTTGGGCCTTCGACTCCGAGGCCACCGGTCGGGCCCTTCTCGCCAAGGTGAAGGGATGGGCCCCTGACCTGGTGCTCATGCTCCTCCTCGAGCGGGACGTGCCGATGGACACTGTGGACAGCATCCGGCGCATCTGCCCGGTGGCGAACTGGTTCGCGGACGACACGTGGCGGTTCTGGGGTTTCTCCCGACACGTCGCCAAGCACTTCAGCTGGGTCGTGACGACCAGTCACCGGGCCAAGCGGGGCTACGACCAGATGGGCGACGTCCGGGCGCTCTTCAGCCCGTGGGGGTACGACCCGGAGGTTTACTACCCGGTTGACGCCGAGCCCGTCGCCGATGTCGGTTTCGTCGGGCAGCGCTACGGCCGGCGGGGCGAGATCATCGACCGTCTGCGTGCCGACGGCTTCTCGGTCGCCACGCGGGGCTCGGGCTGGCCGGAGGGCCGGATCGAGTCATCGGCCCTGGCCGAGCAGTTCGCGTCGGCCCGGATCAATCTCAGCTTCATGCAGTCCTCGGCCGGGCCATTCCAGCGGCTGGGCATCCGGGTACGCGGGAGTTGGCGGGCCGACCGGCTGATCAACCGGGTGATCCCTCCACCGCTCCAGATGAAGGCCCGGCCGTTCGAGCTCGCCGGCAGCGGGGTCTTCCAGCTCACTGAGGTGGTACCGGAGCTGCTCGACTTCTTCGAGCCGGGCCGGGAGATCGGAACCTTCGACTCGGAGAAGGCCCTCGGCGAGGCCATCCGGTACTACTTGGACCACGACGACGAGCGGCGGTCCATCGCCAAGGCCGGCCTGGAGAGGGCCGCCACCTACTCCTGGCCCCGCGTACTGGCGAGCGCCCTCGACTGGGCTGCCGACCACCGATGACCGGCGGGTAAACCCGGAGCCCGGATCTGCCGATACTTCTCGGCGAGGGCGAGCGCCGCTCGTCCGTCCATTTCGCAAGAGCAACGAGCCCCGGGCGACCCATCGCCTGAGACGCACCCGAAGGGAGTCCTACATGCGCCGAGCGCTGGTCACAGGTGCGGGTGGTTTCATTGGCGGTCACCTCGTCTCTCGGTTGAAGTCCGAGGGATGGTGGGTGCGCGGCGTCGACGTCAAGGAGCCGGAGTTCGGCGCCACGACCGCAGACGATTTCCTACTCTTGGATCTGCGTGACCGGCCAGCGTGTGCCGCCGGAGTGGCCCTCGAAGGCGGGTTCGACGAGGTGTACCAGCTGGCCGCGGACATGGGCGGCATGGGCTTCATCCACTCGGCCGAGTGCGAGATCATGCGCAACAACGCCCTGATCAACCTCAACATGATCGACGCCGCCGCCGAGGCCCGGGTGCCGCGCTACTTCTACTCGTCCTCGGTGTGCATTTACCGGGACATGGTCCCCGGCGAGCCGGAGATGACGGAGGAAGGGGCCTACCCTGCCCTTCCCCACAACGAGTACGGCTGGGAGAAGCTCTACGCCGAGCGGGTGGCGCAGGCCTACGGCCGGCGCTTCGGGGTCGCGGTGCGGATCGCCCGGTTCCAGAACTGCTACGGCCCCGAAGGCACCTGGCGCGGTGGTCGTGAGAAGGCGCCGGCGGCCATGTGCCGGAAGGTGGCCGAAGTGCCCGACGGTGGCGCCATCGAGGTCTGGGGGGACGGCACGGCCATCCGCTCTTACACCTATGTCGACGACATGGTCGACGGTATCATCCGCCTCACCCGCTCCGACCTGGAGGGCGCGGTGAATATTGGCAGCCCCGAGTATGTGAGCGTCGAGGAGCTCGTGCATGTTGTGGCGGAGATCGCCGGCAAGTCGGTGGAGATCCGCTACATCGACGGGCCGGTGGGCGTACAGTCCCGCAACTTCTCCAACGCCCGCATCGAGTCGCTCGGGTGGCGGTCGCAACTCTCCCTGCACGACGGCATCGCCCGCACGTACCCCTGGGTCGAGGCCCAGGTTCAGGAGGCTGGCAATCACCGGCCGGTAGGCCGGAGCGGTCCGGTCAGTCCCGGGTCAGCTCGAACAGCCCACACGAGTAGGACCGCGTCCTCGAAGTCCGAGGGGTTCGTCTCTGCCAGGAACTCGCCATCGTCGTTGACGGCGCCGAAGTTGACGAGCCGGAGCGGCTTCACGGCCTCCAGTACCACCGAAGGTGCGAGCACCCGGTGCGCATTGAACATCACCCGGGTCCGGCCGACTGGTAGGCCCAGATAGACCGTGCCGCCGGGCGCAGCCACCCGGGCCAGCTCAGCGAGGACCTCCAGAGTGCCGCCAGGGTTCAGGCTGTCGCCGTAGCGGCCAAGACCGAAATGCTCCATGGCGTGCAGGCTGGAGATGGACAGCACCGACGCGTCGTCGAATGGCAGGCGCGTGGCGTCCCCCTGACGGAACGTCAGGCCGGGAAGCTCCGCGGGGAAGGGCCGCACGTCGACCATCGTGACGGGGCAGAACACGAGAACGGAGGTGATGAACCCGTCGACCCGGGAGGAAATGTCGATGTGCTCGACCGGCCGGTGCTCGTAGAGCCGGCGGGATGCCCAGAAGTCCTGGTAGAGGTAATGGGCGTCGTACCCGCCGGCGGACTCGTCCCCCTCCCCGATGACGGGGAACAGGTCTCGGATCGCCGGAGCCGGAAGCCCGGCCTCGAGGCTGCGCTGCCGGAACTCCCGGTACTGCGCAACGAAATGAGGGGTGCCGCGGATGGTCCGGGCGAGACGTCGGACGTCAACTCCCGCCATGGGGAGTGCCCGAGCGAGGATCGTCTGTGCGACACCCAGTCCCGGCGCGACCCTGCTCATGACTCCTCCTGGACCACGCCCGCCGGCTCGGTGAGACCATATGTCCTGGAGTATGCGTCCTCGGTGACGAAGATGGTGTTGATGCAGTCCTTGAAGGCGACGCAGTATCCGTGCCCGAGAATGTCTCTCATGAGTTGAGCGTGTGAGCGACGGCTGGACACGAGGTCGGGATGAGCGTCGGTGAGCTCCACGATGAGCATTGAGGGACGCCACCAATCGATGTCGAATCCTGCGAACACCTCCGCTTCGTACCCCTCGACATCGACGACCAGTACATCGAAACCAGGCTCGACGCCGTTCTGAGGAAGCAGGTCATCGAGTGTCGTCTGATCGACGGTGATCGTCCTCGGCTCGTTGAAGCTGGCGGCCGCCCACTCCACCGTCTTGTATTCATCGACCGTTGCCTTGTCCGAACTCGACAAAGAGCCACCGACGACGATCTCGATCGCTCCGTGCTTGGCGCCGATGGCGCACTCGTGGACCTTGATGTGAGGGTTGCCGGCGTACCGCTCCCGGCAAAGGGCGGCGAACTCCTGCACCGCCTCGACGTAGTGGCCCGACCAGCCGGCGGATGCCAAGCACGAGGTGTTGCTGAACGACCACCCGTCGAAGGCTCCGATCTCCACGAACACGCCATCGTTCTTGGGGCCGAAGTACAGCTCGTATATCCAGCCCAGGTAAGGAATCTGACAGGTTGGCGAGACGTCTCCATAGAAGGAGGGCGCGGTCTCCTCGCGTGGCGGTGAGACGCGGCGGAGCTCGAACCCCGTCCGCCCGATGGCCTCCTTCATGTACTTCTTCAGGTCAGTCCGCATTGCAGTCGCCTGGAACCACGGCATTCACGTCTTTCGGTCGGCGATGCGCGCAGCCGGGGTGCCATGTCTTACGAGCGTCGGCCTACACG
>CAVYKB010000004.1:0-102882 GCA_963768975.1 uncultured Acidimicrobiia bacterium | reverse complement strand
GGCTTGGGTGGCCAGGGTGTGGCGGAGCTGGTGGGGATGGACGTGGCCGATGCCGGCCTTGCGCGCTGTGGTGGCCACGATGCGGTGCACGGTGCGTCGGCTGATCGGGACGTGGTCGTCGGCGATGAGCCGGCGCTGGGCCCGGATGTGGGTGGCGTTGGTGGCGGTCCACTCGGCCAGGAGCACGACGAGGTCGGGGTGCAGGGGGATGAACCGGTCGTTGCGCAGCTTGCCCACCGGGACCCGCAGCCAGTGGGCGTCGCCGATCTTGGTCACCGCGTCGGCGGCCAGGTCGCACAGCTCGCTGGCCCGCAGGCCGGTGCGGGCCAGCATCTCAACGACGAGCCGATAGCGGGGCAGCCGATGCGCCCGGGCCGCGGCCATGAGCTTTGCCGCGTCCTGGTCGTTGAGGAACTTCGGCAGCGGCTCCGGGCGGGGGGGGATGTCGCCGTGGAGGATCGGGTTGCGGCCGGGGGCGTCGGGCCAGTCCCAGTCGATGAGGCGCTCCAGGAAGATGCGGATCATCCGCAGCCGCTGGCGCTGGGTGTTCTTCGCCATGGTCGGGCCCTTCACCCCCGGCCGGGCGGCGAGCCACACCTTGTAGTCCTCGATGTGGGTGCGGGTGATGTCGGCGACCAGCCTCACCTCGGTGTTGGCCACCAGCCAGCCGGCGAACTGACACAACGTGTGGCCGGCCAGGTCGACGCTGTGAGGAGCGAGGAACGTGCCGAGCTGGATGAGGTAGCGGCGCATGGTGGCCGCCAGCTGGGGAGCGTCGAGGGACAGCGCGGCCCAGTTCCGCTGGGACGCGTCGAGGGCGACGGGCGCCTTGGAGGCCGGGGTGGAGGTCACTTGGCCAACTCCTGGATGGCCAGGAGCTCGGCGGCGTGGCCGGCCTCGATGAGGTCGGCGGCCCGGCGGTATTCCTTGGCCAGCCAGTCATTCGTCAGGTGGAGATAGACCCGCGTCGACTCGATCGAGCGGTGCCCGGCTTGGGCCTGCACCGCTTCGAGGGCCATGCCCGCCTCCCGCAGCCGGGTCAGGCAGGTGTGGCGCAGCTGGTGACAGGTGCCCCGCTCCAACCCCGCCCTCCGGCGGGCGCCGGTGAGGATCTCATCGAGCCCTTCGGCCGACAGCGGCCGGCCGCGACGTGGGCCCTTGAGGACGACGAAGACCCGCTCCGTCGATGTGCTCGGGCGTTCGGTGCGCAGGTAGTCGCCGACGGCGGCGAAGAACGAGTTGGCGATGGGGACCAACCGCTGGTGGCCGCCCTTGCCATCGACGATGAACAGCCGGCGGTCAGCGACCTGCACGTCGGCCAGGCGAAGCCCGAGGACCTCGCAGCGACGCAGGCCGCCCAGCACCATGGCCAGGACCATGGCCCGATCCCGCTCGCTGCGCAGCGACCTGAGCAGACGCTGGACCTCGGCGGGGTCGAGGATCTTGGGCAGCGTCCGCGGAACCCGCACCAGCGGGACGGTTCGTGATCGCCCGCCGCCCCGGCGCGTCGACAGGCCCCGGGGCACCGGGTTAAGCGTCACGCCGGCGTCGCCCCGGGCGAGCAGATACGCGTACAACCCCGACACCGAGGAGAGGCGCCGGGCGATGGTGCGAGCCGACAGGCCCGACTCTCGGTCCGCCATACGCACGACCGTCCGGTCGCCGCGCTGATGGGCGAGGAAGTCGAACACATCGCACGATGCGACCTCGGCGGGTTCTTTGTCGACGACGGTGAAGAAGGTCTTCAGGTCGAAGGCGACGGCCCGCACCGTGTTGGGTCGTGTCCGCCCGGCGACGAACTCCAGGTAGCGGTCGAGCAACGGATGGCCGAGCTCGAACCGAACTTCACCGGCTGTAGTCGACGAGCGGACGAGGCATGGGAGGAAGGTCATCTCCGCAGGCTTCCAAGGCGGAGTGAGATGTACGCGGATGCCAGATGGATCACCCGTGTATTAGGCGATCAGGGCGACCCTGGCGGACCCTCGGCTTTCGCCCTTAGAGGACACGTCTGCGCCGTCTGTCTCTTTGGGTCAGACGACAAGATCGATCGCTTCAAGAAGCTGCAGGTCGCCACGAACGGCCCAGTGCTCGACGATGGCGTCCGCCTCGACACGGAAGACGTGTACCTGGGACCAGGCCACCCGACGTCCTGTGGGGACCCGATCCCGAAGAAACGGAAACGCGCTCCCGATGTGGGTCCCATGCAGGGTGACCCAGACGAGGGTCCGGCTGTCGTCATCCTGTGCCACTGAGTGCAGGTCGACGGCGACGTCGGCAAACGTGCTGGAGAGCCAGGTGGCCACCAATCGCCAGATGTCGGGTCCACGCTGACGGCTGACGTTGTCCCAGAAGTCGTCGGCGACGAGAGACAGCAGGTGCTCGCCCTCGCCCAGCAGGTACTCAACGTAGGCGTTCGCCACCTCGTACTTGTCGAGCGACATGCCTTTACCTCCCTCACCGGTACGCCCGCTGGAACGGTGGCAGCGTAGGTTTTGTTCGAATCGGCGGGCTGGCCGGTCAGAGAATCTCCAGCGGTTGCCGCCCAGTCGGCGGAGGCCCGTTGCTCAAGGGCGGTGGCCGAGCACCGTCGGTGCAACCAGGAGAACTCGACGACCGAGCCAAGAAAGGTAGGTGGATCACCCATGTAACCGGCGATCAGGGCTACCTCGGCAGAGCCGATCGCCGAATGTTCTGGGACACTGCTCGCTGCTCACTGAGAGCGACGAGATCGCCGAATCGGGGTGCGGCGATCCTACGTTAGCGATGACCAAGCGAGCCGCGAACCGTCACGCCGATCCGCAGTGAGAGTCAGCGGCGGCCGCCGAGCTCAGCCCCGGCACACCCGTCACGCGACCGGCGTCGCAGGTCGGTTGTTGTGTGTTCTCGGGGTGAGGAGCCCGGCGATGAGGAAGACGATCGCCCCGACCATCGCGAGCACTCCGATGGCTATCAGGGCCTGCTCTCCGCCCGCCCAGCGGTCCCTGCTTGGGTTGTACAAGCTGATGTACGAGGCCAGAAAGACCACCGTGAGAACCCCGCCAGTTCCCAGTCGGCGGCGGCGCCGGTTCGAATCGGGGGTACGGATGGCCCGGGCAAGGGTGCTCCGTTGCGAAAAAGCGAGTGCGAGCGCGGCGACGAGCAGCACGAGCCCCACCAGCGCCGGGTAGAGATCGGTGAGGACGCTCAGGACACCGCCTGCGGCGAGCAGGGTGATGACGATATTGACGCTGGTCACACTGTGCTGTTCGTTCATGATGGCCTCCAGCTGGTATCGGGGGACGGTGACGATCAGATCGACGCCGGTCCGGGTCCACGCCGCCCGGGCGCCCCGGTCGGCGACCAGGTCGGCGAAGTGCGCCACGAGGTCGTCGCCGTAATGGTTGCGGAACCCCCGCGGGTAGAGGCGGACCAGGGATCGGTAAAGCAGGTGGGGGGAGGGCATGGTCAGGCCATGCCGGGACGCAGGTTGGATCGGGTGATCCGCACCAGGCTGGCGAGGCGTCCGGCTTCGGCGGCGCAGACACGCTGGCCCAGACCGGTCATCCGGTAGTACCGACGACGCTGGTCGTCATCGGGCATAGGACGGTGCGGTAACTCTTCGACCAGGCCATGCTCGACGAGGCGCCTCAGCGTCCCGTACAAGCTCGCGGGACCCATGCGAACAATCCCGTCCGACGATCTCTCGACGGACTGCATGATGGCGTATCCGTGTCTCTCCCCTTCGGTGAGGGCCACAAGGACGTGAAACTGCGCTTGGGGAAGCGGGAGAAACGATGAAGGATCGGGATCGGCCACAACGGGACTCTATCACATTGTGATAGATCATCAAGTGATCGAGTCCTGGCGACCGGCCGCCGTGCCAGAGGATGCCGATTGCTCGATCGGATTCGTCCAGGCCCGTGGTCGCTCGGCACAACGACGGCCAGATCGACGCTTCAGGACGCGGATCGACGGAACTCCCCTGTCCCAGAACTCGCGTCCCGATAACCCGCCGACGGCTGCCGCCGGCCTAGCACCAAGGTGCCGTTATCTTCAGCCCGTGTCCGGCGCGCCTTGTGGCGTAAGGGCCTCTGCGTCGTAGACATGTCACCGACGCACGTCACGGCGACTGATCACCGGTCGAGGCGCTGGACCGAGGCCCGATGGATCAAGGCTCGCGATCCGGGAACAGGCTGAGGACCCAAACTGCGAAGGACGGAGCGACGACAGCTGGCAGCTGGTCCGCCCCGAGCGGATCGTCGTGCGACCAGAGGACGACGGGATGGCTTGGCACGAGGAGGTCGAGGCAGTAGTGGTCACCGGCGCCGTTGTTCTCGATCGGCAGAAGCCCGGCGCTCCTGCGCGGCTGGGCCAGCTCGCGTTCCCAGGTGACGACCCGGATGACGTCGAGGTGCGCCGGGACACCAGCGCCGAAACCAATCACCTCATGGGACGAGACCGTGAACCAGCCGAAGTCACTGAGGTAGGCGACGTAGTCGTCGGGCAGAAGGTGGAAAGCGGAACGCACGGAAGAGAGCTCGCTCGGCGTGCAGGCGGTGCCGATCTCATCGGCGTGAGAACGGACGAGCCGGCGCAGCCGGTCGTAGTCGTCGCTCACGACCGGCATCTTGGCGCGCTCAGCGCCGTGCCCGCTGCTCCCCGAAGGAACGGGCGACCTGATCTCGAAGCCCGGTGTTCTCGGCCCGGAGCTGGGCGACCTCGGCCCGGGTGGCCTCCAGTCGCTGGCGGAGCGAGTCGATGCTCGCCCGCTGGTTCGCTGTCCCGGCGGTGGCCGGACGCCCGGCCGTCGGCCGCAGGCGGATGATGACGGCCCGCAGATCGTCCTGGCGATAGAGCCATCCCCGGGACACGCCGGCGGCGACGGCGACGCTGGAGAAGGTCACCGCCTCACCGCAGCGGTCGAGATGTTCGATGGCCACCGTCGCCCGGCGACGAGCCGAGTCGTGACGCTCGGCGGCAGCCACGGCGAGATGGCGGCTGTTGTCGGCCCGGGTCACGGCGTGGGACCGGTCCCCTCCAGCGCCTCGAGGGACGGGGATGATGTGGTCGAGGCTGGCCTGGACCTGGCGGAGGTTCTCGGCCAGGCGGAACTGGCCGTTGGCGTCGGCCCGGGCGATGAGCTTGCGGTTGGCCGTCGCCTGGGCGGCGGTGGATGTCGAGGAACTCCGGGGTCGTCTGGAAGTCCGGGCAGGTGAGGCAGGCGTTGGGGTGCGGGCAGTCCTGCTGAGGCGGCCGGCCGCAATAGCCGTTGGGCAGGCTGTCGCGCACCCGGGAGAGGTTGTGCTTGACCCACTCGGCGTCGGCCGTGAGGGCGTCGGGGTCGTAGGGCACGGCGGTCGCCGTCGGTGTTGACCCGCTGACGGCAGTAGCGCTCGAAGGCGTCGCGGACGGTGTGGTCGTGGATCTGGGCGTAGCGGGCGGTCATGCGGGGGCTGGCGTGGCCGAGCAGCTTCTGGATGACGTGCTGGGGGACGCCGGCGTTGATGAGCCGGGTCCCGACGGTGTGGCGGAACTGGTGGGCGTGATCCCGCACGGCTGGCCGGCCTCGTCGTGCACGTCGATCACCGTCTGCCACCGTCCCAGCTGCCCGGCTGAGGCGTGCCGTGCGGCGTAGGGCTTGGCACCGTCCGCGTTGTCGAAGATCCCGGGGAACAGCCACGCCGATCCCGCCGGGCGCAGCATGCGCACGATCGTGAGCCTGCTGGGCGCGGATCGCTCTCCGCCGCCTTGGCGCTGAGAGGGATGAGCTGCTCGGCTCGGACACCTTGGAGTTGGCGAAGCGCAGACAGGGCCAGCCCACGCTGTCGTCGACCATCGGGCTGAAGGCGAGCTCGCAGGCGTCGCCGCCCCGCATCCCGGTCTCCATGAGCACGATCGACCAGGTTGCGCACCGTCGGGTTACGGCAGCCGAGCGAGGCTGGCCTCGGACTCGAGCTGCGCCATCGACGAACTCGGGGATGAACCTGGGCAGGGCGTCGCGGGGCGGCGCACCTCCTCGTCGTAGATGACGGCGTCGGCGGGCAGACCCGGGGAGGCGTGCCGTGGCGGCGGCCCGCGTCGAGGAACATCTTCAGGAACGTACAGGGTGCTCGAGCGGGTCGTCGTCGCCCAGTGGCTCGGTCGCCATCCACGACAGGTGCTCGACCAGCAGGTCGCGGCTGATCCCGGCGATGCCGTCGACGTCGGGGTGGCGCTCGCTCAAGGAACAGCCGAGAAGCGGCCTAGCGCCTGGGCGCTGGCGTCGACGGTCGTGAACGCGTAGCCCGTCGAGAGCCGGAACCTGGACCACCGCTTGATCGGCTCCCGCAGCCAGCGCTGGTGGATGACGCCGAAGCGGGCGGTGTTCGCGACCCCGACGGGCGGGGATCCCGAGACGTCCGGGCGTCCCAGTCGTCGCTGGCGTACTCGGCCTCGACCTTCTCGCCACGCCGCCAGTGATGGTCGGGCGGGATCGTGACGCGGGCCGCCGGTGCCAGGCTGGCTCACCTGCTCGTCCCCTGGTCGTCCCAGCCCGCCCTGCGCAGGGCGTCGCGGACGTCGGCGACGTCGAGGTGCACGTAGGTCTGGCTCGTCGTCGTCGAGGAGCGGTGGGTGAGCAGCCGGGCCACCACCTCGATGGTCATGCCCCGAGCGGATCAGCTCGGTGGCCCGGGTGTGGCGCAGCATGTGGAGGGTGAAGTCGACCCCGGTGCGGGCCTGGATGCGGGCGACGAGCTCGTGCACCGTCGCGTAGGTCATCGGCCGTGCCCACCGCGTCCGGCCCACAGGTTGACGAACACGTAGTCGGAGTCGACCTCGCCGTACTCGGCGTGCATGTAGTCCGAGTAGAGCCGCACCAGCGCGGCCGAAACCGGCACGACCGCCGGGGACCGGAGCTTGGCCCGGGCCCCGTTGGCATTGTCGCCCCGGGGAACGATGTGGACCTCCTTGGTCCGGCTCACGAAGTCGGTGTGGCGGAGCCCGAGGGCCTGACCGACCCGCATCCCGGTCTCGGCGAGCAGGCTGAGCAGGAAGCGGTCCCGTGCTCGCTCGCAGGCGGCCAGCACGGCGA
Source organism: uncultured Acidimicrobiia bacterium (assembly GCA_963768975.1). GTDB lineage: Bacteria > Actinomycetota > Acidimicrobiia > Acidimicrobiales > AC-14 > CADCTB01. Next base: position 95,831 of record CAVYKB010000004.1, on the reverse strand, counting down.
CGACCTGCACGGCTTCGAGCGTCCGGGGCAGCTGGCGGACCACGACCATCTTCAACGGACGGGTCGGGATGGGGCGGCCTTTGGTGACGTGGTGCAGCAGGGGCTTGTAGGAGCCACGGCCCACCCGGCGCCAGGCCACCAGGTCGGTGGCCACTGCGATCCCGGTCCGGGCGTGGTGCTCGTAGAACCCGAAGACCGCAGCAAGATGACGGTTGACCGTGGCCGGAGAGCGCCGGGCCGTGCCGCCGTCGAGCACGATCACGTTGGCCGCCGGCGCCCGCAGCCACGACACGAACCGAGCAACATCCTCGACGCCCACGGCCGCCCAGTCGATCTCGACGGCTGCCAGGAACTCGAACCAGAACTTGAGGCTGAGGGCGTAGGCCCGCACGGTGTTCGGTGACCGCTCCAGGGCCGCCAGATAGGCGAGGTACTTCTCGACCGGCTCGACGGCCACGCCGTCGTGGACCACCGTCCAAGACACCGCGTCGGTGACCGGCATCACGACTCGCTGCACAATCATCGATCCCTCCGCCGTTGGGAACATATGTTCGTCTATCCCCCACGGCTACGTCAAGCACATCGATGAAACCGCCGAAGTGAACGTGTCTACGACGAAGCGATCAGCCCTCGTCGGTTACATGGATGACGGTCCTCGCCGGGCTTGAGATAAGTGCCGGTAGGTGATACTGGTCAGTTCGCGTCAAATACCGGTGCCTTCCCTCCCTACAGGTCAATGCCAAGGCCACGATCGAGGACGACTCCCGCGGCTCTATGGCTCGTGCACGGTCATGGCCCCAGCGGCTGTGCGCCAGCCGGCCTTCCACGGCGTCGATCTCGATGGTCAGGTGATCGAGGCGGCGCGATGCCTCCGGATGCTCGGTCGCCCAGCGTTGCCGGGTCTCGCGCTGCGCCCAGAGACCAGTGAGGCGCTCGTTCACTCCCCGTTCCTCCTCGTCGATGCGGGCAAGCTCGGGAGCGCTGAGGTCCTCGACCGCATGCGTGGCGGTGGCGTGGCTCGATCGCCAGCCAGCTAGCTCCGATTGCCATGTCCTGCGCTGGGGCCGGGAGGAGCGGGAGCCGGCAAGGTTGCGCTCCAGGCGGGCGATGTTCACCTCAGCTTGGTGTTGCTCCCGGATGGCCGCTGCGATGGGGCGGTCCCCGTAGCGGCCCGTGCCGGCGGCCAGGTCCTCGCGCTCACGTTGCAGCCGGCTGCGCTGCAGCTCGGCGGCCCGGATGTGGGCCGAAGGATCGGGTGGCACGACGGCCAGGATGGCCTCGCGCTCGGCCACCAGGCGGCCGCGACGCAGGGCGTCGCGCATGGGCCGGGCGACGGAGGCACTGTTCTCCGCTGACAAGGGGTCGGTCACCGGGCCGGCGGTGTCGATCACCCAGCCCAGGCGGCGGTCGGTCTCCCACTCCCGGCGGAGGTCCTCCTTGGCCTGACCCATGGAGTCGGCGACCACGTACACAGTCGAGCGCTCCGTGGCCCGGCTCATCTTGACGTAGGCCAACTCCCGCCCTCCGCCGTCCTCCAAGGCAGGGGCCCGCTCGACGGTGGAGCCCTGGCTGCGATGGACGGTCACCGCGTATCCGAGTGCGAGTCGGTCGGCACCGATCTCGGCACCTTCGAGGCGGCAGATCTCGTTGCCGTCGTCCATGCGGATCACCAGGGCCATGGCCTCGGGCCTCACGGCCACCACCGTCCCGGTCTCCGACGTCACCACCTGGCCGCCGGCGCCGGGGGCGAGGCTCACCACTCGGTCGCCCACGGCGTAGGCGGTGCCGCCCGGCGCCATCAGGTCGTCGCCTTCCAGGCGGCCAAGGGCCCGCCACACTTCACGACCGCGTCGGTTGAGCTCGGCCACGTTGGCTCGGCGGTACGCGTACATGGCGACGGAGTCGCTCTTGGCCACGTCGGCGGCCCACCCTTCGACCAGCTTCTCGATGGCGCCCGTGCGGTCGGGGGCGACGACGATGCGGCCGCGCCGCGCGTAGCTGGCAACAGCCTTGGCAACATCGCCGGCGCGCAGCTGGGCCAGCGCGGACCGCTCTGCGGCCTCTCGCTGGCGGACGTTGTCGGCCGGTACGTGCACGGCGGCGCCGTAGCGGGAGACCAGCGCTTCGAAGCCGCCACCAGGGCCGACGGCCCCAAGTTGGCGATGGTCGCCGACCATCACGACCTTGGCGCGCGCCTTTGCAGCATGGTGCAGCAGCTGCAGCAGGTGCTTGTCCTCGGTCATGGCCGCCTCGTCGAGGACGACCACGGTGCGGTCATCCAAGGACAGCTGGCCATGCTCCAGGCGCCATGTGAGCGAGGCCAGGGTGCGGCTGGGCTCGATGCCGGCGGCCCGGCCCAGTGTCCTCGCCGCCTGGCCGGAGGTGGAGGTGCCGATCACCCGGTAGCCGTCGGACTCGAAGGCCTGGCGCAGGGCGGCCAGCGCCGTCGTCTTGCCCGAGCCGGCGATCCCGACGATCAGCCCATCCCCCGGCCCGAGGTGGCAGTGGCCACCACGGCGCCGCGCTGGCCGACGGTGAGGGAGGTCCCCAGCTCGGCCTCCCGGGTGGCGATGGCCATGTGGGCGGCGAAGGTGTCCACCGCCGGGGCGTCGGTGCGGGCCACTTCGATCTCGACGGCGGCGGCGATGGCCTGTTCCCGGGCGATGGTGGTGGCGGTGGCGTAGGGGCGCTGGGAGGCGGAGGGGACAGACACCAGGGGCACGGCCTCGGGACGGCCACCACCCGGTCGGCCACCACGCCAGCTCGGCGGGGTCGTGCCCGAACAGGCGGGGGGCGACGGCCACGATGACGTCGCGGTGGGTGAAGACCTTGCGACCGGCCAGCGGGCCGTCAGGGGCCAGTACCTCGGCGATCAGCTGTTGCCGTTCCTGTGGTCCCAAGGCCTGCGGGAACCGCCGGCCCGAGGTCTCGCCGCCTCCACCGACCGTGACAGCTCGGCCACCGGCCAGCCCACCGATTCCAGCTCGGCCTGCCAGCGGGTCATCAGCTTGCCCACCGGCTCGTGGCGCTTGCGGTCCCGGTTGTTCCTGGCCACGATGCCCTTGGCCCGGTACGACGTGTAGCCCAGGCGGTCCAGCTCGGCGGTGATCTCTGCCGCCCGCTTGGAGTGCACGGCCATGGCCGATTCCGGCACGCCGGCGATGGCCCAATGTCGGAGGCGTCCGCTGGGCCCGTCGTCGGGAACGATCCCGTAGCCCAGGCGGACGGCCTCTCGCGCTGCCGCCACCCGGCCGATCATGGTGGCGGCGTGCAGGTGCTCCCGCCACAGGGCAGTGGTGGCCGCCTTCCAGCCGCCGGCGTCATCCTCCATGCGAACCAGGTTGGAGAGAAGCACGTGGTCGTGGGGGTTGGGGTCGCCAGCCCGTGAGGTGGCGTGGCGGGTCGAGGCGTAGATCAGGCCGGAGGTGGGTGTGAGCACCCCGGCCCGGCTTCGCCGGCCCCCGACGTTGCGGGTCAAGGCGTCGAGGTAGGCCAGGGTGGCGTTGCGCTCGGCGTCCATGATGCGGTGCATGTCCTCGGCCCGGCCGATCACCCCCAGCTCGGCGACGGACTTGTGGGCGGCGATGACCAGCTCCATGCCCGGCCGGCGGGTGCGCACCAGGCGCTCGCCGGTGGTGGGATCGACGGCGCCACCGGGGCCGTAGAGGGCGGTGAACTGGGCCTTGGTCACCGGGCCGACCAGACCCAGGGCGGCAGCGCCGGAGCCGCCCCACCAAAGCGGAGTCTCGCCCCTCGAGGCGTAGTACTCCAGCGCCTGGCCGGGGTGATCGTCGGCCCGCTCGGCGGCGTTGGCGAAGTGGTAGGCCACCGAGTCGGCTCCCATCATCGCCATCCACGCCATCGCCCACCCCAACCGGAGGTTGAAATCGTCTTCAAGGTCTGCTGCCTCTACTACTGGTGTGATTTGCAGCAAAACGCGACGACTGCGTGTCGCTGTGGTGTGTCGTCGCTAGCCTTGACGCATGGCCCGTGAGGCACTGCCGCTGTCCGGTGACGAGTTCGTGGCCCGAGCGGGAGCGGCTGGGCGGTCGACTCCTGACGACGTGTCGATCACGCGAGACGGCCGTCGACTCGACAGCCGGGAGGCAGTCCTGGCGTGGCTGGCCGAGGTGGAGGCGGAACGCGCCGCCGGCCGCTACGTCGACTTCGATGACGAGTGAGCCGCCCGCGCTCGATACTGACCGCCTTCTCACAACTCTGGAGCGCCACGAAGTCGACTTCTTGCTTGTCGGCGGCGTCGCCGCGATCGCGTACGGTGCCCGCCGGCCGACGGCCGATCTCGACTGTGTGGCGCGTCGCAGCAGCGGCAATCTCGACCGGCTCGCCACCGCCCTCCGCTCCCTGAACGCCCGGCTCCGCGTCCACGGCCTCACAGACGAAGAGGCCGCACTGCTGCCGACGCGCATCGACAAGGACACGCTGGGTCGCATGGAGATCTCCACGTGGCGGACCGACGCCGGTGACTTCGATGTACTCACCGACCTGCCGGGCCGGGACGGGCGCCGCTTGCGCTACGACGAACTGATCGACCGGGCGAACATTCAGGACGTCCACGGCATTGCGGTTCGTGTCGCTGCCCTGGACGACGTCATCGCCTCTAAGGAGTGGGCCGACCGGCCGAAGGACCGTGAGGCACTCGTCGAGCTGCGAAGCCTGGAACGTGGAGACAACTGACCGTAGTCGCCCGCAGAAAACCGGGAATGACCGTTGAGCTGAGGACTTGCTGAGGACTAGCCTGCCGCTCAGACACACAAAAGTCCTGGTCAGAGCATGTTTTGAGCTGTGCCCCGCCTACAGGCCGACTCACCGTCACCACTCTTCCTGAGCCCTAAAACAGCCGCTGAAATGCGGTTCTCTGTGTACCGCGACCGCCTCGTCGACGCCTCTCCGTGTATGGGGATCGCACCCTCATCGCCGGCTGGCGGATGAGCTCCCGGACCGCAGGCGTGGCGATCATGGCGGATCGAGGGTCACGGGGGCGACCGCAAGGTGGGAGGCAAGAGCCCCGTTATGAAGCCGTCGGTCCCATACGGCGACGATGAGCGACTGGTCCGACACCGCCAGTGCGCTGGCGAGATGCACTGCATCGGCGCCCCGCAGGGCAAGCTGTCTTGCGAGCTGACCGGCCCGATTCCCGACGGCCGGCGTGAGTTCGACTGGCCGGGTCGCGCCCCAGAACGCTTCCCAGCTCTCTTCGGCCTGCTCGAAGGCATTCCGGTCGAGGTCGTCGTTCTGGTGGGCAGCAGCGAGCGCGGCCCTGACCTCGGGGTAGGCCAATCTGCTCGACACCGCCGCGTCGCATCCGTCCCAAAGCGCGACGGCCAGCTCTGTCCCGGGCTCCTCGACCAGCAGCTTCACGAACGCGCTGGCGTCGAAGTAGACCAGCGGCACCTCAGCGCCGCTGCTCGCCCACTAGTGGCGCCACCATTCGGCGGGGACGGGGCCTCGGTCGTCCGGCCGCTGCAGGCTTTTCAGTACTGGTCGGTCGCCCGATCACGCCTTCGGCCGTCAACCGGTCGAGCAGCGGGGTCGTCTCCACTCCGAGAAGGCGCGCAACCGGGACGCCACGCTCGGTCACGACAACCTCATGGCCCTCCCGCACCCGCTCCAGCCAGTCGCGAAGGTTGGCCCGGAATTCGCTTACAGCCACATCCATACCAAGGAACTGTACAGAGAAGGGGGACCAGAACGTACGTCAGCCCGATGCCGGTGCCACAGGAGCGCTTCGCGAGGTGCCCCAAAGCGGCGTCGGAGTTCCTCGTCTCTTCCAACGGCCAGATGTCCGTCCCGGCCGCTGTCCGCCGTTGGTGGGGCCTCGATCATGGGGGACGTGTGACCGTGGTCGACCTCGGTGACGCCGTTGTCCTCCTGCCCCCGGGGGGCGAGCCGGGCTGCTTCTGTCGGCGGAGAATCACGTCGCGTTCGTGGCGGGCATCGACGATCCCGATCTCGCCACGACATAGTGTGTTCCGGCTGTGACGGCGTCGAGTTCGACGTCCTGTAGCAGCCGAGATTGAGGATCGACTGTGACCCGCGGCCGGCCGTCAGGGTCACCGGCCCGCCAGTGGCGGCCTCGGGATTCTGGGACAGTGAGGCCATACACCTGTTGGGCGCCTAGCGTGTAACATCGGTGTATGGCCCGAGTCCGGACGAACATCGAGATCGAGGACGACTACCTCAGGGCGGTCATGGACCGCTACGGCGTTCACACCAAGACCGAGGCGGTCGATCTCGCCCTGCGACATCTGGCCGGCCAGCCCATGAGTCGTGACGAGGCGTTGGCCATGCGGGGCGCCCGCGCCATCGTCGAGATTCCGGAGGACGCGACGCCGGCGGGGGGCTGATGATCCTCGCCGACACCTCGGCGTGGGTCGAGTACGACCGGGCGACGGGCAGCCCGGTCGACATCAGACTGTCCGACCTGATCGCCGAGGATGGTCCCCTCGCCGTCACCGACCCCGTAGTCATGGAGGTGCTGGCCGGAGCCCGGAACGAGCAACGAGAGGCGGACCTCCGTCGGCTGCTCCTGCGGTTCGAGCTGCTCCGCTTCGACGTGGCCGCCGACTTCCACGGGGCGGCACGCATCTATCGCCGCTGCCGTCGGGAGGGCGTCACCCCACGGGGGCTGATCGACTGCATGATCGTCGCGGTGGCGTTGCGCACAGAGGCCATGCTTCTCGCCCATGACACCGACATGAACCGCGTCGCCAAGCTGGTCGGCCTAGCGATGGACGAGGCCTCCCTGCACACTTAACAAGCGTCCCTTCGCCGGCGGTCGGTGGCAGGAGGAAGCGCGTCGTCGAGCCGTGATTTAGGACTCCTCAATCCTTCGACGGACGCAGTCCCTTCGGATCGGCCCTTTGACGTCGACTACCCAAGCACCTCGATCGGGCAACGAGGGCCTGGTGCCTTGGCGAGCTTCCCGTCGGCGGTGACCAGGGTGGCGTCCAGCAGTTCGGCGAGCGCCACATAAGCGGCGTCGTACACGGTGAGGTTGTCTCGAAGCTCCCAGCATCGATCAAGCAGCGCTCCAGGCCCTGCACGGTCGACACGCAGTCCGTGGAGGTCCCCGAGGGCGAGGCGAGCACGATGCTCGTCGAGTTCGCCGCCCGCAACGAGGCGGCGCCACGCCGAGGTCACCTCCAGATCGAGCAGGTGAGGCGCGGCGAGGCGCTCACCACGGAGTCGATCTCTTGCGCGATCGCCGTCGGGCCCGTCGTCTCCAAGCGCGGTCACGATGACGCTCGCATCGACAACGATCACCGGCCGTTACGGTCGGCACGCACCGCTGACGCAGCGGCCTGAAACCCGGCCCGACCGCCCGCTCGGCCTCCTGCTCGCTCGAGAAGCTCGTCGAGGGTGGGGGTGTATGCCTCCTCGACCAGGCGCTTCAGCAGGTACTCCTGCAGCGACTGGCCGGCCACCGCAGCGCGACGCCGAAGCGTGGCATGAACGTCGTCGGGTACGTCCTTGACCTGGATACTCGGCATGTGGCCAGAGTAGCGCCATTCTGGCGCCACTGACTGCGATGGCGGGTCAAGCGCGTGACCCGTCGCCGGCGACCAGCGACACGCACGGACGGCCGCGAAGCCCGTCAGAGTGGGACGTCCGCCCGACGGCTGGTGGTATGGTGAGTGGTATGGCGACCAAGAAGGTCACCGTGACGCTGGACGAGGCGCAGCTCGAGCGGATTCGGGCGCTCGTCGAAGCTGGGTCTGCGCCGAGCGTTTCGGGTTTCGTGCAGCATTCGGTGGAGGTCGCACTGGACGACGTGGCCGGGTGGGGCGCGCTTTTGGCCGAGGCCCTTCGCCAGACGGGGGGTCCCCTGTCGGAAGAGGAACGTGTCTGGGCCGACGGGATCCTCGGTCATTCGTCGGCTACCACCGCGGCCTGATGCCGGGCGTGACCCTGGACGCCGGCGCCCTCATCGCCCTCGAACGCGACGACCGCCGGGTCCTTGTCCTGCTGGCCCGGGCTCGCGAGACCGGAGCCCGCGTCACGGTCCCGGCGACGGCGCTCGCCCAGGTTGTCCGGGCGCCGGCCCGCCAGGTGCGCCTCGCCCGCCTCGTCCGCCAGCCGACCACCGATGTCGTCCCCCTCGGCAGGGTTGACGCCACGAGCGTGGGCCGGCTTCTTGCTGCGAGCGGCACCGCCGACATCGTGGATGCACATGTGGTTCTCTGCGCTCGACGAGCGGCTCAGCAAGTGGCCACGTCTGACTCCGACGATCTCTTGGTGCTCGATCCCGATCTGCGCGTCATTCGCGTCTGACCCATGGAGCGGGGACCTCGGACGTCGGTCGGCGCTCCTTGTGATTGCCACCGTGAAGCGCATGTCGTTCACCGGCCGCCGGAAGGATTTGTGGCTCCCGAGCTGGTCGGGCTGCCTCGGGCTCGTGTCCTAGGTGCTCGCCGTTCGGGCGCCCCTGGCCCGCAGCCGCTACCTTTCGGCCAGTGTGACCGACGACACCCGCCACGACGCCGCCCAGAGCCTGGTGGCTGTCGGCTGGGCCGCCCTTGAGGTCCAGGACCTCGAGCACGCCAGGAGGTCCTTCGAGGCCGCTTTACTCAACGGCGACACTCCCGAGGCCTACGAAGGCCTGGGGTGGGTGGCGTGGTGGGCCAACGACTCCGGCGCGCTGTTCCCCGCCCGGGAACGGGCCTACACCACCTACCGCCAGCAGGGCGACCGGGTGTCCGCCGCTCGGCAGGCGATCTGGCTCGGCTGCGACCACCACGACTTCCGGGCCGAGCACGCGGTGGCCAACGGCTGGTACGGGAGGGCCCGGCGCCTGCTGGAGGGGCTGGGCCCCACCCCCGAGCACGGGTGGCTGGCCTTCCAGGAGGGCGCCTTCGCCATGGAGCTGGAGGACGACACCGCCACCGCCCTGCTGCGGGCCGAGGAGGCGACTGAGGTCGGACGGCAGCTCGGCCTGGCCGACATGGAGTTCCTGGGCCTCGGCTTGGGCGGCCTGGCCCTGGTCACCCAGGGGCGCATCGACGAGGGCATGGCCCGCCTCGACGAGGTCGGCGTAGCCGCCACCACCGGCGAGCTGCAGGACCGTATCGCCACCTCTTGGATGATGTGCTACCTGATCTACGCCTGCGAGCGGGTGCGCGACTTCGACCGGGCCTCACAGTGGTGCCAGCGCATGCGGGAGACCTCCGAGCGGTCGGGCGCGCTGTTCGCCAACGGCGTGTGCCGGGCGCACTACGGCGGGGTGCTCGTGTACCACGGCCGCTGGGAGCAGGCGGAGGCCGAGCTGGTGGCTTCGGGAGACGTACTCGTGCGCGTCCGCCCGCCGGCCGCGTGTGAATCGTGGGCGCGCCTGGGGGAGCTGCGCCGCCGCCAGGGGCGGGTCGAGGACGCGGCCGAGCTGTTCGCCCGCTCCGTGCCCCACCCCATGGCCGTTGTCGGCCAGGCGTGCCTGGCGCTGGAGGCGGGCTACGCCGCCCGGGCGGCCGAGCTGCTCGAGGACCTCTTGGGCGCAATCCCTCAGGCCAGCCTCACCCAGCGGGCCGACGCGCTGGAGCTGCTCGTGCGGGCCCGGGTCGAACTGGGAGAGGAGTCTGCGGCCCGGTCGGCCGCCGCCGCCCTGGAGGCGGTCGCCACCCCGGTGGGCACCAAGTCGCTGCGGGCCATGGCGCTGTGTGCTCAGGCCCACGTGGCCACGCTGGCCGGCGACGACGCCTCCGCCCGACGCCAACTGGAGCAGGCAGTGGAGCTGTTCGAGCGCAGCGTCCTGCCCTTCGAGGCCGAGTGTGCTCGCATCGAGCTGGCCGGGGCGTTGGCCCGCCTTCAGCGGGCGGACAGCGCCGACCGCCAGGCCCGTCGGGCGGCCGAGCGCCTGAGGGCCCTCGGCGCCCTCTACGCCGCCCAGCGGGCCGAGAAGGCCGTGCGGGCGGCGGCGGGCGGCGGCCCCCCACCGTCTCCCGCGCTGGGCGGGGTGACGACGCCCTTGGACGAGCTGAGCGCCAGGGAGCGAGAAGTGCTGGCCCTGCTGGCCGAGGGGCTCAGTGACCGGGCCATAGGCCAGCGCCTGCACATCAGCGCCCACACCGCCCACCGCCACGTGTCCAACATCCTCACCAAGCTGGGCGTCCACACCAGGGCGGCGGCCGCCGCCCTCGGCGCCCGCCACGGGCTCAGCTGAGCCGGTAGAACCGCCAGAAGTCGTTCTCGATCGCGAGTACCTCGACGGCGGCGAAGCCGGCCTCCCGGGCGTATGCCCGCAACGTCGGCACCCGCATGATGGTGCCCGTCGCCGTGGCAGGAGGCTCCGAGCGGGCGCAGGGCAGGCAGTGGAGTGCGCTCCAGCCCCACTGGAACCGCTCGCCGAACTCAACGTCGGTGGTGAACTCGTCGGCCACTCGCTCGTCGGCGACCAGCACGGTCGCGCCCTGCGACCGCAGCGCCGCCATGGCCCCGAGGGCGCCGACGGGGTCGGCCATGTCGTGGATCGTTTCGAAGGCACAGACGAGGTCGAAGTTCCCGCCCAGCCGGGGGTCGGCGGCGTCGGCCACCTCGAAGGTCACCCGGTCGGCCACGCCGGCCTCGGCCGCGTGGGCCCGGGCCTCCTCGATCGACGCGCAGTCGAGGTCGATGCCGGTGACGACGGCGTTTGGGAATCCTCGGGCGATGGCGATCGTCGACCAGCCGGTCCCGCACCCCACGTCGGCCACCCGGGCCGGCGGGTCGGCGGCTAGCCGCTGGGCGAGGCCGGGCACGGCCGGGAACCACTCGGTGGCCAGCAGGTTGACGAACATGGGCCGGTTGGCGCGGGCGATGAAGTGGCGGGTGTCGGCCCCGTAGGCCTCATACGGCACGCCCCCGCCCGTACGGAAGGCGTCCCGCACCCTGGGGAGGGCCTGGGCCACGCCCACCACGCCGAGGGCCATGGGCAGGACGTAGCTGAGGCTGTCGCCGTCGAGGAGCACCTCGTCGTGGCCTGCGGGCAGGGAGAAGGTGCGCTCGGCCGGGTCGGCCTGGTCACTGGCCGCCAGGATCCCGGCCACCGCCTGGTGCTCCAGCCACTCCCGGGCATAGCGCTCGTCGATGCCCGCCCGGGCGGCCAGGCCGGCGTTGGTCAGCGGTCCGCCACCGGCCAGGGCCCGGTAGAGTCCGAGGTGCTCACCGAGCCAGACGTGGAAAAGATCGAGGGCGCCGACGGTGGCTTCGAGCAGGCGCTCGGCGAGGGCGTCCCTCGCCGATTCCACCCCGCCCGGGCCCTCCCCGGTCGTCGCCATCTTGGTCGTCGCCGTCATGGTCGTCCTCGTGCCAGTCGTCTCGCTCACGGTGGTGCCTCCCCCTCGTTGGTCGGTGATGATGGTCGGTGGTCCCGGTTCGGTGGCCGTCCACCGCCGGTCAGTAGCTGAAGGTGGTGGCCCCTTCGTCGCCGATCCACTCCCAGAGGGGGACCGTTCCGGCGGCCTCGGCGGTGGGCAGCAGTGATCCTCGGTCGAGCTTCTTGGCGTCGAAGCAGATGGGGCACACGTAATAGCGGCCGCCGGCCTTGGCGAAGCGGTCGAGCAGCGAGGGCAGCGGAGGACAGCCCTCGCAGGCCACGCCGACGGCTACGCCGTCGACCGCCAGGCGGACGGCCTCCTTGGCGAGGAACATCAGGGTCGGGCGCCCCGACTCGGCAGCACCTACGGCCACCAGGAAGGCCACCGTTACCTTCTCAGGGTCTTCCAGGCCGGTGGTGAGGCTCACAACTGCCTTGCCCATCCCGCCCACTACTCCGGAAGCAGCCCGAGCTGGCCCAGCAGCTCGACCTGGTCGTAGTAGACGTGGTGCTCGATGATGGCGCCGTTGCGCACCGTGCAGATGTCGGCTCCCCGGACCGCCACCCGGTTGCCCGTGGCGGGCACGGTCTCGCCTGTCGGCAGGGAGATGGCGCCGGAGTTGGTAGCCCGGCAGGTCCACTCGTCGAGGGCCCGGTCGTCCCACGACGCCGTCGTGGACACCTCGAACACCGTCTCGGACCAGGGCTCGGTCCAAGACCGGAGGAACTCCGCGATCTGCGCCCTTCCCTTGAACGTGCCTTCGGGTGCGACCAGCACCGCCTCGGGGGCGTAGCAGCTTGTCGCCCCCTCCAGGTCCCCGCTGGCCACCGCGGCCGTCAGCCGGTCGGCGACCTCCTTCACGTCCGACATCACCGTCTCCTTTCGCTGTGGGGTGATCCATGCGAAGGATGCGCCTTCGGGCCCTCCCCCGACTTCGCCTGAGCAGGCCATTCAGGGTCGGCGGCTCATGGCCTGTTCAGGCCATCCGCATCGATTGGGCGAGCGCCGTTGACCCGCTGCTGCGGAGGCCACCACGAGACGGATCGTCGCCGCCAGAAGCGGCTCGACCACGATCGGCAGCGGCGGGCCAGCCGCTTGCCCTTCCCACACGGCCTCTATCCGCTTAGCCTTACGGCGGGCGACGCACCGACACGACAGTTCTTCACAGTCAAGGAGGTCGAACATGCACTCTGGTCACACCCGACGACTGGTCCTCGCCACTGCACTGGTGGCGATGGCGGCTACAGGTCCGGCGTTCGCCGCCGATCCGCCCCAGCTAGTGGCGCCGGTCAATGTCACGAAAGCGGACCTCGATCCCCAGCGCACCTACTCCGCGCCTTTCCTCCTGGCCAACCCGGATAAGCCCGAGCAGGTCGTGGGCGGCTACCTGGAGTTCCGCGCCAAGCGGTGCGGCTTGGTTCGCTCCTCGGACGGAGGGGAGACCTGGCAAATGCTTGACGCCTCGCCCACGTTGCCGTCCTACCCCTTCTGCGAGGCCAACAACTCCAACATCTTCCAGGCGCCGCTGGCCTGGGGCCGTAACGACACCCTGTACATGGCCATGGTGGCCTGGGATACCCAGGACACCCGTAACAAGGTGAGTGTGCAGTTGGCCCGCTCCACCGATCTGGGGGACAGCTGGCAGACGACCCTCGTCCGTGACGCCCGGGCCACCCAGCCTCCCAACGTGGAGACCAATCGACCGGTGACCGTCGTCGCAGTCGACTCGAAGTCGGCCAACGAAGATATCGTCTATGTGACCTACCGGCGGTCCCTCGTCGACCAGCCGACCGGCAGCTCGGCGCCGGCCCAACCGATGGTCTCAGTGTCCACCGACGGGGGCAGGACCTTCGCCGAGCCCGTGTCCGCGGTCGGGAACACCTTCGCGGACGGGGGACTGAGGGCCCAGGCCATCGGGGCCACGACGACCACTCTCGCCTCGCCGACGGCGACGACCACCACCGTCCCCGCCGGCTCCCTCGCCGCGACACCGAACCAGGCGGCTAATTTCGGCGGGAGCAATCCCGGTCTCGCCGTTGACGACGACGGGACGGTCTACGCAGCCTGGAAGTCAGCCACGGCGAACATCACGCCGTCGCCGCCCTCGGGGATCTTCGTCTCCAAGTCCACCGACCGGGGCAAGACGTGGACGGCGACGCAGGTAGCGCCGTTCCGCTACGAAAACGGGTCCAACTTCCTCGAGCCCTTCATCGTGTGGAGCCCGAAGGGGGGATCGTCAGGGACCCTCCACATGATAACCGAGGGCACCACCCGTCCCGGCGTGAGTGGCTTCTCGACCATCTTCTATCTCCGCTCCACCGACGGCGGCGCCACGTGGACCGAGCCCAAGGTGATCCCCGACAGCGACCCCGCCAAGCTGCAAGGGAGCTACATCCCCAACATCGCAGTGGCCCCCAACGGACGGGTCGACGTGGTGTGGTGGGACACCCGCAATGATCCGGGCATCCGGGCCAACGACGTCTATTACGCCTACTCCACCGACAACGGGTCGACGTGGTCCAAGAACATCCGCGTCACCGATCAAACCATCGACCGCCGGCTCGGGGTCTGGGCCAACAACTTCGACCAGAACTCGCCACCGAGTCTCGCGTCGACCAACGCCTACGCCATGGTGGGCTGGGATGACACGCGCTTCTCGTTGAACGAGAAGGGTGAGGTGCAGCTTCCAGACCCGTCGCAACAGCTCGGCTTCGGAGCGGGCGTGCAGGACATCTTCGTGTCGACCGTCCAGTTCCAGGAGCTCGGTGGCGGCACGTCGACGATTGCGAAGTTGATCGCAGCTGGCGCCGTAGGTCTCTTGGCAGTCGGTGTTGCTCTGGCGATCATGGCGGTACTCAGCAAGCGGCGGTCAGACGGCGCCAGGTCGACTCAGCCGTCAACTACTCGGTCCTTCGCCGACGCCGAGTAGCCGGCGTCGCAGCTTCGCCCAGCGGGCCGCCGGCCGTGCCTTAACGGGTGCGCCAGCGGTCCGGGGCGAAGCTCGGCGTGGGAAAGTCTGAGTCCTCCTGGCAGAGATGAGGATCACGAGCGTGACCGCAACGGGTGTCGACGAGCGCAGCCTGAGGTCCCTTCGCAGCTGGAATGTCATCCTGACGCTGCTGCACCTCGGGCAGGCCGTGGCGGTCTTGGTGATGGCGACGGACTTTGCCGTCACCGTGACCCGGTCTCTGCCAAGCGGCCCTCCAGGCACGCCGTCAGGATCGCCGGAGGCGCTTTTCGACGTGCCGATCAGCGCCGCAGTCGCGCTCTTCCTCGCGCTCGCGGCCCTCGACCACCTTCTCACTGCGACGCTCCTCCGACGCACGTACGACGAGGACCTCCGCGCTGGGATCAACCGGTTCCGATGGGTGGAGTACTCGTTCAGCGCCACGCTCATGGTGCTGCTCATCGCCCTCTACAGCGGTATCGACGGCATCTCGGCGCTCATCGGCATCGCCGGGGCCAACGTGGCCATGATCCTGTTCGGCTGGCTGCAGGAATCTGCCAATCCTCCGGAACGGGTGACCGTGACGATGAAGCCGTTCTGGTTCGGCTGCGTCGCGGGTCTGACGCCGTGGGTGGCGATCGGCTACAACCTCGTCGCCGCCGAGGAGGTTCCGGGCTTCGTCGTCGGCATCTACGTGTCGCTGTTCCTGTTCTTCAACAGCTTCGCGCTCAACCAATGGCTGCAGTACCGGAAGGTCGGGCCGTGGCGCAGCTACGCGTTCGGCGAAAAGGCGTACCTGGTGCTCAGCCTCGTGGCGAAGTCGGCTCTCGCGTGGCAGATCTTCGCCGGCTCACTGGCCTCGTGAACGCTGCTTGAGCGTTCTCGGTCACTCCCGAGCGCAGAGGCGAGCGTTCACGTGAGTGGGTGGCCCTCCGGGCACTCCGTCTGCCAGCGGAACCCCTGGAAGCCGCAGACCTCACAGGTCTTGCCGGGGACGGTGCTGAACCCGGTGGACAGCATCGTGCGGCGGATGCGCTTTCCCGCCGGGGGCGTCACCGCCGCCGGCCTTTCGACGGGGTCGTTGGCCGTTTCGACGGGCTGCTCGTTCATAGCGCCGATGGTACGGCTTCAGCGCAAGGTTGACCGGACGGCATCGACCAGTTCGTCGCTCTCCCAGTAGGTCCCATGGGTGAATAGGCCCGTGGAAGCAAGGTGGGACGTCGGGCGGTCGACCGGCGCGTCCGCGCGTCCGCCGGCGTCCACGAGCACGAAGACCTTGCCGGCGAGAAAGGCGAGCGGATCCAGGGGCTCCCAGAGGTTCGTCCAGCGCCGGATCGAGCGAACGAGAACCGGTGTCCCGTCGACGTACGGTGCCAGGCCGCTGTTGCGGGGGTCGAGGATGTGGAAGAAGCCGGCCTGGCTGCCGAAAGTCACGAAGCCATCGATGAACAGGGGCCGGCCGGCGTCGGCCGCAGTCGCGGCGTGGAAGCTGATGACGCCGCCGAGGCTGTGGGCCACCACGTGCACCGGGCGCTCCGCGGTGCCGCTGCCCCGCGTGGAGTCGTTGCCGTCGATCTCCGTCCAGATCGCGTCCTGGATGAGCCGGCGGTGATGCTGGTAGGCGAACACGTCGCCGAGAAAGCCGGCCACGCCAGGCACCAGCGTTGACCGCAGGTCGTGGTTGACGTTCCCGAGCACGTCGCCGATCACCGCCCCCACCAGGCGGTCGGCCCCCGAGAGGACGCTGTCGACCACGCGGCCCAGGGCGCCGAACACCTCGTCGGTCGACGAGACGGTGGGCGCCGCGGCTTTGCCGACCAGCTCGCCCACGGCGGCGAGGACCTCCGGGTTCCTGACCGTCCGCAGGTAGGTCGTCTTCGGCAGGCCCTCCTCCACCGCGGCTTGGACCCCGTCGTCGCCGGGGACGAACGCCCCCTCTTCCTGGGTCATCTGGGCCGCCGCGGCGGCGGCGATGATCGCCGCCTGCCGTTCGGTGGTCACGGAGGCCGACCTCGCAGGCGGCAAGACGGCCGCCGGCGCCCACTCGAGGCTCTCGGATTCGTCCCCGCCGGGGAGCACGTCGTCGAAGCCGGCGTCGGCGGCGCCGAGGTGCCCCCAGAACACGGGGATCAGCTCGAAATCCGTACCGACTCGCGCCTGCAGGCGTCCGACCTGATCGACGAACGACTGCTTGTTGCGGTTCCCCACGCCGTGCAGAACAAGAACCGGTACGCCCATGTCGACCTCCTCCGCCGCCGCTCCCGCTCGCTACGTTCTATATCAGCGCAGCGTCCTGCCGAGGTCGGATGGAGGCCTGGGGCATCACGCCGATCTCGTAGGTGCAGGTGCCCGTTCGCACTGCGGGATCGCCGGCTGCGATCACTCGGACATCGTCCTCGCTGCGGGCCTCGACCACCGCAAGGCCCCACGCGCCCGCGCTTTCGATCACCACGCCGAAGACGACCACCGACCCTTCCTCGAAGAGCCCGGTCCAGTAGGCGGCGTGCTCGCCCATGACCGCCTGCTCGGCATCGGTCATATCGCCGGCGAAGGTCGGGCGGGGCGGGATCAACGTGTAGACGAAGTTCACGATGCACCTCCGGTGGCCGGCTCTACGATGGCGACGAAGCGGTCGAGAGCCAGCTGCCAGCCCCGGCTGTAGGCGCCGGAGTGGTAGCCACCCGGCTCGGCGCAGTCCTGGCGCGCCTGCTCCTCGGTCAGGTTCTCCCAGCCCCGGTGCTCGACCGAGACCCGGGTCAGGCCGGGGCCGAGGGCGGTGAAGGAGAGTTCGACCTCGGTCGGCGACGGCGTGCTCAGCCACGACATGACGACGCGACGCGAGGGCTCCCACGCCACCACCTCGCCCCAGTCAGCGGTGGAGCCGTCATCCCAGGTCTCGAAGACCCGCCCGCCGAGGCGCGGTTCCAACGTAACGTCACGCACACGGTCGCCGCCGAGCGAGAGCCGCTCGACCGGCCACCACGCCCCGATCATCCGCACGAAGGCGTTGAAGGTGTGGTCGACGTCACTGCGAACGATCGTCGACTGACGGACGGGGGGACGGGTCAGGACGGTTGTCTCGTCCCATGGGCTGAGGGCCACAGTCATCTCCTTCCCTACGTAGTGCCGAAATGCTTCGAGTGCCGCCGACCAGCTCCGGCCGAGCGCGGCGCGCCGGCAGCGCCCGGTTCTAACTGGCCGCCGCCGCGGCATTGCCATCGATCCCGCGCTCGGCTTCGACGAGAAGCCGGGCGGTGTCCAGGGCGCCGGCCCACATATCGTCGAGCAGCCGGCGTAGCTCGGCAAGGCCTTCCGGGCGGGCGCGATACAGCCGGCGGGTGCCGTCCCGTCGCTCGCTCAGCAGGCCGGCTTGCTTGAGGACGGTGAGGTGCTGGCTGACCGCGGGGCGGGTGACGTCGAACGCCGCGGCGATCTCCCCTGCCGCCAGCTCTCCGTGGGCGACGAGCTGCAGGATGGCTCGCCGGCGGGGTTCGGCGAGCGCGCGCAGCGCGTCGTCGGCCTCGTCGTGAAGTGCAGGGCCGCTCACGCCCAGAGGCCGACGTGGTTGCCGTCGGGGTCGGCGAGGATGGCGATGTGCCCGAAGTCGCCGGGGCGCTCGGCGCTGATCACCTCGAAGAATGCAACCGGCTGTCCCACGGGTGACTCCTCCTTAGTTCGTTCTCACTAACGTTAGTGACTACGAACGGTTGGGTCAAGAGGCGTCAGCAGAAGACTCCCAGAAGGTTCGGGCAGGTTGTCGATGTCGATGGCGGGACGGTGGTCGTCGGTGCCCGGGTGGTCGTGGTTGCCCGCACCGTGGTGGTCGTAGCGCCGGCACGCGTCGTCGTTGTCGCTGCGCCGGCGCGCGTTGTCGTCGTGGCGCCGGCGGCCGGCGCCGTGGTCGACGTCGAGGTGCCGGTACCCCCCGTCAGCCTGGATTCCGCGGCGCCGATGTGGAACGTCACCTCGACGGTGTTCGAGAGCACCTCGATGTTGGCCTGGCTCGGCGGGATGGTGTCTGGCGCCGTCCCGGCGACGACGTAGGCGGCGAGGGTGGCGTCGATGTCGGTGCCGAAGTCGACAGCCGAGTTGGTCCACACCGCCGTCACCTCCCGCGAGCCGTCGAGCTGAAGCGACGGGCTGATCACCTGGAAGAGGTTGGCCAGGTTGACCGACGGGCCACCCAGGGCGCTGCCGGTGCTGCTGAGCCCAACGACGAGCCCGGGGAACGCCGGGTTGTGCCCCGGCTTGGCCGCCGGCGCCGGCGCCGGCAAGGCGCCTCCGAGGCGGAACTCGGCCGGCAGGATCGCCGGGTCCTTGGCCGTGAATTTGAGGATGACCACCATCCCCCGTCCGCCGGCGCCCTGCACCGAGGCCCCCTCCGGCGACAGGACCCGCCCGACGATGGGCGTGGTGGGGACCAGCGTGGTCGTGCTGCCGTCGAAGATGAACGGTGTGGTTGTCGACGACGACCCCTCATCGCCGCCGGAACTGCACGATGCGAGAACGACCGCGGCCAACCCGGCGAGAAGGAGTCGACGGAGCATGCCCGACGCTACAACGCGGAGTGTGCGGCCGACAGGTACCGTCGGCCATGGCGCGCGAACCGGAGGGCGTCGCCCTCGAAAGCGCCGCCGGCCGGTGGGTCGTGGGTGTGGCGGTCCTCGGCTCGGGCATGGCCTTCCTCGACAGCACGGTGGTCAACGTCGCCCTGCCGGCGATCGGGCGCGACCTGGATGCGACCACCGGTGCGCTGCAGTGGATCCTCAATGGCTACCTGTTGACTCTGGCGTCGTTGATCCTGCTCGGCGGGTCGCTGGGCGACCGCTACGGGCGCCGGCGGGCCTTCAGGTGGGGCGCCGGCCTGTTCACGGCCGCTTCCCTGCTGTGCGCGGTCGCACCGAACGTCGAGCTCCTGGTGGTGGCCCGGCTCCTGCAGGGCATTGCCGGCGCCCTGCTGACCCCGGGCAGCCTGGCCATGATCGACGCCAGCTTCCGGCCCGGCGACCGCGCCCGGGCCATCGGCGCCTGGTCGGGGCTCGGCGGAGTGGCCACCGCGTTCGGGCCCCTGCTCGGTGGGTGGCTGGTCGACGCGGTCTCGTGGCGGGCGATCTTCCTGATCAACCTGCCGATCGGGCTGTTCGTCGTCCTGGCCGCCGGCCGCCATGTGCCGGAGACGCGCGATCCCACCGCCGATGGGCGGCTCGACGGCCGGGGTGCGCTGCTGGCCGCCGCCGGCCTGGCCGGGACCACCTACGGGCTGATCGAAGGTTCGGTCGTGGCCGGCGCCGGCGGTGTCGCCGCTCTCGCCTTGTTCCTCTGGGCGGAGGCGCGCAGTCCCAACCCGATGATGCCGCTGGGCATCTTCTCCTCCCGCCAGTTCGCGGCGGCCAATCTCGTCACCTTCGTGGTCTACGCCGCCCTGAGCGGCGTCTTCTTCCTGCTCGTCGCGTTCCTGCAGATCTCACTGGGCTACTCCCCCGTCGCCGCCGGCGCCGCCTCGCTGCCGGTCACCGCGCTGATGCTGCTTCTGTCCGCCCACTCTGGCGCACTCGCCCAGCGCATCGGACCACGCATCCCGCTCACCGCCGGCCCGTTGGTGATCGCCGGCGCCATGCTCCTCATGACCACCATCGACCCCGGCGACGCCTACGTGGCAGCGGTACTCCCCGCGGTCGTCCTGTTCGGGCTCGGGCTGACGCTCGTCGTCGCACCGGTCACCGCCACCGTGCTGGCCGCCGCCGACTCGCGCCACGCCGGCGTGGCCTCGGGCGTCAACAACGCCGTGTCCCGGGTGGCTGGGCTGCTGGCCGTCGCCGTCCTGCCGGCGGTGGCCGGGATCACGGGCGACCGCTTCTTCGACCCGCCGGCGATGGCGGACGGCTTTCGCACGGCCATGGTCGTCAGCGCGGCCGTGGCCGCCGCCGGCGGGCTCCTGGCGTGGGCGACGATCCGGCGCCCGCCGCCGGCGCCGGCGGAGACCCACTACTCCTGCGACGTAGCCGGGACCCCGCTCAGAACTCGCTGAGCGCCAGTGCCCGTGGTCGTCGTAGCCCGTGACGACGTTTCCCTTGGGCAGGCCGGGCCAGGTCGAGAAGCGGCGGGCGGGAGATCGTCGATTCGGCGAGCCTACGATGCGTCGTGCCCATCGGTCTGGTCCTCGGCGTCGCCTCCGCCCTCCTCACCGCTCTCGTCACCGAGGTCTACGCCCATCGATGCCTGGCCCACCGGGCGTTCCGGATCCACCGTCGCCTGGACTCGGTGCTCAACACCTACTTTCGGGTCGTCGTCGGGACGGACCCCGAGACGTGGGCCGGCGTCCATCGGCTGCACCATCGCTACGCCGACACGCCGCTCGACCCTCACTCCCCCGTGCTCCGCCGGCCGATCAGCGTCCTCGCGGGCTCGGCCGTCCTGTTCGCCAAGGCCAAGGGCCGCGTGCCGCGTGACCGGCCCAAGGGGATCCGGATCATGGTCATCCGCACCGCAGTGGTCGCCTCCTACGTCTTCCTCTTCGGGCCGGCGCAGGTACTGCTCATGCTCGCCGTCCACCTCGTCGGCTACCTGGGGATCATGGGCATGGTCAACACCGTGGGCCACCTCTACGGCAAGAAGCCGTACCCCGATGCACCGGGCTACGACATCGGGTGGCTGGCCATCCCCCTCCTGGGGCACGGCTACCACAACACCCATCACGCCTACCCGGCCGCACCCCGCACCGGCCCCCTCGACCCGATCTGGCCACTGCTGCGTTTCACGGCGAGGACGGGACTGATCGAGCTGGACCGGACGGCGGCTCGTTCGTAGCCCGCCGGCGGGCGGCCGGCGGCCATCTCGTGAGCCCCAGCCCGCCCACTATCAGGGGCGCCGGCCGATGAAGGCGATCAGCCTGGTCTGCTCGTCTGCTCCGGCGGGCACCTCCACCCGAGGCCCGTAGTGGCCGCTGGAACGCAGGACCTCGTCCATCGGCTCCATGCCCTCAAGCATGGTGTGCACCTCGTCGGGGTCGAGCGTCTCATCCTGGCCGGTGGCCCGGGCCAGGTCCCAGGTGTGGAGGAACACGTCGCTGGTGCAGATCATGTCGACTGCGGCCTCGACGGTCATCCGGCCCATCGGCGTGTCGATCTCCCGGCCTGCCACCTCGGGGTCGTCGAGCATGGCCTGCAGCCCGTCCCGGAGCCCCACCCACGCCCCCAACGGGTCGTCGTCGACCGGCGGGCCCTTGGGGAGCTCGATGCCGGCGTAGCCCGACCAGAACCCGGAAAGCCACTCGACGAGATGGCGGACGACATCGCGGGCGTCCCAACCCTCCGGCGGCGCAGGGTTGGACCACGCGTCCGAAGGAACCCCCTCGACCCGCTCGGTGAAGGTGGCGGCATGCCGGCGGAACCGGTCGGCGGGCCTGCTCACGACGCACCATCTTCGATGGCGCCACGTGAATGCTTGCTGGAGCGGCCTCCCGGGCCGCTCATGCGTGCCGGCTCTGCGGCGCCCGGCCCGGCGGCTGGGTGGGGCGGGGCCGCCACACGGGCGGCGGGATGGGCCGGCTCACCGGCTCGTCCGTCACCAGAAGCGGCTCCCCGTGGTGGCTGATGAGCAGCGAATCACCTTCGAGAACGGCGTAGGTAGCCTCCTCCGGGGTGGCCGTGACCCGCAACCGGCGCTGCCGGTAGAAGAGGTGGAACGCGAACCTGGAGATGTCCTCCGGCAACCGAGGGGCGAAGGAGACCGTGCCGCCGGCGGCCCGGAAGCCGCCGAAGCCGGCCACCAGAGCTGACCACCCGCCGGCCAGGGCAGCCAGGTGCAGGCCGGCGCCGGCGTTGCCGTGCAGGTCCTGGAGGTCGACCAGTGCGGACTCGGCCAAGTAGTCGTAGGCCAGCTCCAGGTGGCCCATCTCGGCGGCCAGCACCGCCTGGGTGGCGGCCGACAGGGAGGAATCGCGCACGGTGATGCCCTCGTAGTACGCGAAGTTCCGGGCCTTCTGCGACTCGGTAAAGGCCTCCGGGTGCAGGTGCATGGCCAGGACGAGGTCGGCCTGCTTGACGATCTGCTTGCGGTAGATGTCGAAGTAGGGGAAGTGCAGGAAGATCGGGTACTGGTCGGGCTTCACGCTGTCGAAGTCCCAGACCTCGTGGTGGGTGAAACCCTCGGACTGCGGGTGGACACCCAGCTCCTCGTCGTAGGGGACGTACATGGCGTCGGCCGCCGCCCGCCACGTGGCAGCCTCCTCGGCGGTGGCGCCCAGGGCCTCCGCCTGTGCGGGATGGCGGTCGACGGCGCCGGCGGCGGCGGCCAGGTTCTGCTTGGCCATCAGGTTGGTGAAGACGTTGTCGTCGGCCAGGGCGCTGTACTCGTCGGGGCCCGTCACGCCCGGGATGCGGAACGAGCCGTCACGGTGGAAGTGGCCGATCGACCACCACAGGCGGGCGGTCTCCACCAGGAGGTCGTGGCCCACGTCACGCTCGAACTCGTCGTCCCCGGTGGCGTCGACATAGCGGACGACTGCATCCGCGATGTCGGCGTTGACATGGAACGCCGCCGTTCCCGCCGGCCAGTACCCGGAGCACTCCTCCCCCGTGATCGACCGCCACGGGAAGGCGGCGCCGGCGAATCCGAGGGTGCGCGCCCGCTCGCGGGCGATGGGCAGGGTGCTGTGGCGCCAGCGCAGGGCGTCGGCCGCGGCCGGCGGGAAGGTGTAGGTGAGCAGCGGCAGCACGAAGGTCTCGGAGTCCCAGAAGGCGTGCCCGTCGTAGCCCGAGCCGGTCAGGCCCTTGGCAGGGATGGCCCGGCCCTCGGCCCGCGCTCCGGCCTGGAGGATCTGGAACAGGGCGAACCGGGCGGCCTGCTCGATTTCGGGATCGCCGTCGATCTCGACCTGGCTCCGGTCCCAGAACACGTCGAGGTACTCTCGCTGCTCGGCCAGCAGGCCGTCCCACCCGCTTTGGCGGGCGGCAGTGAGGGCGGCGACCACCTGGTCGAGGAGGGCCTGCCTCGACCGCAGGCTCGACCACCCATAGGCCATGAACTTCACGATGCGCAGGCGCTGACCCGGCTCCAGCACCGTGGTGACGGTGACCCGGCCGGTGTCGGGCGTCGACTCGGCCACGACGTCGGTGCCGGGCGGTCCATCGACCAGGTGGTCCATGGCCGCGGCCATCCGCAGCCCGCTCACCGCAGCGTGATGGGCGAGCTCGACGGCCGTGCGACCCCGGACGCTGTGATCCTCCGACACCAGGGGTGACGACAGGGCCGCCGCTACCCGGGGGTCGCTGCTCGGCTGGGGCAGGGGCTCGTTCGCCACCAGCTCGGACTGGACGACGATCCGCGCCTTGTCGCCGACCGCCTCCACCTCGTAGGCGATCGCCGCCACCGCCCGGTGGGTGAACGACACCAGGCGCTGCGACCGGATCCGCACCGCCTGGCCGGCGGGCGTGATCCACTCCACGTCGCGGGTGAGGGTGCCGGCCCGGAGGTCCAGCGCCCGCTCGTGGGACTCGAGCCGGCCGTACCGGACGTCGAACGGCTCGTCATCGACGAGAAGGCGGAGGAGCTTCCCGTTGGTGACGTTGATCATCGTCTGGCCCGACTCCGGGTAGCCGTAGCCGGCCTCGGCGTAAGGCAGCGGCCGGATCTCGTGGAAGCCGTTCAGGTACGTGCCGGGCAGCCCGTAGGGCTCACCCTCGTCGAGGTTGCCCCGCAGGCCGAGGTGGCCGTTGGCCAAGGCGAAGATGGATTCCGACTGGGCCAGCACGTCGAGGTCGAGCGACGCCTCCCGGATGCACCACGTGTCGTGGGGGTAGCAGGGGTGGATGATCATTCGGTCAGTCGGCGATCTTCCGGGACCAGAACGCAGGGTCGCCTCCCACGATCTGGTCGGCCTTCTGGCTGGCGTTGCCGACGATGACGATCATCCGCCCGCCGGCCTGGTTGACCGAGGCGACCCTCGTGTCACAGCAGAAAGAGGTCAGCGGCCCGTGGGCGGTACTGACCTTGGCCGCGGCGTCGCCCACCTGCACTCCGCCGGTCGTCCGCGGGCCGGCGGAGGTGGCTTTCCAGTCGGTCAAGAGCGGTGAGGTCACCGAATCCGTGCCGAAGGCCAGCGACAGGCCCCGGTTCCCGCTCAGGTCCCAGTTCAGGTAGTCGTACTTCTTTCCGCTGAGGTCGGTCTCCTGACCCGACCGGGTGGCGGGGCCGAGCACGGCGATGGCCTGGGACTTGGTCGCCCCGAGGGGGATGCCGGCCACCCGGTGGGGCTCGATGACCGCCGTGGCCGCGGTAACGCGGGCGGTGGTCGTGGTGGTCGCCGCCGGCGCCTGGGTGGTCGTGGTCGTCGAGGCCGGCGCTGCGGTGGTCGTGACGGAGACGGTGGTGACGGTGGTCGGCGTCGTCGCTGTGTCCTCCCCCGGACCGCACCCGACCAGTCCCAGGGCGAGCAGCGCCACGCCGAGAGTCCCCCGTCCGACCATCGGCTTACGTTAGAGCGCGGCGCCGGCGCGCCGTCGCCGGCGCCGCTGGTTCACAGAGCGTTCACAAAGCAGAATTGGTTCGGCAATCCCCGTGAGGCTCACTATTGGGGTTCCGAAGATTTGTCGGGCCGGCTGCACCCAGGCCCCCGACCCGCTACCCGAGGAGATACGTGGTCTACAAAGCTGAGTACATCTGGATCGACGGCACGGAGCCGACGGCCAAGCTGCGGTCCAAGACCAAGATCCTTGCCGACGGCGCCGCTCTGTCGATCTGGGGCTTCGACGGCTCGTCGACCAACCAGGCGCCCGGTAGCGCCTCGGACTGTGTGCTGCAGCCGGTGTTCACCTGCCCCGACCCCATTCGGGGCGGGAACGATGTCCTGGTGCTCTGTGAGGTTCTCCTCACCGACATGACGCCGCACCCCACCAACACCCGGGCCGCCCTCCGGGAGGTGTCGGAGCGGTACGCGGCGCAGGAGCCGTGGTTCGGCATCGAGCAGGAGTACACGTTCTTCGAGGGCAGCCGCCCCCTCGGCTTCCCGCCCAAGGGCTTCCCCGCCCCCCAGGGTGGCTACTACTGCGGCGTCGGCTCGGACGAGATCTTCGGGCGCCCGATCGTCGAGAAGCATATGCAGCACTGCATCGACGCCGGCCTGCTGTTCTCGGGCATCAACGCCGAGGTCATGCCCGGCCAGTGGGAGTTCCAGATCGGCCCAGGGTCGCCCCTCGACGTCTCCGACCACCTGTGGGTGGCCCGCTGGCTGCTCTACCGCACCGCCGAGGAGTGGGACGTTTCGGCCACGCTCGACCCCAAGCCCGTCCACGGCGACTGGAACGGCGCCGGCGCCCACACCAACTTCTCCACCAAGGCCATGCGCAACGGCTACGACCCGATCATCGCCGCCTGCGAGGCCCTCGGCGAGAACTTCATGGACCACGTGCACCAGTACGGTTTCGGCATCGAGGCCCGCCTCACCGGCCTGCACGAGACCGCGCCGTGGAACGAGTTCAGCTACGGCGTGTCCAACCGGGGCGCCTCGGTACGCATCCCCTGGCAGGTCGAGGTGGACAAGAGCGGATACATCGAGGACCGCCGGCCCAACGCCAACTGCGACCCGTACCTGGTCACCAGGGCCATCACCCAGACCGTCTGCTCCTCGCTCGAGAAGAAGAACCTGGCCTGAGCCCGGAGGGGAGGCGATCCGGCGGGCGCCTCCCCTGACAGGGTCCACCAGTTCGGGGCAGGTCGTCGGTAGCGTCATCATCCGTGGTGACCGACGCGGGTCGGCCGAGTATCCCCACCGCCCCGGAGGAGACCGACACCGGGCGGCAGGTCCGGGCGCGGCTCGGGCGGCGGATCTTTGTCGTCGCCCTCGCCGCGTTCCTGGGCCTCGGCGCCCTCGGCTTCCTGGGAGTGAGGACCACGACGGTCACCGCCGCCGGCGGCGGCTACGAGGTCGCCGTGACCTACGCCAGCATCTCCCGGCCGGGGCTGGCCACCCCGTGGTCGTTCGAGGTGCGCCGGCCGGGAGGTTTCCCCGACGGCCTCACGGTTGCGGTCACCTCCGCGTACTTCGACGCCTTCGACGAGAACGGCCTGGGGCCGGCGCCGGAGGAGGAGCGCTCCGACGAGGAGCGGACGATCTGGACCTTCGGCCCCTCGGCCTCGGACACGCTGACGGTGTCCTTCGACGCCCGCATCGAACCCGGCGTGCAGCTGACCACGTTGAAGGGCGAGCTCTCCGTCCTGAGCGGCGGTTCAGGTTCGCGGGCGGTCACCGTCGCCTTCAAGACCTTCGTGCTGCCCTGATGGAGATCATCATCCGGGCGACAGTCATCTACTTCTTCCTGTGGGCGGTGGCCCGGGGAGTCGGCAAGCGGGAGCTGTCCGAGATGACGGCCTTCGAGCTGATCCTGCTGGTGACCATGGGCGACCTCATCCAGCAGGGAGCCACCCAGGAGGACATGTCGCTGACCGGGGCGGTCCTCGCCGTCGGCACGCTGGCGCTCTGGATCCTCGTCTTCGCGTACTTGGCGTGGCGGTTCCGCGGCCTCCGACCGGCGCTGGAGGGCCAGCCGGTGGTGGTGGTCCACCACGGCGAGCCGCTGGCGGAGGTGCTGCGGATCGAGCGGCTCACGCTGGCGGAGATATGCGAGGCAGCCCGCAACCAGGGGATCCACGACCTGAGCGAGGTCGACCTGGCGGTGCTCGAGCCCAACGGCAAGTTCTCCTTCCTCAAGGCCCAGAGCGGCGAGGACGACCAGCAGGGGTCCCCCGAGAAGCACACCGGCTGATCCTCAGCGTCTTCACAGGCCGTTCACAGCCAGAACGGCGACAATGGAGGGCGATGACCGAGAAGGCCCGCATCCTGGTCGTCGACGACGAGCCCAACATCACCGAGCTGGTGAGCATGGCCCTCCGGTACGAGGGCTTCGAGGTCGACGTGGCCGCCGACGGCCGCAGCGCGCTGGCCCGGGCCGCCACCTTCCGGCCCCACCTCATCGTTCTCGACGTGATGCTGCCCGACCTCGATGGGTTCGGCGTCCTCAAGCGCATCCGGGCCGACGGCCACCCCGTGTCGGTGGTGTTCCTCACCGCGCGGGATGCCACCGAGGACAAGGTCAACGGGCTCACCCTCGGCGGTGACGACTACGTGACCAAGCCGTTCAGCGTCGAGGAGCTGGTGGCGAGGGTGCGGGCCGTGCTGAGGCGGACCGGCAGCGGTCCCGGCGCCGGCTCCAGCCGCCTGACCTTCGCCGACCTGGAGCTCGACGAGGACACCCGCGAGGTGTGGCGGGGCGACGAGGCCATCGAGCTGACGGCCACGGAGTTCAAGCTCCTGCGGTACCTGATGCTCAATGCCCGCCGGGTCCTGTCGAAGTCCCAGATCCTCGATCACGTCTGGCAGTACGACTTCGGGGGCGACGCCAACGTGGTGGAGACCTACATCAGCTACCTGCGCAAGAAGGTCGACAAGACCGAGCCCCGCCTGATCCACACCGTCCGGGGGGTGGGCTACACGCTTCGCGTCCCGCGACGCGATAAGGCGATGTCGCTCAAGACGCGGCTGCTGCTCGGCCTCCTCGGGCTGGTTTCGGTCGGGTTGGTCTCCTCCAACCTGCTGACTTACCGGTTCCTCCAGTCCTTCCTGATGGACCGCCTCGACGAGCAGGTGCAGGCCGCGGTCGACCCAGTGGCCAGCCGCCTTTCCACCGGCGAGCGCCGATCCCCGCCCCTGAACCGAACGGCGGTGCCCGGCGGCACCTACGGCGCAGTGGTCGATCGCGACGGCAACGTGGTCGTCAGCCGGCCGTTCGGCTACGAGGGCGACGATCTGGCCGCCCTTCCCGAGCCCCGCCTCACCATCGGCGACCTGGAGCGGCAGGAGCCGTTCACCACGCCGGCCGTCGAGCGGGGAGCGCCCGGGTTCCGGGTGGTCGTCGTCCCCCTCACGTCCGACGCCGGCAAGCTGGTGGTCGCCGTCCCGATGAACGACGTGGTCCAGACGCTGCGCCGGCTGGTGTCTATCGAGCTGGTCACGACGGCTGCCGTGCTCGCCGGCGTGGCCGGCCTGGCCCTCGTGGTGGTCCGGACCGGCCTGCGCCCCCTGAAGGACATCGAGGACACGGCCGGCGCCATCGCCGACGGCGACATGAGCCGGCGGGTCGAGCGGGCCGAGCCCGGCACCGAGGTGGGCCGCCTGGGTCTGGCCCTCAACGCCATGCTGAGCCAGATCCAATCTGCGTTCGAGGCCCGGCAGGCATCCGAGGACCGCCTCCGGCGCTTCGTGGCCGACGCGTCCCACGAGCTGCGCACGCCGCTCACCTCCATCCGGGGTTACGCCGAGATGTTCCGGCGGGGCGCCTCCGAGCGCCAGGAGGACCTGGCCACCTCGATGCGGCGCATCGAGCAGGAGTCGGCCCGCATGGGCGTCCTGGTCGACGACCTGCTCCTGCTGGCCCGCCTCGACCAGGGCCGGCCCCTGGAACGCCGGCCCGTCGACCTCACCCGGGTGGCCGAGGACGCCGTCGCCGACGCCCGGGCGGTGGAGCCCGAGCGGTCGATCACCCTGGAAACGACCGACGCCGCACTCGTCCTGGGTGACGAGCTGCGGCTGCGCCAGGTGGCCGCCAACCTGCTGGCCAACGCCCGCCAGCACACGCCGGCCACGGCCGGCGTGCGGGTCGGTGTCCGTCGGGACGGCGGCGTGGTCGTGCTGGAGGTGGCCGACGAGGGGCCGGGCCTCTTCCCGGAGGAGGCAGCCAAGGTCTTCGAGCGCTTCTACCGGGCCGACCCGTCCCGCAACCGCAACCAGGGCGGGACGGGCCTGGGGCTCTCGATCGTGGCCGCGGTCGCCGAGGCCCACGGCGGGCGGGCGAAGGTGGAGTCGACGCCCGGCCACGGCGCCCGGTTCTGGGTGGAGCTGCCTTCAGTGGCCTCCACCGAAGGCCAGAGCGGCGACGAGGTCCATGCGGACCAGCTCGTCCAGGGGTCGCTCGATGTGGAAAACGACGGCAGAGCTGCCGGCCATGGACAAGGGCGGCGCGCTTTCCGGCGTCGCCCCGACGGCGACCTGAGTCACGATCGGTGAGCAGCGCGGGTCGGTGCCCGGCAGCTCGGAGATGTCGACGGACTGGGCGGGATCGAGGCGGAGCTCTTCCCGGACCCAGGACTCCAGGTCCGCGGCGGTCGTCATGGATCCATCTTCCCACTCACCTCGCAGCCCGTTCTCAGGATGCTCACAGGCTGGGGTGGCTTACTAAGAACATGAGCGCGACCGGCGACCTCCCGCTCCCCCTTGGCCCCGGGGCCCCCCACCCGCGGCCAAGGCGGAGCGGCCCTTCCCCCGTAGGTCGCCGGTCGCGCCTCTCTCCAGCGGTTCCTGACCCGTCCCAGAGGTGACTGACATGCCCGTCGACTTCGACTACCCCGAAGCCCAACCGACTCCGCCGCCGGCGCGGTCCTGGCAGAGTCCGCCGCCCACCCTCCAGTTCGAGGCCCCGCCGCAGCCGGCGCCGGCCGCGCCGCCCCCGCCCGCCCCGGCGGCCGCTCGCATGGGCGTCGCCCCCCGCTGGCTGGCGGCCGTCGCCGCCGTTTCCCTGCTGGGCGGCGGGGCGGCCGGCGCCGTGGCCGGACGCATCAGCGCCGAGGACGCAGCGTCGCCGGCCACCTCGGTGGCGACCTCGAGAAACGGCTCGGTGATCACCCAGACCGGCGACGTCCAGAGCATCCTGAACAAGGTCCAGCCCGGCGTGGTTTTCATCCACAGCCAGGCCACCCGGGGCGGGCGGTTCTTCCCCACCCAGGGCGCCGGCACCGGCGTCATCCTGACCGCCGACGGCCAGGTGTTGACCAACGCCCACGTGGTGGCCGGCGCCACGTCGATCAGGATCAACCTGCCAGGCGAGAGCCAGTCCCGTGAGGCCACACTGATCGCCGCCGACAGCGGCAACGACCTCGCCCTGCTCAAGATCACCGGCGCCACCAACCTGCCCACCGTCGAGCTGGGCAGCTCCGATGCCCTCCGTGTCGGCGACGACGTGGTGGCCATCGGCAACGCCCTCGACCTCCGGGGCGGCTTCACCGTGACCCGGGGCATCGTGTCCGCCCTCAACCGCACCATCGGCGGCGAGGACGGGTCGCGGCTCAGCGGGCTCATCCAGACCGACGCGGCGATCAACCCCGGCAACTCGGGCGGGCCGCTGGTCAACAGCGCCGGCCAGGTGATCGGGATCAACACCGCGGTCGACGGCCAGGGCCAGAACATCGGCTTCGCCATCGCCATCGACAAGGCCAAGCCGATCGTGGAGCGCCTCCGCAGCGGCCAGAGCACGGCCACCACGCCTCGCGCCTACCTGGGCGTGAGCAGCCAGCTCTCCGCCGACGGGAGCCCTGGCGCCACCGTCGTGGATGTCGGCGCCGGCACGCCTGCCGCCGGCGCCGGCATCCAGGTCGGCGACGTGATCGTCGCCCTGGACAACACCCAGATCAACGAGCCGGACGACCTCTCCGAGGCCATCGGCGCCAAGAAGCCCGGCGACCGGGTGACGGTCACCTACAATCGAGCCGGCCAGCGCCGGACCGCCCAGGTCAACCTGGGCACCCGTCCCGCCGGGTAGGCCCCCACACGGCCCTCTCGGCCGCTCCGGGCTGAATTTGCGTCGGAGCAAGGGGGGGCGTTGAACAAGGCCAGGAGAACGAACAGGCCGCCGACAACCGCAAGGCTGCGTCGCCGGCGACTGGCCGCCGCCTGGGTGACACCGTTGCTCGTGGCCACCTCCCTGGCCACGATGGGTCCTGCGGCGTCGGCGCCCGCCGGCGCAGTGACGCTGGTCTCGCACTCGCCCGTCGGGTCCACCACGACACCAGTCGGTTCGAGCACGACGCCAAGGGCGAGCGCCGACGGCGCCTTCGTGGTCTTTCAGTCGACGGCAACCAACGTGATCCCCGGTCAGTCGGACACCAACGGCACCACCGACATCTTTCTGTGGTCACGAGCCACCGGGACGGTCACCCTCGTCTCCCGGACCGCCACCGCGGCCACAACAGCGGGGAACGGCGAGAGCACCCTCCCCGTCATCAGCACCGACGGCAATTACGTGGTTTTTGCGTCCACCTCGACCAATCTGGTTGCCGGACAGAGCGACGCCAACGGCGCCCACGACCTCTTCCTGTACTCGCGCGCCACCGGCGCCACCGTGCTCGTGTCGCACACCGACGGCAGCCTCACCACGGCGGCGGGTGCCTACGAGCTCGACGGGTTCTCCGTCAATGCCGACGGCGCCTTCGTCACCTTCGTCGGTGGCGGGATCGTGTACTTGTTCGCCCGCGCCAACGGGGCGCTCACCACCGTGTCGCACGGCTCGACGGGCGCGGCGTCACAACCGAACGGAATCAACTACAACCCGACGATCAGCGCCGACGGCGGCTTCGTCGCCTTCGTCTCGCACGCAACCAACCTGGTGGCCGGTCAGATCGACGCCAACAACGGCGGCGACGTCTTCCTGTTCAGTCGATCGACGGGAGTGGTGACGCTGGTCTCCCACGTCCCGGCCGGCGCCGCCACTGCGGGCAATAATACCGGGGGCTCGCCTACGATCAGTGGCGACGGGGCGTTCGTGGCGTTCGAGTCGTACGCCACGAACCTGGTGGCCGGCGTGTCCGACGTCAACGGGGAATCCCGGGACGTGTTCATCTACGCCCGCAACACCCAGGCGGTCGACCTCGTGTCGCACAACGTCGCCACCGTGGCGTTTACGGGGGACGCCTTCAGCGAGCGGCCCCGGATCAGCACCGACGGCGCATACGTGGCCTTCGGCTCGAGGGCGAGTGATCTCGCCCACGGAACCGACGTCAACGGCACTTTCGACGTGTTCCTCTACTCCCGCGCCACCCGGGAGCTGACGCTCGTGTCGCACAACAATCTGTCATCGATCAGCACCGCGGCCGGCCCGAGCGGGTCCCACGAGATCAGCGGCGACGGAAGCTTTGTGGCCTTCTCCTCACTGGCCACTGATCTGATCTCCTCGAACGACACCAACGGCGCCGACGACACGTTCCTGTTCGCCCGGGCCAACGGTGCGCTGACCTTGGTCTCCCACGTCCCTGCGAACACCTTCACCACCGGCAACGGCGCCAGCGGGTCGCCGGCCATCAGCGCCGATGGATCGGTCGTTGCCTTCTCATCGCTGGCATCCAACCTCGTGGCCGGCCAGTCCGACCCCAATGGGGCCGACGACGTGTTCGTGTTCGGGCGGACCGCCTACTCGCCCAGCCGCCCAATGGCCGACTTCGACGGCGACGGTGACGCGGACATCGCGGTGTTCCGGCCGTCGAACAACACATGGTACGTGCGCAATGGGGCCACGACCCCGTTCGGCGCCGCCGGCGACATTCCCGTCCCCTGCGACTACGACGGGAACGGCACAGCCGACATCGCCGTCTTCCGGCCCTCCGCCGGCGCCTGGCTGATCAAGGACCAGGCCACCGTGTTCCTCGGGGCCAGCGGCGACGTTCCCGTGCCGGCCGACTTCGACGGGAACGGTACCTGCGACCCCTCGGTATTCCGTCCGTCGATCGGGGGCTGGTACCGGGCGAACGCGGCCACCGTCTTCCACGGGCTGAACGAGGACATCCCCGTGCCCGCCGACTACGACGGCAATGGGACGGTGGACATCGCCGTCTTCCGCCCGTCGGTCGGCGGCTGGTACCGCAGCGGGCAGGCCACGGTGTTCTTCGGGCTCAACAACGACATCCCTGTCCGAGCCGACTACGACGGGAACGGCACCGCCGACTTTGCCGTGTTCCGGCCCTCGGTGGGCGGCTGGTACGTCAGGGACCAGGCCACCCAGTTCCTGGGGTTGAGCGGCGACATCCCGATTGCGGCCGACTACGACGGAAATGGCACCGCGGAGCGGGCGGTGTTCCGGCCCGCGACCGGCGCCTGGTTCGTGGGGGCGGCGGCGCCGGTGTTCTTTGGGCTCAGCGGCGACCGGCCGCTGCCGTTGCCCAGTGCCACCCGCCAGGCGTTCTTCCCGTAACCTCCGGCTAGCCGCCCCGCCGAGTACGGGCGATCCGGTGCGGTAGTCCGCCGCGAAACGCCCAGACCGGGGCTCGGCTAGGTCCGGCGGCTGGGGTCGCCCGCCTCGATCTCCAGGTCCGACGCCACCATCATCCGGACCAGCTCGGGAAAGTCCACCTTGGGCTTCCACCCGAGCTGGGCCCGCGCCTTGGACGCGTCGCCGGTGAGGATGTCGACCTCGGCCGGGCGGGTGAAGCGGGGGTCGCTCTCCACCAGGTGCTCCCAGTCGTCGATCTCGGCGGCGGCGAATGACAGGTCCAGCAGCTCGCGGATGCTGTGGGTCTCGCCGGTAGCGATCACGTAGTCCTCGGGTGTCTCCTGCTGGAGCATCAGCCACATGGCCTCGCAGAAGTCGCCGGCGTAGCCCCAGTCCCGGGCCGCGTCGAGGTTCCCCAGGGTCAGCTTCTCCTGGAGGCCCAGCTTGATTCGGGCCACACCGTTGGTGACCTTGCGGGTCACGAACTCCAGGCCCCGCCGGGGTGACTCGTGGTTGAAACAGATGCCCGAGGTGGCGAAGAGGTCGTAGGACTCCCGGTAGTTCACCGTGATGTAGTGGCCGAAGACCTTCGCCGCCCCGTAGGGCGAGCGGGGGTGAAAGGGGGTCATCTCCGTCTGCGGCGTCTCCCGGACCTTGCCGAACATCTCCGACGAGCTGGCCTGGTAGAAGCGGATGCGGTTGTTCGCTCCGCCCACGATGCGCACGGCCTCGAGCATCCGCAGCACGCCGAGGCCGGTGATGTCGGCGGTGAGCTCGGCCTGGCGGAACGAAAGGGCCACGAAGCTGATGGCGCCGAGGTTGTAGACCTCGTCGGGCTGGACCTGCTCGACGGCGGCGATCAGTGACGACAGGTCCTGGAGGTCGCCCTCGACGAGCTCCAGCTTGGGAGTCTCCTCCTGCACCATGCGGATCTTGGGGTTCGCCTGGCCGCGGACCATGCCGAAGACGTCGTAGCCCTTCTCGACCAACAGCTGGGCCATGTAGCGGCCGTCTTGGCCGGTGATTCCGGTGATCAACGCTCTGGGAGGCACCGAACGACGCTAGCCGCTCCGACGACGACCTCCCCAACCCGTAGCCTGTCGCGGATGGATCAGCTGGAGGCGACCGGGCAACTGCCCGTAGTCCAGCCGCCCCGCCACCGCCGCGCCGGCCGGCGGGTGGTCCGGGGCCTGGCCGTGGCCGGCCTCCTCGTCGTGGTGCTCGGCGGTCTCTGGGCCCTCGAAACGAGGCTGTCGGAGGACAAGGTCGGTCGCAAGGTCACCCTGGCCGGGCAGTCCATCGCCGGCATGGAGGCGGCCGAGCTCGATGCGGCCGTTGCCAGCCTGGCTGGGCAGTACCGGGAGGCAGCCGTCGTGGTGGAGGCGCCCGAGGGCGGCTTCGAAGCGTCGGCGCCCGAACTGGGCCTGTCGGTCGACACGGCCCGCACCGCGGCCGATGCCATGGCCGTCGGCCGCTCCGGGAACGTCGTCGGGCGGATCTGGGACTGGGTTCGCAGCTTCGTGGTCGAGCGGCCGGCGCCGGTGCGGATCGACCTCGACCAGCAGGCCATGGCCCGCATCGTCACCGAGCGCGACCCCAGGCGCATTCCCCCGGTCGAGCCCTCGGTCATGGTGCAGAACGACAGGGTGGTTCCCAAGCCGGGCGAGCCGGGGCGGGGCATCTCCGCGCCGTCGGTGCTGGCCGGGTTGAAGAAGGCGGGGCCGAAGGGCGTCCCGCTGCGGATCTCCGTCGACCGCGACAGCGTCCCGCCGCGGTTCCCGCTCGACGACGCCAAGCGCCTCGCCGACCGGGCCGAGGCGCTCGCCGCCGCCGGTTTGCCGGTGAGCGCGGGGTCGGAGACGGCCACGGTGCCGGCGCCGGTGGTGCGGGGATGGTTCCGGACCCAGGCCACCGGCGAGGAGCTGAAGCTCGTCGTCGACGCGTCCGGCGCACCCGAAGCCCTGGCGGAGCTCTTCCCGGAGCCGGCGGTAGAGCCGGTCAACGCCGGGTTCACCGTCAGCGGCGGTCGGGTGTCGATCACGCCGGCCAAAGCGGGCAGCGGCTGCTGCGCGGCCGGCGCGACGGCGGCGATCCAGTCGGCGTTGCTGAACCGGGCCTCGGCCGACACGGCGATCCCGCTGCCACTGAAGCCGGTGCCGCCGTCCCGGGACGAGGAGGCGGCCCGCAAGCTGGGCATCGTCGAACCGATCGGCACCTTCACCACCAACCACGCCGCCGGCGAGCCCCGCGTGCAGAACATCCACCGCATCTCGGACCTCATCCGGGGCGCGTTGATCGCCCCGGGGGCGACGTTCTCGGTCAACGACTACGTCGGCCGGCGGACCACCGCCAACGGGTTCGTGCCGGCGCCGGTCATCGACCACGAGTACAAGTTCACCGAGGACGTCGGTGGCGGTATCTCCCAGTTCGCCACCACCATCTTCAACGCCGCCTTCTTCGCCGGCCTCGACATTCCCAGCTACTACATGCACGGCATTTACATCGCCCGCTACCCCTACGGTCGGGAGTCGACCATTTCCTTTCCCTCGCCCGACGTGCGCATCCGCAACAACACCCCCTATGGCGTGCTGATCTGGCCGACGTACACGGCCACGTCGATCACGGTCACGATGTACTCGACCAAGTACGTGAGCGGCGAGCAGACCAACCAGACCAGGGAGATGAAGGGCGTGTGTACCGCGGTGACGACCGAACGGACCCGGACCTACGTGGATGGGCGCAAGACCACCGACCGGTTCACCGGCCTCTACTCGCCGGAAGAGGGTGTGAAGTGTGAGTAGGAGTAGAGCACGCCGGCGGGAGGAGCGACGATGAAGATGGATGAGCAGGACGTGGTCAAGGCGGTCGGGCTGGGGCGGATCGGCTTGGGCGTCGGGTACAGCCTGTTCCCCGGGCTGGCGCTGCGGGCGTGGCCGGGGAGGCCGGCCGACACAGCCGGCGACGCCGCCCTCCTCAAGATGCTGGCCCGGTCCACCGGCGGGCGCGACATCAGCCTCGGGCTCGGCGTCCTCTTCGCCCAGAAGCACGGCACGCCCGTGCGGGGCTGGCTGGAAGCGGCCATGCTGGCCGACGTGGCCGACGCCGTCGCCATCCTCCTGACCTTCAAGCACCTCCCCCGGGCCCGCGCCGTCCTGATGCTCGGCGCCGCCCTGGGAACCGCCGCCGCCGGCCACAAGCTGGCTCGCGCCGTTGGCTGAGTCGCCGGCCGGCGAGCCGATCGTCGTCGTCGGCGGTGGCCCCGCCGGCGCCGCCGCGGCCATCACCCTGGCCCGGGCGGGAGCGCCCGTCCTGCTGCTCGACAAGGCCCGCTTCCCCCGGGACAAATGCTGCGGCGACGGCCTCACGGCCGATGCCCTCCGCCAGCTCGAAGGCCTGGGGCTCCGGCCCGACGCCGTGCCGGACTGGCAGCCCGTCCACGAGGTGTTCGTCCGGTCGCCGGTGGGCCGCAGTGTCTCGTTCCCCCTGCCCGACGGCGGCCTGTACGCGGCCGTCGCCCCTCGGGCCCAGCTCGACGCCGCCCTGCTCGACGTGGCCCGGGCCGCCGGCGTCAAGGTCGCCGACGGGCACTCCCTGACGGGTGCCCGCGCAGTGCCCGGCGGCCTGGAGCTCGACGTCGACGGCCTGGGCGCCGTCACGACCCCTTACGCCATCGGGGCCGACGGCGCATGGTCGCCGCTGCGCAAGGCCCTCGGCGCCAACGAGCCCGGGTACCTGGGCGACTGGCACGCCTTCCGCCAGTACTTCTCCGGCGTCGGGCCGGCCGGCGCCGGCCTCTGGATCTGGTTCGAGGCGGACCTCCTGCCCGGCTACGCCTGGTCGTTCCCGCTTCCCGGCGGGCGGGCCAACGTCGGCTTCGGGATCCAGCGCGACGCCGGCATACCCATCCGGGAGATGAAGGACATGTGGCCCGACCTGCTGGCCCGGCCGGCGATCCGCGACGTGCTGGGGCCCGATGCGACCCCCGAGGGCGTCCACAAGGCCTGGCCCATCCCGGCCCGGGTCGACAAGGTCCCGCTGACCGCCGGCGGCGGGCGGGCGCTGTTCGTCGGCGATGCGGCCTGCGCCACCGACCCGATGACCGGCGAGGGCATCGCCCAGGCCCTCCTGACCGGGCGCAGGGCCGCCGAGGCGGTCCTGGCTGGCCTGGGCCCGAGCGGCCGGGAGCTGGGTTACGAAGTGGCGACGACCTATCAGACGCGCCGTGGAGCACGAGCTGTTCGCCGACCACCGGCTGGCCCGGCTGCTGAGCCGGGCCCTGAGCCACCGCAAGGGGGTCCGCATCGCCCTGCGGGTAGCCGGATCCAGCGACTGGACCCGCCGCAACTTCGGGCGCTGGCTGTTCGAGGACTACCCGCGGGCGGCCGTCATCACACCCAGCCGCTGGCACCGCGGCATGTTCCAGCGGATCGGGGGCCTACCGGTGAGAGTCGACAGAGTTGTCACGTCGGGCATCTTCACCCTCGACGGGAAGGACTACGAGGTCGACAACAACGTCTGGCTCGTCGGCAACGACGAGCGGGTGGTCGTCATCGACGCCCCCCACGACGCCGGCGCCATCATCGAGGCCGTCGGCGACCGCCGGCTTGACGGCATCGTGTGCACCCACGGCCACAACGACCACATCAACGCCGCGGTGGAGGTGGCCGAGGCCACCGGCGCCCCCATCGCCCTCCACCCGGCCGACCGCATGCTCTGGGACGTCGTGCACCCCGGCCGGGGGCCCGAGATCGAGCTGGCCCACGGGGATGTGCTCCAGATGGGCGGAACCCTGCTCCAGGTCTGGCACACGCCCGGCCACTCGCCGGGTGGCGTGTGCCTCCACCTGGGTGAGACGGGCGTGCTGTTCAGCGGCGACACGCTCTTCCAGGGCGGCCCCGGCGCCACCGGGCGGTCCTACTCGGACTTCCCGACGATCATCGAGTCGCTGCGCCGGCTGTTCCTGTACATGCCGCCCGACACCGTGGTCCACACCGGCCACGGCGATTCGACCTCGATCGGAGCCGAATCGGCGCACATAGAAGAATGGGCCCGACGGGGCCACTGAGTCCCTCGCCGCAGGCGAGAACGGACCTGAACTGCGGCATTCCTGTGCAAGAGGGTGCGGCAACGGTCAGAATGGCCCCCATGAATCGCCTCGTACGCCGCAGAAGAGCAGGGCTCGCGCTGATTATCGCCTTGGCGGTGACCGGCGGGGGCGTCGCCCTCGCCACGCCGCAATCCGCCGACCAGCCCGGCGTCACCGTAGAGGTCGCCCCGAGTGACGGGCAGAACCTCCCCGCTTCGCAGCTGATCACCGTCACGGGTGCCGGGTTCGCCAGCAATGGCGTCGGCGTCGCCGGCCTCATCGTGCAGGCGGCGGAACTGCCCAACGGCACCACCGCCCTCTCCGGCGTCCTCGGCAACTTCGAGAGCAACGGCGCCGGCACCTTCACCACTTCGGTCACCGTGAGCCGCACCTTCGCCGAGGCGGGCAGCGGCGCCACCATCGACTGCAACACCCCCGAAACCCAGTGCTACGTCCAAGCCGTTTCCACCACCGGGAACTTCCTGTCCTGGCATACGCTGTCCTTCGCCGGCGGCGGCAACGCCGGCACCGACGTGCCCGCCGACTTCGACGGGAACGGGACCACCGACATCTCGGTGTACCGGGACGGGCAGTGGCTGATCCGCAACCAGCCCACCGTGTTCCTCGGTCAGGCCGGAGACATCCCGGTGGCGTGCGACTACGACGGGGACGGCAACGTCGACGCGGCCGTGTTCCGGCCGTCGGTCGGCGGCTGGTTCATCGACGGCCAGGCCACGGTCTTCTTCGGCTTCACCGGCGACATCCCCGTTCCCGCCGACTACGACGGCGACGGCGACTGCGACATCGCCATCTTCCGGCCCTCGGTCGGTGGCTGGTACATCCGAAACGGGCCCACCGTCTTCCAGGGCCTGAACGGGGACGTCCCGGTGCCGGGCGACTACGACGGCGACGGCGACGCCGACGTCGCCGTGTTCCGCCCGTCGGTCGGCGGCTGGTACGTCAGCGGCCAGGCCACCGTCTTCTTCGGCCTCAACAGCGACATCCCCGTCCCCGGCGACTATGACGGCAACGGCACCACCGACAAGGCGATCTTCCGGCCGTCGGTCGGCGGCTGGTACGTACAGAACCAGGCAACCCAGTTCCTGGGCCTGTCGACCGACCGGCCGCAGCCGGGTGACTACGACGGCAACGGCACCACCGACCGCGCCGTCTATCGGCCGTCGACCGGCGCCTGGTTCGTTGCGGCCAACGCCCCGGTGTTCTTCGGCACCTCGACCGACATCGCCATCCCCCTGCCCTCGGCCATCCGGATGACAACGGCGCCGTAGGGGGCGCCCCGGGGTCATTGACACCTCTCCCCGGGCTAGTCGAGCAGGCCGGGGGGCGGGTCGATGACGACCCGGCCGGGCAGCTTGGACTTCACGAACACCAGCGGCACGAGGCGGTCGCCGGCCAGGACGAGCAGGTCGGATGCGGGATTGGACTCGACCGCCTCCACCAGCCCGTGGCTGCGGCCGGCGAGGTCGAAGACCTCGGAGCCGATCAGCTCATGCACCCAGAGGGTGTCCTCGTCCCCCTCGACGGGCTCCGCCGACAGGACCAGGCCCCGGTAGGTCTCCGCTGCGTTCCGGTCCTCGACACCGCGGAAGGCGACGATCCACCGGCCCTGGTGGGGTGTGGCCGTCAGCACCTCGAGCGGGCCCCGGTTCGTGGCGAGCACCGAGCCGGGCGCCAGCCGCAGGTCCGGCCGGTTGGTGACGAGGTCCACGATGACCTCCCCCCGTATCCCATGCGCCTTGACGATCCGGCCGACTTCCAGCACAGTCCTGCGGACGGCCTAGCTCTGCGCCGTAGGCGCACCGGCGAACCGTCGAGCGAAGCGAGCTTGGTTCGCCGGAACTGGCAAGCGGAGCCGCCGCAGGCGGCTGACCGAGCAGTTCCGCTTGACGTGAGCTTGGCTCACGTCAATCCACGATGTCCACGTGTACGTCCATGCCCTCCCGGGCGGCGGCGGCACGGACCACGGTGCGGATGGCCTGGGCGGTGCGGCCCCGCCGGCCGATAACCCGGCCCATGTCGTCGGGCGACACGTTGAGGCGCAGGCTCGTCGTGCGGCCATCCTCGACCTCGACGACCACCGAGTCGGGGTCGTCGACGATGGCCTTGGCCAGGTACTCGAGCACGGCGCGGGGGACGGAGCCCTCCAGCCGGTTGCCGTCGTCCACGTCGTCGTCGTCCAATTCGACCTCGACGTCGCTCATGAAGACGCGTCGGCGGCCGCAGGCGCCGGCGAGCCGCCGGTGCCGGGCTTGAACTGCTCCCAGGCGCCGGAGATCTTCAGCAGCTGCTCGACCCGGTCGGTGGGCTGGGCGCCCTTCTGGAGCCAGGCGACGGCCTTGTCGTTGTCGACCTTGATCAGCGAGGGCTCCTGGCGGGGGTCGTAGGTCCCGAAGATCTCGATGAAC
This sequence comes from uncultured Acidimicrobiia bacterium, assembly GCA_963768975.1. Classification (GTDB taxonomy): domain Bacteria; phylum Actinomycetota; class Acidimicrobiia; order Acidimicrobiales; family AC-14; genus CADCTB01. The sequence goes on along the minus strand of CAVYKB010000004.1, from coordinate 55,041 downwards.
CGGCCGTCGCGCGGCGACCGCCCGTCGGCGGCGACGAGCCGGTAGGTCGGCTGCTTCTTCTTACCCATCCGCATCAGGCGGAGCTTGACGGCCACTGTGTTCTCTCTCCTCTATCCGAAACTCGGTATGCGGGGTCGGCCTTTGCCGCCGCCGGCGCCGCCTTTAGGTGACTTGCCGAACATGCGCATCATCTTCTGCATCTCTTTGAACTGCTTGAGCAGCTGGTTGACCTCGTTGGTGGTGGTACCGCTGCCCTGCGCCACCCGCAGGCGCCGTGAGCCGTTCATGAGCTGGGGTTCCCGCCGCTCCTCGGGGGTCATGGAGCGGATGATCGCCTCGATCCGACCGATCTCCTTCTCGTCGATCTCGGCGTTCTTCAACTCCTTCGGGATTCCGGGCAGCATACCGACAAGGTTCTGGATCGGCCCCATCTTCTTCACCTGCTGCATCTGCTCGAGGAAGTCTTCGAGGGTGAAGCTGCCCTTCTGGAGCTTCTCGGCGGCCCGGGCCGCCTCATCCTGGTCATAGGCCTGCTCGGCCTTCTCGATGAGCGTGAGCACGTCGCCCATGCCGAGAATCCGCCCGGCCATGCGGTCGGGGTGGAAGGCCTCGAAGTCGGCGAGCTTCTCTCCCACCGAGGCGAAGGCGATGGGCCGGCCGATGACCTCTTTGACTGACAGCGCCGCACCACCGCGAGAGTCGCCGTCGAGCTTGGAGAGGATCACGCCGTCGATGGCCAGGGTCTGGTGGAAGGACTCGGCCACGTTGACCGCGTCCTGGCCGGTCATGGCGTCGACCACCAGGAACGTGTAGTTCGGGTGGACGGCCTCGGAAATGCGGCGGGCCTCGTCCATCAGCTCTTCGTCAACGTGAAGGCGGCCGGCGGTGTCGACGATCACCACGTCCTTGCCCAGCCGGCGGGCCTCCTCGAGGCCGGCGTGGGCCACAGCCTCAGGGTCGGTGGGCTCGGAGAAGACGGGGACGCCGGCCTGGCCGCCCAGCACCCGCAGCTGCTCGACGGCGGCCGGGCGCTGGAGGTCGCAGCCGACGAGGAGCGGGTTGCGGCCCTGGGAGCGGAACCACTTGGCCAGCTTCCCGCAGGCGGTGGTCTTGCCGGAGCCCTGGAGGCCGGCGAGCATGACGACCGTCGGCGGCTTCGAGGCGTAGGTGATCTTGAGGTTCTCGCCGCCCAGGGCATTGATCAGTTCCTGGTGGACGATCTTGATGACCTGCTGGGCCGGGCTGAGGCTGGCCGACAGGTCGACACCGATGCACTGCTCCCGGATGCGGGCGACCAGGTTCTTGACGACCTTGAAGTTGACGTCTGCCTCGAGGAGAGCAACGCGGATCTCCCGCAGGACCTCGTCGACCTCAGCCTCGCCCAGGCGCCCGCGGCCACGCAGGCGCTTGAAGATCCCCTCGAAACGGTCGCTCAGGTTGTCGAACATGGCTCAGCCCAGGGTACTGGACGCCGCCCCTCTGGCCGATCTGGTTGCACCTACCCGCGCATACGGCGGTGAAGTGCAACCAGTTCGCTCAGGCAAACAGCGCGTCGATGAACTCGTCGGGGTCGAAGGCGACGAGGTCGTCGGCGGTCTCGCCCAGGCCGACCAGCTTGATGGGGATGCCCAGGTCGTTCTGGATGGCCAGGACGATGCCGCCCTTGGCCGTGCCGTCGAGCTTGGTAAGCACCACACCCGTGACCTCGACGGCTTCGGTGAACTGCTTGGCCTGGACCAGGCCGTTCTGGCCGGTGGTGGCGTCGATGACCAGCAGCACCTCGGTGACCTTGCCCGGGGGCTTGTCAGCCACCCGGCGGACCTTCTTCAGCTCCTCCATGAGGTTGACCTTGGTGTGGAGGCGGCCGGCGGTGTCGGCCAGGACCAGGTCGGTTTGGCGGGCGGCGGCCCGCTCGACGGCGTCGAACACCACTGCGCCGGGGTCGCCCCCTTCGTTGCCCCGCACCAGTTGGGCCCCGACCCGCTTCGACCACAGCTCCAGCTGCTCGGCGGCGGCAGCCCGGAAGGTGTCGCCGGCAGCCATGATCACCGTGCGGCCCTCGCCGACCTGCTGGTGGCCGACCTTGCCGATGGTGGTGGTCTTGCCCACGCCGTTGACGCCCACGAAGAGCCACACGTTGGGCATCCCGGGCTCGATGCGGAGGGACCGGTCGGCGATGGAGAGGCGCTTCTTGAGGTTGTCCTTGAGGGCGTCGACCAGCAGCTCGGAGGTCTGGATGTTCTCGGCCTTGACCTGGGCCCGGAGCTGGTCGAGAAGGGCGGTGGTGGCGGTGATGCCCACGTCGGCCCGGATCAGGGCTTCTTCCAACTCCTCCCAGGTCTCGTCGTCGATCTTGGTGCGGGACCGGACCGACCCCAGGTAGCCGGCGAGGAGGCCGCGCGCCTTGCCGAGGCGGTCGCGGAAGCGGGGTTTGGACGCCGCCAGCGGCGCCTCGCCGGGCTCGGCCTCAGGAACGGGCGCCTCACGGGCGCCGGCGAGGACGGCCTCGGCTTCGGCCACGACCTCGGCGGCCTGGCGGGCGAGCTCCTCCTCGGACGGGATGCTCGGCCGCTTCGGCTTCTCCTTCTTGGGCGCCGGCGGTGCCCCCGACGCCTTGGGCGGCGGCAGCGGGGCGGCAGGAGGCGGCTCCAGCTCGGCGTCACGCCGGCGGGGGCGGGAGGCGATGAAGGCGGCCACCAGGCCGCTGACCACCAGAACGGCCAGCAGCCCGAGCACGATCTCCATGGGTCCCAGGCTACCGGTCCTGGCAAGGCCCCCGAGGGCGGACGTTCAAGTTCCGGCGGCGAGGAGCGTGGCGACGTCGATCGACAGGCCGGGAAGGAATCCGGTGGTCAGCGCGGTGCCGGCCTCGAGCAGTGTGGGCGTCGGGTACGTCTGCCCATCGAGGCGGTACACCTCCACCCGCTCGCCCTCGGGATCGACGATCCAGTACTCCGCCACGCCAAACCGGGCATAGAGCCGGCGCTTCCGTACCCGGTCGTGCCTCGCCTCTGACAGCACTTCGACGGCCAGCGTGGGAGGGCCCTGAAGATTGGCCGGCGTGATCCGGTCGTTGTCGGCGTCGGCCACGAACACGATGTCGGGCTGTACGACGTTGGTCGGGGACAGCACGGCGTCAACCGGCGCGACGAACACCCGGCCGCCGCCGTGGCGACGGACGTGCTCGTACAAAGTCACGAACAGCCAACCGACGATGTCCTGGTGGTGGATGTTCGGCGCCGGCGTCACGAAGACCTCTCCCTCGACGATCTCGTACCGCTTTCCGTCATCGGGAAGGTCGACATAGTCGTCATAGGTCCACGGGATGGCGGGCCGAACCGACATCTCCACAGATTACCGGTTGGCCGCCACTCGCTCGCTGACGACCCGGGATGAGCCGCCGGGCTGCATCGTCACCCCGTAGAGGCAGTCGGCCGCCTCCATGGTCCGCTTCTGATGGGTCACGACGAGCAGCTGGGCCTCCTGGCGGAACTCGCCGAGCAGGTCGAGGAAGCGGGTGAGGTTGACGTCGTCCAGCGCGGCCTCGACCTCGTCGAGCAGGTAGAAGGGCGACGGCCGGCTGCGGAACACGGCGAAGAGGAAGGCCAGGGCGACCAGCGACCGCTCGCCGCCCGAGAGCAGCGACAGCTTGCGGACGTTCTTGCCCGCCGGCCGGGCCTCCACCTCGATGCCCGCCGCCAGCAGGTTGTCGGGGTCGGTCAGGCGCAGGCGGCCCTGGCCCCCAGGGAAGAGCGTCTCGAAGAGGCGGACGAAGTGGTCGGCGACATCCGCGTAGGCGGCAGCCAGCAGCTGAGCCATCTCGGTCTCCACCGCCCGGATGACCTTGGTGAGCTCGCGGCGGGTGCCCTTGACGTCGTCGAGCTGGGCGGCCAGAAAGGCCTGGCGCTCCTGGAGGGCGGCCAGCTCTTCCAGGGCCAGCGGGTTGACCGGGCCCATGAGCCGGAGCTCGCGCTCCAGCTCCCGGACCCGGCTGGCCGGGCTGGTGCCGTCCTTGAGCTCCGGGCACTCGGCGGCGATGGCGACGTCCGCCTCGCAGTCCAATTCCCGGCGCAGGGTCTCGATCGACGCCTCCTGGCGCATGCGGGACTCGGCCTCGTCGAGCTCGGCCCGGCGGAAGCGCTCCCGGACCTCCTCCAGCCGGCGCTCGGCGTCCTGGCGCCGGCGGCGGAGCTCCTCGAGCCGCCCCATCGCCGTGGCCAGGGCCTGGGCCTGGCGCTCGCGCCGGGCGCGGACGTCGACCAGCTCGGCCTCCAGCACGGCGAGGCGGTCGTCGACCAGGCCGGCCAGCCACCCGGTGCGGATGGCGAGCACCTCGATCTGCTGGCGGCGGGCGCCGGCCGCCTCCCGTTCGGCGCCGTGGCGGGCCAGGCGGTCCTCCACCTCGCTGAGGCGCCGGCCCAGGTACGCCCTGCGGTCTTCCAGGGCGGTGGCCCGCATATCAAGGCCGGTCCGCCGGCTGCGCAGGCCCGACATCCGCTCCTGGACCTCGGCCCGGGCCGCGCCCAGGCGCCGTACCTCTTCAGCGCCGGCGGCGTCCTCGGCTTCCAGGACAGGGAGCAGCGCGGCCAGCTCCGCCGTGCGGGACTCTTCATGGGCCAGCCGGCGGGCCAGCTGCTCGACGTGGGACCGCACGCCCTCGGCCTCGGCCAGGGACTCCCGCCGGCGGGTCATGGCCCGGTCGAGGTCGGCGCGGGCGGTGCGGGCGGCCCGGACGGCGACGTCGCGCCGCTGCGCCGACTCCTTGGCCGCCGCGGTGGCGATCTCGCCAGCGGCCGACATCTCGGCGAGGCGGCCAGCCGTGGTGGCGGCGGCGGCGGTGGCTTCCTCCGACTTGGCCCGGGCCTCGTCGAGGGCGACGCGAGTCGCGGCCGTGCCCGTGTTGCCCCGTCGCCACGCTGCGGCCCCGAAGCGGTCGCCGGCCCGGGTCAGGGCGATGACCTCGGGGTAGGCCAGGCTGGCGTCGAGCGCCTCGGCCCACCCGCCTGGGACGACGACGGCGCCGGCCAGAAGCGCGTCGAGCGCCCGCTCGACGCCGGCGTGCGACGACCGGACGTGGGCCCGCAGGGGCTCGCCCGGGCAGCCGGCGGGCAGGCCCGGTGCTGGCGGCGCCGGCGCGCCGAGGGCGAGGACGCCGGCGTCGTCGAGGCCGGCCAGCACCTGGCGGGCGGCGCCCACGCCGTCGACCACCACCGTGTGGGCCAGTTCGGCGGCCGCCGCCGCCCACGCGTCCTCCCAGCCCTTGTCGACCTCGACCAGCGCGGCCAGCGTGCCGAGCACGCCGGACTCCCCTGCTAGCTGGTCCGCCGCGGCCGAGCCGGCCGAGGACGCCAGGGCCATGGCCAGCGCCTCGGCGCGGGCGGTCCACACCCGCTCCGCCGACGCCGTCTCCCGAGCCTCGGCTCGGACCGACTCCATCTGCGACACGGCGGCGGCCCGTGCCGCCTCGGCCTCCTCAGCCTCGGCCACCGCCTCGCGCTCGGCGACGGTGACGCCGTCGGCCTCGGCCCTGCGCCGGGTGGCCTGGTCGTCGAACTCGGCAGCCTGAGCCTCCAGGGCGACAAGGCGCGTCTCCAGGCGGGCCATCTCGGCCCGGCCCCGCTCGGCGCCGGCCCGCACCGCGGCCAGCTCGCCCCGCGCCTCAGCGGCGCGGTCGGGGCGAGCCTGGGGCACCGCCAGCCCGTCGAGCTCCCGGGCGACGGCGGCCTCGGCCTCGGCCAGCTCGGCCCGCTGGGGCTTCAGCTCCTCGGCCTCGGTGGTGACCTCGGCCAGTTCGGCGGCCAGGCGGGCGGCTTCGGACTCGAGGGCCGAGACGAGGTTGGTGTCGACTGCTGTGGCCCGGTCGCGCCCGATCGACCGCTGGCGCTCGGCCAGGACGGCGGCCAGGCCCCGCGCCCGCTCGCGCAGCGCCTCGAGCCGGCCCACGGCGTCGCCCAACCCGGTGCCGCCGGCGGATGCAACCCAGGCCTCGGCTGCGGCTACCGACGAGTCGAGGCCCCGCAGCTCGGTGCGGATGGCGGCCTCGTCGACGGCGAGCTGGGTGCGGGCGCCGGCCGCCGCATGCCGGCGGGCGGCCAGCGTCGCCAGCTCCCGGCCGGCGAGGTACAGGCGCAGGGCCCGCAGCTCAGCGGCCAGGTCGTCGTGGCGTCGGGCGGCGTCGGCCTGGCGCTCCAGCGGCTTGAGCTGGCGGCCGACCTCCCGGTTCAGGTCGGCGAGGCGGACGAGGTTGGCCTCGGTGGCCTCCAGCCGGCGCTCGGCCTTCTCCTTGCGCCGGCGGAACTTCAGGATGCCGGCCGCCTCCTCGATGATGAGCCGGCGGTCCTCGGGCCGGGCGTCGAGGACCGTGTCGAGGTTGCCCTGGCTGACGATGACGTGCTGCTGGCGGCCGACCCCGGTGTCCGAGAGCAGCTCCTGCACGTCGAGCAGGCGGCACGGCGCGCCGTTGACGGCGTATTCGCTCTCGCCGGAGGTCCGGAAGAGCGTGCGGGTGATCGTCACCTCGCTCAGGCCGATCGGCAGGAGGCCGGCGGTATTGTCGATGGTGAGGGTGACCTCGGCCCGGCCCAGCGCCGAGCGCCGGCCGGTGCCGGCGAAGATCACGTCGTCCATGCGGGTGGACCGCACCGAGCGGGGCCCCTGGGCGCCGAGCACCCACGCCACGGCGTCGACGATGTTGGACTTGCCGCTCCCGTTGGGGCCGACGACTGCGGTCAGCCCCCGCTCCAGCTCCAGCGTCGTGGGGTCCGCGAAGGACTTGAACCCCTTGAGGGTCAGCGACCGGAGAAACATGTAATTACGAATCTATCGGCTGGCGCGCCTCCGTGGCGGATTCGCTTTCGCTCGGGCCATCGGGGCTGACTTAGTCAAGGACTTGGTCTACCATGCCGCCATGGACGTCGGGGTGCACGAAGCGAAGACTCATCTGTCCCGGTTGCTACGGCGGGTGGCTCTCGGCGAGGAGATCGCCATTCGCAACGGCGAGCGGGTCGTCGCCAGGCTCGTACCGGTCGAGCCCACCTCTGAGCGGGCGTTCGGACGGGACCGAGGACGATTCGAGGTTCCCGAAGACTTCAACGAGCCCCTCCCCGAGGAGACACTCCGCGCATTCAGCGGAGGGTGAAGCTGCTTCTCGATACTCAGGTCTGGCTCTGGCTCCAGGTCGCGCCCGAACGCCTGGGCGCCGCGCTTGCTCACGCCGAGGATCCCTCCAATGTCCTCCTCTTCTCGGCCGCCAGCTCGTGGGAGATTGCGATCAAGTGGGCGCTCGGCAAGCTTGCCCTTCCCGAGGCCCCCGACGTCTACGTCCCAGACCGGGTCGCCACCAGCGGCGTCGTCCCACTGGCCGTGGCGCACTCTCACGCCCTCGCCGTCGCTTCGCTGCCCGCTCACCACGGCGATCCCTTCGATCGACTGCTGATCGCGCAGGCGACGGCCGAGAAGGCATCGTTGCTCACCGCCGATCGGACCTTGGCCGCCTACGAGGTCGACATCATCTGGGCCGGCTGATTCACCCGGTGAGACTGAACCGGCGGTACGGCGAGCGCCGGCCTTCGCCAAGGTAGAAGGACACCTCCAAGCTCCGGTCGACTGCGTCGTAGAGCCCGTGCCAGAGGGTCCGCGAGACCGATGCCGGATCCTCCCGGTGCACGCAGGAGTGCGCGGCCTTGATCTCCTCGGTCGTCAGCGACGGGCGGCCGGCGACGGCTGCGGTGAGCAGGCGGGCGCGGGCGTAGGTGGCAGACGGGCCGTCGCCGGCGGGCAGGTCGTCGAGGGAGGGACGGGCGTGCAGCAGGTGGTTGGTCACCACCTGCACGGCGCCGGCGCCCTCGACCAGGTGGTCGGCATTGGCGGTGCGCTCGTAGACGAAGGAGTCGCCGCCAGCGTCGGCCACCAGGAAGTGGCACGGCAGGAACATGTAGCTGTACTTGGCGGCCAGCAGCGCCTTGCGGGCCTCGGCGGTCGACGAGCACGTCTCCAGCAGGTAGCGCAGCAGCTGGATCTCGTTCAGCCCGACAGCCGGCGCCAGTGTGGGATCCCTGTCGGTCGTCTCGTCGTCGGCCAGCAGGGCCACCACCAGGCCCTCGGAGTTCAGGCCGTCGATGCAACCCCCGAGCAGCTCGTAGGCGCAGAGGAACAGGCAGGCCGGGCCGTCGGACGGATAGGTCTCGATCACGTACGGGCGGGCCGTCATCGGCAGCTCGCCGGCCTGCGCCTCGCCGCCGAGGATCTCGGTCAGGGTGCCGGTCGGGAAGTCGTAGTTGCGGCTCAGGATCGGGTGCCCGGAGGAAGTCGACGGGAGCCACGCCACCGAGCACGCCGGCGCCCCGCCGAGGTAGGCCAGCAGGCCGAGTTCCACCGAGTCGTCCTCTACGTCGACCCCGTGGATGTCGGCGACCCCCCGCATGCGCTCGAAGTGGGCCGGCCATTCGCGCTGGTACCACCGCCGGCGGGCGCTCGTCACCAGCGGGTCCCCGCCAACCGCCGGCCCGACGCCGTGGAGGTGGAGGGCCATCCGGGCCAACTGTTCGCCGATATCGCGCTGTGACCCCCTCAGGACGAGGTGGCCGACCTCCATGTAGTCATCCGGCCCGCCGGCGACGACGTCCGCTACACCTGGCACTGGGGGCAGAGGAACGACGACCGGCCGTTGAACTTCACCCGGGCGATCGTGCTCCGGCACCGCCGGCACGCCTGGCCCTCCCGGTCGTAGACCTTGTGCATGTTCTGGTACTCGCCCATGTTCCCGAACAGATCCCGGTACTGCTCGTCGGAGAGCGACGAGCCCCGGTGCTTGATGGCGTCCTGCAGGGTCTCAACCATCGCCCGGTAGAGTCGGCGGACCTCCTGGGACGACAGGGTTTCCGAGGAGCGGTCGTAGCGCAGGCCGGCGGCGAAGAGGATCTCGTCGCTGTAGATGTTCCCGATGCCGGCGCAGAACTTCTGGTCCATGAGCAGGGCCTTGAGCTTGGCCTTGCGGGCCACCAGGAGCTCGCCGAACTTGGTCCAGCTCATCATGTCCTCCACCGGGTCGAACCCGAGGTGGGCCAGCTCGGGAACCACGTCGGGCAGCTCCTCGGGCGTGGTGACGAACAGCTCGCCGAAGGTCCGGGGATCGATGAAGCGGAGCTGGCCGCCCTGGGTGAAGGTGATTACCACGTGGGTGTGCTTGGACAGCGGGTCACGAGTCTCATTCCGGGCCCGCAGGAGCTGCCCGCTCATCCCGAGGTGGGCGACGAGGATGTCGCCCCCCTCGAGCCGGGTCAGGAGGTACTTGCCCCTGCGCTCGACGCCCGTGATCTTGTGACCCTCCAGCTTGGAGATGAAGTGCTTCTTGTTGGGATGGCGCCGGATCGACCGCATGCCGGTGACGTCCACCAGTTTGATGCGCTTGCCGACCACCTCCTTGTCCAGGTCACGGCGGATGGTTTCGACCTCGGGGAGCTCAGGCATCGTCCTCTTCGGGAGTGGGAGGGGTTTCGAGACTTGTGGGCAGGCCGGCGCCGGCCAGGCGTTCCCAGGCCTCGCGGGCCGCAGCCTGCTCGGCCTGCTTCTTCGAGCGGCCGTCGCCCCGGCCTACGGACTCGCCGTTGACCGACACCGTGGCCACGAACCGCTTGGCGTGGTCGGGGCCCTCGGAGACGTGGTTGTAGCGGGGAAGCTCGTCGTAGACCCGGGCCGAGAGCTCCTGGAGGCGGGTCTTGTAGTCGTGGCCGCCGGGTCCGGCGGCGCCCTCGATGATGCGCTCCCCCAGCAACCGCATGACCAGCTCCTCGGCCGCGCCCCAGCCGCCGTCGATGTAGACGGCGCCGATGACGGCCTCCATAGCGTCGGAGAGGATGGATGGTTTCTCCCGCCCGCCGGAGGCGTCTTCCCCCTTGCCGAGCAGCAGATAGGCGCCCAGGTTGATCTCCTCGGCCACCTCCGCCAGTGCCTCGGCGTTGACCACCGACGCCCGGACCTGGGCCAGCTGGCCTTCGGGGAGGTCCGGGTAGGTGCGGTAGAGGTAGTCGGTCACGACCAGTCCCAGGACGGCGTCGCCCAGGAACTCCAGCCGCTCGTTGGACAGGTTGCCCGGCAGCTCGGCGCACCAGGAGCGGTGCGCCATGGCCCGCGCCAGCAGCTCGCGGTCGCCGAACGGCCGCCCCAACTGCGCAATCAGGCCCTCCGGCTCGGGTGGGCGGCTCAGTTGGACGACGCCCCGCCGACGCGCCCCAGCACGTAGTCGACGGCGTCGCGCACGGTCTTCAGGTCTTCGAGGTCTTCGTCCTCGATACGGAAGCCGCCAATCCGCTCACCGAGCTCCTTCTCGAGGTCCTCCACCAGCTGGATCATGGCGAGCGAGTCAGCGTCGAGGTCGTTGGTGAACGAGGCTCCCTCGGCGATGCTCGACGGGTCGATCTCGAGGATGTCAGCCAGGCGGTCACGGACCAGCTGCAGCACCTCGGGGCGCTCCAAGGGGCCCTGCTCGACGTCGGTTTCGGCAGGCACAGGCCGCAAACGCTCCTCATTCGGGGGGTGGAAATCGAGAAGAGTGTACTTGTGCCGGCGCTTGTGCGCTTGTGAAACGCCTAGGCGGTCGTGACGGCCTGGCGGATGCTGCCCACGAGGTCGCCGGCCACCATCTCGGCGGCCAGGCCGACCGCGTTCATGATCGCCCGGGACGACGACGCCCCATGGCTGATGATGCAGATCCCATCGACGCCGAGGAGGGCGGCGCCGCCGTAGGTGTCGGGGTCCAGCTCGGCTTGGAGCGGCAAGAGGGCGGGCAGCAGCACCTTGGTGGCGTCTCGCGTCTCTTCCGTGGACGTCATTGCCTTCAGCACGGCGTCCACGAACATCCGCAGCCCCCCTTCGAGCGTCTTGAGCACCACGTTGCCTGTGAACCCGTCGGTGACCACGACATCGGCGGCATCGGTGACCACGTCCCGCCCCTCGACGTTGCCGATGAAGCGCCCGGTGGTCAAGGACCCTGCCTCGGCGAGGAGCAGATGGGCCTCCTTGACCAGGTCGTTGCCCTTGCTCTTTTCCTCGCCGATCGACAGCAACCCGACGGTGGGCTCGGCCTTGCCCAGCCGCAGCACGGCGTAGGCCGCGCCCATCTGGGCGAACTGGAGCAGCCAGGGCGCCGTGCACTCGGCGTTGGCCCCGCTGTCGAGCAGGACAGTGGGGGTGGAGCCCGGCACCGGGAGCATGGTGGCGATGGCGGGGCGGGCCACGCCGCTGATCCGGCCCATGCGGAGGAGGGCGCTGGCCATGGCCGCGCCGGTGTTGCCGGCGCTGACCATCGCCGACGCCCGCCCGTCGCGCACGGCCTCGGCGGCGCGCACCATCGAGGCGTCCTTCTTGCGGCGCACCCCCTGCATGGCGTCGTCGGCCATGTCGATGACCTCGCTGGCCGCCCAGACCTCCAGGTCACCCGGGTCCTCGATGGCCTCGGGCTGGCCGACGAGCACCACAGGAACGCCGAACCGCTCGGCAGCGTCCCGGGCGCCGGCGACGATCTCAGCCGGGCCCTTGTCCCCACCCATCACGTCAACCGCGATGGGCAGTTTCACGTCTGACATGGCACTCGTCATGCCGCCAGAATGGCCGGTGGCCGCAGGACGCCGCCAGAGGCGGCCCCGTCGGCTACCGGCAAGAAAGGCACGGCAAAGGGTGGCCGGCTCCGCCGGTCACCCGTAGCGCAACTGCCTCGCCGAGGAAGCTTCGCTTCCGACGGCGATTAGTCAACCTCTATTGCCTGGCGGCCGCCGTACCAGCCGCAGTTGCCGCAGACCACGTGGGGCAGCTTGGCCTGCCGGCACTGGGGGCACATGCTGCGGGGCGGGCTGCCCAGGCGCCACGCCGACGCGCGCCGGCTGCGGCTCTTGGCCTTGGACGTCTTCTTCTTCGGGACAGCCATACGTCGACGATGTTACTCGTCGCCGGCGAGACGCAGCACATCGAGCGCCGCCCACCGGGCATCGGGCTCCGCCGGCGGGCAGTCACAGTCGCCCTGGTTCAGGTCGGCGCCGCAGGTCGGGCACAGCCCTCGGCAGTCCTCCCGGCACAAGGGGGCCAGCGGCAGGTCCAGGACGAGCGACTCCCGGGCCAGCGGCTCGAGGTCGACGCGGTCGTGGCCGAGCCGGTAGCTCTCACCGTCGCGGGGATTGGACTCGAACAGCTCCTGCACGTCGGTGCGCAGCCGGCCCTGGACCGGCGTGAGGCAGCGCCGGCACGGTCCCTCCCATGCTCCCTCAACGGTGCCGGTGGCCAGCAGGCCGTCCGACACCCACTCCAGCAGGGTGTCGACCACCACGGGCACCTCGTTGCGGAGCGTGGAGTCGACCACGGTGACCGGCTCGGCCAGCCGGCCCTCGACCCGGTCCCTACGCCGCGCCCCCGGCTTGTCGACCAGGTCGGCGATGTTGACGACGAACGGCTTCATGCGCCTTCACCTCACCACTGGTCGATCGTCGTACGACGCTCGCCCTGTGCGTCCATCAGGAGCCGCCTCCCGGGCGGCTCACCACTGGTCCTGGTCGAAAAACACTTCGCCGGTGTCCGGCTCGGCGTTGGCCGCGATCTGGTCGCTGATATCGGCCTCCGGCAGCGGGGCCACCCGCAGCTTCTGGCGGCCGCCCACCACCGTCTTCATGATCCGCTCCAGCACGATCTCGAAGCTGGCCAGCTTCTGGTCGACGTAATCCTCGGCCTCGTGCTTGAGCTTCCGGGCCTCGTCGTTGGCCTCCTCGAGGGTGCGGTTGGCCACCCGCTGGGCCTCCCGGACCAACTCGGTGCGCTGGACGATGCGCTCGGCCCGCTCGCGAGCTGCGCTGAGGATCTCGTCGCCCTCCCGCTGGACCTTGGCCAGGTACTCCTGGCGCTCCTTCAGCAGCCACCGGGCCTGGCGCATCTCCTCGGGGAGCCGGGCGATGGCCTCCTCCAGCATCTCCACCACCTCGTCCTTCTCCAGCCGGACGGTGGACGACAGGGGCATCTTGGGCGCGGAGTTCACCAGGTCCAGAACCCGCCGGAGCAGGACCTCGGTGTCCATCGCCTCGCTGTGGCGGTCCGGGACGATCACGGGTTGAAGCGCTCCTTCAGCCTCTGGGCGACGGGGGCAGGCACCATGGACGATACGTCGCCGCCGAAGCGGGCGACCTCCCGCACCAGGCTGGACGAGAGGAAGGAATGCTCCGGCGCGGTCGGGAAGAAGAGGGTGGGGATGCCCGACATGCGCTCGTTCATCTGCGCCATCTGCAGCTCGACGTCGAAGTCCGACACCGCCCGCAACCCCTTCACGAAGGCGTTCACCCCGTGGGCCATGGCGAAGTCCACCAGCAGCCCCTCGAAGGCGCCGATCTCGACGTTGTCAAGGTGGGAGGTGACATCGGCCAGCATGGCCTGGCGCTCGTCGAGGCCGAACAGGGGTCGGGCCTTGCCGGGGTTGCCGACGGCGGCCACGATCACATGGCGGAACAGCTTCGCCGTACGCTCGATCACGTCGAGGTGGCCGAAGGTCACCGGATCGAACGAGCCAGGTATGAGTGCCTTCGGCATCTACCCCTCTTCCTCGACCGGCGCCGGGGACGCCGGCTGGGACCGGGCGAGTGTCACCACCGTATCTCCGTAGCGCTTGGAGCGGAGGGCACGCCATCGGGGGCCGAGCTCGACATGCGACCGGGCCTCGATGGCCACCAGGCCGGCGGGAAGCAGGTCCAGCAGCCGGGGCCAGGCGTCGAACGCATACGGCGGGTCGGCGAAGGCGATGTCGACCCCTGCCGGCGGCGCATCGGTGAGGAAGCGAAACACGTCGGTCTGGACGACCCGCGACCGCTCCCCCAGCCCGGTGGCCCGCAGGTTCGCCTTGATGGCGGCGACGGACCGGGCGTCGGCGTCGACGAACGTGGCCGCCAGGGCTCCTCGGGACAGCGCCTCGATCCCGAGCGCGCCGGTGCCCGCGAAGAGGTCGAGCACGGTGGCGCCGGCAATGGCGTCGAGGCTCCCGAGGGCATTGAACAGCGCCTCGCGGACCCGCTCGCTCGTCGGGCGCACGTGGCGACCGGGCGGAGCCTGGAGCCTCCGCCCACCGGCGAGGCCTGCGACCACCCTCATGGCCCAACCGTAGCCCGGTGCCGCTAGTGACACCTGGCATCTAGGTGCGATTCACAACTATTGAATCCAGCCCGGTCACCAACGACCATCGGTCGGTCGTGGGGTATGGAGATGGCAACTGGGGAGCCGGACCTGGGCATCGGCGCCTGGCTGGGCGTGGCGCTCTCGGCCGCCCTGGCCTCTGGCGGGTTCCTGCTCAGCCAGGAGGCGGCCGGCGCCGGCCGGAAGGTACCGAGCCCATGATCGCCCGGCTGGTCGGCTGCCCGGCTCCCTGACCCGACGACGGCCCGCAGGGGCCTGGAGAGCCTTCGCTCTCTTGGGCGCCGCCGCGCTCGCCACCTCCTGTGAGGCGGGAGGGGCCGGCGGCGCGCCGCTCCCGCCCAGCCCCACCACCGTCGACGTGGTGATGACCGAGTACCGGTTCCAACACCAGACTGCTGTTCCCCCGGGCCGGGTCGTGTTCCGGGTCGTCAACGCCGGCGCCGAGCCACATTCGCTGATCCTGGTGGAGCTTGAGGAAGACGTGCCTCCCATCGACGAGCAGCTCCGCTCGTCCAATCGACGGGGCGCGGCGACCTTCGCGCAGCTGCCCCAGCGACCTCCCGGCAGCCGGGACACCTTCGCAGTGGACCTGCCCCCGGGTCGCTACGCCTTCATCTGTTTCGCACGAGACTCCGCCGGGGAGTCGCACGCACTCAAGGGCATGAGCTCGGAGTTGCGGGTTTCGTAGCAACGGTTCGCACCTATATGCGTTACACACTCATTGACCATCCGTCACCACGTACCGGATGATCGGTGAACGTAGACTATTTGGCTGGTGGCCGGGTTGACGGTGTTGGCCGTCCCGAGTACGGCCGACCCATAGGGAGGAAACGTGGAATCACGAAGCAGTAGGGGGCGCCTCGGCGCGCGTGGGGCGGCGGCGATCGTTTTCTCCGCTCTCGCCGGCGTCGTCGCCGTGGCGTCGCTGGCCTGGGCATGCACCGCCGTGGTCGGGAGCACCTGGTACTCCGACGGCACCCGGCAGAAGAGCGGCCCGGTCGGCACCACCATCCGGGCCTACGCCACCGGCGCCAATCAGGGCGTGCCGTACCAGCTGGTCCTCGGGAACGACGGCGGAGACCCCGGTCACGCATCGCACGCCTGCATGTTCACGGTCGATGTCCTGAACCCCACCGTCGTCTACTCCGGCCCCAGTGGCTTGATCGGCACGGTACGCGGAACGGTCCACGCCGGCACGCCGAAGGGCCCGTACCAGCTGTGCTTCAAGGACTCGTCGCCCGCCAACTCGACGGGCACCGGTGGCGCCACGTTCACGGTCATCTAGCTCCGGCTGGACTGACGCTGTTCGTTCTGCCACACCCAGGCGGGGCTTCCGCCTGGGTGTGGTGATTCACCGGATCGGCCTGACCCGTCCGGCGCTCGTGGCGGCCGCCGGGCTGTGCCTGGTCGGCGGGATGCTGCTCCCCGCCTCTACCGTCGCCGCTGCTGACCGTCCGTCTGTAATCCCCGAGGTGCCCGTGACCGCCACCGACCTTCGCCGCGCGGAAGCGAACAACTCGCCGGTGCTCGCCGCCGATCCCACCCAGCCTCGCTTCGTGGCCCTTGCCCACCGCTCCGACTCACCGGAGTTCTCCTGCGGGCTGCACGTCTCCGGCGACGGCGGGCGGGGCTGGCAGCCGGCCTATCCCGTACCGGAACTGCCCGAAGGGGCAGAGACGTGCTACGCCCCGGAGATCGGCTTCGATCGGAAGGGCACCCTCTACTACCTGTTTCTCGGCCTCCAAGGCCTCGGGAACAGCCCGATGGGAGCGTTCCTGACGACGTCCTCCGACCGGGGCCGCACCTTCTCGCCCCCTCAGATGGTCCTCGGACCGCAGAACTACATGGTCCGTATGCTCATCGACCCCACCGTGGGCTCCCAAGGGCGCATCCATCTGGTGTGGCTGAGGACCTCGGAGCGTCCCGGTCTGGGTAGCCTCCCGGCGGGCCCCAACCCGATCGTCGCCGCCCACTCCGACGACGGTGGCCGCACGTTCAGCGAGCCCGTGCAGGTGAGCGACCCGTCCCGCCCCCGGGCCGTGGCCCCCACCGTGGCTCTGGGCCCGGACCACACGCTCCACGTGGCCTATTTCGACCTCCGCGACGACGCGGTCGACTACCAGGGCCTGGAGGGAGCCGTCTGGCCCGGAGAGTGGTCGGTCGTGGTGACCACCTCCTCGGACGGCGGGGAGAGCTTCGGTCCCGGTGTGGTCGTCGATGACGCCCTCGTCCCCCCCGGCCGGGTGATGCTCATCTTCACCATGCCGCCGCCGGCGCTGGCCGCCGACGGATCCGGCCGCCTGTACGCCGGCTGGTGGGACTCCCGCAACGGCGACCCCGACGTCTTCGTCGCCCGGTCCCTCGACCGTGGCCGGACGTGGGAGGCTCCAGTACGCCTGAACGACGATCCTCCCGGCGCCGGCGTCGACCAGTACCTGCTTCGCCTCTCCGTGGCCGGCAACGGCCGGGTCGACGCGGTCTTTCTCGACCGGCGAAACGACCCTCGTAACGTGAAGAACGACGCCTATCTGACCTACTCCACCGACAACGGCCGCACCTTCGCGCCGAACGTGCGCCTCAGCACGCAGAGCTCGGACTCTCGGATCGGCCAGGCCTACGTCGGGCCGGCGGCCAAGGGCCTCGTCGAGATCGGCTCTCGCCTGGCCATTCTCTCCCGTCCCAACGCCGCCGTCGCCGCCTGGCCCGACACCCGCAACTCCACCCTGGGCAGCACCCAGCAGGACGTCTTCGCCACCGAGGTGCTGCTACCGGGCGAGGATGGCGCCAGCGGGCCCAGCTGGATGCTTTTGGCCGGCGCCGGCGGCCTGCTCGTACTGGCGATCGCAGGCCTGGTGGTGGCTCGGGGCCGGCGCGTGGGGGTGGCGGCGTGAGCCCGCGGCTGCGCCGAGCCGTCGTCTGCATCGCAGCAGCAGTGCTTGCCGTACAGGTTGGGATGAGCGGGGTGGGGTCTGGGCAGACCGCCGCTGGACAGCTCACTCAAGTCGGCGGCAACGACCCCACCCAGGAGAATTGTCAGACGACTAGTGCAGGTTCGCCCAGGGCGGGAATTAGCGGAGGAGGATTCCGCATGTCGACCGGCATGCAAGGAATCGGATCCGATCTCAGAGGAGAGAAGGTCTTCCTCGCCGCCCACGGACAAATCTTCGACTGGACGACTGCAATCGCCGGCAAACCCGATGGGGGGCAACAGAAGGACGGAGTGCCGGGATTGGACACCGCCCTTCCTTCAATGGTCGCGATTGCCGTCGACCCACTCGGGAACTCGATTTGGGTGCTCCAGAAGAGATCGGGGCAGGCCGACAACATGACGGCGCCTCCGGGCCAGATCCGGCGTGTGGATCTCACGACGCCCGCCCATACGGTGACCTTGGATACCGAGACGAAAGGGGATCAGCCCCTCGCTATCGCTGCCGACGCCAGGGGGAACCTGTATGTGACCGAGGTCACCGGTGAGGTTTACCGGATTGACGCCGGACCCGGCCGTATGAAGACAACACTTGGAAAGGTCGCCAACCCTACGGCGATCGCAGTCGACATCACGGGCAACGAGGTCTTCGTCACTAGTGGAAGAGGCTTTCCCACCGGCGGCGATCTGAACGTCTACCGGTTGAGCGGGGGGTCCATGCAGGTCGTCGCCGGCAGCTCGGTCCCACACGCCGACGACGGACCCGCTGCACTCGCCGGACCGGCCGGCTTGGCGATCGGCTACGAGACGGACGGGCAGTCCACTGTCACGGCCCGCTACCTCTACATCGCCGACAACGTTGGAAAGCGGGTCGTCAGGGTCGACCTGAGAGCCAAACCAAACGTCCTCACGACCGTGGCAGGCGGTGGGTCGACCCAGGTGAAGTCGACACTTGATGCGAGGACTGCCCAGATCATGCCGAAGTACCTCGCCGCCGACTGGCGTGGCCGTGTCTACATAGCCGCAATGGACCAATGTGCGATCTTCCAACTCCAGACGCCGGCGGCGTTCCGACTGCCGACGGAGGTAACACAGCCGCCGGCCGGCCAAACCAACACCACTCAACCGCCGGGCGGCGGTCAGACTCGCGACAACAACGACATCGTGCCGGCGCCAGAGGGAGTCAACCAGGGCGAGACGGTCATACAGCCGGGACCGCAAACTCAGATTCTCCCCGGTGGAGAGACGTCGGTAGCGCCACAGCCTCAGACTGAGTTGCGCATTATCGATCAGGGGAGCGCTGTCCCCGGGCCCGAACAGGTCGTCCAACCCACGCCGCAACCGGTGCAGACGCCAAGCCCTGCGGCGCAGTTCACCCCCACGCCGGCCCCGACTCCCACCCCAACACCGACTCCCGCCCCAACGCCGACTCCCACCCCAACGCCCACGCCGGCCGCCGATGTCAGCACCGCTGTCGTGCCCGACCCCGGCCCGTCGGGCGCGGTGAGCGCCGAGGCGGCGCCCGTGGCTCCGCCTCCGCCGGCGGCGGCGCCGGCGCCGGCCTCAGCCCTCCCGCCGGCGGCCACCGAGCCGGTGGCCAACGTCGGGTTGGCCCACGGCGATTCCGGAGCGCCGACCAGGGGCGCCACCCGGTACGCAATGGTGCGCAACGACGAGGATGCCGCGGTCGCCGGCGTGGCCATGGCCGCCGGCGCCGGCCTGCTCGCCATCTTCCTGTGCGTGATGTTCGTCGCCCCCGGGGCGTCCTCGAAGCCGAAGCCGAGGCCCAAGGGGGCGTACTGATGGCCAAGAGCACCACTAAGAGCCGGTCGCGGATCAAGCCGCCCGTTGTGATCCTGGGCACGAGCCTGGTCGTGCTCGGCCTCGTCTATGCCGCCGCCCTCACCTACGTGCAGCCTGCGGCCCCAGGACAGGAGATCACCCTCGACGCCTTCCAGGAACGCATTGGGAACGGCGACGTACAGACCGCCACGTTCCTCGACCAGGACTCGCGAATTACCGGAGCCATCCTGCTCGTGCCGGACGAGCCGGTCGTGCGCTACTGGGTGTCCTATCCGCGCAGCGACGCCGCCACCAACGACCTGCTCAAAGCCCTGCTGGACGGCGACGCCGAGGTGGGGGTCCACCCCCAGTCCACTAAGGGCCTCGTCCGTTTCCTCGCCCAGTTCCTGATGCCGCTGGTCATCCTGGCCAACCTGTTCGCCCTGCTCTTCTACCTGGTTCGGGGCAACGCCGGCGGTACCGAGGAGTTCCTCGACTTCGGCTCCGTGGGCGACAAGATGATCGGCGAGGGCGGCCGGGCGCGCACGACCTTCCTCGACGTGGCCGGGTCCGACGAAGCCGTCACCGAGCTGGCCGAGGTCCGTGATTACCTGGCCGAGCCGGCGGCGTTCAAGCGCATGGGCGCCCTGCCGCCCAAGGGCGTCCTGCTCATCGGCCCACCAGGGTGCGGCAAGACCCTGCTGGCCCGGGCCGTCGCCGGCGAGGCCAATGCCAAGTTCTTCTCCATCTCCGGCTCCGAGTTCGTGGAGTCCCTGGTCGGCGTCGGCGCCGCCCGGGTTCGTGACCTGTTCCGCCAGGCTCGGGCATCCGCTCCGTCCATCGTGTTCATCGACGAGCTCGACGCCGTCGGCCGCCAGCGGGGCGCCGGCATCGGTGGCGGCCACGACGAGCGGGAGCAGACCCTCAACGAGATGCTCGTCCAGATGGACGGCTTCTCCCCCACCGAGGGCGTCGCCGTGCTGGCCGCCACCAACCGGGCCGACATCCTCGACCCCGCCCTGCTCCGCCCCGGCCGCTTCGACCGCCACATCACCATCGAGAAGCCCGACCGCGAGGGCCGCCTCGACATCCTCCACCTCCACGCCAAGGGCCGGCGCCTCGCCGACGCCGACCGCCAACTGCCGGTGATCGCCCGCCAGACCCCCGGCTTCACCGGCGCCGATCTGGCCAGCGTGCTCAACGAGGCCGCCCTGCTGGCGGTGCGGGAGCGGGCGCAGGCCATTTCCTCAGCCCACCTCGAGGAGGCCGTCGAGCGGGTGGTCGGCGGCCCCCGGCGTAAGGCCGTCATCATCCCCGAGGCCGACAAGCGCCGCATCGCCGTGCACGAGGGCGGCCACGCCATCGTCGCCGCCGCCGTCGGCCAAGCCATGGCCCTCGACAAGCTCTCGATCATCGCTCGGGGCCGGGGCATCGGCCACGTCGCCCTCGCTACCGAGGACTCGATGCTGCCCACCCGGGACGACCTGGAGTCCCGCATCGCCATCGCCATGGCCGGCGTGGCCGCCGAGGAACTGGTGCTGGGCCAGATCTCCACCGGCTCGGAATCCGACCTTGAACGGGCCACCAATGCCGCCCGTGACATGGCCGGGCGCTTCGGCATGAGCGACCGGCTCGGGCGGGTGCGCATCCTGCGCGAAGACCGCGAGGTCTTCCTGGGCCGTGACTACCTGCTCACCAAGGACGTCTCCCAGCCCACCCTCGAGCACCTCGACGCCGAGGTCCGCCGGATTCTCGACGAGCAGGAGGCCCGGGCCCGGGTGATCCTCGAGGCCAACCGCGACATCCTGGAGAACCTGGCGTCAGCTCTGGCCTCGGCCGAGACGCTCCAGGGCGACCGCCTCCGCTCGTACCTCGACGGCGTGCAGACCCAGCCCCTGCAACGGGTCCGCAGCGCG
Organism: uncultured Acidimicrobiia bacterium; assembly: GCA_963768975.1. Taxonomy (GTDB): domain Bacteria; phylum Actinomycetota; class Acidimicrobiia; order Acidimicrobiales; family AC-14; genus CADCTB01. The sequence goes on along the minus strand of CAVYKB010000004.1, from coordinate 34,260 downwards.
GCGCCGGCCGGCACGAACCACTCGTCCGGCCACCACGGCGCCGGATGAGGCTGCGGCTGGCAGCCGCCCTGGTCCTCGCCCTCGCACTGGCCGCCGCCGTACCGGCGCCCGGCCTCGCCCAGCGCATCCCTCCACCGGAGCTGACCATCACGCCCCTGAGCATCGACTTCAAGTCCCTGCTCTTCGGCGTTTCCTTCCCCGATGCCGACCATGGGTACGCGGTCGGCGCCTACCACAGCATCTTCCGCACCGCCGACGCCGGTCAGACCTGGACTCGCCTCGCTACCCCGCTGCCGACCCGGGAGCCGTCACCCGGCGAGGCGGAGGACCCGAGCGGTCAGGCATTCAAGGCAGTGTCGTTCGTCGATGCCGATCGCGGGTTCGCCGTCAGCGCCATCGGCAGTGTCATCGGCACGGCCGACGGCGGGGCCGCGTGGGAGGTCTTGGCGACGCCATCGCCATCCACTGTTGAAGGCGATTGGCCAGGAGATGTCCGACCGAGCGCCTGGAGCTTCAACGCCGTATCGTTCATCGACCCCGACCGGGGCTACGTCGTCGGCGATGACGGCCTCATACTGGCCACCGCCGACGGCGGGAAGAACTGGACCTACCAGGGGAAGCCGCAGTACGGCATCCTGCGCGACGTGGAGCTCGTCGACGACTCCCACGGCCAGATCGTCGGCATCGGCACCGGACGTACCGACCAGGTTCTCTACACGACCCTCGGCACCAACGATGGCGAGATCTGGCAGGCCAATATGGCCGCGACCGACGACGTCGCCCCCACCGGCCTCCTGGGAGTGGCCGTCACCGTGCCGATGCACGCCGTCGCCGTCGGCGAGGCCGGTCGGATCTTCGTGACCTTCGACGAGGGAAAGACGTGGCGGCTGCGCCGCACCGGCACGAACGAGCTGTTGTATGACGTCGCGTTCGCCGACCGCCGGCGCGGCATTGCAGTAGGCGGGGTGAACTTCCAGGGTGACAACCGGGCCATCGTCCTCGCCACTAACGACGCCGGCGAACATTGGACCGCGTTTCCCGAACCGGATTTCGGGTGGTTCCAGTCGGTGACGTTCGCGTCACCATCGACGGCGTACGCCGTCGGCTGCATCGACGGCGTCGAATCCTGTACCGCTGCGGTGGCCAGGATCGACTTCCCCGAGCTCGACGCTTCGGTCGAGGAGCCCGTCTCCTCAGGTGGCTCGGCGCTTCCGTTTCTGCTGCTTGGGGGGGCGGTCGTCATCGCCGGCGGCGGCCTTCTTCTCGCCCGCCGGCGCTAGCGACTCGGGCTGGCGCAGGAGGCGCAGCCGGCCGGAGAGGCGCACGTAGAGCACCCAATCCTGGTCGGTGAGGGCGTCGACCTGCGCCGGCGACAGGGTGGCGGTGCTGACCTCGGCCGTGCCGCCGAGGCCCAGGCGGTCGAGCACCTCCCGGTCCACCTCGCCCTGCGCCGGGTCGATCTGCACGAACACCGACAGGGGCTCCTCGGCGGACCCACCGGCGAGCGCCGAGGCCAGCGGTGCGTCGACCTTTCCCCAGTCCACTCCCCCAGGCTACAGGCCTTTGGTCGAAATGAGCCCGAAGCCCCACTTCTCGTCGAAGGCGCCCTTGGCCCTGCGGGGGATGGCCGCCTTCGACAGGAGGAGGGCCTTGACCTGCTTCGGGTCGAGGGTCGGATCGCGCTCCAGGAGCAGGGCGACGACGCCCGTCACGAACGGACACGCCATGCTCGTACCCGAGTTGATCCGGTTCAGCTGGTCGAGGATGACCGCCGGCCCCACCCCGGAGTCTCCCGAGAGGGAGGCACCGATCATGGCCCCCGGGGCGGCGACATCGGGCTTTTTCACCCCGTCGCGACGGGGTCCTTCGCTACTGAAGTCCGAGATGGTGTTGAACTCGAGGCCCGACTCGTGGTCGTTGCCGAAGAAGTCGGTCCATTTGGACTTGGTGGTGAACGAGGCCACCGTGATGGCCGAGGTGCACGACCCCGGTGAGCCGATCTTCATGTTGTCTTCGACGGCGATCCCGGTGAACTGGGCCAGGCGCTCGTCGAGCGACCAGACGTCGACCACGCTCTCGCCTCGCACCTTGACGCCGGTCATCTTGATCCGCCACGCCCCCGGTGGGCTCGGCGGCGTCCCGGCGGGCGCCTCTGGCGCCGGCGCCGGCTGGATCTCGACGAAGAAGTTGATGTCGCCGTTGGCCGGGTCGGGGCCCGGCGACGTGATCCGAACGGCGCCATCCTCGAGCTCGTAGATCTTCGCCGGGTTGGCGTCTGTGATCACCGCCTGCGCCGGCGTGGACTCGTGGTTGGGAGAGGTCACCGACACCGTCATGCGGTCGGACCCCTTGTACCAGCCGTTGAAGGCCGCGACCCACGGGCGCTGACCGGCAGCGGGCCGGCGGATGGACACCGCGAAGTTGCGGACCCCGCCCTTGCGCACCTTGCCCTGGGCGTGAATGTTGTCGTTGCCCTCGTTGCCGGCCGCGCAGCAGACGATGCGGCCGGGGCCGGTCAGGCTGTCGATCACCAGGGAGAGAGAGTCGGTGCCGTCGTGTGCGTCGCCATGCCCGCCCAGGGACAGGTTGACCACTGCCGGCCGGCCCAGCGAGGCGGCCACCCGGAAGATGTAGCGCACGCCGTCGGCGATGTGGGCGGTCATCAGGTCGGACTTCACGATGACCAGCTCGGCCTCGGGCGCCACGCCTTCGTACACCGGATCCTCGGCGGCGGCGATGCCGGCGACGTGGGTCCCGTGGCCGACGGTGTCGCGGGTGATGTCGATCATCGGCGGCTGCAGTTCGGCGCCGTAGCCGCCTTCGGCCACGCCCGGGCCCTTCATCGTCTGGTCCCAGACGCGCAGGATGCGGCCGGCGAACGCCGGGTGGTCGGTCTCGATACCAGTGTCGACGATCCCGATCACCACCCCCTTGCCCGACAGCTTGTTCTTGGTCCGGAACGCCGGCACGCCCACCTTGGTCTTGGCCACGTCCATCAGCAGGCGCAGGCGGCGGGCGGGGACGACGCGGGTCACCGCCGGGTTCTCGGTCAGCGCGTCGAGGGCGTCGAGGTCGACGATGCCGGTGCGAACGGCGCCGGCCGGCTGGTTGATCTCCACGCCGGCGCCACCCAGCTCGCCGGCGGTGGCACCCTCGTCGCAATGGACGAACACCACGATCCGCGGCGGCTTGGACGCGGCCTCGGTCGAGACGAGCCCCAGCGAGCGCGCATGCAACTCGAGCGCGGGGCGACCGCCGGTTTCGAAGTCCGCCAGAGCCGCCGCCAGTGTCGGGCTCAGCTTGCCGTAGTCCACGGGACCCACCTTCCGTCGTGGTCGTGTCCGGGCGAGGGTAACGCGGGGCTGCAATACTTCGCTCACGACGGAACGACCATCGCAGCCGATATCGCTCGACCACCATGGCGGGAGCCGCCCCCGGGGGCTCGACAACCTGCCGCGCTCGGCCTCCTTCAACGGCCGCTACGGACGGATGTTCCGCGAGCTTCCCCCCTTCGCTCCCTCGGACGCAGCGCTCAAGGCCCTGGCCGAGTCCATGGCCGACGCACCGGCGGGAGCGGCCGGCGACAACCCGGACATCCCGTCGGGCTACACCTACCTCGGCCAGTTCGTCGACCACGACATCACCTTCGACCCGGTCTCGAGCTTGGACCGGGTGAACGACCCCGATGCCCTGACCACCTTCCGCACCCCCCGGTTCGACCTGGACTCCCTCTACGGGCGGGGCCAAGCGGACAGCCCCTACCTCTACGATCAGGGCGACCCTGCGTCGCTGCTCGTGGGGCGCAACACCAACACCGCCGAGCACGAGCCCGTCGACCTCCCCCGCAACCAGCAGGGACGAGCCCTCATCGGTGACTCCCGCAACGACGTCCACTTCATCGTCAGCCAACTGCACCTGGCCTTCATCCGCTTCCACAACGCCGTCGTCGACCATCTGCGTTTCGGCGCCGAGCCCGGCCGCCTGTTCGAGGAGGCCCGCCGCACCGTCACCTGGCATTACCAGTGGGTGGTCATCCACGACTTCCTGGCCCGGCTGGTGGGCCCTGAGATGCTCGGCGAGATCCTGGTCACCAGCAAGCGCACGGGCAGGGCCCGGGCCGACCTGTCGTTCTTCTCGTGGCGGAGCGCGCCGTTCGTGCCGGTCGAGTTCTCCGCCGCCGCCTACCGCTTCGGCCACAGCATGGTGCGGGGCGAGTACCGCATCAACGACACCCTCCAGATCCTGCCGATCCTCACCGACATCCGGGTGGCCAACCCGCTCCAGCACCTCGGTGGCTTCCGCACGCTGCCCAAGGGCTGGACCGTCCAGTGGAAGCACCTGTTCGCCCTCGAGGACGCCACGCCGCCCCAGCCCAGCCGGCGCATCGACACCAGGATCGCCGAGCCCATGCGCAAGCTGCCGCCGGCCATCGACAACGCCCGGCGCTCCCTGGGATTGATCAACATGCTCCGCGGGCGGTCGCTCCAGCTGCCCTCGGGCCAGGCGGTGGCGGCAGCGATGGACACCGAGGTGCCCAACCGGGATCTGCGGCTGACCGGAGACACCCCGCTGTGGTTCTACCTGCTCCGGGAATCCGAGGTCCTGCGCGAGGGGCGGGGGCTGGGCCCGACGGGCGGGCGGATCGTCGCCGAGGTCCTCGTCGGGCTGCTCAAGGGTGACCCCTCGTCGTTCCTGCGCCAGGCGCCGGCGTGGAAGCCGGAGCTTCCCGCCGCCGAGCCGGGCACGTTCACCATGGCCGATCTCCTGCGGTTCGCCGGTGTGGCGTAGGGCGGCGGCGGCCGGAGCGGCCGTCGTGGTCGTGCTGGCGTTGCTGTTCCTCGGCGGGAGCCCGGCGGCGGCCGCCACCGAACTCGTGCTCTCCCCCGCCAGCGGGCCACCGGGCACCACGTTCTCTATCACCGGCTCGGGCTTCGCTCCCGGCGCGGTAGTAAAGCTGCATTGGGGGAGCCAGTCCGGGATCGAGCTGGCCAGTGGCATCGGGCCCGACTTCTTCACCACTGCGGTCGTCCCCGAGTCCCCGCCGAACTCCTTTCCCGTCGTCGCCGTCGTCACTCAGGGCACCGCCGTCTCGACGTCGACCGCCTCCTTCCAGGTGACGGCCGCCGATGCGGCACCGACCACAACGACGACGGTGGAGGTGACGACGACAACCGTCGCCGCGCCCCCGCCGGCGTCGGGCCGGGCGGGGAACGGCGTGAGCCGCGACACGTCGGGCGCGGCCGGCGGCACCGGCGACGGCGTGGACGGCAAGCCGGACACGACGGGCGGGACGGACGCCGGCGCCAGCACCGGCACGAGCGCTCCAACGGGGGCCGCCGCCAACGCGGCGGGATCGTCGACCGTGACATCGCTCGTGGGGGTTACGACCGCCGACAGCAGCACCGTTCCCACCCTTGCTCCGCCGGCGGGTGCGCAAGCGCCGGCGCCGGGCTCTGCCGCCGTCGAGCAGACGCCGTCCACCGACCCAGGCGGCGACGCCGCCGCCAGCCTCACGCCCCGCTCCACGAGCCAGTCAGCCGGAGCGGTGAGCAACCCCGCCCTGCTCGTCTTGGGACTGGCCCTCGTCTTCGGCGGCGGCGTGTTCCTGGCGGTACGGAACCGCCAGCGCTTCTGAGCGCCGGCTAGTCCCCGGGCTTCTCCGACTGCCCAGTCCCGTCGTGGCCGGCCACCGGCTGCTCGGCGACCCCTGGGTCGCCCCGACCCCACCCGACCTCCGCGGCCCGCTCCGCAACGGGGGCGAGTCCGGCGTCACGGTTCTCGGTCGACAGCGCCTTCCCACCAACCCCGCTGACCGACGTGCCGGCGCTCAGGTCGTCACCGCCGGCGCCAGCGAGAGCCGCATCTGTCGGGGGTTCGTCGTTCACGCTCATCTGATGCTCCTCCCCGCGGTGCGCCGGCACGAAACGGCTCTGAGGTACGACCCGGCAGGCCCATCTGGATCGCGACGACGACGGCATCGCCTGCGAGACAGAGGGGCCTGCGATTGCACCAGCAGCTGTCGCCGTTTCGGCGGCTTCATCGCCGGTCCGCGGCGGCCAGGAGTTTCCGGAGCGCGTCGACGAGCTCGGTCAGCCGCCGGTCAGACGCCTGGAGGCGCAGCATCTCTTCGAGGAGCTCCAGGGCCGCTTCGCGGTCCAAGGCGGCCGGATGCCGAGGCGCCAGCATCGTGACGCTGCGGCGGAATTGCTCGATGGTCTCTGGCGTCAGAGGCTCGGGGAGCACAGACGTGGATCATACGAACAGATGTTCGCCCGGCGCAAACCTCAGCTCTTGAACAGGAACTCTGCTTCCTCCGGTTCCACCAAGAGTCGGAGCTCCTCTTGGAGCACCTCATGGCGCGAGAGCGTGGGGTCGTCGTCGACGATGGCGAAGGCGACCTCCCGAGCCCGGGCGACCCACTCCTTGTCACGCCGGAGGCTGGCCAGCTTGAGGTCGCTCTGGCCCTTCTGTCGGGTGCCCAGGACGGTGCCTTCGCCCCGGATCTCGAGGTCGATTTCGGCCAGCTCGAAGCCGTCGGTGCTGGCTTCGATGGCCTGGAGGCGGGCCTCGGAGTCGGGCGTGGCGCCGGCGCCGAGCAGGTAGCACCACGACTGCTCGCCGCCCCGCCCGACCCGGCCCCGCAGCTGGTGGAGCTGGGCGATGCCGAAGCGGTCGGCGTCCTCGATGATCATGACGGTGGCGTTGGGGACGTCGACGCCTACCTCGATCACGGTCGTGGCCACCAGCACGTCGAGGTCGCCGGCCCGGAACGAGGTCATCACCGCCTCCTTCTCCTTCGACGGCATCTGGCCGTGGAGCAGGGCGAGGCGCAGGTCCGGCCACACCTCATCGCGCAGGCGGGCGAACTCCACCGTGGCCGCCTTGGCCTGCACCTTCTCCGACTCCTCCACGAGCGGGCAGACCACGTAGGCCTGGCGGCCGGCGGCGACCTCGGCCGACACCCGGTTGTAGGCCGCAGCCTCCTCCAGCTCGCCCCGTGCCCACTTGGTCACCACCGGCGACCGCCCCGGAGGCATCTCGTCGAGCACGGTGACGTCGAGGTCCCCGTACACGGTCATCGCCGCGGTGCGGGGAATGGGCGTGGCCGTCATGACCAGGACGTCGGGGTCGTCGCCCTTGCCCCGCAGGGCGGCCCGCTGCTCGACGCCGAAGCGGTGCTGCTCGTCGATGACGATCACGCCGAGGGCCCGGAACCCCACCTTCTCCTCGAGCAGGGCGTGGGTGCCGATGAGCAGGTCCACCCCGCCGTCGGCCAGCGCCGAGAGGATGCGGGCCCGCTCCCCCGCCGGCGTGCGGTTGGTGATCAGCTCGACCCGGAGCGGCCGGTCACCCATGAGGGTGCCGGGATCGGGGACGGTGAGACCGCCGAGCACGTGGCGCACCGAGAGGCCGTGCTGCTCGGCCAGCACCTCGGTGGGCGCCATGAACGCCCCCTGGTAGCCGCCCTGCACCGCGATCAGCAGCGCCGTCACCGCCACCAGCGTCTTGCCGGACCCGACGTCGCCCTGGAGCAGCCGGTGCATCGGGTGGACGCCGGCCAGATCGCCGGCGATCTCGGCGATGGCCCGCTGCTGGGCGCCGGTCAGGGGGAACGGCAGGCCGGCGTGAAACCGACGCACCAGCTCCCCGTCGACCACATGGCGGATGCCCTTCGACTCCCGCTCGACGGCCCGCTTGCGCATCACCAGCGCCAGCTGAAGGCGCAGCAGCTCGTCGACCACCAGCCGCCGGCGGGCCGCCTGCGCCGCGGCCATGGACTCGGGGTTGTGGATCTGGTTGAACGCCCAGGTGCGGTCGCCCACGTCGAGGCGGTTGCGCCACTCCTCGGGCAGGGGGTCGGCCATGCGCCCGGCCCGGGCCAGCGCCTCCTCGACGAAGGCGGCCAGCTCCCAGGTGGCCAGCCCCGCCTTCTCCGACTGCTGGTAGATGGGGACGATCTTGCCGGTGCGGTCTCCCACCAGGTCGACGACCGGATTCGTCATCTGGGGACGGCCCTTGTAGCGCTCCATCTTCCCGAAGAAGACGGCCTGGGTACCCACCGAGAGCTGCTTGGCCCGCCAGGGCTGGTTGAAGAAGACGACGTGGAGGTAGCTGGAGCCGTCGAAGACGTCGACGTCGACCATGGCCCGGCGCTGGCGGGTCCGGCGGGACTGCACCCGCTTCACCGTGGCCAGGACCATGGCCTCCTCCGCCTCCCTCAGGCCAGCGATGGACTCCTGCCGGGTCCGGTCGAGGTAGCGGCGGGGATAGTGGGTGAGGAGGTCGAGCACGGTGGTGATGCCCATCGCCTCGAGGCCCTCAGCCTTCTTGTCGCCCACGCCCTTGAGCGTGGAGACGGGGATGATCGCCAGCTGGCCGAGCTTCCGGCCCGCCGGCTCCGTCACTCCGCGCTGAGGAGGTAGGCGGCGAGCGGTTGGCCGCCGTGGTGGACCTCCACCGCCGCGGCCGGGCGGTTCTCGGCCAGCCAGCCGGTGATCTTCTCGGTGATCACCGGCTCCGAGCCCTCTCCTTCGATCAGCGTCACGACCTCATGCGAACTCGAGACCAGCCGTTCGAGCAGAGCGCTGGCGGCGCCGGCCAGGTCGGCGGCGACGACCGCGATCTTGCCGTGGTCGAGCCCGAGCCAGTCGCCCTCCGACACCGGGCCGGCCGGCGTGCTCGCCGCGTTGCGCACGGCGCGGGTCACCTCGCCCCATGCCACCCGGGCCGACGCAGCGACCATGGCCTCGACGTTGGCGTCCACGCCGGCGTGGGCGTCGTAGTCGAGGAGCGAGGCCAGCGCCTCGGCGACACTGCGGGTGGGCACCACCCGGACCGGGCGGGAGGCGAGCTTGGCCGCCTGCTCGGCCACGGGGATCACGTTCTTGTTGTTGGGCAGCACGATCACCCCGTCACCGGCGGCGGCCTCGACGGCGTCGAGGATCTGGGCCGTGGAGGGGTTCATGGACTGCCCGCCGGCCACCACCTCCTGGACGCCGAGCGAGCGCAGGATCTCGTCCACCCCTTCGCCGGCGCCGACCGCCACCACTGCGGTCGTGACCCGCTGGCGGTTGCGGCGCTCGTCGGCCACCTGCTGGTGGAGGTCGGTCACCCGGATCTGGCGAGGACGGCCGCCGGCGTCGATACCGGCCTCGACGGCGGCGCCGATGTCGTCGGTGTGGATGTGGCAATTCCACAGGCCTTCGCCGCCGACCACGACGATGGAGTCGCCGATGGCGTCCCACGCCTGCTTGAAGCCGTCGACCGCCTCGTCGGGCGCCTCCAGGAAGTACATGACCTCGTAGCGCCCGCCTTCGCCACCCGACCCGTGGCCGTCGGCGTCCTCGGGAGCGGCGACGGGGTGGGGCTGCGCCTGGGCCGGGGAGCCGTCGTCGGGTGGATCGGGCAACGGGCGGCCGGCGACGACGTGGAGGAGGGCGTCGACGAGGAGGCAGAACCCGGCGCCGCCGGCGTCGACCACGCCGGCGTCGGCCAACACGGGGAGCAGCGTGGGGGTGCGCTCGAGCGACGTGGCCGCGGCGGCGGCCGCGCAGTCGAGGAGCTCCACCAGGGGTCGGTGGCGGGCGCCGTCGGCGGCCGCCGCCGTGTCCCGGGCGACGGTGAGGATCGTGCCCTCCACCGGGCGCATGACGGCGGCGTCGGCCAGCCGGCTGGCCCCGAGGAGGGCGTCGGCCACGCCGGCGGCGTCGACGGGGCCGGCGCCCAGGCCGTCGGCCAGGCCCCGGAGAATCTGCGACAGGATGACCCCGGAGTTGCCCCGGGCCCCCATGAGCGCGCCGTGGACCACCGCCTTCTGGATGCCGTCCTCGCTGGCCCCCTCCAGGCCGGCGACAACTGATTCCAAGGTCAGGGCCATGTTCGTGCCCGTGTCGCCGTCGGGCACCGGGTAGACGTTCAGCCGGTTGAGCCGCTCCTGGTGCCGGCGCAGCAGGTCGCGGTAGGCGACCATGGCGGCGCGCAGGTGCTCAGGGGCCAGGGTCTCCATGACGACGAATCGTAGTGGGCACCCCGGTCGACTACCCTTGTCCCCCATGGCCGCGGTATGTGAGGTTTGTGGAAAGCACCCCAGTTTCGGCATGGCCGTGAGCCACTCGCACCGGCGCACCCGCCGGCGCTGGAACCCCAACATTCAGCGGATCCGGGCCGTGGTCAACGGTGCACCGAAGCGGCTGTCGGTCTGCACGTCGTGCATCCGGGCCGGCAAGGTCCAGAAGTCCGTCCGCTAGGCCTCCAGCCATGATGCAAGAGCCCTGGGTCTCGGCGGTCGTGACGCTGTCCGTGCCCGCCAACGACCTGGCGTCGATCACGCCGGTGAAGGGCCACTTCACCAGCGCCGGCTTCGAGGTCCACGCACCGCTGGGGTCCAGCTTCGGCATCGCCGGGCCCAAGTCGCAGTTCGAGAAGACCTTCGCCATCATCCTGACGGTGAACGACGCCAACCTGGTCACGACGGTCACCACGGAGTCCGGCGACCTCGAGCTCCCGCTCGACCCGCTGCCGGACAACTTGCGTTCGGTCGTGGAGTCGATCCGGTTCATCGAGCCGCCACCCGCTGGTCTTCGGCGCCCCCGGCAACTAGCGTGGGCGCCGCCCCGATTGCCGGCGCCGGTTCTCGCCGCCGCCGGCGGCCCCTTCGGCCCCCGGCCAGAAACAAACGGCGTAGACCCGACGGCTCCGCCGGAGCGCCATCTCCTCGACCGGATGGAGTGAGCGAAGCGAACGAATGAGGTCGACGCCCTAGCGCCGGCGCTCCACCCCGTCGAGGAAGCCCTCCAGGCGGGTCGTCAGCTCCTCCACGGTAGTGCGGACGTCATTCGTGCCGACCCGGTGGCCGATCGCCACGCCGGCCGCCGCCGGCGCCACGGCCATGAGCTCGGGAACACTCGACAGCAGGACCCCGGCCGCCACGGCGGCGCCGGCAGCGGCGCCCTTGCCGAGCGCCACCCGGTGGGCCCGCCGGAGCCCCCTGACGTCGACGGTCAGCTTGACCATGGCCATTCCCCGCTCGCCGGGCTCCTCCACCACGGCGAGCTCGACCTGCTCGGCGTCGTTCAGCATGAGCCGGCGGTGGATGCTCCGGTCGTACTGGACCTTGACGCGGGCGCTGACGTCCTGGCGGCGGGCCCAGAGGGAGCTGGTGCCGAAGTCGCGCCGCACGTGGAACTGCTCCTTGGCCAAGAAGCGTCGGAGGATGTCGTCGACCGCCGGCGACGGCCCCGGGACGCAGCGGGAGACGGTGACGGTCTCCGGGCTCAGCCGCCGGCGCCGGGCCGGCTTGCCGTCACCGGCCACGAGCGCCCCGGCCCGCAGCTCGGCTACCGCCCGCCGCACGGACTCCCGGCTGAGGCCGGCCTCGACCGCCGCCTCCTCCAGCACGGCGAGGTCGAGCCCGGGCTGGTCCGCCGGCGACTGGCCGTCGAGCTCCGTCGCCCGGCGGAGCACCAGCGCGATCTGCTCGTCGTCGAGGCGCTCACCCTCCACCGGCTTCGACGGTACTGCTACGGGAGCCCCTCGGTCTGTCGGGCCTCCCACGCCGGCTCCACCGGCACCACGCCGGCGCCCAGCACGGGGCCGGCCTCGATGGCTCGGGCGACGAACCGCTTGGCCGCGAGGCACGCGTCGGCGGCCTCCATGCCCCGGGCCAGCTCGGCGCAGATGGCCGCCGAGAGCACGCACCCGGATCCGTGCGCGCCGCGGTCAGGCAGCCGGAGCCCCTCCAGCCAGACCGGCTCGTCGCCGGCGACAAGGAGGCAGTCGGGCGAGTGGTCGCCGGCGAGATGGCCGCCCTTGACCAGCACGACCGCCGCGCCGAGGTCGGCAAGCGCCCGGGCCGCCCGCTCCATGCCCTCCCGGTCGGCGACCTCGAAGCCCACCAGGGCGGCCGCCTCGGCCAGGTTGGGCGTCAGCACCGAGGCCCGGGGCAGTAGGTGGCGGAGGACCGCGTCGACGGCGTCGGGGTCGAGCAGGCGCCCACCCGTCGAAGCCACCATGACCGGGTCGACGACCAGCGGCCGCACGCCCAGCTCGACGACGGTGCGCACGACCTCCTCGACCACCGCCGCCGAGCCCAGCATGCCGGTCTTGGCCGCCTGCACGCCCAGGTCGGAGACCACCGAGGCGATCTGGGCCCGCACTATCTCCGGCGTCAGGGTCTCGACCGCCTGCACGCCAAGGGTGTTCTGGGCGGTGATCGCCGTGAGGGCCACGGTGCCCCACACGCCGTGGGCCTCGAAGGTCTTGAGGTCGGCGACGACGCCGGCGCCGCCGCTCGAGTCGGAGCCGGCGATGGTGAGGGCCACGGGCCGGTTCACGCCCCCTCCATTTGGTTGCAGTTACCTGCGCATACGACGGGTAAGTGCAACCAGAACGAGGGGGTCATCGGTGCTCCCAGCCCAGCGCCGGCAGGTCGTGGTCCCGCAGGCGGCGCTCGCCGGCGTCGGCCGTGCACCGCCCGATCCGCAACGGGGTGCCGAGGCCGGCGCGGACGAACGCGGCCTCAACGGCGTCGGGGTCCGGGGCCGTGAAGAGCAGCTCGTAATCCTCGCCGCCGCCGAGGGCCAACGATTCGGCGTCGTCGCTCACCCGGTTGACCCCGATGGCGACCGGCACCCGGTCGAGCGCCACGCCGACGCCCGACGCATCGGCAATGTGGCGCAGGTCGCTCGCCAACCCGTCTGACACGTCGATCATCGCCGTCGCCCCGGACCGGCGGGCCACCGTCCCCTCGTCCAGCCGGGCGCGGGGCCGGCGGTGGGCCAGGACCAGGTCCGGCGCCTCCGACACCCGACCGGTCTGCAACAGGCGGAGTCCCGCCGCCGACGAGCCGAGCGGGCCAGTGACGAAGATCGTGTCACCGACCTGAGCACCCGAGCGCAGCACCGGCGCCGGCAGCTCGCTCGCGCCCCATCCCCGACGATCGCCACCGACACCACCAGTGTCGACGACGACGTCAGGTCCCCGCCGACGATCGGGCAACCGTAGGCGTCCGACGCCGCGGTCAGCCCGTCGTAGAGCAGGTCGAAGTCGATCTCACCCAGGGGGCCGGCGACGGTGACCACCACGCAGCATGGGCGGCCGCCGACGGCGGCGATGTCGCTGACGTTGGCCACGACGGCCTTCCAGCCCATGTCGTCGAGGCCGACCAGCTCGAGGTCGGCGTGGATGCCGGCGACCACCGCATCCGCGGCCAGCAGCATCGAACCCCGTGGCCCGGGGACGACCGCCACGTCGTCGCCCACCCAGATCTGGTCCGGCGGTCCGACAAGGCGCTGCCGCAAGCGCTCGATGAGGGCGAACTCGGATAACGTCAGGAGGAGCAGGTTAGGCGCTCCACCAGGAGGTTCCTTGCAGGGAGTCATCAAGTCCTACGACCCCGGTACGGCGGAGGGCGTGGTGATGCGCGATACAGACCGCTCCGAATACGACCTCTCCCCCGAAGCCCTCACCGGCTCGGTGTTCCGGATGCTCAGGCAGGGCCAGCGGGTCGTGTTCGACCTCGACAGCCAGGGCCGGGCCACCCGCGTCCGCCTGGGCTCCGAGGTGGACATGGGCACCCCAGGTTTTCCTCCTCGACCCGACGGAAGGACGGTATGACCACAACCTCGGCTCCGACCACCACCAACCAACGGCTTCTCGACTGGGTCCAAGAGGTGGCGGACCTCAGCCAGCCCGATCGGGTGGAGTGGTGCGACGGATCCGAAGCGGAGTACGACCGCCTGTGCCAGCTCCTGGTCGACGCCGGCACCCTGACCCGCCTGAACGACGAGCTGCGCCCGAACAGCTACTGGGCCACCTCGGACCCCGGCGATGTCGCCCGGGTCGAGGACCGCACGTACATCTGCTCGCAGAAGGAGATCGACGCCGGCCCCACGAACAACTGGCGTGACCCGGCGGAGATGAAGGCCACCCTCACCGAGCTGTTCCGAGGTTCGATGAAGGGCCGCACCATGTACGTGGTGCCATTCAGCATGGGCCCTATCGGCTCCCCCATCGCCCACATCGGTGTGGAGATCACCGACTCGGCCTACGTCGCCATCAACATGCGGATCATGACCCGCATGGGCCAGGCCGTCCTCGACACCCTGGGCGCCGATGGCGCCTTCGTGCCGTGCCTGCACTCGGTCGGCGCGCCGCTCGAGGAGGGCCAGGCCGACGTCGCCTGGCCGTGCGACGCCGAGAACAAGTACATCGTCCACTTCCCCGAGGAGCGGTCGATCTGGTCCTACGGCTCGGGCTACGGCGGCAACGCCCTGCTGGGCAAGAAGTGCTTCGCCCTCCGCATCGCCTCGTCGATGGCCCGGGACGACGGTTGGCTGGCCGAGCACATGCTCATCCTCAAGCTGACCAACCCCGCCGGCGAGTCAAAGTACGTGGCCGCCGCCTTCCCGTCGGCCTGCGGCAAGACCAACCTGGCCATGCTCGTTCCCACCGTTCCGGGCTGGGGTGTCCAGACCGTCGGCGACGACATCTGCTGGATGAAGTTCGGCGACGACGGTCGCCTGTGGGCCATCAACCCCGAGGCCGGCTTCTTCGGCGTGGCCCCGGGCACGTCGCACCACACCAACCACAACGCCATGGAGACCTTGCGCTCCAACTGCCTCTTCACCAACACCGCCTACACCGACGACGGCGACGTGTGGTGGGAGGACATGACCGAGGAGCCGCCGGCGCACCTCATCGACTGGAAGCGCAAGGACTGGACGCCCCAGACGGGCACGCCGGCCGCCCACCCCAACGCCCGCTTCACCGCCCCGGCGGCCCAGTGCCCCACCATCGCCCCCGAGTGGGAGGACCCCAAGGGCGTCCCGATCTCGGCCATCCTCTTCGGCGGCCGGCGCTCGTCGGTGGTGCCCCTGGTGCAGGAGGCGCGCAGCTGGCAGCAGGGCGTGTTCCTGGGCTCGATCATGGCGTCGGAGACCACGGCGGCCCAGGCCGGCGCCGTGGGCAAGCTCCGGCGTGACCCCTTCGCCATGCTGCCCTTCTGCGGCTACAACATGGGCGACTACCTCGGCCACTGGCTCCACATCGGGGCCTCGGCGGAGGCCTCCAAGCTGCCCAAGCTCTTCTACGTCAACTGGTTTCGCAAGAGCCCCGACGGCAAGTGGCTGTGGCCGGGCTTCGGCGAGAACAGCCGGGTGCTGGCGTGGATCTTCGACCGGGTCGCAGGCACGGCGGACGCGGTGGAGTCCCCGGTCGGGTTGCTGCCGGCCGAGGGCGGCATCAACGTCGAGGGTCTCGATGTGAAGCCCGAGGAGATGGCCGAGCTGCTCCGGGTCGACGCCGAGGAGTGGCGGGCCGAGGTGCCCTCCATCGAGGAGCACTACGCCAACCTGGGCGAGCGCCTCCCGGTGGAGCTGCGCGACGAGGTGGACGCCCTTCAGAAGCGACTCTCGGCCGAGTGAGCGAGCACGCCGGCCGGCCCTGCCGGAGCGAGCGAGGCCATCGCCGGGCGGCCCTCAAGGGCCGGCGAGCGCAGCGACCAGGGCGAATCGTGAGCGAGCACGCCGGCCGGGCCGGCCGGCCCTGCCGGAGCGGAGCGGAGGCCATCGCCGGGCGGCCCTCAAGGGCCGGCGAGCGCAGCGACCAGGGCGAATCGTGAGCGAGCACGCCGGCCGGGCCGGCCGGCCCTGCCGGAGCGGAGCGGAGGCCATCGCCGGGCGGCCCTCAAGGGCCGGCGAGCGCAGCGACCAGGGCGAACAGTGAGTGACGGAGGGAACAACGTGCAAGCACAGGCGTACGTGCTGATCCAGACCGATGTCGGCAAGTCGGCCCAGGTGGCGGAGGAGGTGGGCAAGATCGACGGGGTGATCGCCGCCCACAACGTCACCGGCAACTACGACGTGATCGTCCTGGCCGAGGCCGACTCCATGGACGACCTCGGCCGGCTGGTGGTCAACCAGATCCAGCTCATCCACGGGATCACCCGCACCGCGACCTGCTCGGTGGTGCATCTCTAGAATCGAGGGCTTGCGCTCGGTCGGCCGGCTCTACCGCGGGCCGACTTGGAGGGCGCGGAGGCCCAGCCCCATGATGAAGAGACCGCCGAAGCCGTACAGCAGGTAGATGCGGTCACGGAGCTGCTGGCGGTAGCTGTAGATGATCCCGACGGCGGCCAGGATGACGAACCCGTAGAACATGTGGAACTGGAGGTCGTCGGGCACGTCACGCCCGGCGACCATGGCCACGCCCAGGATCACCTCGACGAAAGCCGAGAACTGGGCGCCGGCGGTGAACCACCACAGCTCACGCCGGCGCAACACCGGAGCGCGATGGGCGCCGAGTGCCCACACGCCGGCCAGGCCGTTGCCGACGATCACCACCCACGCCCACGCGGTGTGGACGCCCGCCAACCCCACTAGAGCCCGTCGAAGAGGTCGGTCTCCCGCAGGTCGGGCGGCGCGTCGCAGCGGACGAACCACTCAGAACCGAAGCCGACCTCGAACTGCTCCGGCGCCATGGCCAGGAAGAACGAGGTCTCGCTGATCTGGCTGGCGTGGGCGGCCATCGCCGCCCGCTTCTGGGTCAGCCAGGGCCGGACGTCGACGGTCGTGGTGATCCGCTCCTCGGGCACGCCGAGAGTGTCGAAGAAGTCGGGGTCTGCGTCCTCGGGAATCTCCTCCCCCGACGCCGCCAAGGCGGCGAACGCGCGCTTCATGTGCTCGCGGTTGAGGGTGCTCATGTAGACCCGTCGGGTTCCGGCGAGCTCTGCCGCTCGAAGCCCCACCCGGTGGACCTGGATATGGTCGGGGTGGCCGTACTGGCCGTTCTCGTCGTAGATGGTGAGGACGTCCGCCCCCTCCTCGACGACGATGGCGGCCAGCTTGGCCGCCGCCTCCTCCGCGTCGGCCTGCCAGAAACACCCGGGAAGGCCGTTCTCGGGCGTGCCCATCATCCCGGAGTCGACGTAGCCGAGGAACTCCACCCGGGCCACGCCCAGGATCTCGGCGGCGGCCAAGGTCTCCCGTTCGCGGCGCTGCCACAGCAGCTCACCCTCTCCCAGGAACCCCTCGTCCACCTCGCCGTTCTCGCCCCGGGTGGCGACGACGAGAACCACGCGGTGGCCGTGCTCGGCAGCCTTGGCCATCACCCCACCCATGGCGATCGACTCGTCGTCGGGGTGGGCGTGGAACGTCACGAGCGTGGCCATCGACCGGCGACGCTACCGGCGGCGGGCCTGAACTACCACCTGGCGCACCGCCGGCGCAGACGAAGGGCGGCGTCGATGCGAGCGATGTCCACCGGCGCGGCGGTGGCGCCGTCGACGGCCACCGGCGGCGGGGCAAGGCCGAAATTGGCGGTTGTGACCGTTGTCTAGCCTGGCCCGCGTGCCGGACCCGTTGCCGCTCGTCCTGCCGGCGGGGTTCCGCTTCGGGGTGGCGACGTCGGCCTTCCAGACCGAGGGCGGGCTCAACGGCCCCGGTGAGCCGGCCAACGACTGGCTCGGGTGGGAGCGGTCGGGTCGGGTGGAGCCGTCGGGCGTCGCCCTGTCGTTCTGGGACCGCTACGAGGACCATCTCGACCGGGCGGTGGCCGCCGGCTGCGACGCCTTCCGGCTCTCGGTGGAGTGGGCCCGGTGCGAGCCGGCGGAGGGCGTCTACGACGAGACCGCGTTCGACCGGTACCGGGCCATCCTGACCGCTTGCGCGGAGCGGGGGCTGCGCCCCACGGTCTGCCTCCACCACTTCACGAACCCGCACTGGCTGGGCCCGGACTTCTGGCTGCGCCTCGACAGCCCGGATCGGTTTGCCGGCTGGGTGGCGACGGCCGTCGACCGCCTGGCCGGCGGGTGCCGGAACTGGCTCACCCTGAACGAGATCAACGGCTACGCCGTGCAGGCCTACGTGCTCGGCGCGCTCCCGCCGGGCCGCTCCCTGGCCTTCGGCGACCTGGTGCGGTCGTTGGACCATCTGCTCACGGCCCACGTCTTGGCCTACACCGCCATCCACCGGCGCCAGCCCGAGGCGGTGGTGTCCACCGACAACCACGCGTCCTCCCTGTACGAGCTCGACCGGATGCTGCTGGACGTGCTGGTGGCCCGCTCCGAGGGTGTGAGCCGGCCCGAGTTGCGGGCGTGGCTCGCCGGCCGGCGGGAGGACCAGCACACGGCCCTCGGAGGGACAGGCCGGGCCGACGCACCGATCCAGCGCATGACGAGGTCGATCCTGCCGCTCGACCAGGCCCTACCCCGCGCCGTGGCCGCCGTCTACGACGGCCCGTTCGAGCGGCCCCTGGACCTCGTCTCGGTCAACTATTACGACCCCGTGGCCGCCGACCACCTGCGCCTTCCCGGCCATCGCACCGCCGGCGGCCGCACGTGGGCACCGGCCAACAAGCAGTGGGACATGGCCGTCCACCCTGAGGGGTTGGTCGCCTACCTGCGGGTGAACCACCACCCGGGCCTGGCCATCGAGGTGTCGGAGAACGGCCTGTCCAACCGGGTGCGCCGGGGTCGGGCGTGGCCTCGCAGCGACGGATGGGACCGGCCGCGGTCGCTGCGGGCGCACCTGAAAGCGCTCGTGGCCGCCGTGGACGACGGGCTCCCGGTGACCGGCTACTTCCACTGGACGTTGGCCGATTGCTACGAGTGGGGCTCCTACGAGCCTCGCTTCGGCCTGTACGGCATCGACCGGGAGCGCGGCTGCCGGTGGAGCCACTGCGACTCGATGGGCGCCGACGCCGCCGGCGCCTTCCGCCGGCTGGCCGAGGGCCTCCGGGCCGGCGACCGCTCGGTGCTCGGCTGACCCCTCCCTGTTCGAGTGGCGCTACAGCCTGTCGAGCAGCTTCTGCTTCTTGAGGTCGAACTCGGCCTGGGAGATCACGCCCCGCTGGCGCAGCTCCTCCAGCTTCTCCAGCTGCTCCAGGGGCGACAGCTCCCGCCGGCCGGCCATGCGGTCCGCGTCGCGGGCGGCGGCGGCCTCGATGGCCCGGTGGACCTCGTTCTGGATTCCTTGGGGGTCGCCGAAGTGCCCGAAGGAGGACTGGCCCCGCTCGCCGCCGGACTCGATCAGCACGTCGCCGGCCCGCAGCATCCGCTGGAACAGGGTCTGGGTGAAACTGACGTCGTTGATCCTCTCGAGTGGGATCTCCCTGCCTTGCCTCGACACCACGCCCTTGCGGTAGATAAGGCGGTCAGTCGTGAGGACCAGGTCGGTGGTCATCCACTGGGCCAGCCGGACCAGGAAAAACAGCAGGGCGATCACGGCGAGGGCGAGGGCGGGGAAGAGCTGCCAGTCCGGCGGGTCGTCACCCGAGCCGACCCAGATGCCGAGGGCGAGGGCGCCGATCAGCGCCACCGCCGGCCCGAAGAGGAAGAACCAGTGCGGACGGAGGTCGAGGATGATCTCCTCGCCGTCGTTCAGGTACTTCTTCGGGAAGGTCATGCACCCAAGAATCTACCGGTAGAGCTTGCGCCGGTACACCGCATGGGGCGACGCCACCCGGTCGAGGAACACGAAACCGTCGAGGTGGTCGAGCTCGTGGAGCAAAGCCCGAGCCTCGAAGGCGTCGGCCTCGATGACGCGAGCGGCACCGTCGACCCCCGTTCCCCGGACGACGACCTCGGTGGCCCGCGCCACGTCGCCGGTGAGGTCGGGGATGCTCAGGCAGCCCTCCCGTCCCATGACCGGCTTGCTGGCGGAGACCAGGACAGGGTCGAACAGCACCAGTTCGCCGGCGCAGGACCGGGCCTTGCGGTGGCCGCTGACGTCGATGGCGAAGGCCCGTAAACCCACGCCGATCTGGGGCGCGGCCAGCCCCACGCACGCCGGCCTGGCCCGCATGGTGTCGAGCAGGTCCTCGGCGAGGGCGAGGACGCCGGCGTCAACGGTGCCGATGGCGGCCGAGGGACGCTGCAGGAACGGGTCGGGGAGGGCGCGGACGGCCCGGACGGCCATCAGGGTGCCTCTAGAGAATGTCGGCTTCGGACGGGTGCAGCCGGCACGTCACCCCCAGCTCGCCGGCCGTGGCGTCCAGGTCGGCCTGGAGCTGGTGGGGGTCGCCGCCGGGCGGCAGGGTGACCTCCAGGATCATGGTGTAGACGGGGCTCTCGGGCGTGCCCACCACCCGGGTGCTCAGGTCGACGATGTTGACCGCCCGGTCGGCCAGCAGGGCGGCAACGCCGTGGACGATGCCGGGGTGGTCGGCGCCGTAGACCGAGACGGTCCAGGAGTCGGCGCCGGGCTCGGCCGCCGGCTCCCCGGCCGGGCGGACCGTGACCACCAGGTCGAGATCCGATGCGGGGCCGGCGAGGGCGGCCTCCAGCTCGCCGGCGCCCACGCCGGCGGGCGCGTCGACCACGAGCATCATGGCGAACTGGCCCCGGAGGATGGTCATCGAGCTGTCCTCCAGGTTGCAGCCGTGGTCGGCGAAGGCGCCCGTCACGGCGGCCACGATGCCCGGGCGGTCAGCGCCGACGGCGGTGACCGCGAAGTGGCTCATCAGGCGAACAGGCGGAGCTGGCAGAGGCGGCCGACGGCATCGTCCCAGGACGACAGCCGGCGGGCCCGCACCACCGCCGAGCCCTGGTTGTACGGCCGGTCGAGCAGCCAGGAGTCGCACACCTCGGCGAGGAGCTCGGCCTCGGTGGGGTTGTCCTCGATCGTGGCATCGGCGCCCAGCCGGCGGGCCACCTCCGACTTGGTGCCCACGGCCGTGTGGTGCACCTCGGTGACGGGCAGGCCGTGGCGGGCCAGCCACGCCTTCGTGGCTTCCGCCAGGTGGGGCGGCCGGGCGGTGATGCCCACGAGATCCCAGCCGCTCCCCCGGAGCTGGTTCAGGGCGGCCCGCACCCCCTCGCACACCGGCGCCGCCGTGTAGAGGCCCGGGTCGGCGAACGTCTCGTCGAGGAACTCCGAGAAGCGGTCCTCTGGGATGCCCAGCCGCAGGAGCCGAAGGTCGTAGCTGCGCCAGGTGGAGGGGTGGCTGGCCACGCCGAACACCGTGGCGATGCGCTCGGCCACGGGGGGGCCGATGTCGCACAGCACACCGTCGAGGTCGAGACCGCAGAGCATCGATCAGAAGCGTATCGGCACCCTGAGACAGTGCCGCTGCCCCGGCAGGGACTCCCATCCCCGCCTCCTCGCCGAAGCGGGGCCCCTGCCCCGCCGGCGCCGTCCTCCCGTACGGCGGCAGCACCGGCTGTCGGCTGACCATCCACCATCCTGTCTCACCCCGACTGTACGTTCGATCGGGACATGAGCACTGCGCCCGCCATCCCGTTCACCCACGGAGGCGGCACCGACCTGCTGGCTGGGCTGACGCCGGCCCAGCTGGAGGCCGTCACCACCCCTGGTCAGCCGCTCTGCATCCTGGCCGGCGCCGGCTCGGGCAAGACGCGCGTGCTCACCCGCCGGATCGCCTGGCGGGTGGCCGAAGGCCAGGCGCTCGCCGCCCACGTCCTCGCCCTTACCTTCACCCGCCGGGCGGCCGACGAGCTGTCCACCCGCCTCGCCGGCCTCGGTGTGCGCGACCAGGTGGCCGCGGGCACATTCCACGCCATCGCCTACGCCCAGCTCCGCCGGCGCTGGGCCGACAGCGGGGAGCGGCCGCCGGCGCTGCTCGACCGCAAGACCCGCATCCTGTTGCGGCTGCTCCCGGCCCGGCGCTCGCCGTCTGACCCCGGGCCTCCCGAACTGGCCGCCGAGATCGAGTGGGCCCAGGCCCGCATGGTGTCGCCGGCGGGCTACGCCGAGGCGGTGGCCGCCGCGGGCCGCAAGCCGCCGATGCCGGCGGCCGCGGTGGCGGCCGTCTACGAGCGCTACCAGCAGGAGAAGCGCCGCCAGCACCTCGTCGACTTCGACGACCTGCTCCTCGAATGCGCCCGCGCCCTGGAGACCGATGCCGCCTTCGCCGCCACCCAGCGCTGGCGGTACCGGCACCTGTTCGTCGACGAGTTCCAGGACGTCAACCCCCTCCAGTTCCGCCTCCTCGAGGCCTGGCGCGACGGGGGCGACGACCTCTGCGTCGTGGGCGACCCCCGCCAGGCCATCTACTCCTGGAACGGCGCCGACCCCCGCTACCTGAGTGAGTTCGCGGCTCGATTCCCGGGCGCCACTGTCGTCCACCTTGACGAGAACCACCGCTCGACCCCCCAGGTCGTCGCCGTGGCCAACGCCGTCCTCGAGGGCATCGGGGGCCACCGGCTCCGGGCGCCGGGTGCCGACGGGCCGGCGCCAACCGTCAGTGCCTACGCCAGCGATGAGGAGGAGGCCCGCAGCGTCGTCCGGGCCCTGCGC
The DNA here is from genome assembly GCA_963768975.1 of uncultured Acidimicrobiia bacterium. Classification (GTDB taxonomy): domain Bacteria; phylum Actinomycetota; class Acidimicrobiia; order Acidimicrobiales; family AC-14; genus CADCTB01. The sequence goes on along the minus strand of CAVYKB010000004.1, from coordinate 12,007 downwards.
CGCCGGGGTGGGGCCGGGCGGTGGTCCGACCTTGCCGTGCTGGCCCGCACCCACGCCCAGCTGGTGGTGTTCGAGGACCTGCTCAAGGCCGCCGCCATCCCTTACCGCCTGCGAGGGTCGTCCGCGTTCCTCGACCAGCCCGCAGTGAAGGAGACACTCGCCGGCCTGCGCCGGCGGGCCGGGGCGCCGCTGGCCGGCGTCGTCCCCGACCTCGACGCGCTGGCCCGCGAGGCCGATCAGGCGGGAGAGCGCGGCGCCGAGCTCGACGTGCTGGCCCGCCAGGCCCGGGAGTTCATGGTCCTCGACCGCGCCGGGTCGGTCGGCGGTTTCGTGGCCTGGCTCACTGCCCGCCTCGCCCGCGAGGAGCCGGCGACGGTCGGGCAGGCCGTCGACCTGGCCACCATCCACGCGGCCAAGGGGCTCGAGTGGCCGGTGGTCTTCCTGGTGGGCGTCGAGCAGGGGCTGCTGCCGATCGGCCACGCCACCACGCCCGAGGACCGGGCCGAGGAGCGCCGGCTGCTCTACGTCGCCGTCACGCGCGCCGAGCGGGAGCTGCACTTGTCGTGGGCCCAGCGGCGGACGTTCGGCGCCGGCACCATGTCGCGCTCGCCGTCGCCCTGGCTGAGCGAGATCGAGGCCGCCATCGCCACGCTGGCCGGCGCCGGTGAACCGGACGGTGACGGATGGCGGAGCTGCGTGGCCGACGGCCGGGCCCAGCTGCGGTCGGTGACCGGCGGCCGGCGGGCGCCCCGGGCCGGCGAGCGGGCCGATCCCGTGGTGCTCCAGGCCCTCCGGTCGTGGCGGGCGTCGACCGCCCGGGCATCGGGGGTGCCGGCGTTCGTGGTCTTCCACGACACCACCCTCGCCGCGGTAGCCGAGGCCCGGCCGCGCGACCTGATGTCACTGCTGGCGCTGCCCGGCATGGGGCCGGTGAAGGCCGATCGCTACGGCGACGAGCTCCTCGCAGTGGTGGCCGACCACGTCCGTTGACATCCAAGCCAATCGGCGCGAAAACGGGAGAATGCGCCCCTATCTGTGGCCCGAGGATGGTTGGCCCTACCCGGACACCAAGCGGGCCGAGTTCGCCGACCTCGACGCCACCATCGACGATGACGTGATGGTCCTCCGGGGCATGGGCAAGCGCCTGTTCGAGTTCCTCGACCCGCTCGAACGCCAGGTCATCACCGCCCACTACGGCCTCGACGGCACCCCGGCGCGCACCATGAAGGAGCTCCACCACGACACCGGCCTGCCCCGGGCCGAGCTCCGCGAAGCCCTGGCCGCCGGCCTGGCCAAGCTACGGGTGACCCTGGCGGAGTAACCCTTTCCGTTCTGGTTGCACTTGCCTGCGAAGAAGGCGGGTACGTGCAACCAGTTCGGGTTAGGGGTTGAAGTCGACGATCAGGGGTGCGTGGTCGCTTGGCAGCTTGCCCTTGCGGGCCTGGCGGTCGATGAGGGCCCAGGTGGCCCGGTCGGCCAGCGACTTGGTGGCCAGGAGCAGGTCGATGCGCAGGCCCCGGCCCTGGTGGAAGTCGCCGGCCCGGTAGTCCCACCACGAGAAGATCCCGGACTGGGGGTACATGCGGCGGAAGACGTCGACCAGCCCCCACTCCTGAAGGGCGGCCACCGCCTCCCGCTCCGGCGGGCTGATGTGGGTGCCGCCATGCAGCTTGGCCGGATCCCAGGCATCGCGGTCGTCGGGGGCGACGTTGAAGTCGCCGCAGATCACCATGTCGGCGGTGGGGTCGCAGCCCGTCTCGACGTGCCGGCGCAGGCGGTCGAGCCACGCCAGCTTGGCCTCGTAATGCTCGCTGCCCACCTGGCGGCCGTTGGGGACATAGACGCTGCCCACCCGCACGCCGGCGCAGGTGGCCCACAACAGCCGGGCCTCCACCGTCTCGTCCTCGGCCTGGTCGGAGAAGCCGGCGACGACGTCGTCGAGGCCGACCTTGCTCAGGATGGCCACCCCGTTCCACCGGCCCTCGCCGCAGTGAGCCGCTTCGTATCCCAGAGCCGAGAAGGCAAGCGCGGGAAAGGCGCTGTCGGCCAGCTTGGTCTCCTGCATGCACAGGACGTCAGGTTGGGCGTAGGCCAGCCACTCCTCGACCTTGGGCAGGCGGACCTTGAGCGAGTTGACGTTCCAGGTGGCGATGCGCATCCGCGACCGACTCTAGGGGACGGTCAAGACTCCTTTGTGACTGCCTTGGCCACCCTCTTGGCCGCCTTCTTCGCCGCCTTGACCGGCGTTGCCTCCTCCGGCGCCGCCGGCTCGGCCACCGCCTTCTTGCGGCTGCGGGTGGCCTTCTGCGGCGGTTCCGGCTCGAGGGGGACGGGCTCAGGGGCGACCTTCTTGCGGGACCGCGCGGCCTTCTTCACCGGCTCCGGCTCCGGCGCGACCACGACCGGCTCGGCGACGGCCTTCTTCCGGGCCCGCTTGCCCGGCGCCAGCGACGGCGCCGGCGCCGCCTCGGGCTGCGCCTTGCGCACCGTGCTGCGACGGGGTCGAGCCGGGGCCTCGCCGTCGGCGGCCGGCGCCGGCGCCACGACCGCGGCCTCCGGCGTGGGCTCCGCCGGCGCCGCCTTGCGGCTCCGGCGCGACTTGGCCGGCACGGGCGGCGCCTCCGCCTCTGACTCCGGCGCCACCTCCGTCTTTGCCACCACCACGGGCGCGACCTTGCGCCGGCGGGGCTTCTTCTCGGGCGCCGGCACCAGCTCCGCCGGCGCCGGCTCAGCGACCACCTCCGGCTGAACGTCGACCGCCTTCTTGCGGCTCCGCCGGGCCTTGGCCGGCGCCCCCTCGACGACCGGTTGGGCGCCCACGTCGATCTCGGCCTCGACCGTCTCCTCGGTCGGGGCTCCCGCCAGCTTGGCCAGGCCGGGCAGCGCCAACTCGATCCCCCGCCGGGGCGGGTCGAGGGCCTGGATCACAAAAGTGCGGGTCTCGCCCTTGGTCAGCACCTCCTTGGCGCTGCGGGGCGGCGGGTCGCCCAGCGCCGAAACCGGGGCATAGCACCGGGCGCCCCCGGCGATGACGAACGCGCCATGCGACGTGAACCCCTCGACGACTCCCTCCACCTCGGTGCCCAAGGGGTGGTCGGCGATGAAGGTGATGAAGGGAAGGGGCTCGTTGATGGCCTGCGGGGCGTGGCCGCCCGATGCCTCGGCACCGGCGCCGGCCGCCACACCGGCGGCCCGGCCCCCACGCCGGCGGCCCCGCCGAGCCGACTTGGCGGGATCCGGCGAGATGGCCTCGGCCGTGGCCTCGGCGATGGCAGCCGCCGTCGGCTCAGGCGGCGCCGGCGTCGACGCCGCAGCCTTCCGGCGGGCCCGGTCGGCGTCGCGGGTGGCAACCCGGCTCTTGGGGCCTCGCACCGGCGTGCGCGGGGTGAAGATCCAGCCGACGTTGGGGACCGGCTTGCCGCCGACGAGTCGGCCCTCCTCGAACAGCCAGGTGTACTCGCCGTGAAACTCCTGGAAGGAGTCGTTCGACAGCACGTCGGCGTCGATGCGGTCGGCGATGCGGAGCAGGAAGCCGTCGCCCCGCCCGATGGCGCCCGCCGGCGGCGATACGATCTCGCCCGCCTCTTCGGCTTCTTCGAAGATCTTGCGCTCGGATTCGTCGATCCGGTAGCCGAACGATGCGTCGACGACGACGATGATCTCGTCGTTCGGACGCTCCGCGTGGAAGGCCTGGACCGCCTCGTCCAGCTGGGCCAGGCTTGGTGTGTTCCGGCCCTCGGTGGCCAGGTTCGAGCCGTCCACGACGACTCGACGACCGGTTGGGCGCGATGCCGCGGCGGGTGACATACCGTGCTCAGTCAAGCATTCCGCACGGCGCGAACGTGCGATCCTGGGATCTACAGCCCGTCGAACGCCCCCGTGAGCAGGTCGGCCTGCTGGCGTTGGTGGACGGTCTGGCTCCCCGACGCAGGACTGGCGGACTCCGGCCGGCTCACGTGCCGCACGGTGTAGTCGGCCCGCAGGAGGCGGTGCAGGCGGCCGTGGACGAAGTTCCACGGGCCCATGTTCTCCGGCTCCTCTTGGAGCCACACCACCTCTCGCGCCGCCGGGTAGTGGGAGATGGTGTCGAGGACCAGCTTCTCCGGCCAGGGGTAGAGCTGCTCGAGCCGCACGACGGCGGCAGGCGACCCGTGCTCGTCGCGGTGGGCCATGGCGTCGTAGGCCACCTTGCCGGACGCCAGGATCACCCGCCGCACATCATTTCGGCGACGGGCACCCGGGTGCTCCGCACCACGCCCGTCAACGAAGCCGGGATCGTCGAGGACCTCCTTGAACCGCCCGTTCTCCAGTTCCCCGATCGGCGACCGGGCGTGCTTGGCCCGCAGCAAGGACTTCGGCGTGAAGATCACCAGGGGCCGGCGGATCGGGCGACGGACCTGGCGGCGCAGCACGTGGAAGTACTGAGCCGCGGTCGTGGCGTTGACCACCTGGAGATTGTCGCCGGCGCAGAGGGTGAGGAACCGCTCGATGCGGGCCGAGGAGTGCTCGGGGCCCTGGCCTTCGTAGCCGTGGGGCAGCAGCATGACCAGGCCCGACGCCTGGCCCCACTTGCCGTGGCCGGCGGTGATGAACTGGTCGATCACGATCTGGGCGCCGTTGGCGAAGTCGCCGAACTGCGCCTCCCAGGCCACCAGCGCGTCGCCGTGAACGACGGAGTATCCGTACTCGAAGCCCAGGGCCGCGTACTCCGACAGCAGCGAATCGTAGAGCCAGAGCTTGCCGCCCTCTTGGGCCAGGCCAGAGAGCGGGAGCCACTCGCCTCCCGTCTCGTAGTCGACGAGTACCTGGTGGCGCTGGGAGAACGTGCCCCGGCGCGAGTCCTGGCCCGACAGCCTGACGTCGGTCCCCTCGACCAGCACCGACCCGAAGGCCAACGCCTCGCCCATCGACCAGTCGACCTCGCCGGCGTCGAACAGCTGGCGGCGGGCCTGCAGCGTGCGGAGCAGCTTGGGGTGGACGGTGAAGCCGGATGGCACTTCGTCCATCGCCGTCGCCACCCGGTCGAGCACGTGGCGCGCCACGCCCGTCTCGACCGGTTCGAGCGCGGTCGGCACCGCCGGCGGTGCGGTGTCGGCCACGACCGGCGGCGTCGACACCCGGGTCTCCTCCAGGGCGAGCTGCATGCGGCCGAGGAAGTCGTCGAGGGCCCGCTCGGCGTCGTCCATGGTGATGTCACCCCGGCGGACGAGGGCCTCGGTGTAGAGCTTGCGCACCGAGCGCCGGGCCAGGATCTGCTTGTACATCAGCGGCTGGGTGTAGGACGGGTCGTCGCCCTCGTTGTGGCCGTGGCGCCGGTAGCACACCATGTCGATCACCACGTCCTTGTGGAACCGCTGGCGGAAGCCGAACGCCAGGCGGGCGACCCGGACGACGGCCTCGGGATCGTCGCCGTTGACGTGGAAGATCGGCGCCTGGACCATCTTGGCGATGTCAGTGGGGTACACCGAGGAGCGGGCCTCGGCCGGCGCCGTCGTGAACCCGAGCTGGTTGTTCACGACGACGTGGATGGTGCCGCCGATCCGGTAGCCGCGCAGGGCCGACAGGTTGAGCGTCTCGGCCACGACGCCCTGGCCGGCGAAGGCGGCGTCGCCGTGGATCAGTACGGCCATGGCTGAGAAGGCCGACGGGTCGTCGATGAGGTCCTGGCGGGCCCGCACCATGCCCTCCACCACCGGATCGACGGCCTCCAGGTGCGACGGGTTCGACGCCAGGGACACGCCCAGGCTCACGCCGGAGCGGCCGACGAACTTCCCGGCTGCGCCCAGGTGGTACTTCACGTCGCCGGTGCCCTGGGTGGTCGCAGGATCGAGGTCGCCCTCGAACTCCCGGAAGATCTGGCGGAACGACTTCCCGACCAGGTTGGCCAGCACGTTGAGCCGGCCCCGGTGGGCCATGCCCAGCACCGCCTCCTGGTAGCCGGCGGCGGCCGCCGAATCGAGGATCTCGTCGAGGAGCGGGATCAGGCTCTCGGCCCCTTCGAGGCCGAATCGTTTGTGGCCGGTGTACTTGGTGTGCAGGAATCGCTCGAAGGCCTCGGCGGCGTTGAGGCGGTCGAGGATGTGGAGCTGCTCCTCGGTGCTGAAGGCGGTGTGCACGCCTTCCACCTGCTGCTGTATCCAGGCCTTCTGGTCCGGCTCCTGGATGTGCATGTACTCCACGCCGATGCGCCGGCAGTAGGCGTCACGCAGGAGGCCGAGGAGGTCGCCGAGGGGCATGACGCTGCGGCCGGCGACGCCGTCGGTGAAGAACTCTCGCTCCAGGTCCCAGATGGTGAGGCCGTAGGTGGCAGGGTCCAGCTCCGGGTGGGTGTGCGGTGCCTTCCACGACAGGGGGTCGAGGTCGGCGATGAGGTGGCCACGGACCCGGTACATGTTGGTCAGCGTCTGGACGTGGACCTGCTTCTCCCGCTGGACGGCGCCGTTGCCCGCCGGGTCGAGCGGGTTGGTGTCCCGGCGCCAGCGGACGGACTCGTACGGCACACCGAGGGAACGGAAGATGTCGTCGTAGAAGCCGTCGGCACCCAGCAGCAGCTGCTCGATGCGCTGGAGGTACAACCCCGACTCCGCACCTTGGATGACCCGGTGGTCATAGGTCGAGGTGAGGGTAAGGACCTTGGAGATGCCCAGCTGGGCCATCACCTGGGGGTCGGCGCCGGCGTACTCCGCCGGAAAGCCGAGGGCACCCACACCCACGATCACGCTCTGGCCGGGCATGAGCCGGGGCACCGAGCTGACCGTGCCGAGGGTGCCGGGGTTGGTGAGGGTCATGGTCACGCCGGCGAAGTCGTCGGGGCTCACCTTGTTGTTGCGGACCCGGCGGACAATGTCCTCGTAGGCGGCGTGGAACGCCGAGAACTGGAGCATGTCGGCGTCGCGGATGCAGGGGACCAGCAGGGTGCGCGACCCGTCGGACTTGGCCACGTCGATGGCCAGGCCCAGGCCGACGTGGGGAGCGCGTGACACGCCGGCGTTGCCGTTGTCACCGTCGACGAAGACCGACCGCATGGCGGGCACAGCGTCGAGCGCCTTGACCACGGCGTAGCCGATCAGGTGGGTGAAGCTCACCTTGCCTCCGCCGGTGCGGGCCATGTACCCGTTCAGGACCTTGCGGTTGACCTCCAGCAGCCGGGCTGGCACCACCCGGGCGCTGGTGGCGGTGGGTACCGCCAGGCTGGCCTCCATGTTGGCCACCAGGCGGGCGGCGCCGCCCCGGAGGGGCCGGACGTCGGGCCCGCCGGCGGGCGGGGCGGGCTTCGTAGCCGGCGCCGGCTTCGGGGCCAGTGCGGCTGCGGCTTCGGCGGCGGGGGCCGGCGCCGAGCCGGTCCCGTCGGTCCGGTAGTCGGCAAAGAAGTCACGCCAGCTCTCGGTGACCGAGGAAGGGTCCGCCCGGTACCGGTCGTACATCTCGTCGACCAGCCAGGCATTGGGGCCGAAGCTCGCCTGGCGTTCCTGTGACATCGGGTTCCATTCTACCGGCACCCCCCCTGGGGCCGGACCGGGTACGCTCTGCCCACATGCCGGGCGTTGTCACTGCCGGCCGCGTGGTGGACGACCGCTACCGCCTCATCGAGCCACTCGAAGAAGGCGGCATGGGCATCCTCTGGCGAGCCGAGGATCTGATCTCCGAACGGTTGGTGACCGTGAAGGAGCTGCGGTTCCCCGACCCGCTCGACCACATGCAACGCCGCGCCCTCGCCGCCCGGGTCCGCCGCGAGGCCCGGGCTATGGCCGCGGTCGACCATCCCGGCCTGGCCCGCATCGTCGACGTCGTCGACGACGGCGACCGCCCCTGGGTGGTCACCGAGCTCATCGACCACCCCACCCTGGACCAACTCGTCCGGACCGAAGGGCCGATCGACCCCGAGCGGGCCGCGGTGCTGGGCATCCGGCTGCTCGACGTCCTGGAAGCGGCCACAGACCAGGACATGGTCCACCGCTTCCTCCAACCTGCGAAGGTGTTCGTCGGCCCCGACGACCAGGTCCGCCTGGCCGACTTCGGGATCGCCTCGCTCATCGGCGACCCGACGGTGGGGCGCAGCGGCGCCGTCGGCGGCGTGTCCTTCATGGCCCCCGAGCAGGCCGGCACCGCCCAAGCCGACATCTGGTCGCTGGGCGCCGTCCTGTACTTCGCGGTCGAGGGTGCTCCCCCGTTCAGCGGCGACAACGCCGAGGCCATCCTCGAGGCCGTCACCTCGCAGCCGCCGAGGCCGGCGGCCGACGCCGGCTCGCTGACCCGTGTGTTCGAGGTCACCCTCCAGAAGGATCCTTCGGAGCGACCCTCGGCTGACGAGCTCCGGGCCCTGCTGGAGGTGGCCGCCGGCGACAAGCTGCCGGTGCCCGAGCCGGAGGTCCCCGTCGAAGAGGACGTCATCCACTGGGGTGAGGGCAACGGCAACGGGAACGGGCACGGCCCCCTGGCCCTCGTGACCCTCGACTTCGGGCCGGCGGAGGAGCCGGCGGCCGAGGCCGACTCCCAGATCGCCGACGAGCCGGCCGAGCCGGTGCCGCCGCCGGCGCCCCTGGCCCCGAAGGAAGCCCTGGCTCGGATGTTCTCGCCCGATCCCGGGCGCCCGCCGGTGATCTTCACGCCCGAGGAGGAGCACCGGGAGCCGGCGGCGCCGTGGCCCGTGCCCCGCAAGACCAGCCCGTGGGTCGCAATCATCTCCGCGTTGACCACGCTCGTGCTCATCGCCATCCTGTTCACCAACGGGCGGGAGATCTTGACCGACGACGGGCGCTCGAACCGGATCATCGCCTCGGTCGACTGGGACAAGTACACCGACCCGGCCACCGGCTTCACCATCGACTACCCGTCGGACTGGCGGATCACCCGGGAGAACAACTACACCGACTTCCGCCACCCCGGATCCGCGGCCGCCCTGCGGGTCGTGGTCCAGGACTCCAACGCCCGCTCGGCCGAGGCCGCCTGGCTGGACCTGGAGCGACGCTTCCGCAGCGAGCAGGAGAGCTACAGCCGCATTCGCCTCGAACCGCGCGAGTTCCGCGGGTACAACGCCGCGGAGTGGGAGTTCACCTACGTCCGGCGCGACGTCCAGCTCCACAACCTCGACCTGGGCGTGGTCACCGGCGCCAAGGGCTTCACCCTGAACTTTGAAGCCCGCCACTCCGACTGGGGCATCGTAAAGGCGTTCATGGACAGGTTCGAAGACAGCTTCCAGCCTCCGGCCACGTAGTGGCCGGAGGCGACGACACAACTCCGTAGCCCCGCCTCCGGCGGGCGCCTTGCTGTTCCGACGGGTCAGGCAGCGCTTCGCGCTGCGCCCCGTCGGTGCCGGACCCGGCTTATAACGCCAGCAGGTCGTCCCGCCGAAGGCGGGACTGATGACGGAGGCGGTCGTCGGCCGGAGGCAGACTGCGGGCCACCGGCACCGAGCAGGCGCCGGGCAATCGGCCGAAGGCCGATTCTCCGGCTTGCCTGGTCGGAAAAGACGAACGCCCCGCCGGAGGCGGGACGTCGCAGTTACGACCGAAGGTCTGCGTCGGGGCTGGGGTGCACGGCGGACGCACCCCGGGCCCCGACGAGAGAAACTTGGCAGATGGCGGAACCGGCGTCAAGTCCGGCCGGAATCGCTCAACCACGAGGGGTGGGGTGCCGATAAGTCGAACATGGCCGTTCAGAGCATCTTCACCAGCCGTGCCGTCTCGCGATACATCGAGGCCGGCAATACCGCCACGTGCGCGGTGTGCAAGCTGCCGGTCAAGTTCCGGGCCAAAAGCAAGCTGCAGCAGGTCATCGCCAACGTGTACACCGAGGGCGTCTGGGAGCGGGTCGAGCACTACCACGTCGACTGCTACGAGAACGCCAGCCAGCCCTACGGTCCCGCCTCCTGAGGTCGCCTCCTGGCCCTCAGGGCCGGGTTGTACCGTCGGAGGCATGGTCCCCGACGGTCTGCTGGGCGTGGCCGAGATCGGCCGCCGCACCGGCCTCACCCGCAAGGCGCTGCGCCACTACGAAGAGCTCGGCCTTGTCGAACCCGCAGCTCGTACCGACGCCGGCTACCGCCTGTACGACGCTGAGGCGCTGCGGCGAATCGAGCTCGTCAACCGGGCCAAGGTTCTCGGCCTGCGGCTGAGCGAGGCCAAGGAGTTCCTGCATGTGGCCGAGGGCTGCTGCGGTGACCACCACCCCGAGCTCGCCGCCCTGGTCGAGGGCAAGCTGGCCGAGACCGAGCAGCGCATCGCCGAGCTCCAGTCACTTCGGGGCACCCTGACGAGCGTCCTGGACCGCCTGGCCAGCAACGAGGGCGTGCACCGGTGCGAGGAAGCCCTCTGCACCTGCCGGTCGCCGCTCCAGATCGGCCGCAAGCCCGCCTAAGCGTTGGCGGCGAGGGCGTCCTGGACGGCGGCCCACAGGGCGTTGTTCAGGGCGGCCTGGGACTCCTGGATGCGGTGGACGCTGTCGGAGCGGACGACGAAGCACCGATCCACCGGGCTGCCCTCGGCGGCCATGCGCCCGCCGTCGGTGCCGGCGATGCCGATGGTGAGCATGCCCTGCTTGCGGGCCTCGGCGAATGCCCGCATGAGGTTGTCGGAGTTGCCGCTTGTCGAGAAGCCCATGGCGATGTCGGTCTTGCGGCCGTGGGCGATCAGCTGGCGGGAGAACACCAGCTCGAAGCCCACGTCGTTGCCCAGTGCGGTCATCACCGCCTGGTCCTCGGCAAGTGAGCGGGCAGCCAGGGCCCGAGCGGCCCTGGGAGCGGGGTCATCGGCGCGAGCCGCGCCCGCCGGCGGCTGGGTGTAGAGGTGGGCCACCGCTTCGGCGTCGGTGGCGCTGCCCCCGTTGCCGAAGGTGAACAGCCGCCCGCCGGCGGAGAACCGCTCGGCCATAGCCGCGCCGGCGGCGGCCAGAATCCGCCTCGTTGAGCGCCATCGTCGCATCGCGTAGCTTGGTGCTCTGGCGCCACTTGGCCTGGGCCGAGCGGGCCAGGTCTTCGAGGAGCTCCTCGGCGTCGGTCTCGTCGCCCTCGATGAACGGGTACAGGAAGTCGGTGGTCTCGGGCATCAGTGGCTCGACTGGATGGCGAAGCCGGCGTGGATCAGGACCAGATCCCCGGGGGCGGGAGTGTCGATAAGGGAGACGTCGATGCGCTCCTGCCCGTCGGGGGTACGGACGAGGGCTTCGTCGCCGTCGACGGTCACTACCTCGGCCGGCCGACCCTCGTCGGAGCAGGTGATGCACACCTCATCAGTGCACTCCGGCTCCGGCTTCAGCAGGCCGGGGTGCTCGAAGCACACGTGGGTCAGCTCCCACAGCAGGTGGTAGATGCGGACGAACAGCTCTGAGGCCTCGAGCGGCACGTCGGTGTCGACCCAGATGACGTGATCGGCCGCGCCGGGCGCCGGCCGCTGCGAGCCGGCGCCGATCCAGACGGTCTCGACACCCCACGCCGGCCCCCGGCGCATGGCGTCGAGCACCCGGGGGTCATCGGCGCCGGCCAGGGCGAGCACGATGTCGCCGGGGCTGACCGATGCGCGCAGGGTGGCCACCATGTCGGCCGCAGGCGGGACGGTGACTGCGGGGAGCGCCCGCTTGCCCACGATCACGGGATGGACGAACTCGACGGCCACGTGGTGGGCGTGGAACGGCCAGTTCGGCGACGCGCACCACATCGTGGCGCCAGCGGAGAAGCGCCGGGCAAGGGCCAGGGAGGCCCGGGCCAGGTCGTCGGCGACGCGGCCGGCGTCATCGAGCGTCTGCTTCGTAGCCATGGTCACGGTTCCAGTGTCGCACCGGGTTTCCGGTTCAGAACCAAAAGTTCCACCTGAAATGCGACTTGGCTAGATGTAGACTGCATCTATAGGTTCGGAACACGGGCCTTGCACACCTACCGGTCGGCTTCGACCATGGCTCGCAGGAGATTCGCGAATGGCAGACGTGAGGACACGACGGTCAACCGCCCGCACTCGTGAGATTGTTCCCGACTCCCCTCGGGACCGCACCGTCGCACCCGCCGCCGACACCGGCA
>CAVYKB010000003.1:0-272452 GCA_963768975.1 uncultured Acidimicrobiia bacterium | reverse complement strand
ACCAGGCGCACCAGCGGGTACGACGGTACCCTCGGGGTCCTCCGGCAGCACGACTTCCCGGGAACCACCCGCGGTGCGGCGACGAATAGTGGGTACGGCGTCGGAAGTCCGGCCCCTGGTGGTCGGCATGGAAAGAACCCCCCGTTTTCCTCGGTTAGTAAGTGTAGACTACACCTATCTGGTCCCGCCGTCAGGAAAGATTGGCGGAGTCGAGGTGCTGCGATCAAGTGCGCAGTTTCCTCAACGACCGGGTCGTCCGTGCCGGCGCTGATCCCTGGAGGAACTGATTTCTATGGAGGCACTGTGGAAGAAGTGATGCACCCTCCGAAGTCCGAGGCTCTTCGCGCCCTGTATTGGCGCAGCGAGATCCTCCAGGTCATGTTCTGGCTCAAGGGTGAGGGCTTCGGCGACCAGGTCGATGCCACCCTGCTGGAGCGGTTCCTCGGGGTCGACTCCCACATCGGCGTCCAGTACCTCGACCGGCTGGTCACCGAGGGCTACGTCGAGCGCATCGGCGACCGGTACGGGCTCTCCGAGGCCGGCGCCCGCGAGGGCGGCCTAGAGTTCGCCGCCTCCTTCGAGGAGCTCATGAAGCCCAGCCACGGCGAGTGCAGCGCCGACTGCTGGTGCCACAACTCGCCCGACGAGGCCGAGGCGTGCGCCCGTGACCGGGCCATGAAAGAAGAACTGCACGACCACCCGCACTGACCGATACTGCATAGAGGGCCGCAGCACATACTCAGCACTCACCCATTTCAGAAACACGCGCCACATCGGCCGAGGAGGGGGCAAGGCATGAAGGCACGCAGCACCGAAGAGCCGCAGGGAGGGCTGCCGCGCAACTACCTGCGGGCCAGCCTCCTCCTGCTCATCGCCGAGACGCCGGCGCACGGCTACGACCTGCTGGAGCAGATCGCCCAGCTCGGCCTGCGCAACGTCGACCCGGGTGGGCTCTACCGTGCGCTCCGGGTGATGGAGCAGGACGGCCTGGTGGCCTCGTGGTGGGAGCATTCCACCGCCGGCCCCGCCCGCCGAAGCTACCGCCTCACCGACGAGGGCGTCGAGTGGCTGCACGCCTGGGCCGGCGCCCTGCGTGAGGGCCGGCGGTTCCTGTCCGCATATCTCGGCAGGTACGACAAGATTGTCGAGCAGGCACCCGTCGAGAGCTTGGAGAACATCGTCCAGTGAATTCGCTTCGTGTCGCCGTGGCCGGCAAGGGAGGGGCGGGCAAGACCACCCTCTCCTCCACCCTTGCCCGCCTCTTCGCCCGTGAGGGCCACGACGTCATCGTCGTCGACGGCGACAGCAACCCCAACGTAGCCACCGCCCTCGGCATCGACCGGGAGCACGCCGAGGCCATCCAGCCCCTGCCCATGGGGCTCGTCTCCCGCAACCTGAAGGGCAACGCCGCCCTGAAGGAGCCGGTGATGGACATCGTGCGCCGCTTCGGCGGCGCGGCGCCCGACGATGTCCACGTGCTGAAGATGGCCATGCCGGCCCACGCAGACGAGGGCTGCCTGTGTTCGGCGCATGCCACGGTGAGCGCCCTACTGGCCGACATCGAGGAGCTGGAGAACACGATCAGCATCCTCGACCTGGAGGCGTCGCCCGAGCACCTGAGCCGGGGCACCACCCGCCACGTCGATGCCCTCCTGCTGGTGGTGGAGCCGTACTACCGCTCGTTCGAGACGGCCAAGCGCATGGCCGCCCTGGCCGCCGAGCTGCCCATCCCCGTCGTGGGAGTCGTGGCCAACAAGCTGCGCTCGGCCGACGACGCCTCGGCCATCGCCGAGTACTGCACCCGTCACGGCCTCACCCTCCTGGGCGAGCTCCCGTGGAGCACCGAGGTCCTCGATGCCGACAAGGCCGAGATCCCGGTCATCGACTACGACCCCAGCGGCCCCGTCGTCGCTGCGGTGTCCAAGCTGCGGGAGCGGCTCAGCACGATCAAAGGTTGAAGCCCTTTCTGTCCGCTGGACTACCGCTGCGGTAGCTAGCCGGACAAAAGAAACCGTTCAGATGAGATCGTCGTCGGCGTAGGCGGCGAACGACCTCCGGCTACCGCCCGCTCCAGGAGGCTGGGTCAGCCAGAGGGGAGCGCTCAGCGACTTCGCAGAAACGGACCTCCTGCGGCAGGCAAAAGGCCTGCGCCGGCGTTCTTCCACGCATCGCCGAGAAAAGCTCCGCGCCAGAAGCGCCTATAGATGTATATTGTATCTATCCGGTTTCTCGATACCAGTCCGGGCGGCATCCATATGACTTCTTCGGCCCCCAAGTCAGAGCCGTTGCGCAACCTGTACTGGCGCAGCGAGATCCTGCGGGTCGTCTATTGGCTCTACGGCGAGGGCCTCGGTGACCTTGTCGACCTCGCCCTCGTCCGTCAGTACCTGGGCGTCGACGCCGGCGAAGACTTGCAGCCCTACGTGGATTTGCTGGTCGCCGACGGCGCCCTGGTGCGCGACGGCGACTGGTTTGCGCTGTCGGCCCGGGGCCTGGCCGAAGGGGAGGCCCAGTGGGCCACCGCCTTCACCGACCTGGTGCACCCCGTCCTCAACGATTGTGACGACGAATGCTGGTGCCAGACGTCGCCCGCGGAGGCCGAGGCCTGCGCACGCGCTCGAGCCCGGAGAAGCCCGGCTTCAGACCACGAGGCAGGAAAGGCCAACGCATGAACAACCAGATGGCATCGGACTCGAGCGGCACGCTGCCCCGGCACTATCTCAAGCCGTGCCTGCTGCTGCTGCTGGCCGAGGGCCCGTCCCACGGCTACGAGCTGCTCGAGCACGTGCGGCGCATGGGCATCAAGGGCGCCGAGCCCGGTGGCCTGTACCGGTACCTGCGGGCCATGGAGAAGGAAGAGATGGTGTCCTCCTGGTGGGAGCCGTCCCAGGCCGGCCCCGCCCGACGCACGTACGTGCTGACCGAGGAGGGTCGCAAGGGGCTGAACGAATCGGTGCAGAGCCTGCGCGACGTCCGGGAAATCCTCGTCACCCTGCTCGACCGGTACGACTCGCTCTCCGCCAACGCCGGCGCTTCCCGGCCCTGAAACCCCTCCCCAGGTGCGAGACTGGGGTTCCGACCGCTTTCTTTGGAGGTTCTGCTGATGTGTCTCGGGATTCCGGGCAAGGTCGTCGAGATCGTCGACCCCAATGACCACCGGGCCATCGTCGACGTCGACGGCGTGCGCCGTGAGGTGAACGTCGGCTTGGTCATGGGCGATGCCGGCGGCCTGCAGGTCGGCGAGTGGGTGCTGATCCACGTCGGGTTCGCCATGACCAAGCTGAACGAGGAGGAGGCGGCCAGCACCCTCGAGTTCATCAAGCAGCTGGGCAGCGTCTACGAAGACGAGATGCGCGACTTCTCCACGGAGGCTCCACTGTGAAGTTCGTCGACGAGTACCGCGACCCGGCGGCGGCGCGGACGGTCCTCGAGCACATCACCAAGCTCTCGGCCGGCGGCCACTACAAGTTCATGGAGGTGTGCGGAGGTCACACCCACACCATCTACAAGCACGGCATCGAGAACGTGCTCCCGGAGACGGTCGAGCTCGTCCACGGCCCCGGCTGCCCGGTCTGCGTGATCCCCATGGGCCGGGTCGACGACGCCATCGCCGTCGCCGAGACCCCCGGGGTCATCTTCACGTCCTTCGGCGACATGATGCGGGTGCCCGGCGGCAACGGCAACCTGCTCGAGGCCAAGGCCCGCGGTGCCGACGTGCGCATGGTCTACTCCCCGCTCGACGCCCTGCGCATCGCCATCGCCAACCCCGACAAGCAGGTCGTCTTCTTCGCCGTCGGCTTCGAGACCACCGCGCCTTCCACCGCGGTGACCCTCATCAAGGCGCGTGAGAAGGGCATCAAAAACTTCAGCCTGTTCTGCAACCACGTCACGATCGTCCCGCCGCTCAAGGCCATCCTCGAGTCGCCCGACCTGCGCCTCGACGGCTTCCTCGGACCAGGCCATGTGTCGACGGTCATCGGCAACCGGCCCTACCGGTTCGTACCCAAGACCTACAAGCTGCCGCTGGTCACCGCCGGCTTCGAGCCCCTCGACATCCTCCAGGCCATCCTCATGCTGCTGCGCCAGATCGACGAGGGCCGCTGCGAGGTCGAGAACCAGTACACCCGGGCGGTGCCCGAGCACGGCAACCCGAAGGCGCTCGAGGTCATCAACACCGTCTTCGAGCTGCGCCCCCACTTCGAGTGGCGGGGCCTGGGCTTCATCTCCCAGTCCGCCCTGAAGCTGCGGGAGGAGTTCGCCGACTGGGACGCCGAGCTCAAGTTCGCCGTGCCCGGCGTGCGGGTGGCCGACCCCAAGGCCTGCCAGTGCGGTGAGGTGCTCAAGGGCGTCATCAAGCCCTGGGAGTGCAAGGTGTTCGGCACCGCCTGCACCCCGGAGACGCCGATCGGCACCTGCATGGTCTCCTCCGAGGGCGCCTGCGCCGCCTATTACAACTACGGACGGTTCACCAAGCACACGACCGTGCCGGTCCAGCTGACGTCGCCGGTCAAGACGCCCCAGCCAGCATGAGCGGCCCGGGAGGACGCTCCGGATACATTCACCGGGCGGAAGCCCGGTGACCGAAGACCGCTCCGAGTACTCGCACGAGGACGAGGTTCTCGAGCGGATCGAGGCTTGGAGGCGGCGCCGGCCCAAGCTGAAGGACGAGTACATCAACTCCGCCCACGGGGCCGGCGGCAAGGCGTCGGCGGCCCTGATCGACGCCGTGTTCCTGGAGGCGTTCCGGAACAAGACGCTGGAGTCGATGGCCGACGGCGCCATCCTGGAGCTGCCCGGCGGCGAGCGGATGGCGTTCTCCACCGACGGCTACGTCGTCAAGCCCCGCCGCTTCCCCGGCGGTAGCGTCGGCGACCTGGCCGTCAACGGCACGGTCAACGACCTGGCCATGATGGGCGCCGTCCCCCAGTGGATCTCGGCCGGCTTCATCATCGAGGACGGCTTCTCCATCGCCGAGCTGCGCGACATCGTGGCCGACATGGCCGCCGCCGCCATCAAGGCCGGCGTCACCATCGTCACCGGCGACACCAAGGTGGTCGACAAGGGCGCGTGCGACGGCGTCTACATCACCACCGCCGGCGTGGGCGTGATCCCGGCCTCTGTGCACCTCGACGCCAAGTCGGTCCGGCCGGGCGACAAGGTCATCGTCTCCGGCAAGATCGGCGACCACGGCGTGGCCGTGCTCATCGCCCGTGGTGACCTGGCCCTCGAGGCCGACATCCCGACCGACTCCGCCCCGCTGGGCGAGCTGGTCGAGCACCTCTTGGCCGCTGCGCCCAACACCCGCTTCCTCCGCGACCCCACCCGGGGCGGCGTGGCCACGGTGCTCAACGAGCTGGCCCGGGAGGCCGAGGTGTCGGTGGTGATCCAGGAGAACACGCTGCCGATCCGCAACATCGTGAACGGCGCCTGCGAGATCCTCGGCATCGACCCGCTGTACGTGGCCAACGAGGGCAAGCTCGTGGCCGTCGTCCCCGCCGAGGAGGCCGACGCCGCCCTGGCCGCCATGCAGGCCCACCAGTACGGCGCCGACGCCGCCATCATCGGCGAGATCCGCGCCGACCCGCCCGGCATCGTCATCATCAACACCTTCTTCGGGGGCAACAGGATCGTCGACATGCTGGTCGGAGACCCCCTCCCCCGCATCTGCTGAGCCCCTTCCCCGACCGTCTGGTCGATTCGAGGCGCTATGGCACCCCCAATTGACCAAACGCTGGCGGAGCGCCGGCGCCTCCGGGTCACCGGCACCGTCCAGGGTGTCGGGTTCCGGCCCTTCGTGTACCGGCTGGCCGCCGACCTGGGGCTGGCCGGGTGGGTGGGCAACGACAGCCAGGGCGTGATCCTCGAGGCCGAAGGGCCGGCGCCGGCCCTGGACCGCCTGGCCGAGCGGCTGGTGGACGAGGCGCCGCCGCTGGCCCGCATCGAGTCGCTGGTGGCCGAGGTCCTGGCGCCGACCGGAGGCGCCGGCTTCACGGTGGTCGACAGCCGGGACGCCGGCTCGCCGGCGGTCGCCGTGCCCGTCGACGTGGCCACGTGCGACGACTGCCTCCGGGAGCTGGCCGACCCCACCGACCGGCGGTTCGGCTACCCATTCGTCAACTGCACCAACTGCGGGCCGCGGTACACGATCATCAAGTCGATCCCCTACGACCGGGCGTCGACCACCATGGCCGGCTTCACCATGTGCGCCGACTGCCGGCGGGAGTACGAGGACCCGGCCGACCGGCGCTTCCACGCCGAGCCGACGTGCTGCCCGGCGTGCGGGCCCCAGCTGAGCCTGCTCTCGGCCGAGGGCGACGTCCTGGCCAAGGCCGGAGAGGCGCTGGAGACCTCGGTGGAGCTCCTGCTCGAGGGCCGGATCATGGCGGTGAAGGGCCTCGGCGGCTATCACCTTGCCTGCGACGCCACCTCGGAGGAAGCGGTCGCCGAGCTGCGCCGGCGCAAGGCCCGGGACGACAAGCCCTTCGCCCTCATGGTCGACTTGGCGATGGCCCGGGATCTGTGCGACCTCGGGTCCGAGGCCGAAAGGGCGCTGGCCTCGCCCCGCCGGCCCATCGTGCTTACGCCCCGGCGTGACGCTGGTCTGGCCGCGGGAGTCGCGCCCAACCTGCCCGAGCTGGGCCTGATGCTGGCGTACACCCCGCTCCACCATCAGCTGCTGGCCGGCGCCGGCCGCCCGCTGGTGATGACCAGCGGGAACCTGTCGGACGAACCGATCGCCCACGACGACACCGACGCCCTGGCCCGCCTCGGCCCCATGGTCGATGCCATCCTCACCCACGACCGACCCATCCACATCAGATGTGATGATTCTGTCGTTCGGGCGGCCAGCAAGCAGATGGTGCGGCGCTCCCGAGGGTACGCCCCTGAGCCCGTTACCCTGCCGACGCCAGCCCTCCATCACGTGCTGGCCGTGGGGGCAGAGCTGAAGAGCACGGTGGCGGTGGCGAAGGGCGACAACGTGGTGGGCAGCCACCACATCGGCGACCTCGAGCACCTGGCCGCCTACCGGTCGTTCCTCCAGGCCGTCGACCATCTCTGCGGCCTCACCGGCGTGACGCCCCAGGTCGTCGCCCACGACCTGCACCCCGAGTACCTCTCCACCAAGTTCGCGGCCGAGCTGGACCTGCCCGCGGTCGGCGTGCAGCACCACCACGCCCACATCGCCTCCTGCCTGGTCGAGCACGGCCGCACCGAAGCGGTCCTGGGCGTCGCCTTCGACGGCCTGGGCATGGGCACCGACGGCACCGCCTGGGGCGGTGAGCTGCTGGTTGCCGACCTCGACGGCTACCGCCGGGTGGGCCACCTCCGCCCGGTGGCCCTCCCCGGCGGCGACCGGGCCGCCCGCGAGCCCTGGCGCATGGCCGTCGCCTGGCTGGCCGAGACCCTGGGACCGGAGGCCGCCGAACGCTATGGCCGCACGGTCGACGACCGCTGGGAGGCCGTCCTGCAACTGGCCCGGCGCCCCGACGTCCTGCGCACCTCCAGCGCCGGCCGCCTCTTCGACGCGGTGGCCGCCCTCCTCGGGCTGCGCATCCGCATCACCTACGAGGCCCAGGCCGCGATCGAGCTGGAGGCGGCGGCCGCAGGCCAGCCCCTCGCCGGCCCCGGCGGCTACGAGCTCGCCGTCGTCGGCGGGGTACTGGACCCGGCTCCGCTCATCGCGAGGATCGTCGCCGCCCGTGACGCCGGCACGCCGCCGGCGGAGATCGCCGCCGGCTTCCACGCCGGCCTAGGCCGCGGCGTGGCCGGCGCCGCGGCCACGGCGGCCGCCGAGAACGGCCTCGACACCGTCGCTCTCAGCGGCGGCGTCTTCCAGAACGCCCGCCTCACTGCGGTGGTGGCCGGCGAGCTGCAGGCGGCCGGCCTCCGGGTGCTGATCCACCGCCTGATCCCGCCGAACGACGGAGGAATAAGCATCGGCCAAGCGGCGATCGCCGCCCGCCGTGCGTTCTGAGTTCGTGCCGGCGGACCTCCCGGGATACGCTGCCGATCTGTCCAACTCGGCGCGGGCATTTCCTGTTCAGCGCGCCGGCCTGAGAGGAGCAACACATCAACATCAAGAGTGGTTCACACGCGATCGGTCCCGAGAACGGCAAGCTGCTGATCAAGAGCTACAAGGACGGCATGGGGGCCAAGCTGGCCCATGACCTCATCCTGTCGCCCACCAGGTGGAGCGGCACGCTCAACGTCGACGGCGACAACCCCGCGGCCTCGAGTGCGGAGCTCACCATCGATGCCCGCTCGATCGAGATCCTCGAGACCGTCGGCGGCATGATGTCGCTGAGCGACAAGGACCGCAAGAAGATCAACAAGAACATGGAAGAGGATGTCCTCCACACGGACCGGCACCCGAACCTGACGTTCTCCTCCACCTCGGTGAGCGGCTCGGAGCCGAACTTCAACGTGGCCGGCAACATGACCGTCGTCGGCACCACCCGCCCGGTGAACCTCGCCGTCAACGTCAACGGAACCACGGTGACGGCCAAGACGAGCATTTCCCAGAAGGACTTCGGCATCAAGCCGTTCTCGGCCATGATGGGCGCCATCAAGCTGCGCGACGACGTCGACTTCGAGCTGACGCTCGACCTGCCGTCCGCCTGATCCGCGAGGAAGAAAGAGCCCCGGCCGGGACATCCGGCCGGGGCTCTTTTGCGTCTGTGGTGGAGTTACCAGCCGCGCGTGCCGGGCAGCTTGCCGTAGATGCCGTGCAGGTGGTGGGACACGCTCCGCTTCTGCTTCTCCGACGGGCGAGGGGTCTTCTCGTAGTCCCGGCGCAGGAGCCGGTAGTAGACCCGGGCGTCAGCGTCGAAGGCGTCCCCGTAGACGTAGGAGCCGCCGTTGGGGTCGGGCGTGATCTCGCCCTGGTTCTCCGCCCAGATCTGGGCCGCCTCTTCGGGCGTGGACGCGTCGGGGTTCTGGACCCTCATGTACTCCAGCACGGGTTCGATGGCCTGCTGGAACTCCTCGGCCGCGACCCGGTCGCGCTCCTCGGGCTTGGTTTCGCCAGAGAACAGCAACACCCGTTGCAACAGCCCGCCCTTGGGCGCCGGCGGCTCCCGTGAGGGAGGCGGCTCGGCCGGGATGTAGCGGTTCGGCAGCTGGAAGTCTTCGGCGCCGGCGGGCGGGGCGTACTCGGCACCCACGTCGTAGGGAGTGGCGTTGCCGTAGGACCGGGGGAAGTTGGCGGGCACGGGGCCCGCGTAGTCGTCCGACGCCGGGTAGGAGATGAACGGCGTCGTGTCGACCGGCGGGCCCGGCGGCTTCGGCGGCTTGCGGGTGTCAACCACCGCTGTGCTCGGCGTGTGGGGAGCGGGAGCCGGCGGCTCGGCCTCGGAGACAGGCTCGGGCGAGACGGCCTCGGGCATGGCCATGGGCTCCTCGCTGCCGCGCTGGCCGCCCTTGCGGCCTTTCTTGATCAGCGTTGCCATGGGCTAGGTGGCGGCGACGTAGGAGGTGGTCGTGTACGCGGTGGCGAAATCGGCGCCCGAGCGCTCACCCCACGCCAGCAGCTGCTTGGCCGCCTGGTCGATGGCGGTGACGTCGTTCAGGATGATGCCCACGTACTTCGGCACCGGGTCGGTCTGGGCGACGATGGCCTTCACGCCGATGATCACGGTGCCCAGCGTGTAGCTCACGTGGTTCAGGGTCGAGGAGATGATGATCAGGTAGAGAGCGATGGCGGCCACGATGATGGCCACCCCCAACAGCGTCACGATCGTGGCAGCGCCCATCGTGTCCTTTCCGTTCGCAGGTACAGGGAGAAGTCGATTACTGGGGCAGGAGCCGGGCGAGCGCCAGGCCGTAGCGGGTCACGTTGAGGCGGGCCATACCCGTCAGCTCGCACGACCGGATCAGGTTCGGCACGCAGTCCAGCGTGCCGGTCAGCTTCACGCCGTGGTCGAGCACGTCATCGACGTACCGCTTGATCTCGAAGATCGGCCGCAGGACGCGGTTCAGGAACAGCAGGCACACGGGTGCCACGACTGCTATGAGGACGATGTTGCCTATCCACCACAAAGCCACTCGGTGCTACCTCCATGTGGGCCAGAAATGCCTACGACCCGCGGATTGTATGCGTGGCCTGTGGGGGGCGAAAGAGTGTGTGAAACATAGAGCGCGGCCGGAGGGTGTTCAAAACATAGAGTGAATGGACAGTCACAAGGGACGCGTCAAAGAGAACGACCGCTACAGGTGAAATACCGCCCGCGCTCAGCGGGCGAGAATGAGGCGCGAGCAGATCGAGCAGTAGTAGTCGGTCTCGTCCAGTCGCTCCCGCCAGCCGTCGGGCAACCACTGGATGCTCTTGCACTCCCGGCACGTGATCTTGTTCGTGTGCAGGGCCTCGCCCATGCCGGCGAGGGACAGCTTCGGGCCACCGGTCTTGGGCCGGCTGATGGCCTTGCCCTGGCGGGCGCTCTCCTCCTTCGCCCGCCGGGCCTCCTTGGCCCGGGCCTCGGCCTGGGCCCGGTGGCGCACAACCTCGTGCCAGGGGGTCTGGGCCGCGGCCTGCGCGGCCCGGGTGCGGGCCACCGAGTTCTCGCCGGAACTGTTGTTGCTGCCCCGGAAGAATGCGTAGGCGTCGTTGACCTCGCTCATCCGCCGCTCCGCCTCCTTCTGCACGGCTGCGGGTGCGCCGGCGAAGCGGTCAGGGTGGAAGATCTGGGCCAGGACCCGGTAGGCGGCGGTGATCTCCGCCGGCTTGGCCTTGGGACCAATACCGAGGATCTCGTACGGGGTCATCGTGCGTTCATACCGAGGAACGGGGCGCGCCCGAGCCGGCCACCTGTGCGCCGGGGGCGCCGCTGCCTCTGAGATTCGCTTCCATTCTTTCCAACCGGGGCATTCTACTGCCCTGCTACCCGGAACGGACGGTCGTGGCACCCGGCGAGGGGTGGAGGCGCCAGCCGCGCACCGGGCTGGCGGCGTCGGCGAGGGCCACGACGCACCCGCCGAACCCCGCGCCGGTCAGCCGGGCGCCGTACACGCCGGAGACGGCGGAGAGCTCGGCCACCAACGCGTCGAGCGCGGGCGTGGACACTTCGAAGTCGGTGGCCAGGCTGGCGTGGCTGTCAGCCATCAGCTTGCCGGCGCCGGCGAGGTCGCCCATCCAGAGGCAGTCGGCGAACTGAAGCACCCGGCGGTTCTCGGTGACGACGTGACGGGCCCGGCGCAGGAGCAGGGGATCCTCGAGCCGGGCCAGGTGGTACTCGCTGGCATCTCGCAGCGGGCCGATGATCTCCTGGGCGGCCTCGCACTCGGCCCGCCGCTGGGCGTAGGCCGAGCCGGCGAGCGCGCGGGCCTGCCCCGAGTGGACGACGACCACGTCGAGGCCGGCGGGCATCGGCACGGGTGTCACTTCCAAGGCGGCGAAGTCCATGAGCAGGGCGTGGCCGGCCAGCCCCTCGGCCGAGGCCAGCTGGTCCATCACACCGCTGGGGACGCCCGACGCCCGGTGCTCGGCGTCCTGGCAGGCGAGGGCCAGCTCGTGCGGCGTGCCGTCGAAGCCAAGGGCGAGGGCGACCGCCACCTCGAGCGCAGCGCTCGACGACAGGCCGGCGCCCACCGGCAGGGTGGTCGACACCGTGCCCACCGCACCCACGTCGGGCCGGACCACGGCCACCACGCCGGCCACGTACCGGGCCCACGCCGGTTCCACGGCCCGTGGGTCGGCGACGTCGAGGTCGACGACCGCCGGCGCCGGCTCCACGGTCGAGGTGAGCTCCACGCGGGTGCCGACCCGCTCCACCTCCACCGTGGTCCCCCACTCGATGGCCATCGGGAGGGCCCACCCCCCGGTGTAGTCGGTGTGGTCCCCGATCAGGTTGACCCGCCCCGGGGCGAACGCTCGCACGGCGCTCATGGTAGGTACCGTCGGACCCACCCATGGCCGCCCCGCTTCCCTTCTACTGGATGGTCGGCGAGGAGAGCTCCGACCCGGTGGTGAACTACCAGGGCCGGCGGGTCCGGGTCGACCAGATGGAGACCACGGGCCACTTGGCCCGGATGGAGCAGGACCTCGCCGACATTGCCGCCCTTGGAGCCACGCACGTCCGCTACGGGGTCAACTGGCGGCGGGTGCAGCCCGACGGCCCCCGGGGTTTCTCGTGGGAGCTCTGGGACCGGGCTCTGGCCGGCTGTGCGGCCGCCGGGCTGGTGGCGGTGGTGGACCTGCTGCACTTCGGGGCGCCGGACTGGCTCACGGGCGTGGCCGACCCCGGCCTGCCCGGCGCCTTCCTGCGCTACACCGAGGCCTTCCTGCGCCGGTACCGGGAGCCGGCGTGGTTCACCCCGGTGAACGAGCCGTTCATCACGGCCCACTTCTCGACAGGCATCGGCATCTGGAACGAGTCCGTGACCGACGAGGCGACGTTCGTACGCACGCTCGGCCAGCTGTGCGTGGCCGACCTCTCGGCCTCGGCGGCCATCCGGGCCGACCGTCCGGCGACATTCCTGCACTCCGAGGCCCTCGGGTTCGACGTCGACGCTGCCCGGGGCAACGCCTTCCGGCAGCTGTCGTTCGACTTCCGCTACGGGGTCGAGCCGGACGCGTCGATCGCCGGCGCCGTCGACCGGCTTGACGAAAGGGTGCGGGCGCAGCTCCGGGAACTGGCCTGCCGCGACGGCGTCGTCGCCGGCCACGACTACTACCCGGTGTCGGTGCCCGCCGACGGCCGCTCGTACGCGGCGCTGGCCCGGGACTTCCACCGGCGCTACGGGGTGCCGTTCATGGTGGCCGAGACGTCGAATCTGGGCCTCGAGCCCGAGGAGGGGCCGGCGTGGCTGGAGGCTTTGTACGCCGAGGGGATGGCGCTGCGGGACGAGGGGTTGCCGTTCGTCGGCATCTGCTGGTACTCGCGCGGCGACCAGCACGACTGGCACACGACCCTCACCCGGCCCGTGCTGGAGGTGACGCCGGTGGGCCTGTTCGACATCGAGCGCCGGCCCCGGCCGGCGGCCGCCGCCTTCCGCCGGCTCGCTGGCGCCGGTCAGGGCTGAACGACCGGCGCTCCGTCGACGAAGCCCACGCCGGCGATGCCCAGGGCCCGTCGGCCGCCTTGGCGGTAGCCCACCGCATCGGGCGTCCAGGCATGGAAGGCCATGCGTCGCGCCCCGCCGGCGTCGAGGAAGAACTCCTGGCCGCCCGGCCCCAGGGCGTGGGGGCCCGAGCCCAACCACGGCCCATGCTTGGTTGCCTTGCGGTAGGGGCCGAGCGGTGACGTGGCGGTGGCGTAGCCGATGCCATACCGCTCCGACTCCCACCAGTTGGCCGAGTAGAAGAGGTAATAGGTGCCGCCGTCGCGCACCACGGCCGGCGCCTCGATGAGCGGCTCCTCCCACGCCCGGTCCTGGCGCAGGAGCTGGACCGGCTCCCCCACCAGGTCCAGGCCGTCGGCGGTGAGCTGCTGGCCCCAGAGGTTGGGGGGCTTGTGCACGGCGTTCTCGTCGCTCTTCCAGAACAGGTACGCGGTGCCGTCGTCATCGACGAAGGGGCTCGGGTCGATCGAGCCGCCCCGGCGCAGCTGGAAGACGAACGGCCCGCCGGCCCGGTCGGTGAAGGGCCCCACCGGCGACGGACCCGTCAGGAGCCCGATGCACTGGCGGTTCGACCGGGGCTCCCACAGGACCGGGTACAGGACGAACCCGTCGCCCCGGGGCAGGACCGCCGGCGACCATGTGCGGCCGGCCCGCGCCCAGGCGGGAACGGTTGGGAGGGCGTCAGCCACCGGCTCCCACGTCCGCAGGTCGGCAGAGCGCAGGACGGGGACGTTGCGGCCCCCGGCCTGGGTGCCGTAGGCGTACCACGCACCGGCGACGACGACGACGCAGGGGTCGGGGAAGTCGCCGGCGTACACCGGCGGGCCGGGGGCCGGCGTGGGGTGGCGGCGGAGCCCGGCCATGCCACACTGTCTAGCCTTGGCCGATGGCCAAGACGGATTCCTCACGCTGGCGGGTCGACCCGGGTGCCAAAGTGCAGCTCGACACGATCGACCCCCGCAGCACCGACGGGGCGCCTGGGGACAAGATCGAGACGGGCGAGGCCCTCGAGGGGGGGCTCGGGGAGATGGCCGGGCTCCAGGAGCGGCTCTACGCCGAGAGCGAGCAGTCGCTGCTGGTCGTCCTCCAGGCCATCGACGCCGGCGGGAAGGACGGCACGATCAAGCACGTCTTCCGGGGCCTGAACCCGGCCAGCTGCCGGGTGGTGTCGTTCAAGGTGCCGTCTGAGGAGGAGCGCAGCCACGACTTCCTGTGGCGGGTGCACGCCAAGGCGCCGGCCAAGGGCGAGGTGGTGGTGTTCAACCGGTCGCATTACGAGGACGTGCTGGTGGTGCGGGTCCACGGCCTGGTTCCCGAGTCGGTGTGGCGGCCCCGCTACGACCAGATAAACGACTTCGAGACGACCCTCGCCGCCGCTGGCACCCGCATCGTCAAGCTCTACCTGCACATCTCCAAGGAGGAGCAGGCCGAGCGGTTCCAAGCCCGCCTCGACGACCCGTCGAAGCAGTGGAAGTTCCGCAAGGGCGACCTCGACGACCGGGCCCGATGGGACGACTACCGGGCCGCCTTCGAGGAGGCGATCTCCCGAACCTCGACGACCGCGGCGCCGTGGTACGTCGTTCCCGCCGACCGGAAGTGGTACCGGAACTGGGCCGTCAGCCGCATCCTGGTGGAGACGCTGGCCGATATGGATCCGCAGTACCCGCCGGCCGAGGACCTCACGGGCGTGGTCGTTACCTGAGTGAGCCGGCTGGGTAGTGGCTCGCCGGGTCGAAACCATGGAGAGCGGGTACTGAGCGCAGCACGCCGGCCGGCGCCCCCGGCCTCGACGGAGCAGAGTGGATGCCCTGCCGGCGGCGCTTCGAGGGCCGGCGGGCGCAGCGACCACTGGGGGCAGAGCTGAGCGATCCGTACCAGCGGCTCGAGACCTATCGGGCCAAGCGGGACTTTGCGGTCACCGCCGAGCCGGCGGGCACTGGGCGCCCGCCGGCGGGCTCCAGCCGGTTCGTGGTGCAGCGGCATCGGGCCCGGCGGCTTCATTACGACCTGCGGCTGGAGATGGCCGGCGTGCTGGTCAGCTGGGCCGTGCCGCGGGGGCCGACACTCGATCCCAAAGCCCGGCAGCTTGCGGTGCACGTGGAGGACCACCCGGTCGAGTACTTCGACTTCGAGGGGGTGATTCCCAAGGGCGAGTACGGCGGGGGCGATGTGATCGTGTGGGACTGGGGCACGTGGTCCCACGCCAAGGCCGGCGACCCGCTCAAGGCCATCGAGAAGGGAGACCTGCACTTCGACCTGCAGGGCCAGAAGCTCTCCGGGCGGTTCGTGCTGGTCCGGCGGGACCGGGACAGCTCGGGCAAGGAGCAGTGGCTGCTCCTGCACAAGAACGACGAGGCCGCCGTGCCCGGATGGGATCCGGACGACCATCCCCGGTCGGTGAAGACGGGCCTGACCAACGACCAGGTGGCCGCCGCCCCGGATGCCCTTTGGCGCAGCGATCTGCCGGCGGCCGAGGCGTCGCAGGCCATCGGCGCAACCGCCCGGCCGACGTGGGTGGGGCCGACCGACGACGAGTTGGCCGCGCTCGACGCCCTGGGGAAGGGCGGGACGTGGGAGCTGCAAGGCCGGGAGCTCAAGCTGACCAATCTGGAGAAGGTGCTGTTCCCCGCCGCGGCAGACGGCCGGCCCGGGAGGCCGGCCCAGGTAGACAGCGGGCCGGTGACCAAGCGGGAGGTGATCCGCTACTACGCATGCGTCGGCCCCTGGATGCTGCCGTACCTGC
This sequence comes from uncultured Acidimicrobiia bacterium, assembly GCA_963768975.1. Classification (GTDB taxonomy): domain Bacteria; phylum Actinomycetota; class Acidimicrobiia; order Acidimicrobiales; family AC-14; genus CADCTB01. Next base: position 256,653 of record CAVYKB010000003.1, on the reverse strand, counting down.
ACGACCGGCCGCTGAACCTGTACCGCTCCCCCGACGGCGTGGACAAGCCCGGCTTCTGGCACAAGGAGGTGCCCAGCCATGCGCCGGAGTGGCTTCGGCAGTGGGAGAACGCCGAGGCCGATCCGGGCGAGACGCGGTGCTACGCGGTGGTCGACAGCGTGCCGGCGCTGGCCTGGATGGCGAACTACGGCGGGCTGGAGCTGCACGCGTGGACGTCACGTATCCCCGAGGTCCACCGCCCGACGTGGGCGCTGATCGACATCGACCCCGGCACCACCACGAGCTTCGACGACATCCTCGTTCTGGCCCGGCTGTACCGGACGGCCCTGGAGCACCTCGGCGTGGTGGGCATCCCCAAGGTGACCGGCAAGCGGGGCGTGCAGATCTGGGTCCCGATCACGCCGGCGTACTCCTTCGCTGACACCCGGGGCTGGGTGGAGAAGGTGTCCCGGGCCGTGGGCCACACCGTGCCCGAGCTGGTCAGCTGGGAGTGGCACAAGACCCGCCGGGAGGGCCTGGCCCGGCTGGACTACACCCAGAACGCCATCAACAAGACACTGGTGGCGCCCTTCAGCCCCCGCCCGGCCGCCGGCGCCCCGGTGTCGGTGCCCATCCGGTGGGACGAGCTGGACGACCCCCACCTGCGGCCCGACCGCTGGACGATCCGCACGGTCCTCGACCGCCTGGCCGCCGCCGGCGACCCGCTCGCTCCGCTCGTCGGCCGCCACCAGGAGCTTCCGAAGCTCTAGGCCGGCGTAGCTCCACCGGTCCCCGGGTAGGCCACTGGCATGGAGAAAGACCGCGATCAGCTGACTCCCGACGAGCCCGAGGACTGGGCCAAGCTCCAGCGCGCCCGGGGCCAGGGCACCGGCGGCACCGGCTACGACCGCCTGCCGGGCGAGGAGGGGCCGGCAAAGTTTCCGGCCGGCGCCGACGAAGAGCCGGCGTGAGTGACACGGGGTCGCCGCAGTCCTACGGCGTCTACGGCGTCGACGAGGAGGAGTGGGGAGAGAAGACTGAGACCGGCGGCGACGCCGCCTAGGACCAGCCCGAACCGACCAGGAGGTACCGACAATGTTCCGAGCGATCCGCAAGAAGCTCTTCCGCCTCATCGTGGTGTCCGGCGCCGGCGCCGCGGCCAGCTACTTCCTCGACAAGGACAAGGGCGAGGAGCGCCGGGCCCAGGCCAAGGAGAAGGCCAGCAGCCTGATGGGCAAGGGCAGCGCCGGCGGTAGCTGGCAGCCCTCCGCGGAGCACGACGCCAACGGCTTCGAGCCCCACGTGGTGCACACGTCGCCGTCACCGCCGCCGGCGCCGCCGGCGCCGCCGGTGTCCGACGTCGTCGCCCCGCCGACCGCAGGCGACTTCATCGGCAACACAGCTCCCGGGACGACCTCCACGCCGACCTCGCCGGTCTCGGGGACCTAGCTCTCGATCTTGAGCGTCTTCACCACCTGGTTCACCAGTGGCACGACGTCGGCCCGGGCCGCGTGGCTGCCCAGGACGACGTACAGGCAGAACGCCCGGCCGTTCAGCGAGAAGAACCACTGGGCCGCGGTGCGGCCGGGGATGGCCCGGGGCATGGCCGAGGGGCTGAAGTCGCCGGCGCTGAGCCCCGCCGGAAGCCCCTCGTTGGCGAACAGGCCCTGGCCGGCGCTGTCGGGGTCGAACTCGAGCAGGACGACCAGCACGTCGCCGGTGGTCATGGTCTCGACCGCGCCGACCGCATAGTCGCCCAGGCCGGGCGGCAGAGCGAAGTTGGCGGCGTGGAGAGCGCGCCGGGTGACGGCTTCGGCGTCCACCTCGCGGCGGTAGATACGTCCGTCCCAGCCATCGGGCAGCTCGATCTCCAGTCCCTGGCGGGTCAGCTTCTGCACGGCGGCCTCCTAGTGGGCGATGGCGACGGCGCCGGCGCCGGCCAGGACGAGGGCCTGGACGGCGATGCCGGCGCGCTGGGAAACGGCCCGCCAGCCGTGCATGCGGCGGAGGGCAAGGCGGAGCTGGTCGGGCCGGCGCACCGGGGCCACGACCAGGATGACGAGGGCCCGGACCAGCCCGAAGGTGGTGCCGACCACGGCACCGCCGAAGACCGAGCCGGTGAGCAGGGCGAGGACGAGGGCCAGGTAGACGGCGGCGGTGTTGACGATGGTGACCACGCCCAGGCCGAGCTGGAACCCGAATCCCAGGCCGACGACCCAGCCCCGGTAGCGGTCGAGCCAGTCCTTGTCGACCTGGCGGTGGATGGTGGGCAGCCGGAACGCACCGAGGTCGGCGGCCAGGGCCACGGCCCCGGCGGCGAGGACCACGGCGGCAACGACACCGGGCGTGAGCGGAAGCACGGCTCCCACGCCGCCCAGCAGCGCACCCAGCAGGGCGGCGGCGGTCGTGGACGCCACGATGTACGCCCCCGCGGTCACTCCCCATCGACGGTCGCGGGCCCGCTCCCCGAGCGGGTGGATGCTGGCCAGCATCGACTCCCCTCAGGGCGACCAGGTCGAGCGGAGGGCGGCCACCGTCGCCACCGACACGCCAGCGACCAGCACGAACCAGGTGGGCACTACTTGCCCGCCCGCGGGTAGAGGCTCTCGTGCCCCGGGTGGATGCCGGCCTCCAGGAGCTCGCGGTCGGCCCGGGCCTCGCCCTTCCAGGCCTCGTCGGCCAGCGCCTGGGACCACAGGGAGACGACCTGGTCCCAAGTCCCCGCCGAGCCCTCGCCCACGATGCGGCCGGTGGGGCCGTCGACGTAGACGAAGTAGGGCGTGGCTGGCACCTTGTAGTCGAGCCACGCCTGGGTGGACATGACGACCGGGACCGTTCGGGGGGCCAGCTCGGCGATCTTGGCCACGCTCTCGATCTCGGCCCCCTTGGTGATGACGACCAGACGGGCGTCGCCGGGGACGGCGACGGCGGCGCCGGCGAAGGTCCTCCAGAACTCCCCGCACGTCAGGCACCCGCTGGAGAGGAAGGCGAACAAGGTGTTCTGGCGGGCGCCGACCACCCCGATGCGGACCTCCTCGTCGGCCGGCGTAGCGCCGGTGACGTCGAAGCCGGTGTTGGCGCCGCGGCGGACAGGCGCCGGCACCGGGCTGGTGACGCCGGCGGAGCCGTCGGGGTCGACGCCGGCGCCCAGCTCGTGGAGCTTGCGCAGGATCTCGGCGTGGCTGCGCAGCAGGCCGGCGACGAGCACGCCGAGCAGCACGATGGCCACCGTCTGGATGAGCAGCACTGCCGCCATCAGTGGCCCACTACAGGCTCTGGCGCCGCCAGCGCTGGTTGGGGCCGCCGTTCCACGGCCACTGGATCACGGGGGCGCCGTCGGCGCCGTTCAGGCCGGCGACGTCGAGGACCTTGCCGCTGTGACCGGCGATGAACCGGAAGGTGCCGTCGTCGAGGGGCTCCATGCGCCACCGCTGGTTGGGGCCGCCGTTCCAGGGCCACTGGATGATGCCGGCGCCGTCGGCCGTGGATGCGCCGGCGACGTCGAGCACCTTGCCGCTGTGGCCGGCCACCAGCCGCACGTTGCCGTCGCCCAGCTGCTCGACGGACCACCGCTGGTTGACCCCGCCGTTGGGCGGCCACACGATGACGCCGGCGCCGTCGGCCATGGAGACGAAGGCCACGTCGAGGGCCTTGCCGCTGTGGCTGACGGTGAGCCGCTCACCGGTGACCGGCGGGGGGACGGGCTCGACCGGCGGAGGCGGCGCAGGCACCGCCGAGTTGCACGAGGCGGAGTGGTTGGCGGTGGAGTCGTCCCAGAGGGCGGTGGCCTCGCAGTTGAACAGCTCGTACGGCGGGGTGCAGGTGACGACTCGGCAGGCGATGGCGCCGTAGCAGTCGATGTGGGTGTTGCACTGGCCGTAGCGGAAGACGTTGCAGCACGTCCGCCGGTTGTCGCAGTCGTCGTTGGCGCAGCCGCACGAGCAGGCGCCGGAGCCACAGCGGGCGTTGCAGTCGACGTAGTAGCGGGGTCCCTCGCAGAACCGGGACCCGTCGGCCCGCCACCAGCCGGCCTCGAACGTGCCGGGCGGGCAGGAGTTGGAGCCGTCGGCGTTGACCGCGCAGCAGAACTCGGTGTAGCCGTCACAGCACGAGGAACCGCAGTCGCAGTCGGTGCCGGCGCAGCCGCAGATGGCGGCGTAGGCGGTGAGCGGGCGCAGGATGTAACTGGCGGGTGTCACCGCCAGGGCGGAACCGGCCATCGCGCTGCGGACGAGGAAGCCCCGCCGCGACGTGCGGGCACCGAGAATGGCCGAGGTCTTCTCGGCCAGCCACTGACTCATCTCTTGACCATCTGGAGCTTGGGGAGGACGGTGAGGGCGACGAAGGTCAGCCATACCGAGGCGGCCGTGGACGCCAGGAACGCCACCCGGAGCAGAACCGACCCCATGTCGCCGATCTCGGCGAGCCCGTGGGCGCCGGAGCCGGTCAGGGCCGCGGCGAGGGCGACTGCGGCGGCGGCCAGGTTGAGGCCGAGGTGGACGGCGGTCGGCGGCGTGTCGGGGGTGCCGAAGCACCCGCACGTCGACAGCGGCGTGCCCCGGCGGAGGGCGGCGAGGACGAAGGCGGCGAAGCCGGCGTAGGAGGCGGCAACGAGGGCAGCGAACAGGCGCCCGCCGCCGACCAGGGCGCCGGCGGCGATCGCCAGCTCGACGAGGGCGGCGGCCCGAACGAGGAGCGGGGGACGCGAAGGCCCATCTCACCCAGCGCCTTGGCGGTGGTGGCGGGCCGGACGACCTTGACGGCCCCGGCCGCGCCGAGGATGACGACCGCCACGAGGAAGGGTCCCGCCAACGTCGACACGGAGCGGCAGTCTAGGGCGTCAGGGCAGCGGCGCGGTCAGCGTGAAGGTGGTCTCCGAAACCTTGACCTCGATCCGCCCGGCTGACCCGGACGCAGCACCGTCGTCGATGAGCGGCGTGGTGCCGTTGAAGACCACGGAGGCGCTGGCGCCAATGGACGCCACCCGGGGGCTGAAGGTGCAGGTGCCGGCCGTGTCGCGCACGAGGACCTGTCCCGGGCGGGTTCCCGCCGGCGCCGCCATCTCCAGGCGGACCGGGGGGAACGGGGCGGGGCGGTCGGCGGCCATGTTGGCCACCATCAGGGTGACCGGCAACACGTAGCGGCCAGGTGTGGCAGTGCCGGGGCAGTCGAGCACGGCGCCGGGAGCCGGTCGCCCGCCGACCGAGAGGGTGATGCGGTAGCGGCTGCCGTCGCTGCTCGTGAAGTCGCCGGAGTAGCTGCGGCCGGCGACGGCGATGGTGGTCGTCGTCGCCGGCGCGGCGACTGCGGTGGTCGTGGCCTGGCCCGGCGCTTCGTCGACCGGCTCGTCGCCGCAGGCGCCCAGCACGGCGGCCAGGGCCACGGCGACGGCGGCGGTGAGCGGTCGGATGCCCGGAGCGTACCTCCGGGCTATGTCAAATGCCGGAGCGAACCTCCGGCTATGTCGAATGCCGGAGCGAACCTCCGGCTATGCGGTACGGGAGGTGCGGTCCTCGCGGGCGGCCCGGACGAACAGGGCGCCGGCCACCAGGGCGAGGGCGCCGGCGGCGGCCAGCTCGCCGTTGTCGGAGCCCGTGAGGGCCAGGCTGCGGCCGGCGGTGGCGGTCGAGGCCGCCGGACGGGCGGCGGTGGCGCCGCCGGTGCCCCCGCCGGTAGCCACCGGGCGGGTGGTGACGGTGGTGGCCGGCGGGCAGGGGGCGCCGGAGGCGGTCGAGTCGTTTACTGCCGTGGCGCAGCCCGAACTAGTGGACCCGTCCACCGCGATGGCGCTTCCGGAGCTGGTGGAGTCGCCCGTGGCCCGGCCGCTGCCCGAGCAGGTGGAGTCGTTGGTGGCGACACAGGTCCCCGACGCCACCGAGTCGTTGACGGCGGTGGCGCCGCCGCTGGTCTGGGCGCCCGCCGGCCCGGCCAGGAGGAAGATGGCGCCGGCGACGCCGGCCAGGAGGCTCCCGAGCAACGCGGACCCCCGACGATTGCTTGTGACCATGATCGTTGTGTCTCCCCTTGAGTGTGGAACGGCAGCGTCGTCCTACCCCGAGGGGACCGGCTACTACTCGCTCAGCTGCCGATCTGCTGGGCCAGGTAGTGGGCCTCGCCGATCTGGCGGATCAGCTCCAGCTGGGTCTCCAGCCATTCGGCGTGCTCCTCCTCGCCGGCCAGGATGGTCTCGGCCACATCCCGGCTGCCGTGCGGTGAGGACGTCGTTGAAAAACTGAGCACAGCCTCACTGCCTTGCATGAGGACTGCCTTGCATGTGGGGACTCCCGGGATTCAGGCGGCGGCGGAGGCGGAGGCGGAGGCGCCGGCCTCGATCGTTTCGCAGATGCGCCGGTCGGTGACCGCCCGGCAGTGGCAGATGTACAAGGCGCTACCTGGCGGCCAAGGCCTGCTCGGCGGCGCCGTCGACCGAGCGGACGACGGTGGGGACGCCGCTGGCGGCGAGGGCCAGGGCCGTGTCGAGGGACACCCGGTGCACCGCCGGCAACCGGTGGCCGACGCCGAGGACCTCGCAGTGGGCGCCCCGGCCGTCGACGATGATCCGGACCCAGCTGACCCGGCGCATCCCGGTGCGAGGAGCCGTCTTTGGACGACCGATCACACTTCGTAAGGTACACCTAAGATACGTCGTCGACAAGAGGATCTTGGGCACCGACGCGCACGACGGCCCGCGACGAGAAAGAAGCTGCGGGCCGTCGTGGTGTGAACTTCTGTTGGGGCGGTTAGCCCTCCTGGGGCCGGCGGGCGCCGACCAGGACGAGCACGCCGCCGAGCGCCAGCACGCCCAGAGCCAGGGCGGCTCTAAGAACGGTCGCTGCCACCGGCCGATCGGGCGGCCAGCCGGCGAGCGGCGGCGTCCAGCTGGCGATCGAGCGCCTCCATGAAGTCGCCCGCCGGCTCGGGTGCCGTCCGCTCGGCGGCTGGCGGTTTCTGCATGGACCCCAGTCGCTCCACCAGCGTGTCGAGCCGGCTCGACACCTGCACCAGCTGGCGGGCCAGGGCCTCAACCTTGTCCTCGTTGGCCCGGGCGACGCCGGCGACCGACGCCCCCACCGACGACTCGATGGCCGTCTCGAGGTCGCCCCACTGGGCAGCGACCTGGTGCGACAGCCGCCCCTCGGCCTCGGCCACGCGGCTGACCACGGCGGCGTCGACCGCCGCCGGGTCGACCGGGGAAGCGCCGAAGCGAGCCACGGCCTCGGTCAGCCGGCGGTCGAGTGCGTCGTGGGACCGGGCCAGCTCCCGGGTCGCGCCGGTGGACGCCTCCACGACGGTGCGACTGTCGGCCACTGCGGCCGCCACCCGGACCAGCTCTGCGCTCTGGGCCTCGACCTGCTGGAGCAGGCGGGCGACGTCGGCCTGCACGCCGGCGCCGGGCTCCTCGCGCGCTGGGGTCGCCGCATCCCGCTCGGACTGCTGGGCACGGGCCTCGTCCAGTGCGGCCCGGACCGACGCCAGCTCCTGGCGCAGCGCAGCCGTCGCAGCCTCCTCCCGCTCGGACAGCCGGCCGCGGGCGTCGTCCAGCGCAGCCCGGAGGGACCTCACCTCCTCCCTCAGCGCGGCGGCCGCCGCCTCCTCCTGCTCGGCCTGGGCCTTGGCCTCGGCCTGCTGGGCCCGGGCCACCCGCCCCAGCTCGTTGATGCGGTCCGTGACCGCCCGTAGGTGGCGCTCCATGGCGTCGACGCGCGCCACCTGCTTGTCGTCGACCACCCAGTCCGCCGGCGGTGGGGCCGGCGCCGGATCGTCCTCGGCCGCCGCCGGCCGCAGCGGCGCCGGCTCGTCCTCGGCCGCCGCCGGCCGCAGCGACGCCGGCTCGACGCCCTCTGCGTCCCAAACGGTTGAGACGCCGGCCCGGCGGATGCAGTCGGTGCAGATAACCGGCCGCGCCGGGCGGTCCAGATCCAGCGGGGTCAGCACCGGATTGCCCGCCAGCTCCTGCCCGCACCGGGAGCACGAGGCGACCCGGACGAAATGGGCCCCCGAGGCGTCCAGCATGAGCCGGACGGACCGCACCTCATAGACCGGCTCCCCACTCGCCGTCTCGCCGACGGCCTTGGGTCGTTGGCGCAGGGTGCGCAGCCCGACCCAGTTGGCCCGCCGCTGGCGCGACGAAGCCTCGTTCGGTGACTGAGCCATCGCTCTACGGTACGCCGGGCGCCGCTCGAAGCGAGAAGCGGTCTTTGCGCCCGCGCTACCGTGGCATGCCCGAGGGGAACAGCGAGCGCAGCGAGGGGACGACGATGAAGGTATTGGTCTGTGGTGCGGGTGGCTTCATCGCCGGGCACCTCGTCAACCGCTTGAAGGAGGAGGGGCACTGGGTCCGCGGGGTCGACGTCAAGGACCCCGAGTTCGGCCCGAGCGGCGCCGATGAGTTCCTTCGCGTGGACCTGCGCGACGCTGGCCAGTGCCGGACGGCGATGGCCGTCGGCGGCGGCTTCGACGAGGTCTACCAGCTGGCCGCCGACATGGGTGGCATGGGGTTCATTCACACGGCGGAGTGCGAGATCATGCGAAACAGCGCCCTGGTGAACATCAACATGGTCCACGCCGCCGCCGAGGCCGGCGCCGGCCGGTACTTCCTCTCGTCCTCGGTGTGCATCTACCGGGACATGGAGGTGGGCGAGCCCGAGCTGACCGAGGGCGACGCCTACCCCGCCTTCCCCGACAACGAGTACGGCTGGGAGAAGCTCTACGCCGAGCGCATGGCGCAGGCCTACGGCCGCAACAACGGAATGGTGGTGCGCATCGCCCGGTTCCAGAACTGCTACGGCCCGCAGGGCACCTGGCGGGGCGGCCGGGAGAAGGCCCCGGCCGCCATCTGCCGGAAGGTGGCCGAGGTCCCGGGGACATCGGGGCCGATCGACGTCTGGGGCAACGGCTCGGCCGTGCGCTCCTACACCTACGTTAGCGACATGGTCGACGGCATCGTGCTCCTCACCCGCTCCGACCTGGAGGGGCCGGTGAACATCGGCAGCCCGGAGTACGTCACCGTGGAGGAGCTGGTCTCCACCGTGGCTGGCGTCGCCGGCAAGGAGATCGAGCCCCGGTACATCGACGGGCCCGTCGGCGTGCAGTCCCGCAACTTCAGCCACGCCCGAATCGAGTCCCTGGGTTGGAAGGCCCAGGTCTCCCTCCAGGAGGGCATCGCCATGACCTACCCGTGGATCAACGACCAGGTCCAGGCGGCGGCGGAGGAAGCTCGCGTGTGACACGACCGGCGGAGTCGCCACACCAGGCACAGGCGCTCCAGGAGTCGTACTACGACGAGGACGTCGACTACCGCGCCGGCAGCCCGCACCTCACGCACTGGGCGCTTTATGAACGGCTGGTGGGTACGGTGCGGGGAGCCATCTCCGACCTACGCGCCTCCGGCCTCAGTCCTGACGTCCTCGAGATCGGCGCCGGCCACGGGGGCTACACCGAGCCGGTTCTGGCCTCCGGTTGCCGGGTCACCGCGGTCGAGGCGTCGCGCCCGTCCCTGCGGACCCTCATCGCTCGCTACGGGGAGAACCCGGGGTTCCGTGCCGTGCTCGACGAGGACGGTTCTCTCGACGCAGTGGATGGCACCTACTCCCTGGTCCTGATCGTGGCGGTCCTCCATCACATCCCCGACTACGTGACGTTCCTCAACCGGGTGACCAGGTTCCTGGCCCCCGCCGGCACGCTGCTGACCCTTCAGGACCCGCTCTGGTATCCCCGCCTCCCCCGGGCGACTCACGTCGCCAACCGGGGCGGCTATTACCTCTGGCGCCTCGGCCAGGGCAACGCTAAGCAGGCGGCGGCCACCTTGAGTAGGCGGGTCCGAGGTGTGCATGACCCCGAGAACCCTGCTGACATGGTCGAGTACCACGTGGTGCGGGACGGCGTCGACGAGCGAGCAGTCACCGATTCGCTGGAGGACCAGTTCGAGGCGGTCACCCTCCTCCCCTACTGGTCGAACCAGGGTCGCGCCGTCCAACTCCTGGGCGACCGCCTCGGGCTGGCGAACACCTTCGGCGTGATCGCCACCGGCCACCGGCCGGCGCCCTGACCCGTCCGGGTCAGTCCGGGCTCACCCACGTCGCCACGTCCGGCGACGCGCCACTCCGGAGCCATCGGACCGTCTCGGCCACCCCATGGTCCATCGGCACGCCCGGCAGGCCCCCGAGCGCTTCCGCGGTGCGCGACATCGGCGTCGGGTAGTCCTCGGTCATCGACTGAAAGCGGCCAGTGTCCAGGGGCGCGGGCAGGCCCACCCTCCTGGCGACGTCCCCGAGCCGGGCCAGCCCCTTGAGGGCATCACCGGGGATCCGCCGCGCCGGCCGTCCCTTGAGCGCCACCGAGAACGCGTCCACCCACTGCGACAGCCGGATGGGCTCGTCGCCCAGGTAGAGGGCCCGGCCGTGCACCGACGCCGCCCCGGCCTGGAGGACGGCCAGCAACTGCAGGCACACCGACCCGACATAGCCGTAGGACCGGACCGGGTCCGGTGCCGACGGGTGCACGTACATCCCCTTCTGCAGCACCCGCCAGAACTCCCGCTGGTAGCGCAGGTGCCAGGGCCCCCAGACGTTCGTGGGACGGACGATGGTCCAGGGCAACGCCGGCTGCTGCTTCCGCAACCAGCGCTCCGCGGCAACCTTGCTGTGGCCGTAGGCCGTGTGGGGCGCATAGTCATTCTCGTCGGTGAAGGGCGTGCGGGGCCCGACCACGAACTGCGACGACACGAGGATGTACCGATCGCAGCTCGGGGCGAAGCCGAGCGCCCGGGCCACGTTCTCGCTGCCCACATAGTTGATCGCATAGTCGGCGACGACCTCGGAGCTCGTATCCGTCCGGGCGGCGAGATGAACGACCCAGTGCGGGTCGGTGTCGGCCATCAGCGCCTGCAGTTCAGCCGCCGACCCCACGTCGCACCGTCGCCAGAAGGTCGTGTGCGCCGGCGACAACGGCGGGGCAATGTCGGCGTTGACGACCTCTGCGCCGCGGTGGAGCAGCAGGTCGGCGAGGTTGGTGCCGATGAATCCTGACCCTCCGGTCAGGAGCACGCGCTGCCCGGCGAGCGGCCTCAGCGTCAAGCGCTCCGGCCCGCGGCGACCAGGGACGGCTTCAGTTCACGGACGTTCTCGTGCAGCAGCAGGCTCATCGACCCGTAAAGCAGGAAGAACATCACGCCGATGCCCACGCCGGCGAGGAGCGGGTTGAACAGAGCGGAGAACAGGAAGGCGTTGAAGCTGGTGATGAGGACCCGCAGCAGCCGGGCCGAATGGATGTCGCCGTTCTCCACCAGGCGGCGATAGCCGGAATGCACGGCGCGATTGGTCGCCCAGCTCCAGTACAGGAAGAGCGACAACGCCACAAGACCACCGGCCATGGCCACCTGCAGGTAGTCGTTGTGGGCAGGAGCGAACCGTGCGATTCCTGGAAAATTGGTATCGATGCCGATCTCGCCGGCGAAGTTGTTCCCGAGCACCGGATGGGCCTTTACCTCGGCCGTTCCCTTCCGGAGGAGTACCAACCGGAAGGGCGTGTTGTCACCCTTGCCGACCGTCTCGAAGTACCTCGTGATCAAGGTGGCCTGCTGACCGGAGCGAAAGACGAGCGAGAACCCAAGGAAGACGCTCACCGCCAGCACGCCCACCGCCACCGCTTTCACCGCCCCGCTCCGGGCGGACAGGAGCATGTTGGTGACTGCGATGGCGGCCAGCACCATCACGAAGGTGGCCGCCGGCTCCTCCAGGAAGACAAATGCGAGCGCCAGGAGCTCGATGGCCAGGAACCACCACCTCCGGGTCACGAACGCCGCCATCGGCGCCAGGACCAGCAAGAACGACTTCTCCTTCGAGTAGGCGATGACCGACAGGGGCCGCACCCCGAGCCGCGCCGCCAGGTAGATGAGCACGTAGGCGAGCCCGAGACTGGTGAGATAGCGCAGCATGCGCCGGCTGTGCTCCTCCGTCGGCCGGCCGCTGCTCCACAGGTGCAGGAGCCCGGCGGCCATGGGCAGCACCATGGTGAGGCTGGAGCTGACCGGATGGGTCACCAGCTTGCCGTACACGGCGCCCGTGATGCCCCAGAGCACAAGGGCCCCGAGCACGACATCGGGCGCCCGCAGGACGGGGCGGCCGTGCGGTGAACGCACCGAGACCACGAGGACGGTGAGGGGAACGAGCAAGAAGGCGAAGCGGATCGAAGACAGGCTGGAGAGGACCGCAAGGAAGTCCAGGGCGAAGACCGCGAAGGTCACAAGGAAGGCTGCCCACAGCGACGGCAGCCTCCGGTCGTTCCTGTCGCGTGCCTCCTTTCCGATCACCTCCGCCGGCGCCGGCGCCGCCCAGCTGCGGCTCCGCTTTGCGGCCACCGAGGCGATGCCGACGACCAGGAGGAGTCCGGCGGCGGCCACCGCCAGTGTCGCCATAGGCGAGACCACCATCAGCGCAAGGACCACCAGTGCCAGCAGGAAGAGCAGCTCGGCGGTGCCGGTTCGGCGGCCCGTGCCGATCACTCCGACTCCTTCCGGATGATGCCGAACCGGCGGTCGGCCTTGCTGGCCTCCTGCCCGATGAGCGGAGCCATGCCGCCGTGGCCGGCGACGAACGTCTCGAACGCCATGTTGTCGTCGATGTCGTCGGAGATCATGATCCCGCCCGGCCGCAACGCGTCCCACGCCAGGCGGAACTCGAAGGTCATGGTGGCCGACGTGTGCAGGCTGTCGTGGACGAAGACGTCGATGCGCCCGAGCTCGGCCAGCAACGGTGGGAGCCGCCGGCGGGTCGACCCCCGGACGTAGGTCCACCGCGATCGGAGCTCCGGGCTCACCGCCGCTCCGGACTGCGCAGCCCAGCCCCTGGTCAGTGGCGGCAGGTCGATGCTGTACAGCCGCCCTGCGTCGTTGCTCCTGAGGGCGGCGAGGAAGGCGGCCGACGTCATCCCGCGAGCCACGCCGGTCTCGACGACCACCTCGGGCACCAGATGTCGCGCCACTGACCACGCGGCATGGGCCAGGCCGGCGTCGCCGTCGTGGGCATCCCGACCGTTCGGCGGAACCCCCGTACGAGCCCGGATCGAGGGCCAGATCTCCGCGGCGAAGCTGTCGCACATGAGGCATGGCCAGGGCGCCTCCAGCACCCCGTGGAGCTCGGCCAGCCACTGCGGCGAGGTGGGCAGGCTCCCGGTGGCCTTCGGCTCGGGGCGCCGGCCCTCGAGCCTCACCGACACCCTGTCCACCACGCTCGGGCCCTCGACCATCGCCGCCTTCACGAAGGCCCGGGCCAGATCAACCGTCGACCGGGTGCGCGTCGCCAGCCCGCTCACCGCACGGCCACGATGGACTTGGTCAAGCCCATCCACTGGTCGCGGATGACGTCCGAGCGTGGGAAGTAGTGCTTCAGCTCGGTGATGCTCAGAAGCGAGACCGACAGCACGTCCTCGACTGACGACGCGTCCGTCGACGACATGAACCCGAGAGGCCACGCCGCGGCGACCTTCTCTCGCGCCGCGACAGGAAGGAATTGCAGACCCGGGCACAGCCAGTGGGGCTCGACCGGGAAGTAGCGGTACGGGGTCTGCACCCAGTGGTGGGGGGCGGCTGCGTGCACGACGCCGGCCAGCGCGGTGCACCGGTCGTGGCCACCGACGTGTTCGATGAGGGAGTTCGAGTACACCAGGTCGAAAGGTTCCCTCATGAGCCACTCCGGTGGCGAACACGCATCTCCGACCACGGCACGGCCCCACGAATCGGGCTCCTCCGCCTGCTCGTTCAGGTTGAGGCTCACGACTTGCGCCGGCCGCCCTGAGACGGATCGCCAGCTGGAGAGCCAGCCACCGAGGTCGAGGACGCGCATCGAGGACACCGCCGGGAACCGTTCCTGCAGTGCCTGCCACCGGCGCTCCCGGGACCGACCGGCCAGGGAGCGTGGGTTCAGCGGGTCGAACAGAGCCCGCCGGCCGGCGTCGATGACAGATGAGCCCATCATGACGGGTCTGGCCCGGCGTCAGCTCCCGTCAGCGGCCTGTCCGCCGCAGGGTGACCGGGATGGTCCGCAGCAGGACACCGCAGTCCGTCAGGAAGGACATGCGGCGGATGTAGTCGAGGTCGAGGCCCACGCTCTCATAGGCCAGGCCGCCGGCACGGTCGGACACCTGCCAGAAGCCGGTCAGCCCGGGCTTGACCTCGTGGCGTTGGTGTTGCCAGGGCTCGTAGCGATCGACGATCTGAGGGAGCTCCGGTCGCGGCCCGACCAGGCTCATGTCCCCCTTGATCACGTTCCAGAGCTGCGGGAGCTCATCGAAACTGCTGCGACGGAGGAACCGGCCGCACCGGGTGTGGCGCGGGTCGTCGTCGCGCTTGTGGCACGTCCGCCGATCGGCGCCTTCGAAAGGCTGCTGGCTCTGGCGCCGGTCAGGCTCCATGGACCGGAACTTGTACATGACGAAGCGTCGCCCGTCCAGCCCGACGCGCGCCTGGCGGTAGATGACGCCCTTCCCGAGTTTGATCCGGACGACCAGCGCCACCATCAGGATCAGAGGGAGGAGGACGATCGTCAGCACCAGGCCGGCGAGGACGTCGACGACCGGCTTCACTACCCGGCGGTAGGGAGCCGCGGCTGGAACGCCCGGGATAGCCGGCGCAGGAAACGTCAACAGGGCAGCGTCGCCCTCCGGAGCCATGCCGGCGCGAACCTCGGCCGCCGACGACTCAGTATGCACTTCTTCAACCTCCGCTTCATCTCGGAGTACCCGCTGGCCATTACCGCTCCATCCGCCCGCCGGCCGCCAGCGCCAGATGAAAGATGGAGCGTACCAGCCGTGCGCAGGGACCACCACCATTCGGCGAGAATGGGCGGCGCAGTCGGCCAGCGCCTACCCTCAGCCTGTGGCCGCCGACCTCATGCGCCGGCGAGTCGCAACGCCCGTGGAACGCGTGCTTCGGGCGCGGCAACGGCTGACGCACATCGCCGGCGCGGCCCGGACCAGCACCGGCCGGGCCCTGCTGCGGCGGGCGTGGGCATTCGACGTAGTCGGGCGGGAGACGCCGAGCGTCGCCGTCTGCGTCGGTGACCTGTGGTATTTCGTCCCCACCAACGACCTGATCGGGAAGCACACCTTTCTCGAAGGTGGCTTCGAGCAGAAGGTGATGGAGGCGGCTTTGGGCCTCCTCGAGCACCGGCTGGGGCGCCCGCCGTTGGCCGGAGGCACCTTCGTCGACATCGGGGCGAACATCGGCACGTCCACCATCCCCGCCCTGAAGCAGTTGGGCGCCGGCCGAGCCATCGCCGTCGAGCCGGCGCCGGCCAACACCCGCCTGCTGCGGGCCAACATCGCCGCCAACGGCCTCGAAACGCTGGTCACCGTCGTCGAGACGGCGCTGTCCGACCGAGCAGGGCGCTACGAGCTAGAGATTGGACCGGACAACTCGGGGGACTGCAGGATCCGGCTGACGGACGAACCCGGAGCGATCGGTGAAGCAGGCTGGGAGGTCGAGGATGTGGCCGGGATGACGTTTGACGAGTTGCTGCAGTTGCAGCACCTGGCAACGAGCGATATCGACCTGGTGTGGATGGACACCCAGGGCCATGAGGCGCAAGTCCTGGAGGGCGCCGCTTCTCTACTGGCGAGCGACGTGCCCGTGATCTCCGAGTACTGGCCCTACGGCCTCACGCGCGCCGGCGGGCTTGATCGGTTGCACGCGATCATCGCCGCCAACTACGCCTCAGTCTTCGACGTCCGGGCGTCGGTAGCGGCGGGCCGGCTCGACGAGTTGCCAGCGACAGCCATCGCCACCTTGGCCGACCGCTACGACAGGGAGAACCCTGGGGAGTACACCGACATTGCGCTCCTCAAGTAGCCCACCGGGAAACGGGTCTCCGCCGGCGCACGACGCCCAACGTGCCCCGCAAGCCCCCAGACTCGGCGTCCTCGGCACCGGCATCAGCGCCATCAACCTGGTCGAAGCAGTCGAAAGCATCGCCCGCTGGATCGAGCACGGCGAGCGCCGGTACGTTTGCGTCGCCAACGTGCACAGCGTCATGGAGTCCTATCGCAACCCCGCCCTTCGGGAGGTCATGAACGGCAGTGGGTTGACGACACCCGACGGGATGCCGCTGGTCTGGCTCCTGAAGCGGGCCGGCCACAGCCGTGCGTCTCGGGTGTACGGGCCCGATCTCATGCTCGACGTCTGCGGAGCATCCATCGGCGCCGATCACCGGCACTTCTTCCTCGGTGGTGCGCCTGGGGTCGCCGACACAATGGCCGACCGGCTCCGCGCCCGGTTCCCGGGGCTGGAAGTGGCCGGGCTGCTCTCTCCTCCCTACCGCCGGCTCACGGCGGAGGAGGACGAGGCACTGGTCAGAACGGTCAACGAGGCGAACGCCGACATCGTCTGGGTCGGGCTCGGCGCTCCCAAGCAGGAACTGTGGATGGCTGAGCACCGGGATCGACTCGATGCGGCCGTGCTCGTCGGCGTCGGCGCCGCGTTCGACTTCCACGCCGGCGCCGTGCGCCAAGCGCCCGCCTACCTGCAGCGCGCCGGCCTTGAGTGGGCCTACCGCCTTTTCAAGGAGCCGCGCCGCCTCTGGTACCGGTACCTCGTGTACAACCCCTGGTTCGTCGTCCTCGTGGTGCTCCGCCACTGGCGGACCATTCGGGGCCGTCGTCCCTGAAGTGCCCAGAGCCGGCTCTACGGCGCGCGAGACCGCGGCCGCCCGTCTCGTCGCCATCGCCTCGACACGCTTCGGGCCCGCTCCAGTCGACGCCGACACCGAGGAGGGCCGCTCCTGGGAACGGTACCGCCGGGTCGGCCTTTCGTCGCTCGCGGCGATGGTCATGCGCGCCGGCACTGCGCTGGGAGCGGTCGCCATCGTTCCCGTCCTCGTCCGCCTCCTCGGTTCCGAAGACTTCGGGATCTGGTTCACGATCACCTCGGCCACCGTGGTGATCGGGTTCGCCGACCTTGGCATCAGCAACGGCCTCGTCACCCTCATCGCCGGCGCCAACGCTCGGGGGGACGAGGACGAGATCCGCACCTACATCTCGAGCGCCTTCTTTGCGCTCGGTCTGCTCGGCATCGTGCTCTTCTCCGGCTTCCTGGCCGTGGCGCCTCACGTCGATTGGGCCGAGCTCCTCAACGTGGCGGACTCCAGCCGGGCGTCCGTCCGGCCGGCGGTGACCGCGCTGGCCGCCGCCGTCTGCCTCAACATGGCGCTCGGCGTTGCCCAGCGTGTGCACCTCGCGTACCAGGAGGGCTTCCTCGCCAGCCTCTCCATGGGGGCCGGCGTCCTCCTGGGGTTGGCGCTGGCCCTCGCCGCCGCCATCGCAGATATGGATCTCGTGGCCGTGGTGGGCGCCACCCTGGCGGGGCCGGTCGTGGCTGCGCTGGTCAACTTCGTCATCCTCTTCCGCCACCAGCGCCCGCACCTGTGGCCCAACCCGCGCGCCGTCACCACCGCAGCCTTGCAGAAAGTCCTTCGCTCCGGCGGCCTGTTCATGGTGCTCGGGCTCGCCGTCGTGGTCGGATACCAGTCCGACCTCCTCGTCCTCTCCCGGGTCCTGGGACCAGAAGCGGTGACTGGATACGCCGCGCCGATGCGCCTGTTCGCGCTCATGCCGACGGTGGCCGGCTTCCTCATCACACCGCTCTGGCCGGCCTACGGCGACGCGTTGGCCCGAGGCGATATTGCGTGGGCCCGCACCACGTTCCGTCGCTCATTGATGGTGGCGTGCGCGTTGAACGTACCGGCGGCGGTGGTCCTGGTCGTCGTCGGTAGGCCGCTTGTCGAATGGCTGGTGCCGGGCGCGGCACCGTCGTTCCTCCTCCTCCTGATGCTCGGAACCTGGGCCCTGCTCTCAGCGGTGAACATCCCGTTTGCCATGTTCCTCAACGGTGCCCACGTGGTCCGGCTCCAACTAGCGTGCGCGTTGCTCATGGCCGCCACCAACCTGCCCCTGTCGATTGTCCTCGCCCGGGCGATCGGCATCCCCGGCCCGATCCTGGCGACGGTGATCACGACGACAATCTTCATCCTGGTTCCGGTCGCCATCTTCCTCCGCCGCTACTTCGCCCGTCTGTCAACTCCCCTTCTCCCGACCGGCCCTGCATGATGGGCACGGGTCAAACGACCGCCGCAGAGGCCGTCCGGGTCTTGAAGGACCGCCCCGAGATGGCCGAGCTCATCGAGGATTCGTACCTCGACACGGAGTCGCCGGGGTATTGGGGCCGTTTCCACGACTCCAGCGAGTTCCAGGCCGTGCTTCGCCTGATCGGGCGCATCCCGAGCGGGATGCGCGTGCTCGACCTCGGAGCCGGCGTCGGGATGGCCGCCCACGCGTTTGCGCGGGCCGGTGCAGATTTCGTGTGCGCCGTCGAGCCCGACCCGAGCGCGGAGGTGGGCTACGGCTCCCTTCTCAGGCGGCCGGCCGACGGGTTGCGCGTCTCGGTGGCCGAGGCCTTCGGCGAATCGCTTCCCTTTGCCGCGGAGACGTTCGACCTCGTGTACTGCCGCCAAGTCCTGCACCACGCCCGTGACCTGGACCGGATGGTCGCCGAGATGGCTCGGGTGACCCGCCGGGGAGGCCACGTCCTCGCCTGCCGGGAGCACGTCGTGCGCAGCCGGCGTGAGCTGGCCCGGTTTCTCGCCGGCCACCCCATTCATGCCATGGCCGGCAACGAGCACGCTTTCCGCCTGCATGAGTATGAGCGCGCCTTCACTGGCTCAGGCCTTGTGCTGAAGACAGTCCTCAAACCGCTGGAGTCGGTCATCAATGCCTACCCGCGCGTCCGGAACGAAGCCGATCTCGCCGGCCTACCCGCCCGGTGGCTGGAGCGAGTCGGTCCCGCCGGGAAGCTGCTGGCCACCGCTCCGGGAGTTGGCCCGTGCCTGCGGGCCGTCGCGGTGCGCAGAACCCCCGGTTCGATGTACACCTTCTCCGCCATTCGGCCCTGAGGCGTCGATGGGACGCCGCAGCTTGCGCCACCACCCGGGGTCCATGCACGGGCGCTCCACGGCGAGAAAGAACACCGCCGAGAGGATGAGGAGCGGGGGCAGCAGTACCACCGACTGCACGAGGAGATCGAGGCCGTATGGCTCGACCGAGAACCGCTGGGTCAGCCGCGAGAACAACGACATGACGGGATAGTGCAGCAGGTAGATCGTGTAGCACATGCCGCCCAGCGTCGTCAGAAGGTGCAGGCGGAGGACGCCCCTCGTCATCGGGCCCCGGAACGTGGCGCAGAACAGCATGAACAGGAGCGGCGGTAGGAGCCACCGGCCGGCGCCGGCGTTGAGGTCCAGGAAGAGCAAGGCCGGCCATCCGAGCAACGCGACTGCGTCCCAGCTCCGGTTGTCGCTGCGGGGCGACTCGGACCAGTCCGTCAGGTAGACGTCAGCGAAGAGGAAGCCCAGGAGGAAGTACTGGATGAAGTTCAGGAGGCTGAGCTCGGCGCGACCGGCGCCGTCGCCCAGGAACGCGTTCTGCAGGCCGGCGGCGAGGACGAAGACGGCGACGAGGAGCCCACGTCGTTGCACGCGTGAGCGGATGGTGAACACCCGGGCCAGAAGCGGCGCCAGGAGGTAGAACTGCACCTCCACTTCGAGGGTCCATGCCACACCGTTGATCCGGCTGGGCACCCCGAAGATCAGGCTGTGCAGGTAGGCCAGCGAGGCGCCCAAGTGGCTCACGGCCTCCCGCAGCCCAAGCGTTCCCAAGATCACGGAGACCGCGGCCAGGCTGCACATCGCCACGACGTACGGCGGCTCGAGCCGGGTCAGCCGGCGCAGATAGTACGCCCGGGTGCTGGGACGGGCACGGCCGGCGAGGGAGTGCCCGGCGAAGGGCAGGGCCAGGATGAATCCGCTCAGGACGAAGAACAGCTGCACACCCCGGTTCCCGTTGCCGAGGTACCGGCCGGCGAACTCGATGCCACCTGCTCCGCCGTCGACGCTCGCATTGCGCCCGACGTGATCGTCGATGTGGAAGACCACCACCATGGCGATGGCGAAGAATCGGATGCCGTCGACCTCGGGGATGAACCGTCCAGAGGACGTCCGCCGCGAGAAACGGTCGAGGAACCGGTGCCACGGGGACCGGGCACCAGGCGGCTGCAACCGAGGAGAGGTGCTAGGACCCATACACGCCGGGATCGAACGTCCACCGCCAGCCGACGCCGGCCGCCTGGATCCGCCGGCGGTTCGGGACTTCGTCGATCGCGTACTCGTAGTCGAGGTCCACCGTGCGGTAGGCCCCGCGCAGGAGCTTCTCGGCCAGGCGCCCCGCAAGCACGACGCGCCGGAACGTCTGTGAGGTGAACGCCCCGTGCTCCCGCCGGACCCGTTCCGCCTCCTCGGCAAAATCGGGATGGGTACTGAGGTTGTGCCCGGTGACACCGAACAGCCCTATGTACCGATCCACCTTGGATGCCCGGCACCCTCGCTGCAGTAGGCGGAGGATGACGTCGGTGTCGCCGACGATCCGGTAGGTCGAGTCGAACTGCAGCATCCCCTCGTCGAGCAGGCGCCGGCGGAAGAACAACGTGCAGGAGATGGCGTACGTCGGCCCGTTGAGAAGGTAGGCCAGCCGGAGGGGGATCTCGCGGCGCGCCGCGAGCGGTTCTCCGCCAGGGGCGACGAGGATGGCGTCGCCGTAGACGAGGTCGGCGCTCGGATCCGACCGGAAGCGGGCGGCGACCGCTTCCAGGGCTCCGGGAAGATACTGCTCGTCGCTATTCAACCAGGACACGATGTCGCCACCGGCCCGGCTGAAACCGCGATTCAGGGCGTCGTACATACCGGCGTCGGGGCGGCTCTCGACGCAGAGATCCGGCTGGGCCAGCGCCCATTCGGCCGAACCGTCGGAGGATCCACCGTCCTGGATGAGGTGGTCGACGTCGACATCTTGACCGGCTTGGGCACGGACCGACCCAACGCAGGCCCGGAGACGACTCCCCCCGTTCAGCGTCGGCGTCACCACGGAGAACTTCACGGGCGGCTCCCCGCCTCGAGCTGCTCGTAGTAGGGACGGGCCTGGGAACCCGCCAGCCGCCAGTCGAACACCTCTGCTCGAACCGGGCCGGCGGCCCGGAGCGTCGCTTCGGCGCCGGCGTCGCCAAGCACACGGTCGATGGCATCGGCGATGCCGTCGAGGTCCTCGGGGTTGAAGAGCATCGCCGCGGTGCCGACCACCTCGGGGATCGGCCCGGCGTTCGAGCACACGACGGGGCAGCCGAGGCTCATGGCTTCGATGAGCGGGAACCCGAAGCCCTCGTACAGGGAGGGGTAGACGAGCGCCCGGGCCTGGCGGTACAGCGCGGTCAGATGAGCGTCGGTACCGCTGACCGTGTACGTCCGGTCCAGGAGCCCGATAGCCTCGAGGTGGCTACGTTCATCCTGTGACAGCTCGCCCCCCCCGAAGCAGACGAGCTGGCAGCGCCGGCCATGCTCGGCTCGGGCCAGGGCGGACGTCATCCGACCGAAGTTCTTGTACGGCGAGCGCCGATCGCCGACGTAGAGCACGAAGTCGCCGTACTGGCGCGAGGGTGGGGCCGCAGCCGGTTCCAGGGGCATGATGCCGGGGCGCAGCACCACCACCTTTGGCGCGCACTCGGGCCAGAACTGCAAGAGATCCGCCTTCGTCCGTTCCGACGGTACGAACACCAGCGTGGCGGCATCGACCCACCACCGCTTGTGGATGGAGGTGTGGTCCTGGGAGGGAAACTGATCGGGGAAGAGCTCGTGGATCATGTCGTAGACGGTCACCACGACAGGAGTCCGCAGACGGGGCCGGCGCCGTGAGTAGTACGTGAGGTGGTATGCGTCGGGCTTCCACGTCCTGACGAGCTGCTCTTCGGCGGCGACATTCAGGACACGGACGGCACGACGGATCGGCGGTCCCGGCAGGCTCTTGCAGTAGCGACCGGTCACGCGCCTCGCGCTCTCGAGGTACCCGTTGACGTGCAGCCCTGCGAACACCCGGCTTTCCACGCCGGCGGCTGCGAGCGATGCATGCAGGTGGACGATGTAGCGGGACACCCCCCCGTACCGCTGGAATGCGAAGATGTCGTGGGAGAAAAGCACGCGGGGGCTTCCGGGGTCTTGCTTTCCCGTGTTGTGCACCCTCGCTGCCGGCCTGCTCGTGTCAGCCGGCAACGCGATCTCTCACGAAGACGCCGTCGCACTGCAGGAGCCGGCCGGTGCGAGGATCCTCGAAGACGGGGTCCAATCGGGCCAGCTGCAATCCGGCCTCGCGCATCATCGCCAGCCCGTCCTCGAACGACATGGCGCCTTCATACAGCGGGACCAGCGACAGCTCGAGTTGCACTCCCCTGAACCGGTGCAGCGACGCGACCGCGCCGGCCAGCACCTGTCGCTCATAGCCTTGGGCGTCGACCTTGAGGAAGGGCCGGGCGTCGCGGCCGGCGTATCGATCGATGACGCCGTCGAGCGTCACCATGGGCGCTCGCTCCTGGCCGACGTAGGCCGATGTCGGCTCGGCCTCGACATGGGCCGGCAGGATGGCGAGGAGCGAGCTGCTCAACGAGTTCGCTGAGATGTTGACCACCGTCTCGCCGTCGGCCTCGCCGACGGCGGCGTGCACCGCCTCCCACGCCCCGTCTCGCTCAGACCGTTGCTCGAGCTCGCTGAACGGCCCGGCAAGCGGCTCGAACGACACCACTCGGCCGGCGTACCCGTGCATCCGCAGTTCCCTGCCGTACTGCCCGATGTTGGCGCCGATGTCGAACACCACGTCGACCCCGAGGTGGCGCAGGAGTTTGGCTCGCGCATGGGTCGGATCCTTGCCGGGGTAGCGCACGATGTCCACGCCGGCTCTGCGCACGAGGCGCTTCACGGCCATCTGGACCGGCCGGGCGAAAGGAACGCCGGTCACCTGGCGACCGATTCAATCGCCGCCGCCATGTTGCGCTGGAACACGTCGATGGTGAAACGGCTGAGGTACCGCTCCCGCCCGTTCGCGCCCATGCCTGCCGCCAGATCGGGATCACGAAGCAACGTTTCGATGCGGTTGGCCGTGGCCGTGGCGTCCCCGGGCGCCACGAGAAAGCCGGTGTGGCCGTCCTCGACGATCGAAGGGATACCGCGCCACCGGGTGGCGACCACAGGCATACCGAACTGCATCGCCTCGAGAAGGACGACAGGAAAGGCTTCGGACTCGAAGGAGGTCGGAAAGCAAAAGACCGCAGCCTCGCCGAAAACCTGCCATTTCTCGTCGCCCCACAACACCCCCCGCAAATTGACGTGGTCGCCGATCCCCAGCTCGTCGATGCGTTCCGTCAGGACGACCCCGAAGCTCGCCGGCTGGGGCCCGCCGACGAGGTCCAGCCGGAACGGGACGCCGTGCTTCTTCAGGATGGCGCAGGCCTCCAGGAGGACCAGGACGCCTTTGGACTGAGAAAGGACGCCGACATAGAGAAGGCCGGGCGGCTGTCTCGGTCGCGCCGGCGCCCGATCGCCGGCGTGATCCGCCACCCCGTTTGGGACGACGAAGGTGGTCCGTGCGCCCAACGCACCTGGGTCGTCCGGAGTGAGGTCACTCAAGCGAACGGCGACATCGGGCTTGCTATACGCCATGCGGCACAGCGGCCGGAGGGGTGCCGGAAGGCGTGGGATCGCGTCGGAGACGCCCGAGGCGTGGAAGTGGAAGATGACCGCCCGGAACATCCAGCGGGTGCACAGGAGGATGGCGATGTCCCTGCAGATCGGGACGATATTCGGGCCCGCGGGCGGGAAGTAGAGGATCGTGCAGCGGTCGCGGAATCGGGCCAGGGCGACGCGGACGATCGTCTGCACCAGATGACCGAGCTTTCGCAGCCGGAAGGCACCGATTTCGTCGACGTGGTGCGAGAAGTCCATCCGCACATGGACGAGGTCGAAGTCGTCGTACGTCCCATCGAGAAGGGCCTGGATCATGACGGCCTGACCGCCGATGGGGGGAGGCGTCTGGCCGACGACCACGACTCTCGGCCTCCGTCGCTGCACGTGCCGGCTAGGGCCCCGCCCGTCGGGCGCCGTCACCGTGATCGAACGAAGCCCCGGAGGCCGCGTCGCTTGCCGGCATGGCGCTCGGCCGCAGCGTCGCCGTAGTAGGACCCGTAGTAGTACGCACTCTGCCCTGACCGCTCGACCTTGTTGGCGACCACGCCCAGCAACCTCGCCCCGGTGCCTTCGAGAATGGCCACCGACTGCTTCAAGGCGTCGCGCCTGGTCTCGTTGACCGCGGCGACCAGCACCACGCCGTCGGAGCGGGCGGCCAGGACGGCGGCGTCGGTCACCGCCAGCAGCGGCGGCGTATCGAGGATCACCACGTCGGCCGAGTTGGACCAGTCGGTGAGCAGGGTGGTCATCCGGCGCGACCCGAGCAGCTCGGCCGGGTTGGGCGGCGTCGGCCCCGCGGGGATGAGGAGGAGGTTGGCGACCGGGGTCTTCACCACCGCGGAGAGGGAGGAGGCGACCTCGTGGTCCCCCTTGCCGTTGCCATTGGCGCCCGACCTCGCCGTCCCGCCTGCGATCGGGGCGATGACCCCCGTGAGGCCCGGCGACGCTGGGTGGTTTCCGAAGAGGTCGTCGATGCTCGACCGCCGGAGGTCAGCGGACACGAGGACGGTGCGGTAGTCGGCCTGGGCGAACATCGTCGCCAGGTTTGCGGCCACGAGCGACTTTCCTTCGCCGGGCAGGGAGCTGGTGACCACGATCAGCTTGATCGGCTGGTCGACCGCGAGGTACTGGATACTGGTCCGCAGCGAGCGGACGGCCTCGGCGAGGGGACTGTTCGGTCGGTCGACGACGACGACGCCGCCGGTGCCCTTGGCAGTCTCCTCGTCGAGGGGAAGGCGGGCCAGCAGCGGGAGCCCGCTGATCTCCGCCACCTCGTCGGCCGACCGCAGGCGGTCGTTGAGCTGCTCGCGCACGAAGCTGAACCCCACGCCGAACAGCAGGCCCACGAAGACGCCGAGCGCGCCGTCGCGCACCGGCTTGGGGCTTTCGGGGTCAGTCGGTTCCGTCGCCTCCTCGATGAGCTCCGCCTCACCCCGCTTCAGGCTGATATTCACCAGCAGCTCCTGCTGGCGGCTGAAGAGCGTTTCGTACTGGACGGCGGCGGCGTACCGGGCCGCCTTCAGCGCCTCGGTGGTGGAGGCGGGCCCCGCCGACGGCGTCGCCCC
Source organism: uncultured Acidimicrobiia bacterium (assembly GCA_963768975.1). Lineage (GTDB taxonomy): Bacteria > Actinomycetota > Acidimicrobiia > Acidimicrobiales > AC-14 > CADCTB01. The sequence continues at coordinate 231,509 of CAVYKB010000003.1, read as the reverse complement.
TTCCACCTGGGTCGCCGGCCGGGTGGGCGTCGTGGCCCCCGGGGTGGCGGGGGCGACCAGCTGTGACGTGGCGCCGGCCACGGTGGAGCCCTCGCCGATGCGGGCGTCGAGCTGGGCAATCGTGGTTTCGAGGGGACCCAGCCGGTCGGCGATGTCCTGGGCCGCCTGCTCCAGGCCGGCCACCGCCGCCTGCCGGCGGTTCTCGATGTACCCCTTGGCCACTGCGTTGGCCAGGTCACGGGCCTGGGCCGGCTCAGGGTCGACGGCCGAGACGTTCAGGACGTTGCTCTGCCCCCCCTGGACGACCGTGGTCCGCTCGTCGACCAACTTGGCGTCCAGCCCGCCGAGGGCCTTCGACGCCTCCTGGGCGACCGCCGCGCTCTCGACGATATTGCGCTGGCCGGAGACGTAGCGGTCCGGGTCGATGCCGAGGTTCTGGCCGACGTTGTTGGGGTTCAGCTGCTCGGTGGGGTCGTTGGGGCGCAGCAGGACCTGGGCCGTGGCCCGGTAGAGGGGCGTCCGCAGGCTGGAGATGATCCCCGCGAGCAAACCGACGACAACCATTGCCTCGATGATGAACCACTTGTGGCGCCGGAGAATATCGAGGTAGTGACGCAGTTCCAGCGGGAGCCTCCCAGTAAGCCATTCGCAGCGAGCTGCCGGCCCACGCTACTTGGTGGCAGGCCGGCGCTCGAAGACGAAAGAACGCCGGGCGGGGTCCGCGGTCGCCGTGCGACCGTCGAAGGCCAGCCGGAACTGGTCCCTCTCCGTCCCCACCTGCCGGAACCAGGTGAGGCGGTAGGCGCCGACCTCGCCCACCGACGCCGGCAGCACATAGTCGAACGTGACGACCTTCCGCTCCTTGGGCATGACGATCACCGGCTGGGCGAAGACCTCGTAGCCGCCGTCGGGAGGCATCCGCCTGATCTGCTGGTTGCCGGCGGTGCCCAGCAGCTCGGACCCCGCCGGCGTGTAGATACGAAGGAACCCGTTGTAGAAGGGGTTGATCCCGCTCGGCTCCCCGTCGTTTCGCACGTCGGCCCGGACCTGGGCGACCAGCCTTCCGTCGCCCCGACGCTCCACCCGGTAGTCGACCACCTTGGTCAGATCGAGGTTCGCCTTGCTGCCGGTCATGTTGGAGTCGACCAGCATCAGGAAGTCGCCTTCGACACGAGGCAGGCCGCCGGCGGCCTGGGTGCCGGTCAGCAGCTCCTGGCGGCGGGCGTCGGCGAACCACAACTGGATGTCGCCGGCGCTGATGGAGCGGCGCACGGCGTCGGCCACCGCCGGCAGCTTGTCCGCCGGCAGGTTGAACAGCCGGTCGAAGAGCACGTCGGACAGCTCGATGAGGAACTTCTTGCGGGGCACGTCGAGGGGCACCTTCAGCTCCACCTCGTACACCGCACGGAGATCGAAGCCCTCCTCGACCACGGGCTTGTCGTAGCTCGGGAGCTTGAGCGAGCCGAGAGCCCCGATCAGGCGGGCCGTCGCCAGCTCGGTCAGGGCCAGCACCCCGTCCACCTGCCCCCCGCCCTGGCGGCGGAAGAGGTCGGCGGCGGTCGTCGCCGTGGTCGGGAAGTCCGGGTACCAGTTGGCGTTGGAGACGCTCCACGGCCGCACCAGGTAGGTCGCCAACCCGGCTGGTGGCGGGACGGGCGGGTCGGGGAACGGCAGGTCCTCCGTCGCTTGGAACGTTTCCAGCCGGGCGGTGCCCTGGCTGAACGCCAGCACGCCGTAGGAGCCGATGAACCCGCCGGTGGGCCGCAGCTCGAGGGTGTCCTGGGAGAGGAGGAGGAGCCGGACCTCGCTGTCGGGAGCGGTGAGGTCGCCTAGCAGCGTCAGACCCTTGCCGACGCCGGCCAGCTCGCGGCGGCCCTCCTCGATCTCGGCCTGCATGGCCTTGGCCGGCCGCGACACAGGGGGCAGCACGGCGCCGGCCGGGCCGGCGAGGACGTCGGCCGCGCTGGCCAGGTGCCGGCCGGCGGCTTCGACCGCGTCCTGGGACCGCTTGGCCGCGTCGTGGAACTGGGTCAGGTCGTGACCGTCGACGGTGGCGCTGGCCGACGTCGGGAACGAGGCGCTGGCCGCTGTAATCACCCGGCCGGCGGCCACGCCCTCGGCGCCGGCAAAGGCGGCGGCGGACAGGGCCCGCGCCGGGCTGCCGACGAGGGGCACCAGCCCGAGGAGGCGGAGGTGAGGGGCCGATGCTGCGGAGCGCGCCGACGCCACCTGCGCCGCCGCCCGGTCGAGCCGGGCCTTGGCGCCGGCGTCGTCGCGCTCCGACAGGGCTTGGCGGGCGGCAGTGAGGTTGGTGCGGGCGAGCAGGAGGGCACGCCGGCCCTGGATGAGGTTGGACCCCGCCAGCAGCACGAAGGCGCCGACGGCCAGCGTCACCAGGGCGACGACCGGCCCGAGCGACCTCCGGCTCCGATGCCGGCGATGCCGGCGCCGGCGCGACCTATGGGAACGCGACGGCACGACGCCCGGATTGTCCTACGTCCGCCCTGCCTCCCGCAACTGTTCATCGAGTTGCCTAAGTGTCGGAGAGGGGACTTGAACCCCTACGCCCTATTCGGGCACCAGGCCCTCAACCTGGCGCGTCTGCCTATTCCGCCACTCCGACGTGGTCCGGGATCCCACTCTACGACATCCCGGCGCGCAGCTACCCGCCGGGGCCCACCCGGACCTTGGTTGCGTCGAAGGTCCCGAGGCCGGAGACCACCAGGCCGCTGACCCGGGACGAGGAGACCGACTGGAACTGAAACTGGGCCAGCGGGACGATCGGCATCAGGTCGAGTATCAGCTTCTCGGCCGCCTGGTAGGCACCGATGCGCTTGACCTCGTCCGCTTCCGCCCGGGCGTTCTTGAGGGTGTTGTCGACCGGCGCACTGGAGAACGACGTGATGTTGTCGCGCAGGCCGGTCTGGAACAGGGGGGTCAGGAAAGCATCCGCGGTCGGATAGGCGCCGATCCAGCCCAGGCGGAACAGTTCTTGGTTGCCGCTGATGGCGAACCGCAGGTAGTCGGCGTAGGTGTGGGGGCGGAGGAGGGCCGGGATGCCGACCTCCTGGAGGTTGGCCTGGATGGCCTGGGCCACCGCCCGCTGGGTGCCGTCGTCGTCGAAGTCGATGGCCACCTCGGGCACGGTCTTGCCGGCGAAGGCGGCAGCCACCAGCGCCTTGGCCCGCTCCACGTTGCGGGCGCAGCGGTCGCCGCAGGCGTCGGGCTGGGCGCCCGGCACCCCCTCGGGGATGAGGCCCCGCAGGACCTTGGCCGACGGGCCGTAGACGACCTTCACGATGGCGTCCCGGTCGATGGCGGCGACGATGGCCTGGCGGAACCGCACGTCGGCGAACTTGGGGCTCTTGAGATTGAAGCCGTAAAACAGCTCGCCCAGGTATGGCTTGGCCCCCGAGCCACCCTGGCGCTCGGCCACCTGCTCAACCCGGTCGGGGGGAACCGACGTCCAGTCCAGGCGGCCGGCGAGAAAGTCGTCGTACGCGGCGGCGGCATCGGGCTCGAGGTGGAAGTCGACTGCCCGGATGGACACGTTCGCGGTGCCGGGGGACGGGATCAGGTGGAGCAGGTCGTCGTTTCTGCTCTGGATGGTGAACGGGCCGCTGCCAACGGGCTGCACGGCGAAGCCCGGCGACCCCGATTCCACCGATTCTCTCGGCACGATCCCGAACGTGGGGTGCCCGAGGACGGCGGGAAGCGACGACAGTGGCTGGTCGAGCTCGATGCGGACGACGTCCGGCGCCGGCGTCGTGACGCCAGACAGGCCCTCGGCCCGGCCCTCCACGTTGAAGGCCCGGAAGCCGGCGATGGTGTCCAGCTGCGAGGCGGCCGGCGACGAGGACCCCCGCTTGGCGATCCGCTCGAGGGTGTACTTCACGTCGACCGATGTGATGGTGCGGAAGTTGGCGAAGACCGCGCCCGGGCGGATGGTGAAGTCCCACCGCCGCTGGTCGGGGGTCGAAGTCCAGCGGGCGGCGATGGACGGCTGGATGGCCAGCGTCTCGGGGTCGTAGGCGGTGAGCGCGTCGAACAGCTGCTCGGCCACCAGCAGCTCGCTCGGCGTGCGGGCCTGGGCCGGGTCGAGGGACTGGGGGCGCTCGATGCCCACCCGGAGGACCCCCGGGAGCGGCTCGTCGGGCCCCCGCCGGACGGCGGACGGCTCGCCGCCGTCCGTGCAGGCGACGAGGAGCGCCAGGAGCGCCGCCACTGCCGCTCCCAACCGCAACTGCATGGGACCGCTCGCTAGGACGCCTGCAGGCGGATGGCGAGGATGATGGTGGTGAAGGCGAACACCACCGCGATCGACACCGTGATGCGGTCGAGGTTCTTCTCCACGACCGTCGAGCCCGAGGACGCCGACCCCATGCCGCCGCCGAACATGTCGGACAGCCCGCCGCCTCGCCCGCTGTGCAGCAGCACGAGCAGGATCAGGGCCAGGGAGACAAAGACGTGGATGATCGTGACGATCGCCGTCAGCATAAGGAGAGGAGGTTAGCTCCCCATCTGGTACTGCACGATTCGGGCGAACTCGTCGGGGTCCAGGCTGGCCCCGCCGACCAGGGCGCCGTCGATGTCGGGCTGGGCCATCAGCTCGGCGATGTTGGAGCTCTTGACCGACCCGCCGTACTGGATCCGGATGCGGGCGGCGACATCGTCGCCGGCCACGCCGCCGGCCACCTTGCGGATGGTGCCGATCATGTCCTGGGCGTCCTCCGGCGTGGCCGTGCGGCCGGTGCCGATGGCCCAGATGGGCTCGTACGCGATCACCAGTCCGGCAACCTGGTCCTCCGGCAGCCCGGTGAGAGCGGCCTCCACCTGGCCGGTGACCTTGGCGTCGGCCCCGCCCGCCTCTCGCTCCTCCAGCGTCTCGCCCACGCAGACGATGGGCGTCATGCCGCCGGCGATAACGGCTTCCAGCTTTCGCCGGACGTCGGCGTCGGCCTCTCCGAAGAGCTCGCGCCGCTCGGAGTGGCCGACGATGACGTAGACCACGTCGAGCTTGGCCAGCATGGCCACGCTGATCTCGCCGGTGAAGGCGCCCTTCTCCTCCCAGTGGCAGTTCTGGGCGCCGAGGGCGATAGGAATCCGCTGGTCGTCGATCAGGAGCTGGATGGAGCGCAGGGCGGTGAACGTGGGGTGGACCGAGACGTCGACCGCCTCGTAGTCCTCCGACGTCAGGCGGTAGGACAGCTTTTGCACCACCTGGATCGCCTCCAGGTGGTTGTGGTGCATCTTCCAGTTGCCGCTGATGAGCGGCCGGCGATCACTCGGGGGCATTTGACGCCTCTCCTTGGCCGGTCGGCCGGTAGCCATTGCGCAGTGCCGCCAGCCCGGGGAGGTCGCCCTGCTCGATCAGCTCGAGCGACGCCCCTCCCCCGGTGGAGACGTGGTCAATACGGAGGTCGAGGCCGAACTTGGCCACGGCGGCGGCGCTGTCGCCTCCGCCCACGACGGTGAAGCCGCGGGAGTCGGCCACCGCCTCGGCCACCATGAGGGTGCCCTCCTCGAAACGGGTGTCCTCGAACATGCCCATGGGCCCGTTCCACAGGATGGTGCCGGCGTGCTCGAGGGGCTGGATGAAGGCGAGGGTGCTTGACGGCCCGATGTCGAGGCCCTTCCACCCGTCGGGGATGTCGCCGATGAAGACCTCCACCTCGTCGTCGGGGCCGAGGGCCACGACGTCGTTGGGGATGAGCAGCTTGTCCTTGTCGGGCCCCTTCAGGAAGCGCCTGCAGGCGTCGACCCAGTCGGGCTCCACCAACGAGTCGCCCACCGAGTAGCCCTGGGCCAGCATGAACGTGAAGCACATGGCCCCGCCGATGGCCAGGTGGTCGACCTTGTCGATCAGGGCCTCGATCACGCCCATCTTGGAGCTGACCTTGGACCCGCCCAGGATGGCGATGAAGGGGTGCCTGGGCCGGTGCAGCAGCCCCCCGAGGACCTCGACCTCCTTGGCCAGGAGCCGGCCGGCGGCGCTGGGCAGGAACATCGGAGGGCCCACCACCGAGGCGTGGGCCCGGTGGCAGGCGCCGAAGGCGTCGTTGACGTAGAGGTCGAACCCGTCGATCAGGCGCTGGACGAAGTCAGGGTCGTTGGCCTCCTCACCCGGGTCGAAGCGGAGGTTGTCCAGGAGTTCGACGTCCGGTGCGAGCGCGGCGAGCCGCTTCCGCACCGGGTCCATCGAGTACTTGGTGTCCGGTTGGCCCTTGGGCCGGCCGAGGTGGCTGCACGCCGTGACGCGTGCGCCCCGCTCCTGCAGCCACTCGATGGTCGGTAGGGCCGCGGTGATCCGCAGGTCGTCGTCGATGTGCCCGTTGGTCATGGGCACGTTGAAGTCGGCCCTGACCAGGACCTTCTTACCCGACGGGTCAGGCAGGTCCTCGAGGGTGGGGAGAGTCATTGGGCCACCCCCTCCGGCGGTGGCCAAGACTCAGAGAGCCTCCACATTGGTTCGCTCGCCAGCGGCTCCCTCACGCCACCCCTACTGGTTCGCTGCGCCGACGATCTGGGCCAGGTCCACGAGGCGGTTGGAGTAGCCCCACTCGTTGTCGTACCAGCCCATGACCTTGACCAGGTTGCCCATGGCCATAGTGGAGCCGGGGCTGAAGGTGCAGGACGCCGGCGACCCGATGATGTCGGACGACACGATCTTGTCCTCGGTGTAGTCGAGGACCTTGGCCAGCGGGCCCTCGGTGGCCGCCGCCCGGTAGGCATCGTTGATCTCCTGAACGGTGACGTCCTTGCTCAAAATGGCGGTGAGGTCGGTGATCGACCCGTCCTTCACCGGCACGCGCAGTGCAGTTCCGTCGAGGCGGCCCTTCATGGCCTCGAGGACCAGGGAGGTGGCCTTGGCCGCACCCGTGGAGTTGGGAACGATGCTCTGGGCGGCCGCCCGCATGCGAAGCAGGTCACCGCTCTTGTTGACCACGTCGAGCAGCCCCTGGTCGTTGGTGTAGGCATGCACCGTCGTCATCAGGCCTCGGTCGATGCCGAAGGCGTCGTCGAGGACCTTCACCATGGGCACGAAACAGTTCGTCGTGCAGGAGGCGTTGGACACCACCGTGTGGCTGCTGGCGTCGAAGGTGTCGTCGTTCACACCCACCACGAACGTGGCGTCGACGTTGGAGGCGGGCGCGGAGATGATGACGCGCGGGGCGCCGCCCTCGATGTGGGCCCGGGCCTTGTCGCCGTCGGTGAAGAAGCCGGTGGACTCGATCACCACATCGACGCCGACATCGCCCCAGGGCAGCGCCTTGGGGTCGGCCTCGCTGAACACCCTCACCAGGCGGCTCCCGATCTGGAAGCCGTCGTCGGTGACCTCGACGGACTCGCCGAAGCGGCCGTGGGTGGAGTCGTACTTGAGAAGGTGCGCATTGATCGACGGTGACGTCAGGTCGTTGATGGCCACGACCTCTACGTCACCTCGCTGGTGCGCAGCCCGGAAGAAAATCCGACCGATACGACCGAAGCCGTTGATGCCGACACGCACTGCCATACGGGTCCCCCTTGACTAATGATTCCAGAAGCGGTGTTACGTGAGCAGATCTTCGAGTGCGGCCGCCAGGAGTGCAGGGTCGTGGCCCGTCCCGTCGGGGCGGGCCACCGGCCGCTGCACGCACTCTACGTCGAGGAGGCCCAGGGGAAGCGAGTCCGGATGACACAGGACGACATCGATGTCCAATCCGTGGGCTCGGAGAGCGTCCACATGAGCGGCCACGTCGTACCCCGAGGTCTCGGGGAGCTGGGGGCGCAGGTTGCAGACGTAGACCTTCCGGCCGGGGGTGGTGGCGAGCGCGTCTCGGACCGCAGGGACGGCAACGACGGCAAGGACGCTGGTGAACAGTGACCCCGGCCCGATCACCACCTGGTCGGCGCCGGCGAGGGCGGCGAGGGCGGCCTCCGGCGAGCGGGCGTCGGCCGGGACCAGCGACACGCCGGCGATCCCTTCGGAGCTGGCCACCGCCACCTGGCCGGTGATCGAACCGCCGTCGTCGTCTCCGGCGCCGCGGACCACCGCCTTGAGGACCACCGGCTCGACGGTGGCCGGCACGACCCGCCCCACCGCCCCGAGAAGCCGCCCGGCCTCGGCGAGGGCGGCCTCGAAGCTGCCGGTGGACGCGGCCAGGCCGGCGAGGACCAGATTCCCGAAGGCATGGCCCTCCAGCTCGCCGGCGTCGAAACGGTGCTCGAAGGCGGCGGTCCACATCGACTCGGGGTCGGCCATCGCCACCAGGCATTTCCGCAGGTCTCCGGGCGGGGGGATGCCGAACGCGGCTCGCAGCCGGCCACTCGAGCCGCCGTCGTCGGCCACCGACACGATGGCGCACAGGTCCGCTGCGTACCTCCTGGCCGCGCTCAACGTGGCCGCCAGCCCGTGCCCGCCCCCCAGGGCGACAACTCTCGCCACTGTTACTTGCCGAGATCCCGGTGCTTCACCATCGGGTTGAATCCCCGCTTCCTGAGGATCCCTCCCAGCTCCTCGGCCAGGTACACCGAACGGTGGGTGCCGCCCGTGCAGCCCACCCCGATCGACAGGTACGACTTGCCTTCCTTCACGAACGCCGGCAGCAGCAGCTCCAGCAGGCTGTCGAGGCGCTTCAGGAACTCACCGGTCTCGGGCTGGGCGGCGACGTACTGCTGGACCGGCTCGTCGAGGCCGGTCAGCGGGCGGAGGTGCTCGACCCAGTGCGGGTTGGGCAGGAAACGGCAGTCCAGCACGAGGTCGACGTCGAGCGGGAGGCCGTGCTTGTACCCGAAGGAGATGATGTTGGTCTGCAGCGGCGACTCGGTCTCCCGGGCGAAGAGCTCCAGCAGGCGGTCCCGCAGCTGGTGGACGTTGAGGTCGCTGGTGTCGACGACCACGTCGGCCTGGGACTTGACCCCCTCCAGCAAAGCCCGCTCCCGCTCGATGGCCTCCGAGACCCGGTCGGCGCCCGACATGGGGTGGCGCCGGCGGGTGTTCTCGTACCGGCGGACGAGCACCTCGTCGGACGCCTCGAGGAAGAGCACCCGGACCCGGGCTTGGCTCTTCCGCAGCTGGTCGAGGGCAGTGGCCAGCTCCTCCAGGTAGTGCTCTGTGCGCACCACCAGCGCCACCCGCTGGGTGGTGGACCTTGGCTGCTGCACGAGTTCGACCACCTTGCCGATCAACGCCGGCGGCAGGTTGTCGATCACGAACCAGCCGAGATCCTCGAAGGTGTCGCCGGCGGTCGAGCCGCCGGCGCCTGAGACGCCCGTGATGATCAGAAACTCACTCATGCGAGTTTCGCCGCGGCAAGAACGAGGCCCGATAGTCCGACCATTGCCGCAACATTGGCGATGTAGAGCCGGGGCAGCTGCGCCTTGATCTCGCCCCGGAGCTCGGCGATCTCGCCACGGATCTGCGCCATTTCGCCGCGGACGGCGACGAGGTCGGATTGCCGCGCCACATCGGCCCAGCCGACCGGGGACAGGAGCTCCATCAGCGTGCCAGCTGCGCTCTCGCCCAAGCGTCGCTCGAGTGCTTCGTACAGTTCCCGGCGGTCCTGGTCGGACACCATCGTGCATTCCCTTCCGTGGAGATCATCCGAGAGGGGAAGCCCATAGGAGACAGGATACCGGCGGGCTAAGACATCTTCTCCGCCCGGAGGAACAGCAGCCGCGGGATCGTCGTGGCCGCGCTGTATTCCTCGGCCCTCGCCAGGAAGCCGGGCGGCGGCGCCGGCTCCTCCATTCGGGTGATCAGCATGCCGGCGCCGGCCATGGCGTTGACATACCGGGACAGCGGGCGGTGGACGAAGGGCAGGAACACGCCCTTGTCGACCTCCTCCAGCGAGATGTCCTCCACCAGGTAGGGGCCGATCCGCCAGTACTGCTCCTCCAGGATGTGGTCGTCGATCCACCCCGAGCCGGGGACCTGGAGCAGTGGGTGGTTGAGGAAGAACAGGAACCGGCCCCCGGGCCCGAGCACCCGTCCGACCTCGGCGATGGCGGCATCGACTCCCTCGATGTGCTCGAACACCAGGCAGGCCAGGGCGGCGTCGAAGGTGCCGTCAGGGAACGGCAGCGACACGGCTTCGCCCTTGACGTACCCCGGCCCCCCTCCCCGCCGGCGGGCCTCCGCCAGCTGGGCCCGCGACGGGTCGACGCCCACCACCCGGGCGCCGGCGCCGGCGGCCACCCGGGCCAGCTGGCCCTCGCCGGTGCCTACGTCGAGGACCCGTGACGCGCCGGCCAGGTGCTCGGCGGCCAGCGGCATGATCTGCTCGGTGTACTCGGCGTCCGCTCCGTCGGTGAACGCCCGCTGCCACCAGCCGGCGTGGATTTCCCAGAGCGACCGATCGGGAGCTGCGTTGCTGGGCACGGCAGCCACAGTAGGCACCCTCGGGCGGCGCCGGATACCGTCTGCCGGTGGGCAAAGCGCGTGATCTCGCCCGCGCCGCCGGCCTGGGCAAGCTGCGCCGTTCCGCCCTCGGCAGCCTCTGGAGCGGGCGCATCGGCGCCCAACCGGTCTACCGGTTCCTGCACCGAGCGGCCCTGCGTGGCCGGGGGTTCGGTGTGGGTGAGTTCGCCGACTCAGGGGAGGTCGCCCTCCTGGGACGGCTGAGCGCCTCGGTCCCTCGGCCGAGGGTCATCTTCGACATCGGGGCGAACGTGGGAGGGTGGTCACTGGCCGCCAGCCGGGAGTTTCCGGACGCCCGGATCCATGCCTTCGAGCCTTCAGCGGCGGCGTTCGCAACGCTCCAGGCCGCGGTCGCCGACCGGAATGTGACTTGCGTGCGTGCCGCAGCCAGCGACGGGGCGGGAGCCGCCGTCCTCCATGCCGTACCCGGGCTACCGGGCCTCACGTCGCTGCACGACCGTGACCTCTCGGGCCACGGCCTCCGCATGTCCGAGAAGGAGTCGGTCGAGACACTGACGATCGACGAGTACTGCCGCGAGCACGGGGTCGACCGGATCGATTTCCTCAAGATCGACGTCGAGGGCCACGAGCTACGTGTCCTTCAGGGAGCGCGGGAGATGCTCGAAGGAGGGCGCATCCAGCGCATCCAGTTCGAGTTCGGGGGAACGAACATCGACGCCCGCACCTACCTGCGCGACTTCGTCCGGATGCTGGAACCTCGCTACGTCCTCTCGAGAGTCCTGGTCGACGGGTTGGAGCCGCTGCGCTACACCGAGGCCGAGGAGATCTTCGTCACCACCAACATCTACGCCGAGCTGCCGTGAAAGCGCTCGTAGACGCCGATCGCCACCTTCTCGGGCAGCCATGGCAGCGCCACCAGGTCCTCGAGAGACGCCGACTTCACCGCGGCCACGCCGCCCAGCTCCTTGACCAGCCGCTTGCGGCGGGTCGGACCGAGGCCCGGGATGTCGTCGATCGAGCTCTTGATCATCCGCTTGCCCCGCAGCTGGCGGTGGTAGTCGATGGCGAAGCGGTGGGCCTCGTCCCGCAGCCGCTGCAGCAGGTAGAGCGCCTCGGACTGGCGGGGGATCCGGACGGGATCGGCCTGGCCGGGCACGAAGACCTCCTCGAACCGCTTGGCCAGCGACGCCACCGAGATCTCGCCCTCCAGGCCCAGGTCCTCCACCACCTTGATGGCGACGGAGAGCTGTCCCTTGCCCCCGTCGACCAGGAGCAGGTTCGGCGGGTAGGCGAACTTCCGCGGCCGGTCCCCCACCGGACGCTCCCGCTCCACAAGCAGGGCGGTCAGCCGGCGGGTCAGGACCTCCTCCATGGCCGCGAAGTCGTCGTTGCCGGGGACGTCACGGATCTTGAAGCGGCGGTACTCGCTCTTTTTGGTGAGCCCGTCCTCCATCACCACCATCGAACCCACATAGTCGCTTCCCTGGATGTGGCTCATGTCGTAGCACTCGATCCGTAGCGGCGGATCGGGGAGGTCGAGGGCCTCCTGCAAGGAGTTCAGGGCCCGGGCCCGGGCGTTGTGGTCCGACGCCCGCTTCAACCGGTGGCGGACGAACTCCTCCTTGGCGTTCTGGGTGACCATGGCCTGGAGGGCCCGCTTGTCGCCCCGCTGGGGCACCCGGATGGCGACGTTGGAGCCCCGCTGGCCCGTCAGCCACTCCCGGTAGAGGTCGGGGTCATCCGGCATGTCGGGGACGAGTACCTCCTTGGGCACGCCGGCGGGGTCGACGTCGTAGTACAGGCCCTCCAGGACATGGCTGATGAGCTGCGCGGGGGTGACGTCCTCAACCTTGTCGACGATGAAGCCCTTGCGCCCCATGACCCGGCCCCGGCGAACGTAGAAGACCTGGACCGAGGCCTCGAGGTCGTCGCCGTGGATCCCGATCACGTCGAGGTCCTCCGGGCGCTCGGTGACCACCGCCTGCTTCTCGATGGCCTTGCGGACCGCGGTCAGCCGGTCCCGGTAGCGGGCGGCCCGCTCGAACTCCAGGGTGTCGGCCGCTTCCGCCATCTGTTTCTCCAGCCGGCGGACGACGGCCTGGGTCTCGCCGCAGAGGAACTGGATCAGCTCGTCGACCAGGCCGTCGTACTCCGAGCGGCCCACCTCTCCCACGCACGGCCCGGTGCACTTCTCGATGTGGAACAGCAGGCACGGACGACCCAGGCGCTCGTGGTGGTGGAACTTGTTCTCGCTGCAGGTGCGGATCGGGAAGGTCCGCAGCAGGAGGTCGAGGGTCTCCCGGATGGCGTAGGCGTGGCCGTAGGGGCCGAAGTAGGTGACGCCCTTGCGCTTCTTGCCCCGCATGACCATTGCTCGCGGCCAGTCGTCGCCGGTCGTGATGGCCAGGAACGGGTAGCTCTTGTCGTCCCGTAGGCGGATGTTGAACCGGGGCCGGTGCTGCTTGATGAGGCTGTACTCGAGCATGAGCGCCTCGACGTCGTTGCGGACCTGGATCCACTCCACCGACTCGGCGGCGGCCACCATCTGGGCCGTCCGGGGCGGCATGGTGGCCGGCGACCCGAAGTAGTTCGACAGTCGCGACCGCAGGCTGTGGGCCTTGCCCACGTAGATGACCCGGCCGTCGGCGTCCTTGAACTGGTAGGAGCCGGGGGCGTCGGGGATGGTGCCGGCCGGCGGGCGCTTGACCATGGCACCCATTCTACCGATACCGAATCCGTTATCATCGCTGCATGAACGTCGCTGAGTGGGTGAACGGTGCTCGCCGGTCGGCGGGACTTTCGCAACGGCAGTTGGCCGAGAAGTGCGGCATCCCCCAACCCACCATCGCCCGGATCGAGTCAGGGAAGCAGATGCCCCGCGCCGACACGCTCGACCGGCTCTTGCGAGCGTGCGGCTGGGAACTCGACATGACCCTGCGGCGTGGGCAGGGCGAGGACCACAGCCTGATCCGGTCCTGGCTGGCGCTGACGCCGGAGGAGCGTGCCGAGCGGGGAGCGCAGTACGGCCGTGCCCTTGAACGGCTCAGGGCGGCGAGAGGCGTGGCGTGAGCGGGCAGTTCGACCCGATTGGAGCACTGCGTGTTCTTCACGAGGAGGGGGTGAAGTTCGTTGTCATCGGCGGATACGCCGGCGAGCTCCTCGGCGCTCCCCTGATTACTAACGATCTGGATGTCTGCTACGAACGATCGCCCGGCAACCTGGAGCGCTTAGCGAGGGCGCTCGTCCGCATGAATGCCAAGCTGCGTGTCGCCAAGGTTGAGGAGGAGCTTCCCTTCATTCTCGATGCGCGAACGCTGGCCGCCGGTGACTCGTTCACCTTTGTCACTGATCTCGGCAGCCTCGACGTCCTCGGCACCCCGTCCGGCACAACCGGCTACGTCGATCTGGCGCTCCGAGCCAAGGAGCTACCCGTCGCCGCCGACCTGCGCGTCTCTGTCGTGGTGCTCGGAGACCTGATGCGAATGAAGAAGGCGAGTGGTCGCACGAAGGACCGCCTCCAACTGGAGGTCCTCAGCGCCCTGGACGACGCCCTCGAGGAACGAGAGGACGCCGGGGAATGAGGGAATGGCCGGCGCACGCCGGCGTTGCACCACATAGACTGCACATCACGCCGGCTTGGTATCCGGCGACAACTCAGCTCCGAGGCCGACATACCCGCGTGAGGCGACCAAGCTGTCTCCGCCGGCCAGCAATCGGGCTCCCACACAAGGGGAATCACATGGTGCGGATTCAAGGGGCACTCCCGGATCGGTACACCGCGGCCGCTCAGGAACAACTCGAATCGTGGATCGGCGAGGCCAAGGCCGCGCTCGGCGACCGCCTGCTCATCCTCGGCCACCACTACCAGCGTGAGGAGGTCATGCGCTGGGCCGACGCCCGGGGCGACTCCTTCGGCCTGTCCCGCCTGGCCGCCGGCTCGACCGCCGAGTACATCGTGTTCTGCGGCGTCCACTTCATGGCCGAGTCGGCCGACATTCTGACCGGCGGCACACGCAGCGTCATCCTCCCCGACCTCAACGCCGGCTGCTCCATGGCGGACATGGCCGACCTCGACTCGGTGGAGGAGGCCTGGGACGCCCTCGCCGCCGTCACCGACATCGAGCGCGTCGTCCCCATCACCTACATGAACTCCTCCGCCGCCCTCAAGGCCTTTGTCGGCCGGCACGGAGGCGCCGTCTGCACGTCGTCCAACGCCCGCGCCGTCGTCACGTGGGCCCTGTCCCGTGGCGACAAGCTCCTCTTCTTCCCCGACCAGCACCTCGGCCGCAACACCGGCTACCAGCTGGGCCTGGGCGCCGACGACATGCGGGTGTGGGACCCCAAGCGGGAACTCGGCGGCCTAGAAGAGGTCGACGTCAAGGAGGCCACCCTCCTGCTCTGGAAGGGCCACTGCTCGGTGCACCAGCGGTTCAAGGTCGCCCACGTCGAGGCGTTCCGGGCCGCGCACCCCGACGGGCTCGTCGTCGTGCACCCCGAGTGCTCGCACGAGCTCATCGAGGTGGCCGACCAGGTCGGCTCCACCGACTTCATCATCAAGGCCGTGGAGGCGGCGCCGGCCGGATCGGTCATCGGAGTCGGCACCGAGATCCACCTGGTCCAGCGCCTGGCCGCCGAGCACCCGGACCGCACCGTCGTGTCGCTCGACCCCCTCATCTGCCCGTGCTCGACCATGTTCCGGATCGACGCCGCCCACCTGGCGTGGGTGCTGGAGAACCTGGTCGCCGGCAACGTGGTCAACCAGATCAAGGTCGACCCCGATACCGCCGATAACGCGAGGGTTGCCCTCGAGCGCATGCTCGAGATCACCTGAACGAAGCACCCTGACGCTCGGCGGGCCCTCCTCCGGTCTCGGGAGGCGGGAGGGCGTCGGGCGGTGGGAATTGCCATACAGCAGGCGCCGGAGCAAGCGGAAGTAAGGGCCCAGCCGGCGACGCCCGTCCGCCGGCGCGGATGGGAGGCGGTCGCCGTCGTCCTCCTCCTGCTCGTCGCCGCCGGCGCCCGCCTGCCGACGCTGGACCAGCCCCTGGTCGAGACCCACGCCTTCCGGCAGACCCAGACCGCCTACACGGCACTCCTCTTCCACGAGAACGGTGTCACCTACCCCGCCGCCATCTCTCCGGCGCCGGCGGCCCTGGCCGGCGTGGCCTTCGCCCGAGCCTGGAGGTGGGCGCCCACACCCCGTGCGCAGCGCCTGGTCCTCGCCGGCCTGGGCGTGTCCCTCCCGCCGCTCGTCGTCCTTAACGCCGACTACGTCGCACTCCCGTACGCAACCCCGGCGTAGAGGACGCCCACCCGGAGCTCGCCGAGGTGCTCCGGGTCACCCAGCTCGGCGACCTCGTCGCCTTCGAAGGCTACGACTGGGACCCCTCCCTCCCGTACTACGCACGCCGGAGCGGGCACATGCTGGGGCCCGAGCGGGTGACGACGGCCGCTGAGCTGACAGCCGAGGGCTACCGACTCCTGGTCTCCAGGCGTCTCGAGAGCGACCGGGCGGTCGACCTCGTGCGGGCCGGCCGCTGGACCGGCGTGCTCGGTGCCCGCACCTACATCACCGGCGACTCGCTCGCCGAGCTTCGCGGCGCTCCTCTCGCGGCCACAGACGGTCTGGCCGTCGCGGGCCCGTCGCTCCTCCAACAGCCGGTCACCGTGGCCTGCGGCGAGGGCGGGGTGGCGCTACCCCGCCCGAACGGCATCACGGTCCTGCGCCTGGCCGCCGGCACGCCCGCAGGCGCCAAGCTGGCCGTCGCCGGCGGCTACGGCGACATCCCGGTGCGGGAGTACGTCGTGGTGGACCCCAGCCTGCCGGGGCCGCTGGTGGTCGACTGCCGGGACGCTGCCTCCGTGACCGTCGAAGCCGTCACCGGCCGTCCGCCTGGCACGCTGTGATGCGGTGACCGCAGCCGCCGCCATCTCCGTGGTCACGATGGCGTGGCGGAACGAGGACCACGCCGCACCCTTCGTCCAGTCGCTGGCCGCGGCCGCGGCCGGCGCCGCTCCACCGCACCTCGTCCTGGTCGTCAACGGCCCGGAGGGCCACGCCGCCGGCGCCGCCTTCTCCGACGCGGCCGCCCGGGCCGGCCTCGACGTGACCACCGTCACACTGGGCACCAACACCGGGTTCTCCGGAGGGGCCGACGCCGGCGTCGAGGTGGCAACCGGCGACATCGTGGTCGTGGCCAACCTCGACCTCATCTTCGACGAGCGGTTCCTGGCCGTGCTCCGTGATGAAGCGGCCGGCGGCGAGCGGTGGGACTTCCTCGCCCCCGCGGTCGGCCAGGGGGCCGGCGGCGCCGGCGAGGGCGTGTCGCGCCGCACCCGGTCGCACCGCCTGGCCTGGGTGTCCCCGCCGCCGCCGGCGCCGGCCCCGGTGCCGGCGGGCAACGGCGCCTGCGTCGTGCTCCGTCGGGCCACGCTGGAACGGCGCATTGCCGACGCCGGCGCACTGTTCGACCCCGAGTACCACTCGTTCAACGAGGACATCGACCTGTTCTGGTGGGCGGCCCGCCGGGGGCTCGTCGTGCGCTACGTCCCCGCCCTCCAGGTCACCCACGCCCTCGCCGGGTCCTTCGCCGGCGGCCACCGGTTCCGTGACCGCCCGCCCGAGGTCCAGCGCCTGATCATGGTCAACTACCGGGTGACCGTTTGGAAGAACGCCGGCGGCGCCCGGGACTGGCTCGGGTGGGCGCTGGGCGAGGCCGTCTATGGGGGCCAGGCCGCCGTGTACGGCCGCCTGACGGGTGTGCGGCTCTACGCCGCCTCGTGGCCGGCGTCGATCCGGGTGGCGGCGGCCATCCGCCGCCGACGGGGGACGCTGCGCCCATCCGGAAGCAGGCCGGCGTAGAGGTCGTCGAGGCGGGCAGCCATCTCGCCGATGTCGAATTCGGCGACCCGGCCGCCGGCGTCGCGCGCCAGTCGGCCTCCAAGTCCTGGCTCGCCGAGAACCCGCAGCAGCGCGTTGGCCATGGCGATGTGGTCGCCGGCGGGGACGAGCAGGCCCGAGACGCCGTCCTCGACCACCTCGGCGATGCCGCCGACATCGGTGGAGACCACCGGCACACCGACGGCCATGGCCTCGACAACCACCCGCGGCAGCCCCTCCCAGCGCGACGAAAGGACGAATGCGTCGAAGCCGGGAAGCAGCGTCTCGACGTCGGACCGGCGCCCGAGAAGGGTGACGTGGCCCCGGAGGTCCAGGTCGTCCAGTAGCTGCTCCACCCGGGGGCGCAGAGGTCCGTCCCCGATCACCACGAAGCGGACGTCGGGCTGAAGCTCGACCGCCAGCCGGGCCGCCCGCAGCAGCATCTCGGGGTCCTTCTGCGTGCACAGCCTGGTTACGGTGCCGACGACCGGCATGTCCTGAGGGATGCCGAGGGCGGAGCGAGCGGAGGCCCGGGAGCCGGCGCTCCGGCGGAGCCGCTCCACGTCGATCGCGCTCCGGACGACGGCGTACTGATCCGGCTGGCCGATCCGGGATGCGAGCCCGATCTCGGCATCGACCTCGGTCACGACGACAAGAGGCCACGTCCAACGGGCCGCCAGCCGCTCGAAGGTCACTGCGAATGCCCGGGCCGCCAGCGACATCCCCTCGTGGAAGCTCCACCCGTGCACGGTGTGCACGACCACCGGCACGCCGGCAACGCGGGCCGCGAGCCGGCCGACGAGGCCGGCCTTGCTGCTGTGGGTGTGCACGATGTCCGGCCGCTCCTGGCGGAACAGCCGGACCAGCTCCACGACAGCCCGGACGTCGGCCACCGGACGGATCCGCCGGCGCAGGCTGGGGACCGTCACCACGGGCACGCCCCGGCGGGCGGCCTCGTCGAACAGGTCGCCCTCCGGCGACCGCTCGGGACCGGTGACGATCGAAGCCTCCCAGCGGGCCGGGTCCAGGCTGGAGCAGTAGGCCAGCGCCGTCTCCTGGGCGCCGCCGACGGCCAGCTTGGTGATGACGTTGAACACCTTCCCCCGACGGTCCACCGCGTAGTTATCGACCGATCGGACCGAAGCATTAAGCGTTCAGGCTCGGCCCAGAAGCCGCCGGACTGCCAGCGCCACGGCCTCGATCTCCTCCTCGGTCAGACGAAGGGCCGACGGCAGGTTGATCGCCCGCGGGCTCAGGTCATAGCTCACCGGGTTCCGCTCCCGGGCACTGGCCCCCGCCGGCGTGCCGGCGTAGGCCGGGATCGAGCTCAGAGGATGGAAGAACGGACGGCTGTCCATGCCCTCCGCAGCCAGGGCGGCGCCGGCGGCCTCCTTGGTTAGGCCGGTGTCGGGGCCGAACACCGCCGTCACCATCCACGGGACGACGTCGGCTCCCGCCGGCGCCGGATTCAGGCGGAGGTCGTCGCCCAAGTCGGCGAGGCGGTCGCCGTACCAGGCGAACTGCTGGCGCTTCCGGTCGACCAACTCCTCCACCCGCTCCAGCTGGGCCAGCCCGAACGCGGCCTGCAACGAGCTCATCTTGTACTTGTGGCCGACCTCGGCATTGAAGAAGGTGGCGTCACCCGGCAGACGACCGTGGTCCCGCAGCACCGTCATGCGGTCATGCAGGTCCTTCCGATCGGTAAGGACGATTCCCCCTTCACCGGTCGTCAGCGTCTTGGACCCGTGGAAGCTGAACACCGATGTCTCACCGAACGAGCCGGTCAGCCGGCCGCCGAAACGGGAGCCGATGGCCTCGGCCGCATCCTCAATCACGGGAATGCCGCGTGCGGCCGCCACGGCCAGCACCGCGTCCATGTCGGGCATCGAACCGTAGAGATCCACGGCGATGACAGCCTTCGTCCGCTCGGTGATCGCAGCGGCGAGGGCGTCGGCGCTGATACACCAGTTGGAGGCGTCGATATCGACCAACACGGGGACCGCCCCGACATAGGATATCGGCGCGACACTGGCGATCCACGTCACGTCCGGAGCGATCACTTCGTCGCCCTCTCCCACCCCCAACGCCAATAGGCTCAGGTGGAGTCCGGAAGTACAGGATGGCAGGGTTATCGCGTGTTGACGACCCGCATATTCGGCGAACGCAGCCTCAAAACGCCGCACATAATTTCCGGCATTCTCGTACCAATCATTGGCCGCCGCGTCGGCGACGTACTCGATCTCCTTTTCGGTGACCCACGGCCCGGCCACCGGAACCCTGCGATTCAGGACCACGTCAGATCGGGCCTCCGGGCGAGCCACCGGCGCCGCAGCACTACGATGCGCACGACGCTCTGGCGCCTCCCAGCGCCTACCGGCACAGGGTTGAGGTCCGCAGTTCTCATGAAATCGCTTTTTGGGTCAATTGAACGAGGATAGTCGGCCGCGCCTCGGCGGTTCGTCCACAGTACCCCTGGTCATGTGGGGGGCGAGCGGCCACGCAAAGGTGTTGTACGAGCTGGTCGAACGCCGTGGCTACCACCTCGTCGCCCTTTTCGACAATGCGATCGACTCGCCGTCGACATTCCTCGGCGTTCGCGTGCATATCGGCGCCCATGGATTCGAACAATGGTGCCGGTCGACTGCGGCCTCGGATATCTGCGGGCTGGTGGCCATCGGCGGGTGGCGCGGCCGTGACCGCCTTGCGCTCCAGGCTCGGTTCGAGCGTCACGGAGTGCAGCCGGTGACGGTCGTGCACCCGACCGCTTTTGTCGCAGCGACAGTCGAGCTGGGCGCCGGCACACAGGTGCTGGCCCAGTCGGCGATCGCTACCGACGCTCGGCTCGGCCAGGCTTGCATCGTGAACACCTCGGCCAGCGTCGATCACGAGTGCATCCTCGGCGACGGCGTGCACATCGGCCCAGCGGCCACGCTTGCCGGTTGTGTGGCGATCGGCGACAACTCATTCGTCGGCACCGGCGCGGTCGTCCTTCCACGCATCCGGCTCGGACAAGACGTCATAGTGGGAGCAGGTGCGGTCGTGACCCGCGACGTGCCCGACCGTCAGGTCGTGTTCGGCAACCCCGCCCGCTTCGTTCGCGACAATTCGCCTACCGAGATGGAGACCAGCCCGTGAACGCCGACTACGCAGCCCGGATGGCGGCCGACGCCGAGCTCCAGTCCGCCGCCAAAGACCTTTTCATCCGCAGCTGCGACTACCGCTACTCCTACAATTTCAGCTGGATGGGCCGACCGATCATCCAGTACCCCCAAGACATGGTGGCGATGCAGGAGATCATCTGGGCGGTCAAGCCGGAGCTGATCGTAGAGACCGGAATAGCCCACGGCGGATCGCTCGTGTTCTACGCGTCCCTGCTGGAGCTCCTGGGCGGGGACGGCATGGTGGTCGGGGTGGACATCGACATCCGACCCCACAACCGCGAGGCCATCGAGGCCCATCCGATGTCCCGACGCATCACGATGATCGAAGGCTCGTCGGTCGACGAGGCCATCGCCGCACACGTTGCCGAGCATGCGGCTGGGCGGGGTTGCGTGCTGGTGACTCTGGACTCCAATCACACGCACGAGCATGTGCTTCGCGAGTTGCAGCTGTATTCGCCGCTCGTGACCACCGGCAGCTATCTCACGGTGTTCGACACGGTCGTCGAGGACATGCCGGCCGCCTCATTCCCGGATCGCCCCTGGGGCCCTGGCGACAACCCAAAGACGGCAGTGTGGGAGTTCCTTCGGACCGACGACCGCTTCGAGATCGACAAGGAGATCGAGAGCAAGTTGCTGCTGACCGTCGCCCCAGACGGTTACCTTCGACGTATCCGGGACTGATGTCGGCCAAGTGCGTCATCCTCGCTGGCGGTCGCGGGACACGGATCAGCGAGGAGTCGCACCTCCGCCCCAAGCCGATGATCGAGATCGGGGGCCACCCGATCCTCTGGCACATCATGAAGTCCTACGGGTACTTCGGGGTGCGGGACTTCGTGATCTGCCTGGGCTACCGGGGCTACATGATCAAGGAGTACTTCTTCAACTACTTCCTGCACAGCTCCGACGTCACCATTGACATCGAGACCAACACGGCGACGTACCACAACAGCCGCAGCGAGCCCTGGCGGGTGACTCTCGTCGACACCGGCGAGTCGACCCTCACCGGCGGCCGGGTGCTCCGGGTGCGGGACTACCTCGACCCGTATGAGCCGTTTTTCCTTACCTACGGCGACGGCGTGGCCGATATCGACATCGATGCCCAGCTCAGGTTCCACCGCGACCACGGACGGCTGGCCACGATGACCGTGGTCCGACCGCCGGCCCGGTTCGGCACGACGCAGTTGGACGGCGAGCGCATCGTCGCCTTCGAGGAGAAGCCTCAGGCCTCGGCCGGCGTGATTAACGGCGGGTTCTTCGTGCTGTCCCCTGCCGCCCTCGACACCGTCGATGGCGACGACACGCCCTGGGAGACCACGCCCCTCCAGCGGTTGGTGGCCATGGACCAGCTCCGCGCCTGGCGCCACGACGGCTTCTGGCAGCCCATGGACACCCTCCGGGAGAAGGAGCTCCTCGAGAGCCTCTGGGACGCCGGCGAGCCGCCGTGGAGGCTCTGGCGATGACTTGGTGGGAGGGCCGGCGGGTGCTGGTGACCGGCCACACGGGCTTCAAGGGCGCATGGCTCACCCTGTGGCTGGAGCGCCTGGGCGCGTCGGTCTCCGGGCTGGCCCTTCCGCCGGAGGATCCGGCCGGCGCCTTCGGCGCGCTGGGGACGTGGCCGGGCGTGGCCTCGCACACGGTCGACCTTCGCGACGGGCCGGCGGTCAGCGAGGTCGTCGCCGGCGCCGACCCGGAGGTCATCCTCCATCTCGGTGCTCAGGCCATGGTCCGCCGCAGTTACACCGACCCGGCCGGCACGTGGGCCGTCAACGTGGTCGGGACCGCGAACGTGCTCGAAGCGGCGAGGGCCCTGACGGCGCTGAAGTCGGTGGTCGTGGTGACCAGCGACAAGGTGTACGCCAACCTCGGCGACGGCGAGCCCTTCACTGAGGACGACCGCCTCGGCGGCCACGACCCCTACAGCAGCTCCAAGGCCGCCGCCGAGCTGGCCACCGCGTCCTGGCGGCGCAGCTACTTCGACGACCTCGGCGTGGGCGTGGCCACTGCTCGGGCCGGAAACGTGATCGGCGGCGGCGACAGGGGCGAGGACCGCCTCCTGCCGGACCTGTGGCGGGCGCTCGAGTCGGAGAAGGGAGTGCGGCTGCGCTACCCGAAGGCCACCCGGCCATGGCAGTTCGTCCTTGAGCCGCTGCACGGGTACCTCCTCTTGGCTGAGGCGCTGGCCGAGGGCCGTACCGACGTCCCCCGGGCCGTGAACTTCGGTCCCGGCCTCGCCGGCTGTGTGCCCGTCGGTGCCGTCGTCGACCGGGCCATCGCCCTGTGGGGCGGCGGCCACTGGGAGCAGGAGCCCGGCCAGCAGCCTCACGAGGCCCATCTCCTCCACCTCGACGCCTCCCTGGCCACGTCAACCCTGGGCTGGCGGCCTCAGCTCGACGTCGACACCGCCCTGGCCTTGACCGTCGAGTGGTGGCGGGCGGCGGCCGCCGGCGACGACCTGCGCAAGCTCGCCGAGTCCCAGATCGACGCCTACGAGGACCTGGTCCGCTCGTGACTCCTGCCCCCTGCCGGCTGTGCGGCGCCGGCGTCACCCGAACCTTCGTCGACCTCGGCACCACGCCCCTGGCCAACGCCTACCTCCGGCCCGACCAGCTCGACCAGCCCGAGCCCCGGTACCCGCTGCACACCCTCGTGTGCGACGCGTGCCTGCTCGTGCAGCTGGAGGCCCTGGTCACGCCCGGCGAGCTGTTCTCCGACTACGCCTACTTCTCGTCCTACTCCGACAGCTGGGTCGAGCACGCGCGGCGCTTCGCCGAGTCGGCGACAGCCGAGCTCGGCCTGGGCCCCGAGAGCCTGGTGGTCGAGGTGGCCAGCAACGACGGGTACCTCCTCCAGCACTTCGTCGCCGCCGGCGTGCCGGTGCTGGGCATCGAGCCGGCAGAGAACGTGGCCGAGGTAGCCGTTGGTCGCGGCGTGCGCACTGAGGCGCGGTTCTTCGGCCGGGCGACGGCCGTAGACCTGGTCGAGCGAAGGCTGGCGGCCGACCTGGTCGTCGGCAACAACGTGTTCGCCCACGTCCCCGACCTCGACGATTTCGTCGCCGGACTGGCCACGGTGCTCAAGCCGACAGGGGTCGTCAGCATCGAGATGCCCCACCTCCTGCGGCTCATCGAGGATGTCCAGTTCGACACGATCTACCACGAGCACTTCTCGTACTTCTCGTTGCTGACGGCCGAGCGGGCCTTGGCCCGCCACGGGCTGGCCGTCTTCGACGTCGAGCAGCTGCCCGCTCACGGCGGCAGCCTGCGCATCTGGTCGGCGCCGGCCGGCGCCAGCCGGACGGAGACCGAGCGCCTCGGCCAGGTCCGGCGGCTCGAGTCCATCGCCGGCCTCGACCGCATCGAGAGCTACGCCGGCTTCGGCACCCGGGTGGAGGCGGTGCGCGAGGGCGTCCTCGCCTTCCTCGCCGAGGCGCACCGGGCCGGCCGGACGGTGGTCGCCTACGGGGCGGCGGCCAAAGGCAACACCCTGCTCAACTACTGCGGCATCTCCACAGCGGACATGGAGTACGTCGCCGATCGCAGCCGCGAGAAGCAAGGCCGGCTCTTGCCGGGCTCGCACCTCCCGGTTGAGGCCCCCGAGCACATTTTCAAGACCCGGCCCGACTATGTAGTGATCCTGCCCTGGAACCTCAGCAAGGAGATCTCCGCCCAGCTCGGCACCATCCGGGACTGGGGCGGCCGGTTCGTGACGTTCGTGCCCGACGTCGCCGTCTGGTCGTGATCATCCGGCCGACGGAGCTGGCCGGCTGCTACGTCGTCGAACCCGAGCGCCACCACGACGAGCGCGGGTTCTTCGCCCGCTCCTTCGCCGTCGACGAGTTCGCCGCCCACGACCTCAATACCGCGGTGAACCAGGTCAGCGTCTCCTACAACGCCGGCGCCGGCACGCTCCGGGGCCTGCACTACCAGCGCCGGCCCCACGAAGAAACCAAGCTCGTGCGCTGCACCCGAGGCCGCATCTTCGACGTCGCAGTCAACCTGGAGACCCGTCGGTGGACGGCGGTGGAGCTGAGCGAGGAGAACGGGCTGGGGCTGTACATCCCGGACGGGTTCGCCCACGGGTATGTGACGCTGGAGCCGGCGTCGGAGGTGCTCTACTTGATCTCGTCGCCCTATGTCCCGGAGGCTTCCGCGGGCGTCCGCTGGGACGATCCCTCGCTGGCCGTGGCCTGGCCGGAGGTCGGCGAGCTCACGATCTCGGAGCGCGATCGCAACCTCCCGACCCTGCGGTAGACCGAGCGCAGCCGGCGGTATCCGGCGTCGCCCAGCGCCCGCCGACTGATGGCCAGCAGCGGGAACCACACCCCCACCCGCCAGCCGACGATCACGCCGCACTCGGCGGCCAGGACGGCTCGGCGCCACCGCCCCAAGCTGGCAAACCCGGGCGCGCCCAGGATGTGGCGCACGACCCCCGACGGGATGGCCCAGCGGGCGCCCAGGATCGCGTCGGAGGCGCCGCCGGTTGCCCGGTTGATCGCCGTCGATTTCACGGTCTCGACGGGGCCGGCGAGGGCAGCCATGGCCACGAACATCCAGTCGCCGGCGGTCGGCTCGGGGACGGGGCCCAGACCGCGGACGGTCGCCGTCCGGTGCACGCCGTAGAAGACGCTGTTCCTCGTCACCCTGCTGTAGTAGTCCCGCACCCTGGCCGCCCCATTACCCGCCGATAGGGTGAATGGCGCCTCGACCTCCAGTTTAACGTCGCCGCCGAACCAGTGGGCCCGTCCGGCGGCCAGCGCAGCCCCCCGATCGAGGGAACGGATGCACTCGGTGAGGTAGTTCCCGTCGATCCAGTCGTCGTCTGCCAACCACATGAAGTACTCGCCGGAGGCGGCGACCAGGGCGGCCTCGAAGTTCCCGAGCGCGCCGATGTT
Source organism: uncultured Acidimicrobiia bacterium (assembly GCA_963768975.1). Taxonomy (GTDB): domain Bacteria; phylum Actinomycetota; class Acidimicrobiia; order Acidimicrobiales; family AC-14; genus CADCTB01. The sequence continues at coordinate 206,217 of CAVYKB010000003.1, read as the reverse complement.
CTCGGCGTGACGCACGTACCGGACCCGGCTGTCGGCCGCGGCCAGGCTCCGGCAGTAGTCCTCGGTCCCGTCGGTCGACGCGTTGTCGGAGATCACCACCTCGACGGCGGCGTAGTCCTGAGCCAGCGCCGAGGTGACCGCCTGCGGGAGGGTGTCCACCCGGTTGAAGGTCGGAATGGCGATGGTGGCGGTATTCACACCGGCAACTTCCGCCGGAGGAGCGCGGAGACCGGGACGCGCTCAGCTGCCACGGAGACCGTACCCACCACTGCGAGCCAGGCCCCGCCGGCGAAGGCGAGCGCCGGCCAGGATGCGACCTCGTCCATACCGAAGGCCAAGGCCAATGCGACGGCGGCGAGGCCGACGGCGAGGGCTCCCAGCGGTAGCCCGGTCCAACGATCCCCGAGTCGGCGCCGGATGAGGAGCAGGAACAGGGCGGCGCCGGTGACGTTGCCGGCGATCGACCCGTACAGAGGGCCGTTGAACCCGAACCAGACGGTGAGTGCCAGGCTGAGCACTCCGTTGACCACCATGTTCACAATCGCGGCGCCTGCGACCATGCGGTGCCACCCCTCACCGAGGGCTCGCAGCGAGAAGGGGGCGACGATGAGCGCGAAGGCGGAAGCAATGGCGAACAACCGGGCCGCTCCCCCCGCCGGCGCCAGCTCGGCGCCTAGCCACAGGCGGACGAAGGGCGGGGCGAACACGTAGACCCCGCCCAGCACCGTTGCGGCCAGCACCATCCCCACCTTGGTCAAGAGCCTGAAATACCCCTCCATCTTGGTCGCGTCGTGGTGGCGCAGCTCAGCGATGACGACCAGCAGCGGCGCCAGCGGCACCACCACGAGGGCTTTGGCCTGGAGGACGAGGCTGGTCCCAACCTGGAACGACGCGACGGCCGCCGACCCCACGAAGTGGGACAGGACCAGCTTGTCCCACTGGGAGTCCACGACGTCACTGAGCTGGCCGATCAGGACGAGACCCGACAGCGCAAGGTACGCCCGGGTGGCGGCGCCAGAGATGCGTACGAGACGTGGCCGTAGCGCCGGAAGGAGCCGGCGCAGGCGGACGACCTGCCAGCCCACCAGCACCAGGAGCTCGACGATGGCGCCGACCAACATGGCCCAGATACCCAGGCCGGCGAGGATGCCGAAGACGGTGACGGCGGCGCCGACGGGGACGGCGGCGGCCTGGGCCGCCATCTCGACGTCACTGCGCTGCAGGCCATGGAGCGCCCCGCAGTACCCCTTGGCCACGAGGGAGAATGCGAGGACGCCGAAAGTCGCCCGGATCAGCCACTCCAGTTCGCCGGGGGACATGCCGGGGACGCCGGCGGGGAACGCCAGCGCCCGGATAACCGGGCTGCCCAGCAGACCCGCGAGGAGGAAGAAGCCGGCGACGGCGGACAGCAGCGTGGTGCCCTGGTGCACGGACCTGACGACATCGTCGGGATCGCCGGCCCCTTGGGCGGCGCCGACGCGGCGGACGATCTCCACCCGGATGCCGGCGTCGGCCAGCCCGCCGACGATAAGGAGGGCGGACGCGGTGATCCACGCGCCGTAGAGCTCGGGCCCCAGGCGGTGGACCACGAAGGGCAAGAGGGCGAGGTTGACGACATAACCCACGACAGAGGCGCCGGCCGCGCTCCGGAGGGCCATCAGAAGCGTCCGCCGCGATGTCCCGGTACCGGCCGGCGGGGCGGGGCGGCTCTCGGGGTCCGTCGTCAGCACGCCGTTATCCACGGCGACCGGCGGCCTCGTCTAGCACCGGCCGGATGCGGTCGCCAGCCGCCTGCCAAGAGAAAAAGGGCAGCACGCTGGATCGCAGCTCGGCGCCGCTCCAGCGGTCGGGACGCCGGAGCACCTCCGCAGCGGCTGCGGCCAGGCTGTCCGATCGGCGGTCAGCCAGGAACCCGTTCACGCCGTCCTTGACGACCTCCCGGTAACCGCCCTCGTTCACAGCGATGACCGGCGTGCCGCAGGCGAGCGACTCGATCGTCGTCAAGCCGAAGGGCTCGACTGCGGCGGCGCAGATGGTCGCCACCGAGGACTGGTAGAGCTCGACCAGCTCCCGGTCAGCGATGCCACCGCGGAGGCGCAGGTCGACCCCCCGCTGGCCGGCGAGGGCGACGAGGCGGTCGCGCACGCCGGGGCGCTCCCGGTCGAACACCACCGTCAGGGGTGGCCGGGCGGACGGCGGCAGGCACCCGATCGCCTCGATTGTGAGCTCGTGGCCCTTAATTGGATCGAGGGCGCCGACGGCCAGCAGGCCCTCACGCTCCGCCTCTCTAGGACAGAAGACCTCGTCATCCACCCCCAGGTAGCTCACCGCCGGGTGGCGCCCGTAGGCCCGGTAGATCGATTCCGCCGAGTGGTAGGAGTTAGCGACCAGGTGCGTCGCCGCCCGGCTGGCGCGGATGTCGGACTCTTTCATCCACAGATTGAACGTGGAGGCGGCTAGGCGCGCCGCCTTGGCACCGACCCCGGCCGCCGGCCGGTGCCGGTGCATCATCCTGTACTCGAAGGACTGCCGGCGGGGCTCCTGCAGGTAGTAGAGCGATGGCGTCCGTAGGAGCCGCAGCACCGCCGGCGCATGCGTGAGCCGGTCGTGGTGGACGAAGACCAGGTCGTAGTCACGCTGGTCGATGGCCTGGGCCACCTCCTCCTGGAGCGAGGTCATGGCCCGGATGTCGAGAACCCGCCGGACGCTGCCCGGGCCGGCGGTCGCCGGCCGGAACGGATAGTCGATCACCTCCTTGGCCAGGGATCCGATGTCCTGCCCGGCGGCCAAGCGGTCGGCGGCCCAGGGGAAATCGATCTGGTGGAAGTCGTAGTCGTAGTCGCCGGCGGTGTGGCGGATGAGCTCGTACGCCGCCCGGCGGGCACCGCCCGGAGGGAGGTTGGCGAAGACCGCGACTCTCATCGCCCGCCCCGGCCCAGGACGCTGCGGAGCGTGCGGCCGGTGATGCGGATGTCGAGCATCAGGCCCTGGTGGCGGAGGTAGAAGAACTCGTACTGGAGCTTCTCCAGGGCGTCGCCCTCGCTGGCGCCGTAGGGGTACTTCACCTGGGCCCAGCCGGTGAGGCCGGGGCGGACGAGGTGGCGGAGGCCGTAGAAGGGGATCTTGGCGTCGAGCTCCCGGACGTACTGGGGCTGCTCGGGGCGGGGCCCGACGACGGAGAGGTCGCCGCGCAGGATGTTGACCACCTGCGGCAGCTCGTCGAGGTGGCTCCTGCGCAGCCAGGCGCCGAACAGGGTGATGCGGGGGTCGTCCTCGGCGGTCCACGCCGTCGCTGTCGCCGGGCTGCGCCGGCCGCATGGTGCGGAACTTGAGGATCTGGAACTCCTCGCCGCCCTTGCCCGACCCGGGTCTGGCGGTAGAGGAGCGGGCCCTTGGTTGCCGAGCCGGTTCCCGATCCAGACCACGGGCGTGACCAGGGCCAGCACCGACGACGCCGGCGGCGGCCGGCCACCGCGTCGAGGATGCGCTTGATGCGGCCGTAGCGGGCCCGGTGCAGCTCCCCGATGTCGAAGAACAGCGACATCCGCTCCAGCTCGCTCAGCGGGAGCTTCCCCAGCCACTGGTCGTAGAACAGCGACAGGGTGCGGACCCGCACGCCGGCCTCGTGCAGGCGGGCGGCCTGGGCCACGATCGAGTCGTCGGCCAGGGCGGCCCGGTCGAGCACCACGGCGGTGGCCTTCGCGGCGCGCACCACGTCGACCAGCGGCTGGTCGCCCTCGCCCTCGGAGGTGGCCTCGGCCGGCGCCAGCACCCAGCCGAGCACCGCCGGCCGCTCGGGCTGGGCGTCGAGCTCGCGTGACAGGTTGGCGCTTTCGTCTGGGCCGGCGACGGCGACCACCCGGTCCCGCTGCTCGTCACGGGTCCTGCCCCGGCGAGCCAGGGCGGAGCAGACGACGGCGAAGGGGACGAGCAGGAGGGGTGAGCCGAAGACGACGAACCGGGGCATGAGGGCGGAGCCGGCGAGGAGCTGGAGCACCGACATGGCGAACGCGGCCGCCGCAGTGGACGCCGCCGCGGTCAGCGCCGCCGAGCGGGTGCTGCCCGGCAACTCCGGCAGGCCGGCGCCGTAGGCGGCGACGCACAGCAGGCCGATGTAGGCCAGGAACCACACGAAGCGTGAGTCGGCAGAGAGGTCGTAGGAGTGGGCGGTGGCGTGGATCTTGCCGAGGCCGAGGACGGCGGCGGCGATGCCGGCGAGGAGCAGCGGTCTCGCCAGGCGTCGCATGGGTTAGTTATCGACGCCTGGAACCGGGAGTTGAGCCGGGCCCGTCAAAGGGTACGGCCGCACAGGCTGACGTCCGGTGGCGGGCCAGCACGTCGGCCGGCGTCTCCCACGCGTAGGGGATGTGCGGCGCCCCGAAGCGGCACTCGCCCCGACCGACGAGGATCAGGTCGCCGGGTCGCTCGGTGGCCAGCCGTTCGACGTCCGGGCGGGCCACCGGATCGGCAGGGCGACGGGAGGGCAGGCTGATTCACGACGCCGGCTTGCCGACGGCCCCGGCGTACCAGGCCACCGCCTGGTACGCCTCAAACAGCAGGTAAAGGTCGGCAAGGATATGGATCTCGATTGTGAGTGCCGTCGCCGGCGCCCGCCCTCGGTCGACCTTGGATGCTGAAGGACGACCGTCAAGGCAGTTTCCGACCTTGCGGACGTGACCTAAAAGCAGTGTCAATGGCCGCAACGCTGGTCGGCGATTCGTTTCTCGGTGACCCCGTTCACCTTCTGGCGTCGAGCAGTGCTTCAGAGCTTCGAGGATGTCTTGGGTCAGCCCTTGCCAAGAGTGGAACGCTGTGATGTGCTACGAGACGTGCGGAGGCGGGCAGGGCGGCGGACGGTGATCCTTGGCACCGTGGGCGGCCTGCTCGTCGGCGCGTGTGCTGACAAGCCAGCTGAGCCGAAGGTTCCTACGGCGACGGTCCAAACGGCCCCGGCCACGACGGCCACCACGAATCCCTACGCCGTGCCGGCGGTGATCGACGCTGCGTACGTGAACCGGGTGCTGGCATGGCTTGACCAGGCCGAGGGGGACGTCGTGCGCCGAGTCATCGGAGCACGCTCGCTCTCACCCGAAGACATCGGCGTTCTCCGTGCCATAAATGCGAGCGAAGGAACGTTCCAAGTAACGCTCGATGCCTATCAGTACACGTTGCGCACCGGCGTTAGTGCTTTCCTGCCGAACCCCGGAAACGCCAGAACGGTCGTCCTCGAGATCTTGTCGGCGAAAAGTACTTGCGTCTATGCCAAGGTCGACCGCGACTCTTCAGCAGTCGCCCGGAACCCGAACCCGTCGCTGCGGACGCTGTGGGTTGCGTTGCGGCGGCTTGACTCTCCGCCGAACCCTGTTAACCCAACCGGGTGGGGATACGTGCTGAACGGCGGCGGCTTTGGTCCGAGTCCTCGCCCACCTGACACGGACCCGTGCGCGCAGTTCTGAGAGGGGCCGCCATTTCAGCAGCGCTCGGACTGGCGCTTGCCGGCTTGGCAGAGGCGCAAACGTCGTTCGCCGAATGCGTGAGGACCCCGGACGGCGCTGCGTACTCCTGCCGGAATGGTCTCGTCATCTACATCGACGGCGTGCCCGGGGGTGTCGAGGACGACGGGAAGCCATCGTGGAGACCGCCGGAGGGATGGGTCCGGGTCGGTGTTCTCCGAGCGGACCCGAATCCGTTCGGGGTTTGCTACACGTACCAATGGGTGGCGCCCGGGAGCGAACCGCAGTACCCCGCCGGCACCTTCGACCCCGCGAACAACTATCCCCTGTGTACGCCGCAAGGCGGCGCCGCGGCACGTAGCCCGGCGCAGATCGCCGCGCTCGCCTGGCAGCAGGTGTCGCTCCCGATTCCCAATCCGAAGATCGCACCCGGGCGCGCGATCGTTGGGAAGGACGCGTTCCTGGAAACCCGAGGACAGCTTCAGGTCACGCATAGAGAGTCCACGCCGCTCGGCGAACTGAGGATCGACGCGATTGGCCGCTATCACGTCGACTGGGGCGACGGCGAGCAGACCGGCCCGCATGGCGCAGAAGGAAGACCCTGGCCTGACGGTGAGATCAAGCACCAGTATCTGCGGTCAGGCATGTACGACGTCGTCATCACCGAACGCTGGACGGCAACCTGGCAGCTGGCTGGCGACGGGGGCAGCCTTCTCGGCGGTCAGACCGTCGGGCGGATCGACGACTTCCCTGTCCAGCAGATCCAAGCGGTGATCGTCGGCTAACGAGGCCGCTTACTTGGCCAGCACGCCGGCCAGGAACGTGCCGGTGTAGCTGTCCGGCGTCTTGGCCACCACCTCGGGCGGGCCCTCCACGATGACCATCCCGCCGCCGTCGCCCCCCTCAGGACCGAGGTCGATCACCCAGTCGGCGGACTTGATGACGTCGAGGTTGTGCTCGATGACCAGGACGGTGTTGCCCTGGTCGACGAGCCGGCTCAGCACGGTCAAGAGCTTGCGGATGTCCTCGAAATGCAACCCCGTCGTGGGCTCGTCGAGGATGTAGATGGTGTGGCCGGTTCCCCGCTTGGACAGCTCGCTGGCCAGCTTGACCCGCTGGGCCTCACCGCCGGACAGCGTCGGCGCCGGCTGGCCCAGGCGCACGTACCCCAGCCCCACGTCGACCAGGGTGGTCAGGTGGCGAGAGATCACCGGCTGGTTGGCGAAGAACTCCGCCCCCTCCTCGCATGACAGGTCGAGCACCTCGGCCACGTTCTTGCCCTTGAAGGTGACGTCGAGCGTGTCCCGGTTATACCTGCCGCCCTTGCACACCTCGCACGGGACGTAGACGTCGGGCAGGAAGTGCATCTCGATCTTGATCGTCCCGTCGCCGGCGCACGCCTCGCACCGGCCGCCTTTGACGTTGAACGAGAACCGCCCGGGCAGGTACCCCCGGACCTTGGCCTCCTGGGTCTGGCTGAACAGCTTGCGGACGTGGTCCCACACGCCGGTGTAGGTGGCCGGGTTCGACCGGGGGGTGCGGCCGATGGGCGACTGGTCGATGTTGATGACCTTGTCGAGGAGCTCGTCGCCCTCGATCTTCTTGTGGCGGCCGGGCACCGTCTTCGACTTGTAAATGCGCTGCATGAGCGCCCGGTAGAGGATGTCGTTGACCAGGGTCGACTTGCCCGAGCCGGACACCCCGCTCACGCAGACGAAGCACCCCAGCGGGAACTCCACATCGATGTTCTTGAGGTTGTGCTCCCGGGCGCCCCGGACCACGAGCCACCCGTCGTGCGGCTCGCGCCGCATGGCCGGCACGGGGATCGTCCGCGCGCCGGACAGGTACTGCCCGGTGATCGACCGCTTCTCCTTGATCAGGTCCTTCACCGAGCCGCTGACCACGATCTCGCCGCCGTGCTCGCCGGCCCCGGGCCCGATGTCGACCACGTGGTCGGCCACTCGGATGGTGTCCTCGTCGTGCTCCACGACGATCACCGTGTTGCCCAGGTCCCGCAGCCGGATCAGGGTGTCGATCAGCTTGCGGTTGTCCCGCTGGTGGAGGCCGATGGAGGGCTCGTCGAGCACGTACAGGACGCCGACCAGGCCGCTGCCGATCTGGCTGGCCAGCCGAATCCGCTGGGCCTCGCCGCCGGCCAGGGTGCCGGCGGACCGGTTCAGGGTGAGGTAATCGAGGCCGACGTCGAGGAGGAACCGCATGCGGGCGTTGACCTCTTTGACCACCCGCTCCGCGATCATGGCATCGCGGGGCGAGAGCTGGACGGTGGCCAGGAACTCCGCCGACTTGGCGATCGACAGGTCGCACACCTCGTTGATGTTCTTGCCGGCGACGGTGACGCCCAGCGACTCCGGCTTGAGGCGGGCGCCCCCGCAGTCCTTGCAGGGCACCTCCCGCATGTAGCCCTCGATCTGCTCCCGCATGTAGTCCGACTCCGCCTCGGTATGCCGGCGCTGCAGGTAGGGGACGGCCCCCTCGTAGTGGGTGAAGTACGACCGGGTGCGCCCATAGCGGTTGCGGTACTGGACGTGCACCTGCTTGGTGCCCGACCCGAAGAGCAGGATCTTCTGCTGGGCCTTGGTCAGCTTCTTGAACGGCGTGTTGGTGCGGAAGTTGTACGTCTCGGCCACTGCGGCCAGGACCCGGTGAAAGTACTCGCCCCGGGCGCCCGACCACGGCGCCACAGCGCCCTCGTCGAGGCTCAGGTCGGTGTTGGGAACGACCAGCTCGGGGTCGACCTCGAAGCGGGTGCCCAGCCCGTCGCAGTGCGGGCAGGCACCGTAGGGCGAGTTGAACGAGAAGTTCCGGGGCGCCAGCTCGGGGAAGGAAGTGCCGTCGTTCGGGCACGCCAGGTGCTGGCTGAAGGTGAGGATCTCGGGCTCGGCCTCGCCGTCCTTTGGGACCAGCTCGACCTCGGCCACGCCCTCGGCCAGGCGCAGGGCGGTCTCCAGCGAGTCGGTGAGCCGGCGCTCGATGCCCTCCCGGCGCACCAGGCGATCGACGACCACCTCGATGGTGTGCATCTCGTAGCGGGCCAGCTTGTCGCCACCCTTCGCGGCCAGATCGCGTAGCTCCCCGTCGACCCGGGCCCGGGTGTAGCCCTGGCCCGCCAGCTCCTCCAGCAGGCCCTCGTACTCGCCCTTCCGGCCCCGCACGACCGGCGCCAGCACCTGGAACCGGGTGCCGTCGGGTAGCTGGAGGATGCGGTCGACGATCTGCTGCGGCGTCTGCCGGGCCACGACCGCGCCGCACGTCGGGCAGTGAGGGACGCCGATGCGGGCCCACAGCAGGCGGAGGTAGTCGTAGACCTCGGTGATGGTGCCGACCGTCGACCTCGGGTTCCTCGACGCCGACTTCTGGTCGATGGAGATAGCCGGCGACAGGCCCTCGATGAAGTCGACATCCGGCTTGTCCATCTGCCCGAGAAACTGGCGGGCGTAGGCGGAGAGGGATTCCACGTACCTTCGTTGGCCCTCGGCGTAGATCGTGTCGAAGGCGAGTGACGACTTCCCCGAGCCGGAAAGGCCGGTGAAGACCACCAGCTTGTCTCGAGGGAGTTCGATGGAGACGTTGCGCAGGTTGTGCTCGCGCGCGCCCCGAATCACAAGCTTGTCGGACACCCCACGAGAGTACCGGTGCCCTGGGACTACCGTCCCCGGGCGATCATCATCCGCATGCCGTCATCAGCCAGCGCCGGCTCGTCCTGCTCGGCCAGGTCCGGGTACGCCGACAGGGCGGAAAGCGGGACCTGCGAGCCGACCAGCACGGCGACCTCGGGCACGCCCTGGGCCCGCAGGCCGGCGAGCAGGCCGGGCAGCCCGGCGTCGTCGGTCAGCATCCACGTGAGGCGGTCGCCCGCCCGCCACGACAGGCGGGGGTACGCCTGGCGGGTCGTCACGGTGATGGGAGACGGATGGCGCTCGACGGCGGCGACGATCCGATCCTCCCGGGCCCGCAGGGCGCCGGCGGTGGCGACGGCGAAGCCGGCCGAGACGACGCCGAGGACGACCAGCAGGGCGACGGCCTGCCGGCGACCGGCCTCGCGCCAGCGGCCACGGCTCGCGCCAGGCCGGCGGCGGCCAGCACGGCGAGGGGGACCAGGGCCGGCGACAGGTAGCGGCCGCCCCACTCCAGCCCCCCGCCCTCGGGGTACTGCGTCGCCAGCGTGGCCAAGCCGAACAGAGCGACGGTGCCGCCCAGCAGCCAGGCGACGGGGCCGGCGCCCCGCCACCGGAAGAGGAGCAGGCCCAGCACGGCGAGGGGCCAGGCGGCCAGGAGGCCGGTGACGGAATCGTGGGGGTGGGCGGCGAACCGCAGGACGAGCAGGGCGGCGGCCAGCCCCACCACCACCGCGAGGCCTCGCCCGAGGCGGCGGAAGGCGAGGAAACCGCCGCCGGCGACGACCGCCAAGGCGGCGAGCACCGGCAGGCCGGCGCCGGCGTCGATGAAGTGACCCTGGAAGAGGACGTGCCAGGCGCCCCGCAGCCGGGCCTCGAGGAACGGCATTGCCTGCTCCGAGCCCTGCCCGGCGACACCCCCGTAGGTCGTCCCCATGATCGACGACACCCACCACCGCTCGACCACGACGGCGACCAGCGCCGGCCCCGCGGCAAGGGAGAGCCCGCCGAGTGCCGCCCTCAGCCGGCGGGTCTCGGAGAACCGCACAGCGGCCAGCGCCACGGCCAGGGCGCCGGCCAGCAGCAGCCCCTCGGAGCGCAGGAAGACGCCGGCCACGAGCGCCGCCGCCATCCCCAACGCTGGCCACGGTGTCACGCCCCGCCGGGCGATGCGGGCGGCGGCGGCCAGCGCCAGACCGGCCAGAGCGGCGCTCGGGGCATGGGCCCAGATGAGGAACCCGTTGACGAGAACCGGGCCGCCGGCGGCCAGCCAGAAGGCGGGCCGGCGCAGGCTGGGGTCAAGCTGGCCGGCGAGCAGCCACGCAGCCACTGCCGCACCGACGACCCCGAGCAGGCTGAACAGGTGCAGGCCCACCGTGCGGCCGAACACCGCCGAGCTGGCCTGGAGGAGGAGCGGGTACGCCGGGTGCTTCACGTAGGGGTAGAAGCCGTCCGGCCCGGAGTCGCTCAGCACGATGGGGAAGGCTTTGGCGTCAGGGTCGAGCGGGAGGGCGCGGTAGTCGTACACCCAGGAGCCGGCCTCGAGCGCGGCGACCTGGAGGGCGTAGGCGCCCTCGTCGGACGTGAAGGCGCTGGTCGGCCGCATCAACGGGAACAGCGCTAGGACGATCACGGCGAGGACGCCGGCGTGGGTCCAGAGCGGTGCCTTCCACGCCCGGCGCACGGGACCAGCCTCGACGATGGCAGGGGCGGTGTCGACCAGGGTCTGCGTCATGGCACCCGAACCACCAGCACGTGCCACTGCCTGCCGGCGTCGCCACCCGCTCGGCGGCTGACGACAGAGAGGCCGCCGGCCGACGCCGGGTCCCGGGTGACGTAGACGAACTCGGCCACGCCGGCGGCCCGCAACCGACCGGCCAGCGCCGGCAGGTCGGGGCCGGCGAGCAGCCACCGGGCGTCGTCGAACGTCGGCCAGCCGTGGCGGGCGATGGCGCCGTCGGCAGCCACGACCACCGAGGGCCCACCGCCGGCGACCACCGAAGCCACCGCCTCGTTCATCGACGCGTTGCGCTGGTGGGCCGACCGAAGGCTGCCGATCGCCATGACGGACAGCACGACCATGCACCCGGCCAGGCAGGAGCCGGCGATCCGGCGGACCTGCGGGTCGAGGCGCCGGCCGGCGTCGCGAACAGCGAGCAGCAGCACGGGCGTCACCACGGCGAGCCCGGCGGCGAAGTACCTGCCACCCCACTCCCCCGACCCGCCCCGCTGGTACTGCGTCGCCACGACGGCGAGGGCGAACAGCCCTCCGGTTCCCAGCGCCAACCGGGCCGGCAGCGTCGAGAGGTGCTCCCGGCGCAGCAGCAGGAGGCCGGCGCCGGCCAGCGGGAAGGCGACGAGCAGCCCGGGCACCACGTTGGCGGGGGCCGACGCCAGGGCGACCACCGCGGCGCTCACGGCAGCGACGGACAGGCCCACGACCAGCCGGCGCTCCTCCGGCCGGCGCCGCACCAGGTAGGCGCCGGCGGCGACGGCCAGCAGCATGACGATCAGGGCGAGGTGCACGGTGTCGGTGGCTCCGTAGCCGGGCGTCAGCCACGTGAGCATGAATCCCCTCACCCGGCCGGCCAACCCGCCGCCGGGGAGGGCGCCCGTGGGGAGGGGCGCGCCGGGCACCGGTGGGCCGACGATGCGCGCCGCCCACTCGCGGTCGGCGAAACGGGCCGCGACGGCGGCGGCGACAGCCACGCACGCGACGAGCGCCGGCGTGGCCAGGCGCCGGGCGAGGAGGCCGGCGACGACCACGGTCGCGCCCAGGGCCAGCGCCAGGAGGACGAACTCAGTGCGCAGCATGGCGCCGGCGGCTACCGCCGGACCCACCGCCAGCGCAGGGAGCACCCGGCCGGTCTCGACGGCCCGCACGGCCAGCAGCACCGCGCCGGCAGCCAGCGCGGCAGCGAGAGAGTGGGCGATGACGAGGAACCCGTCGAACAGGAGCGGGCTGGCCAAGCCGACGACCCACAACGCCGGCCGCTCGAGCCCCGGGTCGAGCCGCCGGGCCAGGAGGGCGGCCAGGCCGGCGGCGGCCAGCGTGCCGGCCAGGGAGAGCAGCACCATGCCGGTGATCCCGCCGAGGCGGGCGGCGCCGGCCAGCAGCAGCGGGTACAGGGGGTGCTTGGCGTACGGCGTCACACCGTCGAGGCCCCGCTCGGAGTTCTCCAGGGGATAGTTGACCCCGGTCGGGTCGGCCTCCGGGAGCGGGTGCTCGACGATCCACCCGTCGCCCGCAGCCAGCGACCGGGCCTGCACGATCGCCGCCCCCTCGTCGGCCGAGAACGACCCGCCCGTGCCCACGACGGGGACGAGCGCCAGCAGGGCTACGGCGAGGCCGGCCAGGTGGGCGGCGAGGCTGCGCCGGCGCCGGCCGGAGGGGCGGGCGGGCGCGGTCGGGTCGGCCACCAAGGTCACCCGAGATGTATCGGCCGGCGCGGGCCCATGGATGAGCCCCTCAAGCCCAGCCGGGTACGGGTCGATCTCGGCACCGTTGACTGGGGCCGCTGGCGCCTGCGCCGCCCGAAGCCCGTCGGCGGAACCCGAACTGGCGGACGTTCCGGAACTGGCCCTCGCCGGCGCTACACGACCTGCTTGAGCTCCCGCTTCAGGTCGTGGATCTCGTCGCGCAGGCGGGCGGCGTACTCGAAGCGCAGGTCGGTGGCCGCCTCCTTCATCTCCTCCTCCAGCGTCCGGATCAGCCGCTCCAGCTCCTCCTGGGGCAGCTCGGCGAAGTCGCTGCGCACCTTGTCCCGCTTCCGGGACCGCCGGTCCTTGCCGGGCCTCGGTGCCTCGCCGTTCCCGTCGGGCCGCAGGGTGGCCAGGATGTCGGTGACCGCCTTGCGGATGGTCTGGGGGTCGATCCCGTGCTCGCGGTTGTAGGCCTCCTGCACGCCCCGCCGGCGGTTGGTCTCCGAGATGGCCCGCTGCATCGAGTCGGTGACCTTGTCGGCGTACATGACGACCTGGCCGTCGACGTTGCGGGCCGCCCGCCCCATGGTCTGGATCAGCGACGTCTCGCTGCGGAGGAAGCCCTCCTTGTCGGCGTCGAGGATGGCGACGAATGACACCTCGGGCAGGTCCAGCCCCTCCCGGAGCAGGTTGATGCCGACCAGCACGTCGAACTCGCCCAGGCGCAGGTCACGGAGGATCTCGATGCGCTGGATGGTGTCGACCTCGCTGTGGAGGTAGCGGACCTTCACACCCAGCTCCAGCAGGTAGTCGGTGAGGTCTTCGGCCATCTTCTTGGTCAGGGTGGTGACCAGGACCCGATCGCCCTTCTCGATGGTGCGCCGGATCTGCTCCATCAGATCGTCGATCTGGCCCTTGGTGGGCTTGATGACGACCTCGGGGTCGGTGAGCCCGGTGGGGCGGACAATCTGCTCGACCACCTGGGTGGACTGGCCGATCTCGTACTCCGACGGGGTGGCCGACAGGAAGATGCACTGGTTGACCCGCTCGTACCACTCGTCGAACCGCAGGGGCCGGTTGTCGGCCGCCGAGGGGAGGCGGAAACCGTGGTCGACCAGGGTCTCCTTGCGGGACCGGTCTCCCTCGTACTGGCCGTGCAGCTGGGGCACGGTCACGTGGGACTCGTCGATGACGAGCAGGAAATCCTTGGGAAAGAAGTCGAGCAGGGTGTGGGGGGGCTGCCCGGCGGCCCGCCCGTCGATGTGCCGCGAGTAGTTCTCGATGCCGTTGCAGAAGCCGACCTCCTGCATCATCTCCAGGTCGTAGCTGGTCCGCATGCGCAGGCGCTGGGCCTCAAGGAGCTTGCCGTGCTTCTCGAACCAGGCCAGCCGCTCCTGCAGCTCGACCTCGATGGTGCCGATGGCCCGCTTCATCCGCTCCTCGCCGGCGACGTAGTGGGTAGCGGGAAAGACGACCACGTCCTCGAGCACCTCCACGATCTCCCCGGTCAGCGGGTCGACCCGGCTGATGCGCTCCACCTCGTCGCCGAACAGCTCGATGCGGATGCCCTGCTCCTCGTAGGCGGGGTGGACCTCGATGGTGTCGCCCCGCACCCGGAACTTGCCCCGGATGAAGTTCATGTCGTTTCGCTCGTACTGCATGTCGACCAGCTGGCGGAGGATGGCCCGCTGGTCGATCTCCATGCCCCGGCTGACCGGCAGGACGTGTTTCGTGTACTCCTCGGGCGTGCCCAGGCCGTAGATGCAGGAGACGGAGGCGACGACGATCACGTCCCGCCGGCTGACCAGCGCCCACGTGGCCGAGTGCCGGAGCCGCTCGATCTCGTCGTTGATGGAGCTGTCCTTCTCGATGTAGGTGTCGCTCGACGGGAGGTAAGCCTCGGGTTGGTAGTAGTCGTAGTAGCTGACGAAGTACTCGACCCGGTTGTTCGGGAAGAACTCCCGGAACTCATTCGCCAGCTGGGCGGCCAGCGACTTGTTGGGGGCGATCACCAGCGTCGGCCGCTGGACCTTCTCGATGGTCCAAGCGATGGTGGCGCTCTTACCGCTCCCGGTGATGCCCAGCAGGGTCTGGAACCGGTCGCCGCGCTCGACCCCTGCGGCCAGGCCCTCGATGGCCTTGGGCTGGTCGCCGGCGGGCTGAAAGTCGCTCACGACCTGGAACGGAGGCACCCGTCCAGGCTACCGGCGCCCTGGGACAATCCCCGGGGCGCCGAGGTCAGGCCGGCGCCAGCCGAGCCCACAGGTCGGCGACCTGGCGTCGCAGGTCGTCGGGCGGGCCACTGTTGTCGATCACCACATCGGCCGCCGCCAGCCGCTCCTCCCGGGACACCTGGGCGGCGATGCGCCGGCGGGCGTCGCCGGGGTCCAATCCCCGGCCCTCCACCAGCCGGAGCACGGCCACGTCCTCGGGGCAGTCGACGACCACTACCTGCGACGCCCCGTAGGACCGGCCGGACTCGACGAGCAGCGGGATCTCCAGCACCACCACGGAGTCGGAGCCCTCCAGCTCGGCCAGGCGGCCGGCGATCGCCGCCCGTACGGGCGGGTGAACGATCCCGTTCAGGTCGGCCAGGGCCGCAGCGTCGTCGAACACCACGCTGGCCAGCGCCCGCCGGTCGAGCGATCCGTCGCCGGCGACCACGCCGGCGCCGAAGCGGTCGACCACCGCCTGATAACCCGGGGTCCCCACCGCCACGGCCTCGCGCGCCAGCCGGTCGGCGTCGACCACGACAGCTCCGAGGCCCGCCAGCATTGAGGCGACCGTGGACTTTCCGGACCCGATCCCACCCGTCAAGCCCACAACTACCATGGCCGAAAAGGACCGTATCATCGCTCTCCGCCGCCGGAACGACTCCCTGCTCTACTCGCCGCGAGCCGACGAGCGCTTGGCCGCGGCCCGGGCTTTGAAGAAGCGCGAGCGTACGGCCCTGGCCAGCCGGGCCGCCGACTGGCCGGGGAACTCGCCGGGATCGCTGAACGCCTGGCTGCTGCTGGTCACCACCAAGCCGCCGGTGTGGCGGGACCCGTTGCTGACCTGGCACGACCGCCCGCTCGCCCTCGGCGAGGCCAACGAGAGCTTCTTCTACCCGGACCCCCTGGGCTTTTGGAGCGAGATCCGCCGTTGGGCCCAGATCCTGTTCCGCGTGCGGTACCCCACGTGGGGCCTGGGCGAGGCGCTGGCCCTCACCGCGCTGATGCACGTCGGCGAGGACCCCTCCCGGTTCCGGACTGCGTTCGACCTCTTCGCGCCGCGGGTCGTCCTCTTCCTCGACGAGCCGTCCTGGGCGGCATCGGGCCTCGAGATTCTCAAGCCGATCAACCACTACATCAAGGACCCCCACCGGGCCGGGCAGGTGTACGAGGGGTTCTGGGGGGAGGTCGACGACGGCGTGGTGGTCGGCAAGTCGCCCCAGCACCCGACAACCCACCAGCTCTACCGGGCCGACGACATGGCCGGCTTCCTCCGCTCGGCGCCCATCCCGCCGGTCTAACCCTTCAGCTGCACCGCGTGGCGCGTGCCCAGGATGGGCTTGAGCAGCCCCTCGATGACGTCGAGGTGGTGGGGATCGGCGGCGTAGCGCCGGAAGGCGTCGAGATCGTCGAACTCAGCGACGACGGCGAAGGCGTCATTGGCGGGCGACACGCCGGCGTCGGCGCCCACCCGGAACGACCGGACCTCCGGAATGAGCGCCGGCAGGGCGGTCAGGGCGTCGGTGAGGGCTCGGATCTGCTGGTCGGTGGTGCCGGGCTTCCAGGTGTAGAGAGCGACGTGTGTCACTCCTCCCATAGGCACATGCCGCCGAGGAAGTCCCGAACCAGCTCCGGCCACCGGCGGACGCCGGCCAGATCGCTGGCCACGTGTAGCTCGCTCATCACCATCAGCTCGGCCAGGGTCTCGGCGGTCGACACTGGATGTGCGGGGTCGTCGGTCCAGGCCAGGATGAGGGTAGGGACGATGACCTCGTGCAGCTCGTCGCGGGTGGGCAGGTCCGAGGACGCCGCGCCTCGCAGGATGGACGGCACCACCTTCTCGTCCATGCGCCGGACGTGCCGCAGCCAGATGCTGTCGGCCTCGGGCAGCTCCTCGGCCAGGATGCGGGGCTGGCCCACCGTCTGGAGCGCCTTCACGTAGCCGGGGATGCCCCGCCGCTCCACCAGCCGGGCCGCCGCCTCGTAGGCCTCGGCCTGCGGCGACCGGCTCTCCCATGCGCTGGGCGGGGTGACGATCACCAGCCCCTGCACCCGCCGGGGAGCCCGCACCGCGGCGTAGAGGGCGGTGGCTGCTCCCATCGACGCCCCACCGGCGACAAACGGCCCCTGTCCCGGTGCCCGCAGCATGTCGTCGACCAGGGCCGACCACCGGTACGCCCGAGATTCGAAGTGGGCGCACTCGCACCCCCCGTGGCCCCGGGCGTCGTAGCGGACGACCCTGGCGACGCTCTCGGCGCCCGACCAGTCGAACAGGCCGAGGTCGTCCTCATGCGCCATGCAGCTGTTCTCCGCATGTGCCCAGACGAACGTGCAGCGACTCACCAGCGACACCGTTCCCTGACCGAGAGGAATGTCGCCAACCTCTTTAGACCAGGGAACGGTCGCGTTCAATATCTGTCTTGCACAGCTACATGCCGAGTGCGACTAGCCGATGAGAGTCGGCGTGTCGCACTGGAGGGCGAGGGCGGTGACATCGGCGCTGCCGATGTCGAGGCCGAGCACCTGGAGCAGTGGCTTCAGGACGTTGCTGTCCAGGTTGGTCAGCACCGGGTTGAGGGCGCTCAGCACGGCGGTCACGATGGTGCCCACGGGTACCGGCAGCGGCGTAAGGGTCAAGAGCTGCACGGACGGGGTACCTGCCGAGATCAGGGTTGGCGTCGCAAGCCCAATGGGGTCCGAGCCGTGGTGCTTGGACGTCGTCGTCCCGTCCGGCGGCGGGAACTGCGTCGGGTGGCTGAAGAAGAGGTCCCCAGGGCCGCCGTTCGTCTCCGGCGTCGTGTTGGTTGTCGGGATGGTGACGTCAGCGATCGGGACGACGCTCAGGAGCAGGTTGAGGAACACCCTCGCGTTCAGGCTGGCTGTAGCAGACCCGGAGAACGCCTGAGGGTCGACGGTGACCGTGATCCCGCCGCCGGTCCCGCAGGTCGCCGTCTTGAGCGTGCCGGTGGCGCCGGCCCCGACGAACTTGACCGGCAAATCGTTCGTCACCGTGACGCCGGCCAGGCCGGCCACGGAGACCGGGAGATTGAGCGAGGGAGTTACCGTGAGCTCGATCTGGGACGTGCTCACGCTTCCGCCAACCGGTCCGAAGTAGAACTGCGGAGGCTCGATGACCTTGAGCGACACCTTCGTGGAGAGCACGTTCGGGACGACCACGCCGATGTTGGAGACGTTCACGAAGTTCTCGCCGTTCGCCACCTGGGCGGCGGCGGTCACGAGCTGGAACACGTTCAGCTCCGACGCCAGCGCGGTGTTGTCGGCGCCCGACGCCACGGTCATGAAGTCGCCGAGCTTGATGACGGCCAAGGTCGTGCTCGTCACCTGCGCCTTGAGAGCGTTCAGGATGGCGACCTCGCCCGCCGTCTCGCCCTGAGCGGTCATGGCCGACGCCGTCGCAGTGAGCAGCTGGTTCATCGTCAGGTTGGCGGCCATCATCTCGTTGACGGTGCCGGCGGCGATGCCCATGCTCACCAACTGGGTGCGCAGGGCCTCCAAAGTGATGTTCGCGGTCGTCAGGCCTTGCCAGCTGACTCCGGAGATATTGAGGCCGCTTCCCCGCAGCATCCCGCCCATCATGCGGTCGAGGATCGCCGACCGGCTGGTGTCGAGGGTGACCAGCGCCGACCCGATCGAGAACCCTCCGTAGGCCGTCTCGGCGGCCACGCCGGCCCTGGTCATGGTCTTGCGACCGTCGACGAACGGGAAGTTGTTGGAGTGCGGCGAGGTGACGGTCACGCATGCGGAGCCGGCGCCGGCGACTGCCTGGCAAGTGGTCCCGTTGAGCTTCACGCCTTCGACGGCAGCGATGCTGTAGCCGGCTTGGCCGAGGGGGAAGCCGTTGCGCACGGCACTCGCCTCGGCGAGCGTCTGGAACTGCGAGACATTGCCGCGGATGGCGTCGAGGGCGGCCAGGTCGGCGATCTTCTGGTCCTCCCTGGCGGCCTGGGCCAACCGGCCGATGTCGATGGCCAGGGCCGATGCGATCAGCGCCAGCACGAGGCCGGCGGCCGATAGGACCAGGATGGCGCCCCGCTCCTCCCGCTGGGCCCGCCGGCGGACGATCATTGCGAAGGACCTCTTTCGGGTGCTCATCGGTACTGGACGACCGCGGTCGAGGAGATGGTGTTGGGCGTCACCAGGCCGAGGCCGGGCGCCGGCGGCACGACCGGGTTGCCGGCCAGGTTGTAGGTGACCGTGACGGTGATGCACTGGTTCGAACCGCATGCGGCGACCGTGGGCTCGCCGGCGCCCGGCCCGATCGAGTAGCTGCCGGCCGGCAGGCCGGCGCCCAGGATCCTTGCGACTGCGGCGTTCTTGGCGTCTGCGGCGTTCGTCTGGCCGACCGCGGCCCGGGCACCCTCGGCGGCGGCGTTGGTGATCCGCTGCTTGGTGGCCAGGATCATCCCGAACGCGATCAGCCCGTAGAGGACAAAGACGAAGAGGCCGACGACCAGGGCGAACTCAACCGCCGCCGCGCCTGACTGGTCACGGCGGAGGAACCGCCGGCGAGGCAAGGAGTCCGGCGATGAGGAATGTCGACACGTCACGTGAGGAGCTCCCGAGGACAGGGACTTGGGTCACCTGACCTATCGGTGCAAACGCATCGTTCCTTTAGGTCGAATGACCCATATTTGCCCTACAGGTCGGGCGGTCCCCCGCCGAAAACCTTTCTGGGCGACCCCGGCGCGGGTGTCGGACCGAACCCAGTTCCCTCGAACAGACCGGAGACTTCCATCATGGGAAAGCGCTCGAACTTGATCGTGACCCTCGGCCTCGCCGTCTTCATCGTCGGTGCAGCCGCCACCTACCTCGTCGTCCGCAACAGTGACGACGGGACCGCGAGCGGCGCGGGCAAGACCACCGTCCTCGTCGCGAACAAGCCCATCCCCGCCGGCACGACCGGCGCCAACGCTGTCAACCAGGGCCTGGTGAAGAACAAGGCAATCGACGCCGCGGCCAAGCCCGCCACCGCCGTCTCCGACGTTTCGCAGCTGGCCGGCAAGACGGTGACCCTCGGGATCTCCCAGGGGGCCATCATCACCCTCGACCAGTTCCAGACGGCTCAGACCCGCATCGGCACGCTCAACATCCCGCCGGGCAAGACCGCTGTCGCCGTCGAGCTGTCCAACGTCCCGGGTGTGGCCGGCTTTGCCGGCGCCGGCGACATGATCAACATCTACGGCGTCATCAAGGCCGGCGTCGACCCGAAGAACCCTGCGGGCGCCGCCCACCTGATCATGCAGAACACCGAGGTCCTGAACGTGAACGGCACCACCCTTGCCGCCGCCCAGGGCCAGCCCGGAGGCTCCGGCCTGCTCTACCTGCTCGCGGTCACCGCGGTCGAGGCCGAGCGCCTCATCTACCTGAGCACCTTCGAGTCCCTGTACTTCTCCCTGGTCTCCAAAGACGCCACCCCGGTTGGGCCCACCCCGGGCTCGAGCATCGCCGACGCCCTGCGGCAGTTCTGATCGACGGCGAACGAAGCGAGGAGTTAGCCACCGTGCGCAACCCCAAGATCCTCGTCCTCGACAAGGACGAGAGCCTGGCCGACCAGGTCAGGGGCGTGGCTTCCGAGCTGCGCCCCCGGCCTGAGGTCGTGGCGTGCGAGCGCCCGACGGGCGTCGAAGACGCCATGAACGCCAACGGCCCGTTCGACGTCCTGATCGCCGGCCCCAGCCTGAGCACCAAGACGGGGCTTTCCGCTCTGCAGGCGATCCACGACGAGACCCCCGCCACCAGCCTGGTCCTCGCCTTCGCCAAGCGGCCCGACGCCACCCTGCGGGAGATCATCCGCACCGGGGCCATCGACCTGCTCCAGCTGCCGGTGGCCGACAAGAACCTGCACGACGCCATCGAGCGGGCGGTGGCAATGAGCCACAACCACCCCGTCGAGCCGGCCACCACGGTCCACACCACAGCGCCGGCCGGCAATCTGGGCACGGTCTTCACCGTCTCGTCCGCCACCGGCGGCTGCGGCAAGACCTTCTACGCCACCAACCTGGCGTACTACCTGCACCAGTACACGGGGAAGCGGACGGTCATCATCGACCTCGACCTCCAGTTCGGCGAGGTGTCCACCGCGCTGCGCCTGCGCCCGCGGTTCACCATCTCCGACCTGCTGTCCCGTGAGGACATCGACGAGGTGGACCTGGCCTCACACATCGACGAGTACGTCGTCACCCACGACTCCGGCGTGATGGTCCTGCCCGCACCGAAGGACCCCTCCGACGCCGACCGCATCCACCCCCTGGACGTCCAGCGGGTGATCGAGGCGGCCCGGGCCAAGTTCGACTACGTCATCGTCGACACGCCGGCCGCCCTGACCGAGATCGTGCTCGCCGCCTTCGACCTCTCCAACCAGCTCTACGTCATGGCCACCCTGGACCTCCCCAGCGTCCGCCACATGGGTGTGTTCCTGAACACCCTGGAGAAGCTGAAGATCTCCTCGGACAACATCAAGCTCATCCTCAACAAGGCCGAGCGTGACGTCGGCCTCGACGTCGACCAGGTCACCCGCCTCTTCCCGCAGGGCTTCACCTCGGTGCTGCCCTATGCCAAGGAGGTCACCAAGTCGGTGAACGTGGGCACGCCCGTGCTGGCCTTCGCCCCCACGTCCGACGTCAGCCGGCGCATGGCAGCGGGCATGAGCCCGCTCCTTCCCGAGACCAGCCGGGGCAAGGCCCTCGAGGCTGAGGGCCCGAGCAAGCGCAGCCTGTTCGCCCGCATGTTCCACCGTCCCGCCCAGATCGCGTCCTAGGAGGACACGTGAAGCTCTCCGACAAGCTGGCCGCCCTGGAGGAGGAGGAGAACGCCTCCGCCGCCCGGGCCCAGTCGCCGGGTGCCGCCCGGCGCCCGAACCCCCGTCCCGCCGCCGAGGGCGGCGGCAACCGCTCCGGCACCAACTCCGGCACCGCCGGCGCCGGTGCCGCCCGCGCCCGCCAGCAGACCGCCGCCAGCTGGCACGAGTCCAAGCGCAAGGTGCGCGAGCTGGTGCTCACCGAAGTCGCCCCCAAGGCCACCGGGCTCTCCGAGGCCGCCCTCGCCGGCGAGGTCAAGACCGCCCTCGACAAGATCATCCAGCGGGAGGACGTGAAGGTGTCCCCCCGTGAGCGCCGCGCATTCGTCCAGGAGATGATCTCCGACACCCTCGGCTACGGTCCGCTCGACCCGCTGCTGGCCGACACGACGGTCACAGAGATCATGTGCAACCGCTACGACGATGTCTGGATCGAGCGCGACGGCCGCCTGCAGCACGTCAGCGCCACCTTCAGCGACGACCAGCAGTACCGCCACGTGATCGAGAAGATCGTCGCCGGCGTGGGCCGGCGCATCGACGAGTCCTCCCCCATGGTGGACGCCCGCCTCCCCGACGGCTCCCGTGTCAACGCCATCCTGCCCCCGCTGGCCATCCACGGCCCCATCCTCACCATCCGGAAGTTCGCCGCCGATCCCTACACCGTGAAGGACCTCATCAACTTCGGCACCTTCACCCTCGACCTCTCCGTCGTGATGGAGGCCTGCGTCCGGGGCAAGCTCAACATCCTGGTCTCCGGCGGTACCGGCACTGGCAAGACGACGAACCTCAACGTGCTGTCGTCGTTCATCCCCGAGGGCGAGCGCATCGTCACCATCGAGGACGCCGCCGAACTTCAGCTCCAGCAGTCTCACGTCCTGAGCCTGGAGGCCCGCCCGCCGAACGCCGAGGGGGCCGGCGAGGTCCGCATCCGTGACCTCGTCCGCAACGCCCTCCGTATGCGACCCGACCGCATCATCGTGGGTGAGGTCCGGGGCGGTGAGGCACTCGACATGCTCTCGGCCATGAACACCGGCCACGAGGGCTCGATGACCACCGTCCACAGCAACGGTCCCCGTGACGCGCTCAGCCGCCTCGAGACCATGACCCTGATGGCGGGCTACGAGCTCCCCGTCAAGGCCATCCGCGAGCAGATCAACTCGGCCCTCCACCTGATCATGCACCTGGATCGCATGCCTGACGGCCGGCGTGTGGTGACCTCGGTCACCGAGCTGCAGGGCATGGAGGGCGAGACGATCCTCCTCCAGGAGATCTTCAAGTACAAGCCGTATCTGCGGGCCGAGAACGGCCGGCAGGGCGGTGAGCTGGTGGCCACCGGCCTCCGGCCGAAGTTCCTGGACAAGCTGGCCGAGAACGGCATCGAGGTCCCGGCCAAGGCGTTCCGGGCCCCGACCGTACCGGCACCGGCCCAGGTCTCCCGGCTCCGTCAGAGCCGGGTCCCGTCGGTGTCCAAGCTCGCCACTGCGGAGCGTGCCCGATGAACGCCGGGATCTTCGCCATGCTGTTCGTCGGCGGCGGCCTGGCCCTCATGGTCGGCGGCTTCCTCTTCCGGGTCCGGGAGCGGGAAAAGGCGCTAGCCGAGATCCTCGACCTGCCCTTCGGGGAGCGCGACGTCCGCCCGGATGCCGCCGTCGAGGGCTACAGCCCCCTGGTGGAGGGCACCATTGGATTCGCCGGCAAGGTGGTCGACCAGTTCGACGACAAGGGCGACGTGCGGAGCGCCCTGGAGCGGGCCCGCATCCCCATGCGGCCCGGTGAGTACGTCATCACCGCCCTGGGTGCGACGCTCGCCCTCGCCGCCGCCCTCTACGGGCTCACCGGCACGGTGCTCGTCGCCGTCATCGGCCTGCTCATCGGCCCATTCGCCGCCGTGTCGTTCGTGCGCTTCCGGATCGCCAAGCGCAAGAAGGCCTTCGAGGCCGCCCTTCCCGACGCCCTCACCCTGATCGCCTCGTCATTGTCGGCCGGCCACACCTTCCTGCGGGCCATCCAGATGATGTGCGAAGAGGCCGAGCCCCCCATGTCCGAGGAGTTCGCCCGGGTCGTCGCCGAGACCCGCCTGGGCGACCCCCTCGTCGACGCCCTCGCCCGCATGGCCAAGCGCCTCGAGGTTCGCGACCTCGACTGGGTCGTGCAGGCCATCCGCATCCAGCAGACGGTGGGCGGCCGGCTGGCCGACCTGCTGCACACGCTGGCCGACTTCATCCGGGCCCGCGAGGAAGTCCGCCGGGACGTCGCCGTGCTCACCGCCGAGGGTCGCATCTCGGCCTACGTGCTCACCGCCCTGGCCCCGTTCATGTTCCTCGCCATCCAGGTCATCAGCCCCGGGTACATGAAGCCGATGTTCTCCGGCATGGGGCTCGTCGTCTTGGGCGTCACGGCGCTGCTCATGGTCTTCGGGTCCGTCGTCATCTTCCGCATGTGCAAGATCGAGGTGTGACATGACATCACTCGGTATGTTCGCCATCCTGTTCACCGCGCTCGGGGCGTCCCTCGCCGCCGTGGGCGTGGTCCGGGCCCGCCGCCCAGCGTTCAACGTGGCTGAGTACTTCCACGACCTCGACGTCGAGTCTGGCCGTCCGGTGGACGAGTTCGAAGCCAAGCTGGCCGAGCCCTTCTGGGTCCGGGTGGTGAAGCCGTTCAGCGGCAAGGCGCTCAAGGGCGTCACCCGCCTCACACCGAGCGACTACCTGGAGCGCACGCACAAGAAGCTGCTGTTCTCCGGGCTGACCGGAACCATGCGGGCGGAAGAGTTCGTCATCGCCCAGACGGCGGCCACCGGCCTGCTCACAGTCGGCGCCCTGGCGTACGTCATCCTGGCTGCGCCGGCGCCCCGCATCGGCATCATGATGCTGGTCCTGGCCCCGGTCATCGGCTGGTGCCTCCCGGCGACGTGGCTGTCGCGGAAGGTCGCCGAGCGCCAGGCCGCCATCCTCAAGGACCTCCCGGACACCCTCGACCTGCTCGCCATCTCGGTCGAGGCGGGCATGGGTTTCGAGGGTGCCCTGGAGATCGTCTGCCAGCACTTCGACTCCCCGCTGTCCCACGAGTTCGCCCGCACGCTGCACGAGATGGAGCTGGGCCTCCCCCGCCGGGACGCCTTCCAGAACCTCAAGCGCCGCACCCAGGTGCCGGAGCTGTCCAACTTCGTCCTCGCCCTGCTCCAGGCCGACGCCCTGGGAATCCCCGTCGGTCGGGTCCTCAAGACCCAGGCCGTTGAGATGCGCAACAAGCGCCGGCAGTGGGCGCGGGAGAAGGCGGCCAAGCTGCCCGTCAAGATGCTCTTCCCGCTGGTGCTGTTCGTGTTCCCCGCAATCATGGTCACGGTGCTGGGGCCGGCCGCCTTCGGGATCAAGCTGGCGTTCCAATAGCATGATGCAGGCCGTACCAATGGTCTCGGGGCTTCCAGCGGTCCCCAATGCTCCGCTCAAGCTGGGCTCGAGCGTCCGGTGGGCGACGCTCGCCTTGGCCCTGGTGCTGGCCGCAATTTCCGGGGAGGTGACGGTGAGGGCCGGCGCGTGGGCGCTGGCCCTCGCCGGCATCACCCTGTGGCAGTCCGAGGATCGGGCCGCCCTCGGGTGGGTGCCGGCGCTCGCCGGCCTGGCCGTAGCCAGCGCCGCAGTGGTCAGCACGGGCACGTGGAGTTCGCCGTTCGTCCTGTGCGTGCTCGGTGCGATCGTCACCGTGGGCTTCGCCGGCGGGTTCAGGCAGGGCCTCCTGGCCGCAGTGGTGGTCAGCCTGGCCGTCGCCGTTCCCTACCACCTCGAACTCGAACGGCTCTCGGTCGAGAACTTCCGGACCACTGGCCAGTGGACGATCCAGCTGCTGCTCGTGGGCGCCCTCGCCGGGTACGCCCGCCGGCTCTTCGGTGAGGTCCGCGAGCAGCATACGGCCACGCTGGACCGCATGAGCCAGCTCAACGAGGCCAACGAGCTGCTGGTGTCCCTTCACCGGGTCGCCCAGTCGCTGCCGGCGTCGCTGGACCTTCAGCAGGTGCTCAGCTCAACCGTCAGCCGTCTTCGCGGCCTCATCGACTGCGACATCGTCGCCGTGCTGCTCCACGACGACGCGACCGGAATGTGGACCGTTCCGGCATCCGAAGGCGCCGCCCTGCCCCGAACCATCCAGGCTGCCGACCTCCCCCGGCCCCTCGCTGACGCCACCGCGAGCAGCGTGGCGTCGCTCGTCGTCAGCCTCGGCCCCGGCGAGGGGCTCGGCCCCAGCATCCTCTCCCGGTCGGGCCTCTATGCGCCGCTGCGGGCGCGGGGCACGCTGCTCGGCCTCATCGCCATCGAGCAGCACGAGCCCGGCTTCTACGGCCGGCGGGACCTCCAAATCCTCGACGGCTTCGTCGAGCCGGCGGCGCTGGCCATCGACAACGCCCGCTGGTTCTCCCGCCTGCGGACCATCGGCGCCGACGAGGAACGGGTGCGCATCGCCCGGGACATCCACGACAGCATCGGCCAGTCGCTCGCATTCGTCGCATTCAAGCTTGATCGTCTGGCCTCGATGGCCGAAGACAAGGAGATGCACGACGAACTCGATACCCTCCGCACCGAGGTGCGGGGGGTCCTCACCGAAGTACGAGACACGCTCTGCGACCTCCGCACCGAGGTCACCGACTCCTGCGACCTGGTCGGGACGCTCGAGGAGTTCCTGGAGCGGGTCGACGCCCGCGCCGACTTCGAGGTGACCTTCGAGCACGAGACCACCGGACGCCTGCCCCTGGTGCAGGAGCAGGAGGTCTGGCGGCTGGCCCACGAAGCGGTCAGCAATGTCGAACATCATGCCCGGGCCCGCCGCATGCGGGTGCGCTGGGAGTGCGACGGCCACAGCGGCCGCCTCACCGTCGCCGACGACGGCAAGGGGTTCGACGCCGAGCGGGGCGGCCGGTCGGGCGGCTACGGCCTCATCGGGATGCGGGAGCGGGCCAATGCCATCGGCGCCCGCCTCGAGATCGACTCCAAACCGTCCAAGGGCACGGTCGTACAGTGCCGGATCAACCCGGTTGCGTCATGACACGGCTCCTGCTCGCCGACGATCACCGGATGCTGCGTGACAGCCTGCGCCGGTCGCTAGAGGAGCACGGCTTCGATGTCGTGGGCGGGGCCGGCGACGGCGCCGAGGCGGTGGAACTAGCCCAGGCCCTCAAGCCTGACATCGTGCTCATGGACGTCTCGATGCCCAACCTCGACGGCGTGGAGGCCACCCGGCAGATCAGCCGGCTGGTGCCGGAGTCCCAGATCGTGATGCTCACCATGCACGCCGACGGCGAGGTGATGGCCCGCGCCATCCAGGCCGGCGCCATCGGCTACCTGGTGAAGGACTGCGCCATCACCGACGTCGTCTCCGCCGTTCGGCTGGCGGCGAGCGGGGAGAGCGTGCTCTCGCCCGACCTCGCGCTCTCGATGCTGGCCGACGTCAAGAAGACCCCGGTCGACCCCGGCAATGGCCACGCCCCGGTCAGCGCCCGGGAGGAGCAGGTGCTCCAGCTGGTGGCCGACGGCCTGTCGCTGCCCGAGGTGGCTGCGGAGCTCTACATCAGCGTCAAGACGGTCAAGAACCACCTGGCGTCGATCTACGCCAAGCTGGGCGCCCGCGACCGCACCCAGGCCGTCCTGAGGGCGGTGAGGATGGGCATCATCCGCCTCGGCTGACCGCCGGCGCCGGCGCCGGCGCCGGGAATGATGCAAACGATCCATCAAATCACGTGCCCTCGTGCCGATACAGGAAGCACGAGCCCCGGGACGGGGCCAGAAGCCCAAGAAGGGAAGCACGAGATGCACGGAGACATCGTCACCTACCTGCAGGCAAAGTTCGCCAAGACCGAGCGTGGTGCGGCGCTCGTCGAGTACGCCCTTCTGTTGGCCCTGATCGCCGTCGTGTGCATTGTTGCCCTGACCACCCTCGGCGGCAAGGCCAGCTCCAAGTTCGACACCATCGGTGCCTCGCTGTAGTCCCAGATCCGACCATCCGGTCGAGAGCAAGGAGCGGGCCTTTCGGGCCCGCTCCTTCTGTTTTCCGACCCGGGCGGCCCTGGTGGACTACGCCCTGCGCCCGCCCTCTTCGCCGTCGTGTGTGTGCATCGTCGCCCTGACGTCGCTGGGCGGCAAGGCCAGCACGAAGTTCAGGACGATCGGCGCCTCGCTCTAGCGACAGTAGCGAGGAACTTGCTCAAGTGCCTCCAGAAACCGTCGATAGATCCAGTACAACCCAAGCCCCGGGGACGGGGCACACAACCCCGAGACAAGGACCACCACCCATGGACATGTTCAACACCCTCGCTTCGTACGTCCGGGCTCGCTTCGGCAACACCGAGCGCGGTGCAGCCCTGGTCGAGTACGCCCTGCTGCTCGCCCTGATCGCCGTCGTCTGCATCGTCGCCCTGACCACCCTGGGTGGCAAGGCCAGCTCGAAGTTCAACACGATCGGCGCCTCGCTGTAGCAATGATCTGACCTCCCCCGGGTCAAACGGAAGGAGCGGGCCTCTGGCCCGCTCCTTTTCCGTTTTCCGGCCGGCGCTACACAGGGGCAGGCTGTCAACACAAATCTGGCTCAAGCACATCCAAAAGTGGTCGATAGAGATAGCACATACGAATCAGCCCCGGCAGAGGGGCGGGTTCAACCGGAGAAGGAAACCGAACTGCCATGGACCTATTCAAGACCATCGCCCCCTATCTGCGTGCCCGCTTCGGGGACACCGAGCGCGGCGCCGCACTGGTGGAGTACGCCCTGTTGCTCGCCCTCATCGCCGTCGTCTGCATCATCGCCCTGACGACCCTCGGTGGCAAGGCCAGCTCGAAGTTCAACACCATCGGCGCTTCGCTGTAGTACCTCGAACGTCTGACCCTCCCAGTCAAGCAAGAAGGAGCGGGCCTCGGGCCCGCTCCTTCTTCGTTGTGGAGCCTCGCTCATATGCAGTGCGTCCGAATGATCTAAATGACCCATCCAGGGCACCGGGCAGCAGTCGATACAAGATCTACAACCGGCCCCGGGAGTGGGGGCGATCAACCCGAGACAAGGACAATCACAATGGACCTCTTCAAGACCATCTCCCCGTACCTCCGTGCCCGCTTCGGCAACACCGAGCGTGGCGCCGCACTGGTGGAGTATGCCCTGCTCCTCGCCCTGATCGCGGTCGTCTGCATCGTCGCCCTGACGACCCTCGGCGGCAAGGCCAGCTCCAAGTTCGACACCATCGGTGCGTCCTTGTAGCACCGGCAAGACCCCCCTGACTTTCCCCGGTCAACCAGAAGGAGCGGGCCTCCGGGCCCGCTCCTTCTGCTTCGTACCGCCGGCGTCAGCGGCGCAGAACCACATAGTCCTCTTCGGAGAAGATCTCCGTCCATCCCTTGGCCTTCAGGAGCGGGGCGAGCGGGAGCTTCTTCTGCCACAGGACGATGTCGATCCGGTGGCGGTCGAGCACTTCGACGCTGCTCTCCCGGGCGCTCAGGAGGCTCTCGTAGTCCCGGGACACCGACAGGGGGTACATGTCGAACCGGTCGTCGACGAATACCCGCACCTCACTGCCGAACCGCAGCGTGATGTAGTTCCCGACGAAGTCCTGGTGCCCCAGTCGGTGGGGGGTCCCCAGGAGGTTCTCCTCCTCCAGATAGGTGAGCGACTCCTCCGGGTACCCGATCGTGTCGAGCGGGTCGTTCACGAAGATGAGGGACGCGAAGACGACGAAGGCGGCCAAGAGGGTGGCCAGGACGGCCCGATTGAGCCGCAACTGGGTGCCGACCGCTCCTGACGGGCGGCTGGGAGCGGACTCGGGCCGGCGTACCGCCCGCCCGAGCACGGGGGCGATGACCACCGCCAGCGGGCCGATATTGCGGGCGGCCAGCAGGCTGGCCGTCAGGAAGCCGACCGCCGGCACCACGTCACGCCAGTTCAGCCGGGCCCGGGCCAGCAGGACGAGCGCCAGCCCGAGGAAGGCCAGGGCGAAGTACCCGCCGGCGCGTGAGAAGTCAGGGGAGCGCCATTCGACGATGTTCCTGAACGCCTCCTGCTTCTCGCCCAGCGTCAGGGGGAAGAGCAGGAGCCTGGGCCCGAGCGGGTTGACCATGGCCGCCAGCAGGCCGGCGGCGAAACCCCCGACATACCGCCACGTCTCCCGGGGCCAGGCCCGCCAGTCGATCCCTTCGCCCAAGGCCCGCGCCCCCAGCCAGGCCAACCCCAGGGGAAACGAGCCGTGGCTGTTCACCCACAACCAGACGATCGGGATGAGCAGCCATGGGCTGCGCCGGCGCTCGACCACGGTGATGGTCAGCGCCATGCAGATGAGCCCGAAGAGCAGCGGTCGGGGCGTCCACAGGGCCGAGCCCACGCCCACTGCCGCGATGGCAGCCAGCGTCGTGCGCAACGCCGATCCGGCCCGGGCCAGGCGGACCACGAGCCAGGCCAGGACCGCCACCAGCACCGCCTGCTCGAGCACGACCAACTCGAAGCCGCCCAGGCGGTAGGCCCACCCGTAGGTCCACTCGGGAAGCCAGCTCTGGACCACCCAGTGCTCGCCGGCGGCCGTGAACGAGTAGTGGTCGACCCGGGGGATGGCACCCGTCCGGGCCATGTCGATGCCGGTCCGCAGATGGGTGAAAGTGGAGTTGTCTCCGATGGGGCGGGCGCCGAGCCGGAACCCGAACAGGACCACGGCCGCCGCGAACAGTGACTCTATTCGCGGCGCCAGAAGCGCCTGCTTCAGTCTGGCCACGCCACCGTGAACCTGGTGGCGGACCGGGTGCTACTCGGCAGCGGGGACCGCTCCGGGCGGCTCGTCGGGGGGCAGGTCCTGGGCGGGCTCGTCCGCTTGGGCGGCAGCCGCCGCCCCACCGCCGAGCTCGGCCGCGTACTCCGCCCATGCCGCCTGGGCCTCGGTCTCGGGTGTGAAGTCGACGCTGCCGAAGTCGCCGATGTAGTTGCCCTGGTCGTCGTAGGCGTGCTCGCCGAACGCCTCCTGGTACTCGGCGGCAACCACACCCCCCTCGGCGGCCTGCTTGATTGAAAGGCTGATCCGCCGGCGCTGAAGGTCGAGGTCGATGATCTTGACCCACAGCTCCTCGCCGGGGGTGACCACCTGCTCGGGCAGGTCGACGTGGTGGGCGGCCATTTCGGAGATGTGCACCAGGCCTTCGATACCCTCGCCGACCTGCACGAAGGCGCCGAACGGCACCAGCTTGGTGACGCGACCGTAGACCAGCTCGCCGACCCGGTGGTTGTTGGCGAACTCCTGCCACGGGTCCTGCTGGGTGGCTTTGAGCGAGAGGCTGATGCGCTCGCGGTCGAGGTCGACCTCAAGGACCTGAACCTCGATCTCGTCGCCCACCTGCACGACGGAGGCGGGGTGGTCGACGTGCTTCCAGGACAGCTCCGACACGTGCACCAGGCCGTCCATACCGCCCAGGTCGACGAAGGCGCCGAAGTTGACCACCGAGGAGACCGTGCCCTTGCGGATCTCGCCGGGCTTGAGGTTCTCGAGGAAGTCTTCGCGCTGCTCCTTCTGGGTCTCCTCGAGCCAGGCCCGGCGGGACAGCACCACGTTGTTGCGGTGCTTGTCGAGCTCGATGATCTTTGCCTCGAGGCTGCGGCCCACGTAAGGCTGCAAATCGCGCACCCGGCGCAGCTCCACCAAGGATGCGGGCAGGAAGCCCCGCAGCCCGATGTCGAGGATCAGGCCGCCTTTGACCACTTCGATGACCGGGCCGGAGACGACGCCGTTGGCCTCCTTGACCCGCTCGATCGTGCCCCACGCCCGCTCGTACTGGGCCCGCTTCTTTGAGAGGATCAGCCGGCCCTCCTTGTCCTCCTTCTGGAGGACCAGGGCCTCGATCTCCTCGCCCATGCTGACGATCTCGTGGGGGTCCACGTCGTGGCGGATGGAGAGCTCGCGAGCGGGGATGACACCCTCGGACTTGAAACCGATGTCGAGGAGGACCTCGTCCTTGTCGACCTTGACCACCGTGCCGGTGACGATGTCGCCATCGTCGAAGTTGACGATGGTGCCGTCGATGGCCTCCTCGAAGGACATCCCGCCGAGGTCGTCGTCGACCACGCTTCTGAAGGTGTACTCGCCGGCCTCGTTGAAGGTGCCGGGCTCGCCCGGGGCGACTGGCTCAGGGGCGGGGGAAGCGGTCTGGTCGGACATGAGTAGGTCGGCCTTCTTTCCGGACGGGGTCGAAGAGCGCGACGGTCGCGACTCTCCGCGGGGCGATCCTACCAGCAGGGTCCCAAAATCCGAACTGGCTGCAGTTGGCCGCGCATACGGCGGGTAACTGCAACCAGAACCGGTCAGGACTTGGCGTCGGCCCAGCTGTCGCCCCAGCTGAGATTGACCTCCAAGGGGACGGAAAGCTCGGCCGCGCCCCGCATGGCCTCCATGGTGAGGGCGGCGACGGCCTGCTCCTCGGCCGGGTCGACCTCCACGATGACCTCGTCGTGGACCTGCAGCACCAGCCGGCTGGCCCGGCCCTGGTCCTCCAGCCCCCGGTCGAGGCGGACCAGGGCGACCTTGAAGATGTCGGCCGCCAGGCCCTGGATGCCGGCGTTCATGGCCTGGCGCTCGCCGGCCTGGCGGAGGCGGTAGTTCGACGACGACAGCTCGGGGATCTGCCGGCGCCGGCCGAACAGGGTCTCGGTGTACCCCCGGTCGCGGGCCTCGGCCACGGTGCGGTCCATGTAGTCACGGACGCTCGGGAAGGCGACGAAGTAGGCGTTGAGGATCTCCGCCGCCTCCTCTGTGGGGATGCCCAGGCGCTGGCCGAGGCCGAAGGACTCCATGCCGTAGGCCAGCCCGTAGGAGACCATTTTCGCCTTCGAGCGCTGCGCGATGGTGACGGCGGTGGGGACCACGCCGAAGATGCGGGAGGCGGTGGCCTGATGGATGTCCTCCCCGGAGGCGAACGCCTGGATGAGCCCAGGATCCTGGGCCAGGTGGGCGATGACCCGCAGCTCGATCTGGTTGTAGTCGGCGACCAGGAACCGGCAGCCGTCGGTGGGGATGAACGCCTGCCGGATGCGCCGGCCCTCCTCCGTGCGGATCGGGATGTTATGCAGGTTGGGACGGTCGGAGCTCAGCCGGCCGGTCCGGGCCACGGTCTGGTTGAAGCTGGCGTGGATGCGGCCGTCGCCGGCGACCTCGCCCAAGAGGCTCTCTCCGTAGGTCGACCGGAGCTTCTCGACCTCCCGGTAACGCAGCAGCGGCTCGATGACCGGGTGGAGGCCCCGCAGCTTCTCCAGCGACGCCGCGTCGGTGGAGAAGCCCGTCTTGGTCTTCTTCTGGGGCTGGAGGCCGAGCTCGTCGAAGAGGACCCGGCGCAGCTGGTGGGTGGAGTTGACCAGGAACCGGGTGCCGCACAGCTCCTGGATCTCCTCCTCCAGGCGCCGGCCCTCGGCCACCAGGCCGTCGTAGATGCGGCGAAGGAGGTCGACGTCGACCCGCACGCCGACCTTCTCCATGCGGGCCAGCACCCGCACGAGGGGCCGCTCGATCTCGTCGTAGAGGCGCTGGAGGCCGCGGCTCTCCATGGCCTGACCCAGCGCCGGCGCCAGGCGGGCCACGGCGACCGCCCGGCGGGCGGCCTCCTCGGCAGGATCGGCGGCGGTGCCGGACAGGTCGAGCTGGCCCGGCGGCGGGGCCTCAGGCGAGCTGATGTCCAGGCCGAGGTAGCGCACCGCCAGATCCTCCAGGAGGTACTGGGTCTCGGCCGGGTCGAGGAGGTAGGCGGCGATGGCGGTGTCGACGTCGAGCCCCCGCAGGTCGATGGCCCGCAGGTCGAGGGCCCGCATGACCTCCTTGGCCTTGTGGGTGGAGTACACGCCGAAGTCGTCCGGGAGCAGGTCGGCGGGGATCCACGACGCTTCATCGCCGCCGCTGCTCACCGCCACCCCGAGCACGGCGCTGCGGCCCTCCTCGCCCTCCCAGGACGCCGCCAGGCTGATCGCACCCTGGACGGCCTTGGAGGCCTCCTCGTGGTTCACCACGTGACGGACCGTCACCTGCAGCCGCTCGCTGGCGACGGGCGCCGGCGCCGCCGCGCCCGTGGCCTCGACGAACCGGGGATAGAGGGTGTTGAACTCGAGGAACCGGAAGAGCTCTCGGACGGCGTCGGGCTCCCACTGGCCCATGCGCAGGCTGTCGAGGTCGACCTCCAGCGGCACGTCGCGGATGAGCGGCGTGGCAGTGGCGTTGCGCCGGACCTGCTCCTCGTAGGCGGCCAGGCTCTCCCGCAGCTTGGGCGTGTTCTTCTCGACGTTGGCGAAGACGCCGTCGAGGTCGCCGTAGGTGTTGATCAGTTTGGCCGCGGTCTTGGGGCCGACGCCCGGAACGCCGGGCAGGTTGTCCGACGGATCGCCTCGCAGGGCGGCGTACTGGGGGTAGTCGGCCGGCGTGACCCCGGTCTTCTCCTTGATGCCCGCCTCGTCATAGATCTTGTAGTCGGTGACGCCCCGCATGTTGTAGAGCACCTTGACCAGCGGGTCCTCGACGAGCTGGTAGGCGTCGCGGTCGCCGGTCACCACCAGCACTTCGTCGCCCCGGTCGCGGGCCTCGGTGGCGAGAGTGGCGATGACGTCGTCGGCCTCGAAGCCGGCTTTCTCGACGATCGGGATCTTCAGCGTCTCCACGACCTGGCGGACGAGGCCGAGCTGCTGGCGAAGGATGTCGGGAGCCTCGGCTCGACCTGCCTTGTAGTCGCTGACCAGAGTGTGGCGGAAGGTGGGCTCGGGACGGTCGAGGGCGACGGCGATCTGGTCGGGAGTGTGGTCCTTCAGCAGGTTGATCAGCATCGACGTGAAGCCGAAGACGGCATTGGTCACCTGGCCGGAGGCCAGGGCCAGGCTGGTCGGAAGGGCGAAGAAGGCGCGGTAGGTCAGCGAGTGGCCGTCGATGAGCATCAGCTTGGCCATGTCAGATGTCGGCCGTGCCGCCGTCCCAGGTCAGGCGCAGCTTCCCTTCTACGGTCTCGGCCCGCACGCCGAGGCACTCGATGGCGACCGGCTCGACTGCGACCATGCGGCCGTCGCGGTTGGCGAACAGCTCGACGCGGCGAGTGTCGGGGTCGATGACGAGCACCTCGCCGACGCCAACGCCGGCGTACCAGTCGAGCTTGCGGTATGTCTCGTCATAGGAGGAGAGGATCTCCACCACCAGTGAGGCCCTGCCCTCGACGCCCCTCTCAGAGAGATGTTCCGGATCGACATACGTGCTGTCCGGGCACCGCCAGTCGTCGTCCCTCCCGGGCCGGAAGAGGCCGGTGGTGTCGTAGAACGGGACAAGGCCTCGGACTTTGGCCAGCGGGCCCAACACCAGGAAAAGCTCGGAGCCCACCCGCTGGTGATCCATCGATGGCAGCGGGACCATGTGAAGTTCGCCCTCCCACATCTCGTCCCAGCGGTCAGCGCCGCGGGCGCGTCGTTCTTCGAGGAGGGCTTGGGGCACCTCGAGCATGACGGCTCTCACCGCGTCGATCGTACCGCCGGCGGGTACCATGCCGGCGTGGCTGACGGCTTTCACCCGCCCCTCGAGGAGTACCTGGAGACCATCTGGGAGCTCGACGAGGAGGGCATCCCGGTCATCCAGGCCCGCCTGGCCGAGCACATGAACGTGTCGGCTCCATCGGTCTCGGAGATGATCCGCCGGCTCAAGGGCGAGGGATGGGTCGACACCGAGGGCCGGGCCATCACCCTGACCGACAAAGGACGGGCCCGGGCCATCAGCGTCGTCCGCAAGCACCGGCTGGCGGAGCGCCTGCTCACCGACGTCATCGGCCTCCCGTGGCACAAGACCCACGTCGAGGCCTGCCGGTGGGAGCACGTGATCTCCGACGAGGTGGAGGAGCGCATCGTCGCCCTCCTGGGCAATCCGGCCACCTGCCCGCACGGCAACCCCATCCCCGGCGCCGGCGGACCGGAGCGGGACCTGTCGGCCCTGGCCGGCTCGGAGCCGGGAGACCGCGTCCGCCTCGAGCGGGTGACCGAGCAGGTCGAGGTCGACTACGAAGCACTGATCTACCTGGACACCCACGGCTTCGTGCCGGGTGTCGACGCCACGGTCAGTTCCAAGGCGCCCGATGGCACGTTGACGCTTGCCCTGCAGGAGGGCACCATCGCCCTGGGGCCGGCGCTCGCCAGCCAGCTTTTTGTTTCGGCCCGCAAGCAAAGCTTGCTCACCGAGTAGCAAGGTGCTCCGGGTGACCGGCAAAGCCGGCCACCCGCCGCCGTTCTTTCCGGCCGCCAACCGTCGGGGCCGCCTCCAGCGGCGATCGCGGTCGGCGTCGGACGTTCCGACGCCTGTCAGTCCTGCGGCAGGGTGCCGTCGATGATCTGCTGGGCGACGGTGCGCATCTTGGCCCGGTGCTTCATCGCCGTGCGCTGGATGAAGGAGAAGGCGTCGGACTCCGACATGCCGTCGCGGTCCATGAGCAGCCCCTTGGCCCGGCCGACGATCCGCTGGGTCTCCAGCCGCTCCTTGGTGCCTTCCACCTCGGCTTCCATGGCCCGCATATCGGCGAAACGGCCCAGGGCCACCTCAATGGCCGGCACGAGGTCACTGGTCTGGAACGGCTTGACCAGGTAGTAGAAGGCGCCGGCGTCACGGGCCTGCTCCACCAGGTCGCGCTGGCTGAAGGCGGTGAGGATCAGCACGGCGGCCCGGCGGGAGCTGGTGATCTCGCGGGCGGCGGTGATGCCGTCCATCCCCGGCATCTTGATGTCGAGGATGGCGAGGTCCGGGTGGAGCTCCTTGACCAGCTCGACCGCTTCGTCGCCACGGCCCACGGCGCCCACGACCTCATAGCCCTCAGCTTCAAGGGTCTCTTTGAGATCGAGGCGGATCAGGGCCTCGTCCTCGGCAATGACGATTCGGGTTGCCATCTGGATCTAGATATCCCGCTCAGAGGGCCGCTCGGGCCACGTCGCATTCGCTGCGCTCATTGGACTCAGATCTCCGCGAACAGCCGCTCGAGCAGCTCGTCCTGGGCCTTTTCCAGCTCTGCGATCTGGGCCACGAGCTGGGCGCGGTGGCGGGTCATGGCGTCGGCGTGCTTCTGAGCCTCACGGTGCTCCTTGTCGGCCATGGGGGTCTCCGACACCATGGCCCGCATGCGGGCGTCGTCCGCCGCGTCGGCCAGGAAGGTGAGCTGCTCGTCGACCACGCCGAGCTCGCTACGCAGTTGCCGGAGGCGCTCCGCAGCTTCCGACAGCTTGCGCTCGACCAACCATTTCGACATAGGAGTCGCAGTCTACCGCCCACCCCTGCGCCGGCGGGGTGAGGCCGACCGTAGACTCCGCGTTCCATGGCTGCCGGCGACTGGGGTGTACAGGAGCGTTGGCAGGACGCCCAGGGCGCGTGGCACGACGTCGGCCCCGACACCCTCGCCGCCGTGCTCGGTGCCATGGGGACCGACGGTGACGGCTCGCCGCCGGCGGGGCCCACCTTGTTTCTGCGGCCGGGGCGCGCGACCGAGCTCGCCGGGCCGGCGGATCTGGTGACCGACAGCGGCGAGACCATCCGGGTGGAAGGCCCCCTGCCCGCCGACCTGCCTTTCGGCTACCACACACTCGTCCGCCTCGACGACGGCCGGCGCACCCAGGTGGTGGTGTCGCCGGGGAGGTGCCCACTGCCGGCGCAGGCGCCGACGTGGGGCTGGGCCGTGCAGCTGTACGCGGCCCGCTCCCGGGAGAGCTGGGGCATGGGGGACCTGGGCGACCTCCGCCGGCTGGGCCGCTGGACGGCCCGGGAGCTGGGCGGCGGCCTCATCCTCGTCAACCCGCTGCACGCCTCGCACCCGACGCTGCACCAGTCGGACAGCCCCTACTTCCCGAGCAGCCGGCGCTTCCGGAACCCGCTGTACCTCCGGGTCGAGGATGTGGACGGCGCCGGAGCGGTCGACGGGTTCGAGGCGCTGGCCAACGCCGGCCGGGCGCTGAACGACCAGCCCCACATCGACCGGAACTCGGTGTTCCGCCTCAAGATGCAGGCACTGGAACAGATCTGGGAGGGGTTCGCCGGCGACCCGGCGTTCGACACCTGGCGGGAGTCCCAGGGCGACGCCCTCGGCGACTACGCAGCCTTCTGCGTGCTCGCTGAGGAGCACGGCTCCGACTGGCGGCGCTGGCCGGCCGGCGCCCAGCACCCGAGCGGCCCGGAGGTCGCCGAGGTACGGCGCACCCAGTACGGCCGGTGGCGGTTCCACCAATGGCTCCAGTGGCAGGTCGACCGCCAGCTTCAGGCGGCGTCGGCCGACATCGACGTGATGCACGACCTGGCCGTGGGCGTTGATCCCGCCGGCGCCGACGGTTGGCTGTGGCAGGACGTGCTGGCCCTCGACATGGCCGTCGGCGCCCCGCCGGATGAGTTCAGCACCCAGGGCCAGAGCTGGGGCCTGCCTCCCTTCGACCCCTGGCGGCTGCGGAGCGCCGGCTACCAGCCGTTCATCCAGACCATCCGCGCCACCCTGAGCCACGCCGGCGGCCTGCGCCTCGACCACGTCATGGGCCTGTTCCGCCTGTGGTGGGTGCCCCGCAGCGCCGACTCGCCGAAGGACGGCGCCTACGTCCGCTACTGCAAGGACGACCTCCTCGATATCGTCGCCCTCGAGTGCCACCGGGCCGGCGCCTACGCCGTCGGCGAGGATCTGGGCACGGTCGAGGACCACGTCCGGGAGGAACTGGCGGCCCGGGCCGTGCTCTCCTACCGCCTGGTCTGGTTCGAGGACAAGCCACCGGTGCAGTACCCGAAGCAGGCCTTGGCCGCTGTCACCACCCACGACCTGCCCACGGTCGCGGGCCTCTGGACCGGGCACGATGTGGAGGACCAGCGGCGCATCGGCATGGAGCCCAATGAGGAGGGCACCCGCGAGCTGCGCGAGCGGTTGCGGCGGGTGGCCGGCGTGGACGACGGGGCGCCGGTCGAGGAGGTGGTGAAGGCCACATACGAGGCGCTGTCCCAAGCTCCCTGCATGCTGCTGACCGCCGGCCTCGACGACGCCCTCGGCGTCGAGGAGCGCCCCAACATGCCCGGCACCCTCGACCAGTGGCCCAACTGGCGCATCGCCCTGCCCATGCCACTGGAGGAGATCGAGACGCACCCCGGCCCGTGTGCGGTGGCCGCCGCCCTGGATCGTCGCCAGGGCCCGAGCGGCCCCTTGAGCGGGCAGCAACGATGATGATCGCGGGGCTCAGGCTCTGGATCGCCGGCACAAACGCCTGGGTGGTCTCGGCCACGGGCGCCGGCGGCGAGTGCGTGCTGGTCGACGCCCCACCGGACCCGGGCCCGATCCTCGGCCACATGGAGGAGCACGGTCTGCGCCTCGTCGCCCTCCTGGCGACCCACGGCCATGTCGACCACATCGGCGGCGTCGGTGAGCTCTGCCGTGGACAGGGACAGGACGTGCCGGTCCGCATCCACGACCACGACCGCCACATGCTCCTCGACCCGATCGGCACCAGCGGCACCCTGGGCCAGATACTCGACTACGAGGACATCGACCTGCGCCCACCCGAACTGCTGTCCGGACTCGACGACGGCGAGAAGGTTTCGGGCGCCGGCATGACGTTCACCGCTCTCCATACGCCGGGCCACACGCAGGGGTCGACGTGCTTCCTGCTGGAGGTCGACGGCGAGGCGCCAATCCTGTTCAGCGGCGACCACCTGTTCGCCGGCTCCATCGGGCGCACCGACCTGGCCGGCGGCAACCACGAGCAGCTGCTGGAGTCGATGGCCGCCAGGATCCTGCCCCTCGACGACGCCGTGCAGGTCCTTCCCGGCCACGGCGACACCACCACAATCGGCAAGGAACGGGCCACGAACCCGTTCCTGCTCGACCTGCTCAAGCGGTAGGCAGCCAGCCGACCGAGCGGTACCACTCGACGTTGTCCGCCACCGCGCCGGCGAAGTCGGTGCGGGTGAAGCGGAAGCCGGTCGACTCGAGTGCCTCGGTGGACAGCCGGTTGTTCCGGTTCGACTTCGACATCAGCCGCAGACGATCGGGCGTGAAGAGGATCGCCGGCTCCAGGCCCTGGGCGACGAGGTGCTCGTGCGTCCGCCGTCGGCGGTCCTCGTCGAGCCCCTCCCCGCCCACTTCGAGCTCCATCCCGAAGCAGTCCGCCAGCGCCCGGCCGACGTCATGGCTGGACGGGTAGAGGCCGTCGACCACGTTGAACGCCCGGCCGGTCGCCTCGTCGGAGCGGGCGAGGTGGATGGTGGCGGCGATCAGGTCGTCGACGTGGACCAGCCGCTGCTCCATGGGCTCGGCGGCCACGGCCAGCCGTGGTAGGCCCGCGGCCCTCTCGATGGCGGTGTCGAGGATGGCGCTCGCCAGCAGCTTGGTGGCGCCCGGGCCGTAGACCGTGACCGGCCGCAGCACGACGACGGGCATCCCGTCACGGCTGCGGGCCCATACCTCCTGCTCGGCGCCCCACTTGGCCTTGCCGTACCCCCGACTGGCGTTGGGCTCGACGGCCTCACGTACCGGGAGCGGCAGCTGCTTCTCCTCGCCGTAGATCGACGTGGAGCTCATGTGCACGAACCGCTCCAGCGGGCCGCGGCCGGCAGCGTCGATCAAACGGGCGGTGGCGTCGATGTTGTTGCGCTCCATCTCCTCCTGGGTGGACTTGGAGCTGGAGGCGCCGGCCAGATGGAAGACGTGCGTCACCCCCGAGCACAGCGGGCCGAGGGTGCGGAAGTCGGCACCGGCCAGGTCGGCGGCCTGGTACTCGACCTCCTCGGGAAGGTCGTCGGGCCGGGGCCGGCGGCCGGTGGCCCGCACCCGGAAACCGTCGGCCAGGAGGGCGGGCACCAGCCGGGCGGCGATGAAGCCGGTCGTGCCGGTCACGAGGGCGAGAGGTTCAGACATAGCGGTCGTAGACTGCCACTGCCACACGAAAGGCTGTGTCATGGGCACTTCCGTCTTCTTCAACCCCGAGTGCAGCAACTGCCGGACTGCGGCCGCCATCCTCGAGGAGCGCGGCGTCGACGCCGACTACATCCGCTACCTGGAGACGGCGCCGACCAGGGCCGACCTCGAGGACGTGCTGGTCAAGCTGGGTACGGATGACCCTCGGGACATCGTCCGCGAGAAGGAGCCGGTCTACCTGGAGCTGAACCTCGAGCAGGCCGACAGGGACCAGCTGCTCGACGCCATGGTCGCCCACCCGATCCTGATCCAGCGGCCGATCGTCATCCACGGCGACCGGGCCGTCGTCGCCCGCCCGCCGGAGCGGCTGCTGGAGCTGCTGGATCAGCCACCCTCAAGGGCGTAGACAGGAGTAGACGGCCTCCACCAGCCGGCGGGAGCGGCGGTCGGCGCCGAGCGAAGCCGTCAGCTGGTTCATGACGTAGGCGAAGCCCAGGCCCTTTGTGCGGTCGGCGAAGGCGACCGAGCCGCCGGCGCCCTCGTGGCCGAAGCCGTCGCCAGGGTGGGCGGTCATCACGGAGTGGAGCGAGAACCCCAGGCCGAACGCGGTCTCCACGGCCAGCACCTTGTCGGGACCGGAGACCTGCACGCGTGACGCCTGGTCCAGGGTGGCCGCTGACAGGACCCGGTCGACGGCCAGTTCGCCATAGAACGTCGCCAGGGCCCGGGCGGTGGCGATGCCGTTGGCCGCCGGCCACTCGGCCTGATGCAGCTCGGGGGCGTTGAAGGACTCCACATCGAGCTGGCCCGGCGGGTTGGCGAACGCCCTGAACGTCAGGGACTCCAAGTCCATGATTGCGGCGACGAAGATGAGGCCCGGGTCGTCCGGGCTCATGGTGGACAGGTCGAACCGGCCGGCGGCTAGGCGGGCGACTGACGCCTCCCGCTCGGGCGGGAGCCCGACCCACAGCTCCAGGGCCAGGGGCCCAGCCAGCTCCTCGGCCACCATGGCCCCGACCGTGCGCCCGGACACCCGGCGCACCACCTCGCCCACCAGCCAGCCCCAGGTCAGCGGGTGGTAGCCGTGGCCGGTCCCCGGCTCCCAGTGGGGGTTCTGCGCGGCCAGGCGGGCGGCGACGAGGTCGTGGTCGTTGCACTCGGTGAAGGTGATCGGCTCGTCGAAGACGGGTAGGCCGGCCTGGTGGGTCAGCAGCTGGCGGGTGGTGACGCCGGCCTTGCCGGCGGCTGCGAACTCCGGCCACACGTCGGCCACCGGGGCGTCCAGGTCGAGCAGACCACGCTCCCAGAGCAGGAGCGCGCAGGCGGCGACCGGACCCTTCGTGGCCGAGTAGATCAGCACCGGCGTGTCCTGATCCCACGGTCGCTCGGTGTGGCCGTCGGCCAGCCCACCCCACAGATCCACGACTGTGATCCCGTCCACCACGACAGCCACGGCAGCGCCGAGTTCGCCCGGATCGGTGAAGTTGGCCTCGAACGCCTCACGCACCGGGTCGAACCCTTCGGCACAGATCATGGGGGGGCACGGTACGTCGTCGCCGGCCCCGGGTAGGTTTCGCCCGTGCCCCCTCCCACTCGCTCGACCACCGACATCGGCGGCCGCTACCGCATTGAGGGCCCGCTCGGCCGTGGCGGCATGGCCGAGGTCATGGCCGGTACCGACCTACGCCTCCAGCGACCGGTGGCGGTGAAGTTCCTCCTGCCCGAAATGGCGGCCCGCGAGGACATCCGCCGGCGCTTCGAGGCCGAGGCGTGCGCGGCGGCGTCGCTGACCGACCCGCATGCCGTCGCGGTCTACGACACCGGGGAGCACGACGGCCTGCCGTACATCGTCATGGAGCGCCTGCCCGGGGAGACGCTGGCCGACCGGATCGCCCAGGGCCCACAAGACCCGGCATGGGTGCGCGAGATGGCGCGCGAGGTGCTCGGGGCGCTCAGCGCAGCCCACGCCGCCGGCCTCGTCCACCGCGACGTCAAGCCCGGGAACATCCTGATCACGGCCGACAACCACGCCAAGATCGCCGACTTCGGCATCGCCA
The DNA here is from genome assembly GCA_963768975.1 of uncultured Acidimicrobiia bacterium. GTDB lineage: Bacteria > Actinomycetota > Acidimicrobiia > Acidimicrobiales > AC-14 > CADCTB01. Next base: position 163,750 of record CAVYKB010000003.1, on the reverse strand, counting down.
AGAGCCTCGAAGCCACCGACGGCGCCCGCGATCTCACCGGCACCGGCCAGCTCCTCGGTACGCCGGCGTACCTGCCGCCCGAGCGCCTCGACGGCGGCCCCGCCACCCCCCAATCGGACCTGTACTCCCTCGGGGTCGTGCTCTACGAGGCCCTGACCGGGAAGTGCCCGTTCCCCGGCGAGACGCCGGTGGCGACGGCCATGGCCATCGTCGCCGGCGAGTACCCGCCGCTCAGCGACGTTCGGCCCGGGCTCGACCCGGCGCTGGTCGGCACCGTCGAACGAGCCATGGCGAGCGATCCTGCGCAGCGGTTCCCGTCGGCGACGGCCATGGCCAGCGCACTCACCAGGCCCGACCCGACGGTGGCGATGGACGACGCCCTGACGCTGGTCCACGCCGCCGCCCCGGGGACGGCCATCCTCAGTCACCCCGTCATGACCGACACCGCCGAGGTGGGCGTCGTGCCGGCGGCGGCCGTCGGCCGGCGCCGGTCACGGGCCCCGCTTGCGGCCATGCTCGCCGCCTTGGCCGTCGTCGCCCTGCTGGTGGCCGTGCTCAACCGGGGTGACGGCGCCGGCCCCAACCAGCCGGTCTCGGCCCAGACCGAGCAGACGACCGCACCGGCGCCGACCACCACCGTGGCCCGGTCGCAGACCCCGCAGACCACCGTGGCGCCGTCCCGGTCGAACGCCACCGTGCCACCCGTGGCCGATGACGACGACGACAAGCCGGCGAAGGGTAGCGGGAACGGCAAAACCAAGGGCAAGGACAAGGACGACTGAGGCCTACTTCTCCTTGCGCACCAGCCACCTGAGGCGCTTGGCCCCTTCGAAGGCCGCCTCGCCGGCCAGCTGACCGATCCCAGTCGACAGGGTCGGGTACACGTGAATGAGGCTGGCCACCTCGGCCAGCTTCATTCCCTCGTTGATGGCCAGGGCCAGCTCGTGGATCATCTCCCCAGCCGAGGGGGCGAGGATGTGGGCCCCGACCACCTTCCCCTTGGCCGTGACCACCACGATGACCCCCTCCGGAGCGCCGTCGGCTCGGGCCCGGTCCGAGTGGGCCAGCTCCATCCGGTAGACCTCGACATCGTCGCCGTGCTTGGTCTCGGCCTCGGCCACCGTGAGGCCGGCGTGGGCCAGCTCGGGGTCGGTGAAAGTGCACCAGGGCACGAAGTCCGTGACCTTGCCCTTGCCCGGATAGAAGGCGTCCCGGACGGCCCGTACTGCCTCGTAGGCGGCCGAGTGGGTGAAGAGGAAGCGGCCGGCGACGTCGCCGGCGGCATAGATCGACGGGACCGCAGTCCGCATGCGCTCGTCGACCTCGATTCCACGCCGGCCGACCTTCACGCCGACCTCCTCCAAACCCAGCCCCTCGACGTTGGGCCGCCGGCCCACGGCCACGAGCAGCTCCTCGGCATCCCAGCGCGCCGGCTCGCCGTTCTCGGCGCCAAACACGATCTTGCGTCCGTCGGCCACGGCCACCCGCTCGGTCTCCACGTTGAGCCGCAGGTTCACGCCCTCATCCCGCAACATGCGGGTGAGGGTGGCGACCAGGTCCGGCTCGTCCCGGGGCAGGATGCCCGGCCCCTTCTGGAGCACCGTGGTGCGGATCCCCAGGCGGGTGAAGCCCTGGGCCATCTCGATGGCGATGGGGCCGCCGCCGATCATGACGACGCTGCGGGGCGCCCGCTCGATCTCGAACACGCTCTCGCTGGTGAGGAAGCCGGCCTCCTTCAGCCCGTCGATCGGCGGGGTGAGCGGCCGGCTCCCGGTGCACAGCAGGATCACCCGCGTCTCCAGGACCCGGTCCTGGCCGATGAGCTCGACGGTGTTCGGGCCGGCGATGCGGGCCTGGCCGGCGATCACCTCGATACCCATGGCTTTGAAGCGCTCGGGGTCGTCGTCGGTTGCCGCCAACTCAGCCTGGATGGCGCGGATGCGCTTCCAGACGAGCGACGTGTCGATGTCGACCGGGTCGACGGAGGGCAGCCCGTACTTGTCAGCTACCCGCATCGTGTGCGCCGCCTTGGCCGACGCCAGCAGGGCCTTGGACGGCACGCAGCCGGTCCACAGGCAGTCACCCCCCACGCGACCCTTCTCGATCACCGCCACCCGTAGTCCGATGGTGGCTGCGAACTCGGCCCCCACCATCCCGCCTGAGCCCATACCGACGATGACCAGGTCGTAGCGGCTCGCCATGGCTGAGGCCCCTCCTCCTCGCAGACGACTTCAGACAGTATCCCCCTAAGCTCGAAACCGTGCCCAATGGCCAGGACGCCCTCCCTCTCGACATCGTCTTCGGCCTCGCCCTCCTGGCGACGCTGTTCATGGTCGCCCGGCACTGGCGGTCGTTCTGGGATGCCGACTTCACCGCCGACGACCGCCGGCTCGCCACCCAGTCCGCGGTGTTCGTCGTGCCGCCGGTGGTGGTGCTGATCCACGAACTCGGCCACATCGCCGGCGCCCGGATGGTCGGCGGCCGGGTCCTCGGCTTCCATTACGGGCTGATCGAGGGCTCCGTCACGGTGGCTCGGGGGCTGTCCGACGCCGGCTTCTGGTGGGTGGCCCTCTCGGGAAACGTGGCCGGCGCCGGCCTGGGCATGGCCCTGGCCCTGGCCGGCGCCAAGGTCGAGCGGCTGCCCCGGGCCCTCCGGCGGATCATGATCTTCGGGGGGCTGCTCCAGGTCCTGTACCAGCTGGTCATGTACCCGCTTATCTCGCTGTCGGCTCAGTTCGGCGACTGGACGGCGATCTACGACTTCCGGCGGACGCCGGCGTTGAGCATGCTCACCGCGGTCTCCCACGCCGTGGTGCTTGTTGCGACCTGGCGGTGGTGGCGGGGGAGCGCCCGGCGCACGCTGTTCGACATCGACCATGCGTTGGAGGGAGAGGTCGCCCGGCTGGAGGCCGCCTTCGCCGCCGCCCCTCACGACCCCCAGCCGGCGATGGAGCTGGCCGTCCTCTACGCCCGCAACGGCGAGATGGGGCTGGCCCGGGAGGCCCTCAACGAGGCTGCCGACCACCCTTCCCTCATCGGCGCCGGGCTCGCCCGCCTGCACCTGGGCCGGGCCCGGCTGGCGGTCATCGAGGACCGGTGGAGCCAGGCCTACCTCGCCACCCAGGCCGGGCTGGAGGCAGCCGGTGGGGCGGACGAGGAGGTGACCCAGCGCCTGTGGGCCAACGCCGGCATCGCCCTTGAGGCCATGAACCGCCCGCAACAGGCGCTGGAGGCCTTCGCGCACGTCCGACCCCCGGTGCTCGACGACGCCCGCCTCCGCTACACCCGAGGGCTGGCCCGGCTGGCGGTTGGCGACCGGCCCGGCGGGGAGGAGGACCTGCGGGCGGTGGTCGGCCGGCTGCCCGAGGGCGACCTTCTCCGCCAGTGGGCCGAGGCCAAGCTCGAGGGCCGGGAACCGCCGGCGCCCGACGACCGCGACCGGCCCAACTACGCCCGCCGCACCAAGGCGCCGCCGGCCCCGATCGCCGGCGTCTGACTCAGCTACACACCACGCCCACGCACTGCAGCGGGTTGGCGTTGGCGAAGGCCCGGTTGCCCCCGCCGTCGAAGGCGCCGGCGGCGTTGATGCCCAGGTCTCCGTTCTGCGTGGCGGTGTTTCCCCGGATGAAGGCCGAGCCGGCGGCAAAGTCGATCCCGTCGTCGATGTTGCCGAACACGACGTTCCCGCTCACCACGGCCGCGCCGCGGACGCGGATCCCGTCGAGGTTGGCGAAGGCCTGGTTGCCGATGACCTCCCCGCCGTCGAGGAGGTCGATGCCGGGGGCGCCTCCGAACAACGACACGCGGTTGCCCACCACCCGCCCGCCGTTGAAGGAGAGGACGCCGCGATCACCGCCGGCGTCGCCCGAGATGTCGTTCCCGATGACCTGGTTGCCGGGCCGACCGATGACCACGCCGGCGATGTTGTCAAGCAGCGCGTTGCCCTCGAGCACGTTGAAGTCACCGACGAGCGCCACCGCCACGTTCGTGTTGCGGCTGGCGAAGTTGCCGCGGATGCGGTTCGAGGACGACTGCACATGGATGCCGTCGCCGTCCCCGATGAGCGAAAGGCCCTCGATGACGGATCCGTTGGCGCCGGGACCGAGATATATCCCGTAGCGGAAGTTCGAGACGCGACCGTTCTTCACCCTGGCGTTGGCGGACCGGGCCCGCACACCCACACCCTCGTCAGTGAAGCCGGCGCCTCCTCCGGTAATCGTATGGCCGCCGAGATCCAGGACCACGCCCGGGGCGCCGATGGTGATGCCGTCGCCGGCGCAGGACAGGTCGCTGGTCAGCGTCGTGTTGGCGGTGATCGTCGTCCCGCAGGCGAGGGGCACGGCCCCCGCCGGTGACACGCCGCCCAGTAGGGCGCCGGCAACCACGACTGCAAGGGTGATGCGTCTCATCGAACCGCCGCCTTTCCGCTCGGAGCGGCCGAGGCTAGCGAGCGATGACAGGGAGCGCTCGGAGCAGGGGCTCGAGCTCGCCGCGGGTCACGACGTTGTCGAACCGGGCGCTAATACGGCCGTCGGCCCCGATGACGAACACCCACGGCTCGTTCAGCTGCTCGCCCCGGAGGACCCAGTCGGCGGCGGACTTGTTGACCGTCTTGCTCTGGAAGTCGCGCCAGATCTCCACGTGGACGAAGTCGGCCCGGTCCGCGTACTGGTGGGCCAGCTCGTCGACGAGGTCGGTGATCGGGCCGCAGAAGCGGCTCGTGCAGTAGACAGGCGTGGCGAACACGGCTACGACGGGACGCTTCGCCGCCAGCGACGCGGCGATGGTCGTGCGGTGGAGGTCAGGGTCGGGGATCTCGCCGCTACCGGCGCGGGAGTCGACAGCCGGGCGGGGGACGTCGGGGGTGGTCAGGGTGAGCGTCTCGGTGGCCAGCGCCGGCTGGCCCACCGCCGGCACGGCGTGGGTGGCGTTCACGGCGAACGCTCCCTTGCCGGACACGGCCTTGCCCGCAACCCTGGCGGTGGCCTCCACCTCCCAGAAGCCGGCCTTGTCGAAGGCAGCCTGGGCGCCGTAGAGGCCCCGCGTATCGGAGGCGGCCACGATCTGGGGGGTGGCCGGCGCCGGGTCGGGAACGACGGAGCCGTGGATCGGCAAGTACGACGCCTTCACCACCGGGCCGAACGGCTCGGGGTTGTTGGCGTTCTCCCTGGTGCCGACGTAGGAGAAGCGCAGGTCGACGTCGCCGTAGCCGATGAGGCGCTGGTCGACGGTGATCAGGCCCACGATGAAACGGGCCGGCGGGCCCACGGCCAGGTCGTAGCTGGCGACTTGGACGGCGAGGTCGTCGGCGCTGGCCTCGCCGGATCCGCCCGAGCCGCTGCAGGCGGCGAGCATGAGCAGGGCGGCGCCGGCGGCGGCGAGGCGGCGGAGGCGCATGGGGTTCATTTCTCGCAGGGCGGTGCGGCGATGGCAAGTCGCCCCAGGCCGTCACGGTAGACGGCGGCCAGCTGGCGGAGGTCGTCGGGCAGGCTGACCGGCGGGTTTGACAGCTCGGACTCCACCCGCTCCTTGGCCTGGAGCAGTTGGGCGGCCTGGGTCCGGTCGACGTCCTCCAGCGCCTTCGCCACGGTGTGGAGCTGCTCGTGCGACCGGTCGAAGAACAGCCGGCGGGCGGCGTCGGGGGAGGCCGCGGCCTCACACAGGGCGGCGTGGGCGTCGACGAGGGAGGCGACGCCAACCGGTTGGCCACCGACGGTGATGGTCTTCGGCTCGTTGTCGGCGCAGGCGGCGAGGAGCAGGAGTGTGGCGACCGCCACCGTTCTCAGCACCGGCGGAGGATCCTGAGCGAGCCGGTGGTGGTGACGGCCTCGAAGTCCGCTGACGCAACCGCACGGCACCAGACCTCGTACGGCGGGCGTCCGCCGGCGGCGGGGTCCTCGAACACGTCGTGGATGGCGAGGAGCCCGCCGGCAGCCACGAGGGGCGACCAGGCGTCGTAGTCACCGTGGGCCGGCGCCGCGCCGTGGCCCCCGTCGATGAACACCATGCCGAGAGGAGTCTGCCAGTGGGCGGCGACGACGGTCGACTTCCCGACGACGGCCACGATGGTGGCTTCGAGGTCGGCGGCCTCGATCGTCCGGCGAAAGCACGGCAGGGTGTCGATCCGGCCGGTACGGAGGTCGACCAGCGCCGGGTCGTGGTGCTCCCAGCCGGGCTGGTTCTCCTCCGAGCCCCTGTGGTGGTCGACGCTGAACAGCACGGTGCCGGCGGCCTCGGCGGCGTCGCCCAGGTAGACGGCGGACTTGCCGCACCAGGATCCGATCTCCAGCAGGGGCCCGGTGCCGGCGGCTTCCAAGCCGGCGGCGTAGAGGGCCAGGCCCTCGTCGTCGGGCAGGAAGCCCCGTGCCCGCCGGGCGACCTCGAGGCGGTCGGGCCTCACTCCTTCGGGGTGACCCCGGCGCTGTCGAGGGTGGCCATCTCGCCGAGGATTCTGGCTGCCGCCTGCACCAGGGGGACGGCCAGCACGGCGCCGGTGCCTTCGCCCAGTCGCATGCCGAGGTCCAGCAGCGGGTCCAGACCGAGGTGCTCGAGGGCGGCGGTGGCGCCGGGCTCGGTGGAGCGGTGGCCGGCGACGCAGTAGTCGACTGCGGTCGGGGCGAGGGCGCCGGCGACCATGAGGCCGGCGAGGGCGATGACCCCGTCGACCACGACAGGCACCCGGGCGGCTGCGCCGGCCACGATGAACCCGACGATGGCGGCGATCTCCAGCCCTCCGACGGAAGCCAGGACTTCGAGCGGTGCCAGCCCGCGGGCCCTGGTCGCCGCAGCCTCAACGACGAGAATCTTCCTGATGAACGTGGGGTCGTCGATGCCGGTCCCCCGCCCGGTGACGTCGGCCGGCGGGCGGCCGGTGAGAGCGGCGATCAGGGCGGCGGAGGCGGTGGTATTGCCGATGCCCATGTCGCCGGTGACCAGGCAGCGGGCGCCGCCCGCCACCGCCTCGGCGGCGACGGATACCCCGACGTCGAGGGCCTGGCGGGCCTCCTCGACGGACATGGCCCGGCTCCAGAGCAAGTTGGCCGTCCCGTGGCGGACCTTGCGGACCAGCAGGCCGGGCGCCGGCGGCAGGTCGGTGGCGACGCCGACATCGACCACCAGGACCTCGGCGCCGGCGTGGCGGGCCAGCACGTTGACGGCGGCGCCGCCGGCACAGAAGGCGGCCACCATCTGGGCGGTGACCTCCTGGGGCCAGGGCGTGACGCCCTCGGCCAGCACGCCGTGGTCGCCGGCGAACACGGCGACGACCACCGGCTCGGGGACCGGCGGTGGGCAGGCGCCGGCGATGGCCGCCAGACGGACGCCGAGCGCCTCGAGTCGCCCGAGGGCGCCGCGCGGCTTCGCCAGGCGGTCATGCAGATCAGCGGCCTCGGCGCCGGCGCCGGCATCGAGAGGGGTGAGGCGGTCGACCGCCCCCTGGAACGCTGTGCCTGCCGGTTCGCTCCCCGGCTCGCTCACCCGCCGGCGGGCTCGGGCTCGGGCTCGGGCTGGTGAGCGAACATCAACTTGTTGAAGATGAAGAACTTGCCCACCCACAGGATGCCGAAGGCGGCCAGGGCGGCGAAGTTCACGATGAGCCGGGCGCCGAGGTCCGAGCTGGTCAGGTGGTGGGCGTTGCTCTCGGCGAAGTCGGCGGCCCACGTCGAGAAGATGAGGCCGAGGAGGGCCAGGCTCCAGAACGGGACAATCTCCTTCATCATGTGGGACTTGCCCGTCTTCCCCCACGCCCAACGCCGGTTCAGGTAGTACGAGGGCACTGCAGAGACGCAGACGGCGATGATGTTCGAGGTGCGCGCCGAGTAGAAGGACTGGGCGATGAAGAGCACGATCTGCGACACGACCACCGAGATGACCGACACAAGGCTGTAGCGGATCATCTTCCGCCCGCCAGGTGTGCGCGAACGCTCGACCAGGGAGCGGGGGGAAAGAGCCACCATCGTGATCGTATCGGCAGCTTGCGACGATCAATCAAGCCCCCTCGTTCTGGTTGCACCTACCTGCGTGTATGGCGGTCAAGTGCAACCAGAACGGCCGGGTGTCACACCCCGCCGGCATGCTTGTCACATGGACCGGATCAACGAGCTGGCTGAACGACAGCACAGTCTCATCGGTCGCGAGCAAGCGCTCGCCCATGGCATGACCATCCACCAGGTCGAGGGCCGGCTACGGACGGGTCGTTGGCAGATCGCCGCAAGAGGCGTCTATCGAGTGGCCGGCGCCGTCCAGACATGGGAGCAGCGGGTATTGGCAGCCGTGCTTGCGGCAGGTCTCGGCGCCGCTGCAGCGCGGCGATCGGCTGCGGCTCTGTGGCACCTCCCGGGCTTCCACCCGGGACCGATCGAAGTGATCCAGGGCCGGGCCCTGAGCGTCAGGACGCCGGCCACGGACTCCACGACTCACGGTTCCTGCCGCCACACCAGATCCGCGTCGGTTCGAGGCATTCCAACGGTCTCCGTTTCGCGCACGGTGCTCGACCTCTGTGGCTCCGAGTCCACCCGGGCCGCGCGGAGCGCGCCCTCGACAACGCCCTGGCCATGCAGCTGACCACCGTCCAGGCACTTGGCCTGATGCTGGCCGAGACCGGCGCGGCGGGGCCGGACGGGACCGCGCTGCCCGCCAGCATCCTCGCCGCCGTTGTCGACGACTACGTTCCGCCGGAGAGCGAGCTCGAGGCCCTGGTCGTGACGGTGCTGGAGGCGCCGGCCTCGAGCACCCGGAGCGGCAGGCGTCCGTCGGCGGCACCACGGCGCCGAGCGGGCCGGGTCGACTTCATCTTCCGGGCCGCACCGCTCGTCATCGAGGCCGATAGCCGCCGCTACCACTGGAGCTGGCTCGACGTCGAAGCCGACCATCGTCGGATCTGCTGCTCATGGCCGCCGGCTACGGATCGTCCGGGTGAACTGGCATCAGCTCATCAGGAGCCGGAGCTGTTCCTTGCCGCGGTCCGGTCGTTCCTCCGCCGGGCCGCCGCCTGATCTGGTTGCACCTACCGGTGTATGCGCACGTCACTGCAACCAGAACGAGGGAGGGGGCAGGGGTAGCCTCGCCCTGTGAGTCAGCGCACCACCGTCGAGGCCCTCGGCATCGCAGTGGCCGCCGGCGTACCGGTGCTGCTGTGGGGCGCCCCCGGCACCGGGAAGACCTCGGCGATCACTGCCATGGCGGACGGCATGGGCGTCCCGTGCGAGACGGTGATCGCCGCCATCCGGGAACCGTCGGACTTCGCCGGCCTGCCCATCGTCACCGCCGGCGAGGTGCGCTTCGCCCCGCCCCGGTGGGCGCAGCGGCTGGCGACGGCGAAAAGGGGCGTGCTGTTCCTCGACGAGATCTCGACCGCGCCGCCGGCGGTGCAGGCCGCCCTCCTCCGGGTCGTGCTCGAGCGGGTCGTCGGCGACCTGCCCCTTCCCGCCGGCATCGTCGTCATCGCCGCCGCCAACCCGCCCGAGCAGGCGGCCGACGGGTGGGACCTCGCCGCCCCCCTCGCCAATCGGTTCTGCCATCTCGACTGGACCGTCGAGCCGGCGGCGTTCGCCCAGGGCCTGGTCGACGGGTTCGAGACGCCGGCGGTGCCCACCCTCCCCCCCGGCTGGGAGGACGACATCCCCTTCACCCGGAGCCTGGTGGCAGCGTTCATCAACGTCCGCCCCGGGCTGGCATGTGAGCTCCCCAGCGACGCGGCCAGAGCGGGCCGGGGCTGGCCCAGCCCGAGGACCTGGGACATGGCCGCACGGCTGTGGGCCGCCGCCGGCGCCGCCGGCGCCAGCACGGAGGCCGAAACCGCCCTCCTCACCGGCGCCGTCGGCGAGGGGCCAGGCATCGAGCTGCTCATGTGGCACCTGGAGATGGACCTGCCCGACCCGGAGGACGTGCTGGCCGACCCGGACGGCTTCGAGGTGCCTGAGCGCCACGACCGCGCTCACGCCGTCCTCACATCGGTCGCCGCCGCGGTCAAGGCCAAGCCGACCCCCCAACGGTGGCTCGCCGGCTGGAAGGTCGTCGGCAAGGTGGGAAACGAGGCCCCCGACGTCGGGGCCGTGGCCGCCCGCACGCTGGCCCAGTGCCGGCCCGCCGGCGTCTCGGCACCGCCGGAAGTGAAGCTCTTCCTCCCCCTCCTGAAGGACGCGGGGCTGTTGGACGGCGGGCGCGGCTAGCCTTGATCCTCCCGTGGAGCTCAACACCCACAAGCTGCTGGCGGCCCGGCTGTGGGCTGTCCACCGCTACCCGTACCTGACCGCCGCACTCTTCGCCTCCCCGGTGATCGCGTCGCCCGGCGTGAAGGGCGCGGCCGTCGACGAGTCGTGGCGGCTCTATGTCGACCCGGAGTTCGTCGAGCGCACGAGCATCCCCATCATTGGCGCCTTGCTCGTCCACCACGCCGGCCATCTCGTCCGTGACCACGCCGGCCGGGCCAAGCACGTCGGCGTCGAACGCCGGTCGAGCCGGGACTGGTCCCTGGCCGCCGACGCCGAGATCAACGACGACCTCATCGGCACCGGCCTCCGCCTCCCCGACGACCGGGTGGTGCCTCACGAGCTCGGATGGAAGGCGGGCCGGCTGGCCGAGGAGTACTACCGGGCGCCGCACGTCCACACCGACAGCGAGCCCGACTGCGGCAGCGGCTCCGACAGCCAGGCTCGCGAGTGGGAGCTCGACCCCGACCACGGCAGCGCCATCCCACCGGGCGAGCAGCACCTGCTGCGCTCCCAGGTGGCGGCCGAGGTGCTGGAGTTCTGCAAGGGCGGCGCCGGCCGCCTCTCTGCAGGATGGAGAAGGTGGGCCGAGGACATGCTCGACCCCAAGGTCGACTGGCGCCGGGTGCTGGCCGCCGAGATCCGCAAGGGCCTCTCCACCGTGAGCGGCCGGGTCGACTACACCTACCGCAGGCCCTCGAGACGGGCCTCGGCCAGCCCCGACATCGTGATGCCGGCGCTGGAGCGCCCGGTGCCCGAGGTTCTGGTGCTCTGCGACACGTCCGGGAGCATGGGCGACGACGACCTGGCCACCGTCCTGGCCGAGGTGGACGGGCTGCTCAAGGGCGTCGGCCTGGCACGGAACAGGGTGCGGGTCATGGCCGTCGACGCCGCGGTGCAGGCCGTCCAGAACGTGAGCAACGCCCGGCAGATCAACCTCGTCGGCGGCGGAGGCACCGACATGGGCGCCGGCCTGGTGGCGGCGGCCAAGCTGCGCCCACGACCGTCGGTGATCGTCGTGCTGACCGATGGCATGACTCCTTGGCCGGCGGCGGCGCCCAAGGGCATGCAGGTCGTGGTGGGGATCATCGGGAACCCGGCCCAAGGCGTGCGCCCGTGGGCCGCTCCCCCGTGGGCCCGGGTCGTGCCCATCGACGCCGCCGCTTGATCGGCCACATGCCCCGCAAGCCACGCTGGTACGACCCGCTGCCGGAGGCGACATCCACGGTGCAATGCGGCGGCGAGACCCACCGCATCACCTGGCGGCGGGGGAAGATCGTGCTGCAGGACCACGACCTGACCGCCGAGAAGGCGATGATGGCCTTCGGTGGCGAGATGTGCCCCTGCATGCGGGTCCTGGAAGTCTGGGTGGAGCAGTTCCGCATGCCCCCCGACCTCTTCGGCCAGATGCACACCTGGCTCGGCGACCAGGCCTTCCTGCTGCCGACCGAGATGGCCCTCCCCCGCAAGATGGCGTTCGTGCACGCCTGGGAACGGGCGTGGCGCTTCGAGTCCTACCTGCCGACCAAGCAGGCCGACCTCCTGACCGGCGAGCTGAGGGACAAGGCCCTCCCCGCCCTCCGCCAGCACCTGAACGGGTGGAAGGCCAAGACCGGCGCCCGGATCGTCGCCGGCTGCCAGGTGGTCCTGGCCCCGACCAACCGAACGCCCTCCGTCGACGGGACCACCGACCGGGTGACGATGCGGGCGTCGGCCATGCTCCACGGGACGTGGGTCGCCGACGTCTGGCCCTACGGCATTGCCGTGGTCGATGACGCGTTCGTCGTCGACTTGCGAAAGGCCCGCACCCTGAACGATCTCGAGGTGCTCGCGGCGCGCTGGGAGCCGCACGGCTCCGGCTGGAAGGCCGTCACCGCGCCAGCCCGGGTCTGGCGCGACGGCGGCGCCGGCGGCGAGTGGCGCCTGACCTGGGACGCCCCATGAGCGCAGACCCGCAGACGGCGGAGATCCAGGCCGAGCAGGCCGTCGTCGACCACGCCTACCGCCGGCTGGAGGCCATGCGGGCCGAGGCCCGGGCCCTGGCCGCCGACGTGCTGGAGCACGGCGCCGGCGGCACGTTCGCCAACCGCATCGAGCGCGACGTGCGCATGGAGGCCCGGGGCCGGCGCCTGGCCGACCTGCAGGTGGGTGAGGCCGGCCTGGTGTTCGGCCGCATCGACCCCATCGCCGGTGACCACCTCTATATCGGCCGGGTGGCGGTGGCCGACGAGGACAACGAGCCCCTGGTGGTCGACTGGCGGGCGCCGGCCGCCGAGCCCTTCTACCGTGCGACGGCCCGCCACGCGATGGGCCTGGCCCGCCGGCGCCACCTCATCCTGCGGGGCCGGCGGGTCGTCGGCCTCGACGACGAGCTGCTAGGCGAGGGCGTCGACGGCGACAACGGCGACACCGAGATGGTCCTGGTCGGCGAAGGCGCCCTCCTCGCCGCCCTGGGCCGGTCACGGACCGGTCGCATGGGCGACATCGTCGCCACCATCCAACGGGAGCAGGACGAGATCATCCGCGCCCCCCTGCCCGGCATCCTGATCGTCCAGGGCGGGCCGGGCACCGGAAAGACGGCCGTCGCCCTGCACCGGGCCGCCTACCTGCTCTACACCCACCGGTTCCCGCTGGAGCGCGCCGGTGTGCTCCTGGTCGGCCCCAACCGCATCTTCCTGCGCTACATCGAGGCCGTGCTGCCGGCGCTGGGTGAGCACAGCGTCACCCTGGCCACGCCGGCCACCCTCGTCGGCACCGCCATCCGGGGCGTCGACACGCCGGCGGCCGCCCGGGTCAAGGGTGACCCGCGCATGGCGGGCATCGTGGCCCGGGCGGTGGCCGACCGGGGCCGCGGCCTGCCGGCCGAGCTGAGCGTCCTGCTGCACGGGCGCCGCCTCATCCTCTCCTCCGACGCCTCCTGGCGCATCGCCTCCCAGGCCCGGCGCCGGCCCGGCACCCACAACGCCCGGCGGGCCGTCGTCGAACGGCTCATCGCCCGCCACCTGCACCGCCAGGCCGACGAGGAGGAGGAGCCCGACCTCGGAGCCTTCGAGGAGTTCATCCTCCGCCAGCGGCCCGTGCGCGAGGCCCTGGAGCGGATGTGGCCCGTCCTCACCCCCGAAGAGCTCGTCCACGACCTCTTGGGGTCCCGGGCCCTCCTTCGCTCAGCGTCGCGCAAGGCCCTCACCGACGATGAGCTGGAGCTCCTCCACCGCCGGCGCAGCCCTCATGCCGCCGAGGCTCCGTGGACCGAGCCCGACCTGCCTTTGCTCGACGAGGCTTCTGTGCTTCTCGGCCCCCCACCGGCGCGCGCCCGCCGGCGCCGGGGCCCGGACGAAGAGCGCCGGTTCGAGCACCAGCGGGTCATGGCCGACCTTCCCGACCTCGACCCCCAGATGCGGCGCGATGTCCTGCGTCACCTGGAGCAGCTCGACGTCCAGGAGAGCGTCGAGCACCTCGATCCCCGGTCCCGCACCTACGGCCACATCCTGGCCGACGAGGCTCAGGATCTCTCCCCCATGCAGCTACGCATGCTCGCCCGCCGCTGCCCGGGCGGGTCGATGACCCTCGTGGGTGACCTGGGCCAGGCCAGCGGCCCGTGGGCCCCGGCCCGGTGGGACGACGTGCTGGCCCACCTGCCCGTCCGCCGGCCGGCCACGTGGGCCGAGCTCTCGGTGAACTACCGCACCCCCGCAGAGGTCATGGAGCTCGCAGCCCGGGTGCTCAACGAGGCCACCCCCGGCCTGGCGCCGCCCGCGTCGGTCCGCAGCGCGGGCCACGACCCGCTCTTCACCGAGGCGTCAACCGCAGGGCTGCCCGCGACGGTGGCGGCCACGGCCGCTCGTGAGCTGGCGGCGGTCGGCGAAGGCAAGGTGGCGGTCATCTGCCCCACCTCCTACGTGGACCGGCTCCGGCCGGCGCTGCCCGAGCTGCCCGAGGGGGCCGGCGTGCTGGACGTGCCCGTCGCCCTTCTCTCCGTCGACCAGGCCAAGGGCCTGGAGTTCGACGCCGTCGTCCTGGTCGAGCCGGCGGCCATCATCGCCGAGGGGACGCCGGCCACCGGCCGGCGGGCGCTCTACGTCGCCATGACCCGCACGACCACCCGCCTCCACCTCGTCCACGCCGAGCCCCTCCCGCCGGAACTGATCGGGGCGGATGCCACAATGGCGGGGTGACGGCCCACCTCGTGCCCAGCTGGGCGATCGATCCCGTGGGCCCCCTCCACGGCGACGTCCCCATCAGCGGCTCCAAGAACGCGGTGAGCAAGCTGATGGTCGCCGCCCTCCTAGCCGAGGAGCCGAGCGCGATCACCAACGCTCCCCGGATCGGCGACGTTGGCATCACGGGGGGGATGCTCCAGTCGGTCGGCGCCTCGGTCGACATCGAAGGCGACGCCGTGACCATCGACCCCGACGGCCTCAACCAGAGCCGCATCCCGGTGTCCTACAGCGGGCTGAACCGGATGCCCATCCTGCTGGTCGGGCCGCTGCTGCACCGCATCGGCGAGGCATTCGTACCCTTCGTCGGCGGCGACCGCATCGGGCCCCGCCCGGTGAACTTCCACGTCGAGGCGCTCCGCAAGTTCGGCGCCGAGGTGGAGATCACCGACCAGGGACTGGAGGCGAAGGCGGTCTCGCTACATGGGGCCCGCATCCGCCTGCCGTGGCCGAGCGTCGGCGCCACCGAGACGGTGCTCCTCACCGCCGCCCTGGCCGAGGGCCGCACCGTCCTCGAGAACGCCGCCATCGAGCCCGAGGTGGTGGAGCTGGCGCTGTTCCTCCAGCGCATGGGCGCCCGCATCGAGCTCCAGCCGGACCGGCGCCTCGTGGTCGAGGGCGTCCACCGGCTCACCGGCGCCGACCAGCGCCTCGGCGGCGACAGGATCGAGGCGTTCTCCTACCTGGTGGCCGGCCTGGCCACGGGCGGCTCCGTGCGCATCACCGGCTGCGGCCAGGAGCGGCTCGTCACCGCCATCTCCACCCTCCAGCGGATGGGCGCCAGCTTCCGGATAACCGACGACACCATCACCGCCTGGGCCGACAGGCTGAAGCCCTGCGCGGTGCGCATCAGCACCCATCCCGGGTTCATGACCGACTGGCAGCCGCCCCTGGTGGTGCTCTGCACCCGAGCCCACGGCATGTCCGTCGTCCACGAGACGATCTTCGAGGACCGCCTGGGCTACATCGACGCCCTCCAGCACATGAAGGCCGAGATCGAGCTCTTCGAGCAGTGCCTGGTGGGCGAGGCGTGCCAGTTCGCGGAGACGGGCGCGCTCCACTCCGCACTCATCCGGGGTGCATCGCCACTGGAAGGTGCCGAGGTGGAGATGCCCGACATCCGGGCCGCGTTCGGCTACCTCATCGCCGCCGCCGCCGCCAACAGCCCCTCGGTCCTCCACGGCGTTCATCATCTGGAGCGCGGCTACGACCACGTTTTCGAGAAATTCTCCGAGCTGGGACTGGGGATCAGGCAGCTCACGAGCTGACGGTTTTGCGCTGAATTGCCGGCGTCGATTTGGTTTCTCGCGTCGCCCTGCCTACTATGTCGGGACTTCCCCGCCGTGTGCTTGGTGGGCACGCGCGCCTACCCCCGGAGGTCCCACTACTTCGCCACGCCATCCCTAGGGTTTTCCGTCTGCACCTCGTATGGACGATGTCCTGAGCGACCGCTGCTCGCGAGCTTGAATGCCGATGACGACTGCCCGCATTTCGAGCCACACCTGATTGCCTATTTCGGGCACTCTCAAGGAGGCGCACAATGCGCAAGCAACACCGACGTAAGGCACTTCTCGCCGCGTTGACACTTTCCGCCGGCCTGTTGGCCACCAACCCGACCCCCGCCACCGCGTGGAGCTACTGGGACGAGCCGCCCACGGCCGAGAACCTGGAGGCCCTGCGATGGTGTGAGTCGACCAACGACTACACCGCCGACACCGGCAACGGGTACTACGGGGCCTATCAGTTCTCCCTCCAGACCTGGGAGTGGCTGGGCTACTGGGGTTGGCCCAGTGAGGCAGCCCCCGAGGTGCAGGACCAGGCCGCCCTGGACCTGTACGAGTACAGCAACTGGGACGCCTGGCCGTCCTGCTCCCGCTGGTTGGGCCTGAAGTACACGTATTACTAGCCAGCAGCAGTAAAACGGCGGCCGCCGACGCCGCCGCAGGCGGCCCAGTCCGGCGCCGGCAACAAGAACGGTGAAGGGCGGCCGGCTCAGCCGGCCGCCCTTCACGCAACTGCCTCGCCGTCGGCGAAACTAGACCTGTCCGCGCCACGCACCCGTTTCCACGCCCCGGTCCTCCATGAAGGACTTGAAGCGCTTCAGGTCGCCCTCGGCCTGCTTGGACACGAAGCCCAGCTTGTCGCCGAGGTTCTCGGCGATGCCTTCGGGCTCGAACTCCATCTGGAGGTTGACCCGGGTGGTGCCGGGCCCCACCGGCTCGAAGGTCACGATCCCCCCGTTTCCGACGCCGTCGATGCTGCGCCAGGCGATGCGCTGGTCGGGCTGCTGGTCGATGATCTCGGCGTCCCACTCACGGTCGGCGCCGGCGATCTCGGCCACCCAGTGCAGGCGGGTGTCGTCGATCTGGGTGACCCGCTCGACGCCCTCCATGAACCGGGGGAACTCCTCGAACTGGGTCCACTGGTTGTACACCGTGGACACCGGCAGTTCGACTTCGATGGACTTCTCTACGGTCGACATAGGCATGACCTCCGTTGGTGTGTGTCGCCGCGAGCCCTACCCATCCTCCGGTGTCTCATTCGTGGTTGCTGGGCGTAGCTCGACGTAGGCCGCCTTGGCCGCAGCCACCACGGGCACGGCCAGCAGGGCGCCCACCACGCCGCCGGCGGACACGCCGATGAGGGCGGCGGTCATGGTGGCCGGCGGCGAGAGCTTCACGGACCGGCCCACGACCATGGGACTCAGGATGTGGTTCTCGAACTGGAGGTAGAGCACGAAGAACACCGCGCAGATCACCCCGGTGGTGGCGCTCTTGCTGAACCCCAGTAGGACGAACGGGATGCCTCCGGCGGCCCCACCGATCTGGGGGACGAGGTCGAACACCGCCACCCACACGGCCAGCAGCGGGGTGAGGGGCACCCCGAGGATCAGCCCGACCGTCAGCACGGCCAGGCCGGCGATGGCCGCCACCAGCAAGGAGCCAGCGACGTACTTCCCGAACGTCTGGTAGGCCAGCCGCCCGAGGCGGTCGGCCTGGGGCTGGCGCCGGCCGGGCACCAGCCGGCGGGCCCCCCGGAGCAGGCGCTCTCCGTCGAGCAGCAGGCTGATGGTGACCATGAGGGTGAAGCCGGCGACGAGCAGGCCGTCGGCTGCGGTCCGGGCCGCACCGACCAGCGGGGTGTCCTCCCCCTCGAGGCGGTCGGGAAGGCTGTTGATGGCCCGCCTGATCGCATCCGCGGTGCCGGCCCGCTCGAGGTCGTCACCGATGACGGGCAGTTGCTCGATCTGGCCGACGACCCGGTCGGTCTCCCGGGACAGGTCCCGCCCCTGGTCGATGGCGGGTGGGATCAGTAGAGCCAGGGCCCCGACGGCCACGACCAGGAAGCCCAACATCACCCCGGCCACCGCTGTTGCCCGGTGGCCTCCGAGGCGGCGGGTCAGCTTCCCAACCAGAGGGTCGAGGGCCAGCGCCAAGAGCGTCCCCACCGCCAGCACGGTGATCGCCCGTGGGGCGCCCCGGATGAGGGCGGTGACGGCCAGGAGGGCGACGAAGGCGGCCATGACCCAGACCACGGACCGCCAGTCGAGGTCGACCTCCCTGGTCTCCGCTCGGGGTCCGGCCACCGGTCGGTACTGTACCGACCGTTACTCTACGGGAATGGCGGCACCCGTCCCCCGGGAGCGGCTGCAGATCTCGCCCCGCTCCGCCGCCCTGGCGGTGGCCATCTTCGGTGCCACGCTGGCCCTGCTGGCGGTCGTCGCCGCCGCCCAGCGGGTCATCGGCTGGATCCTCGTGGCCGCCTCCCTGGCCGGGCTCCTCCACCCGCTCGTTTCCCTCGTCGCCCGCCGCATGCCCAGGGCGTTGGCGACGGGACTGGTGATGCTCACCCTGGTGGGCACGGTGGGGGCGATTGCCTACGGCCTGGTCGACGACGTGGGCCGGGAGACCCGGCGCCTCCAGCAGGCCGGCCCGGAGCGGGCCTCCGAGCTCGAGCGGTCCGAGCGCTTCGGCGACCTCGCTCGCGACATCAGGCTGGCGGAGCGGACCGACCGGTTCCTCCAGGAGCTGCCTGCCCGCCTGCGGGGCGGGACGACCGCAGAAGCGCTCCAGGCCGCGGCCACCCGCGGCGTCGCCTTCCTGGCGACCGGGGTCCTGACCATTTTCTTCCTCCAGCACGGGCCGCGGATCGCCCGCGGGGCACGGGACCAGGTGCGAGATCCGGCCCGGAGGGCGCGGCTGGAGACGGTGGCCGTCGCCGTCTACCACCGGGCGTTCAGCTACGCGACCTCGTCACTCGCCATGTCCCTCGCCGCCGGCCTGGCCGCCTACCTGGCCGCCCGCCTGGCCGAGGTACCCGGGCCGGCGGCCCTGGGGGTGTGGGTCGGTCTGTGGGATCTGGTGCCGCTGGCGGGGGCGTTCGTAGGTGCGCTCCCCATCGTGGTCCTGGCCGCGGCCACCTCCGGCGAGCGGGCCATCGTCCTCATCGTGGCGTTCGTCGCCTACCAGGTCATTGAGAACCTGCTGGTCCAGCGCAGCGTGGAGCGCTCCACGGTGCGGGTCGGCCCGTTCATAACCATCGCCGCCGGCCTCGTCGGCCTGGAGCTGAGCGGCGTGGCCGGCGCCCTCCTGGCCGTGCTGGCCGCCATCATCGCCCTCGCAACGGTCGACCAACTCGCCCAGCCGGCGCTCAAGGAACCCCCGGAACCGGTCGAACGTTCCTCTGACTGACAGTTGCCTTCGGAGATCATCACGAAGTTCGTGCTGCGGCGGTCGCTCCCGTCCATCGGGGGTCTCATCGGCCTACTTCTCCTCGTCGGCGTCGCCGTGGTCGTGTTCCTCGGCGCTCCGGTCTGGTTCCCGGCGGCGTTCGCCATCGCCGTCCTGGCGATCCAGTTCCTGGTCAACCCGTACATCATCCGGTGGCTGGTGCCCGCCGCGGTGGTCGAGCACGACGGGCAGCGCTACGCCACCGACCACCCGATCGGTGAGATCGTCGCCCGCCAGTGCGTCGCCGCCGGCATCCCGCTGGTGACGCTTGGTGACCAGCGGCGAGCAGAAGGAGGAGATCCACGCCCCTGATCGCCTCCGGCCGCCAGGGCAAGAAGGAGGCGGCGAATCGACCCCGACCGCGCCCTCGCCGCCATGGGGTGGGACCTGACCAACCCGTGGGGGAAGACCCTCGAGAAGCTGTCCTCGCACCC
Organism: uncultured Acidimicrobiia bacterium; assembly: GCA_963768975.1. Classification (GTDB taxonomy): domain Bacteria; phylum Actinomycetota; class Acidimicrobiia; order Acidimicrobiales; family AC-14; genus CADCTB01. Next base: position 144,161 of record CAVYKB010000003.1, on the reverse strand, counting down.
GCTGCTGGCCCGGCGCATCCGCGACCTGGAGGAGTCTGGACTGCTCGGCGCCCCCAAGCAGTGGAGCGCGCTGCGCGCCATGGCGGCGCCTCGCCCGAGCAGGTCATGGAGGCGCGCGGCCGGTTCGCCAAGGAGCTGCTGATTGCCGTCCCCCCCTGGGTGCTGGTGATCGGTGCGCTCGTCTTCGGGATGCCCGAGAGCCGCTTCGGCGCCGGCCTGGCCGTCGCCTTCGCCGGCCTGCTGTTCTTCGTGAAGCAGCAGTTCCGCTACCCCGGGCAGGGCGCGGTGCCGGGAACCACCGGCACGAAGGCGAGCGAGCGAGCGACGCCGGCGATCATCCACGGGGTGCGGGCGTTCGCCCGGGCCAGGGCGGCTCGCAGGGCCCGAAGGTCGTCACCTTCGACGACCAGGCACGGAACGCCCTGACCGGTCTCGGCCGGGACGCGGGCGAGAGGCCAGGCGACCGGGGGCTGGGGTAGCTGGGGGTCGGCCTGGTACGGGCCGGCGACCCGGACGGCGATGGCGCTCGGCTCCCAGATGGCGTTGCCGGGCGGGAGCTGCTCGAGCGCGGCGAGGAACTGCTTGAGCGCCCGCCGGTTGGCTCCGCCGGTTGCTTCGTCGCTGAACCCGAGGGCGGCGGCCACGTGGGTGTGGGCTTGGCCGCCGGCGACAATCTTGACCGTCGTGTTCGGCGCGTCGGCGACCGGCGGCCGACCGAAGTCGAGCGGGCCGGCGAGCAGGCCCAGCTTGGCGGCCCGGTCGACCAGGGCGTCGACCGTGGCACCGTCGACCTTGACCGTTTGCAGCGCCGCCATCGCCGGCCCCGGGTAGATCGCCGGCGTGGGCGCCTGGGTCAGGACCGTGCCGTCGCCCAGGACGGTCGTCGCCGGCACCGTGGACAGCGCCACTTCCCGCGGAACGAAGCCGCCATCGACCAGGACCTGCACGACCACCTCGCCGGTGCCCGTCGGGCGGTCGGGCACCGCACCGCTGACCTGGGTGGCCTCGTTCCCACAGGCGCTAGCGGCCAGAACGGCCACCATGGCGGCAATGAGGGCTCGGGCGTTCATGCTAGTAGGACGATCCGGCCTCGAGAGTGGTTCCCCGGTCATTCGCGCCGGCGTTCCGGTCCTCCAAGCCGACAGCGACTTCGAGGTGCTGGTTCGGCACACGTCACCGCAACTGGCCGAGCCCTAGCCCCTCGGCGCGCTTCTCGAGCCAGCGGCGCAGGCCGGCGGCGTTGGAGTGGACGCCGTTGAGAATGGCCATCGTCTCGGTGGGGTCGGCACCGAAGGCGGCGGCCAGGGCGCCGGCGACGTCATCCCCCCGGCTCCAGGCGGCCTCGGCTACTGCGGCCCACTCCCGCAAGGCGTGCTCGGCCTCGTCGAGAAGCTCGTCCGGGTCGCCGTCCAGCACACCGAAGTGGGCCAGCGCCAGCGCTGCGGGGCGCCGGGCGGCGAAGCGGCGCAGCGACTGGACGGCCAGGTCCAGGTCGAAGTCGGGTGGCGGCGTGGCCGGCCGCATCACGCCCACGTCGGGCAGGCGCACGCCGGCGGCGTCGCCGGCGAACAGCACGCCGGTCCCCGTATCGTGCAGAGCCAGGTGGTGCGACGCGTGTCCGGGCGAGTGAACAGCGGTCAGGGCCCGCCCCGGCCCGATGCGGATCTCCTCGCCGTCCTCCAGCGCCCGGATGCGCTCGGCCGGCGTGGGGTCGAGGCGGCCGTAGAGGCTGTCGAGCGCGTCGCCGTAGACTCGGGCAGCTGACGTCACCAGCCGCGAGGGGTCGACCAGGTGCCTGGCACCCACCGGGTGCACGTACACCGTTGCCCGCGGGAAGGCGCGGGCCAGGTCGCCGACGCCGCCGGCGTGGTCCAGGTGGATGTGGGTGACGACGATGCCGGCGAGGTCGTCGGCACCGACACCCAATCGCGCCAACGCATCCAGAACCACCGGCACGGAGGACTGGCTGCCGGTCTCGACCAGCACCGGTTCGTCGCCGGGAACCAGCCAGCCGGCGGTCACCCGCTCCCAGCCGCCGAGCAGGGTGTCGATCTGCTCGAGCTCAGTCAGCGACGAGCTCCGGCATGACCTTCTCGACGAACTCGTCGACTCGGGCCTGGCCCTCCCCCGGCCAGCTGGCGATGAGGTGGGCGAAGCCTCCGTTCCGCAGATCCTCGGCCTGGCGGCGCACCTGGTCCCACGGTTCGGAGATCGACAGGTTCGTCGACCGCCCGATCTCCGAGGGGTCCCGGTCGGCCGCCGCCGCGTACCGGTCGAGCAACGCTGTCTTCCGGATCAGCGACGATGTCGAACCGAAGGCGTGCCAGACGTCGGCGTGGCGGGCGGCGAGGGGCATCATCACCTTCTCGCCGATGGCCCCGATCCAGATCGGCGGGTGAGGGCGCTGCACCGGCCGGGGCCGGTAGAACGCCCGCCGCAGCCGGAAGTGGTGGCCGTCGAAGTCAAACTCGTCCTGGGTCAGGACGCCCTTGATGATCTGCACCGTGTCCTCGAGGCGCTGGATCCGCTCGGTCGTCGCCGGGAAGTCGAAGCCCAGCCGCTCGTGCTCCTCCTGATGCCACGAGGCGCCAAGGCCGACGTTGACCCGGCCGCCGGACACGTGGTCGACGGTGACGACCTCTGCCGCCAGCATCGACGGGTGCCGGTAGGTCGCGCCGGTGACGAGCGCTCCCAGGCGGATCTGCGAGGTCACCGCGCCCAGGGCGGCGAGCAACGTCCACGCCTCCAGGCACGGTCCCTTCGGGTCGCCATAGAGCGCGGTGAGGTGGTCGAACACCCACGCCGACTCGAACCCCGCCTCGTCCGCCCACAACACCCGCCGGCGCAGCTCGGTCCACTCGAGCTGGTGCTGGGAGACGTCGATCCCGATCTTCATCCAGTCAGTCTTGCTGAAGCGCTTCACCGCGAGAAGGCCACGGCAACGGCTCGCCGGCCTCGACGAGGACGAACGCCGGCAGCTGGTCGACCTGTTGCTTCGGGCCAGCGCGCGTTTCACGCGCGGATCGGACTGGGTAGCCGCCAAGTCATGAGTGGGTCGCCGTTCGAGAAGGTGCGGTTGGCGGCGGCGGAGTGCAAGGCCTGCGACCTGTGGAAGTGCGGCACCCAGACCGTCTTCGGTGAGGGCGCCGAGACCGCCGAGCTCATGCTCGTGGGAGAGCAGCCGGGCGACAAGGAGGACCTGGCCGGGCGCCCGTTCGTCGGCCCCGCCGGCCGCATCCTCGACCAGGCCCTCGACGAGGCCGGCATCGACCGCACAAACGTCTACGTCACGAACGCGGTCAAGCACTTCAAGTGGGAAGCCCGCGGCAAGCGCCGGCTCCACAAGCGCCCGGACGCCGTGGAGGTCGCCGCCTGCCGGCCCTGGCTCGACAAGGAGATCGAGCTGGTTCGGCCCAGGGTCATCGTCTGCCTGGGCGCTACTGCGGCGCAAGCCCTCCTCGGGCGCACCTTCAGGGTGACCAAGCAGCGGGGCGAGCTGTTCCCCCAGGAAGCGGGGCACGTGATCACCGCCACCGTGCACCCCTCCTCGATCCTGCGGGCGCCCGACGCCGCCGCCCGGGAGTCCGAGCTGGCCACCTTCACCGAGGACCTCCGGCAGGTCGCCAAGCACCTCGCCTAACATCCGCCGCCATGCAAGATGGCAGCAAGAAGGCAATCGTCGCCGCTTTCCTGGCCAACGCGGCGATCGCTGTTGCCAAGCTAGTGGGCTTCTTCCTCACCGGGGCGGCGTCCATGCTGGCCGAGGCGGTGCACTCCAGTGCCGACGCCGGCAACCAAGGCCTCCTCTTCCTCGGTGGAGTCCGGGCCCGCAAGACGGCAACCCCCGAGCACCCCTTCGGCTATGGACGTGAGCGCTACTTCTGGTCGTTCGTCGTCGCCCTCGTCCTGTTCAGCCTGGGCGGCCTTTTCGCGCTGTACGAGGGCATCGAGAAGCTGCGGCACCCCCACGAGATCGAGTCGGCCACCGTCGCCTTCGTCATCCTGAGCATCGCCATCGTCGTGGAGGCCATCTCGTTTCGCACCGCCATCAAGGAGAGCCTGCACGTCAAGGGTAAGGAATCCTGGTGGCAGTTCATCCGCCGGTCGAAGTCGCCGGAGCTGCCCGTGGTCCTGCTCGAGGACCTGGGCGCCATGGTCGGCCTCATCCTCGCCGTCGTCGGACTGGGCATGGCCGAGATCACCGGCAACCCCCGCTGGGACGCAGTCGGCAGCATCGCCATCGGCTCGCTGCTCGTCGTCATCGCCGTGATCCTGGTCATCGAGATGAAGGGCCTGCTCATCGGCGAAGCCGCCTCGCCGGCCACCCTGGCCAGCATCCTGCAGACCATGGAGTCCAGCCCCCAGGTGCAGAAGGTCATCCACCTCAAGACCCAGCACATCGGCCCTGACGAGCTGCTTGTGGGCGCCAAGCTGGCCTTCGACGCCGACCTCGACCTGCCGGCGCTGGCCGAGGCCATCAACGAGGTCGAGCACCGGCTCCGCCAGGCGGTCCCAAGCTGTCGAGTGATCTACATCGAGCCCGACATCGAACGGAGTGCTGCTATTTCATCCGGCCAACACCAGTAGGGCCCACCTCACTGGGTGAGGGGGTAGACCGTCGAGCCCCTGCTGACGAACTCGACCGACTTCTCCTCCATGCCGAGTTCGAGCGCGGCCTCCTCGCTGACACCGTGGGCGGCCGCGTAATCACGGACGTCCTGGCTGATGCGCATGGAGCAGAACTTCGGCCCGCACATCGAGCAGAAGTGGGCGGTCTTCGCCGCGCCTGCCGGCAGAGTCTCGTCGTGGTATGCCCGGGCGGTGTCGGGGTCCAGCGCCAGGTCGAACTGGTCCTCCCAGCGGAACTCGAAGCGGGCCTTGGACAGGGCGTCGTCCCAGGCCTGGGCGCCGGGGTGGCCCTTGGCCAGGTCGGCGGCGTGGGCGGCGATCTTGTAAGCGATCACGCCCTCCTTGACGTCGTCCTTGTCAGGGAGACCCAGGTGCTCCTTGGGCGTGACGTAGCAGAGCATGGCCGTCCCGTACCAGCCGATCATGGCCGCCCCGATGGCCGAGGTGATGTGGTCGTAGCCGGGGGCGATGTCGGTGGTCAGGGGGCCGAGCGTGTAGAAGGGCGCCTCGTGGCAGAGCTCCAGCTGGAGCTCCATGTTCTCCTTGATCTTGTGCATGGGCACATGGCCGGGGCCCTCGATCATCACCTGCACGTCGCGGTCCCATGCGATCTTGGTCAGCTCGCCCAACGTGGCCAGCTCGCCGAGCTGGGCCTCGTCGTTGGCGTCGTCGATACAGCCGGGGCGCAGGCCGTCGCCGAGCGAGAAGGCGGCGTCGTACTGAGCGAGCAACTCGCACAGCTCGTCGAAGTGGTCGTAGAGGAAGTTCTCCTTGTGGTGGGCCAGGCACCAGGCGGCCATGATCGAGCCGCCCCGGCTGACGATGCCCGTCCGGCGTTTTGCCGTCAGGGGCACGTAGCGGAGTCGCACGCCGGCGTGGACGGTGAAGTAGTCGACCCCCTGCTCGGCCTGCTCGACGATCGTGTCCCGGTAGACCTCCCAGGTGAGGTCCTCGGCCTTGCCGTCGACCTTCTCCAGGGCCTGGTAGATCGGCACCGTGCCGATGGGCACCGGGGAGTTGCGGACGATCCACTCCCGGGTGGTGTGGATGTCGGCGCCGGTCGACAGGTCCATCACCGTGTCGGCGCCCCACTTGGTGGCCCAGGTGAGCTTGTCGACCTCCTCGGTGATCGACGAGGTCACCGCCGAGTTGCCGATGTTGGCGTTGATCTTCACCAGGAAGTTCCGGCCGATGACCATGGGCTCGGACTCGGGGTGGTTCACGTTGTTGGGCAGGATGGCCCGGCCCCGGGCGATCTCGTCGCGGACATACTCCCCCGGCATCCCCTCCCGGCGGGCGACGAACTCCATCTCCGGCGTGATCTCGCCTCGGCGGGCGTAGTGCATCTGGGTGACGGTGCGGCCGGCCTTGGCCCGCAGCACCGTGGCCGTCTTGGCCGGGGTCATGTCGCCGCGGCGGCCGGCGGACCGCCCGTCGTCACGCGGCGTGGGGCGCCGGCCTTCGTACTCCTCGACGTCGCCCCGGGCCACGATCCAGTCCCGCCGAAGGGGCGGCAGGCCGGCGGTGGGATCGGAGCCCGGGCCGCTGGTGTCGTACAGGCGGATCGACGACCCGTCGGTCAGCGACACCTCGGTGAACGGGACACCATCGACGTACACCTTGCGCCGTGCTGCCATCTCGACATCGCTCCCTTCGCCGGCATGACCCGGACAGGTTCAGACGGTCGGCGCTGGAATGCGCCCTCTCAGCCCGTACAGCTCCGCTCGAGGATGGGCTCCCGTGGTCCCGCCAGCTTGGCACCGTTACCCCTCGGCAGCCAGCGGGTAGCCACTAACCATGTCCAACCCTCAGCAGCCGGAGCTGGCCCGCAGCCGCAAGACACCCGCCCAAGACGCCGACGCCGTCGCTGGCGTGCTCGACGGCCAGCGCGACATCGGGGCCGACGCTCCCCGGGGGCCGGTACCGCCCGAGAACCAGCCCGGCCACCACCCCACCGATGAGCAGGACAAGCCCGACCTGGACAAGTTTGCAGCCAAGCTTGGGACGATGGAGCCCGACGAGCGGAAGGAAGTGCTCAAGGACGAGCCGCCTTCGGTGGTGAATCCGGTGCCGGCCAAGGCCGGCCGCCGCAACGCCCTCGTCGGGGTCGGCGCCCTCGTCGCACTGATACTCGCCGTCGTCGCCGGCCGGCGTATACGTAGCCGGCGCTAGGTCACGCCCCGACGACGGAGGTCGGGAGAGCGGCCACCCGGCCGGCGAACAGGTTCACGATCGACTCCACGGTCGTCTGCCCCTCCACCGCGACCTGCGGGCCCTCCGGCCGGGAGAAGTAGAGCCCCAGCAGCACCCGGCCCCGCTGGAGGTAGACGGCCACGATCCGCCGGCGCTCACCGGTTCCGTCAACGGTCGTCAGGTCGTAGGCCCGGCGGTTGACGGTGGGCACCTGGCGCCAGCCGGCGTCGGGAGCGGCGTTGAACGTGGTCGTCACCGGCGGCTCGCCGGTCGGGCCCTGGACAGGTGTCGGCGGGCAGGCGGCCACCACCGACTGCAGCTCCGCGAACGCCTGGGTGGTGCCGGTGGAGTCGCCGTAGAGCACGGCCTCGGTGCTGAAGACGAGAGCACCTTGGGCGTCGAGCACGGCGTCCTGGATCCGAGCAGTGCGGCGGGACTCGCTGGGGTAGCGACCGTTGCACAAGTCGAGGGTCGGTTGGTTGAGGCCCACACCACCGGGGAACACGACCACGTCCGCCGTCGAGGGCACGTCGTCCGGCGTGACGATCAGCGTTTCCAGGGCCCGCGCCGAAGGGTCGTTGCCAGCGTTGAGCGCGGGGATCGTCGTCGTCGGAGAGGGTGACGCGCCGGGGCGGAGGGTGGTCGTGGGCAGCTGCTCGGCGGCCGTCGGCGTGGAGTCCGACGAGCGGTTCGAGAAGTAGATGCCGATGAGGCCCACGAGGAGCCCGACGACGACGGCGAAGACCCACAGGATCGGGCGCTTGCGCTTCTCGGGCGGCGCGTCCACCGACGAGGCAGGCCGGTGGACAACGGGCGCTGGCAGCCCGTGGCCCTCAGGCAGCGGCAACGCCTCCTCGGGGGGCGGATCGCCGACCGCTGCCGAGGGGACCGTGGCGTAGGTCCACTGCGAGCCGGTCCAGTAGCGCTTTCGCGATGGCGTCCAGAAGTCCGGGTACCAGCCCGCCGGCGCCGGCGGTGCGGGCTCGTGCTCCATCCCTCCATCTTGCACCGGCCCTGGCGAGCGGCGGGACCGGCGGTAGGGTCGTCCCGGTGAACACGTCCTTGCTCGACGCCTGCTGGGGCAAGCCCGTCGAGCGGCTGCCGGTCTGGTTCATGCGCCAGGCCGGCCGGTGCCTGCCCGAATACCGGACGCTCCGGGAACGCCACGGGATGTTCGACATCTTCCGGGCGCCCGAGCTGGCCGCGGAGGTGACGCTCCAGCCGGTGCGCCGGCTGGGTGTCGATGCCGCCATCCTGTTCTCCGACATCGTCGTCCCGCTCGCCGCCGTCGGCATCGAGATCGACCTGCAGCCCGGCCCCGTGCTCGTCGAGCCGTTCCGGTCATCCGCCGACCTGGCCCGGTTGCGTCCGCTTGAGCCCGACGCCGACATGCCCTACGTGCTGGACACGGTCCGACTGCTAGCCGGCGAGCTCGACGTGCCCCTGATCGGATTCGCCGGCGCCCCGTTCACCTTGGCCAGCTACCTCATCGAAGGCGGGTCGTCCAAGACGCTGGGCCGCACCAAGGCGGCCATGCACGCCGACCCGGTGTTCTGGGCCGACCTTCTCGACCGCCTCGCCGGCATCGTGGTGGCCTCACTGCGGGCCCAGGTCGACGCCGGCGCCGCCGCCGTCCAGGTCTTCGACTCCTGGGCCGGGCTGCTGAACCCGTCGGACTACCGCCGCTCGGTGCTGCCCGCCACCCGCAAGGTCTTCGCGGGCCTGGAGGACCTGGGCGTCCCCCGCGTCCACTTCGGCGTGGGCACGGGCGAGCTTTTGGAGATGCAGGCCGACGCCGGCGCCGACGTGGTGGGCGTCGACTGGCGGGTCCCTCTCGATCGGGCCCGCACCCGTCTCGGCGACGCCGTCGCCGTCCAGGGCAACCTCGACCCTGCGGTCTGCCTGGCGCCGTGGGACGTCGTGGCTCGCGAGGCCGGCGCCGTCCTCGACGCCAACGCCGGCCGCCCGGGCCACGTCTTCAACCTGGGCTGGGGGGTCCTCCCCGAGACCGACCCCGACATCCTGCGCCGGCTGGTCGACTTCGTCCACGGTGAGTAGCCCCACCGGGGTGCTCGTGATGGCGTACGGGACGCCGGCCACGCCCGCCGACGTCGAGGCCTATTACACCCACGTTCGCCGGGGTCGCCCGCCGGCCCCCGAGCAGCTGGCCGACCTGCGCCGGCGCTACGACGCCATCGGCGGCACGTCGCCTCTCCTGGCCCGCACCAAGGAGCAGGCAGCCGGCATCCAGGGTGCCCTCGGCGACGGCTTCCTGGTCGAGCTCGGGATGAAGCATGCGGCGCCGTTCATCGAGGACGGGGTTGCGGCCCTCGTGGCGGCCGGCGTTCCCCGCATCGTCGGGCTGGTGCTGGCCCCGCACTACTCGGCTCTCTCGGTCGGCGAGTACGCCAAGCGGGCCGAAGCGGCGGCGGCCGAGGCCGGCGTGGGGTTCACGATGGTGACGTCCTGGCACCTGGCGCCGGGGTACCTCGACCTGCTGACCCGCTTCGTGGGCGACGAGATGGAGCGGCTCGCCGTCGACCCGGTGGAGGTCGTTTTCACCGCCCACAGTCTGCCGACGCGGATCCTCGATATGGGCGACCCCTATCCCGACCAGCTGGCCGAGACGGCCGCTTCGGTGGCAGCGCGGGCCGGCGTCGAGAGGTGGTCGGTGGGGTGGCAGAGCGCCGGCCGTACGCCCGAGCCGTGGATCGGCCCCGACATCCTGTCCGTCCTTCCTGCGTTGCGCGACGCCGGCGCCGCCGGCGTGGTGGTGTGCGCCGCCGGGTTCGTCTCCGATCACCTCGAGGTGCTCTACGACCTCGACGTCGAGGCCCGGGCCGCAGCCGATGCCATCGGGCTGGCCTTCACCCGGACGCCGTCGCCGAACGCCGACCCCGGGTTCTGTGCCACCCTGGCCGACGTCGTCAGGAGCCATGCCTGAGCGGAGGGTCGCCGTCGTCGGCGGCGGCATCACCGGGCTGGCCACGGCCTTCTACCTCCGCCGGGCCGGGGCGGCGGCGACGGTCGTCGAAGCCGGCGAGAATCCTGGTGGGAAGATCCAGACCGAGGAGCTGGCCGGTGTGCCCGTCGAGCGAGGGCCCGACACCTTCCTGGCCCGGGTGCCGTGGGCCGTCGACCTCTGCCGGGAGCTGGGCCTCGGCGACGAGCTGGTCGAGCCGGCGACGGGAAAGGCGTTCCTGTGGACCGGTGGCCGGCTGCGGCCGCTGCCGGAGCGTCACGTGCTGGGCGTGCCCATTGCCCTCCGCCCGCTGCTCGACTCGGGTGTGCTGTCGAGGGCCGGCGTGGCCCGCGCCATGCTGGACCTCGTCCTGCCTCCCAGCCGCCACGGCGCCGACCCGTCCGTGGCCGCAGTTGTCGGTCGGCGCATGGGCCGCCAGGTCGTCGACCGCCTCGTCGACCCCCTCGTGGGCGGGATCAACGCCGGCCGGGCCGACGCCCTGAGCCTGGCCGCCACCGCCCGCCCAATCGCCGACGGGGCGGCCCGATCTCGCAGCCTGGTGTTGGGGTTGCGGGACGCCAAGCCGGGGCCGGGCGGCCCCGTGTTCCTGGGGCTGAAGGGCGGCCTGCACCGGCTGGTCGAGCGGCTGGCCGAGGAAGTGGGCGACGTCCGCACCGGCACGGCGGTGCGGAGCATCGCGGCCGGCGACGGCGGCTACACGCTGGAGTGCGATCCCGGCCCCGACGTCCACGCCGGCGCCGTCGTCGTGACGGTCCCTTCGTTCGTCGCGGCCAGCCTGGTGGAGGCCCTGTCGCCGGCCGCGGCCGGGCACCTCGCGGCCATCCGCCACGCGTCGGTCGTCACCGCCACCTTGGCGTACCGGCCGTCGGCCCTGCCCCGGCCGCTCGAGGGCGCCGGCATGCTCGTCCCCCGAATCGAGGGCCGGCTCATCACGGCGTGCACGTGGTCGACCACCAAGTGGCCGGCGCTCGCCGCCGGCGGGATGGTGCTGCTTCGGGCTTCGTCGGGACGCGACGGCGACGACCGGGCCATGGAGCTGCCCGACGAGGAGATCGTGCGCCGGCTGCACGACGAGCTGGCCAAGGCGCTCGACCTGACGGAGCACCCGGAGGCGTCGCTCGTCTCCCGGTGGCCGCGGGGCTTCCCCCAGTACGAGGTCGGCCACCAGGCCCGGGTGGACGCCATCGAGGCCGCGCTGGCCGCCGACGCGCCGGGCGTGTTGGTGGCCGGCGCCGCCTACCGCGGCCTCGGGATCGCCGCCTGCGTCGAGCAGGCTCGCCGGGCCGCCGGCCTGGTTACCGCCCGCGGGATGGTGACGCCGGCTCCCCCCTAGCCGAAGAATTCGTCCCGGATCGACTCGAGGAAGTCGCGGGCGTCCTCGTCGAGCCCTTCGAGAAGTTCCTCGAAGATCTCGCCGACCCGGTCCTCGAAGGAGGGCACGCTCGTCGGCGGCGAGCTGGTGGGCGGCATCGTGGGCGGCGGCGTGCTCGTGGGAGGGGAGGTCGACGGCGGCATCGTCGGCGGAGGCGGGAAGGTGGGGAACGGTGGGAACGTCGGCGGCGGCATGGTGGGAGGCGGCGACGTGGAGGGCGGGCTGGTCGACGGCGGCATCGTCGGCGGCGGCGACGTGGTAGGGAAGCTGGGGAGGGTCGGGAACGTGGGGAAGGTCGGGAGGTCGGGCGACGACGTCTGCGCGCTCGCCGTCGACAACGTCAGAGGTAGCACCGCTCACCGGTAGGCGCGGGCCTGCAGTCCGTAGAGTTCGGAGTAGAGCCCGCCGGCAGCAACCAGGCCGGCGTGGGCGCCTTGCTCGACCACCCGCCCGCCGTCGAGAACGACGATGTGATCGGCCAGGCGCACGGTGGAGAAGCGGTGGGAGATGAGGACGGTGACTCCCCCGACGGCGCGTGCGGCGCCGGCGGCTGCCGACGCGTACCGCTCGAACAGGGCGTGCTCGGCGTCGGCGTCGAGGCCGGAGGTCGGCTCGTCCAGCAGCAGCAGCAGGGGCCACTCCTCCATCAGCGCGCGAGAGATCGCCACCTTCTGCCACTGGCCCTCCGACAGCTCCGAGCCACCGCCGAACTGCTTGCCGAGCTGGCTGTCGAGGCCGGCGGGCAGCTCGGCGGGCAGATCGCCGGCTTGGCCGGCGCGGAGGGCGGCCCTCACCGCGGCCGGGTCGTCGATGCGATCCAAGTCGCCGACGCCCACGGACTCCCGGAGCAGCAGCTGGAAGCGGACGAAGTCCTGGAAACCGGCGGACAGCCGCTCTCGCCACTCCTCGGCGTCGATGCGGCAGAGGTCGATGCCGTCCACGGTGATCCGCCCTGCGGTCGGCTCGTAGCACCGGGTCAGCAGCTTGACCAGGGTGGTCTTGCCGGCCCCGTTCTCGCCCACGATGGCGACGACGGAGCCTGCAGGCAGATCCAGGTCGACGTCGACCAGTACGTCGTCGTCGGTGCCGGGGTACCGGAACCCGACGCCCTCCAGGGCGATACCCCACGTCAACCGGTCTGGGGCCGGCGCCGGCTCCGGATGCGGCACCCGAGCGGCCGCCGCGTAGTCCGACAGCCACAGCAGCCGCCTGACGGCACGCAGGGTCCCCGCCGAGTCGTTGGCGAGGGCGGCGGCCCGGCTGACCTGGCCGTTGACGTCGCTGGCCAGAGCGATGACCAGCAGCACGTCGCCGGGCGTGGCCGCGCCCCGCCGGGCCTGGCTGACCGCCAAGGCGACGGCGCCCACGTAGCCGGCGGCGAAGCTCAGCCAGCCGGCGGTCCGCACCAGACCGGCCCGCATCCGGGAGACGGCGATCACGTCGGTCACCTCGGACCACAGCCGGCGGTGGCGGTCGACCAGCTCACCCGACACGTTGAATACCCGGCCCTCCTTCGCCGGCCCCGGCGAGGTCACCACCGCGAAGAGGTGGTCTTCCAGCCGCACCCGCTCGGCGGTGTCCTCCTCTGGCCTTCTCGGCGATGGCATTGGCCCGGCTGCCGGCCCACACCGACGGGACGGCCAGCACCGGGAGCAGGAGGAGCGCCGGGTGCACGGTCGCGAGAAGGGCGATCGTCATGACGATCTGGGTCAGGAGCCCGACGTTGGCCCCGAACGTCCCGACGAAGTTGGTCAGCAACCGACCCTGACCCCGCAGTAGGGCGATCCGATCGGCGTACTCCGGCCGCTCGTGGTGCTCGATTCCCGGCACACCGGCCGATAGGCGCATGAGGTCGCCGATCAGCACCTGCGCGCTCGACTCGTGCAGGTCGGACATCATCACGCCCACCGCCGTGCCGATCGTCCCCTGCAGGGCCATCGACACGGCCAGGGCGACGCCGACCACGACCACGGTGGTCCGCTGCCCGCCGGCGGCGGCGTCGACGAGGAGCTTGAGCCACAGGCCGGCGAGCGGGCGCCCGCCGAGGTTCACGAGGATGTCGAGACCGACGGCGGTCGCTGCCACCTTCGGCTTGTCACGCCGCACGGCAGACCAGAGCAGGCCCGCCGAACGCCGGAGGTCAGCCATCGAACCGGGCCGCCTGGAGCGTGAACATCCCCGCATACCGTCCGCCGGCGGCGACGAGCTCGTCGTGGGTCCCGAGCTCCACGACCCGGCCGTGCTCCAGCACGCAGATGCGCTCGGCCCGCCGGACCGTCGAGAAGCGGTGTGAAACCAGGATGGTGGTGAGACCTGCGGTCAGCTCGAGGAACCGGTCGAACAGCGCGGCCTCGGCCCGCACGTCGAGGTTGGCGGTCGGCTCGTCGAGGGCCAGCACGGTGGCGCCGGCGTCGACGGCGAGCAGCGCCCGGGCCAGGGCGATGCGCTGCCACTCCCCGCCGGAGAGCTCGCAGCCGTCGGTGTAGCTGCGGGCCAGCACCGTCTCCCACCCCTTCGGCAGCTCCTCGATCCGGTCCAGCGTGCCGGCCCGGGCCGCGGCGCCACGGAGCGCGTCCCGGTCGTCCAGGAGGGCGGGAGCGCCGAGCCCCACGTTGTCGGCCGCCGGCAGCTCGTAGCGCACGAAGTCCTGGAAGATCACCGCCAGCCGGGACCGCCAGCTGTCTACGTCGAGGTCGCGCACGTCAATGCCGTCGACAAGCACGCGGCCAGCGGTGGGCTCGTAGAAGCGGGTGAGGAGCTTGACGAGCGTCGTCTTGCCGGCGCCGTTGGCGCCCACGATGGCCATCGACGTCCCCGCCGGCACCACCAGGTCGAGCCCGTCGAACACCGGGTGCTCGGCACCCGGGTAGGCGAACGTCACGCCCTCGAAGCGGACCGCCGTCGCCGGCAGCCCGACGGCGGGCCGGCCGCCGACCCGAGTGGCGGCGACGGCGTCGGCCGCCCGTCGCTCCAGCTCGACGGTGGCCGGGATCGAGGCCGAGCCGAAGTCGATCTGGTAGTCGTCCCAGGTCAGCAGGCCCAGGTCGATGAGCTGGCGGGAGGCTTGGAGGACCAGGGCCAGCGTGCCGAGGTCCACCCGCCCGTCAGCCGCAGCCAGGCCCGCCCAGACGAACACGAACCCATGGACCGGGACGACCGTGAGCTGGCCGAGTGCGGAGTGCCGGGCAGTTCGGTGGCGGACGCCCGACATCCCGGCGGTGACGTCGTTCCATGCCGCCGCGTGGCGCTCGCCGACCCATCGCGCCAGCCCGAACACCCGCATCTCCATGGCCGACGCCGGCTCCAGGGCCAGGCCGGAGAAGTACCCGGCCCTGCGGTACGCCGGCACCTTGTCTTGGAACGCCACCGCCTGGCGAAGCGCGATCCGGTGCTGGAGCCGGCGCAGCCCGAGCGTAGAGGCGAGGAGCAGGAAGGCGAGGGGCGCAGAGACGCGGGCGACGATCACCGCGGCACCGATGGAGGAGACGTAGCGCGCCGTCAGCCCGACCACGGCGACCGCCGCCCCGCCGGGGGTGGCGGAGCGGAACTCCGTCGGCTTGCCCGTGGCCAGGGGGAGGAGGTCCTGGACGGCCTGGTCCTCGAGCAGGGCGATGCCGGGAGGCCGGGCGGCGGCCTCCATGGCCCGGGCTCGCAATGAGCCATCGATGCGGCTGGTAGACCGGTGCCACAGCACGTTCGCAACGGGGCTGAGCACCTGCTGGCAGGCGAACAGCCCGGCCAGGACGGCGAGGGGGCCGGCCACCCGGCCGACGCCGGCGGCATCGGTGACCAGCCCGACCAGGGCACCCGTGGTGACGATGATGGCGAGGGGCAGGACCACCTGGGCGATGGCCATGAGGACCAACCCCCCGAGCAGCGGGCGCCCGACCGTCGGCAGCATGCCGACTAGCTGCCACACCGATACGCGCTCCCGCCCCCGTTCCGCCGCCACGGGGGGCATCCTCGCACCGGCGACCGGCCGTGGCAGGTCGAATTTCCGCAGGTAGAATGGACTATGAGCACGGCGTCTGCGAACGGCGTGATCGTGGTGCGATCGCCCTATGACGGCGCCGAAGTCGGAAGGGTCCCGAGGCACGGGCCACACGATGTCGACCGGGCCGTCGCCGGCGCCGGCCGGGCCTTGCGGGACGAGCCGCTGGCGCCCTGGCGGCGGGCAGAGATCCTCGACACCGCCGCCCGCCTCCTGGCCGAGCGGGCCGAGGACTTCGCCCGCACCATTGCGTTGGAGTCGGCCAAGCCGCTGAAGACGGCCCGGGTCGAGGCCAATCGGGCCGTCAGCACGTTCACCTTCGCCGCGGTCGAGGCCCGCCGCCTCACCGGGGAGATGGTGCCGGTCGACGCGGCCCAGGTCGGCGAGGGCCGCATCGCGTTCACCCTGCGGGTACCGGTCGGCGTGGTGGCCGCCATCTCGCCCTTCAACTTCCCGCTGAACCTGGTGGCCCACAAGCTGGCGCCGGCCATCGCCGCCGGCTGCCCGGTGGTGCTGAAGCCGGCCAGCCAGACGCCGCTGTCGGCCGTCGCCCTTCGGGCCTTGCTCGTCGAGGAGTGCGGCCTGCCATCGGACTACCTGCACGTCGTCACCGGCGCCGGCGGCGAGGTCGGCAACGCCCTGGTCGAGCACCCCGACGTGGCCTACGTCACCTTCACCGGCTCCTCCGAGGTCGGGTGGGCGATCGCAGCCAAGGCCAGCCGCAAGAAGGTGGCGCTCGAGTTGGGCAACAACTCACCGGTCATCATCGAGGCCGACGGCGACTGGACTCAGGCGGCCCGCACCATCGCCACCGCCGGCTTCAGCCACGCCGGCCAGTCCTGCGTGTCCGTGCAGCGCATCTACGTGGCCGCCGCCGTGGCCGAGGACTTCACCGCCACCCTGGCCAAGCTGGTCGACGAGCTCGTCGTCGGCGACCCCCTCGACGAGGCCACCGACGTGTCGGCGTTGATCTCCACTGACGAGCGAGACCGCGTGTCAGCGTGGATCGACGAGGCCGTCGGGCAGGGCGCCACGGTCGCCGCCGGCGGCCGGATGGAGGGCGGCATGCTGCGGCCAACCGTGCTGACCGGCGTGGCGCCCGACATGAGAGTGAGCCGAGACGAGGTGTTCGGGCCGGTCGTCGCCATCGCCGCCTACGAGTCGCTCGACGAGGCCCTGCGCCTGGCCGACGACACCCGCTACGGCTTGCAGGCCGGCATCTTCACGGCCAGCCTGGCGACCGCGATCCGGGCGGCCCGCGAGCTGCGGTTCGGCACGGTCCTCGTCAACGAGGTGCCCACGTGGCGGGCGGACCAGATGCCCTACGGCGGGGTCCGGGAGAGCGGGAACACCAAGGAAGGTCCGACGTATGCGGTCCGGCAGATGACCGACGAGCGTTTGGTGGTGATTCGACCGTAAAGCCGCCGGAGCTGGCGCCCATGCTGGCGTCCACGACGTCGCTGCCCCCCACCTTCGACGGCTGGTTCATCGAGCCCAAGTGGGACGGCGTGCGCGCCGTCGTCACCGTCCACGCCGGCCGCGTCTCCATCGCCAGCCGCCTGGGCAACGACGTGACCGGCGGCTACCCGGAGCTGGCCGCCCTGGCCGACGCTCTCGGGGGGCGGTCGGCGGTGCTCGACGGCGAGATCGTGGCTTTCGACGACCGGACCGGCCGGCCCAGCTTCCAGCGACTCCAGCGCCGCATGCACGTCCGCCAGCCGGGCGCCCAGCTCCGGCGCGACGTCCCCATCCAGCTCCTCCTCTTCGACGTGCTGTGGCTCGACGGCGAGCTGGTCGCCGACCGGCCGCAATCCGAACGCCGGAAGGTGCTGGAGGGCCTGGCCCTCGACGGGCCGTGCTGGCACACGTCGCCCCTCATCCCGCCGGCGCCGGCCGACGAGTTGCTGGACGCCTGCCGGCGCATCGGCATGGAGGGCTACGTCGCCAAGCGGGCCGACGCGCCCTACCTACCGGGCCGGCGGTCCTCGGCGTGGATCAAGGTGAAGTGCGTCAAGCGCCGTGAGTTCGTCGTCGGCGGCTGGCACGAGGGCAAGGGCGGGCGCTCGGGCTCTATCGGCTCATTGGCGGTGGGCTGCTGGGGCCTCGACCCGGCCACCGGCGCCAGCACCGGCCGCCTGCACTACGCCGGCCAAGTCGGGTCAGGCCTGTCCGGCGACATGATCCGCCAGCTCTCTGCCGTCTTCGAGCGCACCGCTCGCCACGACAGCCCCTTCGCCGAGAAACTCATCGGCAAGCTGCACTACGTCGAGCCGCTCCTGATAGCCGAGGTGGCATTCAACGAGATCACGGAAGGCGCCACGCTGCGCCAGCCGTCACTGCAGGGGTTCCGAACCGACCTCAACCCCAACGAGGTGCTGGCGGACCCGGACCTGCAGGTCGTCATTGACCAGAGGCCCCTGCAGGTACGGGTCCGCCAGATGTGGTGAGCTACCCGCCGGCCTGGCCACCGCCGCCGGCGGCGCCGCCCTGCTCGGCCTGGAGCCGGCGGTCGGGGCTGTCCTCACGGGCCTTGCTGCCCGTGTCGGAGTAGCCGATACCGGAGCGACCGGTCTCCGTGGCACCCTCGAGTGCCGGGTCGCCGCGCTCCTTGCCGCCGCGAGTGGCGTCGTCGCCGTCGGGGGCGTCGGACATGGGCTCGCCTGTGGTGGGATCTACTTTGGGCATGCCGGAGACCTTCCCCGCCGGTAGCTGACGAAAACAGCCACCGTGCACCACGGCGTTGGCTCCGACGTACCATCTCGATGTGCCCAGGCCCATTTGGAGCGGCGCCATCAGCTTCGGGCTGGTGAACGTGCCGGTGAAGGTGTTCAGCGCCACGTCGTCCAAGGACGTCCGCTTCCACCAGCTCGACGGCAAGTCCAAGTCTCGAATCAAGCAGAAGCGGGTCTCGATTGCGACCGGCGAGGAGGTCCCCTACGAGGACCTCATCAAGGCCTACGAGATCGCTCCGGACAACTACGTCACCGTCACGCCCGAGGAGCTCGAAGCGCTCGATCCCAAGGCCAGCAAGACCATCGACATCGAGGACTTCGTCGACCTCGACCAGATCGACCCCGTGTACTACGAGCGCCCCTACTACCTCGTGCCCGACAAGGGCGGCCAGAAGGCCTACGCCTTGCTGCGCAACGCCATGCGCGAGACCAACAAGGTGGGCATCGCCCGGGTCGTGCTCCGCACCAAGCAGTACCTGGCCGCCATCCGCCCCAAGGACGACGCCCTTGTCATGGAGACGATGCTCTTCTCCGACGAGGTGAACCCTCTGGACGAACTTGATCTGCCGGGGCCCGATGTCGACGTCACCGAGCGGGAGGAGAAGATGGCCCGCTCCCTCATCGACTCGCTGACCACCGACTTCGAGCCGTCGAAGTACCGCGACGAGTACCGCGAGCGGGTGCTGCAACTCATCGAGCAGAAGGCCTCGGGCCAGGAGATCGTGGTCGAGGACACCGCCGAGGAGGCTCCCCGCGTGGTCGACCTCATGGCCGCTCTCGAGGCCAGCCTGGCCGCGGTGAAGTCCGGCAAGACTGTGCCGGCGAACGGCGAATGAGCCCCTCCTCGACGTCGGTCGAGGTGGAGGTCGGCGGGCGGCATCTGAAGCTGTCCAACTTCGACAAGGTGCTGTACCCCGAGGCCGGCTTCACCAAGGGCCAGGTCATCGACTACTACACCCGCATCGCGCCGGCGCTGCTACCCCACCTCCACCAACGGGCGCTCACGTTGAAGCGCTACCCCAACGGGGTCGACGGCCAGTTCTTCTACGAAAAGAACTGCCCGAAGCACCGGCCGCCATGGGTCGAGACGCTGTCGGTCTGGAGTGCCCGCAACAAGGCCGACGTCAACTACTGCCTGATCGACGAGCTCCCCGGCCTGGTGTGGGTGGCCAACCTCGCCTCCCTCGAACTGCATACGTCCCTGTCGCACGCTCGCGACGTTCTGCAGCCCTCGATGGTCGTCTTCGACCTGGATCCCGGGCCGCCGGCGACGGTCGTGGAGTGCGGGCAGGTGGCGCTGTGGCTCCGTGAGGTGCTGGACGATCTGGGCTTGCAGGCGTTCCCCAAGACCTCGGGCTCCAAGGGCCTGCAGATCTACGTCCCGCTGAACACGCCGGTGACCTACAACGAGACCAAGCCCTTCGCCCACGCCATGGCCAAGCTGCTGGAGCAGCAGCACCCGAAGGAGGTGCTGTCGGTCATGACCAAGGACCTGCGCACCGGCAAGGTCTTCATCGACTGGAGCCAGAACGACGACTCCAAGACCACCGTCTGCGTCTACTCGCTGAGAGCCCGCCCGCGCCCCACCGTCTCGACGCCGGTGACCTGGGACGAGGTGCGGGCCGTCGTCGCCAGCGGCGACCCCGACGACCTGGTCTTCGAGGCCGGCGACGTGCTCGCCCGGTTCGAGGCCCAAGGCGACCTCTTCGGCCAGCTCTGTGAACTGGAGCAGGCGCTGCCGGCGCCGCCCCGGTAACTGTTCCAAACCTCTATATGTAGTTTCGAAGTCTACCGGCGCCTTCCGTCGCTGCCGGGTAAGGTCCCGCTCGCCATTTCAGCTGTCGAGAAAGGACCATCCGATGACCGGTTCGACCAACCAACGTTCATGGGCCATCAAGGCGATCAGGGCTTCCGCCGTCGCTCTGCTCGTGCTCGCGGCCGGTTGCGGGCAGGAAATCACGGGTGGCGACCCGAAGGTGAGCGCCGACGTGGACCGCGGCGCATCGGGTGCGCTGGAGAAGATCACGGTCAAGGGCTCGAAGTTCACGCCGAACGGCGAGGTCCTGGTCCAGGTCCTCATGGTAGGCAGCGGCCCCAGCCCCTCGCAGTACGTCGAAGAGACGATCCAGGCTGACTCCGACGGCAAGATCAACTTCGAGCGGTCGCCCCTGCCTTGCCCCACCGCCACCGGCTACGGCGCCGGGAGCTGGACCTGGGTATCGGCTCGCGACACCGCCACGGGGATCAGCGGCGGCGAGCCCCTGACGCCAGGCAAGGTCCCGGACTGCAACGGCTGAGCCGGCGCCGCTAGACCGAGCTAGGCGTCGATGCCGAGCAGCCGGGGCCGGGTCACGGCCTTGGCGCCGCGCATGAGCCCGAGCACCGCCGCCGCCCACGCCGCCAGGCCCACCCAGAACCCGGCATTGCCGGCGCCGAGCAGGCCGCCGGTCGACTGGGCGTAGGAGAGCATGATCAGCGGCAGCGTGACCAGGCCGGACGCCTGCTGGGCCGCGGCTGCGCTCTTGACCCGCGCCGACAGGCGGAGCACGACCGACAGGGTGATGGCCAGGAACGGCGGGACCACCCAGAGCATTAGCACCCACCACTCCGGCGTGGGGAAGAACCACCCGCCCACCTTCGGACCGACAATCAGGTTGACGGCCAGCGAGTAGAGGCCGAACCCGATCAGCGTCGTGAGGTACCCGGGCAGCAGGCTGGCGATCAGCTTGCCCAAGTAGATCTCGCGCTCCGACGCCGGCGAGTGGGCCAGGAACTCCCCGGTGCCCTTCTCCTTCTCGCCCACCAGGGCGTTGGCCCCGACCGCGGTGGAGATGGTCATGGGCACGATCACCGCCATCGGGGCGAACAGGTAGACGGCGAGGGCGTACCCGGTGCGGTCGGCGGGATTGTCGCCCCGGATCGCCTCCTGGGCGGCGGCCGGCAGCAGGTCCAGCGCGGCGGACACGTTCCGCACGGTGCTCACGCTGCCGATGCTCGTGATCGTGAGCAGGAGGATCGTCGGGATGATCACGAAGAACAGCGCGGCCAGCACCAGCATCGGCGCCCAGAAGTCGGGGCTGTGGGCCAGCTGGCGCAGGTCGTTCCGAGCGACGGCCCACACCCGTCTGCCGTTCAATGTGGCTGGGTTCATCGCTGCCGCACCCTGAGGTAAAGCTCCTCCAGCGAGCGCTCGTGGGGTGTCACCGCGGTAAGCCGGACGCCGGCCGCGACCAGGGAGGCGACCAACCCCGGGACGCGGTTGAGATCGTCGAGCTCCACGTCGGCGCCGGCCCCGTCGCGGGAATAGCCCACCACACCCTCCATCGCAGCCAGCCCGTCGAGCGCCGGCGCATCCTCGGCCCGGAAGTGGACAACGGGCCGGGGCCAGTACCGGCGCATCAGCTCCTCGGTCGACCCGGCCATCACGGCGGCGCCGTCCTCCATCATGACCACCTGGTGGGCCAGACCCTCCGCCTCGAGAAGCAGGTGGGTCGACATCACCACGGTCGCCCCGTCGGCCGCCATCGCCCGGACCAGGCCGAGGACCGCGTGTGAGGACTCCGGGTCCAGCCCGGACGTCGGCTCGTCGAGGAGCAGCAGGTCGGGCCTGTGCAGGACGGCGCGGGCCAGCGCCAGGCGGGTCTTCATGCCCGTGGAGTAGCCGCCCACCCGCAGGTCCAGCGACTGGTCGATGCCGAAGCGGGCCGCCGACTCCTCGATCGGGGCGTTGTCGCCCAGTCCGAACAGCTCGGCGGCGAAGCGGAGGTTGGCGCGCCCGGTCAGGCGGTCGTACAGCGCCGGCTTGGCCGCCACCACGCCGCAGCGCCGGCGGACCTGCTCGCCGTCGGCCCCGCTGGGCTCGAGCCCGAACACCCGGGCCACACCGGCGTGGGGCCGCAGCGCGCCGGTGATTACCCGCAGGGCGGTCGTCTTGCCGGCGCCGTTGGGGCCGACCAGCACCGTGATCGAGCCGCCCGGCACCGAAAGGTCCAGGTCGACGAGCCCGGTGCCGGACCCGAAGCGGTACTGGACGCCGGCGAGGTCGACGACGCCGGCCCTAGGCGGCTCACCGCCGGCGGCGGTGTTCTCCCGGACGGGCGCGTGCGTTGACATGAATCCTCGACCACGTCATCGGCCCGACGCCGCCGAACCTTGAGCGGTCAGACCAGGCGGCGGTCGGTGGCCCAGCGGCTGAGCTGGTGGCGGTTGGTGAGCTGGAGCTTGCGCAGCACGGCCGAGGCGTGGGTCTCCACCGTCTTGATGGAGATGTTGAGCTGGCGGGCGATCTCCTTGTACGAGTAACCCCGGGCCAGGTGGCGCAGCACCTCCTTCTCCCGGACGGTGAGCTGGTCCAGCTCGGGGTCGACCGGGCCGCGGAACTCGGCGGAGAAGGCGTCGAGGACGAAGCCGGCCAGGCGGGGCGAGAACACGGCGTCACCGTCGGCTACGCGCAGCACGGCCTCGACCAGCTCAGGCCCGGAGATCGTCTTGGTGACGTAGCCCCGGGCGCCGGCCCGGATGACCCCGATCACGTCCTCGGCCGCGTCGGAGACCGACAGGGCGAGGAACTTCACCTCGGGGTGCTTGGCCCCGACGGCCTCGATCACCGCCCGGCCACCTCCGCCGGGCATGTGGACGTCGAGCAGCACCACGTCGGGCAGGCGCTCGCCGATCATCTCGATGGCCGCTTCCACCTCCGACGCCTCGCCGATGATCTCCACCGCGTCGCCCAGCTCGGCCCGCACGCCGGAGAGCACGAGGTGGTGGTCGTCGACGAGGAACACCCGGGGCCTTGCCTGGCTCATCGGGGCATCACCAGCTCGACCTCCGTCCCTTCACCCAGCTCGCTGCGGATCACTGCCTTGCCGCCGTGGCGGTCCATGCGACCGACGATGGAGTCGGCGATCCCCCGCCGGTGGCGGGGGACCTCGTCGGGATCGAAGCCGCTGCCCCGGTCCCGCACGAACACCGTGACCTGTTCGGGCTCGACCTCCAGGTAGGCCGAGACCGACGGCGCCCCGGAGTGGCGGGCGGCGTTGGCCAGGGCCTCCCGAGTCGACTGCACGAGGGCGATCAGCCGGTCGTTCACCGGGCAGTCGCCGACCTCGACGGTCTCGACGGCCACCTCGTAGAGATACTCGATCTCGTTGGTCACCCGCTCCAGGGCGGCGGCCAAGCTTTCCCCCGCCTCGAGCTCCGGCGTACCGAACAGCCACGCCCGCAGCTCCCGTTCCTGGGACCGGGCCAGCGTCGAGACCTTGCGGGCGTCGGTGGAGTTGCGCTGGATCAGGGCGAGCGTCTGGAGCACCGAGTCGTGAATGTGCGCGGCCACCTCGGCCTTCTCCTGGGTGCGGATGCGCTCCTGGCGCTCGACGGACAAATCGTGGGTCAGCCGCCACCACCACGGGCCGAAGATCATCACCAGGCCGACGGCGATGGCGGCGGTGGCCAGGATGCCGGCGCTCGGCGACGCCACGCTCGGCGTGGCCACCAGGAACACGGCAACGCCGGCAGCCACCAGACCCACGCCAAGCACCACCTGCGCCAGCGCGGCGGCCACGCCGGCCAGCATCCGCCGGTCGGCGTTCCGGACCACCCGAGCCGGCGACGACTCCACACCGGCATGATCCCATGCCCGGGCGCCGCCCGGTACGGTCCACCTCATGGAGGCCCGTGACGTCGTCGTCGAGCGCAACCTGGCCGGCGCTGCGTTCACCCACCTCACCGAGGCGGTCATGGCTCTGCCGTTCGAGTCCCTGGGACCGGTGAAGGCACTGCTGAAGCGGTATCTGTCGGCCGGGCCGTGGACCGCCGAGGACGACGACGCCCTGGCCGCTGCGGTCGGTGCCGGCGAGGGCTGGTGGGAGCGCGACCTCGACGAGGACGTGGCGCTGGCCTTCGGCTGGCAGGGCGGCCGCTTCCGTGTCGAGGTGCGCTCGGCCGTGGCCGCATCCGCGCCGCCGGCGCTCGACCTGGCCTTCGACGGGCCGGTCGTCCCCGAGGCCACCCCCAACCCCCGGACGATCCGCTTCGGGCTCGGCCACGCCATCAACGCCGGCGCCAGCCGCTGGTACGACTCGCCGGCCGCGGCCGCCGACGACCCACCGGTCGCCCGCCTCTTCGCCGAGTTCGACCGGGTGGCCAACGTGCTCGTCGGCCCGGACTTCGTGGCCGTCGGCCTGCGCCGGCCCGACGACTGGGAGGGACTGCTGGCTCCGGTCCTGGCCGTGGTCACCGACGAGTTCGCCGATCCAGACGAGGGCCCGAGCGGCCCCCGGAGCGGGCAACAGGGGCCGGCCGTACCGGTCGGCTCGGCGGGCGGGCCGTCCTGGCTGGCCGGCGCTGGCGGTCACCGCCCGGCCGGCGGCGGTGACGACCGCCCGCTGACCCGCCTCGAGCGGGCCTGGCGCGACCTGGGCTCGCTTCGCCCTGCCGACCCGGATGACCTGGCGCGGGTGCTCGACGCCGCCGCCGGCCCCGATGCCGCCGGGCGCCAGGTCGCCGCCAACCTCCTGCGGGAGGGCGACCCGACGGCGGCCGCCGGCGCCTGGGCCCGCCTCGTCGTCGACCCGGCTCGGGGCGTGAGGCGGGCCGCGGTGGACGCCATGGTCGACGCCGGCCGGGAGGAGCTGCGCCCCCTTTTGGAGTCGGCCCTCGCTGACGCCGACGCATGGGTCCGCTGGAAGGCCCTCCGTGGCCTGGTGGAGCTCGGCCCGGCTCGCAGCCGCACGGCCATCGTCGCCCGAGCCGACGATCCCGACTTCCGCGTCCGCCTCGAAGCGGCCGCCGCCCTGCGATGACGCTCCAGTCACGCCTTCAGGAACCGGAGGGCGCCTACTCGCCGGTGCAGCAACCGACCATCGCCGACCCGGTGGCGTACTTCCGCCGGCTGGTGTCGGGCGGGCGGTTCCACAAGGACAGCGGCCTGGGTCGCGTCTACCACCCCGGCAGCGTCTCGCTGCGGGAGAACACCGAGGCCGACAGCCTCCACATCGTCATCCACGATGACCACATCTCGGCCCACGTCGACAAGGTCTCACCGCTCGGCGGCGGGACCGGGTACTCCGTCCAGCGAGCGGCGGTGCACAACGTGGTCGGCGCGGCCCAGGACCTGGTCCGGCTGCTCCGCGGCCGCAAGGGAGACCACCGGTCGCACCTCGATTGCGCGTGGGTCTGGGACGGCCACTTGGACACCCCGGACCCCGAGCACCTGCTCGAGCCGTCGAAGTGGAGCGTGCACGTCGAGGCGAAGGTCGCCGGCAGCCTCGACGACACCCGCATGCGCAAGGCCTTCGACGCCGTCGTCGGCCACCGCCCGCCTGAGCACGACTTCCTGCGTACGGTGGCCTGCGCCGACGAGGACGCACTCGACGCGGCACGGGAGGCGCTCCTCAGCGATTCCGTGCCGATGAACCAGTGGCCGCCGCTGCAGGCGCTGCTCGCCCACCACCCCGCCGGCGACGCCCTGCTGCTCAACCTGAACCATGCCGCCAGCGACGGTTTCAGCGCCGTTCGGGTGATGGAGTCGATCGCCGCCGCCTACGCCGACGACGGGCCCCCGGTCCCGCCACTGGACTTCCTAGCCGTCAACGACCTCCCCGTGCGGCCGGCGTCGAAGCCGGTGTCCGCGGTGGAGGCGTGGTACCGGATCGTGGTGGAGCGGGCACGGGACGCGCTGGCCAACCCGGCCCGGCTGCAGCCCGACACTCCAACCGACCGCGACGGGTACGGCTACCACTTCACCCGGCTGTCGGTGGCCGACACGCAGCGGGTCGCCAACGTCCACCGCCAGGGCACGGCCCGCAACGTCATGCTCGCCGCCCTCCACCTCGCCGTCGGCGAATGGAACCTGGAGCACGGCACGCCGGGCCGGCGCATCGGCGTCCTGGTCCCCGCCGACCTCCGACCGGAGGGCTGGCCGCACGAAATCGTGGGCAACTTCTCGGTGACCCAGAGGGTGTCCACCAGCCGCCGGCACCGGTCGGGCGCACGGGCCGCGCTCAAGGCCATCACCGGCCAGAAGACGCGCAACAAGCGGTACCGTACCGGCGTCGCGCTCCTGGCGGCCCTCGAGCGCAACGGCCTGCTTCCGCTGTGGGGCAAGCAGTCCCTCGTGGTCCTGCAGCCGCTCACCCGCAACAAGGAGGTCGACACCGCCATGCTCGCCAACCTGGGCTGGCTGGCCGAGGCCCCGTCGTTCGGGCCGGAGGCCGGCGAGACCACGGCAATGTGGTGCTCACTGCCAGCCCGGGCCGCCCACAGCCTCTGCATCGGAGCGGTGGTCGTCGCCGGTCGCCTCCACCTGACGTTCCGGTACCCGCACCGCCTCTTCGGTGCCGGCGCCGCCCAGCGGTTCGCCGACTCCTACGTCGAGCACGTCATCGCCGTGGCCGAGCGCCGGTGGTAGGCGACACGTACCGCCGGCGGGCCGGCGCCTTCGCGGCGCTGATCGACGGCACCCCGCCCCAGCGGTGGTCGAGCCCGTCACCCTGTGCGGGGTGGCTGGCGCGCGACGTCGTGGCCCATGTCGTCGACTACTCGGCCCTCGTCCTGTGCGACAAGGCGGGAATGGCCGACGCGCCGGCCTTCGCCGACTTCGCCGATCCGGGTGCGGCGTTCGGTGCCACTCGCGACGTGCTCCAGCGCGTTCTCGACGATGAAGCGACGCCACGAAAGGTGGTCGGCCACCTCCACTGGTCGCTCAGCTTCGACCTCCCCCAGCACGGCTGGGACCTGGCCGTGGCGACCGGGCAGGACCCCACCATGGACCCTGAGGAGGTCGAGCTCCTCTGGGGCGCCCTCAACGGCGACCCGGCGAACTGGGACTGGCAGCGCGCCAACGGCTGGTACAAGGCTGTCGTGCCCGTCCCCGAGGACGCTTCCCTTCAGGACCGGGTGCTCGGGTTCTTGGGCCGCGACCCGGCGTGGAGACCGCCGAGCTAAACGTCTCTGACCGACGAGGGCTTCGGGGCCGGCGTCGCTCATAAGCTTCACGGTACCGCCGATGAATTCGGCGGACGTCCGACGTCTGAAGCATGCACATCGTCCTCCACCACGAAGGAGCCACCATGCCCACCCGCGAAGCCGCCCCCCACGGAGCACCCTGCTGGGTCGACGTCATGACGTCCGACGTCGACCGCGCCCGCGCGTTCTACGGCGAGCTGTTCGGCTGGCAGTCCGACGAGCCCAACCCCGAGTTCGGCGGCTACTTCAACTTCACCAAGGACGGCCACCTGGTCGCCGGCGGGATGCCGGCCATGCCCGACGCCGGCCCGCCCAACATCTGGTCGATCTACCTGGCGACCGACAACGCCGAGAAGGCGGTCGAGGTGGCCACGGCCAACGGCGGCCAGGTCATCGCACCCCCTATGGCTGTCCATGACCTGGGCACCATGGCCGTCATCATCGACAACGCCGGCGCCGTCATCGGCATGTGGCAGCCGGGCACGCACAAGGGCATCGGCGTCCTTGGCGAGCCAGGCACGCCGGCGTGGTTCGAGCTGCTCACCAAGGACCACGCCAATGCCACCGCCTTCTACCGCACGGTGTTCGGCTGGGACACCAGCACCCTCCACGACACCGACGAGTTCCGCTACACCACCGCCAACCACGGCGAAGACCAGGTCGCCGGCGTCATGGACGCCGCCGCCTTCCTGCCCGACCACGTGCCCTCGCACTGGTCGGTGTACTTCGCAGTCGAGGATGCCGACGCCGCGCTGGCCAAGGTCGTCGAGCTCGGCGGCAGCATCGAGAAGCCGGCGGAGGACACCCCCTACGGCCGCTTGGCCAGCGCCGCCGACCCGATGGGCGCCCGCTTCAAGCTACTGGCCCGCTAGCCGTTCGC
The DNA here is from genome assembly GCA_963768975.1 of uncultured Acidimicrobiia bacterium. Lineage (GTDB taxonomy): Bacteria > Actinomycetota > Acidimicrobiia > Acidimicrobiales > AC-14 > CADCTB01. The sequence goes on along the minus strand of CAVYKB010000003.1, from coordinate 116,417 downwards.
GTTCTGGTTGCAGTTACCTGTCGTATGCGCGGGTACCTGCAACCAGTTCGATCAGGGGGTGGTCGCCTTGGCCTTCAGGAAGGCCACGTTCAGCGCCTCCTGCGCCGGCGCCGAGCTGGCGGCCATCAGCGCGGAGATGTCCTCCTTGGCCGCCTCGTAGCCGGGTTCCGGGGAGACGTGCGGGTTGCGGTAGCGCCAGGCGTAGTTCTCGTTGGCGGTCGACAGGGCCATGTGGAACACCGTCTCCCGGCCCTTGAAGTTGCGCTTGAAGCGGTTGAACCGCCGGCGCTTCGAGTAGAAGGTGCGGTAGGCCGTGGCCAGGCCGGTCTCGAGCTGCTGGGCGGACATCTTGGCCGGCTCGAAGACGCAGCTGTACATGTTGTAGCGCTTCCAGTCGAACGTGGTGATGCGATCGTCGGCCAGCATGCGGGCGTAGGTCGCAGTGCCCGGGTACGGCGTCAGGATCGAGAAGTGAGCCACATCGACGTTGATGTTGTCGACGAACTTGGCCGTCTCCTCGAAGCAGTCGGGGCCCTGGCTGTCGAAGCCGAAGATGAACCCGCCCTCGATGCCGGCGCCGGCCTTGTGGACCTTGGCGACCAGCTCGCCGTACTCGCCCGGGCGGTTCTTCTTGTTGCACTCGACCAGTGCGTCGCGGTCGATTCCCTCGAATCCGATGAACATGGTGCGCAGCCCGCTGCGGGTGGCCATGTCCAGCAGCTCGGTGTTGCGGGCCAGGCCGATCGACGCCTGGGCGCCCCACCGGACCTTGACCCCCGAGGAGAGGATGGCCTCGGACAGCTCGCCGCAGAAGTCGAGGTCGGCGGCCAGGTCATCGTCGAGGAAGAACACGTAGGCGAACTCGCCGAGGTGCTGGCCGGCCTTCTTGAGCACCCGGATCTCTTCGAGGATCCGATCGGTGGGGCTGTGGCGGGAGCCCCTGCCGTTGATGCGGATGACGGAGCAGAAGTCGCAGTTGAAGCGGCAGCCGCGAGTGGTCTGGAGGGTGTTCAGCGGGGCGTAGCGGTAGATCGGCCACTTCTTGAGGATGTCGATCCACTCGTGGTTCATGGGGACGGCGTCCATGTCCTGGAAGCTGCCCTTGTACATGCGCTGCAGCGTGCCGGCGGCGGCGTCGGCCAGGACGGTGCCGAAGATGGTGTCGGCCTCGCCGGAGACCACCGAGTCGCAGTGGCGGAGGGCCTCGATGGGGATCAGCGACGCGTGGACCCCGCCCAGGACGACGGGCACGCCCTTGGCCCGATAGGCGTCGGCCAGGCGGTAGGCCTGGGGGGCGATCGACGTCCAGACGGTGAGGCAGGCCAGGTCGGGAACCTCGTCGGGGAGCTTCTGGAAGTTCTGGTCGATGACCCTCGGCTCCCAGCCGGCCCGGCGGGCATGGGCGGCCAGCACCAGCAGCGCCATGGGCGGCATCCGGTGGCCGAACGTCTGATGGATGCCAGTGCCACCCCATTTCGGGATGATCAGGTGGACGAGGGGCTTGTCTCGCTTGGGCCCGGGCACGGACAGAACGTTACGCCTTGAACCGGACGCGAAGCTCGTCGAGGCCCCGGATGACGTAGTGGTCACGGTAAGTCGGGTGCTCGGTGGCGAGTTCCAGGTCGGGGAGCCGGCGCAGCATGGTCTCGAAGGCGATCTGGCCCTCCATGCGGGCCAAGGCTGCGCCCAGGCAGAAGTGAGGGCCGCCGCCGAAGGCGAGGTGCTTGTTGGGCGTCCGCCCGACGTCGAGCCGGTCGGGGTCGGGGAACTGGTCCGGGTCGCGGTTGGCGGCGCCGATGATGGCGACGGCCTGCTCCCCCTGCCGGACGACCTCTCCGCCGATCTCGACGTCCTCCTTGGCGATGCGGGCGGTGACGTGGACGGGGCCGTCGTAGCGCAGCAGCTCCTCGACGCCGGTGCGGACGAGGCCCGGGTCCTCCTGCATGCGCGCCAGCTGATCCGGGTTGCGCAGCAGGGCGAGGGTGCCGTTGCCGACCAGGTTCATCGTGGTCTCGAAGCCGGCGATGAACAGCAGGGTGGCGGTGCTGAGCAGCTCGGCGTGCGACAGGGTGTCGCCTCCTGTCTCGGCGGCGAGCAGGGCGCTGAGCAAGTCGTTACGGGGCTCGGCCCGGCGGGCCTCGACGAGGTCGGTGAAGTACTGGAAGAGGTACATGCCGGCGACCATGCCCTTGTCCATGGCCTCCTTGTCCAGGTAGCCGTCGAGCAGGCGGGAGGCGTCGGCCGACCAGCCCTTGAACTTGTCGCGGTCCTCGGGGGGCACGCCGAGCAGCTCGCAGATGACCACGGTGGGCAGGGGGTAGGCGAGGTCGGCGAGCACGTCCATCTCGCCGGTATCGACCACGGCGTCGAGCAACTCGTCGACCAGCGATTGGATACGCGGGCGCAGGGACTCCACCATGCGGGGCGTGAACGCCTGGCTGACCAGCGACCGGAGCCGGGTGTGGTCGGGCGGGTCGAGGAACATCATGAGGCTGGAGCCGACCTGGCGGACCGGGCCCATGGCCGACGCGTCGGGGCCCTCGGTGAGCAGCGCGGGGTTGGTGCTGAACCTCGGGTCGCGCAGGAGGGCGGCGCTGTGGTCGTAGCGCGTCAGCACCCAGCTGCCGTCGGGGGCGTGGTGCACCGGCTCCCGCTCCCGGATGAACCGGTAGATGGGGTACGGGTCACCCCGGTTCTCGGGCAGCATGGGGCTGCTGAGGTTGGCCTCGGCGAGGGCCTCGGCCAGATCGGTGACGGCCATCCGGTCCATCGAACCACAGGGAGATCGCTATCGGGCCGCGTGTGAGCTTGCTGGTCGGCCTGGTCGGCGGCGGCCTGCTGGCGGCCAGCCTGCCGCCGGTCGGAGCGTGGCCGCTGGGCGTGCTCGGGGCCGCGCTCTTGTTCCTGGCGCTCGATGGCGACGCCGCCACCCCGCTCCGGGGGCCGCTCGGGCCCAGGCGCTGGGCCGTGGGGCTGGCGGCCGGCGCCGGCCTCTACCTGCCCGGGCTGTGGTGGATGCGCGACTTCTCCCTGCCGGGCTACGTCGTGGCCACGTTGCTGCAGGCGGCGATCCTGATGGCCGGCATGTGGATGGTCTCCGGCCGGTGGCGGGCGGTGGCCTTCCCCGCCGCGCTGGTGCTGGTCGAAGCCGTACGGGGGACCTGGCCGTTCGGGGGCCTCCCCATCTCGGGGATCGACCTCGGGCAGGTGGGCGGGCCGCTCCAGGGGGCGGCCCGCATCGGCGGGCGCCTGCTGCTCGTCGCCCTCGTGGGCGTGGCCGGCGTGGCCCTGGTCGCGCTGGTGCGCCGGCGGTGGGTCGATGCCGGAGTGGGCCTCGCCATCGCGGTCGTCGTCGCCGGCGCCGGCGCAGTGGCGCCCGACGGGTCGGTGGACCGGCGCCTGACCGTGGCCGTCGTCCAGGGTGGCGGCCCACGGGGGGTGCGGGCGGTGGCCCGAGACCCGGCCCCGGTGTTCCAGCGACACGTGGACGCCACGACCGCCGGCGTGCGGGCGCCCGTGGACCTCGTGCTGTGGCCGGAGGACGTGGTCGACGTGCAGGGCGAGGTCGCCAACCTCCCCGAGGGCCGCCGGCTCGCCGCCCTGGCCGACTCGCTCGACACCACCCTCGTCGCCGGCGTGGTCCAGGGCGAGGAAGGCGACCGCTTCCGCAACTCGGCGGTGCCCTGGGGCCCGGACGGGACCCTCCTCGAGCGCTACGACAAGGTCCACCGGGTGCCGTTCGGCGAGTACGTACCGGCCCGGGGGCTCTTCGAGCGCATAGCCGACCTGTCGGCCGTCCCCCGGGACGCCCTGGTGGGAACCGGGCCGGCGGTGCTCGACACGCCGGCCGGTCGCCTCGGCGTGGTCATCAGCTACGAGGTCTTCTTCCCCGACCGGGCCCGGGAGGCGGTGCGGGCGGGCGGCCGGGTGGTGCTGGTGCCGACCAACGCCTCGTCGTACCGCGACGAGCAGATCCCCGCCCAGGAGGTGGCCGTCGCCCGCCTTCGCGCCCTGGAAACCGGCAGGTGGGTGGTGCAGGCCGCGCCCACCGGTTACAGCGCGGTGATCGACCACCGGGGGCGGGTCGTCGCCCTGAGCGGCCTCGGCGGAGCCGAGGTGCTGACGGCCGGCGTCGACCTGCGCACGGGCCGGACGCTGTTCGTCACCCTGGGGTCGGCGCCGTGGGTGCTCCTGGCCGGCGCCCTGCTTCTACTCAGCAAAGTTGAGTGGATTCGCAGCAGGTTCGTTGACTGAAGATCGGGAGAACGGGTATGATGAAGCCGACCAATCGATCTGAACCTAGGAGGTTGTCACTCATGCTGATGCGTTTCGACCCCTTCCGTGACCTCGACCGGCTCACCCAGAACCTGTGGGGCAACGGCGATGTCCGCCGGCTCAACGGCGTGCCGATGGACGCGTACCGCAAGGGCTCGGCCTTCGTCGTCCACTTCGACGTACCCGGCATCGACCCCGACACCATCGAGCTCACGGTGGAGAAGAACGTGCTGACCGTGAGCGCCGAGCGCACCCGCCACTGGGGCGACGACGTCGACGAGGTCGTGGTCAGCGAGCGGCCGGTCGGCTCCTTCAGCCGCCAGCTGTTCCTCGGCGAGACGCTCGACTCCGAGCGCATCGACGCCACCTGCGACAACGGCGTGCTGACCCTGCGCATCCCGGTGGCCGAGGCGGCCAAGCCCCGCAAGGTGTCCATCACCACCGGCGCCGGCGGCGGCCAGTCGGCCATCTCGGCAACGTCGGCGGAGAGCCGCCAACCAGCACAGTCGGCGGAGAGCCGCCAACCAGCACAGTCCACCGAGAACTGATTCACTCTGGCTGAACCGTTTGCGTCCCGGCTCGGGCGCGGTCAGGCTCCTGCACCGTGCCCGAGCCTCTTCGCGTCGCGGTCCTGACGTACCGCGGCAACCCCAACTCGGGCGGCCAGGGCGTCTACGTCCACTACCTGACCCGGGAGCTGGTGGCGCTCGGACACCACGTGGAGGTGTTCAGCGGCCCGCCCTACCCGCGGCTGGCGCCGGGCGTGCCGTGCGTCGAGGTGCCCAGCCTCGACCTCTACCGGCCCGAGGATCCGTTCCGCACGCCGGCCCTGTCGGAGTTCCGCGACCTGATCGACGTTCGCCGAGTTCGCCACCATGTGCGCGGCCGGCTTCCCGGAGCCGCTGACCTACAGCCTGCGGGCCCGGCGGGCGCTGCGCAGCCGGCGCCACGACTTCGACGTCGTCCACGACAACCAGTGCCTGGGCTACGGCATCCTGGGCATCGACCTCCCGATGGTGGCGACCATCCACCACCCGATCACGGTGGACCGGGCCGTCGAGGTGGCCCAGGCCCGGGCCGAGGGCTGGCGCCGGCAGCTGGCGGTCCGCCGCTGGTACGGGTTCGTGCGCATGCAGAAGCGGGTGGCCCGCCGCATGCCCCGGGTCCTGACCGTCTCGGAGTCCTCGGCCGGCGACATCTCGGCCCAGATGGGGGTCCGCCGCGCCCGCATCTCGGTGGTGCCGGTCGGCGTCGACACCGGGCTGTTCCGGCCGCTCCCTCACGTCGCCCGGGTCCCCGGGCGGCTGATGACCACCGCCAGCGCGGATGTGCCCCTCAAGGGGCTGGTGCCGCTGCTCGAGGCGCTGGCCAAGGTCCGCACCGAGCGCCACGCCGAGCTGGTCGTCGTCGGCCAGCCCCGCGACGGGAGCCTGGTGCCGGCCACCATCGAGCGCCTGGGCCTCGAGGGCGCCGTCACCATCGCCGGCGTGGTCGACAACCTGCGCATGGTCGAGCTGTACGCCGAGGCCGAGGTGGCCGTCGTGCCGTCGCTCTACGAGGGGTTCTCGCTGCCGGCGGTGGAGGCCATGGCCTGCGGGCTCCCCCTCGTCACCACCACGGGCGGCGCGCTGCCCGAGGTCGTCGGGGCCGACGGCGACTGCGCGCTGCTGGTTGCGCCCAACGACCCGGGGGCCCTGGCCGGCGCCATCGTCCGGGCCCTCGACGATCAGGAGCTGCGGGCCCGCATGGGCGCCGCCGGCCGGTCCCGGGTGCTGGACCGGTTCACCTGGCGGGCGACAGCCGAGGCGACGGTCGACGCCTACCGCGAGGCGATCCGGGCTTGCTGACGGTCGACTTCGGCCGCCTTGGCCTGCAGGCCGGCGACCGGCTGCTCGACCTCGGCTGCGGCGCCGGCCGCCACGCCTTCGAGGCCCACCGCCGGGGCGCCCACACCGTGGCCTACGACCGCAACGGCGGTGAGGTAAAGGACACCGCGGCCATGCTGGGCGCCATGCGGCTGGCCGGTGAGGCGCCGGCCGGCGCCCTGGGGACGGCGGTCAACGGCGATGCGTTGGCGCTGCCGTTCGCCGACGGCGCCTTCGACCGGGTCATCGCCGCCGAGGTGCTCGAGCATGTGCCCGCCGACGCCGCCGCGACGGCCGAGCTGGCCCGGGTGCTGCGACCGGGCGGCACGATGGCGATCACCGTCCCCCGCTGGTGGCCGGAGAGGGTGTGCTGGGCGCTGACGGAGAACTACCACGCCCCCTACGTGCCCGACGGCCACGTCCGCATCTACACCCGCAGCCGGCTGGCGTGGCGGGTCGTGGAGGCCGGCCTGCGGCCCACCGCGTCGCACCACGCCCACGCCCTCCACTCGCCGTACTGGTGGATGAAGTGCGCCCTCGGCCTGAACCGCCCCGACCGCTGGCCCGTCCGCACCTACCATCGGTTCCTGGTGTGGGACATCATGCGGCGGCCCCTGCTCACCCGGGCGCTCGACCGGGCCCTCAACCCGTTCCTGGGCAAGAGCCTGGTCCTCTACGCGGTCAAGCCATGAGCGCGACGGTCGACTGGATCGCCGGCGTCCAGCAGGCCGACGGGATGATCCCGTGGTTCGCCGGCGGCCACGGCGACCCGTGGAACCACGTGGAGGCGGCCATGGCCCTCACCGCCGGCGGCCGGCGGGTCGAGGCCGAGGCCGCGTACGCGTGGCTGGCCCGCACCCAGCGCCCCGACGGCGCTTGGCACCAGTACTACCGGGCCGGCCAGGTGGAGGAGGCCACGCTCGACGCCAACGTCAGCGCCTACGTGGCCACTGGCGTGTGGCACCACTTCGTTGTCACCGCCGACGCCGGCTTCCTGGCCACGATGTGGCCCGTCGTCGACGCCGCCATGGGTTTCGTCCTCGACCTTCAGGCGCCCCGAGGCGAGGTCATCTGGGCCCGCCACGCCGACGGCACCCCGTGGTCGTTCGCCCTCCTCACCGCCTCCTCCAGCACCTACGCCAGTCTCCGGTGCGCCGGCCGGGTGGCGGCGACCGCGGGCCATGAGCGGCCGGCGTGGCCGCTGGCGGCCGATCGCCTCCAGCGGGTGATCGTCACCCGGCCGGCCGGCGCCTTCCTGCCCAAGGACCGCTGGTCGATGGACTGGTACTACCCGGTGCTGGCCGGCGCGGTGACCGGCGACGCCGCACGGGCCCGGCTGGCCGCCGGCCGGGACCGCTTCGTCATGGACGGCCTCGGCGTACGCTGCGTGGCCGACAAGGACTGGGTCACCGCGGCGGAGACGGCCGAGTGCGCCATGGCCTACCTGACCGCCGGCGACGCCGGTTCCGCCCGCCAGCTCCTGGAGTGGGCCCAGCACCTCCGCGCAGACGACGGCAGCTACTTCACCGGCATGGTCCATCCCCAGCGCCACCTGTTCCCCGCCGGCGAGCGGTCGACCTACAGCGCCGCCGCCGTCACGCTCGCCACCGCGGCCCTCGCCGGCGCCGGCCCGCTCGTGCCGGCGCTGACCTCTGCGATCGTCCTCGGCAGCTCGATCAGGTAAGCGCGGACAAAGCCGCAGCCGGGAGCACGTCGTTCCTGGCAAGGTCTTTTCGCCCGGCTTGGTCGTACGCTCCGGCCGTGGCGGACGATCTCGGCGCCGAGGGTCTTGCTGCGCTCGACGGCCTGAGGGTTTCAGCGCGTGCTCGGCGGGATCCAACCAGCCGGCGCCCGCCGGCGGGCGACTGCCGCCTCGTACCGGCGGGCCTGTCGCTCGAGCCGCTCGAGATTGGGCTCGGCGGCATGCATGTCCTCGGGCCACTCGGCGACCTCGGCTGCAGCCCTTGTGGCCCAGTCCTCGACCATGGCGAGAAACTCGTCGAGAAAATCGCCGACCAGGAGGATCCAGGGGAGGCGCTCCGGGAAGGGGCCCGCCCCGTCGAGGTACTCGCGAGCGATGTGACCCGTCGCCATCGTCTGATCGTCGCTCCAGGTCCGGACCCGTTCGAGTGTCTCGAGCAGTTGTGCCTTCGTGCCGTGTTCGGCGAAGAACACCCTGATCAGGTCTTCGAACTCCACGACCGGGCCGGCGCCCGATTCGCCCATCCAGGCCGAAAGGGCTCGCCTCCCCTTCGGCGTGATGGTATAGGTCGTGCGGGGCCGCCGCCCGACGGCGCCGGCCGTGGCGCGGGCATAGCCGCCAGCCACCAGCTTCTTCGGCTCCTCGTAGATCTTGCTCCGGGCTCGTGGCCAGAACGAGCCCATGGCCCGGTCCATCTGCCGGGCTAGCTCGTACGTCGTAAAGGGCTTGATGCCCAGTAGGCCCAGGATGGCATAGGAGGTAGTGGTGAGCGGAGAAGGTGTTGACATAGTCCCTTTCGGACTGTAGAACGGTCCAAAAGGGACTATAGCGGGAGGGAACGTGACCGTGACGGAAGCAGTGGCAAACGTCGAGATGGCGGCCGCTTGGGACGGCGCCGAGGGTGACGACTGGACCGAGTACGCCGACCGGTACGAAGCATCCGGGCGGCACATTGCGCCCCACCTGGACTTCAGCGCCCTCGTCAGCGCCACCAGCCGGGTGCTGGACGTCGGCTGCGGTACGGGTCGGCTCACCCTCGACGCCGCTCGGGTGGCATCGGCCGGCCGGGCTCTGGGGGTCGACCTGTCGTCCAGGATGCTGGCCTATGCCCACGACCGGGCGCTGGCCGAGGGCGTCGGCAACGCCGAGTTCCGCCGGGTCGACGCCCAGGTGCACCCCTTCGAGCCAGCGGCGTTCGACATCGCCATCAGCATGTTCGGCGGCATGTTCTTCAACGACCGCGTGGCTGCGTATACCAACGTCCACCGGGCGCTGGCGCCGGGGGGCCGCCTCGCCCTTCTCGCCTGGCGCCCGCTGGAGGAGAACGAGTGGCTCCTGACCATGCGGGCGGCGCTGGCCCTGGGCCGGGACCTGCCGGCACCGCCCACTGGCGCCCCCGGTCCCTTCGGCCTGGCCGATGCCGGCCAGGCCCGCGACGTCCTGGGCACGGCCGGCTTCGTCGACATCGACCTGACACCGGTCGACGAGCCCATCTTTCTGGGACGCGACGCCGACGATGCATGGACCTTCGCCGTGCACGGGATGGGGATAGTCCGGGGACTGACCGGTGGCCTCGACGCCGGCGACAAGCAGCGGGCGCTCGCCAACCTCCGGCAGGCCTTCGAGCAGGCCGAGAGCCCCGCCGGCGTCCTGGTCCCGTCCGCCGCCTGGCTCATCACCGCCCGCCGCTAGTTCGACCCGCTGGCGGCAGCAACCTGAGGCGGTGGACCTGTCTGACGTGCATCCGACGCCGGCCCCGTGGTGCCAGCACTCACTGCTCCGGACCGGTCCGCGCCCGCACGTGCATCCGCTCGCCTTGGGGACCGAACAGGCTGAGGAACTCCACCGGCTCGGGGCCGGCGCGACCGAACCAGTGCGGCGTCCGGCAGTCGAACTCGGCGGCCTCGCCCGGCGGCAGCACCAGGTCAAGCTCACCGAGCACGAGCCGCAGCCGGCCGCTGAGGACGTAAAGCCACTCGTAGCCCTCGTGGGTCTTCAGGGCGGGCTTGGAGTGGGGGCGGCCCGAGGGGATGTGGTGCTTGTATGCCTGGATGCCGCCGGCCCGGCGGCTGAGGGGCACGATGGTCATCCCGTCGGCGCTGATCGGGCGGGGCTCGACCCGGGGATCATCGACCGGCGGAGGCCCGACCAGCTCGTCGAGGGGGACGTTGAAGGCCCGGGCGATGGGAAGAAGCAGCTCCAGGTTGGGCCGGCGCCGGCCGGACTCCAGCCTCGACAGGGTGCTGATCGAGATGCCCGTGAGATCCGACAGGGCGGCCAGCGTCGTGTCGCGCTCCTGCCGGAGAGCCCGCAGTAGGGGGCCGACGGCCGCGAGCGATTCGTCCACGCCGACAGTTTGCCATATCGGCAAAGTCTCTTGCCGAAGAGTGCATTCCCCTTCATGCTCGTTCCCATGACAGACAACTACGACGTGGTCGTGATCGGCGGTGGTCCCGCCGGCCTGAACGGAGCCCTGGTCCTGGCCCGGGCCCGCCGCTCGGTCCTGGTGATCGACGCCGGCGAGCCCCGCAACGCCCCCGCCGACGGGGTGCACGGTTTCCTCACCCGCGACGGCATCCCGCCCGCCGAGCTCGCGGCGCTCGGCCGCGACGAGGTCCGACACTACGGCGGCCAGGTCGTCGACGGACGGGCCACCGCGGCCACGAAGACGGCCGAGGGCCTCACCGTGACCGTCGACGGCCACCGGACCGTCTCTGCCCGCCGGCTCCTCGTCACCACTGGCCTGGTCGACGAGCTCCCCGACGTCGCCGGGCTGCGGGAGCGGTGGGGCCACCAGGTCATCCACTGCCCGTACTGCCACGGCTGGGAGGTGCGGGACAAGACCGTCGGCGTCCTGGCCACCACCGGGTTCGCCGTCCAAAAGGCGCTCCTCGTCCGGCAGTGGGTCGACGACCTCACCCTGCTCCTCCACACCCAGCCCGAGCCCGACGACACCCAGCTGGAGCAGCTGGCGGCGCGTGATATCCGGGTCGTCCGCGGCGAGGTGGTGGCCTTCGACGGCGCCGGCGCCCACCTGCGAGATGGCACTGTCGTCCCGCTCCAGGTCCTGGCCGTGGCGCCCCGCATGGTGGCTCGCTCCGAGCTGCTCACCGGGCTCGGCCTGGTGCCCACGGCCAACCCCATGGGCGAGTTCATCGCCGCCGATGCCACCGGCCTCACCTCGGTGCCGGGTGTGTGGGTGGCCGGCAACGTGGCCGACCTCATGGCCCAGGTCCTGAGTTCGGCGGCGGCCGGTGCCGCGGCCGCCGCCGCCATCAACATGGACCTGATCGGCGAGGACGTCGAGCAGTCGGTGGCCGCCCGCAGGAATGCGCTGGCCACGGCGACCGGCCGCAACTAGCCTCTTCTTGGAAGCTCCTTTCCGGGGCTTAGGACTGAACTATTTCCCGGAAAGCTAGGCTTTTTTCAGCGCGCATATTCGCTTGCGAAGCGGACCGGACGGCCCTACTTTTCCCGGCATGGCGCTGCACTGGGCCGTGGCCCGCCGGTCGTTCCGCCGGCATTCGTTTGGCTGGTGGTCCTTCGCGCCGCCGGCCGGGTGGCGCAGGCTCGGGCCTGGCGCAAGGTCGTCGTACAAGGTGGCTGAGAGCGGGCCCACCGTCGCCGAGCAGGCGACGGTCTGGCGGAAGCTGGTCGGGTGCCCGTATCCGGGCCGACTGGCAGTACCGCACGTCGTTCGTCCTCTTCACGATCAGCCAGTTCCTCGCCGAGTTGCTCGGCATCGTGATGATCGTGGTGCTCTTCGCGAACGTCGACGCCCTCGCCGGCTGGTCGCTGGCCGAGGTCGCCTTCCTCTACGGCACCTCGAGCCTGGCCTTCGCCCTGGGCGACGTGTTCGTGAGCGAGGTGGAGTTCGTCAGCATCCACATCCGGCGGGGCTCCTTCGCCGGCTGGCTGCGCCGGCTGGCCACTGTCGTCCCGCTGGCATTCGTCAGCTACCAGCCGGCGCTGTGGGTGCTCGGCCGCAGCGATCCCCACGGATCGCCGGCTTGGTTCCGCTTCGCCGGCCCGCTGGGGGCGGCCGCCGTCGTACTCGTCGCCCGGGCCACCTGGCGCTCCGGCATCCGGCACTACCGCAACAAGGGTTCGGGGTGGTGTTCGGCCAGCGCAACCAGCTGTGGTGGGACCTCCCATTGCGCGATTCCTTCGAGCTCCTGCGCCACGTCTACCGGGTGGACCGGGCCCGCCACGCCCGCCGCCTTGCGGAGTTCGTCGACCTCTTGGACCTCGGGCCCTTCCTCGACACGCCGGTGCGCCAGCTGTCGCTGGGCCAGAAGATGCGGGGCGAGATCACCGCCGCCTGCTGCACGACCCGTCGATCCTCTACCTCGACGAGCCCACCATCGGCCTCGACGTGGTGCACAAGAAGCAGCGTCCGCGACTTCCTCGCCCGGGTCAACCGGGAGCTCGGGGTGACCGTCATCCTGACCACCCATGACCTGTCAGACGTGGAACGGCGCTGTTCGCGCCTCGTGGTCATCGACGCCGGCCGGCTGGTCTAGGACGGGACCGTCGAGGACCTGAAGGGCCGCCACGGCCAGTACCGCACCCTCGTCGTCGACCTCGAACAGCAGAACGGTCCGCTGGTGGTCGAGGGGGCCGAGGTGGTGCGGGTGGAGGGCCCCCGGCAGTGGCTGCGCTTCCACGGCGACCACACCACCGCCGCCAAGCTGATCGCTGCCATCGCCGGCACCACGCCGGTGCTCGACCTCACAGTGGAGGAGCCCCCGATCGAGGAACTCATTTCACAGCTGTATGCCGGGAACCGAACCGCCATTCCCGGCGTCTGAGATACTGACCGTGGCTGGCAGGACGACGAGGTGCGATGTGCGACCGGTGCTTGGCGGAAGCGGGGGTGCCCTGCTCGCCGTCGTCGTGGCCGTGCTCTCGTGGGCCGCGCCCGCCTCCGCCGAGACCACCCTGGCCGTCGATGCCGGCTACGCGGGCGCCTTCGTCACGGGCCAGGAGGTGCCGGTGCGGGTCCGGGTCTCGGCCGACCGGCTCGTACGCGGCACCCTCGAAGTCGGGATCGGCAACCCGGAGAACGCGGTGCCCGTGGCACTGCCGGTGGAGGTGCCCGGCGGCAGCCAGAAGGAGTTCCTGGTCACCGCCCCCAGCGGCATGAACCAGAGCCCCGACGTCGTCGTGCGCCTGCTGCAGGGCGACCAGGTCGTCGCCGCCGGCCAGACGAGCATCAGATCCAACCCCGACACCGAGCTGGTCGGCATCCTGCCCGGGGCCCTCCGGGGCCGCCCGGTGCCGGGCCAGGCGGCCCTCGCCGCCGACGCCGGCACCGCCCGGTTCGCTGCCGTGGGCGAGGGCGAGCTCGAGCAGGCGCCGGCCAGCCTCGGACCGCTGTCCACCCTCGTCGCCGACGTCGACGAGGTGGGCCGGCTGTCGCCCGGCGCTCGGGCCGGCGTGTTGCGATGGCTGGAGGAGGGCGGGCGGCTGCTGGTGGACGCGGCCAACGGCCAGACCGTCCCCGGCCTGCCCGACGCGTGGCAGCCGGGCACCCGCGGCCGGGCCGCGGCCGGGGTCGGCGAGGTGGTGGCCACCGAGGGCGCGGTGGCGGCCGGCCGCTGGTCGGGCCTCGTCGAGCCTTCCGGGCGGGCCGTCACGTCGGCCCGCTTCGGCGACGATTCCCCGCTGTCCAGCACCCTCGCCGCCGACGCCGGCCTCCGCGCGCCGCAAATCGCGTGGTTGGTCGGGTTCCTCATCGTCTACGTCGTTGTGGTGGGGCCGGTGCTGTTCTTCGCCGTCCGCCGGCGAGGGCGGCCGGAGCTGGCCTGGGTGGCCGTACCCCTCGTCGCTCTGCTGTTCTCGTCCGGGAGCTGGGCCGTGGGCCGCAACCTGCGCAAGGCCACCGAGCTGGTCCACGCCAGCATCGTGTCCACCGGCGCCGGAGGGCCGGTGACCACCAGCTACGTCGGGGTGTTCTCGCGGTCTGGGGGGACGTCACGCATCGGGTTCCCGGCCGGCTGGTCGAGCGGGCCTTTCGTCCAACTCGGCGGAGCGGCCACGGCCACCCAGATCGCGCAGACCGGCGACGGGCCGGAAGCGCGCCTGCCGCTCGACACCGGTCAGTTCGGGCTGGTCCACGCCCAGGGTCCGGCCGGGGATGCCGGCGACGGTGCCCTGGAGGTCAGCGCCGCCGAGCAGGCGGGGGGACAGGTCAGCGGCGAGGTGCGCAATCGCACGGCCTTCCGGCTCGACGAGGTGGCGGTGTTCGTCGGCCCCGACGCCACGCTGGTCGGCGACCTCGAACCCGGGGACACCCGCGCCTTCACCGTCAACCCTGGCCAGGCTCGCATGGACGGCGGCAACCCCGAGTTCCGGGTGTGGGGCGGGTTCCAACCGGGCATCCCGGAGAGCGTCACCGACTTCGGCCTCTGGCAGGCCGCGTTGCAGACCGGCGGGGCGAACTTCCTCTCGCCCGGGGCGGCAGTGGTCGCCGGCTGGACCCGCGACTACGAGCCGGCGGTCCGGGTCGGCAGCCGGACGGCCAGGCCCGAGGGCCGCACGGTCGTTCTCGGCCGCCAGGAGCTGCGCCCGCCGGCGAGGGGCGCCACCTCGGTCGCCGCCCGCCGGGACATCGTCCGTGATCCGTTCGGGAACCGTTTCATCGGCGGCGCCCGAGGCGGCGGATCGGTGCTGCGGTTCGTCCTACCCGACGGGGCGGACACTGCGAACCTGGTGTTCAACAACGTGTTCGGTTCGGGCGAGGTATGGCAGGACGGGGCGTGGAAGCCGGCACAGTGCACCGGTCCGGGTTGCCAACCGCTCGACTTTCCGGGGCGAGTGTGCCCGCCCGGGGTCAACTGCGTGCAACCCGTGCCCGGGTTCCGAGGCTTCGGCCCGAACAGCCAGCTCGCCGTGCCGGCGGCGAGCGTGACCAACGGCGTGGTCTACGTGCGGGTGCCGGGGCCGGCCACGGTCGAGCAGCCGATTGCCCTCTCGCTCGGGCGGACAGCGTGACCGCCGTCGCCATCCGCACCGTCGGCCTGACCAAGCGCTACGGGACCCTGACCGCGGTCAACGACCTCGACCTGGAGATCCCGGAGGGCAGCGTCTTCGGCCTCATCGGCCCCAACGGCGCCGGCAAGAGCACCACCTTCGCCATCATCGCGTCGATCCTGTCGCCCACCTCGGGCCTGGCCGAGGTGGCCGGATTCGACCCGTCGACCGATCCCCGGTCGGTCCGTCGGCACCTGGGCTACATGCCCGACGTGCTGGGCGTCTACGACAACCTCCGCGTCGACGAGTACCTCGAGTTCTTCGCCGCCGCCCACGAGCTGCGCCGCTCCAGCTGGCCGGGACTGGTCGCCGGCCTGCTGGAGCTGGTCGGGCTGGAGGTCAAGCGCGAGGCCATGGTGGAGTCGCTGTCCCGGGGCATGAAGCAGCGGCTGGCCCTCGCCCGGGCGCTGGTGCACGACCCCGAGGTGCTCGTGCTTGACGAGCCCGCCAGCGGTCTGGACCCCCGGGCCCGGGTCGAGCTGCGGACCCTTCTCGGCGAGCTCCGGGCCATGGGCAAGACGGTGGTGATCAGCTCGCACATCCTCACGGAGATGGAGGAGATGTGCAGCCACGTC
Source organism: uncultured Acidimicrobiia bacterium (assembly GCA_963768975.1). Classification (GTDB taxonomy): domain Bacteria; phylum Actinomycetota; class Acidimicrobiia; order Acidimicrobiales; family AC-14; genus CADCTB01. The sequence goes on along the minus strand of CAVYKB010000003.1, from coordinate 100,965 downwards.
GCCATCATGGAGGCCGGCCGGCTGCTGGCTGCGGGCGAGCCAGGTGAGATCGGCGACCGGCTGCGGGGCGGCCACGAGGTGCTGGTGCGGCTGGCCGGCGGCGAGGTCCAGCGCTACACGGTGGCCGGCGAAGAGGCCCAGCGGGCGCTGCTGCACCGGTTGGTCGTCGAGGAGGGGCTGCCGGTCGTTGAGTTCCGTGAAGAGGGCGCCGGCCTGGAGCAGCTGTTCATGGACGTCACCGAGGGCAAAGTCCAGTGATCGCCTTCCCGCCGCTGAACCCGGTGCTGGCTCGCGAGCTGAAGCAGCGGATGCGGGGCCGCCACGTGTGGCTGGTCGTGACGCTCTACCTGGCCGTGCTGGCGCTCATCCTGCGGTGGGTCTATGTCACGGCCACCAGGACCGACTCCTTCGGCGGCGGCTTCGACCTGCTCGCATCGGCCACCGCCGGCCGGGCCATCTTCCAGTGGCTGCTGTTCTTCATGCTGCTGCTCGTCTGCTTCATCGTTCCGGGACTGACGGCCGGCGCCATCTCCGGCGAGCGGGAGCGCCAGACGATGGTGGCCCTTCAGCTCACCCTGCTGCGGCCGCGGTCGATCGTGGCCGGGAAGCTGCTGGCGTCGCTGGCGTTCGTCGTACTGCTGATCATCGCCAGCCTGCCGCTGGTGACGGTCCCCTTCCTGGTCGGCGGCGTCTCCCTACCCGAGGTGGTGAAAGGCCTGTGGATGGTCCTCGCCACCGCGGTCACCCTGGCCTGCCTGACGCTGGCGTGTTCGGCGCTGTTGCGCCGGACCCAGGCAGCCACCGTCGTCGCCTATGGGCTGACCCTCGGCCTGGTGCTCGGCACCCTCATGATCTACGGCGCCCAGCAGATCCCCCGTTCCGCCGGCACGCCCCGCCCAAAACCGTGGATCCTGGCCCTGAACCCCTTCGCCGCCACCGCCGACGTGGTGCAGGGGCGCAACGAGACCAACACCTTCGACTCGCCGTTCAGCGCCATGGGTGAGCTCCTGCGGCTGAGCCAGGACGACCGGTTCGGCCAAGTCATCACCGGGTCGGGCCAGGCCGAGGTTCGGATGCCGAACGGCCAGGTCATCGCCCGCGACCTGCCCGCCATCGCCGTGGCGCCGCCGACGACGATGGTCGGCCGGCCGGCGCCGATGCCCATGCCCCGGCCACCGGACGCGCCCTTCATCGACAGCGGCGGCCCTGCCTTCGGCCAGTTCGGTCCCATCCAACCGGCGGACCTCGACGACCGGGTCGAGCTCGGCGGCGTGCGCTTCTGGGTCGTGTCGCTCTGGTCCTGGTTGGTGCTGGCCGTGGCGGCCGTGATCCTGACCGTCCGCCGGATCAGCCTGCCGGCGAACAAGGAGTCGTGATGGTGGCCTTGCTCTCCGCGGTGCGCCGGCGGCTGCGGCTGGCGTGGGGAGTGGCGACGGCCGAGCTGGTGGCGCCGGTGGTGGCCGGCGTCGCCCTGGTGCTCGTGCTCGTGGGCCGGTTCCGCCCGTGGTCGTGGCCGGAGCCGGCGGCGTTGGGGGTGGCCGGGGCCAGCCTCCTCCTACTGGTGCTGGCGGTCGTCGCCCTACGGGTGCCGATGACGGTGGCGGCCCGGGCGGCCGACCGCGGCCTGGCCACCGGCGACGCCTTCTTCACCGCCCTGGAGCTCGGTGGCGCCGACGGCCCGTTCCCCGAGCGGGTGCGGGCCCGAGCGGCACGGCTGGCCGTCGCCTCCCGGCCGGCCGACGCCGTGCCGGTCAGGCTCGACCGCCGGCGCCTGATCATCGTGGCCGTGCTGGCCGTGGCCGCAGTCGTGCTGGCAGTCATCGCCAACACCCAGGACGACGTGCGCCAGCGCCGCGCCGCCGAACAGGCCGCGTTGGCCGAGGAGGCGGAGAAGCTGCGGGAGGCAGCGGCCGAGCTGCGGCGAACGCCCGACACGCCCGCCGGCCAGGAGGAGGTCGCCCGCCGGTTGGAGGAACTGGCCCGCTCTCTGGCCCAGGCGCCCGACCTGGCCGCGGCCCAGCAAGCGCTCGACGCCGCGGCGCGCGACCTGTCCTCGCGGTTGACCTCTGACCTCTTGGCCGAGAAGGCCGCGGTGCGGGGCCTCGACCGCAGCCTGGCGTCTGCGCCCCTGCCCGGCGCCGGCACCGGCGACGCCGCCGCCCAGCTCCGGGCAGAGGCGGCGGCGCTGGCCGGGCTCTCTGCGGAACAGCGGGTTGCCCTGGCCGACCGGCTCGCCGCCCTCGCGGCGACGCAGACCGCCGGCAACACCGAGGCGTCCTCGGCCCTGGCCGCGGCCGCGGCCGCCCTGCGGGCCGGCGACAACGCCGGCGCTTCGGCCGCCCTCACCAACGCGGCCAACGCCCAGGAGGCGGCCGCCGCCGACGTGTCCGCCCAGGAGGCGGCGCTGTCGGGTCTCAGCTCGGTGGCCACGGCCCAGAGCAACCTGGCCAACGCCGGCCAGGGTCAGGGGCAGGGGCAAGGGCAAGGGCAGGGTCAGGGGCAAGGGCAAGGGCAAGGTCAGGGTCAGGGGCAAGGCAGCGGCCAGCCGGGGCAGGGCGCCGGCAGCGGCGCCTCCGGCCAGGTGGGCGGCACCAACGCCTCCCACGGCGCCGGCCAGGGCGGCGCCGGCACGCCGAACGGCACCGGCAACAACCCGTCGACCGGCCTCGAAACGGCCACCGTCTTCGACGCCCAGACCGGCACGAACGGCGAACAGCTCAACACCACCGGCCAGCAGGGCGAGGGCCCCACCCAGCAGGCGGGCAAGGTCGACGGGCCGTCACAGCGGGGCACCGCCGGCGTGCCCCTGGCCGACGTCCTCCCCCGCTACAGCGCCGAGGCCACCCGGGCCCTCAGCCAGCTCGACATCCCGCCGTCGCAGCGGGCGCTCGTCCAGTCCTACTTCGCCTCGCTTGCGGAAGGCTCCTGATTGCTGACCACCATGACACCGGAGGAGTACGGCGAGCGGGCGGAGGCCATCGAGGCCGAGATCGCCCGGGTGATCGTCGGCCAGCGGGAGCTCGTCCGCCAGGTGGTCGTGTGCCTCCTCTGTGAAGGCCACGTGCTGCTCGAAGGCGTCCCCGGCCTGGGCAAGACCCAGCTGCTCAAGACGCTGGCCAGCGCCGTCGACCTGGCCTTCAGCCGCATCCAGTTCACCCCCGACCTCATGCCCGCCGACATCCTCGGCACCCAGGTCCTGGAGGAGGACGAGTCCGGCCACCGCCACTTCCGCTTCCGCGCCGGCCCCATCTTCGCCAGCCTGGTCCTGGCCGACGAGGTCAACCGGGCCACGCCGAAGACCCAGTCGGCCCTGCTGGAGGCGATGCAGGAGCGGGCGGTCACCGTGGCCGGCGAGACCCGCCCGCTCCCCCGGCCCTTCCTCGTCATGGCCACCCAGAACCCGATCGAGATGGAGGGCACCTACCCCCTGCCCGAGGCCCAGCTCGACCGATTCCTGCTCAAGGTGCTGGTCAGCTTCCCGCCGGCCGCCGACCTGGTGGCCGTCGTCGAGCGCACGACCGGCGACCACCACGTCCAGGTGGAGCCCGTAGCCGACGACACCATCCTGTCGGCCATGGTCGACCTGACCCGCCAGGTGCCGGCCGCGTCGCACGTCGTGCAGCACGCCGTCGACCTCGTGGTGGCGAGCCACCCTGACCAGGCCGAGGCGCCGGCGGCGGTGCGCCAATACGTCCGCTTCGGGGCCTCGCCCCGCGGCGCCCAGGCGCTGGTGCTCGCGGCCAAGGCCACGGCCCTCCTCGACGGCCGGCCCAACGCCTCCACGCTCGACGTGCGCTCCATGGCCGCCGCCGCCCTGCGCCACCGGCTCGTCCTGGGCTACGAGGCCGCCGCCGACGGTGTGGCCGCCGACGAGGTGGTCGACGAGATCCTCAAGGCGGTGCCCGACCCGCCGACGGGGTTGCGCGGGGCACCATGAGCGAGCACGCCGGCCGGCCGTGCCGGCCCTGCCGAAGCGAAGCGCAGGCCACGGCCGGCGGACCTGAGGGCCGGCGAGCGCAGCGACCAGGAAGCCAATGAGTTTGCTGGAGCCGGCGTTCCTGGCCCGGTTGGAATCCCTGCAACTAGGCACCCGCCGGCGCCTGGCCGGGCACTTCGCCGGCGAGCACCGCTCCGTCCGCCACGGTTCGTCGATCGACTTCGCCGACTACCGCCAGTACAACCCGGGCGACGACTTCCGCCGCATCGACTACTTCCTCTACGCCCGCCTCGGCGTGCTCAACGTCAAGCTCTTCGAGGCCGAGGAGGACCTGCACCTCCGCCTGCTCATCGACACCTCGGCCTCCATGGCCGCCGGTGAGAAGCTCCACTGCGCTAGACGGGTGGCCGCCGCGCTGGGGTTCGTCGCCTTGACCCGACGTGACCCGGTCAGCGTCCACACCTTCCCGCTGGAGCGGATCGCGCCTCGCTTCGCCGGCCGCAGTGCCGTCGGCCCGATGTTCGCCCACCTGGAGCGGCTGGAGGCCGGCGGCGAAACGCCCTTCGCCAGCGCGGTGGCGGCACTCCTGGCCCGGCCCGGGCCGGTCGGCCTGACCGTCGTGATCTCCGACCTGCTCACGCCGGAGTGGGAGTCCGCTCTCGGCCGGCTGCCGTCTCGCGGCGGCGACGTGGTGGTCGTCCAGGTGCTGGAACCCGGGGAACTTCGACCGGTCCTCGCGGGGGACCTGGAGCTGGTCGACCGGGAGAACGGCCGGCGGGTGGCGGTCAGCCTGGCCGCCGACACGCTGAAGCAGTACGAGCGGCTGGCGCAGGCCTGGGTCGACCGGGTCGAAGCCCGCTGCCGCCAGGTCGGCGCCGGCTACGTGCGCCTCCTGACCACCGACGACCTCGAGTCGACCCTGCTGGGCGCGTGGCGGACGGCCGGAGTCCTCCGATGACCCCTCGTTCTGGTTGCACTTACCCGCGCATATGGGGGTTAAGTGCAACCAGTTGGCGGCGGGGATGAGGTTCGCCAACCCCGCCGGCCTGTGGCTGGCGCTGCTCGCCATCCCGGTCATCGCCCTGCACGTGCTGCGGCCGAAGCGGCCGGCGGTGGAGGTCAGCTCGACGTTCCTGTGGCGGGAGGTGGCCAACCCGGTGTCGGTGGCGGCGCCGTGGCAGAAGCTGCGGCCCAGCGTGCTGCTGGCGCTGCAGCTGCTGGCCGTCGCCCTGCTGGCCGGCGCCGTGGCCCAGCCGGTGCGCACCACCCGGGCCGCGCTGGCGCTGCACACGGTGTTCATCGTCGACGCCTCCGGCTCGATGGCGGCCATCGACGGGAAGCCCGACCGGCTGGAGGCGGCGAAGGACCGGGCCCGCAGCCTGCGGGGCCAGTTGCCGGGTGGCGGCATCGCCAGCATCGTCGTCGCCGACGCCCAGCCTCGCGTCGTGCTGTCGGCCAGCCCCGACCGCGACGCCTTCGACGACGCGGTCAACGGCATCCGGGCCACCGCCGGCGCCGCCGACTTCGGAACCGCCTTCACCCTGGCCGAGAGCGTCGAGACCCCGGGGGCACCGGTCGGCTTCCTGCTCCTCTCCGACGGCGGGCTGACCGACGCCCAGCGGGGCATGTTGCCGCCGGGCACCGACTACCAGCGTATGGGCTCCCGCTCCACCAACCGGGCCATCACCCGCCTGACCGTCGAACCCCGGGGCAGCGGCCTCCACGCCCGGGTGACCCTCCGCAACGCCGGCGGGCCGGCGGCCACCCAGGACCTGCGCCTCGACGTCGACGGCCGCACCGCCCACCGCGAGCGGGTGGACCTGCCCGCCGGCGCCACCGTCGAGCGGGAGGTCGACCTCCCGGGCGGCGACCGAGTGGAGGCCTTCCTCGAGGGCGAGGACCTGCTCGCCGCCGACAACCACGCCTTCGCCGTCGCCGGCCGGCGCCGGGCGCTCAAGGTGCTGCACGCCGGCCCCGAGAACCTCTACCTGGACCGGCTCCTGGCCGCCCTGCCGTCGCTCCAGGTCGAGCGCACGGACACCGCCCGGCCGGCGCCCGGCTTCGACCTGGCCATCTACGACGGCGTGGCCGTGCCCGCCGACCCGGGGGCCCCGTTCCTGGCCATCGCCCCACCGGGCGGTGCGCCGGGCGTGCGGATCACCGGCGAGGTCGAGCGGCCGGCGGTGGCGCTCGTGCGCGCCGAGGACCCGCTGCTCGCCGGCATCGACCTGTCCGAGGTGGGTGTCGCCAAGGCCCAGCGCATCGACGCGCCCACCGACGAGGTGCTGGTGGGTGCCGAGGGGACGCCGCTGCTGATTCGTGGCAGTCGCCATGGCCGGCCCTTCGCCTACCTCGGCTTCGCCTTGGCCCAGAGCAACCTGCCCGTGCAGGTGGCCTTCCCGTTGCTGGCCGACCGCCTCGTCACCGAGCTGGCCGGCGCTGCCCTCCCGCCGGGCGACGTCGTCGTGGGCCAGCCCCTTCCCGTCAACACCGTCGCCCCGCTGACCGTCGACGCGCCCGGCGGCGTGCAGTTCTCCCTGCCCGCCGGCGCCGCTCCCCCAGTCACCGACCGGGCCGGCTTCTGGACCGTGCGCCAGGATGGCCGGCCCGACGTGACGCTGGCGGTGAACGCCGACCGGGCGGAGTCGTCGCTGGCGCCGGCCGACAGCCTCCCGGTGCCAGTCCGGCCGCTGGCGCCCGGTGAGCGCCGGCCGGCGGGCGAGCTGCCGCAGCTGCGATGGGTGGTCGCCGCCCTGCTCGCGGTGCTGGCCGCCGAGGGTTGGCTGTCGTGGCGCCGGCGAGGTGTATCCCGCCGGCAGTGGCGGGTGGCGGTCGGCGCCCGGGTCGCCGTCGCCGGCCTCCTGCTCGCCGCCCTGGCCGGACTGGCCATCCCCAAGCGGGCCTCCGACGTGGCCGTCATGTTCCTCGTCGACGGGTCCGACTCGATGGGCGCCGGCGGCCGGGCCGCGGCGGTCGACTGGGTGCGCCAGGCCCTCGACGCCCAGCCCGACGGGGCCAAGGCCGGCGTGGCCTTCTTCGGCGCCGACGCCCGGCTGGAGCTCACCGTCCAAGAGGACACCGAGCTGCTCCAGCCCGCCACCCGGATCGACGCCTCCCGCACCAACCTGGCCGGCGCCCTCCGCCTGGCCGGCGCCGTCCTGCCCACCGATTCCCGCCGGCGCATCGTCGTCGTCTCCGACGGCCGGGCGAACTCGGGCGACGCCGCCACCGAGGCCCGCCGGCTGCGGGAGGACGGCATCCGGGTCGACGTCCACGCGGTGGCGGTGGCCGGCGGCCCCGACGTGGCAGTCAGCAGGGTCGACGCCCCCTCCCTCGTGCGCCAGGGCGAGGCGTTCACCGTCCGGGCCACCCTCGACACCACCCGGGCCCAGACCGTCCGCCTCACCTGGCAGCGCGACGGCCAGACCGTCGAGGACCGCACGGTCGACCTGCCCGCCGGCCGCACGGTGGTCGAGCTGGCCCAGACGGCGCCGGCCACCGGCGGCCTGGCCAGCTACCGGCTGGAGATCGACAGCGCGGCAAACTCCGTGGCCGAGAACGACCTCGGCTTCGCCGCCGTCCAGATCGAGGGCCCCGCCCGCGTGCTGATGGTCGAGGGCATGCCCGGCGAGGGTGCCGTCCTGGCTGCGGCACTGCGGGCCGGCGGCCTCCCCGTCGACGTCGTCGGCCCGGCCGAGATCCCCGGCCTCGACCGCCTGGCCACCTACTCGGCCACGGTCCTGGTCGACGTCGACGCCCGCTCCCTCGCCGCCGGACAGGTCCAGGCCCTCGGGGCCGCCACCCGGGACCTCGGACGGGGTCTGGTCACCGTCGGCGGCGACCGGTCCTACGCCCTGGGTGGCTACCTCGGCAGCGAGCTGGAGAAGCTCCTCCCGGTCACCAGCGACGTGAAGGACCCCAAGCGCCGGGCCTCGGTGGCCGAGGTGCTGGCCATCGACAGCAGCGGCTCCATGGGTGCCTGCCACTGCTCCGAGGGCGGCGGTCCGGGCGGCCTGGCCGGCGGCGGCAACCGGGCCGATGGCGGCGTCAACAAGACCGACATCGCCCGCTCCGCCGCGGCCCGCACCATCGCCGCCCTCAACGCGGATGACCAGGTGGGCGTGCTGGCGTTCAACACCCAGCAGCGCTGGGTCGTGCCCCTCCAGACGTTGCCGGCCGAGGACGTCGTCACCAAGGGCCTCCGAGAGCTGCACCCCAGCGGCGGCACCAACCTCACCCTCCCCCTCAAGGAGGCGGGCGACGCCCTCAAGGCGGCCAACGCCCGGCTCAAGCACATCATCCTGTTCACCGACGGCTTCACGAGCGTCGGCGGGCTCGACACCCTGGTCCAGCAGGCACGCGACCTCGCAACCCAGGGCATCACCGTGTCGGTCGTGGCCACCGGCGAGACCGGCGCGGCGGAGAACCTGTCGGCCGTGGCCGAAGCGGGCCGGGGCCGGTTCTACAACGAGCAGGACCTCAACGACGTCCCCCAGATCATGATGCAGGAGGCGCTGCTGGCCTCCCGCCGCATCGTGAACGAGGAGACCCGCTACCCCGAGGTCGTGTCCCAGGCCCAGGCCGTGCGCGACCTGCGGGCCACGCCCCCGCTGCTGGGCTGGCTCGGGGCGACGACCAAGCCGTCGGGCCAGACCGCCCTGCAGATCGGCGACGACGACGACCCCCTGCTGACCTCCTGGCAGATCGGCCTCGGCCGGGCGACCTCCTGGACGAGCGACGCCTCTGCCCGCTGGTCCCAGCAGTGGGCCGGCTGGGCCGGCTACACCAGCTTCTGGTCGACCGTGGTGAAGGACACCTTCCCCGCCGCCGGCGCGGCCGGCGCCGGCGTGCGGGCCACGGTAGTCGACGGCCGGCTGCGGGTGACGGCCGAGTCGGCCACCGCCTGGCCCGACGGCTCCACTGCCGTGGCCCGGGTCGCCGGCCCCGGGGGCACCAGCCAGGAGCTGACCCTGGAGCGGACGTCGGGCACCACCTTTGCCGGCGAGGTCCCGGCCACGGCCGCCGGCTCCTACGGCGCCGGCGTGGTCGTCAGCGGCGCCGGCGGGCCGTTGTTGACCGCCAGCACGGTGGCTGTGCAGTCCTACTCGGCGGAATACACGCTGGGCGCCGCTGATCCGGCCCTGCTCGACCGGGTATCGGACTTGTCGGGGGGCCGGGGCTCCATTGGCGTCGACGCCGCCTTCGAGGTGGCCGACCTGCCCGCCGGCCGGGGCCGCATCCCCCTTGCCGGATGGATGCTCCTGGCCGCTGCCCTGCTCTGGCCGCTGGCGGTCGCCCTCAGCCGGGTCGCCCTGCACGGCTCGGGCGTGGCCGCCGTACGCGACCGGAGCCGGCGCGTGGCCGGCGCCGTGCGTGCACGCATCCCGGCCCGACCCGGTCACGAGCGGCCGGGGCCGGCGCCCAAGCCGCCCAAGCCGAAGCGGGCGCCGGCGCCGGCGCCCGAGCCGCCACCGACGCTTGAGCGGCTGCTGCGCAAGAAACGCGGCGAGGACTGAGCACCAGGGAGACTTGGAAGAAGCGCCGGAAGTCGGTAGCGTCGGAACGCAAGATGACTTTCGGGAGCGAGAAACTCTGAATCTGGTCCTCACAAAAGGTGAGCGCGAGATGTTGAAGGCCATCTACCGCCTGAGCCGCGCCGAAACCGGCGAGGTCGAGGCGCAGACCGGCGCCCTCGCCGTCGCCCTGAAGGTCAGCCCGTCCACCGTCACGGCCACGGTGAAGCGCCTCGCCGACAGCGGGCTGGCCGCGCACCGCCCCTACAAGGGAGTGGAGCTCACGCTGCTCGGCCGGCGCGCCGCCATCGCCGCCATCCGCCGGCACCGCACCGTCGAGCGATTCCTCTCCGACATGCTGGGGTTCGCGTGGAACGAAGCCGATCGCCTCGCCACGAACTTCGAGCACGACCTGCCCCAGGAGGTGGAGGACCGCATGTACGTGGCTCTCGACCGGCCCGCCACGTGCCCCCACGGCTTTCCGATCCCCGAGGCCGAGGTGGCCGACATCCCCGAGCTGCCGCCGCTGTACACGCTGGAACCGGGCGACGTGGCGATCATGGCCGTCCCCGGGTCGACCGACCACGAGGTCGTCACCTTCCTCGACAGCCTGGGCCTGCGCCCAGGCGTGCGGGTCGAGGTCCTGGAGAAGCATCCCTTCGACGGGCCGCTCGTCCTGCGGGTCGACGGCGTGGATCGCACACTGGGCAGCACGGTCGCCCGCCAGATCTACGTCACCAGAGATACCCAGCCCGGCTAGGGCTCTCCCACCCCCACCGGAACAGGAGTACGCGTTGGATTCCGTCCCCTACCTCTCGCTGGCCGCTTCGGTCGCCGCCCTCGTGCTCGCCGCCTATTTCTTCGGGGTGGTGAAGAAGGCGGATCCCGGCACGCCCCGCATGGTGGAGCTGATGGAGGCCATCCAGGGCGGCGCCCGGGCGTTCATCCGGCGGGAGTACACCTGGGTGGCCGGGTTCGTGGTCGCCATGGCCGTGCTGATCTTCGCCTTCTTGGACTACGGGCGGCCCTGGGGGGCGATCGCCTATGTCCTCGGGGCGGTGCTGTCGGGGCTGGCCGGCTTCGTCGGGATGACGGTGGCCACGATGGCCAATGCCCGCACCACCCAGGCGGCCCGTTCCGGCCCTCAGACAGCCCTGCCCCTGGCGTTCCGGGGGGCGCGGTCATGGGCTTCTCCGTCGCCGGGCTCAGCCTCCTGGGCCTGTCGGTCTGCTACATCCTCTTCGTCGACGTGCTCGAGGTGGACCAGCCGTTCCAGGTGGTCACCGCGTTCGGCCTCGGCGCCAGCTCGATCGCCCTGTTCAGCCGGGTCGGTGGCGGCATCTACACCAAGGCGGCCGACGTCGGCGCCGACTTGGTCGGCAAGGTCGAGGCCGGCATCCCCGAGGACGATCCCCGCAACCCGGCCACCATCGCCGACAACGTGGGCGACAACGTGGGCGACGTCGCCGGCATGGGCGCCGACCTCTTCGAGAGCTACGCCGGGGCGATCATCGCCCCCATCGCCCTGGCCGCCTTCGCCTTCAACTTCTCCGACGAGCTGCGCGAGCACGCCCTGCTGTTCCCCCTGGCGGTCGGGGCGTTCGGGATGCTGGCGTCCATCATCGGCGCCTTCATGGTGCGCTCCAAGCCCAACGCCACCACCCGGGATCTGGGCCGATCCCTTCACATGGGCACCAACGTGGCCGCCGGCATCACCGCGGTGCTGGCCTTCGTGTTCGGCTACATCTTCTTCGGCAACGTGGAGGCGGTCGAGAACTGGTGGGGCTTCCCGGTCGCCCTGGTCGCCGGCCTCTTCGTCGGCATGGGCATCGGGTTCGTCTCCGAGTACTACACGTCCGACCATTACGGGGCGGTCAAGCGCATCGCCAGCCAGAGCGAGACCGGGCCCGCCACCACGGTGCTGAGCGGCATCTCGGCCGGCCTCCAGTCAGTGGCGCCGGCCGTCATCCTCATCGCGGTCGCCGTCGCAGTCGCGTACTGGGCCGCCAACGAGGCAGTGCCGGGCCAGGACATCACTGGCATCTACGGGATCGCCCTCGCTGCCATCGGCATGCTGGCGACGACCGGCGTGGTGGTGAGCGTCGATGCCTACGGGCCAATCGCCGACAACGCCGGCGGGATCGCCGAGATGGCCGGCCTCCCGCCCGAGGTCCGCACCGTCACCGACTCGCTCGACTCCCTCGGCAACACCACCGCTGCGGTCGCCAAGGGCTTCGCCGTCGGCTCGGCCGCCATCACCGCCCTGGCCCTGTTCAAGGCCTTCGAGCAGGCGGTGGTCGACGCCGGCTCCACGATCAGCCTGGACATCGGCGACGTGTCGGTGTTCGTCGGGCTGTTCCTCGGCGCCATGCTGCCGTTCCTGTTCGCCGCCCTCACCATCGACGCTGTCGGCCGGGCGGCCAACAAGATGATCGAGGAGGTGCGCCGGCAGTTCCGCGAGATCCCCGGGCTCCGCGAGGGTCGGGAGGGCGTCGTGCCCGAGTACGCGAAGTGCGTCGACATCTCCACCGGCGCCGCCCTGAAGGAGATGCTCGTCCCGGGCGGGCTGGCGGTGGTCGTCCCGCTGGTGATCGGCTTCATCAGCGTCGACGCCCTGGGCGGCTTCCTGGCCGGCGCGCTCGTCTCCGGCTTCGCTCTCGCCATCTTCATGGCCAACTCGGGCGGTGCCTGGGACAACGCCAAGAAGTACATCGAGGCCGGTGCCCACGGAGGGAAGGGGTCGCCGGCGCACAAGGCGGCGGTGATCGGCGACACGGTCGGCGACCCGTTCAAGGACACGTCCGGGCCGGCGATGAACATCCTCATCAAGGTGATGACGATCGTCTCGCTGATCTTCGCCTCTGCCTTCGTGTAGCCGGCCGGTCTGCGCCGAATCCGGCGCCGGAGTTACACGTGCACGGCCGTCGCGTGCATGGCTTCGGAGTAGTGCTCGGCGAACAGCTTGGCGATGAGTTCGCCCCGGCTGCTCACACCGACCTTCTCGAACACCGACTTGATGTAATCCCGCACCGTGTGGGGCGACAGGAAGAGCTCGGCGGCGATGTCGGGCGTGGACGAGCCCCGGGCGATGGCCCGGACCATGTCGCGCTCCCGCGGCGAGAGCCCGTAGGCCTCGATCACGATCGGCGCGATGTCGGTGCTCTTGGCCGGCTCGACCACGACGGCCACGGCGCCATCGGTGGTGCCGCCGGCCAGGCATGAGGCGTGGAGGACCAGCCACCGCCCGGACCGGTCACGGAGGCGCAGGCGGGCCTGGCCCTCGTCGAGGCCTGCCGCGATGGCCTTGGCCCGGGCCAGCAGCGGGACGATGGGGACGGCCGACCGCAGGTCGTCGGTGGCGGGGGTGGAGAGCTGGTCGACCCATGGGGCGCTGCCATCCGCCGGCCCGCCGTAGATGTCGGCCAGCCACCGCGTGGCCTCGCCGTTGGCCGAGACCAGGGCGCCGGCGGCATCGAACACCATCAGGCCGGGCGCGCTGGACAGCGCCGGCGCCGGCGGGGCCATGGCCACCCGGGTGCGCACGGCGGCGCCCACCACGCCCGAGACACCGGCGAGCAACGCCACCTCGTCGTCGTTGAAGGGTCGGCGACCCTTCTCCCGGTACAGGGCCGCGAACGCCCACGTGCTGTCGCCTGACCGGAACGCCACCCGCAGTTCGTCGTCGTAGCCCTGGGGTTGCACGAAGCGGCGGTACCGGTTGCTGCGCAGGGGCTTGTCGTCGGTGACGGCCCGTAGGGATGCGGCCGGCGTTGTCTGGCGGGCCAGGTCGCGGTACAGGGCGGCGTCGTGGTGGTGGAACTCGCCGTCCCAGAACACCTGGCAGTACCCCTCGTCCATGGCTTCGAACCGGGCCGGCGCCACCGCCAGCAACGTCGACGGGTCGACGCCGAACCACATGGCGCCGTCAAACGGGATGGCCTTGCGCACCTCGTGGCTGAGCGCCTCGAACAGCTCCTCGCCGGTGGACGCGCGGGCGCACGCCCGCTCGATCCGCTGCACGACCTGCGTCTCCCCCACCCCGATGCTCACGAGTCAAAAATACTCCTCGCTTCTGGAAATGGCACCCCCTCGAATGAGGGGATTCGGGAGCCGGACTTCCCCCGAAGGGGGGGGTACCGCCGGCGCCGATCGGGGCGCAGTGTGAGCGACACAAGCCGACCGAGAAACGGAGAACCGCTATGCAGACGCCCGCCGTCCCCACCACCAACCCCGTGGCTATCGCCCCGGACACCTTCCTGATCCCCCACCTCGCACCCGTCGGCCCCGACGGCTTCGTGCACGTCAACTCGCTGCTGATCCGGGGCGAGCAGCCGATCATCGTCGACACTGGTGCCCCCATCCACCGGGAGAGCTGGCTCGAGAAGGTCTTCAACTTGGTTGAGCCTGAGGACGTGCGGTGGGTCTTCCTCTCCCACGACGACGGCGACCACACGGGCAGCCTCCACGAGGTGCTCGACGCCTGTCCCCAGGCGACGCTCGTCACCAACATGTTCGCCGTCGAGCGCCTGGCGCTGGAGCGGCCGATGGACCTGACCCGGATGATCTGGCGGGACCCCACCGAGAGCTTCGATGCCGGCGACCGCCGGCTCCGCCTCGTGATCCCGCCCATCTTCGACGGCCCGACCACCCGGGCCCTCTACGACGAGCGCACCGGGGTGCTGTGGGCGGTCGACTCCTTCGCCTGCGTTACCCCCGGCGCCATCCACGAGGTCGGCGACGTCCCCCGGGACCTGTACGACGACAGCTTCCAGATGTTCAACAGTCTCATCTCGCCGTGGCACCAGTGGCTGGACCCCGCCGTCTACAACCGTCACGTCGACACGGTGGAGGCGCTCCGGCCCAAGGTCGTCGCCTCCGCCCACGGGCTCATCCTCCGGGGCAACGACATCCACGACGCCTTCGACCGGGTGCGGGCAATGGCCGGCCAGCCCCGGGTCATCCCGCCGGGGCAGTCGCTCCTCGACGAGCTGCTTGCCACCGTCGTCGCCGCCTGACCGCCGGCGCCGGCTGCGTGGCCGGCGCCGGTACGGTGGCGAAGATCGTGCGGGTCGGCCCAGCGACGCCGGCTCCTCCGAGTCCGCCTGCACCCCCTTCAGCGCCGGGCGCAGCGAGGGCCTTCGCCGGGGCGCTGTCGGGTTTACGGGTGAGGGCCCGGACGGACCACCCCTGCTGCAGGAGGCGCCGGCTGAGCGCTCCGCCCTGGAGGCCCGTCGCCCCCACCACTGCGATCACTTTCCCGTCGTGCTGGTTCATGGGCGCCCCCCTGCGACCGGATGCCGGCGGCGCTCACGGCGAGGCCGGCGACGACAAGGATGCCGCCCCACCACACGAGCTGCATGAGCGGGTGCACCCCGATCTCGACGATCACCCGGTCGCCCCCCTCGCCGACGGCCCGCAGAGCGACCTGGACGTCCTGGAGCGGCGTGGAGCGGAGGGCGGCGACCGACACCCGCTGGCCGGTGGCGGAGATCAACGCGACCGGGCGCAGCGTGGCGAGGGCGTCGCCGTCCCGCGACAGCGAAAGCACGGCGCGGGCCGCCCGGGCGCCGTCGGCCGCCGGCGCCGGCTCCACGCCTTCGAGGCGGAACGTGAAGCCCCGCACGGTGACTTCGCCCCCGGTGGCGAGCGGGGCGGTGACCTGGGTGCCGGTGGTCGTCCCCGCCACGCCGGCGAGGAGCACTGCTACTCCGAGATGAGCGAGGGGCCAGCGGGCCCGGGGTCGGCGTCGCCATTCAGCGACCGTGAGGGCGGCGGCGGCGCCGGCCAGGCCGATCATCACGACGGCGAGGGGCCGGCGCTCGGCGAACCAGGCGCCGGCGGCCGCTGCGGCCACGAGACCCCACGCCGCCGGCGCCAGCTTGCGGCTGCGGCGGGGCGCCGCACCCAGCAGGAGGAGCAGGGCGACGGCCAGCGGCGCGGCGACAATGGCGAAGTAACGGCCGGTCACGATCACACCGTCGCCGGCCACGACCGGGTACACGGTCCCGAAGCCGATCACCACGGCCAGGGCGACGAGCAGCACGTTGTTGACGGCGATCACCCTGTCGGTCCCCGCCGGCGCCGGCGGTCGGCGCCGCAAGCGGGCGATCGTGGCGACCGCCGTCCCCACCAGAACCAAGCCGAGGACCCACCCCACCGCCCGGGCCTCGGCGAAGGCATGGACCGACTGCGACGCACCCGACCGGGTGAGGAAGGACCCAAGCAGGCCCAGGACGAACGCCAGCCCGGCCAGGCCGGCGGCGGCGCGGGTGTGCCGCCCCACTGCGGCGGCATGGACGAACGCCACCCCGGCCAACCACGGCAGCAGCCCGCCGTTCTCGACCGGGTCCCACGCCCAGTACCCGCCCCATCCCAGCTCGACGTATGCCCAGTGGGCGCCGGCCAGCAGCCCCGCCGTCAGGAGCACCAGGCTTAGGCCGGCGAACCGCACCGCCGGCGCCATCCACCCCCGCCCGCCCGAGCCGGCCATCGCCAACGCGAACGGCACCAGCAAGCCGACGGCGCCGGCGTACAGCAGGGGTGGGTGGTAGAGCATCGCCGGGTGCAGCAGGACGGGGTTCAGCCCGCCGCCGTCGATGGCGGGCACCGCCAGCCGGTCGAACGGCTGGCTGACGACCACCAGCAGGCCGCAGAACACGACCAGGTAGGCGCCGAGCACCCCCGCCACCCCGCCGGCCAGCGCCGGCACCCGCCGGCGCACCACCACACCGGCGGCGATCGCCCACGCCCCGGCCATCCACGTCCACAGGAGGAGCGACCCCTCCATCCCACCCCACAGGCCCGACAGCCGGTAGGGCCAGGACGTGGCCCGGCTGGTGTGGTCGGCGACGTAGGCCAGCGCCCCGTCGACGGTGACCAGCGCTACCGCCAGCACCACCATCGCCACCGACAATCCCGCCCAGGAGACGGTCAACGCCCGCCACGCCGCCCGAGCCCGGCCGAGCACCGCCAGCGCCAAGGTGGCCGCCCCACCGGCCAGGGCCACCGCCAACGCCGCCGGACCGAGGCCGCCCACGCTCAGTGGGCCCTACCGCCGGCCGAGTCTGGGTAGTGCGCGCCGAGATGCCGCACCGAAGTACCCAGTCTCGCCGAGCACTACCCGGACCAGCGGTAGACGTTCGTCTCGCGCTCGACGAAGCCGAGGCGGACGTAAAGCCGGTTGGCCGCCTCCCGGGAGGGCCGGGACGTGAGGTCGACGGTGCGGGCGCCGGCCGCCGAGGCCCGGTTCAGCGCCTCCCTGCACAGCATCTCCGCCACCCCTCGGCCCCGCGACGCCTCGTCGACCACCACGTCCTCGATCCAGGCTCGCACGCCGGTCGGGATGCGGAACAGCACGAGTGTCAGGCTGCCGACGAACCCCTTTCCGGTGTCGCGCGCCATGAGCAACACCGTCGCCGGCGAACGCACCATCTCGGCCAACTCGGTGCCGCCGGGCGCCGGCGCCGTCCGCGAAAGCTGGGGCGTGAGCTGCCGGAACGCGGTGACCAGCTCCGGCGTCACCGCCTTGGCTTCCTCGACGACGATGGGCACGCCTAGCTTTCGGGGACGGGCACGGGCGGCGGGGGGCCGGCGTAGAGGGCGCTCGGCCGGATGAGCCGGTTGTCGGCCGCCTGCTCGAGGATGTGCGCGGTCCAGCCGATGACCCGGCTGGAGGTGAACGTCGGCGTGAACAGGGTGCGGGGCAGGCCCACCTTGTCCATCACCACGCCGGCGTAGAACTCGACGTTGGCGTAAAGGTTGCGGCCGGGCTTCAGTTCTGCCAGCACCTCGACAACGGTCTTCTCCACCTTCTTGGCGAAGTCGGCCATGTCGCCGCCGAGCCGGGTGGCGACGTCGCGCAACATCAGCGAGCGGGGGTCGTCGGTCTTGTAGATGCGGTGGCCGAAGCCCATGATCCGCTCGCCCTTCATGACCGAGTCACGGATCCACGCCTCGGCCTTGTCGGGCGTGCCGATGGCGTCGAGCATGTCCAGGGCCCGGCTGGGGGCGCCGCCGTGCAGCGGGCCGGACAGCGCCCCGATGGCGCCCACGACGGCAGAGCCGAGGTCGGCGCCGGTAGAGGTGATCACCCGGCCAGTGAAGGTGGAGGAGTTGAACCCGTGGTCGGTCGTCGAGATGAGGTACTGCTCGATGGCCCGGGCGTGCTCGGCGGTCGGGACCTCGCCGGTGAGCATGTAGAGGTAGTTGGCCGCGTAGTCCAGGTCGGGGTTGGGGTCGATCGGCTCGAGGCCCTGGTTGAGGCGGTACAGGGCCATGATCAGCGTCGGCATCACTGCGCTGGTCTGCATGGCGTTGGCCCGCAGCTCCTCCTTGCTGATGTCGAGCCAGGACTTGAAGTCCAGCGCGTAGGCCAAGAGCGAGTACGCCGTGCGCAGGGCGTCGAGCGGGATGAAGTGCTCGCCGGCGGTGGCGATGGCCGGCAGAAGGCCCTTGACCGACGGCGGGATGTCGCGCAGTGAGCGGATCTCCTCGGCGAAGGCCTCCCGCTCCTCGGGGCTGGGGAGGTGGCCTTGGTAGAGGAGGTGCCAGACGTCCTCCAGCGAGCGCTTCTCGGCCAGCTCGACGGCGTTGTACTGGCGGTAGTGGTAAAAGCCCTCCTGGCCCCGGACGTCGCCGACCTCGGTCTCGGCCACCACCACGCCCTCGAGCCCGCGCCGCGCCTCGATCGCCCCCGGGTGCTCCACCCGCAGCACCTGGGCCAGGCTGAGCATGTCCCGGATGGACACCAGGCCGACCAGCTGGCCGCCATCGACGACGGGGAGGTGGCGGTAGCCGTGGGCGGTGAGGTTGTCGAACGCCGAGAGGACCGTGTCCCCCGGCGCGACCGTGCCCGCATTGGGCGTCATCCAGTCGGCCACCGTGGCCGAGGCCAGGTCGGCGCCGGCCGCCGCGGCCCGGACCAGATCCCGCTCGGTCAGGATCCCCACCGGTTGGCCCGGGTCAACCACCACCACCGAACCCACGCCCCGCTCGATCATCCGGGCCGATGCCTTGGCCAGGGCGTCCGCCGACGAGGCGGTCAGGACGTCCGTGGTCATGACCTCGGTGACCGTGCGTACCTTGGCTCCGTCAGCCATCCGACCTCCTCGTTTCAGCCACGGCATCGTATCTGGCAAGTTCGGGCACCCACCGAACGAGGGCGGCGACACCCAGGATGCACGCCAATCCGCCCGAGACCACCGAGAACCGGGGCGACGTGACCGCGGCCACGGCGCCGGCCTCGGCGTCGCCCAGTTGCGGCCCGCCGGTGACCACCGCGATGTGGACCGACGACAGCCGGCCCCGCAGCCCATCGGGCACGGACAGCTGGAGGATCGTGTTGCGGAAGACGGCGGAGACAACGTCGGCGGCACCGGCCAGGGCCAGCATGAAGAGGCCGACCGGGAGCCACGGGACGAGCCCGAAGGCGGCGATCGCCGCGCCCCACACGATCACCGCCACGATCACCGCCCGGCCCTGCCGGCGCACGCTGCCCACCCATCCGGTGAGGAGGGCCCCGATGAGCGCACCGGCGCCAGGCGCGGCATAGAGCAGCCCGACGGTCAGCGGCCCGCCGCCGAAGAAGCCGGTGCCAAGCGCCGGGAAGAGCGCCCGGGGCATGCCGAACACCATGGCGTCGATGTCGATCAGGAACGTGCCGACGAGCAGCCGCCGCCCCTTCACGTACCGCAGCCCCTCCTTGATGGACGCGAGGCTGGCCCGCGTCCCGCCGCCCTCCGGGGGCTGCGGGGCGATCATGAGGATGGCGAGCACGGCGGCGGCGAAGCTGGCCACGTCGATCCAGTAGGCGGCGGCCAGGCTCACCTGGCTGATGATGACCCCGGCCAGCGCCGGCCCGATGACCTGGCCCACCTGGAACTGGACCTGGCCGAGGGCGGCGGCCGAGGGGTACAGCTCCCGCCCGACCAGGCGGGGGATGGTGGCGCTGCGGGCGGGCATGTCGACCCCGGCCAGGCCGGCGGAGAGCGCGGCGAGGCCGTAGATCGGCCACAGCTGCGGCGACGACGAGCTGGCGTTGAGGGCCAGGCCGGCGCTGGTGGCCGCCGAGAGGACCTGGGTGATGAGCATGAGCCGCCGGCGGTCCATGGCATCGGCGATGGCGCCGCCGGCCAGCGACAGGGCGACCAGGGGCACCACGGTGACCAGCCCGATCATGCCGACGGCCAGCGACGAGTCGGTAATGGTGAACACCTGGTACGGGATGGCAACGACGGTGAGCTGGCGCCCGAGGTAGGAAACGCTGTTGCCGGCGAACAGGAGTCGGAAGTCGCGCGACGCCCGCAGGGGGGTGAGGTCGGCCAGCAGCCGGCGCCGGGGCATGGCCGGCCATCCTTGCAGCCCGGTGACGAGCGCCAGACTGCTGGCCAGGTACCTCCGGACCGGGTGTCACACGGGCTTCGAAGGCCTACGGCGTCGGAGCGCGCAGCCCGTCGGCTTCTACGACGTTTGGCAACCAGACGCGCTGCTCGCCGCGTTGCAGAAGGCCCGTTCGGTTGACGACCGTGTCACGGGTTCCGCATGAGCGAGCGGAAGCGCGGGCCGAGCCACGGCTTGCGGCCCCACGCCACGAGCTTGCCCTTGGCGATCGCCGTCCACTGACTCTGTCGGTTCCACGCCACCTTGAGCAGCTCCGCCGGGTCGGCGGAGATGTGGCAGTCGACCCGCCGGTCAGACGGGCGTTCGATCGACAGCTCGCCGTCGTCGAAGCGCATGTAGTAGCTGGTGCCACCCCGCATCCGGAGGTCATAGGTGGCGTGGAGGCCGGCGGCCTTGGCCTGGTCGACCATGGCCCGGGGCCCGACGGCGTCGATGGTCGGCCAGATAAAGCCGTCGAACACGAGGGCGGCGTGGGCGGGCTTGATGGGCCAGGGCTTGCCCTCGGCCTTGGCGATGTCGTGGCCGTGCATGATGGCCTCGTTGAGCAGGTGGCAGGTGAAGGTCGGCAGCGGGAGGATCGTGCCCTCGACCAGCCACGCCCGCCGGTCATCGGCTTTGTGGTCCGTCGCCTCCTCGAGGAACGCCGCCGCTCGGGCCTCGATGCGGTCGGC
Source organism: uncultured Acidimicrobiia bacterium (assembly GCA_963768975.1). GTDB lineage: Bacteria > Actinomycetota > Acidimicrobiia > Acidimicrobiales > AC-14 > CADCTB01. The sequence continues at coordinate 80,446 of CAVYKB010000003.1, read as the reverse complement.
CAGCACGCCGGGGTCGCGCTCGGGATCGGACCGCACGCCGAGCATGGTGAGGTCGCCCAGGCCCCAGACGTCGTCGAGCGGTGAATTGCTGGGGCGCCCGGCCAGCGCCGGCAGCACGTGATGGACGTCGGCCATGTCGTCCCGGGCCAGGCCGGGGACGATGAGCAACCCCTGGGTGAGGTGCATGGCCACGTCGCCGACCGTCCACTGGCCGACGGCGTGCGCCGCCGGGTTGCGGATCGACCGCACCAGGCCCGCCACCCGGGCCTCCTCCTCACGCAGGGCGGCCCGCGCCCGCTCCCAGTCGACTCCGGGCAGTCCCGAGGTGGTCACGGCCCAGGACGCTAACCGTCCTGGGCTGGTGGACGAGGCCCAGGAGTGCCGACGCAGGGTCAGACGCCTCATGTGCCTGCCTCCTGGTCAACTCGAAAAGAAATACAACCGTTTAGAGGCGGTTTGGGGCAGCCCTCACCTCCGGCTGGCAGGTCGGGCACCAGTAGGCGATGCGAGACTGCTCGCCCTGCCTGCGTGCTTTGATCGGCGTCGCGCACCGCCGGCACGGGCGACTTGCACGCCGGTAGACCCAGCGGGCGGGGCGGCCGGCGAACGGCCCGAGGCTTTCGTTCATGATCCGGGATGCGGTCGAGAACAGCGCGTCGAGGTTGTCGTCGGTCAGCGACGACACCGGCGCCCACGGGCTGCGGCCCTCCAGGAACAGCGATTCGCAGCGCCAGACGTTTCCGATGCCCGCCGCCACCCGCTGGTCCAGCAGCAGCTCGCCGAGCGCGGTGTCGGCGGGGCGCTGGCGCGCCCGCCGGCGGATCTCCTCCAGGTCGAGGGGCCGGGCGAGCACGTCGGGCCCGAGGCCGGAGAGCGAGGGGTGGTTCGCCTCGGCGCCCGGCTCCAGCAGCTCGACGATCGGGGCGTTGAAGCACACTGCGACCCGGTCGCCGCAGGTGAGCGCCAGCCGGGCCTGACTGGCCGGGCGCTGCCACTTCTCGCCGGCGCTGTAGACGTGCCAGGAGCCGGTCATGCGCAGGTGGGTGTGGAGCAGGTGGCCGGAGCGGAACCGGATGAGCAGGTGCTTGCCGTTGGCCTCCACCTTCTCCACCGTCTCGCCGATCATCGGCACCGCCGCGCCCGTTGCCGCCGTCACCTCCCGCCCGGCCAGCCACCGCTGCAGGGTGGCGGCGGAGCGGAAGAGGACATCCCCTTCAGGCAATGCCGTCGTCAGGCACCGTACCGAACCAGCCCCCTCGGTGTCGGAACGAAACCGGCCGCCTTCAGGACCGGTTCCAGGCCGTCGTCGTAGCGCTCAACGCTGAGCCGGCGGAGGCGGCCGCTGCTCACCAGCGTACCGAGCGCGGCGACCGCCGCGTCCTCCCAGCTGCCGTCGAGGGGGCGGAGGGCGACGAGGCCCTTCGCCCCCTTCTCGACGTAGAGGCTGGGCTGGCCGTCGAGCAGGACGACGTAGGCGCCGGCCACCCTCCTCGGGCCGGCCACGGGCCTTGTCTCGGCTCCCGGCCGCTGTGGCCACGCCAGCGAGAGCCCGTAGACGTTGGCAGGGTCGGTCGCGGCGAGGACCATTGCGCCCTTGGCGGTGTCCCGGCGGTCGGCCCGCAGGCGGTCGACGGCACCGGGCAGGGCGAACTGAGCTCCGCCCAGGCCGGCGACGAAGTAGCCCCGCCGGCACCGCCCTGACTCCTCCATGGCCCGCAGCACGGGGTAGACGCCGGCGAACCCTCGCGGGTGCCCCTCGCCCCGCACCGCCTCCCGGGTGAGCACGCCGTGGCGGTCGAGCAGGGCGGTGGCCAGAGCGTGCTGGCGCCGGATGGGTGTCACGTCGCCCGCCGGCAGGTCGGCCTCGACCAGCGACCACCGGCCCTGGGCCCTGGGCGGCCCGAGTGCGGTGAGCGACCCGAGGCGAGGCCGGCCCGAGCGCTTGGCCGCCTTGGAACGGCTGCCGCCGGCGCCGGCGAAGGCCCGCAGGGCGGCGAAGGAGTCGTTGGTGACCTCGCCGGCCCACACAAGGTCCCACAGGGCGTCGAGCGACGCCTTGTCATCGGAGCCCGACAGCTCGCGGAAGAACGAGGCGCCTCGCCGTTCGAGGTACTCCCGGAGGCGCTCATGGTCAGAACCGCTCGGACCCCCTCCTATGGGGGCCGGCCGCAGGAGCGGGGCCTGGCCCCGGAGGAACAGCATGACCTTGCCGTCGTCACGGCCCAGGGGGCCGGCGCCGACCCACACGACCTCGCCGGCCGCGGCCAGCTCGTCGAGCAGGCGGGGCGAGTAGTCCGCCACCCGGGCGGGCAGGACGTCGCGCTCGAGCACCGACGCGGGGATGGCGACGCCTTGAAGCTGGCGCACGACCTCGAACAGCCGGTCGAGGCCTCTCGCCTCGCTGCCGACGCCCTGCCACGCCGGCAGGAACCCGGCGAGATCGCCGGCGTCGACCGGCTCGACCTCCTTGCGCAGGGCAGCCAGCGACCGCTGGCGCAGCTGGCGGAGGACCTCGGGGTCGCACCACTCGCGGCCGGAGCCGCCGGGCCGGAACTCGCCTCGGAGCAGGAGGCCGGCGTCGGCCCGGGCTGCGAGCAACGCCTCGACGACGGCGGTGGGCAGCCCGAACCGCAGCGCCGGCTCCTCGGAGTGGAACGGGCCGTGAGTGCGGGCAAACCGGCCCAGAAGCGACCCGAGCGGGTCGTCGACCGGCGCAAGGAACACCTCCGGCAAACCGGGCGGGGGCTGCACGCCGAGAGCATCCCGGTAGCGGCCGGCGTCGTCGGCGGCGATGAGGCGGGCCTCGCCGGCGATGCGGACCTCGACGGCCCGCCGGCCGGAGACCAGGGCGGCGGCGTAGTCGCCGGTGGCCCGGGCGCGCAGCTCCTCGACGGTGAGGTCGCCCAGCCGGCGCAGGAGGTCGTGGGCCTCGTCAGCGTCCCGGGCCCACCACCGGTCATCGAGGGCCTGGAGGTTGTCCTCCAGCGCCTGCAACGCGTCGGGGTGGATCAGCTCCCGGAGCTCCTCGGCGCCCAGCAGCTCGGCCAGCATCTCCCGGTCCAGCGTGAGGGCCTGGGCCCGGCGTTCGGCCAGGGGAGCGTCGCCCTCATAGAGGAAGTTGGCGACGTACTGGAAGGCCAGGGATTGGGCGAACGGTGACGGCGAGGCGGTGTCAACGGACACCACCCGGATGGTGCGGGCCCGGATGGCGGTCATCAGCTCGGTCAGCGCCGGCAGGTCGAAGATGTCGCGCAGGCACTCGCGGTAGGTCTCCAGCAGGATCGGGAAGTCCCCGTGCTTGGACGCCACGGCCAGCAGGTCGGCGGCCCGCTGGCGCTGCTGCCACAGGGGCGTGCGGGAGCCGGGCCGCCGGCGGGGCAGGAGCAGGGCCCGAGCCGCGTTCTCCCGGAACCGGGCCGCGAACAGCGCCGAGTTCGCCAGCTCGCCGACCACCAGGGCCTCGATCTCCTCGGGCTCCAAGAGGACGGAGTCGATCGGCGGCGACTCGTCGGCCTCGGGCAGGCGGACGACGATGCCTTCGTCGCTCCACATGGTCTGGACCTCGATGTCGAGCCGGTCCCGAGCCCGGGCCTCGATCGCGAGCGCCCACGGCGCGTGGACCCGGCCACCGAGTGGTGACAGCACGCAGATGCGCCAGTCGCCCAAGTCGTCACGGAACCGCTCCACGACGATCTGGCGGTCGGTGGGCAGGGCGCCGCCCGTGGCCTGGCGCTCCTCGTCCAGGTAAGCCCGCAGGTTCACGAGCGCCAGCGGGTCGAGCGAGCACCGCTCGACCAGTAGCTCGTCCGTCCAGCCGTCGACCTCTCGGAGGAAGGCGCCGATGGCCCGGCCCAGCTCGGCCGGGCGGCCCAGACCGTCGCCGTGCCAGAAGGGCATCTTGCCGGGCTGGCCGGGCGCCGGCGTGACGACCACCCGGTCACGGGTGATCTCCTCGATGCGCCAGGTGGTGGCACCGAGCAGGAACGTCTCCCCCACCCGGCTCTCGTAGACCATCTCCTCGTCCAGCTCGCCCACCCGCGTGCCCTCGGGCGTGAACACGCCGTAGAGGCCGCGGTCGGGGATGGTGCCGCCGCTCACCACGGCCAGCATGCGGGCGCCGGCCCGGGGCCTCAGTGTGCCCTCGGCCCGGTCCCACACGATGCGGGGCCGCAGCTCGGCGAACTCGTCGGACGGGTAGCGGCCGGCCAGCATGTCGAGCACGTTTTCGAGCAGGGCCGGCGTGCAGTCGGCGAAGGGGTAGGCGCCGGCCACCACCTCGGCCACGTCCTCGACCTGCAGGTCCTCGACGGCGACCATGGCGACGATCTGCTGGGCCAGCACGTCGAGGGGGTTGCGGGGGACCCGGGTCTCCTCGATCAGGCCGGCGACCATGCGCTGGGCGACGACCGCGGCCTCCACCAGGTCGCCCCGGAACTTGGGGAAGATGCGGCCCCGGGACGGCTCGCCCACCTGGTGGCCGGCGCGGCCGATGCGCTGGAGGCCGCTGGCCACCGACGCCGGCGACTCGACCTGCACGACGAGGTCGATGGCGCCCATATCGATCCCCAGCTCCAGGCTCGAGGTGGCGACGAGCGCTGGCAGCTTGCCGGCCTTGAGGGCGTCCTCGATCTCCAGCCGCTGCTCTCGGGCGACGGAGCCGTGATGGGCCCTCACGAGGTCCTCCCCCGCCAGTTCGTTGAGCCGGGCAGCCAGCCGCTCGGCCAGCCGGCGGGAATTGACGAAGATCAGCGTCGACCGGTGCTGGCGGATGAGGTCGAGCAGGACCGGGTGCATGGCCGGCCAGATCGAGTGGCGGACCTCGGGGTTGCCGGCCGCCGGCCCCGAGAGCAGCGCGCCGTCGCCGTCGTCGATGGCCTTGCCGAGGACGGCCATGTCCTCGACCGGCACGATGACCTGGAGCTCCAGCGGCTTGCGCACGCCGGCGTCGACCACGGTGACCGGCCGGGCCTGACCGCCCGCTCGGCCGCCGAGGAACCGGGCCACCTCTTCCAGCGGGCGCTGCGTGGCCGACAGGCCGATGCGCTGGGGCGGGCGCTCGGTGAGCCGCTCAAGCCGCTCTAGCGAGAGGGCCAGGTGGGCGCCGCGCTTCGTGCCGGCGACGGAGTGGATCTCGTCGACGATCACGTGCTCGACCGACCGCAGCACCTCCCGGGCCTGGGAGGTCAGCAACAGGTAGAGCGACTCGGGCGTGGTGATGAGGACGTCGGGCGGGTGGCGGACGAGGTCCCGGCGATCGGAGGCCGGCGTGTCGCCCGTGCGGGTGCCGACCCGCACCGTCGGCACCTGCAGGCCCCGCCGCTCGGCCTCCAGGGCCATGCCGGCCAGCGGGGCCCGAAGGTTGCGCTCCACGTCGTAGGTCAGCGCCTTGAGGGGGGAGACGTAGAGCACCCGGCACGTGTTGACCGCCGGCTCGGTGATGAGGCGGTCCAGCGTCCACAGGAAGGCGGCCAGGGTCTTGCCGGAGCCGGTCGGCGCCAGGATCAGGGTGTGGTCGCCCTTGCTGATGGCGTCCCATCCCTGCTCCTGGGCCGCAGTCGGTGCGGCGAAGGCTCCCTCGAACCACGCCCGGGCGACCGGCGAGAACCGTGACAACGATGCCATTCGGGATCCAGGGTACGGCGGGGGTGTGACAATCAGGCGGCGGCGGTGCCCAATGAGGTCCCTCCGCTGTAGGCGCCGGCCTCGTAGAGGCCGTCGACATTGCCCGCGCCGGGCACCCTGGGAGGGAGCGCTGAGCCCGCCCCGAAGTGCGTCCGAGACCCGGCAACCACCGGTACCGTGGGGCAGATGGACTACGTCCGCTGGCAGGACCGGCCCGAGCTGCGCCGGCCCGTGCTCATCGCCGCCTTCGAGGGTTGGAACGACGCCGCCGACGCCGCGTCGACCGCGGTCCGCTACCTGCGCGATCGCTGGTCGGCCCAGCCCTTCGCATCCATCGACCACGAGGACTTCTACGACTTCACCTCCACCCGGCCCCAGGTCCGCCTGGTCAACGGCATGACCCGCCGCATCGAGTGGCCGGTGACCGAGCTGTCCTGGGCCCCGCTGCCGGGCACGTCCCGGGACGTCGTCGTGCTCCTCGGCCACGAGCCCCAGCTCAAGTGGCGCACGTTCACCGAGCAGGTCGTGGGCGTCGCCACCGACCTGAACGTCGAGCTGATCGTCATTCTCGGCGCCCTGCTGGCCGACGTCCCCCACAGCCGCCCGGTGCGATTGACCGGCACCGCCGCCGACTCCGAGCTGGTGCGGCGGCTCGGGCTCGGCCGGTCAACATACGAGGGGCCGACAGGCATCGTCGGCGTCCTCCACGACGCCTTCAGCCAGTCGCACCTGCCGTCGGCGTCGCTGTGGGCCGCGGTTCCCCACTACGTGGCCGCCACGCCCTCGCCCAAGGCCTCCCTGGCCCTGCTCCAGCGGGCCGTCGACCTGCTGTCGACCAACGTCGACACCGAGGATCTGGAGATCGCAGTGGCCGACTACGAGCGCCAGGTCGACGAGGTGGTGGCCGCCGACGACGACGTGACGGCCTACGTCCACCGGTTGGAGTCCAGTGCGGACGACGACGACGTCGCCGAGATGGAGACGGTCAGCGGCGACGCCCTGGCGGCGGAGCTGGAGCGGTACCTCCGCGACCAGCAGGGCTACTAACCGGCCTTCACCCCGTAGGCGGTGAGGGTGGCGGCCGCGTCCGGGAACACCGTGGCCGCCGCCTCCACCAGGTCGGGCTGGCGGGCGACGCGGTGGGCGTTCTTGGCGACGTAGACCCGCAGCGCGCAGTCGACGAGGTCGGGGTCGCCGAGAGCGGCGAGGGCCTGGGCGCCCTGGACGTAGACGCCGGCGCTGTACATCTGCGGCTTGTCGGCCCAGAACGTCATCGGCTCGCCCACCTTGTTCTTGGCGGCCGGCGGGATGATCCGGGCCTTGAACTGGGCCAGGCGGTTCTCCATCCGGGCCTCGGCCCAGCTGGCCAGACCCTCGTCGAGCCACGGGTCCCGGCCCTGGTTGTTACCCACCAGCCCGTAGAACCACTGGTGGCCGACCTCGTGGCTGGTGACTCCGAGGGTGTTCTGGCCCTGCATGACGTGGCCGGGGTACTCGATGCCCCCGCCTAGGGACGGCGTGATGGCGAAGGTGAACGTCGGCCATGGATAGGGGCCGAACCGCCGGCCGAAGTCCTCGAGCGAGGACACCACCCGCTCCAGGTAGGCGGGGGCGCCGTCGTTGTCGACCGTGCCGCGGTGGATGCCGACGGTCACCTGCACGGCCTGGGGCGCCATGGCGACGGCGGTGAGGGTCTCGAACCGGCCGACCGAAATGGCGACATCGCGCATGGCCGTTGCGGTGAACCGGCCGGGGCGGGCCGGGTCCGGGGTGCCGCTGGCCAGAGCGTTGTAGCCCTCAGGCAGGACGACGGTGAGGTCAAAGTCCGCGACGGGAGCGGTCGAGGCTTCGGCGAACCCGCCGGCCGGCGCGTCGGTGGCCCAGCCCACGCCCGGCTCCCACGGGAGGATCGGGAAGAACGACCCGAGGCGCATGGCGTCGCCGTTGCGGGAGATGCGGTCGTTGGCGGCGCCCGGCACCCGCAGCTCCCAGGGCATGCTCACGTCGACGGGCTGGCCGGCCCGGAAACTGGCGCCGGTGCGGACCACGAGGGTCGTGGGATCGTCGAGGGTGCTGGCCACGGGGCGGCCGGCGATGGTGACCTGCCCGGTCTCGAGCTTCGACGCCGCCGGCGCCGTGCGCGGGCCGTTGGGCCAGAGGCGGAACACGAGGCGGTCGGTGTCAAGGTCGGGAGTGAAGACCACCCGGAGCTGGCCGGCGACGGTGCCGTCGGCCGGGCGCACGTCGGCCCGGAGCGTGTACTTGGGCCGGGCGGGATCGGGTGCGCCGCGAGCCGGGATCGTGGGGCACGCCGGCGTGGTGGCCGGCGCCAGGCTAGAGGTGGTGGCCGGCGCAGGCGCAGGCGCGGCGGCCGGCGGGGTCGTAGCCGTCCCCCGGCCGGCGGAGGGCACGGAGTCGCCGGTGGTGCAGGCGGCCAGGGCCAGGACGAGCGTCACCGGTACCGCTCGCCTCATCATGCGGCCATGCTGCCAGCCGTATGGTGGCTACCGTGCCGCACCTCGTGCCCACCTGCGTCTGGAGAGCATCGTCCGAGCTGCTGCTGCGACTGGACGAGCGCTTCGGCGAGCCGGTCGACACCTACGTCAACGGATCCCAGGTCTGGCTCCGCGACGACGGGCCCGGCGCGGTGGCCCTGGAGTGGCGGCTCCACCCGGTGGCGGGCTACCGCCGGCCGCCGGGCCTGGAGACCGAGGCCGTGTTCGACGCCGTCACCGCCGCGCTCGTCGCCGGCGAGGAACCACCCGCCCCCCTGGACCGGCTGTGGGAGGGCCTCGAAGCCTTCGCCGCCTACGACGACGAGCTGGAGCCGGCGACGCTGGCGGCGGCGTGCGCCGAGTCGTTGGGCGTGCCGCCGGATGCGTCCGGCCTCGCCGACCACGATCTCATCGGCGACGAGTGGGAACGGTCGCGGGGCGCCACGTCGATCGTGGCCGCCCTGCTGGACCAGCTCGGCTAGGGCTTCTCGGGCTCCTGGGCGGCTGCGTCTTCGTCGTCGGTCACGGTCACCAGGTCGACCGCTTCGGTGGGCGGGCCCCCGTCGTCGTCGTCCTCGGCGGGGGCGATCATCACAATCGCCGGCTCCGGCTCCGGCTCGACGACATCCTCGCTGACGACGACCACGTCGGTCTCCGGGCCCGCCTCCACGGCCACCTCGGCCTCGGGATCGGCGACCACGACAGTATCGATCTGCGTGTCGCCGTCGACCATCACGACCGCGTCAGCGTCGGCGGAGAGCGCTTCCTCGGGCTGGGTCGCAGCTTCACCCTCGACCGGATGCTGGTCTTCGTCGTGCCCACGCCGGCGCCGGCGGCGGCGACCTCCCCGGTCCATGTCGAGCACGGGGGCGATCAGGGCTTCCTCGACGACCTCACCGTCGCCGCTGGCGGCCCCGCTTTGATGGCGCGACACCTCGCGCAGCGGCGCCGGCGGCTCGCCGACGCCCTCGGGCACGGGCTCGACCAGGGCGCTGTAGATGCGGGCCCAGCGGATCCGGTCGCCCTGGACGCCCATCACGAACACGCCGGCCACCTCGGCCTCCTCGCCGGCGCCGTGCAGCTCCAGCCAGATGGTGTCGTCGACCGCGGCCGAACGCAGGACGGTGAGCCGGAAGCCCGGCTCGGCGTCGAAGATCGCCTGCCAGTTGCGGCGGACCTGGTCGGCGCCGCGGAAGTTCCGGGTGGGGTACATGGGCTGGATGCTGTCGAAGTCCGGGTGGAGGCAGGACGCGACGCTGTCCGCATCGTGGCGGTTGCAGGCGTTCACGAACTTGGTGACCACCGCCATCGGGTCGTTCAGGCCGGACCGCTTGCGCTTCAACAGGGCCATGTGCACTCCATCATCAACGCGACGGTAGTTCGTCGTGGCGGCGCCAAGGCGGGTGGCGGGGTTGGTCGAAGTCCACGTCGACGATCTCGCCCCGGATCGCCCGGAACGCCGGCACGCTCCACCGGGCCGCGCCGGCCAGCGGCGCGGGCAGGCCCGACTCCGCGAACCAGCCCACGTCGAGGCACTCCAAGGGGTGGGCCCGCAGGTCGCCGCCGATTACCCGGCAGGAGAAGACCAGCGAGTACAGGGGGACGGTGGTGAAGCCAAGGCGGAGGCCGTCGAGCACGGCGATCAGCCGAACGGGCTCGACTTCCATCCCCGTCTCCTCGAAGACCTCCTTCACCGCTACCTCTGCCGGCGAGTACCCCACGTCTGCCCACCCGGTGGGGTAGAGCCACACGCCTGTATCGGCCCGCTGGACCAGCAGGATCTCGCCCCGCTCGTTGCCGACGACGGCGCCCACGGCCACCTTGGGGGTCACGTAGCCGGCGACGCCGGTACCGACGCCGCGCATCCACTCCTGCACGAGGGGAGCGGCCTCCATGGCGCCGCCGGCGTTGTCGCCGGCGGTGGCCCGGATGTCGGCCGCCACGTGGAGTACCTCCTCGAAGCGCTCCCGCTCGTAGAGGCTCTCGGTGAACGCCAGCCCCGTCCGGGCGATGCCGGCGAGCGCCTCGCTCCACCGCAGGAGATCCGGAGGTCCCGTCACCGCGAAGAACGCTACCCGGCCCGTCTGGGACAATGAACAGGTGGGTGTGCGAGCCGACTGCCGGCACTACTCCAGCCGGTCGCTCCCGACGGGCGACACGGTCGACCGGTGCCGCCTCGACGTGGCCGAGACGATGCCGTTCGCCTGCCCGGAGGACTGCCTGTTCTTCGAGCCCCGGCCCCTCAGCGACGCCGGCTGGCACCGCCCACCGGACCCCCCGCGCTAGCCACCCCGATCGTTCTGGTTGCACTTGACCGCGATATGCGGGGTTAAGTGCAACCAGTTCGTTAGGCCAGGAGCTCGTTGATGCGGGCGAAGAAGTCGGAGCGGGCCAGGACCTCGGCGCAGCCCGCGGCGCGGGCCGCGTCCATGACGTCGCGGCTGGTGTGGTTGGCGAAGCCGATGACCTTGGCGTCGATGTCCGGGAGCACCTCCACTACGCCCGGGCGGGTGAGGTCGACGACGACCAGCTCGGCCGCGCCGGCGCCGCAGAGGGCGGCCAAGTCGCCCGGGCGGGACACGAAGATGCAATCGCCGGCGGCGGCGACCTTGGAGCGGTCCATCACGTCGGGCGTGTAGGCGACGATTCGGCTCATGGAAGGTGCCTCCGGCGGTGGGCGAGGGCCTTGGCCGCCCCCCACACCATGCCGGGCTCGGCAAGGGCGGGGTCGACGTCGGCGAAGCTGGCTGGTGACAGATCGTAGAGGTCGCCCGGCTCCAATCTCTCGCGAAACGGGTCGCGCTCGACGGGCGGGACGCCGGCGCCGGCCAGCACCTCGGTCGGGTAGCGCACCGCAGCCCGCAGCAGCGACAGCGGGGTCGTCCACTGCTCGTCGATGTCGGCGTCCAGCAGCTTCCGGAGGTCGGCGCCGACCTCGGCGGCTGCCCGGCGGCCCGCCTCCTCGGCCGCTCGGAGCGCGCCGGCGTCGGGCGCCCCGCCCTGCCATGCGGCCAGGATCCCGGCCACCGACCGCTCCACCCATCCCGGGAGTGCGACCTCGACAGCCTCGACGAGGGCCGTAGCATGCTGGTCCACCTGCCCCATCGTAGGGAGCGCCTCGGCCATGTCCGCCCGTCCCCAGCCCATCTCTCCCGGCCCGGGCCAGGAGTCCGTGTGGGACTACCCCCGGCCCCCGAGGCTGGAGGAGTGCCGCAGCCAGGTGGAGGTCGTCTTCGCCGGCGTGACGATCGCAGTGACCCGGGCGCCGCTGCGGGTGCTGGAGACGAGCCACCCGCCGAACTACTACTTCCCGCCCGACAGCGTGATCCCCGGCATCTTCCGGGGCTCGATCAAGACCAGCTGGTGCGAGTGGAAGGGCGAGGCCCGCTACTTCTCCGTGGTCCACCGGGGCAAGGCCGTCGCCGACGCCGTCTGGTACTACCCCGACCCGCTTCCGGGCTTCGAGGCCCTCGCCGGCTACTACGCCTTCTACCCGGCGCTCTTCGAGGCCTGCATCGTCGACGCCGAGCTCGTCCTGCCCCAGCCCGGCGGCTTCTACGGCGGCTGGATCACGTCAAAGGTCGTGGGCCCCTTCAAGGGCGAGCCCGGCTCCATGGGCTGGTGAGCCGGCGCCGGTCAGGCGGGCTGCAGCGGCTCCACGCGCGACCGAAGATCGCGAGGTACGCCAAACGGAGAGGTACCGACTCCCGCCGCCTGGAACGCAGCCTTGACGGCGCCCAGGCCGGCCGTGAGCGCCTCAAACTCTTCCGGCTCGTCCAGCGTCACGGCAACAGTGAACTTGACGTCGTCGCCGATGCGAGCAGTTCCGACGGACGGTTCGACCGACAGCTGATCAAGGTCGTCGACGACCGCCTCAATAAGGTCGGTGATCTCCTCGTCGTCCAGCTTTCGGCCCATGCCGAGGACCACCTCGATCTCGACGAGGAACATGACATCACGGTACTTGGCGGGAGCAGACCGTGATCATGTGGGCGGCCTTCTGCCTGAAGTGATTCGGATTGGACGGCGTCTTGTGAAGCGTCTCCTGGTGCGAGCCACACGAGCACCTCATGCCTACCGCTGCAGCTCGTCGAGCGGGCGACCGACCAACTCGGCGGGGACCTCATCGACACTGCACGTGAGGCGGATGCGCCCGGCCAGGATCTCGGCGTCGGCCACACACGGCAGGAGCGGGAGCCGGGGGATGCGTAGCGCCGGCACGTTGACGCCCGACACCGCCAGGCGCAGGACGTTGTCCGACACCGACGCCGTGGCGGTCACCGTCTGGCCGGCGACCCGCACCCGGGCCCGGCCCGACTCCAGGATCACGTCCACGCCGAGGCGCTCGGAGAGCTGCTGGGCGGTGACCTCGGCGGTCGCCGTGCCCGAATCGAGCTCGGCGAGGACGACCTTCTGCTCGGAGAACAGCCGGTCACGGTCAATCCTCACGCCCCGCAGGTCGACCGCCACCCGGGCCAGCGTCAGCCCCTCCACCGTCACGTCAGCCGAGGCCACCCGGATGCGGGACACGTCGCCGGCGCTGAGCAGGCGGCCGAGGAACGGGAAGGAGTCGATGCGCGCCGTCGTCTCCCCCGCCGAACCGGCCTCCATGACGACCCTCTGGCGCAGCTGGGTCTCGGCGACGGTCCGGGCGGCCACGTCGGCCGCCACGAGCAGGCCGAGCAGGATTCCCAGCACCAGTAGCTTGCGCAGGCCGGCCTAGCTCTCCACGTCAGACATGGCGAGAGCTAGCTCTCGACCACGTCGCCCAGACGGTCGACGGCCACGCCGGCCTCGACCAGCCACGAGAGTGCCTTCTCGACCGACTCGCGCTCGCCGGCCAGCTCGCAGACGATCCAGCCGACGTCGTCGGTGATGTTGGCCCGCCGGATGTTGGGTAGGACATCGAACTCGCGCACAAGACGGCCCATGAGGGGCTGCTTGATGAGCTGTTCGGGGATGGTGAGCTTGACCCGGAGGTTCGTCACGGCCCGAGCATGACCACCAAACCGGGCCGGCGTCCAGATCCGTAGACCGGAATATGCTGGCCTGCAGCTGACTTGATACGTACGCGCTCAACTTTGCTATAGTCTCATGGAACGGAACTCCGCCAGCATCCGTCCCAAGTCTCGTAGTCAATCGACATCGTTCGGGAGGAAGATCCCATGCCCAAGGCCGTAGGTATCGATCTCGGTACCACCAACTCGGTCGTCTCCGTACTGGAGGCGGGTGAGCCCACCGTCATTCCCAACGCCGAAGGTGGCCGCACCACGCCTTCGGTCGTCGGCTTCTCCAAGACCGGCGAGGTGCTGGTCGGCGAGGTGGCCAAGCGCCAGGCCATCACCAACCCCGACCGCACCATCCGGTCGGTCAAGCGCCACATGGGGACCAACTGGACGGTCACCATCGACAAGAAGAAGTACAAGGCCCAGGAGATCAGCGCCCGCATCCTCCAGAAGCTCAAGCGCGACGCCGAGGCCTACCTGGGCGACACCGTCACCGAGGCCGTCATCACCGTGCCGGCGTACTTCGACGACGCCCAGCGCCAGGCCACCAAGGAGGCGGGCACCATCGCCGGCCTCGACGTGATGCGCATCATCAACGAGCCCACGGCCGCCGCCCTGGCCTACGGGCTCGACAAGGAGGGCACCGAGCAGACCATCGTCGTGTTCGACCTCGGCGGCGGCACGTTCGACGTGTCGATTCTCGAGATCGGCGAGGGCGTCTTCGAGGTCAAGGCCACCAGCGGCAACACCCACCTGGGCGGCGACGACTGGGACGAGAAGGTCATGGACTGGCTGGTCGAGGAGTTCAAAGGCGACCACGGCGTCGACCTGGGCAAGGACAAGATGGCCCTGCAGCGCCTCAAGGAGGCGGCGGAGAAGGCCAAGATCGAGCTGTCGACCACGCAGGAGACGCAGATCAACCTGCCGTTCATCACCGCGTCCGACGCCGGCCCCCTGCACCTGGACTACAAGCTCACCCGGGCCCGCTTCCAGGAGCTCACCGCCGATCTGGTTGAGGCGTGCCGGGGCCCGTTCGAGCAGGCCATGAAGGACGCCGGCTTCACCGGCGCCGACCTGCAGCACGTGATCCTGGTCGGCGGTTCCAGCCGGATGCCCGCCATCCAGGACCTGGTCAAGAAGATGACGGGCAAGGAGCCCCACAAGGGCGTCAACCCCGACGAGGTCGTGGCCGTGGGCGCCGGCGTGCAGGCCGGCGTGCTGAAGGGCGACGTCAAGGACGTCCTGCTCCTCGACGTCACCCCCCTGTCGCTGGGCATCGAGACCCGCGGCGGCATCATGACCAAGCTCATCGAGCGGAACACCACCATCCCCACCCGCCGCACCGAGGTGTTCACCACCGCCGAGGACATGCAGCCGTCGGTGGAGATCCATGTGCTGCAGGGCGAGCGGGAGATGGCCTCGTTCAACAAGACCCTCGGCAAGTTCCAGCTCGTGGGCCTGCCGCCGGCCCCCCGGGGCATCCCCCAGATCGAGGTCACCTTCGACATCGACGCCAACGGCATCGTCCACGTGTCGGCCAAGGACCGGGCGACGAACAAGGAGCAGTCGATGACCATCACCGGTCAGTCGGCCCTCAACAAGGACGAGATCAACCGGATGGTGCGCGACGCCGAGGCCCACGCCGAGGAGGATGCCCAGCGCCGGGAGGAGGCCGAGACCCGCAACCAGGGCGACACCCTCGTCTACCAGACCGAGCGGATGATCCGCGAGCACGGATCGAGCATGTCCGAGGACGAGAAGGACCGGCTGCAGCAGGCGGTGAAGAATCTCAAGACCACGCTCAAGGGCAACGACCTGGGCGCCATCCGGGCTGACACCGAGGCCCTGATGACGGTCAACCAGGGCATCACCACCCGCCTGTACTCCGAGGCCGCCAACAACAGTGACGGTGCCGGCGGAGGCGCCGGCGACTACGACATCGACGACGAGGTCGTGGACGCCGAGATCGTCGACGAGGGCCGGTAGTCCCTCATGTCGGAAAGCCCTCCTTCCGAGCAAGAGCAGGCGACATCGCCGACGGCGCCGACGCCGGCCCCGCCGCCGGGCTCTGCTGGCGCGGACGTCGGCGCCGACGAGGCGCCGGCGGCTGCGCCGGCCTCGGCGTCGACGCCGGCCGATCGGGATGCGGAGATGGAGCAGGAAGACCTGGAGATCACCGATCTCGAGGTGCAGCTGCTCGACGACATGGACCGGCTCCAGTCGGAGCGCAACGACTACCTGGACCAACTGCTGCGCACGCGGGCCGACTTCGACAACTACCGCAAGCGCATCGTCAAGCAGCAGTCCGAGCACGAGCTGCGGGCCGCGGAGGCGCTGGTCGAGAAGCTTCTGGAGCCCCTGGACACCTTCGACATGGCCGTCACCCACGGCCAGGGCTTCGAGCAGGCCCGCGACATGCTTGTCGGCGTGCTCACCAAGGAAGGCCTGGAGCGCATCGACCCCGCGGGAAAGCCGTTCGACCCCAACGAAGCCGACGCCGTCGCCCACGAGGACGGCGAGGGTGGCCCGGTCGTCGCCGAGGTCCTGCGCCCCGGCTACCGCTGGAAGGGGCGGGTCATCCGGCCGGCCATGGTGAAGGTCCGAGGGTAGAAGCGCCGTGACCCCGCAGCGGGAGTGGTTCGAGAAGGACTACTACAAGGTGCTCGGGGTGCCGCAGTCGGCGACCGACACCGAGATCCGCCGCGCCTACCGGAAGCTGGCCAAGGAGAACCATCCCGACGCCCATCCCGGCAAGGAGGAGCGCTTCAAGGAGATCTCCGCCGCCTACGACGTCCTCTCTGAGCCGGCCAAGCGCAAGGAGTACGACGAGATCCGCCGGCTCGGTCCCATGGCGGCCGGTGGCGCCGGCGGATTTCCAGGTGGAGGTCCGGGCGGCGCCGGCGGCGCCGGCGGTACGCCGTTCACCAACATCCGCACCGAGAACCTGGGCGACATCTTCGGCGACATCCTCGGTCGGTTCGGCGCCGGCACGGCCGGCGGCCGGCCACGAACTGCGCCGGGTCAGCGGGGGGAGGACGTCGAGGCCGAGCTCCATTTGGCCTTCCTCGACGCCCTGAACGGGGTGACCACCACGGTCAACGTCACGACCGAGGCCTCGTGCAGCACCTGTTCCGGCACGGGCGCGGCCCCCGGCACGTCGCCCACCGTGTGCTCCCGCTGCGGCGGCCGGGGAGTGACCTCGGACAACCAGGGCCTGTTCTCTTTCAGCCGGGCCTGCCCGCAGTGCGGGGGCCGGGGCATGACGGTGGAGACGCCGTGCCCGACCTGCCGCGGCACGGGCATCGAGAAGCGGCCCCGCCAGGTCAAGGTCCGCATCCCCGCCGGCGTCGACGACGGCCAGCGCATCCGGGTCAAGAGCCGGGGTGCCCCGGGCCGGGGCGGCGGTCCCCCGGGCGACCTCTGGGTCACCGTGCGCGTCGCCGCCCACAAGGTCTTCGGGCGCAAGGGCCGCAACCTCACCCTGACCGTGCCCATCACCTTCGCCGAGGCCGCCCTCGGCGCCGAGATAACCGTGCCGACACTCGACGGCACCGTCGTCCTCCGGGTTCCGCCCGGCACGAGGAGCGGGCGCACGTTCCGGGTGAAGGGCCGGGGCGTGGCCGATGACAAGGGCGCCGGCGACCTGCTCGTCACCGTCGAGGTGGCGGTGCCCACCAAGCTGTCCGCCGCCGAGCGCGAGGCCATCGAGGCGCTGGCCACTGCCTCCACCGACTCACCGCGCACCCATCTGGGGGTCTGATGGCACCGACCCGTGACTCAGATCGAGGCGTGTACGTCATCTCCGTCGCCGCCGAGCTGGCCGGCGTGCACCCCCAGACACTGCGCATCTACGAGCGGCGCGGCCTGCTCGATCCGGCCCGCACCGGCGGCGGGAGCCGGCGCTACAGCCAGCGCGACATCGACCGCCTCCGCCGCATCCACGAGCTCACTGAGGCCGGGCTGAACCTGGCCGGCGTCAAGGCGGTGATGGAGCTTGAGGATGAGGTCGCCCGCCTGCGCCGGCAGCTCAACGACGTCATCGTCGAAGCGCGCGAAGCGGTCGAAAGCGTCCACCGCCAGTACCGGCGGGAGCTGGTGCCCGTGAAGCAGGCGCCGGCGCCCTACACCAAGCCCCGCCGCTAAGTAGTTCCCCCGGCCCTCTCAGATGAGCAAGGATCAGGGGATGCGCCGACAGAGTTGGCTGGCGGCTCTCCGCCGACCATGTTTGCCCCGCCGCGCCGTCGTACTGGTCGTTTCCGGGCTGGTGGTGGCGTCGGCCACCGCGGCCGCCACTGCCGCTCTCCTCCGCTCGCCGGCCCCTCTGGGGCCAGCCCTCTCGCCGGCCCACGACGTGCTCGCCACCCTTCCCATCTCCTTCGAGGCCGCCGAGGGCGGCTTCGTCTCCCGTGGCGCCGGCTACAGCTTCGGCCTGACGCCGGCCGGCGCAATCGTCGGGGTGCCCGGCGGCTCCTTCGGGCTGCGCCCCGCCGGCCCGCTCGCCAACGCCGCGGCCCAGCTCGAGCCGGCCCAGCCCCTGAGCGGCACCGTCACCCGCATCACCGGCTCCGACCCGTCCTTGTGGCGGTCGGGCGCAGCCACCTACGCCCGGGTGTCGGCCATGCAGGTGTGGCCCGGCGTCGACATGGTCTGGCACGGCGACCAGCGCCGGCTCCAGCACGACATGGTGGTGGCCCCGGGCACCGACCCGGAGATCGTTGCCTTCGACGTCGAGGGCGCTAAGTCCCTCGCGGTCGACCCCGCCGGCGAGCTGGTCATCGACCTCGGGACCACGACGGCCCGGCTGGCCCGGCCCGTGCTGTACCAGGAGGCCGCCGGCGCCCGCCGGCCCGTCGACGGTGCCTTCGCCGTCCTGGGCCCGTCGCGCATCGGTTACTCGGTGGGCGCCTACGACGCCGCCCTGCCCCTGGTCATCGACCCGACGCTCCTGACCTCGACCCACCTCGGCGGCGCCGGCATCGACGCCGGCTACGCCATCGCCGTCGACGCCCAGGGCAACACGTACGTGGTCGGCACCACCGAGTCGGCCGACTTCCTGGTTCAGGCCCCGCTCCAGACGGCGCTCTCCGGCAACCCCGCCGTCCCCTCGGCCGACGCCTTCGTGAGCAAGTTCAGCCCGGACGGCAGCCGCCTCATCTGGTCGACGTTCCTGGGCGGCACCGGCCGCGACACCGGCTTCGGGGTGGCCGTCGCCGGCGACGGGTCGGTGTACGTCAGTGGGGTCACGGAGTCCGCCAACTTCCCGGTCGCCCGGGGCGCCCAGCTCTCCTACGGCGGCGGCGCCAGTGATGGCTTCGTCGCCCGCATCGCCGCCAACGGCACCGGCATCGAGTGGTCGAGCTTCATCGGCGGAGGCGGCGCCGACCGGGCCCGGGGCCTCGCCGTCGACTCCACCGGAAATGCCTATCTCACCGGCTCCACGAACTCGGACAACTTCCCCTCGGTCAACGCCCAGCAGCCGGGCCCGTTCCGTCCGGAGGACGTCGACGCCTTCGTCGCCAAGTTCCCCCCGGCCGGCGCACCCTTCACCTACGCCACCCGCCTCGGCGGGGGAAACGACGACCGGGGCCTGGCCATCGCCGTCGACGCCCAGGGCAACGCCTACGTCACCGGCGACACGCTCTCGCCCGGCTTCCCCACAGTCCGCCCCATCCAGGCCAGCTCGGGCGGCAGCGCCGGCGGGGTGGCCGGCTCCTTCAGCGACGCCTTCGTGGCCAAGTACAACCCCACCGGCAACGCCCTCGTCTACTCCACGTTCCTCGGGGGCAGCGACTTCGACCAGGGCACGGCTATCGCCGTCGACGCCCAGGGCGCGGCGTACGTCGCCGGGAACACCAACTCGCCCAACTTCCCGACCACGGGCGCCCTCCAAGCCGCCAAGGGCAATGACCCCGATGCGTTCGTCACCAAGATCGACGCGCCCGGCAGTGCCGTCGTCTACTCCACCTACATTGGCGGGAGCGGGGCGGACGGCGCCAACGGGATCGCGGTCGACCGGACCGGCAGCGCCCACGTGGTCGGCACCACCGGCTCGGCCAACTTCGTGGTCGCCAAGGCGACCCAGGGCGCCAAGTCGGGCGGCGACGACGCCTTCGTGCTCAAGCTCGACTCCACCGGCCGGGGGCCGCTTTTCTCGTCCTTCCTCGGCGGTCGGGAGACCGACGCCGGGATGGGCGTGGCTCTCAACGCCCAGGGCGCCGTCCGGGTGCTCGGGCTGACCGCGTCGGCGGACTTCCCGTCGGTGAAGCCGGTGGCCGGCGTCAAGCCGCCGGCGCAGGGCGACGCCTTCGTCGCCTCCATCGAGATCATCGATCCCGTGGTGCCAACGACTGCGGCGGCTGAGCCCCAGGCCGCGCCGGCGACGTCGGCCACTGCGGATGACGCCCACGACCGCCGGGTGCGGTTCTTCGGCATCGCCTTCGTGGTGATCCTCGCTCTGGCCGTGGCCCAGACGCTGTACCTGCGCCGGCGGACGCCGGCGCCCGCGGCCGCAAGCCGCCGCCCCGCCGGGCCGCCCGGCCGCCCGGCCCCCAAGCCGGCGGCGTCGGCCGGCGTCACGGTGCTCGACAAGGCCCCGGAGACCGCCGGCGCCAAGTCGGCCCGTTCGCCCAAGGCCCGGGGCGGTCCCAAGAGCACCACCCCGCAGAAGAAGGCAGCGCAGGCCAGGAAGGCGGCCGAGCGCCGGGCCCGCAAGGAGCAGGCCGCTGCGGCTGCGGCCGCGGCGAGCACGACCGAGGACAAGACGACCGCCGACGCGCCGGCGAACGACGTGGGTGACGGCGGGCCCCCGACGGTGGTCGCCCCGCCGCCGGAACCGCCGAAGGCCCGGCCCCAGACGCCGGCCATCGCGTCCCTCCTCAAGGAGGACCTGCGGGGGCCTGCGCCGTCCGAGGGCGACGGTGAAGCGCCCGCCGAGGGCGGGACCCCGGCGCCGGCCGCCGAGACCGAGGCGGTCGAGCAGGCGCCGGTCGCACCGGAGTGGGCGCCCTTCGACACCGGCTCCATCCCGGCGGTGGGCGACGCACCGCCTCCGGCGCCGCCGGCGGCGCCGGTCGTTCCCATTCCCCCGGTGCCGGCCGAGGAGCTCTCGTTTTGGGACCTGTTCCCCGAGGACCTGCCCCCGGCCCGCACGCCGGCCGCCTTCCCGGCCGACGACACCCTCGTCGACCCCCTCGCCCTCCCGGAAGGCCCGGCCGGCGCCTCCGAGCGCCTGGCCGCCGACCCGGCCCCCGAGGCGCCGGGGCCTCCCCCGCAGGCCGAGATCGTCATCGCCGAGCTGCTCGACGGGCCGCCGCCCTCGGGGATGCGGGTGTCGGCCCAGTCGCAATGGGCGCCGACGCCGGAGAGCGACTTCTTCATCGACGACCTCCTCGTCGACCGATCGGCGACGCCACCCGTGGCCGAGGAGGCCAAGGGCGACGACGACTCCGGCAACGAGGACTCCGCCGGCGACGACGACATGGCCGCCGCCACCCAACGGCGCCGCCCCGAGGACGCAGCGAGGATCGCCGCCGACCAGGCCCGCCGGCGCCGCTCCCGCCGCGGCGGCCGCGGACGTCCCCCGGGATCTCCCTAGGGCGGGAATCATGGCGGGCCGGCGAAGGTTGAGTACGTTGCTATCAACTTTCCTGTTGTGAGGTAAGAAGACGACGATGCCGCTCGACCCGAACCGGTGGACCCAGAAGACCCAGGAAGCGGTGGCCACCGCCATCGACCTGGCCCGCCAGCGCAGCCACGCCGAGGTCAACCCCGAGCACCTGCTGGCCGCCCTGCTGGCCCAGGAGGACGGGGTCGTGTTGCCGGCGCTGGCCCGGGCCGGCGTCGCTGCGCCCGCCCTGCGCCAGAAGGTCGAGTCCGCTCTCTCCAAGCTGGCCCAGGCCTATGGCGGCGGCGAGCCCCGGCTGTCCCGGGAGACGCGCGACGTCATGGACGCCGCCGATGCCGAGCGGTCGCAGTTCGGCGACGAGTACCTCTCCACCGAGCACATCCTCCTGGCCCTCCCCGAGCAGGCCCGAGCGGCCGGGAGCGGGGTGGATCTCGGCGTCTCCCGCGAGGAGCTGCTGGCCGTCCTGCGTGACATCCGGGGCAGCCACCGGGTCACCAGCCAGAACCCCGAGGACACCTACCAGGCCCTCCAGCGCTACGGCCGGGACCTCACCGAGGCGGCCCGTGACGGCAAGCTCGACCCGGTCATCGGCCGGGACGAGGAGATCCGCCGGGTCATCCAGGTTCTGAGTCGCCGGACCAAGAACAACCCCGTCCTCATCGGCGAGCCCGGCGTGGGCAAGACCGCCATCGTCGAGGGCCTCGCCCGGCGCGTCGCCGAGGGCGACGTCCCCGAGTCGCTGAAGGGCCGGCGCATCGTCGCCCTGGACCTGGGCTCGATGGTCGCCGGCGCCAAGTACCGCGGCGAGTTCGAGGAGCGGCTGAAGGCCGTCCTCAAGGAGATCACCGACGCCGCCGGCCAGGTCATCACCTTCATCGACGAGCTCCACACGGTCGTGGGCGCCGGCGCCGCCGAGGGGGCCATGGACGCCTCCAACATGCTCAAGCCCATGCTGGCACGCGGCCAGCTGCGCATGATCGGCGCCACCACCCTCGACGAGTACCGCAAGCACATCGAGAAGGACGCCGCCCTTGAGCGCCGGTTTGCGCCGGTCATGGTCGGCGAGCCGTCGGTCGAGGCCACCATCGCCATCCTGCGGGGCCTGAAGGAGCGCTACGAGGTCCACCACGGCGTGCGCATCCAGGACGCTTCACTCGTCGCAGCCGGCGTGCTCTCCGACCGCTACATCACCGGCCGCTTCCTGCCCGACAAGGCCATCGACCTCATCGACGAGGCCGCCAGCCGCCTGCGCATCGAGATCGACTCCATGCCGACCGAGATCGACGTGGTCGAGCGCCGCATGCGCCAGCTCGAGATCGAGCACCTGGCCCTCGAGAAGGAGACCGACGCCGGCAGCCGGGAGCGCCTGGCCGCCATCGACGCCGAGCTGGCCAACCTGCGCGAGCAGTCCGACGGCATGAAGGCCCACTGGAACCTCGAGCGCGAAGCCATCGCCCGCATCCGCCAGCTCAAGGAGGAGCTGGAGACGGTGCGGGCCCAGGTCGAGCGCGAGGACGACCTGGAAGCCGCCGCCCGCCTGCGCTACGGCCGCATCCCGGACCTGGAGCAGGAGCTCGACGTCGCCTCCGCAGCCCTGGCGGAGCTCCAGGCCGACCGGCGCATGCTGAAGGAGGAGGTCGACGCCGAGGACGTGGCCGAGGTCGTCAGCCGCTGGACCGGCATCCCCGTGTCCAAGCTGATGGAGGGCGAGATCAGCAAGCTCGTCCGCATGGAGGAGGTCCTGCACGAGCGGGTGATCGGCCAGGACGAGGCCGTGTCCGCGGTGGCCAACGCCATCCGGCGCTCCCGTTCCGGGCTGTCCGACCCCCACCGCCCCATCGGCTCGTTCCTGTTCCTCGGCCCGACGGGCGTCGGTAAGACCGAGCTGGCCCGGTCGGTCGCCGACTTCCTGTTCGACGACGAGCGAGCCATGGTCCGCATCGACATGAGCGAGTACCAGGAGAAGCACACCGTCTCCCGGCTGATCGGCGCCCCTCCCGGCTACGTCGGCTACGACGAGGGCGGCCAGCTCACCGAGGCCGTCCGCCGGCGCCCCTATGCCGTCGTGCTCCTGGACGAGATCGAGAAGGCCCATCCGGAAATCTTCAACGTCCTGCTCCAGCTTCTCGACGACGGTCGCCTCACCGACGGCCAGGGCCGGACGGTCAACTTCTCCAACGTCGTGCTGATCATGACGTCGAACCTGCCCGGCGATCCCGCAGGCTTCTTCCGCCCCGAGTTCCTCAACCGGATCGACGAGATCGTGCGCTTCCGGTCGTTGACCGAGGCCGACATCGAGCGCATCGTCCACATCCAGCTCCGCCACCTCGCCGGCCGCCTGGCCGCCCGCCGGCTCGGGCTGGAGGTCAGCGACGAGGCCGCAGCATGGCTGGCCCGCACCGGCTACGACCCCACCTACGGGGCCCGGCCCCTCAAGCGCGTCATCCAGCGCAAGATCGCCGACCCGCTGGCCCTGGCCCTCCTGGAAGGGCGCTACAGCGAGGGCGACACCGTCTCCGTCGACGTCGCCGGCGACGAGCTGGCCCTCAAGTAGCCCCCCACCCGTTCTGGTTGCACTTACCCGTCAAATGCGCGGGTAGGTGCAACCAAAACGGCTGGTCAGCGGAGGTCGCGCCGGAGGAAGGCGCCTGCGCCGGCGGCGAAGATCACCGCCGACAGGATGAGCGGCACGAGGATGGCGTCGGGGGCCACGCCCTGGGCCAGCATGTTGCGGCCCAGGTACCAGTGCCACGGCCCCGAACATGGCCCGAAGGGCCTCCGGCATCTGCTCGATGACCTCGTTGAACGACTCCTCGCCCTTGAGCGACGGGTACAGGGCGACGGTGAACAGCACCAGGCCCACGATGCCCACCGACCACCACAGCAGGGAACGCCGGCGGTCCCGGATCAGCCGGGCGGCCTGGCGCAGCTCCTCGACGCCGGCGACCGCCACCAGCCGCCCCCGTCGCACGATCCCCACCCGCCCGGCCAGCGCCTCCACCTCGGGCAGCACGTGACTGGACAAGAGCACGGTGGCCCCGTCGGCCACCACCTCGCGCACCAAGGCGTTGAACTCGTGCTGGAGGAGGGGATCGAGCCCGGACGTCGGCTCGTCGAGCAGGAGGAGCTCGGGGCGGCTCATGAACGCCTGCACCACGCCGACCTTGCGCCGGTTCCCCGTGCTCAACTGGCCCACCCGCCGGCTGGGGTCCAGGTTAAAGCGCTCGAGCAACGTGTCCACCCACGACTGGTCGACCCCGCCCCGCAGGCGGCCGAAGAGCCCGAGCACCTCGGCCCCGGTGTAGTCCGGATCCAGGTGCAGATCGCCGGGCAGGTACCCGATCCGCCGGCGGATCTCGGGGTCCGCACCCGAGCCACCCAGCACGACGGCCCGCCCTGCGGTCGGGCGGAGGAAGTCCAAGAGGAGGCGAACGGTCGTGGTCTTTCCCGCCCCGTTGGGCCCGAGGTAGCCGAACACCTCGCCTCGCTCGATGACCAGATTGACGTCGTCGACGGCGCGGAGCGCGCCGAAGTGCTTGGTGAGGCCCTCCGTGCGGACGGCCGGATCGCCCATGACCGGCTCATCATGTCCCGAACCGGGGGTGACAGGCTGTGTGGGATGGCCCGCCTCTCCCCCGCCGACGCGGCCGAGCAGTTGCTCGAGCGGGTGACCGCCGGCCTGGCGGAGCGCGAGGCGCGTCCCCAACAGGTGGAGATGGCCCGGGCCGTGGCGGAAGCCGTCAGCGGTGGTCGCCCGCTCGTCGTCCGGGCCGGCACCGGCGTGGGCAAGAGCCTGGCGTACCTGTGCGGCGCCGCCCCCCAGCTGCGGGGCGACGGCAAGAGGATGGTGATCGCCACTGCCACCAAGGCTCTCCAGGACCAGCTGGCCGGCAAGGACATCCCCTCCGTCGCCGAGGTGGAAGAGGGCCTGACGTGGGCGGTGCTCAAGGGACGGAGCAACTACCTGTGCCGGCAGGCTGCCTCCGAGGCGTCCCGGGAGGCCGATGCGCCGATGCTGCCCGGCGCAGACACTCGGGGATTCGGTGCCGAGATCAGGAAGCTGCTGGCCTGGGGCCAGACCAGCCAGACCGGCGACCGCGCCGAGCTGGACTTCGAGCCCCGCCCCCAGGCCTGGTCGTCGGTCAGCGTGGGCTCCGAGGAGTGCCCGGGCGCCCAGGCCTGCCCCATGGGCGGCAGCTGCTTCGCCGAGGCCGCCTACGAGCGGGCCCGGGAGGCCGACGTCATCGTCGTCAACCTCCACCTGCTCGGCGCCCACGTGGCGTCGGGGGGCTTCATCCTGCCTGAGCACGACGTGGTGATCGTCGACGAGGCGCATGAGACCGAGGACGTCCTCTCCGGCGCCCTCGGCGTGACCCTCACCCCGGGCCGGGTCGGCGCGGTGGCCCGCCTCACGCCGGGAAGCGCCATCGTCCGCCACCGGGACAGCCTCGAGCGGGCGCTGGCGCCCTGGGTCGGGAAGCGCCTGGCCGCCGGCGCCAAGGGCGAAGCGCCGGTGGCCGAGGCGCTGGCCGACCTGGCTCAGGTCGTCCGGGAGGAGCGCAGCGCGCTGCGGAGCGCGCCACTCGACGAGACCGCCGACCAGAAGGCCCGCCGGGACCGGGCGGCCAAGGCCCTCGACACACTTGCCGGCGACATCGACACCGTGCTCGGCGCCGCCGACGACTTCGTGACCTGGGTCGAGACGTCCGGCGCCGGCAGCCAGCCGGCGCTGCGGGTCGCGCCGGTGGACGTGGGCGGGGAGCTGGCCAAGGTGCTGTGGGCGTCGGCGACGCCGATCCTGACCTCGGCCACCATCCCTCCCGGCATCTCCGCCAGGCTCGGACTGGCTGGGGCCGCCACCGAGCTCGACGTGGGCAGCCCCTTCGACTACCGCACGCAATCGCTTCTCTACGTGCCCACGCTTCCCGACGTCCGCAACCCACGCCACGAGGCCGCGGCCCACGAGGAGCTGGAGTTCCTGCTCACCGCCGCCGGCGGCCGCACGCTGGCCCTGTTCACGTCGTGGCGGGCCATGCGGGCGGCCAAGGCCGCCCTCGAACCGAAGCTGCCGTACATCCTGCTGGCACAGGACGATCTGCCCAAGCCGGCGCTGATCGAGCAGTTCCGCACCGACAAAACCTCGTGCCTGTTCGCCACCATGGGCTTCTGGCAGGGCGTGGACGTTCCCGGCGACGCGTGCTCGCTCGTCGTCATCGACCGCCTCCCCTTCGCGCGACCCGACGACCCCGTCGCCGAGGCCCGCCGGGAGCGCGCCGGCCCCGCGGCCTTCTCGGTGGTCGACGTCCCCCACGCCGCCACCCGGCTGGCCCAGGGCGCCGGCCGCCTGATCCGCACCAGCACCGACCGGGGCGTGGTCGCGGTCCTGGACCCTCGCCTGGCCGAGGCGTCCTACCGGCCGGCGATCCTCAACGCCCTCCCGCCCATGCGCCGCACCCGCTCCCGGGCCGACGTCACATCGTTCTTTTCAAGCTGAGGTTGCCCGCGTCGTCGACATCGAAGCCGTAGATCGGCGAGGGCCCTCCCAGCCGGGGCGGGACAGGGTGACGATCGAGGTGGACCAGATCACGCCCACGTCGGCCACGGTCACCATCCGCCACTTCCCGGCGATCATCGTCAACCCCTGACCAAGCCACACGGCGTATCAGGGCGAGGGTGACAGCGTCCGGTCCTCGGGGTCGGCCAGCGACACCAGCTCCGCCGGCGCCAGGACGCCGGCGCCGTCCACCTCGTACCAGCGGCCGGCGAGGTTGCCGATGCCTTCGGGTTGCAAACCCAGGGCCCGGTCGAGGTTGCGGATCAATGCGCCATGGCTCACGACCAGCACCCGCTCACCCGGTGACGACGCCGCCGCCGCCCGCAGCAACGCCCGGCGCGCCCGGTCGGTGAGGTCGGACCGCAGCTCTCCTCCGGGGGTCGACTCGCTGCGGCCCTCCGACCAGTCGGCCAGCGCCCCGGGCGCCTGCGCCCGGATCTCGGCGCGGGTCAGCCCCTGCCAATCCCCCACGTCGATCTCCCGCAGGTCGGGGTCCACCTCCACGGGCAGGCCGAGAGCGCCGGCCAGGATCTCCGCCGTCGTCCGGGCCCGCCGCAGGTCCGACGACACCACCCGGTCGAACTGGCCGGCTCCGAGCCGCCCGGCCGCATCCTGCGCCTGTTCCTCTCCGAGGGGTGAGAGCGGGGGGTCAGCCTGGCCCTGCCAGCGGCCGTCGGCGTTCCAGGTGGACTGGCCGTGGCGGAGGAGCAGCAGCTGGCGAGGCGGTTCGGGCACGGTCGCGAAGGTAGGGGATGGTGAGGCCGACTGAGTCCCTGGCGGGGCGGAACCCAGATTGTGCCGGCCCCACCATCTCCCTGGTTTGCGGCTTGGCGGGGTGCCGCCCTCAATGTGTCGGCAGCACGTCCGAAAAGCTTGAGCGCGAAGATGGCTATCGTGCGGACGGTGCGGGCGGACTGGCGGCGGCTACCTGCCGGCGTCGACCGGAACGTCACGGATACCGGCGTGGAGTTCCAGCGCGAGGTGCTCGGCGACGACCTGTTCCTGCTGGCCCTGACCCGGCTCGAGCCTGAGTCGCCGGCCCGCCAGGTGCTCGAGGGGGCGGGGGTGACCGCCGACGTCCTGCTGTCGAGGATCCGGACCGGAGGCGACGGCGGCACGTCCCCCAAGCTGGGCATGACGTACGCGCCGGCGTACTACCTGATGCACGGCCGGGCCGACGCCTTTGCCGCCGCCCTGGGCGACGGGACGATCACGCCCGAGCACGTGCTTTTGGCCCTGATCTGGGACGGCAGCGGCGCCGCCTCCCAGATCCTGTGGGGCCTCGGCGTGGCTCGGGAGGAGCTGGTCGAGGGGCTGCGCCAGCGAGGCGTGGCGGTGCCGGCGTCGCCGGTGCCGCCCCAGCGGGAGATGGACCTTGGCGAGCGGGTGTGGTTCGACCGAGACCAGGTGCAGGCGGTGATCGACCGCATCCGGGCCACCGTCCCTCCCGGCACGCACTGGGGCTTCAACTACGACGGCGACCGGGCCTACGCCGTCGCCGAGTCCTCGGTCGACCTCGCCGGCCTGGTGGCCGACGCCCTTCCGCCCACCGTCGAGGTACGCCGGCTCGACCACGTGCAGCTGGCCATGCCCGCCGGCGGGGAGGACGACGCCCGGGCCTTCTACGCCGGCCTGCTCGGCTTCACCGAGGTCCCCAAGCCCGAGCGGCTCGCCGGCCGGGGCGGCTGCTGGTTCACCGCCGGCGAGGCGGACGTCCACGTCGGCGTGGATCCCGACTTCCGGCCCGCCCGGAAGGCCCATCCCGCCCTGCTGGTCCGGGGCCTGGCCGCGCTGGCCGATCGCCTCCACGAAGCCGACGTCACAACCACCGCCGGCGACGAGGACGGCCGGCTCTACGCCGACGACCCGTTCGGAAACCGAGTGGAGCTCCTGGAGCGGGGCGGTACACTGCTCGGACCGCCGTAATACTTAGTTGAGGAGAGGCGCGTGCCCGGTACCGTGATCGTCGGCACCCAATGGGGCGACGAGGGCAAGGGCAAGCTGACCGATCTGCTCACCAAGCAGATGCAGGTCGTGGTCCGCTACCAGGGTGGCCACAATGCCGGCCACCGGATCGTCGTGGAGGGGGAAGCCTTCGCGCTGCAGCTGGTCCCCAGCGGCATCCTGTACCCCTGGGTCACCCCGGTGATCGGCAACGGGGTCGTGGTCGATCCTGCCGTGCTGGTCGAGGAGGTCGACGGGCTCGAGGCCCGGGGGGTCGACTGCTCCCGGCTGCGGGTCAGCGGCAACGCCCACCTGATCATGCCGTACCACGCCGAGCTCGACCGCCTGACCGAGCGCAAGCTCGGCAAGAACAGCCTGGGGACCACGAAGCGGGGTATCGGGCCGGCGTACGCCGACAAGGCGGCCCGGGTCGGCCTGCGGGTCCAGGACCTGCTGGATCCCAAGATCTTCCGGGAGAAGCTGGAGGTCGTCCTCAAAGAGAAGAACCTCATCCTCGCCAAGATCCACAACCGGCTCCCGTTGTCGGCCGACGACATCTGCGACCTGTACCTGGGCGACCTCCGCACCCGCATCGAGCCGATGATCGCCGACTCCGTCGGCCTCATCCACGACGCCCTGGACGAGGGGGGCAACGTGCTGTTCGAGGGGGCCCAGGCCACGTTCCTCGACGTCGACCATGGCACCTATCCATTCGTCACGTCGTCGAACCCGGTCGCCGGCGGCGCCCTGATCGGCGCCGGCGTCGGGCCGAAGCACATCCAGAAGGTCGTCGGCGTGGCCAAGGCCTACATCACCCGCGTCGGCGCCGGCCCCTTCCCCACCGAGCTGTTCGACGACAATGGCGACGCCCTGGTCGACCGCGGCCACGAGTACGGCACCAACACCGGCCGGCGCCGGCGGCCGGGCTGGTTCGACGCAGTCATGGTCCGCCAGGCCGTCCGCCTCAACTCATTGACCGAGCTGGCGGTCACCAAGCTCGACGTGCTGGACGCGTTCGACACGCTGAAGGTGTGCGTTGCCTACGAGGCCGACGGCGAGAGGTACCTGCACCCGCCGTACCACCAGTCGGTGCTGCACAAGGTGAAGCCGGTCTATGAGGAGCTCCCCGGCTGGAACACCGACCTCACCGCGGCCACCACCCTCGACGACCTCCCCACCGAGGCCAGGAACTACCTCCAGTTCCTCTCCGACGCGTGCGGCGTGCCGGTGGGCATGGTCGGTGTCGGGCCGGGTCGGGAACAGTTCGTCCATTTCACCGACCCGTCGGTGATCTACGCCGAGGACGACTACGGCGATGACGACGGCGACGACGACTGGGACGGCGACCCGGACAACGTCGGCCCCGGCATCCTTGTTATCTAGGTGAGAGTCTGCGTCGTCGGTAGCGGGGCCCGAGAGCACGCGCTCGCCGTCGCCCTCGGCCGCCACGCCGAGGTGGTCGTCACGCCCGGCAACGCCGGCATCCCCGGCTCGACCGGCGAGCGCCCCGAGGACATCGACGCCGACCTCTTCGTCATCGGCCCGGAGACGCCGCTGGTCGAAGGCCTGGCCGACTACCTGCGGGGCGCCGGCCGGCTGGTGCTCGGCCCGGGGTCGGCGGGCGCGCAGCTGGAAGGCTCGAAGGCCTGGATGAAGGATTTGCTGCGGGCGGCCGGCGTCCCCACCGCCCGCTACGGGGCGTTCGCCGAGCAGGAGCCGGCGCTGGCCTTCCTGAGCGAACTCCCGGGGCCCTTCGTGGTCAAGACCGACGGCCTGGCCGCCGGCAAAGGCGTGCTCGTGACCGACTCCTACGACGAGGCCGCCGCCGACGTCTGCGGCAAGCTCTCCGGCCAGGCCTTCGGCGACGCCGGCCGGCGGGTGGTCATCGAGGAGCACCTCGACGGTCCCGAGCTGTCGCTGCTGTGCGTCTGCGACGGCCAGCGCGCCGTCCCACTGGCCCCCGCCCAGGACTTCAAGCGCCTGCTCGACGGCGACGCCGGCCCCAACACCGGCGGCATGGGCGCCTACTCCCCCGTCCCGATCGCCGGCAAGGACGTGGTCGACGAGGTGCTGGAACGGGCGGTGCGGCCCACCCTTGCCGCCCTCCGGGCCCGGGGCATCGACTACCGGGGCGTGCTCTACGCCGGCATCATGCTCACGTCCCAGGGGCCCAAGGTGCTCGAGTACAACGTCCGCTTCGGCGACCCCGAGGCCCAGGTCGTCCTCCCCCGCTACGCCGGCAATCTGGCCGAGCTGCTCGAGGAAGCCGCCTCCGGGAGCATCGAGAGCGAGCCGGCGTTCGACGACCGCGCCGCGGTCACCGTCGTCTGCGCCACCGAGGGCTACCCGCTCCAGCCCCGCACCGGCGACGTGATCGTTGGCCTCGACGCCGCCGACGCGCTGGACGACGTGCTGGTCTTCCGGGCCGGCGTCGCCCTCGACGACGCCGGCCGGCTCGTCACCGCCGGCGGCCGGGTCCTGGCCGTCACCGGCCTGGGCGACGACCTCACCGCCGCCCGCGCCACCGCCTACGACGCCGTGTCCCGCATCTCGTGGCCCGGCATGCAGTTCCGCACAGACATCGCCGCCGGCGCCGTCGCCATGGAAGGAAGTCGATGAAGGTCGCAGTGCTGATGGGGTCGCCGAACGACCAGCCCAAGATGGCCCCGGCCACCGCCACGCTCGGCGAGTTCGGCATCGAGGCCGACGAGCGGGTCATGTCGGCCCACCGCACGCCGGCCGCCGTCGCCGAGTTCGCCGCCACCGCCCGCCAGAACGGCTACGCCGCCGTCATCTGCGGCGCCGGCATGGCCGCCCACCTGGCCGGCGCGGTCGCCGCCAACACCACCCTGCCCGTCGTCGGCGTGCCCTTGTCCGGCGGCGCCCTCAACGGGGTCGACGCCCTCTACGCCACTGTGCAGATGCCCAGGGGCATCCCGGTGGCCACCGTCGCCATCGACGGGGCCATGAACGCCGCCCTGCTTGTGGTCCAGATGCTGGCCATCACCGACGCCGGCCTGGCCGAGCAGCTCGACAAACGGCGCGCCAGTACATGATCCCGGATGTCCTGGCCGCCCGCTACGCCTCCTCGGGCATGGTCGGCCTGTGGTCGCCGGTCCACAAGGTGGTGCTCGAGCGCCGGCTGTGGCTGGCGGTGCTCAAGGCCCAGCGCGACCTCGGCGTCGAGGTGCCCGACGGGGTCATCGAGGCCTACGAGGCCGTGGTGGACGACGTCGACCTGGCCTCTATCGAGTCCCGCGAGCGAGTCACCCGCCACGACGTGAAGGCCCGCATCGAGGAGTTCTGCGCCCTCGCCGGCCACGAGCACATCCACAAGGCGATGACGTCGCGAGACGTCACCGAGAACGTCGAGCAGCTGCAGATCCACCGGTCGCTGGAGCTGGTGCGCGACCGGATGCTCGGCGCCGCCATCCACCTCGGCCGCCTCGCCGCCGAACACGCCGGCCTGGTCATGGTCGGCCGCTCCCACAACGTCGCCGCCCAGGCCACCACGCTGGGCAAGCGCTTCGCCAGCGCCGGCGAGGAGCTGCTGGTCGCGCTGGCCCGGGTCGACGACCTGCTGGCCCGCTACCCCATCCGGGGCGTCACCGGGCCGATGGGGACGGCCCAGGACCAGCTCGACCTGCTCGACGGTGACCCCGCCAAGCTGGCATCCCTCCAGGACGCGGTCGCCACCTACCTCGGCTTTGACCGCTCCTTGGGCTCCACCGGGCAGATCTACCCCCGATCACTGGACCTCGACGTGGTCTCCGCTCTCGTCCAGGCCGCGGCGGCACCGTCGTCGCTGGCCACCACCATCCGGCTGATGGCGGGCCTCGAGCTCGTCACCGAGGGCTTCGCCGCCGGCCAGGTCGGCTCCTCGGCCATGCCCCACAAGATGAACGCCCGCACCTGCGAGCGCATCAACGGCCTCGCGGTCGTCCTGTCCGGCCACCTGGCCATGGTCACGGGCATGAGCGGCCACCAGTGGAACGAGGGCGACGTGTCGGACTCCGTGGTCCGGCGGGTGGCCCTGCCCGGCGCCTTCTTCGCCATCGACGGCCTGTACCAGGGGTTCCTGACCGTCCTGGGCGAGCTGGCGCCGTTCCCAGCGGTCATCGAGCGCGAGCTGGCCCGCGACCTGCCCTTCCTGGCCACGACCAAAGTGCTCCTCGCCGCCCAGCGGGCCGGCGTGGGCAGGGAGCAGGCCCACGAGATCATCAAGCAGCACGCGGTGGCCGCGGCTCTTGCCCGGCGGGACAAGGCCGACGCCGGCGACGACCTGCTCGACCGCCTGGCCGCCGACGACCGGCTGCACCTCACCCGGGACGACCTGGCGGCCACGGTCGCCGACCCGATCACCTTCACCGGCGCCGCCTCGGACCAGGTGGCCGCCTTCGTCCGCCGCACCGAGGCACTCGCCGCCCGCGACCCCAAGGCGGCCGGATATCGACCAGAACCGATCCTGTGAGCGGCTAGGTTTCCGCGGTGAACCTCCTGTACTCCGGCAAGGTCCGGGACATCTACGACGCCGGCGAAGACCGGCTGTTAATGGTCACGTCGGACAGAATCTCGGCCTTCGACGTCGTCCTCGACCAGCCCATCCCCCACAAGGGCCGGGTGCTGACCGGCCTCACCGCCTTCTGGCTCGACCAGATGACTGACATCGTGCCCAACCACCTGATCTCGGTCGACGGGGCCTCGATGCTGGTGCGCAAGGCGGAGATGCTCCCCATCGAGTGCATCGTGCGGGGCTACTTGTCCGGGTCGGCCTGGAAGGAGTACTCCAGCCAGGGCACCGTCCACGGCATGCCCCTGCCACCCGGCCTCCAGCAGTCCCAGCAGCTCCCCGACCCGATCTTCACGCCCTCCACCAAGGCCGCCGTCGGCGACCACGACGAGAACATCTCCTTCGACCAGGCAGCCGCGATCGTGGGCAAGGACGTCGCCGGCGAGGCGGGGGCAATCAGCCTGCGGGTCTACGAGCGGGCGGCGGCCCGAGCCGCAGCCGCCGGCATCATCATCGCCGACACCAAGTTCGAGCTCGGCTGGATCGACGGCCGCCTTGCCCTCTGCGACGAGGTCTTGACGCCGGACTCCTCCCGGTTCTGGGAGATGTCCGCCTGGCGGCCAGGCACCACGCCCGCCTCCTTCGACAAGCAGCCGGTGCGCGACTGGCTGGAGGCCCAGGACTGGGACAAGCGCCCGCCGGCGCCGGCGCTACCTCCTGAGGTGGTCGAGGCCACCTCGGAAAGGTACGTGTCGGCCTACGAACGCCTCACCGGAAAGCCGTTTGATCGCTCCGCCGGCGACGGAAGGTGACGACCATGCGATTTCCGGTACTCGTCGAGGTGCGGCTCCGGCCCGGTATCGCCGACCCGGCGGGCGCCACCATCCAGCGGGCCCTGCCTGCCCTCGGCTTCGACGGTGTCGCCGACGTGCGGGTCGGCAAGGCCATCCGCTTCACCGTCGAGGCCGCCGACGAGGCCACCGCCCGCAAGCAGGTCGACGACCTGTGCGAGCGCATGCTGGCCAACCCGGTGATCGAAGACACCCAGGTGACGATCGGATGACAAGTCTCCGCCGGCGCAGCGACCAGGAAACACAGTGAGCGTCACCGTCGGGGTAGTCGTCTTCCCCGGCTCCAACTGCGAGCACGACGTGGTGGAGGCCCTGCAGGGGCTGGGCGCCGGCGCCGTCCTCCTGTGGCACGGCGACCGGTCGTTGCGAGAAGTCGACGCAGTGGTGCTCCCTGGGGGATTCGCCCATGGCGACTATCTCCGGCCCGGTGCCCTCGCCCGATTCAGCCCGATCATGGCCCCGATTTCAGACTTTGCCGCCGCCGGCGGGCCCGTCGTCGGGATTTGCAACGGGTTCCAGGTGTTGACCGAGGCGCACCTGCTTCCCGGCGCGCTACAGAAGAACGCCGGCTCTCGATTTGTCTGTGCTCCAAGTGAACTGGTCGTGGCCAGCACACAATCCGCCCTCACCTGCGTCGCCGAGCTTGGCGAGGTGCTGCGCCTGCCGATCAACCACTTCGAGGGCAACTACACCTGTTCGACCGAGACGCTCGCCGAATTGCGCGCCGAGGATCGGGTCGTTCTCCGGTATGTGAACAACCCCAACGGCTCCATGGACGACATCGCCGGCGTGTGCTCGGCGGGGCGAAATGTGGTCGGGCTGATGCCGCACCCGGAGCGGGCCTGCGATCCGCTTCTCGGCTCGGAAGACGGCCGCCGGCTCTTCACATCCTTGCTGGTGGCCGCCGGTTTGCCCGCCCCGGCAGAGAGCCGGCTGCCGGCGTAGCTACACGCCGCCGCGCTTGATGCCGGCCCGGCGCAGCACCCCGGGGTCGACGCCCAGCTGGCGCCACGCTGCGTAGGTGATCCCTTTTCTCGCGCCGTAGGGGGCGGCGGCGACCACGAACTCGTCCTCGATGGCCTGCATGTCCACCGTATTGTCCGTGGACGACAGCTCGGCGACGAGGTTCATTCGCTCCTGGACAAGGTGCAGGCGGGTGAGGGAATCGGCATTTTCCAGCCTCTCGTCAATCGCGGCCAGCCGCTTCTGCACGGATTCCGGCGTTCGTTTGCGGCCCCGCTTGGGCCTATGAGCCTCCATCGCCTCCAGATATCGGCGAACGGCTCGCCCTTGTTCACGGCCTTCAGCCAAGGCTGCCTTGTGGGAATCGGACATCGGAGCCCGTGCTCTTTTCATCTTTGCAGGCATGTGGCGATTCTCTACCCCTCGACTAGTGATTTCAAGCCAAACCCGGTATCCGGTAGGTTGCGCCTATGCCGCTTGCCCTTCATCGCGAGCTCGGCCTCACCGACGACGAAGCGGAGGCCATCACCGGCCTCCTCGGCCGGCCGGCCAACGATCTCGAGCTGGCCATGTACGCGGTCATGTGGTCCGAGCACTGCTCCTACAAGTCGTCGCGCGTCCACCTCGGGCGCCTGCCGTTCGAGGCGCCGTGGGTGCTGGCCGGCTTCGGCGAGAACGCCGGCGTGGTCGATGTGGGAGACGGGATCGCCGTCGCCCTGCGCATCGAGAGCCACAACCACCCCTCCGCCATCGAGCCGTACCAGGGGGCGGCCACCGGCGTCGGCGGGATCATCCGCGACATCTTCACCATGGGCGCCCGCCCCATCGCCCTGCTCGACTCGCTGCACTTCGGCCCTCTTGACAGTGCCCGGAACCGCTGGGTGATGGAGGGGGTGGTCAGCGGCGTCTCCGGTTATGGCAACTCCGTCGGCGTGCCCACCGTGGGCGGCGAGCTGTCGATCAGGGACTGCTTCTCCGGCAACCCGCTGGTCAACGTCGCCTGCATCGGCGTCATGCGCCACGAGCGGCTGGTCCTGGCCCGGGCCCAGGGCGTGGGCAACCTGGCCGTCCTCCTCGGCTCGTCCACCGGGCGTGACGGCATCGGTGGCGTGAGCGTGCTGGCGTCCGCCGAGTTCTCCGAGGGCGACGAAGCCAAGCGGCCCAGCGTGCAGGTCGGCGACCCGTTCGAGGAGAAGCGCCTGATCGAGGCCTGCCTGGCCCTCTTCGACAGCGATCTCGTCGTCGGCATCCAGGATCTCGGCGGCGCCGGCCTGTGCTGCGCCACCAGCGAGATCGCGGCCAACGGCGGCCTGGGTATGGACGTCGACGTGAGGACGGTCCCGCTGCGGGAGGCGGGCATGGTGCCGGCCGAGATCATGACCAGCGAGTCCCAGGAGCGGATGCTGGCCATCGTCGAGCCGGCCGACCTCGACGCCGTGCTCGACATCTGCCGGCGCTGGGAGGTGCGGGCCACCGTGGTGGGCACCGTCACCGAAGGCGACAAGCTCCGCATCCTCGACGGTCCCGGCGGCGAGGTCCTGGCCGACGTGCCGGCGGGCACCCTGCACCACGACGCCCCGAAGTACCGCCGGCCCATGCAGGTCCCCGCCGGCTTCGAGGCCGCCCGGGCGGACGACCCGGCCCGGCTGCCGGCGCCGGCCGACTGCGGGCCCGCCGTCCTGGACTGGCTGGCCGACACGTCATGGGTCTGGTCCCAGTACGACCACCAGCTGTTCCTCAACACCGTCGAGGGGCCGGGGGGCGACGCCGCCGTGCTGCGGCTGAAGGCGCCGGGCTTGCCGGCGTCGGACAGGGCCCTGGCGCTCACCACCGACAGCAACAGCCGCTGGTGCGCGCTCGACCCCCGCCGCGGCACCGCCCTGCTGGTGGCCGAGGGCGTCCTGAACGTCGCCTGCGCCGGTGCCCGCCCACTCGCCGTGGTCAACTGCCTGAACTTCGGCAACCCGGAGCACCCCGAGGTCATGTGGCAGCTCTCCGAGGCCGTCGACGGGCTGGCCGGCGCCTGCCGGGCCATGGGCATCCCGGTGGTGGGCGGCAACGTCAGCCTCTACAACTCCTCCGACGGGGTCGACATCGATCCCACGCCGGTGATCGGCGTCCTCGGCGTGATCGACGAGCTCCTCCGCCGCCCGCCCGGCGCCGACCTGCGGGCCGGCAGCCACCTGGTGCAGCTCGGCGCCACCACCACCGGCCTGGCCGGGTCGCGCTGGGCCGAGAGCGCCCACGGCCACCGGGGCGGGGAGCTGCCGGCGGTCGACGCCGACGCTCACGGCGCCCTGTGCCAGCTCGTGCGTGACCTGGTCGACGCCCAGCTGCTCGACGGTGTCCACGACGTGAGCGACGGCGGACTGGGCCTGGCCCTGGCCGAGATGGCGGTCCGCTCAGTGTCGGGGTTCGACGTCGAGATCGGAGCCGGCCACGCCGGCCTGTTCTCCGAGGGACCGTCGCGGGTCATCGCCTGCGTGGCGCCGGCGGCCCTGGACGAAGTCACCGAGCGGGCCGGCGCCGCCGGCGTGGCCGTCGCGTCCCTCGGCACCGCCGGCGGGGACCGGCTCGTGGTCCGGGGCCTGATGGATCTCCCGCTGGCCGATGCGGTGGCCGCCTGGAAGGGCGATCTTCCCGCCAAACTTCAGCTTCTCGACAGCTGACGCTCAAAGTCGGTGCCACTTCCCGGCGCGAGAGTCGAGGCCACCAAGGTCGAACCGATTGGGACCTTCGTTTGGCCGTTCTTGCCGCCGGCAGCCGGGAGGAGCCGCCTACAGCGGCATAGGCGGCCGCCGGATGGTCGTCCGTCGTCCTCAGCATCGACGGAACTCCTTGAACGCGGCGCCCCTGTGTGAGAATGGGTCAGTGGAGGTGGACGCCGCCGAGGTCGACAGCGACGACGACACCCCAAAGGAGGCCTGCGGCGTCTTCGGGGTGTACGCACCTGGCCACCCGGTCGCCCAGCTGACCTACCTCGGCCTCTTCGCCCTCCAGCACCGGGGCCAGGAATCGGCGGGGATGGCGGTGAGCGACGGTGACACCCTCACCGTGGTCAAGGACATGGGCCTGGTGTCCAACGTCTTCGACGGCCGCACCCTGGCCCCGCTGCAGGGCCATCTCGCCGTGGGCCACGTCCGCTACTCCACCACGGGCGCCAGCAACTGGGGCAACGCCCAGCCCATCTACCGCGAGACGGGCGACGCCGGCTTCGTCATGGGCCACAACGGCAACCTGACCAACACCACGGCCCTCACCGAGGAGGCCGGCATCCTGCCCGGCATGGTGACCAGTGACAGCGACGTCGTCGCCGAGCTCCTCCAGCACGCCATGCAGGCCGCCGGCCCGGGCGCCCGCAGCGACGACCGTGACCTCGAGCGGGCGCTCCTCGACGTCCTGCCGAAGCTGGAGGGCGCCTTCTCGCTCGTGCTCATGGACGACTCCCACGTCGTGGGCGTGCGCGACCCCAACGGGTTCCGCCCCCTGTGCCTGGGCCGGCTCGACAACGGCTGGGTCCTCTCCTCGGAGACCACCGGCCTCGACATCGTGGGGGCCCACTTCGTGCGGGAGCTGGACCCCGGCGAAATGGTGGTCATCGATGCCACCGGCACCCGCTCCCTCCGCCCGTTCGACCCGCAGCGCATCGAGCCCAAGCTCTGCCTCTTCGAGTTCGTCTACTTCGCCCGGCCCGACAGCCGGCTGTACGGCCAGACGGTGCACACCGCCCGCCAGCACATGGGCGAGGCACTGGCCGAGCAGTCGCCCCTGCCTGCCGACCCGGGCGGCCGTGAGGCCATGGTGATGCCCGTGCCGGAGTCGGGCATCCCCGCGGCGGAGGGCTACGCGCGGCGCAGCGGCATCCCCTTCGGCCACGGCCTCGTCCGCAACCGCTACATCGGCCGCACGTTCATCGCCCCGGGCCAGGATCAGCGCACCCAGAGCGTGCGCATGAAGTTCAACCCCATCCGGGAGAACATCGCCGGCAAGCGGCTCGTGGTCATCGACGACTCCATCGTGCGCGGCACCAGCACCCGGGCGGTCGTCGCCATGCTGCGGGAGGCCGGCGCCGCCGAGATCCATCTGCGCATCTCCTCCCCGCCGTACCGCTGGCCGTGCTACTTCGGCATGGACACCGGCACCCGCGGCGAGCTGATCGCCGCCAACCTCACCGTCTCGGAGATCCGGGACTATCTGGCCTGCGACAGCCTGGCCTACCTGGACCTGGACCGGCTGGTCACCGCCACCGGCGTCGCCAGCCGCGGCTTCTGCGACGCCTGCCTCACCGGCAAGTACCCGCTGCCGGTCCCCCAAGCCGTCGTCCCCGACGAGCTGCCCGAAGTGGATCTGGTCCATCCCAGTGGTTAAGGAGCACAGTGGGTGAGACCTACGCCGGCGCCGGCGTCGACATCGGGGCCGGCGAGGAGGCGGTGGAGCGGATCAAGGCGGCGGTACGGTCGACGTTCCGGCCCGAGGTCATCGGCGACGTCGGCGGGTTCGGCGGCCTGTTCGCCTTCGACCCCAGCCGTTATGTCCACCCCGTACTGGTGGCCGGCACCGACGGGGTCGGCACCAAGGCGGTCGTCGCCCGCCTGGCCGACCGGTTCGACACCATCGGCATCGACCTGGTGGCCATGTCGGTCGACGACATCGCCGCCCAAGGCGCCGAGCCGCTGTTCTTCCTCGACTGCATCAGCGCCGGCCGCCTGGACCCCGAGCAGATGGAGCTGCTGGTGGCCGGCGTGGCGTCTGGCTGCCGGGAGGCGGGCTGCGCCCTCATCGGCGGGGAGATGGCCGAGCTGCCGGGGATGCTCGAACCCGGGCATTTCGACCTGGTCGGCTTCGCCGTCGGCGTGGTCGAGCGTGACCGGCTCATCACCGGCGCCACCGTCGCTCCGGGCGACCGGCTGATCGGGCTCCCCTCGCCCGGGCTGCGCTGCAACGGCTACTCGCTGGCCCGCCGGGTCCTGCTCGACGTGGCCGGGCGCTCCCTCGACGGGCCGGCGTGGCCCAAGGCCCACCACTCCCTGGCCGAGGAGCTGCTCCAGCCGTCAGTGATCTACGCGCCGGCGTTGGTGAAGCTGTGCCACTCGGTGGAGGTCAAGGGGCTGGCCCACATCACCGGCGGGGGCATCCCGGGCAACCTGTCGCGCGTCCTCCCTGACAACTGCGACGCCATCGTGGTGACCAGCAAGTGGGAGGTCCCCGAGATCTTCAACCAGATCCAAGTCGCCGGCGACATCGGAGGCGAGGAGATGTCCAAGGTGTTCAACCTAGGCATCGGCATGATCGCCGTCGTCGCACCTCGCGACGTCTACCGCGCCCACGACCTCCTGCGCGACGCCGGCCACGACTCCCTGGACATCGGCGAGGTCGTCGAGGGCGAGGGAAAGGTCCGCCTCAAGCGCTGAGATGCGGGTCCCCGAGGACCTGCTGGTCCACCTTCGCCGGGCACGGGACCTCGCCGACCGCCGGTACGCCGATCCCCTCGACCTGGACGCCCTGGCCGCAACAGCCGGCGTCTCGAAGTACCACTTCCTCCGCTGCTTCGCCGCCACCTTCGGCAAGACGCCGGCGCTCTACCTGGCCGAGCGCCGCATCGAGCGGGCCCAGGACCTCCTCCGAGCCACAAATCTCACGGTCACCGAGGTGTGCATGCTCATCGGCTACAGCAGCCTGGGTTCCTTCAGCAGCCGGTTCCGCCAGCTGGTCGGCGTGTCGCCGTCGGAGTACCAGGCCCGCTTCGCCGGCGCCGGCGTGCCCCACATCCCCGGGTGCTACGTGTTCATGCACGGCCTCAGTGACAGAAAGTCCGCAATTGCGGAGAAGCCGGCGCCCGATGACCCGTCGTAGGTTCACTCCATGATCACCAACGTCTCACTCGTCACCGTGTACTGCACCGACCACGACGAGGCCAAGCGGTTCTACATCGACGTGCTGGGCTTCGAGGAATCCGCCGACGTCCGCATGGGCGACGGCTTCCGCTGGGTCACCGTCCGCCATCCCGATCACCCCGAGCTGGAGGTGACCCTCATGATCCCCGGGCCGCCGCTCGACCCGGAGATGGCCGAGGCCATCCGGCGGGCGCTGGCCAAGGGTTCGATGGGCGGCCTCGGCCTGCGCACCGACGACTGCCGCAAGACCTACGAGGAGCTGGAGGCCAAAGGGGTGGAGTTCGTGCAGGAGCCCTCCGAGCGCCCATACGGCGTCGAGGCGGTCATGCGCGACGTCTCCGGCAACTGGCTGGTGCTGGTCGAGCGCACCCACCCCTGAGCGTCAGAACGCTCGAGGGGTGAGGGCGGCGCCGTCGGCCAGCGGGCCGCCGGCGCCGGCGCCGCCCCAGACCAGGAGCTGGCTGCCGGTCCACACCATGGCGTGGTGCTGGCGGCCGGCGAGGGGGCCAGGGGCCATGCGGGTCCACGTCCCGTCGTCGGGGTTGTAGAGGGCGCCGTCGGCTTGGACGGCGGAGTCGAACCCGCCCCAGACCAGCATCTCCCGGCTCGTCCACACCGCCCGGTGGGTGCCCCTGCCGCTGAGCGGCGCCGGCGCCAGCGGAGTCCATGCGTCCGCAGCGGGGTCGTAGGCCGCGCCGGTGCCGTGGAAGCACGGCGTGCACTCGTCGCTGCGCCCGTAGCCGCCCCAGAGCACCAGTTGCTCGCCGGTCCACACGCCGGCGGCGTTGTCCCGGGGGGCCAGCGACGCCGGCGCCATCGCCTGCCACTCGTTCGTGACCGGGTCGTAGATCGCGCCGTCGGCGAAGTAGCGACCACCCTCGCTCGCCTCTGACGACCCGCCCCACACCAGCATCCGGTCGGTCGTGGCCACGGCGCGGTGGCCGAGCCTGGGAGCCAACGGGGGAACGGGCAACGCCGCCCAGGTATCGGTCACGGGGTCGTAGGAGGCGCCGTCGCCCAGGGCGGCCCCGCCGTCGCCGGCGCCGCCCCAAATCACCATGCGGGTCCGGAGGAACACTGCGCCGTGACTGTGACGGGCGCCGATTGGCGGAGCGGCGAGCGGCGTCCAGGTGTTGGAGTCCGGGTCATAGGCGGCCCCGTCGCCCAGCGGGCACAGCCCTTCGCAGTCCCCCCGCGGGCCCTGGCCGCCGAAGACCAGCATCTTGTTGCCGGTCCAGACGGCCGTGTGGCCCCGGCGGGGCGTGATGGGCGCCGGCGGCAGCGGGGTCCACCGGTCGGTGGCCAGGTCGTAGGATGCGCCGTCGCCGAGCACGCCGCCAGCGCCGGCGCCGCCCCATACGATCATGGCCTTGCGGGTCCACACGACCGCCGGCTCGCTGCGGGCAGGGATGCCGGCGTCGGGCAGCGCCTTCCAGGCGCCGGCGGCCGGTGCGTCCCGGTCGACCTCCGCCGTCCCCCAGAACGTGACCGCGCCGAGAACCGCCGCCACTGCGACGACGACAGTGATCAGCCCCCAGACCAGCCGCCGCACCTACGAACGAAGCCGCAGGAGGGCGCCGTCGTCGTGGTTGGCCTGGGCGCCGGAGCCCTCGCCGTGTGGGCCGTGGCCGCCCCAGATCACGGCCTGGTCGCCCGTCCATACCATGGCCTGGCCCTGGCGGGGCAGGAGCGGGCTGGTGGGCAACGTGGCCCAAGTGTCGGACTCGGGGTTGTAGGTGGCGCCGTCGTTCAGCTCGGTGGTGTTGAACCCGCCCCACACCAGCATCTCCCGGCCGGTCCACACCGCCCGGTGCGCGCCCCGGCCGCTGAGGCTGGTGGGCGACATCAGCGTCCAGCTGTTCTTGG
Source organism: uncultured Acidimicrobiia bacterium (assembly GCA_963768975.1). Classification (GTDB taxonomy): domain Bacteria; phylum Actinomycetota; class Acidimicrobiia; order Acidimicrobiales; family AC-14; genus CADCTB01. Next base: position 38,117 of record CAVYKB010000003.1, on the reverse strand, counting down.
CCAGGTCGTAGATGGCGCCGTCCTCGTGGCTGCAGGGATTGCACCGCTCGTTGCGGCTGAAGCCACCCCACACCAGCATCTTCTCCCCGGTCCAGACGCTGCTAAAGGTGTCGCGCCCGCCGCCCTCGCGAGTCTCCGGGAGCGCGGCCATTGGTGTCCATGCGTTGTCGGCCGGGCTGTATATGGCGCCGTCGGCGAAGTACTTCCCGGTCTGGCCCTCGCCCGACGAGCCGCCCCACACCAGCATGCGGTGGGCCGTGGCCACGGTGCGGTGGGCGACGCGCGCCTCGAGCGGCGCGGCCGGCAACGCCTTCCATGCGTCGGCCGCCGGGTCGTACGACGCGCCGTCGGCGGACGGCTTGCCGCCCTCGACCGCTCCGCCCCACACGACCATGCGGTCCTGCACCCACACTGCGGTGTGCCCGCTACGACCGGAGACGGGCGCCGGTGCGATCGGCGCCCACTTGTCCGTGGCGGGGTCGTACGACGCCCCGTCGTTGAGTGAGCACTGCGGCTGGCAGCCGGCGCCCCGGGCCATGCCGCCGAAGACGATCATCTTGGACCCGGTCCACACCGCCGAGTGGTTGGTCCGGCCGGCCAGGGGCGCCGGCGGCAGCGGCCTCCACGTGTTGGCCGGCATCTCGAGCATGGCCCCGTCCGCCGCCGGGCCGCCGGCGGGGCTGCCGCCCCAGACGATCATCCCCCGGCCCGTCGACACGAACGCCATGCCCGTCCGGGCCGACAGGCCGGCCGACGGGAGCGGGGTCCACGCCCCCGCCACGGCGCCCTCCCCTGCCCCGTCGCCCCCACCGCCCGGACGCAGGAAGACGACGCCGGCGATCAGCACCGCGAGCACCACCCCACCCACGAGCAGCCGGCGGCCGCCCGGCGCGGCCTCGGCCCTGGGGGCCAGGGCGGTGGCCACCTCCTTCTTGACGCTCCCGGAATGTTCCGTACACGAGACGCCCATCGCCGTGCGCACCACGCAGTCGGCGCAGACGGGCGTGCCGCAGGTGCGACAACTCAGGTTGGTCTCGTTTCCATGCTGCGTGCAGGCGGCCATCCCGCATCATCGCACTGCCGCCGCACCGGAGGGCGGGCTACTCCTCCAGCAGGGAGCGGGCGGCGCCGGCGATGTCGGCGGCCGAGATCGACAGCGCCCGCTCGAGACCGATCTCGAAGGGCATGGCCGGCACGTCGGGCATGGCCAGGCGGCGGACAGGGGCGTCGAGGTCGTAGAACGCCTCCTGGGACACCGTGGCCGCCACCTCGGCCCCCACCCCGAAGCTGATGTTGTCCTCGTGGACGATCAGCACCCGCCCGGTCCGCACCGCCGAGGCCAGGACCGTGCAGGTGTCCAGCGGCGAGATGGTACGGAGGTCGATGACCTCCACCGAGTAGTCCTCCTCGGCCAGCATCTCTGCCGCCTCCAGGGAAAGGTGCCGGTGCAGGCCGTAGGTGACGAGGGTCATGTCGTCGCCGGGGCGGGCCACGTCTGCCATGCCGATGGGGACCCGCCACTGACCGTCGGGGACCAGGCCGCTGATCTTCCGGTAGGTCTTCTTGTGCTCCAGGAACAGCACGGGATCGGGGTCCTCGACGGCGCTGCGCAGGAGCCCGGCGATGTCGGCAGGCGTGGACGGCGCCACCACCTTGAGCCCGGCGACGTGGGCGTAGAAGGCCTCGATGGCCTGCGAGTGGTAGGGCCCGCGGTGGCCGCCGCCGCCCCACGGCGTGCGCACCACGAGCGGCACGCTGAAGTCGCCGTTCGAGCGGTAGCGGATCTTCGCCGCCTCGCTCACCATCTGGTCGAACGTCGAGTGCATGAAGTCGGCGAACTGGATCTCGGCCACCGGCCGCATGCCGGCGAGGGCCAGCCCCACCCCGATGCCGACGATCGACGACTCGGCCAGCGGGGTGTCGATCACCCGGCTGTCGCCGTAGGTGTCCTGGAGGCCGCGCGTCGCCCGGAAGACCCCGCCGAGCACGCCGACGTCCTCGCCCAGGACAACGACCCGCTCGTCCTCGCCCATGAGGTCGTGGAGCGTCTGGCGGACGGTGTCAAGGACGTTCCTCTCGACGCCGCCGGCCGGGGGTGTCACGGCCGCGGGCCGCTCAGGCCGAGGCCTGGCGTACACGTGGTGGGATGCGGTCGCCGGCTCCGGCGGGGCAGCGGCCTCCGCCTGGCGGGCCGCCTCGGCCACCTCTTCCAGGGCGGTCTGCTCCAGCCGGGCAACCTGCTCCCGCGACAAGAGGCCCTGCTCCAGCACGTAACGCTCCAGCCGGGGCAGGGGATCGCGCGCCCGGGCCGCCTTGACCTCCTCGCGGGACCGGTAGACGCGGTCCTCGTCGTCGGTGGTGTGCGGCATCAGGCGGTAGGTCTTCGCCTCGACCAGCGTGGGGCCCTTGCCCGCCCGGGCCCGGGCCACGGCAGCCTGGGTCGCGGCATAGACGTCGAGGACGTCGTTTCCGTCGACGACCACGCCGTCCATCCCGTAGGACGCGGCCCGGTCGGCCACGTCGGGCACCGCTGACTGCTTGCGCATCCCCACGGAGATGGCGTAGCCGTTGTTCTCGCACACGAAGACCGCTGGCAGCCGGTGGATGCCGGCGAAGTTCAGCGCCTCGTGGAAGTCACCCTTGGACGACGCCGCCTCGCCGAACCACGTCACCGTCACCTTGTCGTCGCCCCGGAGGGTCGACGCTAGGGCCAGGCCGGCGGCATGGGGGAACTGGGTGCCGATGGGCGAGGAGCCGGTGATGATGCCGAGCCGGCTCGACCCCCAGTGGTTGGGCATCTGGCGGCCGCCGGAGTTGGGGTCGTCGCCCTTGGCCAGGACGGCGAGGAGGATCTCATAGGGCGTCATGCCCAGGGTGAGGACCACGCCGACATCGCGGTAGTACGGCAGGGCCAGGTCGTGGCCCGCCTTGAGCGCCCACGCCGAGCCGATCTGGGCCGCTTCCTGGCCCTCGGCCGGGATGTAGAACCGGGCCTTGCCCGTGCGCGTCAGGTTCCATGCCTTCTGGTCGACGTACCGGGCCAGCAGCGCCGTGCGGAACATCCCCACCACATCGTCCGCCGACAGCCCCAGCTGGACGTGACGGGCCGGAGGGACCGCCCGGGCCTTGGCCCGCTCGTGGATCACTTTGGCCATGGGGCGACCTACGCCGGCGGGCGGATCTGGTGGACGGCCGACAGGGCGGCGATGCGGCGCTCTGCCCGCCGTTCGGCGGCCTCCGCGGTCGTCACCCCGTCGACCTCGGCCGCATGCAGGACCGAGGTGACGGTGTCGAAGATGCGCCGGACGGCGGCCAGCGCCAGATCCGGGTGGTAGCCGCCGGGCGCCAGCTCCTCGGCGATGTTGATCAGGCCGCCGGCGTTGGCCACGAAGTCGGGCGTATAGAGCACCCCGGCCCGGGCCAGCAGGCCGGCCGAGGCCGCGTCCGCCAGCTGGTTGTTAGCCGATCCCACCACCGCCGCGCACCGTAGTTCGGGAATCGTGCTTGCGCTGAGAACTCCGCCCATGGCACACGGAGCGTAGATGTCGCAGTCGACGGCATGAACCTTCTCGACGGCCACCACCTCGGCGCCGAACCGGCCCACCGCCCACTCGACGGCGCCAGCGTCGACGTCGGCCACCGTCAGCCGGGCCCCCTCCTCGGCGAGGTGGCCCAGCAGGGCCCGGCCCACCTTGCCGGCGCCGGCCACGGCGACGTGGCGGCCGAGCAGCGACGTGTCGCCCCAGACACGCTGGGCCACCGCCTTCATCGCCCACAGCACGCCGTAGCCGGTGGCCGCAGAGGGGTCGCCGGAGCCGCCCAGCTCCCGGCTGACACCGGTCACGAAGCGGGTCTCCTTGCGCACGACGTCCATGTCGTCCTGGGTCGTGCCGACGTCTTCGGCGGTGAGGTACCGGCCGCCGAGGTTGTCGACGTGGCGGGCATAGGCCCGCAGCAGCGCCTCGGTCTTGTCCCTCGTGGGGTCGCCGAAGATCACGGCCTTGCCGCCGCCGAGGTCGAGGCCGGCGGCGGCGGCCTTGTAGGTCATGCCCTTGGCCAGGCGGAGGACGTCCTCCAAGCCGTCGGCCTCCGAGGCGTACGGGTAGAAGCGGGTGCCGCCCAGCGCTGGCCCGAGGCGCGTGGAATGGACGGCCACGATGGCTCGCAGCCCCGACCCCCGGTCGTGGCAGAACACGACCTGCTCGTAGTCGTCGCCGCCGATTCGGTCGAAGACGTCCACCGTCGGCAGGCTACCGGCCCTACTGGACGACGAGCGTCGCCACCTGGTGGGTCTCGTGGAGCTGGCAGTAGATCTTGAATGTGCCGGGGTGGCGGGCCTGGAACTTCTTCTCGTACCCGCCCGGAGGGACCTCGTCCTGGATGCCGTAGCCCTCGATGCTGAAGCCGTGCACCCTCGTCGTGGGGTTGCCCACGGCCAGCGTCACGTTGTCGTCCTTGTTGACCGTGATCGTGACCGGCTCGTAGATGGCGCCGCCGCCGGCCCCCGTGGCCACGGAGATCTGGCGTTCGGTGTCGGGGTGGCCGCCACAGCCTGACGCGACGAGGGCGAGGCCCAGGAGACCCGCAGGGAGGAGACGGCGAAAATTGAGCACGTGGTCGGGACCGGTGTCGATCCGGTGACCTCGCGCTTTTCAGGCGCGCGCTCTACCAACTGAGCTACCCGACCGGGGACTTCGAACTCTCAAACAACTGCCACATGCAAACGACTGCGCGGTCCTGACGAGATTTGAACTCGCGACCTCCGCCTTGACAGGGCGGCGTGCACTCCAAGCTGCACCACAGGACCCTGCGATGACAATCGCCATCCTAGGTGACCTTCAGCTCACCCGTCATACGCGTTGGGTGGATGGTGCACCTGATCTTGTACGTGCCCGGGGTGCTGGGCACGTTCAGCGACGCGTTCGATCCGGCGGCGATGCTGCCGGTGTCGAAGCGGTTGTTCTCGGCGGTGAGGGTGTGGGCGGCCGGGCCCTGGTTCTGGACGAGCACCCGGGAGCCCGCCTTGACCTCCAGGCCCGAGAAGCTGAAGTCCTTCACGATGATCGGCGTCGGCGGCTGGGTCGAGGTGGTGGGGGCGAGCACGGTGGTCGACACCTGGGCCTCGGGCACGACATCGTCGTCATCCCCGCACGCTGCGAATGCCATCGTGGTCAGCGCCACCGTCGCCAGCACTCGCCCGATCGTCGTCATGGGAAGAGTCTCTCCGGGCGACGGCGACCAGAACCATGAGCGCCAGCCCGTAGGACACCCGGCCAATGGCGACGGCGTGCGGCGAGTCGAGGAGGACGGCGAAGAAGTACGGGTACCCGGCCAGGGCGAGCGCGGCCCACGCCGGCTTGGCGGCCACGGTGGCCACGGCCAGAAGCACCACCGCGTACCAGGGCTGCACGGGGGTCACGGCCAGGAGCAGGGCGCCGATGAGCAGGGCCGCTCCCGCCGGCACCGCCGGCCGGCGGAGCAGCACCCAGCCGGCGGCGCCGGCCACGCCGGCGCCGGCCAGGACCGCGGTCAGCGCCGGCGGGAGGCCGAGGACCCCGGCGAGCAGGTAGCGCCCGCCCTCGCCGTAGCGCTCCTCCTCCAGGTAGCCCGGCAGGTAGCCGAGCACGTCGAGCCCGACGGCCGCCACGTGCGGCAGATAAGCGACGGCCACGACGCCGGCGAAGGCGCCGGCGACGCGGACGAGCGCCCGCCGGCCGGCGAACGCAGCGACGAACGCCATGCCCACAACCGCGGGGTAGAGCTTGATCAGGAAGGCGCCCGCCAGCAGGGCGCCGGCCCACGCCGGCTTCCGGCGGGCAGCGGCCAGGAGGGCCACGACGACGAAAAGCGCGGCCAGGCCGTCGACGTGGGCGTTGTTGACCACCTCCACCACCGCCACCGGCGACAGGGCGTAGAGCCCGGTCCAACGCTCGTCGCGCTTCCATGCCCGCAGGACCAGCGGGAGGAGGCCGACGAGGGCCATGTCCCCGAGAAGGCCGGCGACCTGCCAGGCCTTGTGACGGGCGTCGATCCCCGCCGCCCGGTACACGGCGTTGAACCACACCTCGGCCACCGGCGGGTAGATGGTGTGGACCGTCGGCCGGTTGATCCGGGTGCAGCCCGGGTCCCGCTGGAGGCCGGCGCAGCCGGCGGCATCGGGCCACAGCCAGTCCTCCCGCAGGTCGGCCAAGTGGGTCGAGCTCGGCGTGTAGCGGTAGGGGTTCGTGCCCGAGACCTGCACCCGGCCGTCCCAGGCGTAGCGGTACAGGTCGTCGGAAAGAATCGGCTGGCCGGCGAGGGCGGCCAGGCGCAGGACGAAGGCCACGCCCACGATCGCTGGGACCGCGTAGCGCCGCGGGAGCCGGAGGGCGCAGAAGACGCCGGCTCCCCACACCACCGCCCACAGCGCCAGGCGCACGAGCAACGACCAACGGTCGTTTCGCAGCGGCTCGGCGGTGACGAAGGACAGGCACAGGCCGACGCCGGCGACCGCAGCGACGGCGAAGCCGGTCGCCGCCCGGCGCTCAGGCGCGCTGTGGGGCACGGGCGAAGTCGGCCATGCCGGCGGCGAAGTCGACCTCGGCCTGGAAGCCCAGGGCGTCGGCCGCCAGCGCCGGCGACGCCACGACGTGGCGCACGTCGCCCAGGCGCCAGGCACCCGTGACGACCGGGGTGAGGTCGCCGGCGAGCGCGGCCGCCAGGTCGCCGACGGTGTGGGGCGTCCCGCTGGCGACGTTGCAGGCGAGGAAGCCGTCGACCGGGGCGGTCAAGGCCAGCACGTTGGCCCGGGCCACGTCGGTCACGTGCACGAAGTCCCGTGTCTGGCCGCCGTCCTCGTAGACCTCCGGCGCCCGCCCGGCCGCCACCGCGCTGCGGAAGATCGACGCCACGCCGGCGTACGGGGTATCCCGGGGCATCCGGGGCCCGTAGACGTTGTGGTAGCGGAGGGCGACGGCGCTGGCGCCGGCCTCCCGGGCCCACAGGGCGCACAGGTGCTCCTGGTGGAGCTTGGTGGCGGCGTAGACGTTGCGGGGGTCGACGGGCGCCGTCTCGTCGATGGTGGCCCACGACGCCCGGGCGCGGCAGCCGGGCACCGGGCACTCCGGATCGAAGCGGCCGGCGGCCAGGTCCTCGGTCGTTCGCGGACCGGGCCGGACGTCGCCATGGGCGGAGCAGCGGTACCGCCCCTCGCCGTACACCACCATGCTGCTGGCCAGGACCAGCCGCCCGGTGAAGGACCGGCGCCACAGCGCCTCCAACAGGCGAGCCGTCCCGAGGTCGTTATCGGTCACGTACGCCCCGACGTCGCCGAAGTCGACCCCCAGGCCGACCTTCGCCGCCTGGTGGCAGACCACGTCCACGCCGGCGACGGCGGCGGTCGCCACGCCGGCGTCGGCGATGTCGCCGACGACCAGGTCGACCTGAGGGTCGAGGTCGTCGGGCACGCCGGCGTGGGCGACGAGGTTGTCGACCACCCGCACCTCCGCTCCGCCGGCCAGCAGCTCGTCCACGACGTGGGAACCGATGAAGCCGGCACCGCCGGTGACCAACACCCTCATGCGAGGGGCAGCCGGATCGTGAAACGACACCCCTGGCCCTCGTTCTGCACGCTGATCTCGCCGTGGTGGGCCTCCACCAGCCCGCGGGCGACGGCCAGCCCGAGGCCGGCGCCGCCCTCACCCGGAGTCCGGGCCGCATCGCCCCGGTAGGCCAGCTCGAACACACGGGGGAGGTCGGGGTCGGGGATGCCGCCGCAGCCGTCGCGGACCGACACCAGGGCGGCGACTCGATCGTCGTCCAGCGCAGCCTCCACCCACACCGTGCCTCCCCGGGGCGTGTGGCGGATGGCGTTGTCAAGCAGGTTCCGGACCACCCGGGCCATCTCGGGGATCGATAGCTCCACCACCGGCGTGGGCGACGCCACGTCGCCCCGCAGGTGCACGCCCTTGGTGGTGGCGGCCAGGGAGACGCCGGCCACCGCGTCCGACACCAGCTCGTCGAGGGCGATCTTCTCCAACTCGAGGTGGATGGCGCCGGCCTGGATCCGCGACAGTTCGAACAGGTCGTCGACCAGACCGGCCAGCCGGTCTGTCTCCCGGCCCATGGTCCGGTAGTAGCGGGCGACGGTGTCGGGGTCGCTGACCACGCCGTCCTGGAGCGCCTCGACCATGGCCCGGATGCCCGACAGCGGCGTCCGCAGGTCGTGCGACACCCACGCCACCAGCTGGCGCCGGCTGTCCTCGGCGGCTGCCGCCTGCTCACGGGTCTCGGCCAGCCGGGCGAGCGCTCCCTCGAGCTCGGCGGACACACGCCGCAGCTCGCTCGGCCCGCCGGCGGCGCCGGCCGGCGCCGAGAAGGCGCCACCGTCGCCGATGCGGTGGGCGAGGTCGCCCAGGCGCTCGCTCGCCGACGCCACCCGCTGGCCCAGGGCAAGAGCGGTGACCAGCCCCACGGTGCCGGCGGCGACGGTGACCACCAGGAGGGCTCGCAGGTCGTGGGTGGAGATGAACATGGTGGCTGCGGTTCCGAGCAGGGCGACGGTGACCGCCAGCACCGGGGCCAGGGCGGCCACGCTGGCCTGCACCGCCAGGCTGGCCCGGCGCAAAACCCGCAGGAGGATCGCCGCGACTGCGGCAGCCACCGCAGCCGAGCCCAGAGCCCAGCCGAGCAGGACGCTGGTGTCCTTGGCTCCCATACTGGCGTCGGCGGCCAACAGCGTCGCCCCGCCAACGCCGGCGACGACCACTACGCCGAGTGTCAAAACTCGCCTCATGGCTCGAACCGGTAGCCCACGCCCCACACCGTGCAGACGTGGCGGGGCTGGGCGGGGTCGGCCTCGATCTTCTCCCGGAGGCGCCGGACGTGCACCGTCACCGTCGACGTGTCGCCATAGGCGAACCCCCACACCTGCTCCAGCAGCTGCTCCCGCCGGTACGCTCGCCGGGGGTTGCGCATGAAGTGGACCAGCAGGTCGAACTCCCGGGACGTCAGCGAGACCAGCTCACCGCTGCGCCGGGCCTCGTGGGCGACGGTGTCGACCTCCAGGCCGCCGGCCTGCAGCGTCGTCGGCTCCTCGCCGGCGGTGGCCACCGACCCGCCGGCTCGGCGCAGGACGGCCTTGATACGCGCGGTGAGCTCCCGAGGGGAGAACGGCTTGGACACGTAGTCGTCGGCGCCCAGCTCCAGTCCCACGATGCGGTCGGCCTCTTCGCCCCGGGCGGTCAGCATGATGATCGGCACCGGCGCCGAGGCCCGCAGCCGCCGGCAGATCTCGAACCCGTCGAGCGACGGGATCATGAGGTCCAGGACAACGAGCTCCGGCGGATCGGCCAGCGCCCGGCCCAGCGCCACCGCTCCGTCGTAGGCCACCTCGACCACGAAGCCCTCCCGTTCCAGGTAGCGGGTGACCACTTCCGAGACCGTCAGGTCGTCCTCCACCACCAGGATCCGCGGCGGGGCGGCGGTGGCGGTCACGGGTCGATTGTGCCCCAGGCCCATCCGCTCGGACCGGTGGGCACGGAGAGTTCACCGAATCGTCAGCACTTCGGCTGCGGTCCGCAAGCACTTTGCGGGGAGACTCCTGCCAATGCCTCACGTCGTCATCCCTGTCCTGAACGAGGCCGCCGCCCTCCCGACGCTCCTCGCGGCCATGCCGCCCGGCTACACGGCGGTCGTCGCCGACAACGGCTCCACCGACGGCTCGGGCGACATCGCCCGCAGTTTCGGCGCCGTCGTCGTCGACGCGCCCGTCCGGGGCTTCGGCGCCGCCTGCTGGGCCGGGCTGGTGGCCGCGGAACCGGACGACGGCGTCGTCTGCTTCATGGACGGCGACGGATCGCTCGACCCGGCCGACCTTCCCGGGCTTGCCGCCCCGGTGCTCGCCGGCGCTTGCGACCTGATGCTCGGCGCCCGCCGGCCCACCAACGCCGGCGCGTGGCCGGCCCACGCCCGCATGGCCAACCGCTTCCTGGCCTTCGAGATCGGCCGCCGCACGGGGACCAAGCTGCAGGACATCGGGCCCATGCGGGTCGCCCGGCGCGACTCACTTCTCGCGCTCGGTATCGAGGACCGGCGCTTCGGCTGGCCGCTGGAGATGGTGCTGCGGGCCGCGGCCGCCGGCTGGCGCATCGACGAGATGCCCATCCCCTACGCGCCCCGGACCGGCCGGTCGAAGGTCACCGGCACGGTATCTGGCACGCTGCGGGCCGTGAGGGACATGAGCCGGGTGCTGGCCACCATATGAACTTGCTGGTCATGGCCAAGTCACCCGTCGCCGGCCGGGTGAAGACCCGGCTGTGCCCGCCGTGCACGCCGGCCGAAGCAGCGGCCATCGCCGAGGCCTCCCTCGCCGACACGCTCGACGCCGTCGCCGCCTGTGGCGCCGGCCGGCGAATTGTCGCCCTCGACGGCGCGCCCGGCCCCTGGCTACCGGCCGGCTTCGAGGTCGTCGCCCAGGTCGACGGAGCGTTCGACCGCCGGCTGGCGGCGGCATGGGCCATGGCCGGCGGTGCCGGCGTGCAGATCGGCATGGACACGCCGCAGGTGACCGCCGTCCTCCTCGACGAGGCGTTGGAGGCCCTCGACGTCACCGACGCAGCCCTGGGCCTGGCCGTCGACGGCGGGTGGTGGGCGATCGGCCTGCGGCGGCCCGACGCCAGGGTCTTCGCCGGCATCCCCACGAGCACCGACCGGACCGGCGTCGCCCAGCGGGCCCGGCTCGACGAGCTCGGGCTGTCGGTGACCGGCCTGCCGGCGCTCGTCGACCTCGACACCGCTGCCGACCTGCCGGCGGTCACCGAATCGGGCTCGGCCATCCGCACCGCCGCGCAGGCACGGAGAATAGGCATGCTCCCCGATACGGCGACCGCGTGATGTCGGTGCTCACGGAGTCCCCGGTCGTGCTGAGGGCTGATACCGGCGAGTTGCTGGAGCTCGACCTCGGCCGCTGGCACGACCCGGCCACCGACGAAGAGGCCGAGCTGCTCGATGCGGTCGAAGGACCGGTCATCGACCTCGGCTGCGGGCCCGGCCGGCTGGTCGTGCGCCTTGCGTCGCAACGGATTCCGGCCCTCGGCGTCGACTCGTCGCCGTCGGCCATCGCCCTGGCCCGCATGCGGGGCGCCACCGTCCTCCAGCGCGACCTCTTCGGTCCCCTGCCCGGCGAGGGCCGGTGGGGCACCGCCCTTCTCTTCGACGGGAACCTCGGCATCGGCGGTGACCCCACCCGGCTGCTGCGCCGCTGCCGCCAGCTGATCGGCGGCCGGGGTGCGGTGGTGGCCGAGGTCCAGCCGCCCGGCACCGGCTGGCGCCGGCTCACCGCGTGGTTCGAGCGCGACGGGCATCGCAGCGAGTCGTTCGCCTGGGCGGTCGTAGGCGGTGACGCCATCGCCGGCCTCGCCCGCAAAGCCGGTTTCGAGGTTGCGGCATTAGCCCCGACCCCGTCGGGACGCTGGTTTGCGAGGCTCACTTGAGCGTGCGGCTGCCGGAGCCGCTGCAACGCCTGACCACCGACCCCGACGCGCCCCTCCGCCAGGGCGCCTACCGCTCGGCGCTGCGTGACGAGCGCCTCGCCGCCATCCTCGGCGCCGCCCTCGGGATCCTCTTTTCGATCTGCTTCCTGACCGGGCTGTACTCCCACATCCAGCAGCATCCAGTCTCCTGGCTGCCGATCCCCCCCCGCCCCGCCGGCCTCTACCGCTTGACCCAGGGCCTGCACGTCGCCGCCGGCATCGCCTCGGTGCCGGTGCTCATCGCCAAGCTGTGGGTGGTCTGGCCCCGGTTCGTGTCCTTTCCCGTGGCCCGGAGCCTCAGCGGGCTGGTCGAGCGGATCGGGCTGTTCCCCCTCGTGGCCGGCGGCATCTTCATGACGTTCTCGGGCGTGGCCAACATCGCCCAGTGGTACCCCTGGCGGTTCTCTTTCACCGCTTCCCACTACTGGATGGCGTGGGTGACGATGGGCTCGATCGTCGCCCACGGGGGCGCCAAGTGGGCCATCGCCCGCCGCACCCTGGCCCGCCCTTCACGCCGGCCGGCGCTGGCCGAGGCCGACCCCGAACTGGGCACGACCGCCGAGGTGCCCGACGGAAGCCTCACCCGTCGCGGCCTACTGGCCACCGTCGCCGCCGCCTCGGGTGTGCTCACCCTCACGACGATCGGCCAGACGGTCCGTCCCCTGCGCCGCCTGGGCCTGCTGGCGCCCCGTGACCCGACCACCGGGCCCCAGGGCCGGCCGGTCAACCGGGGCGCGGCCAACGCCGGCGTGGTGGAGTTGGCCCAGTCGCCGGCCTACCGCCTGGAGGTCACCGGCCGGGTCGCCCGCCCGCTGTCGCTCGACCTCAAGGACCTTCGGGCCCTGCCGGTTCACGACGCCGCCCTTCCGATCGCCTGCGTGGAGGGGTGGAGCTTCTCGGCCCGGTGGGGCGGCGTTCGCATCCGGGACCTGCTCGCCATGGCCGGCGCCGACCCCGACCGCACCATCCTCATCGAGTCGCTCGAGCCCCAGGGCGCCTACCGCACTTCGACGCTCAACCCCGGCCAGGCGGCCGACCGAGACACCCTGCTGGCGCTCACACTCGACGGCGAGACCCTCGCCCTCGATCACGGCTTCCCCTGCCGCCTCATCGCCCCCAACCGGCCGGGCGTCCTTCAGACCAAGTGGGTCAACCGGGTGGTCGTTCTGTGAGCGAGCCAGAGGCGAGCGAACCGACAAGCACAGTGCCCTGCGAAGCGGGGCAGCCGCCGAAGGCGGTGGCCCGATGAGCGCCGGGCCGCGGCCCGCCGGCCCCCGGTTCTGGATCACGGCCGCCGTCGGCTGGGCGGGCATCGCCTGGGGCGTCGTCGGCGTCTTCTCCAACAGCCTCGACACCCGCCCGGCCAACCTGGCCAGGTTCGTCGTCGGCGGCATCCTGCTGCACGACCTGCTCGTCGCCCCGCTGGCGATCCTGGCCGGCGTGCTCGTGGCGCGACGCGTCCCAGCTCGGGCCCGGGGGCCGGTGCAGGCCGCCCTCGCCATCAGCGCCATCGTCGCCCTGTTCGCATACCCCCTCGTACGGGCCTACGGCCTGGCCGCCAACAACCCGACGTCGCTCCCCCACAACTACGGCCGCAACCTCCTGATCGTCCTCGGTCTGGTGTGGGCTGCGGCCGGCGTCGCCATCCTGCGGAAGGGTCAGCAGTCCGGTGAGAGAAGGACATTGACCCGGCGGGGTGTTCAACGCCGCTCTGACTGACGACGCGCGCGAGCTGTAGCGACATCGAGGTTGGAGACGGTGAGGGCAGCCTTCGGGTTGCCCTTCTTCGCGTCGGGCGACAGCGTGCACACGACCTGACGCGCAAGGCGAGCTGGCGGGTCCGGGTTGCGTTGGACAGGAGATCCACTCGCCGTCGCCATCGACGCCGACCTGGGGGGTGAAGGTGCCGGCGCCGTCGCAGGCACGTGAGGTCCTGCACCAGGGCGACCGTCAGGATCCGCAGGAGCACGGTGAAGACGGCCGTCCCGAGCAGCACGGCCTGGAACAGCCACCCGGAGACCGGTGCGTCCGGCGGGACGGTCGCTTCCTCAACTATGGCCCGGGTCGCGACGAAGGGGCCGGCGCCCGTAGGCGCCGGCCCCTTCGTTCGCGGGGGAGCTAGCTGGCCGGTGAAGCGGCGACCAGGCGGACGACACCCAGGGGGGTGCCCTCCTTGAAGTCGCTGACGCCGAACGTCGAGTTCAGGGCGCCGGCGCCGGTCGAGGTGAGCTTGGCGACGGTGCCCTGGAGGACCACGTCGGAGCCCTCCATGCTGACCTTGACGTTGGTGCCGTCAAGGGACAGCAGCGGGATGCCGAACTTGCCACCGGAGGACGCCGTCAGGATGGAGTTGCCGGGGTCGACCACGAAGTCGGTCACGTCGATCGACCGGTTGCCCTTGCTGAAGCGCAGGCCGCTGGCCTCGTGGAGCACGGTGCCGGCGATGTACCCGGGCTTGTAGTTCAGGTCGGAGTGGATGGCGGCGAAGCCACCGGTGATCGGGAAGGACACGGTCGACGTGGCGCTGTCGAACTTGGCCGTGCCGATAGGGGCGACGGCCACGCCGAGGGTCTGGAGGGCCTTCGCCGTGCCGGCGTCGAGCGTCACATTCGTGGCCTTGCCGTCGAGGCGGGAGATGCGGGCGGTCTTGTCTGCGGCGGCGTCATAGGTGGTCACCGCACCCTTGGCCACCAAGCGGACGGTGCCCAGGGGAAGGCCCGCCTTCAGCGCCGTCACGTTGAACGCCTTGTTGAGGGCGCCGGCGGCGGTGTCGGTGAGCTTGGCGACCGTGCCCTGCAGGACCACGTCGGAGCCCTCCATGCTGACCTTGACGTTGGTGCCGTCCAGCGACAGGAGGGGCACCTTCGGCGTGCCGCCAACCGTGCCGTAGAGCACCGAGTTGCCGGGGTCGACCACGAAGTCACCGAGCTCGACCTTGGTGGAGCCGGCGCTGAGGCTGAAGCCGCTGCCCTCGTGGGCGATGGAGCCCTGGATGTAGCCGGGCTTGACGTTCAGGTCACTGTGGATCTCGGCATAGCCCGAGGTGATCGGGAACGTGATGGTCGAGGTCGCCGCCTCGAAGGTCGCCGAGCCGGTGGGGGCCAGGGCCACGCCGAGGGACTTCAGCGCCTCTGCGGTGCCGGCGTCGATCTTCACCGACGTCCCGGTACCCGAGAGGCTGGGGATCGCCGTCACCGTGTTTGCCCCGGACTCGCCGGAACCAGATGCGTTGGAGGTGGACGAGTTGTCGTCGCCGCACGCAGCGCCGGCCAGGGCCATCGCCCCGACGAGCGCAGCGATGGACGCCTTTGTCTTCAAGGACATGTGTGTCTCTCTTTCGTTCGCTGACCCGCGAAGAGTTGGGAACGGGCTCAGGGGGTTTCCGTTGTCTGTTCTACGGATCAACCCCTCGACGCGTATGAGAGAACGCCGGCGGAAACTAACTAATTGATAGCCTCGGCCGGCAGGTGGCCGGCAAGGTCGACTTCGAGTCCGCCGTCCTCCAGGTCGCCGAGGCTGAGCACGGCCTGGCTCGAGGCCCAGAGGCGAGCCAGCCGCGGCGCCAGCGGTTGCGGGTGGCCGCCGTCAGGCGCCCGGAGCCCGACGTCGAGTCGAAGCCGGCGACCCTTGTCGGGCCCGGCGGGATCGAGAAGTTCGCCGAGCATCACCCCGAGCGACAGGGCGAGACCGAAGAGCTCGTCGACGGTGACATTGCGGCTTCGCGACTCGACGGCGCTCACCGTTGACCGGCCCCACCCATGGCCCAGATGGGTCATACGGGTTGCCAGCGCGTCCTGGGTCAGCTGGCGCAGCAGACGGTATGCCCGCAGATTGGCGGCGAGAGCATCCGACGGCCGGCCCAGCTCGTTCGCAGAACGTGCACCGTTCCCGACGTACGGTCCTCGAGCCCTCGGGCGACGGTGTTCCACTGCGCGGCGCACTCCTCTCCCGCCGCTAACTTTGGACCCCCCTGCTGGAATCCGGTGTGGAGTGTATCGGCTGCGCTTATGTCGTATCTGGCGTTCCCTACTTCGCCAGGACGTTGATGGCCTGGGCCCACAGGACGAACTTGTTGGTGGCCAACTCGCGGATGGTGTCGATGCCGAATGCCGCCTTGAGATGCTCGGCGTCGCTGTCCGAGACCCCTTGCAGTGCCGACACCGGCGCCGCAGCCAGGTCGGCGAAGTCGGAATTCTCGTACGCCTTGACCAGGAATTTCGCAAGATCAGCCATCGAGGTTTCTCCTCCAGCATCGTCGGGACACCTCGCACCGTACCCCGCCCGCCGACCTCGGTCTCCCCCGCGGAGCCTCGACATCCGCTTCATCGAGGAATCTACGATTGCACTGGACCAAAGGGGGTTCGG
Source organism: uncultured Acidimicrobiia bacterium (assembly GCA_963768975.1). Taxonomy (GTDB): domain Bacteria; phylum Actinomycetota; class Acidimicrobiia; order Acidimicrobiales; family AC-14; genus CADCTB01. The sequence goes on along the minus strand of CAVYKB010000003.1, from coordinate 22,242 downwards.
CGGTGGCCAGTCCCAAGCTGTATCGCAGGCTCGTCCCGGATGCGCCGCAGTACCGGCGCACGGAGCCGGACGCCCGAAGCGCCGAGGCCGAGATCCGGGCCCGGCTGGGCCCCCGGCTCTTACAGCGGGAGGCGAAAGCCGGCCTCCAGGCGCCCAGCCTGATCTCGTCGTGGCGTGGCGGGATCGAGGAGATCCTGTTCTGCCTCCCGACCTACGGCGTTGCCAGCCGTGAGCTCGCCGCCGGCTACCGCTCGGTGATCTCGGCGCTCCGGCCCGGGACCAAGTTCGTCGTCGTCCACCACGAGTCGAGGCGCTTCGACGTGGCGGAGTGGTTCGAGGAGGCAGGCCATCCCGCCGGCAATGTCACCTACGTCCCGCTGGCCGACTACGTCACGTTCACCGACTGGGCGGAGGACGCGTATGTCGCCATCATCGACTCCGAGGACGACACCCCCTACCTGATGGAGCCGTGGGAGTTCCCGCGGGCCGGCGACGCCCTCGTCTCCGAGGCGGTCCAGGAGCACGTGAAGCTCCACTCCGCCCAGGCGCCGCTTATCTTCCAGGGCGGGAACTGCCTCATCGGCGACCGCTTCTGGCTGCTGGGCAAGGACTACTTCGCCGACAGCGTGGCCATGGTCGAGGGCCGGGACGCGCCGGTGACGATCCCGCCCGGCACCGACGCGCCAGCGTTCGTGCGCCGGCTCTTCGCCGACTACGTCGACGCCGGCCGTGAGCTGATCGTGGTCGGCACCGAGCGGCCGATCCCGATGCGGGAGATCTACGGCACCCGTGAGGACGACGCCTTCTACATCGACATCGCCGGCGACGGCGCCGGCACCTACCAGCCGATCTTCCACATCGACATGTTCGTCACCCTGGTGGGGCCGGACGCCGTGCTGGTCGGCAGCCCGAGGATGGGCGCCGAGCTGCTGGGCCGGCGGTCACCGTTCGCCCTGGACGACGCCTACGACGAGATCGCCCGCCAGCTGGCGGCGAGGGGCATCACCGTGCAGCGCAACCCCCTGGTCCACCGCTCCGAGGCCGGGCCGGCCTTCACCGTGGTCGAGCTCCGTTTCATCGCCAACCAGCCGGGCAACGAGCCGCTGCTCGACGCGGTCCACGACCTCCTCGCCCTCGGCGCGAGGGAATCCGACCTGGCCCGGGCCCGAACGTGGCACCACGTCACATGGAACAACTGCCTGGTCGAGGACAGCGCCGGCTTCGGCCGTCACGTGTACCTGCCGACCTACGGCCATGCGCCGAGCGAGGAACTCGAGGCGATCGATGTCGCAACGAAGGAGCTCTGGGAGGAGCTCGGCTTCGAGGTGCACCTGCTGGGAGACTTCAACGCCTTCGCCCGGCGCCAGGGCGTGGTCCACTGCATCAAGAAGTACCTGCGGCGCGGCGAGTGAGGTAAGCCCGGAAACTCCTGCACGCCGGCGCCGCCGGTCGGCCACGCTTGTCGCCCATGGCAATTGAGGTCCGGCACCTCACCAAGGTCTTCGAGACCGGCCGGCGGCGGTCGATCCGGCGCGTCGAGGCGGTCGACGACCTGAACTTGAGCGTGGCTGCCGGCGAGCGGGTCGCCTACATCGGGCCCAACGGCGCCGGGAAGTCGACGTCGATCAAGATCCTCACCGGCATCCTCCACCCGACCGAGGGCGAGGCGTCGGTCCTGGGCGTGGTCCCGTGGCTGGACCGGCGCCGGCTGGCGGCCCGCATCGGCACGCTCTTCGGCCAGCGCTCCCTCCTCTGGTTCGAGCTGACGCCCCGCCAGTCCTACCGCATGCTCGCCGCCATCTACGGGCTCGACCGCCGGCGTGAGCAGGAGCGGGTGGCCGACCTGGCAGAGCTGCTCGAGGCCGGCGACCTGTTCGACATGCCCGTGCGCAGCCTGTCGCTCGGCCAGCGGATGCGCTGCGAGCTGGCGGCCTGCATGCTCCACGAGCCCGAGGTGCTGTTCCTCGACGAGCCCACCATCGGCCTCGATCTGCTGGCCAAGCAGCGCTTCCGCGAGCTTCTGGTTCGGCTGAACTCTGAGCGGCGGACCACCATCTTCCTCACCTCCCACGACGTGGCCGACATCGAGCACGTCGCCCAGCGGGCGATCGTGATCAACCACGGATCAGTGATCTACGACGACGAGGTGACGGCCATGCGCCGGACGCTGCTCTCCACCAAGCTGGTCGAGGTCGGCCTGAGCGAGCCGGCGGTACTGCCGGCCATCGCCGGCGTGTCGGTCGTCGAGCACAGTGCCACGGCGATGAAACTCTCGGTCGACACGGCCACGACGTCGATCCGCTGCGTCCTCGACTTGGTGCTGGACCGGCTGCCCGTCTCCGACATCTCCGTGCTCGATCCGCCTCTCGAGCAGGTCATCGCCGCCATCTACGCGCGGCCCCGGATATGAGCGGCCCGGGAGGCCGGTCGAGAGAGCATTCACTGGCCCGGTGGCCGGCGGTGGCGGCGCACACCTCGGCGATGCGGGTGGTCGCCGAGCGAGGTGGGCTGGCTGTAAACATGGTGTTCTACGTCCTCGTCGTGGCCGTGCTGGCCAGCCTGTGGCGGGCGGCGGTGGAGGCGAACGGAGGAAGCGTCGCCGGCTACTCGCTCGTGGCCATCACCTGGTACGTCGCCATGACCGAGGCGACCACGGTCTCCCTGCGGCAGCGCCTGATCTCCGACATTGGCCGCGACATCGGGTCGGGGGCGGTTGCCGTCGAGCTGCTGCGGCCGGCGCCGGTACTGGGGGTGAGGGTGGCCGGCGAGGTCGGCCATGTTCTTCCCCGCCTTGCCGCCTGTTTCCTCACCGGCGCGGCCCTGTCGCTCGCCACCGCCGGCCCGCCCCCGCATGTCGGGGCGCTGGTCCTGGCCGTCCCCAGTCTCGTCCTGGCCGTCGCCTGCAACGTCGTCGCGTCGCACGCCTTCGCCGGCGTCGCCTTCTGGTGGCGCGACGCGGGCTCGGCATGGTTCCTCTACCAGAAGCTCCTCTTCATCGTCGGCGGCATGCTCATCCCCCTCGAGGCGCTGCCCGGCTGGCTACAGGGCACGGCCGCCGTCCTGCCGTTCAAGGCCATGGCCTACGCGCCGGCCCGGCTGGCGTCGGGACACCTCGAGCCGGGCCTCGTCGTGCTGCAGGTGGCCTGGCTTGCCCTCTTGTGGGCGCTGGCCAGCGCCGTGTTCCGCGCCGGCGAGCGGCGCCTCCAGGTGGTCGGCGGATGAGGGGCCTGGTCGCCACCCTGCGCAACGCGGTGGCCGAGGCGAGGTCGAACCGCGCCGCCCTCGTATCGCAGGTGACGATCATGGTCCTGAACGACATCGTGTGGGTCGTCTTCTGGGTTCTCTTCTTCCGGCGGGTGGGCAGCGTCCGGGGCTGGGACGGCGACCGCATCCTGCTGCTGCTGGCCGTCCTGACCTCCGCCGGGGGCATCGCGCTGGGGGTTCTGGCCAACGCCCGGCGGGTGGGCACGATGGCCGTGGACGGAGACCTGGACAGCGTGCTGTCCCTGCCCGTCCCGCCCCTGGCCCACCTGCTCGTGCGCCGGATCGAGGCCGTCAACGTCGGCGACCTCGTCTTCGGCGTCCTCCTGTTCGTCGCCCTCGGGCGGCCCACAGTCGCCCGGACCGCGGTGTTCGTCGGAGCGGTCGCTGCCGTCGCCGTCCTGCTGACCGGCTTCCTCGTGCTCACGGGCTCCCTGGCGTTCTTCATCGGCCGCAATGAGGGAGGCGAACTCGGCTTCCAGGCCATGATCCTCCTGGGCGCCTATCCCGTCGACATCTTCGCCGGGGCCATCAAGGTCCTGCTCTACACCGTGGTGCCGGCGGCCTTCGTGTCGTCGGTCCCCGCCCGGCTCATCGAAGACTTCGATGTCGTGAACGCCCTGTGGCTGGCCGGCGTGGCCGGCGCCTTCGCCGCCGCCGGCTGGGCGGCGTTCACGCTGGGCCTCCGCCGGTACGCGTCCGGCTCGGTGTGGACACAACTGTGAAGCTCTGTCGTACCCTGAGAGCCATGCTCAGGATGCGGCCCGGAAGGCCTTTCGTCACTGTCGTTCTGGCCCTGGGTCTGCTCGGGGTCTTCGCCCCCGCCGGGCAGGCCCAGGCCGCTTGTCCGGTCTCGGCGGCCGACCAGACCATCGACAGCGAGGAGAACGCCTTCCTCACCTTGCTCAACAACCACCGGGCCACCAACGGGTTGCCGGCGCTCACCCTGCATCCCGACGTCAACCGGGCGGCGGCGTGGTTCAGCCGTGACATGGCGTCGAAGAACTACACCTCCGGCAACCACGTGGACTCCAATGGTCGCGACATCCCCAACCGCCTCAGCTGGTGTGGCGTCACCTACGGAGCGTGGGCCGAGAACATCTTCTGGGGCGACGGGACTGCCGCCGGCGCGTTCGACTGGTGGAAGAACTCCCCGCCCCACAACACCAACATGCTGTCCCCCAACGTGTTCACCGCCGGCGTGGCCCGGGCATTCAACGCCGGGTCGACCTTCGGCTGGTACTGGACCGTGGATTTCACTGACTCCAGGCGCGATCCGGTCGCCAACTTCGACAACGACCTCGACAGCGACATCTCGGTCTTCCGGCCGTCCACCTCCACCTGGTACATCACCGGCGGGACGACCATCCCCTTCGGGACGAGCGGCGACGTGCCCGTGGTGGGCGACTACGACGGCGACGGCTCCGCTGACATCGCCGTGTTCCGGCCGTCCAACGGTGGATGGTTCATCCGCAACCAGACAACGGTTTTCCTCGGGCAGAGCGGCGACATACCGGTGCCCGCCGACTACGACGGAGACGGCGACACGGACCCCGCCGTGTTCCGTCCGTCGGTGGGCGGCTGGTACGTCCTCGGCAAGGACCCCGTGTTCTTCGGCCGTAGCGGTGACATCCCCGTGCCGGCCAACTACGACGGCCAGGCCGGCGCCGACATCGCCGTCTTCCGTCCCGAGGTCGGCGGATGGTACCGCCAAGGCGCGACCACCGTGTTCTTCGGCCTGAACGGCGACATCCCCGTGCCCGCCAACTACGACACCGATCGGGATGACGACATCGCTATCTTCCGGCCGTCGGTAGGCGGCTGGTACCGCCAAAGCGCAACCACCGTGTTCTTCGGCCTCAACGGTGACATCCCTGTCCCCGGCAACCTCGACGCCGACGCCCCCGACGACGTCGCCGTATTCCGCCGGCCCGCCGGCGCCTGGTATGTCAACGGGTCCGCGACCCAGTTCTTCGGCCTGCCCGGCGACGTCCCCCTGCTGCTGCCCAACCACATCCAGCGCTTTTTCACCTTCTCGGGGGCGTGATGGCCGCCATTCGCACGCAAGTCGTCTTCGATGCCGCTGACCCGCACGCCCTCGCCGCCTTCTGGGCCGAGGCTCTCCACTACGAGCATGAGGAGATCGACGCCTTCGTCACCGGCTTGGTCGACGCCGGCCACGTACCGGCCGACCTCACCATCGAGATCGATGGCAAGCGGCGCTGGCGGACCCTTGCCTCACTCCGCCACCCCGACGATGGCGTCGACGAACGAGGCGCCGGCACAGGCCGGCGCATCCTTTTCCAGACCGTGCCCGAGCCGAAGACGGTGAAGAACCGGGTCCATCTCGACCTCATCGTCGGGCCGGAGCACGACCAGGCGGAGGTGGAACGCCTTGTCGGCCTGGGCGCGACCGTCGTCTCGGTCCATGACGGCCCAGATGGCCGGTGGACGCTGCTGGTAGACCCGGAAGGCAACGAGTTCGACGTCTCCTGACCCGCCGGGAACTCCACGCACACGATGAGGCGGTCCTCGGCCGCGCTCTCGTCGTAGGCCGCCTGGTGCGCCGCCACGACCTCTCGATGCCCGGCCCGCACGTCGGCGGGGTAGAAAAGGTCCACGACATTGCGCGTGGTGGAGGGGCGATGTCGGCAGCTGGAACGAGACCGCCAGCGCCTCCGGGTACCACTCCAGCATGACGTTGGGATAGAGGCAGACCCACAGGGCGGCGTGCTCCGGCGGCCGGCCTCGCAGCTTGGTCACGAGCTGGTAGTACCGACGGTAGGCGTCCGATGCCCTCGAACGTCGCGGTTGAGGGTCATGACCTGGTTGGACCACCTTTCGCCGAACTCCCAGTCGGCGGGCTCGAAGGCCGGGCAGTCGACATAGCCCTTCAGGCCGCTGTGGAACGGCTCGACGTGGTAGAGCTCAATGTAGATCTCCGGTGTAGACGGGCCGCACGCCGGCGAGGATGAGTGCCGAGACAATGGCCTTGTGGTGTTGCGGGAGGTAAGGCTGACGTCGCCGGGATGCAGACGCTGATGACCATGGCCTGGTTCCCGCTGGTCGAGCCGTTGACCAGGAACCAGGATCGATCGGCGCCGTAGGCGGCAGCGGCCAACGCCTCCGCCTGTTCCAGCGCCGAGCCGGGGACAGCGACCAGGTGCTGGCCGTGTTCGGCAGGGCAGAGGCGCGCTACTTCGTCGACCTGGCGGCGCCGGCGTGCTCGGCGAGCTCGACAACTCCGGCAGCCTTCTTGACCGCGGTATCAGCATGGTCCTCGGGCACGGCGACAGGGCGCGCATCTGGGCCCAGGCGACTGCTCCTCGTCGTCGTCATCGTGACCAAAGTCTACGACCCCCGTTCATTGCATGCGCGACGCTGCAGGAGCGGCTCGGCCACCCAGGCAGGTCCGTCGGCGGTCGGCCGGCGAAGATAGGTCGAGACGTGACGGCAGCCCGCATACTGGATCGATGCGTCAGGTGATCCGCCTGCCCAAGCCGAAAGTCCCGGAAGTCGAGGCGCGCCGCAAGGCCGGCGCCGACATCACGGTCGACATCCTCACAGCGGTATGGCCGGCCGAGCTTCCGACTGCTGGGGAGCGATGAGCGAGCCGGAAACGACCGCGGCGAGCGCTCGCCGGGAGTGGTACTGGCAAGTGATCCAGGCCGATCCCGAGCGCAAGCAACGGCTCGAACGCAACGTCGAACTCGCCCGAACCGACCCTGGTGTACCCGACGACATGGATGAGATCGCTTGGCTGCTCGGCGAAGACTTGGCGCAGTAGTCCTGCACCTTGCCCGCCGAGTGGGAGCTTCGTGGTTTCGGCCCGGGCATCGCGGACTGGATCGCCACCCAACCCCCGAGCGAGTGGCGCAAGCCGGTCAATCGATGGGTTCGTGGCCTCCGGTCTGACCCCTCTTCCGGGGAGCCGAACGCGAGTCAGCTCTCGACCGGCCGGGCTGGTCCGGCTGGTTCGCTGAGATACCGGATGGGGGCAACACCTCGTTGCTGAACACCAAGGCCGGCGGTCCAGCTCGTGCTCGCACAGCCGGGCGCGCACTTCAGCCCGGGCACGGTGTGCGGTCATGGCCGCCACCGTGGTCCGGTCGAGGGACACCCGGCGAGCGGCGTGGGTCTTGGTGTCCTTCTCCACCGGCCCGTCGTCGCCGAGGACGATGCCTCGCGAGATCCACACGGTCCGTTTGTCGAGGTCGAGGTTGGGCCACGCAGCGCGATCAGCTCGCTGCGACGGGCGCCCGGTGGCGGCGGCCAGGAGGCTGTAGTCGGCCAGGTCGACCTCGACCTCGGTGGCCAGCGAGAACAGCCGGGCCAGCTCGTGGGGCGCCGGCGAGGTTGATGTCGGGTGTCGGGGTACGGGGGGCGTCGCCGATGAGGCCGGGCTGGCATTCAGCCATGCCCACTTCACGCCCTGGACGAGGGCCCGGTGCAGGATGCCGTAGGCCCGACGGATCGTTGCCGGCGCCAGCGGGCGGCCGGCCCCCGCGCCCTGACAGGTACGTTGCCGAGAAACGGGAGCAGGTTGCGGTCCATCACGCCCCCGCTGCCGCCCAATCCGGTCACGACGACCCCTTTCGAGTGGCAACGTGCCGTTCCGACGCAACCACCGCAGACCTGCCTGAGCTACCGTTGCCGGCGCCCCCAACGGGATTCGAACCCGTGCTGCCGCCTTGAAAGAGCGGTGTCCTGGGCCGCTAGACGATGGGGGCCGGTCCCTAAGGGACCCTCATCGTAGCTGCCACTCGGTGCCCTCGGCGGTGTCGCGTACCTCGACGCCGGCGGCGAGCAGGCGATCCCGCAGGGTGTCGGCGTCGGCGTAACGGCCGCTGGCGCGGGCGGACCGGCGGGCGTCGAGGAGCGCCTCGACGAACGGGGCGACCGCCGATCGGGGATCCTGCAGCCCGACCTCGGCGGCTTCGCCCAACCGGACGATCATGGCCCGGAGGGTGGCCCGGCCACGCTCCATCAGGCCCGACTGGGTGGTGTCACGCGACCAGTCGTGCAGGAGGTCGTCGAGCTCGAGCGTGACCTTGACCGCCGCGGGACCGTCGCCAGCGCGCAGTGCGGAGGAGAAGGCCTGCTCGGAACGGTCGATATCGGCGGTCAGCGGGTCAGTACCGGCAGCATCCGGCGCCGGCGCAAGAACGGGCGCCGGCGCCCCGCCGTCCTCGGTCCCTGCCAGCTCGGCGATGGGCACCGTGGTGCCGGTTGCGATCGCCGACATGCGACCCTGCCGGCGCACCGTCACCGATCCGAGGCCGGCCACCGTGGCGGTCCCCGCGTCGAGGTCCATGATGCAGGCCGTGTGCTCGTCGACGCCCAGGATGAATACCCCGTCGGGCAGCAGGGACTCGAGCATTGAGAGCCGGCGCTCGCCCATGTAGCAGTAACGGGTGTCGTGGTTGCCGCCCTCCGCGTTGTTGAAGTGGGGAACGACGACCGCCGGTAGCCCGACCTCGGCCATGAGGTTCATGCCTTCGAGCCACCTGACGCCCTCGCCCACCTTGTAGATCTCATAGACGGGCAAGGCGAACGGCCCGAGCGTGCACGCTGCCGCGCTGGCGAAGGTCACGCACCCGCCGGCCCGCAGCTTCTGCGCAAGCACCGCCGGCACCTGGCTGCCAGCCCATTGGGCCAGGGCGTAGGAAGGGCTTCCCGGGCCGGCGAACACATACGCCGCCTCCCGCAGCCGTGCGAGCGTGGTCTCGTACGCAAGAGGGTCGGCGCCCTCGGCGACTCGGAACGGCGCCACCGTCAGCTCCCGCCGGACGCTCTCTCCGAAATAGGCGAGCGCCTTGGCCGAGATGTCGTCGGCGTTCTCCTGGAACCCGAACGGGGTGTCCAGCATGACCGCCGGCCCCGGACCGACCCGTTCGAGCAGGTCCCGGTGGACCTTGCTCATTGTCGGGCTGGTTTCTCCGGAGCCCATGATGACCAGCAGCCGTGCCATCGAGCTCATCTTAGATAGCCCTGCACATTTTTAGAAGCTGGCGTGGAGCAGGTCGGCCAGCTCGGCGGGGTGCTGGGCGTGAAGATCGTGGTCGCCGGGCGAGAACCACGCGACCCGGACGTGCGGGCACTCGGCCACGAGCTCGACCTCCATGGCTCGCTTCTGCTCCGTCCATGCGTCGTCCGTGTCGGCCATCACAAGGAGTACGGGGACAGCGACCTTCGGGATGACGGTCGATGGCCGGTGCTCCCACAGCGACCGGAGGATGCGGAGGTGATTGGCCAGGCTCAGCCACGGGCGGACGGTTCCATCGGACAGGTGCTCGAAGTTGGCCATGCTGGCCTCGATCGCCCAGTCCGACCATGACGGATGGCCGCTGCGCATCCACCCCTCCACCGTGGCCGCTGGCGTGCCGGCCAAGGGCGGCGGCGCCAGCGCCACCCTGCACCGGCCCCAGTCCGGCCACTGCCGGGCCAGCTCCAGGGCGCCACCGTCGACTCCCACCACGCCGGCGACCCGCTCGGCCGCCCGAACCGCCAGGTCCACCACGATGTTCCCGCCGGTCGACTGGCCCGCCAGCACGGCCCGTTCGAAACCCACCGCATCCAGAACGGCCAGCAGGTCCGAGCCCAGCGTGGCGAAGTCGTAGCCATGGTCCGGCTTGTCGCTGCCGCCATGGCCCCGGAGGTCGACGGTGGCGACGGAGTGGCCCAGGTCGTGCAGCCGAGCGGCCGTGCCTTCCCACAGCCGGCGGTTCGACGACAGCCCATGGACGAGCAGGAACGGGACGCCGGCGCCGCCGGCCCGGACGTCGCACTCGAGGGCCACCCCCTCGTCGACCGCAACCCTCACGCCGCGCCCGCTGCCATGCACTGACCGTATGCCACGCCGGCCGGCATCTACGCTCGCCTTGTGCTCGCCGCCCTGGCTTCGGCCGCCGCCGGCTACCTGATCGGGTCCATACCCTGCGCCGACACCGCAGCCCGGATCGCGAGTGGCGGCCGGACCGACCTCCGCCAAGGCGGCACCGGCAACCCCGGTGCGGTGAACGCCATGCACCTGCTCGGCACGTGGTGGGGGTCCGGGATCCTCGCCGCCGACGCAGCCAAGGGGGCGCTGGCCTGCGCGGCCGGCCGGCGCCTCGCCCAAGCGACCGGGGCCCACGTAGCCGGCACCGCGGCCGTCATCGGCCACTGCCTCCCCGTCTGGAACGGCTTCCGGGGCGGCAAAGGGGTGGCCGTCAGCCTCGGCCAGTGCGCGGCGACGTTCCCCGCCTACATGCCCATCGACCTCGGTGTGGCCTGGGCGGTGGGCAAGTGGACCGGCCGCACGCTGCCGGGGACTGCGGTGGCCTCGGCGACCTGGGTCACCGCCGGCGTCTTGTGGTGGCGTAGGGGTTGGCCCAACGGGTGGGGGCCGGCGCCCAGCGCCGCACTGCCGATCTCGGCCGCCGCCAGCAGCGCGGTGATCATGTACAAGTTTCTGACTGCAGAAATTCGACCGTGATCGGCCCGGGCGGCCGGTCCAACGAACACTCACTGGGACGCACTCCCGCAGGGAGTACCGACCAGTGATCGGGCTGGTCACCGACTCCAACGCCCAGCTCCCGCCCGAGCTGGCGGAGCGGTACCGGGTGGAGGTCGTCCCCCTCTCGGTGACCGTCGACGGGGAGGAGTACCTCGAGGGGATCGACCTCGACGCCACCGAGTTCTACGCCCGGTTCCGCACCGGGCGCCCGACCGTGTCGACCTCGCAACCCAGTCCTGGCCGGATCGCAGCGGCGTACGAGACCGCCGCCATGCGTGGGGCGACGGAGATCCTGTCGGTCCACATCGGCTCGTCGGTCTCCGGGACGGTGAACGCCGCCCGGCTGGCCAGCCAGGTGTCACCGGTACCCGTCCGGATCGTCGATACCGGGACCGCGTCCTTCGCCGTGTCGCTGTGTTTGTGGGAGGCCGCGGAGGCAGCCGCCGGCGGCGCATCGCTCGAGGAAGCGGCGCGAGCGGCCGAGCGGGTGGGGGCGACCGTCGGCAACGTCTTCGTGGTGGGCGCCCTCGACTCCGCCCGAGCCGGCGGGCGCCTCGCCGGCGACGTGGCCGCGTCGACCACGACCATCCCGGTGCTCACACTCGCGGGCGGCGTCATGCGGGAGGTCGACCGCTGTGACGGCTTCCGGTCCGCCGCCGGCGCCATGGCGGGGTTCATACAGGCCGCCGGCACCCGCCTCCGGGTGGGCGTGGGAGTCTCCGACCCGGGCACCCTGCCCCTCGTCGAAGCCCTGGAGGAGCAGCTCCGGGAGGCCGACGAGGTCCGCGAAGTGGTCCGCTACGTCATCGGGCCCAGCGTGGGTGCCCATACCGGACCCGGCACCGTAGGAGCGATGTTCGCACCCGGGTAGCGGTCTACGTCAGGATCGCGATGACAGACACCTCGGAGCGCCGGCGGCACCACGAATTAGTCGGAGAGCGCCTCGATGATCTCGCCCTGCAGGTAGGTCAGGTAGTCGTAGACGGCGAAGGCCGGCGCCCGGGGGTCGCGGCGGCTGCGGGGCCGCTCGTCGCCGTCCTCGGTGACGCCGAGACGGACCCCGAGCACCAGGCGGATGTGGTTGAGCGCCCGCATCCACGCCAGCAGCTGTGCCTCGTCGAGGTGGTCGGCGCCGGCGGTCTCTTCCAGGACGGCAAGGGCGCCGAGGTGGGACTCGAGGAGCTGGTCGTGGGCCAGCAGCCGGAACTCGGCCTGGCGCTCCTCGTCGTCCGGGTAGGCGGCGGGGAACAGCCGGTCGACGGCCTCGTCCTCCCCCGGCTCGATGGACGTGGCCCGGTCGACGAGCACCTCCCGCAGGCTGGGCCCGACGGAGCGGAGAATGTCACGCTCGTCGGCCGGGATGCGCAGGTCGAAGCCGCCGGCGAAGTTGCGCTTCACCCGTCGACGGATCACGACTCGTGCTCCATGGTGGCCCACAGCCCGTGCTCGTGGAGACGGAAGACGTCGAGCTCCGCCTTCTCCCGGGGCCCGCTCGAAACCACGGCCCGACCCTTCTCGTGCACGTCGAGCATGAGCTTGGTGGCCTTCTCCAGGCTGTAACCGAAAAGCTTCTGGAACACGAAGGTCACGTAGCTCATCAGGTTGATGGGATCGTTCCACACGATCACGATCCACGGCCGGTCGGGGGTGACGACATCGTCGATGTCGGGCTCCCGCACCTCGACCGGTGCGGTGGTCATCGCAAGCTGACAGCCACCGTCCACGGATTTACGCTACTGCCGCCGGGCTCCTCTCCCCTCTCGGCGACGGGCGTGCGGAAGGCGAGGTGGAGGCGCAGGACGGCCACCCAGGTGGCGGTGGCGCCGGCGACGTGGAAGCCGACGAGCAGCGCCGGCACGCCGGTGAAGTATTGGACGTAGCCCAGAGCGCCCTGGGCCACCAGCACGGCCAGCAGCACCTCGCTGCGGCGCAGGATGTCACCGCCGGCGCCGGCCTTGTGCAACCGCCAGAGGACGACCAATGTGACGGCCAGGAAGAGCATCACCGAGACGCCATGGAGCCGGGTGACGTCGGGCAGGAGGAATGGCAGGCGCTCGGCCTCCTCGTCGCCTCCGTGGGGGCCCGAGGAGGTGACGATGGTGCCCAGGAAGATGGTCAGGCCGGCGGCGGCCACCTCCAGGCGGCCGAGCGCCAGCAGGTCGGGGCCGACCGCAGGACGGGTGGGCCCCGCGGGACGACCAGCCCGGTGGTGGAGCACCACCGCGTTGGCGATGAGGACCATCGAAAGCAGGAAGTGGGCCATCACGAAGCCGGGCTTGAGCTCGAAATGGACGGTCAGCCCTCCGAGGACGATCTGGCCGAGGACTCCGACCACCAGCCCCAGCGACAGCTTCAGGAGGTCCGGGCGCCGGGGCACCCTGACCAGCGATCCCAGCACGGCCAGCATCACCGCCACCGAGACCAGGCCGGTGATGGTGCGGTTCACGAACTCGACCATGGCGTGGTACTCCCACGGCGCCACCAACCGGTTCTCGGCGCACGTCGGCCAGTCGGGGCAGCCCAGCCCGGAGCCGGTAAGGCGCACGGCGGCCCCGGTGACGACGATGAACGCCAGTGCCAGCAGGGCGAAGAGGGTGACCTTGCGATAGGCGGGCGGGGTGAGGGTCGGCACTCGCATCTCGGGAGGCGATGGTAGGGCCGCGGGCCGGCGCCGGCGAAGCGGGCATGGCTTTGCCGCCCGGCGGGTACGGGGCAGGTATGCCCGACATCGACGAGCAAGCGGTCGAGGAAGAGAAGGAGGACCAGGTCCTCAAGCGCGAGGGGCTCGAAGAGGAGCTCATGCAGGAGGGCCGCTCCGAAGAGGCGGAGACCATCGCCGCCGTGGAGACAGGGGAGGAAAATCTGTGAGAGCAGCTCGAACCATGCGTGAGACCGGCCGTGAGCGGCGCGAGCTGGCCGCCGACGCCGGCTTCGGAGGCTTCTCGGTCACCAGCGTGCTGGCCGGCGTCCTGGTCGCCTACGGGGCCTTCGCCATCCTCGCCGGCCTGGCTGCCGCCGCCCTCGACGCCTTCGGGGACGACACCGACCTCACGACGAACTGGGAGACGCTGGGCACCACCGGCGGCCTGGTCGTCGCCGGCCTGCTGTTCCTGTCCTACCTCTTCGGGGGCTACGTTGCCGGCCGCATGGCCCGGCGCAACGGCCTGGCCCACGGGGCCGGCGTCCTGGTCCTCGGCATCGTGATCGTGGCGGCCGTCGCCGCCCTGGCCCGCTCCTCGGCCGACCCCGACGCCATCGCCAGCAATCTCCGGTCCCTGGGCATCCCCACCACGTCCGACGAGTGGGGCCAGGCCGGCACCGTCGCCGGCATCGCGTCGTTGATCGCCGTGGTAGTCGGCTCCCTGCTGGGTGGCGCGCTCGGAGAGCGCTGGCACGCCCGCCTGTTCGCCCGGGCCGTCGACCCCACCGTCGGCGCCCAGGCCCACGCCTCCCGCCAGGCGGAGGCGGCCCGCACCGAGGCCAACTCGGCGCTGGCCCGCTCCGAGGGCCGGGTGCGCGCCCACGAGCTGGAGCGCGATCGGGACCGCGACCGCACGATGGCCCAGGAGCGGGCCCTCGACGACGAGCGCGACCGGACCATCCAGCTGCGCCAGGAGCGCCGGGGCGACTGGGACGGCGACGGCGACCGCGACGACCGCGACCGTGACCACGAGCTCACGGCCAGCGGCTTCCGCAACGGCAACGAGACCGACGGCGGTCCCGTCCGCCGCATCGTTCGGCGCCGGTAAGACCCCGGCCTGCCCGGCGTGGACGAGCTTCAGGTGGCGCGCAGAGCGGGCTGCAGCTTGCGGTAGAGCGCATCGAGGTCCGGGCCGGCAGGGTCCACCTCAGCCCGTTCCCGTCTCCGTCCGGGCGTACTGGGTGAGGTAGAGCTCGCGGTACAGCCCGTCGCGGTCCACCAGCTCGGCGTGGGTGCCTCGTTCCACGATCCGGCCCTGGTCGACGACCAGGATCTGGTCGGCGGCCTGGATGGTCGACAGCCGGTGGGCGATGACCAGCGACGTGCGGCCGGCGAGGGCCTCGGCCAGGGCCTGCTGGATCAGCAGCTCCGTCTCGGAGTCGAGGTGGGCGGTGGCCTCGTCGAGGATGACGATGGCCGGGCTCTTGAGCAGCACCCGGGCCAGGGCCAGCCGCTGCTTCTCGCCGCCCGAGAGTCGGTAGCCCCGCTCACCGACGAGCGTGGCGTATCCCTCGGGGAGGGTGGCGATCAGGTCGTGGATCCGGGCGGCCCGGCAGACAGCCACCAGCTCCTCGTCGCTGGCGTCGGCCTTGGCGTAGCGGAGGTTGGCGGCCACGGTGTCGTGGAACATGTGAGCGTCCTGGGTGACCATCCCGATGGCGGCGGCCAGGCTCTCCGAAGTCAGATGCCTCACGTCATGGCCGTCGATGCGCACGGACCCGGCGGTCACGTCGTACAGGCGGGGCACGAGATATGACAGGGTGGTCTTGCCGGCGCCGGTCGGGCCCACCAGGGCCACCATCTGGCCGGGCCCGGCCACGAACGAGATGCCCTTGAGCACGGTCCCCGAGGCGTCGGCCGAGAGCGGCGCCGAGGCGTCGGCCTCCAGGGACGCGATCGACACGGTCGAGGGCGCCGGGTAGCGGAACCAGACGTCGTCATACTCGATCCGGCCCTTGGGGTCGACGAGGTCGTAGGCGCCCGGGGAGTCCTCGATCGGGTGGGGTGCGTCGAGCACCTCGAAGACCCGCTCGAAGCTGACGATCGACGTCATGATGTCGACCTGGGCGTTGGTCAGCCGGTTGAGCGGGTTGTAGATGCGGGTCACGTAGACGGCGAGGGCGGTCAGGGTGCCGAGCGTGATCGACCCGTCGATCACGAGCCGGGTCCCCAACCAGTAGATGCCCACCGTGCCGGCGGCCCCGAGGAGGGCGAGGGCAGAGAAGAACAGCCGGCCGTACATCGCCGTCTTGATGCCGATGTCACGGACCCGGCCGGCCCGCTCTGCGAACTCGGCGGACTCCCGGCGGGGCTGGCCGAAGAGCTTGACGAGGAGTGCCCCGGAGACGTTGAAGCGCTCGGTCATCGCCGCGTTCATGGTGGCGTCGAGGGCGAAGGACTCCCGGGTCAGCTTCTGCATCGTGCGGCCGACCCGGCGGGCTGGCAGCAGGAATACCGGTACGACCAGCAGCACCAGGACGGTGAGCCGCCACTCCAACTGGACCATCACGAACAGGGTGACCGTCAGGTCCAGGACGTTCTGCAGAACGCTGCCCAGCGTGCCGGTGAACGCCTGCTGGGCGCCCATCACGTCGTTGTTCATCCGGCTGATGAGCGACCCGGTCTGGGTCCGCGTGAAGAACGCCAGCGGCATGCCCTGGACGTGGTCGTAAAGCGCCTTGCGCAGGTCGAAGATCAGCCCCTCGGCGATGCGGGCCGACAGCCAGCGCTGGAGGATGTTCAGGCCGGCGTCGGCGAAGGCCAGCCCCAGGGCCAGCAGCGCCAGCGTGTCCAGGCCGTCGAGCTGCCGGGGAATGGCGTGGTGGTCGATGATGCTGCGGAAGACCAGCGGGGGCAGGATGCCGACGATCGAGGCGGCCAGGATGGTGAGGACGAAGGCGACGAGCAGGCGCCGGTAGTTCCGCCGGCGAAGGCCAGCACCCGGCGGATCACGGCCTTGTCCACGTTCTTGCCTGCGACCAGGTCAGGATCCGGTTCATCCGGTGGTGGAAGCCGTACCCGTACCCGCGCATCGCCCGGCGCGAGGGTAGGTGGTTTACAGCAGGACGATGCGGCGGGCGATCAGGGTGCCCGGCGCACCCGGACGCCCGGTGATCTCCACGCCGGCCCGAGGCGCCAGATCGCCGGCGCCGGCCGGCGCACCACCCGGCCTCACGACCTCGGTGTCGGAGCTCAGGATGACGTTCGTCACGCCGCCCACCGGCGGGGCGAGCGTGACGACCCGGGCACTGGCGGAGTACACCCCGACTACGGCAGGGCGCAGGGTCACCTCGGTCAGGGTGGTGGAGGTCCGGGTGGTCACTGGCCCCGAGCGGTACTCGCCGGAGGAGCAGGCGCCGAGGAGCGCCAGCGCAACGGCAGCCAGCGGGACGCCGATCCGGGGGCTCAGAATCTCGGCCGGACCCTTCGCCGCCTTCGTGGCCGGAGCCTTCTTGGCCGGGGCCTTCTTGGCCTTCGCCGCCGGCGCCTGGCCATTCCCCCCGGTCGGCTCCGCGTGGTCGTGCACGTGCGCCTCGCCGGCGTGCTCGCTGTCGAAGTTCTCGTGCGGGTGATGGCTGTGGTTCACCGCCGCATGGTCGTGCTCGTGCTCGTGGGACGAGCTGAGGTGCTCGAACCCGCCGGTCATCTCCCGGAAGTTGTGGGTGACGTGGTAGTGCCGATGGCTGTGAACCAGGGACTCGTGGTCGTGCGGCTCCCAGTTGCTCTCGATGTTGGACAATGTCAGCTCCCCTCGTCTGGGTGCTCCACTATGGCGCGCCACAGCGCACGGCTCCGGTTCTGGCCGCCATCTCGCCGATACCCGCCCGTACCACAAGACAAACGCTTGCGCCACGCGGTACCGTTGTGTCGGTGGTCACAGCGACTGCGGCGTGGCTGGACGAGACGGAGATGGGTGCGTGGCAGGCATTTCTCCGCGCCAGCATCCGCCTCATGGACCGGCTGGACGCCGAGCTCGACGAGCACGGCCTCTCGCTGGCCGATTACGAGAATCCTCGTCCACCTCGCCGGCGAGTCCTCCGGCGAGCTGCGCATGACCGAGCTGGCCGCCCGGACCCTCGTCTCGCGTAGCGGGCTCACGCGCCGGCTCGACCGCCTGGTCGAGTCCGGGCTGGTCGCCCGGCGGAACTGCCCGACCGATCGCCGTGGCGTCTACGCGGTGCTGACCGACGAGGGGCGCGAGCGGTTCCGCGCGCCGCCCCCACCCACGTCGAAGGGGTGCGGCGCCATTTCATCTCCCGGCTGGAGGGGCAGGACTTGGACGCCCTCACCGCTTCCCTCAACGCGGTCGTCGACAGCGCCGTCAGCCCGGTCTCGCCGGCCAGCCACTCCTGACCCCTTCAGATCCGGGGCAACGCCGCTGGCCCCGCCGGGCCGGGATCGGACTGCTCGTCACCGCGCTGGCGAGCTGGGTGTCCATCAACGCCTACGCAGCGGTGAAGATCGCCAGGGGCGGCGCCGACGCCCGGCAGACGCCCGATCCCTCCTCGGTCGGGCTCCGCTTCGAGCACGTGACCTATGGCGACGGGCTGCCGGCCTGGTATGTCGCTGGCGACCCGGGGCGGCCGGTGATCGTGGTCGTCCACGGCTACGGCGGCAACCGGACGGCGACAGTGGAGATTGGCCCGCCCTTCCACCGCCTGGGCTACGGGCTGCTCTTCATCGACCTGGGCTACGTGTCAGGCGCGCAGCGTTCGGCGGGGGGGGTCCTGAAGCCGCCGAGGTGGCCGAAGCCCTGCGCTGGGTGGACGCCAACGCCGGCGTGCCCGCCGTCGTGCTCGGCTTCTCGGGCGGGGCGCTGGCGTCGCTGACCGCCATCGCCCGGGGCGCCCGGCCGGCGGCCATCGTCTCCGACAGCGGCTTCCTCGGCTTCCGCAGCGTCGTCGCCTTCCGGGCCCACGTCCCCCGGCCCGTGACCAGCCTCCTCCCGGTCCTGTACCCCCTCGTCAGCGGCGGCGGCCAGGTGGTCGACCTCCGCCGAGAGCTCGACGACCGGAAGTTCGACGTCCCAGGCCTTCGTCATCCAGGGCGCAAGCGACCGGACCACCCCGCCGGCCGACGGCCGCACGCTCGCCGCCCTCACTGGCGGCAGGCTGTGGATGCTGCCCGGCGTGGCGCACACCAAGGCCTTCGACGCCGACCGGGCCACGTACGTGGCGAAGGTCGACGAGTTCGTGCGCTCGGCGGTCGCCGGCTACGGGGCGCGCAGGCCGGGGACGACGACGGGCGGGAGCAGAGTGCTCGTCGTCGTCGTCGGCGGGACCGTAGTAGTGGTTGCCCTGGTGGTGGTCGTCGTTGCCGGCGGTCGGGTCGTGGTCGTTTCGGCCGGCAAATCGGTATAGATCACATTCGGGTTCGTGACCGTGGTGGCCGGCGCCGGTACGGCGGTGGTGGCCGGCGCCGGTACGGCGGTGGTGGCCGGCGCCGGCGCCCGCCGCGTCGTCGGGACGGTCGGGGCCGGCGCAACGGTGGAGGTCGTCGTCTCCGGCGCAGTGACCCCGGTCGCCGTCGCTGCTCCGGCCGCTCCCAGGTTCCCGACGAACACCGTGGAGGGGGTGAAGCCGAGCGTGGTCGTCGTCGCCTTGGGGCCGGATGAGATGACCCGGGACGTGCACCGGGGAGAGGTACAGGTTCACCGCCGCCAGGATGATGGCGACGAAGAGGGCGCCCACGCCGAGCGCCAGGAAGACGTTCTGGCGGGTCGCTCGGTCCCTGCCGTCCCACCACCTGCGGGCCCGCACGGACACCGATGGGCGGCCGAATGCCGCATTCCTCCCCATGGATGGAACCAGACGCTAGCCGTCCCACGGGGGGCGATCCGCGGACGGAAAGGCCATCAGGGGACCGTGGTGGGGAGCAGGGAGGTGGGAATGACGATCGAAGACGTCGGCGGGGGCCGGGTCGTCGCCGTCGTGGTCTGGGTGGTCGGCGCCGCCGTGGTGGCTGTGGTGGCCTGCGTGGTGGGCGCCGCGGTGGTGGCCGTGGTGGCCTGGGTGGTCGAGGCCGCCGTGGTGGCCGTGGTGGGCTGGGTCGTCGGTGCGCTCGAGGTGGTGGTCGGCCCGGGACGGGCCACAAAGATCGTCACCGTGCTGTTGCGGCTCACGACCGTGCCGGGATCGGGGTCGCGTCGGAGCGCGTCGTGGCCACCGGCGAGTCACGCTGGGTGACCTGCACCCGGAGACCGGCGCCGCTGAGGATGCGGGTCGCCTCCTCCTGGGTCCGGCCCACGACCTCGGGTACGGCCACGGTGCCCTGGCCGCCGTCGTCGCCGCCGGTGAGGAGCACCAGCAGGGCGATGACGGCGAGGGCGGCGAGGGCCACGCCGGCGATGACGGCGGCCCGCCGGCGCCGGTAGACCTCCTCGGGCACCGGCCCCGCCGGCCGGCGAGTGACCGGCGGAGGGACGCGGGCTCCTCGCACGCCGAGACCGGGGGCAGGACTGCGGTGGAGCCGGCGGCGACCACTGCGGTGGCATCGGCGTCAGGTTCCGGGGCGGCGATGAAGGCGGTGGCGTCGGGGTCGCCCGTGTAGCGGTCGATGTTGAGCAGCTCCTCACGGAGCTCCTCGGCGGTGGCCTGGCGCTGGGCCGGGTCCTTCGACATGGCCTTCATCACGATGGCGTCGAGCGCCGGCGGCACATCGGGGTTCTTGGTCGAGGGCGGCGGCGCCTGCTGGCTGAGCTGCTGGTAGGCCACCGCCGGTAGGGGCTGTCGCCGGTGAAGGGCGGCTTGCCCGTCAGCGCCTCGTAGAGGACAATCCCCACGCTGTAGACATCGGAGCGGAAATCGACCGGCGCCCTGGGCCTGCTCCGGAGAGAAGTAGCTGGCCGTGCCGATTACCATCCCGGTCTGGGTGACGGTCATGGCGCCGTCGTGGGCCGCCCGGGCGATGCCGAAGTCCATGACTTTGATCTGGGCACCCACGGTAATCGCGATGTTGGCCGGCTTCACGTCCCGGTGGACGATGCCCTTTTGGTGGGCCAGCCCCAGGCCGCCGAGAACCTCGATGGCGATCTTGGCCGATGGTGAGGGCAGGGCCCAGAGGCCCGGATGATCTCGCCCAGGGTGCTGCCCTCGACGTACTCCATGACGATGAAGTAGGTACCGGCGTCCTCCCCGCAGTCGTAGATCGCCACGATGCGGGGGTCGTTGAGGCTGGCCGCCGCCTGAGCCTCCCGGCGGAAACGTTCGATGAACGCATCGTTGCGGGCGAGCTCTGGGAAGAGACCACCTTGATGGCGACCGTGCGGTTGAGGAGCTGGTCCTCGGCGACGTACGCCTCGGCCGTCCGCCCGGGCCAGGTCGGCGGACAGCCGTACCGGCCACCCAGGACGCGCTTCTCCACGAATCGCAAGCCTACGGGACGCCGGCGCAGGTACCTGCACACGCAACATGCGGCCGGATGCCAAGCTCTGACCGTGCACCGGCGCGTTCGAACGTGGGTACGCACCACGATCGTCGCCGGCACGCTCATTGCGGTTTCGGCCGCCGGCGCCGGCGCCAGCGACGACCGGCTCTTCGCTGCGGCCGTGGAACCTGACCCAGATCGGGGCGCCGGACGCCTGGCCGATCACCAAGGGTGCCGGCGTGACCATCGGCATCGTCGATTCGGGCGTCGATGCGACGCACCCCGACCTGGCCGGCAAGATCGACGCCCTGGCCGACTGCATCGGTGGTTCGTGCCGGGAGGGGACCGCCCGTGACAGCGACGGCCACGGCACGGTGGTGGCGGGCATCGCCGCGGCCAAGACCGACAACGGCACCGGCATCGCCGGCGTCGCCCCCGACGCCCGCCTCGTCATCGCCCGGGTGCTCGGCGCCGACGGCGCCGGCGTGACCGAGGACATCAACCGCGCCATCCAGTGGGTGGTCGACAAGGGCGCCCGGATCGTCAACCTCAGCCTGGGCGAGCCGGACTTCGTCATCGTGTCCCGCCTGGGCACGCCGCTGAAGCCGGGCATCGAGTATGCCTGGAGCCGGGGGGCGATCCCGGTGCTGGCGTCGGGCAACTACGAGGAGCTCGGCGGCTCGGGCAGCGCCAACTACGGCGACCTGCACGCCGTGGTCGTCGGCGCGACCGACAAGGCGGGCGAGGTCCCGCCTACTCCACGTCGCTCGGCAACACGCAGTGGGGCCTCGTCGCTCCGGGCGGCAACGGCGACGGGCCCGGCCTCGATATCCTGTCGCCCCTCCCCGGCGGGCGCTACGGATGGGCGGCGGGGACGTCGATGGCGACACCTCATGTCAGCGGCACGCTGGCGCTGCTGCTGGCCCAAGGCCTCGGCCCGTCGGCCGCCGTCGAACGGCTGCTCGCAACCCTCGACCGCTCGGTCCCCTGCGGCCTGGGATGCCAGGGACGCCTCAACACCAAGGCTGCGGTCACCGCACCGCCTCCCACCACCACGACCGCTCCTCCGGCGAGGGCTGCGGCGGCTGCCGGTGCCGGTGAGGACGACGTCGATCCCGTGCTCTCGGGGGTGGCCGGCGCTCCTCGCCGTGCTCGCCGCCGGCGGCACGGTCGGCGTCTGGCGCCGGCGGGCCGGTTAGCCCGCCGGCTCCTGCTCGGGCGAGACGGAGACGGCCACCATGCGGGTCGACATGCCTCGCTCCTCCGTCTCGGCTCGGAATCGAAGGGAAACGGCGCCGGCGGTCTCGGCCCGGAAGCGGAAGTGGCGCCGACCGCTTCGCACCCACTCGCCGACCTGGGTCACCTCCGGCTGGCCCCCGGCCCACCGCCACGACATGCCGTGCCGCTCCGGGAGCGA
>CAVYKB010000002.1:0-219730 GCA_963768975.1 uncultured Acidimicrobiia bacterium | reverse complement strand
TGGAAGAGCATGTTCACTGACTTTGCCGCCGACTGGTTCCACCCCAACGACCGCGGCCATCGGGTGTGGGCGGACGCCTTCTGGACAGCGATCAACCAAGCTGGCCCTGGCCAGGCACGGCGAAGCAGCCGGCTCCCAGGGCCGTGAAGAACGGCTTGGAGCGAGCTCAGCGCTCCGGTACAAGCTCCGGCGGTACGACCGCGTAGGGCCATACGCCGGCGCCAGCATCCACATCGGTGCCGAGCGGCCGGCCGGTTGCGAACGCCTTCTCCACCTTCTTTCGAGCCGAGTCCTCATCGAAGGCGTGAACGATGAGCTTGGCCTCGATCTCGACAACGAATGGCCGCTTCTGCTTGGGCATGGTCCAGGTATACATGTTCGGCATGGCAGGCGGCGAGCGCACCCGATCATGGCGCATCCCGACACGTCCGGCGCGGCGAAGGGCGCCCTGCACCGACCAGTGCGGCCTGCAAGTCCGCCGTTCGAAGCGCCCATAACCCCGAGCACCCCTTCGCCCGACCGGGCGCCCAGAACGCCGGCGTTGTCACGCGCCTTCAAGGCTCAAGTCCCGCAGGACGCGCCTCACCTGGTAGAGGTCCGACACGGAGCGACCCCTCCAGCGACTTTCGGCGTCATACCGGAAATCAGTACCGAACGGCGTCTCCAGGAGCACCGCCGTCATCCCTGCCGAAGTGGCACCGCTCAGCTCAGCACTGCTTCCATCGCCCACGTAGAGGCACTCCTCGGGGGCGACGCCGAGCTTGCGACTGATGTCGCGGTAGCCGGCCGGATGGGCTTCCTTTGGCCGACCTCACACGAGAAGGTGACGGCATCCACCACAGCCGAGTACGGGAGCGATGGCCATAACTCGGGAGTTTCGGCGGTGCAGTCAGTGAGCACGCCGATCGCGTACCCGTCGTTGCGGATCGCCTTGATCACGTCCAGGGCACCGGCTCGGGGCGCAACCGTTTGTCGGGTCTGTTCGTGGCGCATGGCCATAACTTGGTCGAGCCGGCTGGGCTGGGGTCGCAGCCGAGTTGTGTCGCCAGCGCGGAGAACGTCGCACGTGCATCTCCCATCCGGCCGGCTACGCGCTCAGTGAACGTCGCCCGCATCAGGGATGAGAACTTCAACGGATCGACACCGAGGGCTGCCGCCAGGTCGTCCGTCAAACGGGGTCGGCTTCGCTCCGCTTCCCAATCCGTGAGGGTGATGAATAGGTCGAACACGACCGCCCGGATCCGCACCACCGCAGTGTCGCATGCCGCGGGCCAACCGCCTGAGGGAGAAGGCGGCAGCTGTCGGGAGTCGCCAAGCCGCTCGCTCGTAGGGTCCCAGCGGGCAGGCACCGGGTTGGCTGAGCGCTCGATGCCCCTCCGCAAGCCGCGTCCGGTGCCCCCAAACAACGAGGACTGACGTCGGCACCGTCACGTAACGCCGGTCGATGGGCAGGTAGGAAGTGGTCGGGATCTTCGCTCGCCGCGTCGGTTTCTGGCTCTGACGACCAGACCGATCCTGCTCGTCAGCCGCCTCCAGGATTGGCCAACCCGCAGTGTTCCGTGACGTGAGCCGAGACGCGGGCTCCGGCGGCTCGGGTCTCGGGTGCGCTGACCAGGGTTATGGCGGCAGACGTCGCGGCAGCATCGCCACGTATCCGGGCGTCCGCCAGCGCGTCGCTGGCGCCGGTGTGGATCTCGACGTCCTTTCGAAGGCCCGACGGGGCCGTCTGTCTCACCTTTGCATTGAGGTCCTTCTGGGTGACGAAGTACCGCTGCCGCACGGCGGCGTCGACGGAGGAAGCGTCGCCCACTGCGGAGAGCTGGGCGAACTGGGCCTTGACCGCGTCGCAGAACGCCCCCGAACCAGCACTGGGTGAGGCGGTACGGGGGGCGGCTGGCACCGAGCTGACGGCCCCCCCGGAAGAGGCCTGTGTCGTGTCGTCCGCACCACCACATGCCGCCATCAGCAAGCCGATTGCCGACACTGCTGCGGTCAGGCCCGCGCGGGTGGAAGTAGACAAACGAGTGGATTTGACTCTCATTGGGTCCCGGTCTTCTTACAGTTGGGGCAGGATCAGCGCGGCTAGCTGGATCTCGTCCGGTATCGCCCTTGCTCCCCGCGGCGACGCGTTGGTGCGGCCAACAAACACGATCAGACCCTTGTTGCCCTTGCGGACATTCAGGTTCCCTGACCCGTAGAACGCCTCGTCGCCGATGCCAGGCACGGCCTGGAACTCGTCCGCGGTCGTCTTTGACTGCCTGAATTGATCGAAGAGGGACGGGCCAGAGTTTCCCAGGTCGGCGACGGCGACCGTTACACCAGGTGCGTTGCCCGGGTCGAAGATGTAGTCGCAGTACTCGAAGGTGACCGGACCCGTGGCCAGGCTGCGGGTGACCCCCGCCTTCACCGGAGAGCCGGCGAGCCCGGACGCTTGTGCGGTCGTGACGTACTTGCACGCACCGGGCCCGACGGCGGGCGCTGGTGCGGCGATGGTTGCGGCAGATGAGGAAGGGGGCGTGGTGCCTTGATCGCCGGACGTGGAACCAGGGGTAGCGGTGTTGTCGACGTCGCCGCCCCCGCACGCGCCGGTCACTATCGCGAGGGCGATGACAGCCACGGTCATCCTGGCGCGGGCTCTTGTTGTCATTGTCTTCTCTCTTGGAAGGGGCACCGCCGTCTGAGGCGTTGGGCCGAGGTGAAGCGCCTTGCCGCCGGTCAGCCAGCGCTGGAGTGGGATGGGACGGACTTCACTTCGCTCCGCCGCAGCGAGCGCGATCCCATGCCAATCCAGTAATTGCGGCGACGGTGGCCGGGCAACCCTGCCCCGGAAGGCAGTGGGCGGCGAGCTATATGTCGCTCCTGCCTTCCACCTGCTTTTTGCGTGGTGTGGAACCGCACAAACAGCCCTCGTTGGGAGCGCGAACCGGGCGGGGTCCAAGTGTCAGCGTCGAGTGGCCGGACCGAACGGCGGCGGGCCGAGGATCTCGATACCGCCGTTCTTTACGGCGGAGGCTTGGACCCTGGCCATGTCCACCGGCCCATGCTCGACGCCTCGATGGTCATCGCTGGCCACGGGTTCACTGGCATCCCAGTAGAACGCTTGGCAGCAACCGGGCGTGTGCAGGCACAGCACTCGTGCGCCGTCGGCTCCGGAGACCCTGAAGGCATGCGGGACGCCTCGCAGCGCACTGGCGATACCACCGGGGCCGACAGTGTGCTCCTCGCCATCGAGGTGCATGACGATCTCGCCTTCGAGCACGATCATGGTCTCGTCGGAGTTCGGGTGCAGGTGCAGCGGGGTGACCTTGCCAAGGTCCATCCGGTCCTCAAAGAGCAGAAACGCACCGCCGGTCTCCTCGGCCGTCGCCTTCCAGATGTGCAGGCCGCCGCCAAAGAACCAGCGGCGCTCACCGTCCTCCGTCGCTCGAACCAGCGACTGCCGGGCAAGGCTTCGGCTCATGAGATGGCCTCCGTTCATGGGACCTATGTCCCACGAAGAGACTCGCGTACCATGGGAGCGATGTCAACGCCTTACGAGGCCGGCGGTCGATCGGCCCAGAAATCCCGAACCCGAGACGCTCTGGTGGCGGCAGCTCGCAATCTGGTGACCTCGGGCGTCACCCCGACCGTCGAGGAGGCCGCCGCGGCCGCATCCATCTCTCGCACCACGGCGTACCGGTACTTTCCGAACAAGCGAGCGTTGCTGCTGGCAGCCCACCCTGAGGTGGCAGCCACCTCCATGCTTCCGCCGGACCCTCCAAAGGACGCCCGAGCTCGACTGGACGCGGTCGTCCGCAACTTCAGCGCCATGATTCTCGACACCGAGGCGCAACAGCGCACGATGCTCCGCTTGTCGCTCGAGGTCGACGCCGTCCAGCGGGCTGCGCTCCCGCTCCGACAGGGACGGGCAATCGCGTGGGTCGCCGAGGCGCTCGATGGCCTCGTTGACGGGCTGTCCGAGGGACAGCTCCATCAGCTCGTACTCGGCATCCGAGCGACGATCGGAATCGAGGCGATCGTCTGGCTCGTCGATGTCGCCGGGTTATCGAGGAAGGACGCGGCTGCGCTCACAAGGTGGTCCGCCCAAGCGCTCCTGGAGCGGGCCACCAGTGTGCCGCCTCCCACCCCCGAGCACACCGGCGGGTCATCGGAGTCCCCGATCTCGATCCCGTCCCGCTGATCGACGTAAAGGTGCCCCCTAAGCGCGCTGATCCCCAAGCGAGAGCGGGCGCCCCTACCGCCGGGGCTACGGGACGGTCGCTCGGTCGCTTGTCAGGGCATCGAGTCCACGATGTGGAACGAGACGCCCTCGGTGCGCAGCGCATCCTCGAAGCGAGGCGAGCTCACTGACAGAGCCACCGTGGCGTTCAGGTACAGCGCGGCGGCGAGGGCCTCGACACTGAGGATGTTCAGCTGATGCCGAGCCCGAAGGCGACCGATCACAGGCCCGAGCTCGCGCAAGCTGACGAGCCCGATCTCCTCGGGCAACTCCAGGGCAGCGGCGAGCGCCTGTTCACGTCGACCGCTCGGTAGGGCCATGAACGGCCCCGAGGGCGTCCCGGGCCGGTCGGCGACGCCCAGCACGGCCTGGCAGAGACGGACATACCAGTATCCGGTCGTGGCGATGGTGGGGTCCGAGCCCAGCGGCGCAGGGAGCGCGTCCCCACGGAGGACGACGCCCAGAAGCTGGTCGTCGAGGAGAAGCGTCACTCCGTGGCGAGGTCGTTGTCGCCGAACCCGGCTCGGGCGTTTGCCCAATCGTCGTCGGACACTGCATCCAGCAGCTGGCGACGCAGCGTGCCAACTCCCCCCGGGATCAGCAGGACCGCATCCCCGAGATCGAGGTACCCGACCTCGCCACCCGCATCGAGACCCCACCGGTGCCTCGTCGAGGCCGGCAGGCTCATCTGGCCACGTTGGGACACCCGCAGCTCACCCGTCTGTCTCATGGCTGGGGTCTACAAGGCGAAGGGGAACTCTGCCTTGTATCGGCGGAACCCTTAAAGACCCAGTCGTCGCCGACGTCCCCTGCAGGGCGACACCGCACAGCCCGCCGGCCTTGGCGTCTTGTGACCTGTACGAAAGCCACCTATCGCTCCATCCACCCCGCCGGACGCGCCCCTATGAACGGCCATCCGCCGGGCCAGCCAGTAGCACTGATCGCCGGTTGTTTGCGCTGCGCTGCGACCGCCGACGCCAGACTGCTCATCGTGGCTGACTGGCACCCGCCCTGCTACCAACGGGCGACGGCGTATGTGACAGACCCGTATGGACGCCTGCTCGTGTTCGACCACACCGACAGTCCGGCCTCGGGCACCCAGGTGCCTGCGGGCGGCATCCACGACGGGGAGAGCGCCGAGGAGGCTGTCGTGCGCGAGCTTGCCGAGGAGTCTGGACTCGAGTCGGCTTCGATCATCCGCAAACTCGGCGAGACCTGGTACATGGCCGAGCTCGGCAACGTCCCCGTCGGGCTTGAGGAGCAGAATCCAACACGCCTTCCATCTGTGCGTCAAGGAGCCGCCGGTCGATGAGGTGTGGGAATGGGAGGAGAAGTCTGGCGGAGACATCGTCCTGCACCGCTTCGCCTTCCGATGGGTCTCGCTGGAGGAGGCGGCCGCCTTGCTCTGGCCCGTTCAGGCGATGTGGGTCAACACCGTCCGGCTCTCGCTGGTGAATCGCTGACCGGGTCGAACCGGCCCTCGGGCGCCGGCGTCAGAGACCACTGCGGTGCGAGCTTCGAGTCCGTCCACCAGGGTCGTGTCGTCGGGAGTCTGGCGATGTTCGACCGCATGATCTTCAAGGGACACCTGTTGCGCCATGCCAGTCCTTCAAGTCCGTCGCAACCACGCCACCCATCGCCTCGACGTCGCGCCGGCGAGCGCAAGTGCATGCACCACTACTGGTACTTCATCGACCCTGAGCTGGGCTTCATCCACATCCGCCTTCAGAGCTGGTTGCCCTTCAGCATCCAGATCTACGTCAACGGCCGGGAGTGGCTGGCCCGCCAGCTCGACGCCCGCAACATCGGCTATCTGCGCTCCGACAACGCCCTCCTGCGGATCGATGACCTGGAGCTCGCCGGCGAGCTGTGCGAGCGCTTCGCCCACCGGGCCTGGCCCAGACTGCTCGACGCCCTGGCCCGGCGGGTGAACATCCACCTGCCCGCCATCGCGGCAGCGGAGTTCCGCAGCTACCACTGGTGCCTCGACCAAGCCGATGTGGCCACCGACGTCATGTTCCGTGATCGCCGTTCGCTGAACGGTGTGCTGCCCGACCTCATCCGCCACGCCAGCCTGAACATGTCCTCGGCCGACGTCTTGCGCTTCCTGGGCCGCAAGCTGCACCCTTCTCTTCGAGCCCAGGTGACCACCGACACCCGAGGAAGAGCGGAGGGTTGGCGGGTCAAGCACCGTATGGCCCGCAACTCCGTCAAGGTCTACGACAAGGTCTCGGTCCTGCGGGTCGAGACGACCATCAATAATCCGCGCGAGTTCCGGGTCCTGCGCGTCCTCACCGACGAGGCGGGCCGGCGCGAGCGGCGGTGGTGCCCGATGAACAAGGGCGTGGCCAACGTGTGGCGCTACTTCCAGGTCGGGATCGCCTCGAACCACCGCTCCCTGGACGCCCTGGCCGCCGCCCCACTCAAAGGCGAGGGTGTCGCCTCTTTGGACGCCCTGTGCCGGAGCAAGACCAAGGACGGGCGTCGTCATGCCCGCTTCAATCCCCTCAGCCCCGCCGATCGAGCGTTGTTCCGGGCCGTGCTGGCCGGCGGGCATGCGATCGCCGGGTTCCGCAACGCCGACCTCATGCAAAGCCTCTACCCCCGTCCGCCAGTCGACGCCGCAGAAGCCCATCGACGCTGTGCCCGGGATCTCTCGTCTCATCGCCAAGCTCCGTGGCCACGGTCTGGGTCGCCAAGGTCCCACGCGCCCGGTTGTATCGCCCAACGCGCCACGGCTACCGGGTGATGACCGCCGCCATCGCGCTTCACGACGATCGCTTTCCTGATCTCTACAACACTGCAGCCTGAAAGGCAGGATCCCTGTCACGCTCACCGCGCAAATCTTGGGCTGTAGTTCAATAGCGTGCCAACCGTGATCAGGCAGTTCGGCCCACCGGGACGACCGGTTTTCGAGCTTTCAGCCAGAGGACCACCAACAGTCCGGCGGCAACGACGGGGTACCGGGTGCACCGGCACGTGCCCGGGCCAGGCCGGGGGCCCGGCATAGCTCCTGTCGAGCCGTCGTGTCCGGCGTACGCCCAGCCATCTGGGGCGCCTGTCGTCCGACATCGGTGGCCTTGGGCCACGGATGGGCCCACAACGAGGGCGGAAAAGTGCGCAACAGCGAGCAGCACCGGGTGATGCCGTACCCCCTCTGACATGCGGCTTTGTGCAAATCTGCTGATGGGAGGGCTGGCTCCGATCAGCTTCCCAAACTGAGAACGCGAGTTCGATTCTCGTCGCCCGCTCGCACAAAAGCCCTGGTCAGAGGCGGTTTTGCCCTCCGACCCCGCTGCCTCGGACCGGTTTCGTGCCACATCGGATCCGGATCGCTCTGTCTACATGAACACATCCCGGCGCCCGATCTCTGCGTGCGAATCGTCGTCGCGGGCCAGTCGGGCTGATGTGCTCCTCCTGGGGGCTGAGATCAGGTACGTGTCGACCGTGTGTTTGCGGACACGCTCCTGCGGTCGATTCAGCACGACCTCACCCAACGGCATCTGAGCCAGCCACGACGCCGACCGACGCCGCCGACGAGTACCAGGCCCTCAACCCGACGAGCGAGCGCCAGCCGACGCCGACCGACGCCGCCGACGAGCACCCGGCCCTCGGCCGGAACGAGCACCACCGACGTCGATCGACCGGCAGCATCGAACCCGCCGCTACGGCTGCTCGGGCACCAGGCCCAGTTGGGTGAGCAGCTCCATCTGGTCGTAGTAGAAGTGGTGGCGGACGATCACGCCGCCGTCCACGGTGGCGATATCGCAGCCCCGGACCCGCACGGCCCTGCCGGTGGCCGGCATGATCGAGCCGTCGGGCAGGGGCAGCGGGCCGGTGTTGGTGCCTACGAACCAGCCCTCGTCGATCGAGGTGTCGCCGGACTCGTGCTCGGCCAGCGGCTCCCAGGTGAAGTCGGGGAATGCGGAGAGGAGCCCGCCGAGGTAGCGCACGATCTCGTCGCTGCCCTTGAGCTCGCCCTCGTCGGGCGTCACCGCCACCGCGTCCTCGGAGTACGCTGCGGCCAGCGCATCCACGTCGTGGTTCACCATGGCCGCCGTCATCCGGTCGATCGACTCCCTCGCTGCACCCATCGTGTGCTCCCCTCGGTGTCCCCGGAACCGCTCCGGTGTCCTGGGGAGATGGTGACGGAAGACGGGTGGGCCGACTTCGGGCGAACCATGCAAATGCTGACCCCAACCCGCGTGGGTGATTCTGTGTAGAGGCCCGCTCGGCGCTCAGACGAGGCCGCGCTCGTACGCGTAGGCGGTGGCTCCCGATCGGGACGACAGGTCGAGCTTGGTGAAGATGTTCGCCACGTGGCGGGCAACCGTCTTCTCGCTGATCACCAACTCGGCGGCGATGGCCTTGTTCGTGCGACCGGTGGCCAGCAGGGCCAGCACCTCGAGCTCCCGGGCGGTCAGCGGCCCAGCCCCCGAGGTGGTCCGCACTGCGCCGGCTCCGGCGGACCCCTCATCGGCCAGCTCGTCGACCACCCGCAGCGCCGGCCCGGCGCCGAGAGCGGTGAGCGCCCGTCGGGCGCCGTCGAACTCCATGGCCGCGCCGTCGGCGTCGCCCAACTGGGCACAGGCGACCCCGAGGAGGGCACGGGTGCGGGCCAGTTCATAGGGGACGTCGAGGGCCCGCCACGCATCGGCGGCCCGCCGCAGGGTCTCGCAGGCACCGCGCGGGTTGCCCTCGGCCAGCAGGACGGCGCCGGCGGCCGAGCCGGCAGTGGCGCGCAGCAGTGGAGAGTCGAAGGCGGCACCGATGCCGGCGAGCTCGTCGGCCGCCGCCCGGGCCGCGGCCACGTCGCCTTCGGCCAGCAGCACCTCGACCATGGCACCCAGCAGCCGGGCCCGGAACGGCGGCTCGGCGGTCTCGCCGAGCAGGCGACGAGCGGCGGCCGCCGCTGCCCGCACGTCGCCCTGGGCCAAGCGCAGCAGGCACAGCCCGGGCTGGGGCGACTTGCCCAGGTCGGCGGCCTGGCGGAAGGCGGCCTCGGCCTCGGCCAGCTCGCCCCGCAGCCGGTGAAGATCACCTCGCTGGTAGTGGGCATCGGCCGCCGACGGTGCCCCGTGTAGGTTGCTTTGGGCCTGCTCGGCCTCGCTGCCTGCGGCGTCCCACCTGCCCCGCAGCACCAACATCTCGGCCCGGTGTACCTGGCAGTTCCCCCGGTACGGAACGAGGTCGGGCTGGGCCGCGCACCAGCCCGACAGGGCCTCGGTCCACTCCGAGGCCCGGCGCAGGTCGAACGCGTAGTGGCAGGCTTCGATCAGTGCGCAGTAGACGATCCCGGCGGCGACGGCGGACACCTCGCCGGCGGTCACCGACACCATGGCCTCGTCGAGCAGCGCCAGACCGGCGGCCTGGCTGCCGAGCCACATCGCAGTCTGGCCGCTGGCCATGCGGGTGAAAGCCAGCAGGTCGGCGTCGCCGAAGCGCTCGGCGATTCCGGCCGCTTCGCCCAGGATCTCGGCGGCACCGGCCACGTCGCCGGACTCCAGCTGGCCCAAGCCGACGTAGAACTGCAGGTACCCGATCTCCACGCAGTCGCCGGCCTCGTGGGCCAGACGCTCGGCCCTGGCGATCCACCCGCCGGCCTGGGCCTGGTCCCCGCGCAGCTCCAGGATCAGGCCGATCCAGAAGGCGCAGCGGGCTGCGGCGGACTTCGCCCCCGCCGCCAGCCAGGCCCGGTGGGCGCGGGTCCACAACGTGATGGCGTCGTCCTCACGTCCGACCAGGTACGTGGCCTCGGCCAGCAGCTGGAGGTCGGCCGGGTCGAGTGCCCAGGCGGCGTCGGCGTCGGCCAGGTGCCGGGCGGCGGCCGCCCAAGCCATGCCACGGTGCGCGGCACGGCCATGTCCGATCGCCTCGTCCCTCGGCAGTAGGGCCGGCACCGACCACGACGATAGCGGCCGGGGTCGCCGCCAGCCCAGGCCGACCGGGAATCCGTCAGCGGCGGGGTCTGCGTTTGCGCAGGAGCTGGTCGATAGCGGTGTCGCCCAGCCAAGTCTCGAACCGTTCGGGCGTCCAGCCCCGCTGGCCTACGAGGAGTAGCCAAACGTCGGGGTGGTTCAGCGTCCAGAGGATGTCCGTGGCCTGCCCGAGGTCCAGTCCGTCTACGAGCGCGCCAGCCTGGTGAAGGGTCGCAACAATCGCCCCCTGGTTCATGTAGAAATCTGACTGGATGAGTGACCAGAGGTCGCGGATCTCTTCGTCACTGGGCGCAGCGTCGCGAATGACCCGGAGCAACGCTCCGATCCTGCGCTTCACACCACACGACGCGCCGGCCAGGCGCCGTAGCTTGCGTTCGGGGTTCGGCTCCTCGAGTACGTCGAGGTACCAAGGCCTCGTTGCCACAGGCGCGTCGTCGGTGTCGCCCTTGAGGGCGAGGTCCCACACCGCACGCAGGAGCCCGGCCTTCGTCTCGAATGCGAGGTACACCGTCTTGAGCGCGACGTCGGCCTCGGTGGCGATCGCCCCCATCGTCGTCGCTGGGTAGCCATTCGATTCGAAGAGCCCCTGTGCCGCGCCCAGGATCGCCAACCGGGTCGCCGCCGCCTGCTGATCTCGTCTTGGCGACCGGTAGGGACGGGCACCCTTGACATCCTGCGACATTTGAGTAGCGTACCCCTAGTATCACTACAGTATCTATGTAATGATTAATCGGAACGAGTACCGATTAGGGGGACGATATGACGGATCAGCTGCTGAGCAGATCGCAACGGGCGATCTGGAACGACCTGGTCGGCGAGGCTTGGGTGCGCCACGCCCATCTGCACGACCGCCAAGCCGAGCCGTTCGGCACCGCCGTGATGGACGCGCTCGGTGAAGTTCATGGCGCCAGTATCCTGGACGTCGGATGCGGGACGGGCGCAACCGTTACCCAGCTCATCGAGCGTGGTGCCTCCACAGTGGTTGGTGTTGACCTCAGCGAGCCGATGGTCACCGCCGCTCGCACTTGGCTCCGAGACCCACGTGCGGAGTTCGAGGTAGGCGACGTTCTTGACGCGGCGCCGAGGGGTCCGTTCGACGTCGTGTTCTCGCGCTTCGGTGTCATGTTCTTCTCTGACCCCGTGTCGGCGTTCGCTCGGCTGCGTTCCTATGCGGCGACCGATGCTCGGCTCGGGTTCTGCTGTTGGGGTCCGCCGTTCGCCAACCCGGTCATGACGCTGCCGGTGATGGCGTCGGTTCCGGTGCTGGGTCCGCCGCACCTCGCAGGCCCAGGTGAGCCAGGGCCGTTCTCGCTCCCCGAGCCGGCAGTGGTGCGCCCGATCCTCGAAGCCGCTGGCTGGACCGACGTGCGGATCACCGACCTCCAGCTCGATCCGCCGCACCCAGCGGGCGGCGCGGACGCGGTTGCCGACGTCGTCATGGAGTTCAATCCGTTGTTGGTCGAAGGGCTTCGACGGCATCCCGACCTCCGCGCCACTACTCGGTCGGCGATCGTCGATGCCGTCCGACCGTTCGAACGCGGCGGTACGGTGCACCTCGGCGCCCAAGCGCTCATCGTCACGGCCCGTTCGTGAGACCGGCATCACATGCGCTCAGGTGAACGAGACCGGCGGCCAGGCTGACCATGACGCACTTTGAATACCCGGAGCGTCCATCCGTCGGCCAGCCCGCTCCTCGCGTCGCCGGGAGTCGGCAACCCCCGAGAATGCCGCCGGACTCCCCGGGCTACTCGTCGCGGTCGGCATTGGTGTACCACCGGCTGGTCGCAACCGGCGACGAAGGACGTCGGTTCCCGGGGGCGTGATCCGGCTCAGGATGACGCGTCTTCGGAGGAGCCCGATCAGTGCCGCTGAGCGACCGCGGGAAGCGCCCGCTCGACAACTGCGGCGGCCCGGGGCGAGCGCTGGCGTAGCGCTGGCAGCAGGGTTTCGAGAATACCGGCGAAGCCGAACCGCGAGCTGTCGTCCCGAGGCATGACGCGTTCGATCATTGCGGCCGAGCCCGAAAGGAGCTTCGACTCTCCGACCAGGGTGGCGCTCTCGACCGCAGCGAGCACCATGTCGAGGCCGGCGACGACCGGCGCCACTTCGGCCGTGGCCGCGACGCGAGGCGCCAAGCGCTGGAACGCCTCGGATAGCAGCGTGGCGTGTGACGCTTCCAGCATCCGGTCCTCGTCGTCGGGCCGGCAGCTCGGTTGACGGCTCGGGGGTGACCCATTCAGCCAGCTTTCGAGATACCCCACACCGGCGACCGGATCGGGTACCCATGCGTCTGCTCCCAGGGCGACGGCATACCGTCCGTCGGATGCGAAGCCGGCGCCACCGACGAGAACAGGTACATCCACCTCACGACAGGCGAGGATGCACCGCTGAGCACCCGGGAGCAGGATCGGAAGGGAGCAGCTGAGGGCGACGGCGTCCGGTCGAGTGGCTGCCACATAGTCCGCGAGGTCGACGGCGGGCACAGAGGGGCCGAGGAATGTCATGGCCCATCCCCGTTCACGAAAGATCTCGGCCGCCATCCGAGCCGCCATCATGTGCCACTCACCTTCGACGCAACCGACGAGGACATGCCCGAATCGAGGAGCGATGTCATCGAGGGTCACCAGGGCAAGAGCGGCGTCGGTGATGGCCGTGGCTGCGTGCTCCTGGGCGACGGTCCATTGCCTCCGCTCCCAGCGCACCCCCACTTCTCGTTGCGCCGGCGTCATTAACTCGAGTACAAGCGTCTCCACCGAAACACCCGCCGCAGCCAGATTCTGCGACGAGTGCCAAGGCGCCTTGACGGTCGGCAACCTCGATCAGCCCGAGGTACCGGTGGACCACTTCCTCGCCGAGAATTCGCCCATGCTACCGGTCCGACGCGCCTCTACCTAGGCGAGACGCGAGAGGCGACGCGCCATGGCTGCGGCTCGCCGGGCGTCCTCGACGACGGTCGGCAGGACGCGCTCCAGCTGCAATCGCGCGATCGAGTAACGGTCGACCGTCGCAAGCAGCGGGGACCGCGCACCGAGCGACAGGTCGAGAGGAAGGGCATCGAGACCCGCATCCTCGGCCGGAACCGCCTTCCCGCCGAGCTCGCTCACGAGGTCGATCAGGACGTCGACGGCCTCCTGCGGTGTTCGGATGTGCAGCAGTGCCCGAGTGGCCCGATACGCCGCTTCCAGCGCCTTGGGGTCCAGGCCGGCGGTCGGCAACGGGGCGGGAGCGGGAACCGCTGAGCGCGCTTGGGTGCGGCCACCGTGTGACCGTTCCCTGTCCCGTCCCATCACCCGCTCGGCAGCGGCCGCGAGTGAAACCCCCTCGATGACCAGCTGGCGCATGGCGGTGATCCGACGCAGGTCGCTCTCCGAGAAGCGCCGGTGTCCGCCAGGGGTGCGCGCCGGCGCCAAAAGTCCGTAGCGCTGTTCCCACGTCCGTATTGTGCTTACGGGTACCCCGGACCGCCGAGCCAGGTCGCCGATGCTCAACGCCGTTTCGTTCTTCGTTCCGGCCAATCAAACCCCTTGTGGCGCACCCCGCGTGCCGAGAGAGGCCGGTGCTGGATCACGCTCACGGCGGACGAGCGGTCACCAGCACCGACAACCTGAATCTACTCGGGTTGAGTAGATTTGTCAACAGCGTGCGACACCGGAAATTAGCGAGGCACATCTTCCAGTGTTCTCGACGGCCCAGACCGCCCGGGAATCGACCTTCCGCCGGTGGGGAGGCGCGCTTACTGACGCGCGAGGCCACCTTATGGTTCAGCCGTTGGCGAAGACCACAACGTTGAAGTGCGGCCACGCCGCGCTGCTGGCTTCGCTCGGCGAGTGCATCCTGGACGGCGACGGCACGGTCCCCCTTCTGCTGGGTCATCGCCACAAATGGCCAGGTCGAGCGCGCCTTGCGCCTAGCGCGATGCGACGCCGGGCTCGTCGAGGAGAGGCCGGCCTCGAGATCTGTCGGGGCGCAGCGGCACGAGACAGTCGGCGACGAAGGACTGGCCGCGACGGGCCGACGCGGATGTGTCGCCGAGGTGAAAGGGCCTCAGCCCCACGCGTTGCGGCGGGCTGCCACGTCGGCCAGCGCATCGTGCTCGACTCCGTGCTCCGCCAGCAACGCGCTTTACCGCCGGCCGGCGGCGACGACCATCGGCTGCTCCACGCGGAGCGTCCCGTCCACGGTGTACGGCTGCCAGCCCTCGACGGCCTGGCGCTCCATAGCGGCCTGCGCCTCCTCCGGGGCCTGGGCGACGAAGGGGCCCATCGGCGTGAGGTTGATGTACTGCCAGAGGAACTCGACCGGTGAGGGTAGGCGCAGCGTGGCCCGGTATACGTCAGCGGTGACGCCCTCGAAGCCTGCCCCCCGGAGCAGTGAGGCGAGGGTATCGGGATCGTGGATCGAGAAGACGGCGCGGACGAAGCCGCCCAGCTCCGTGCTGATATGGCCGACGATCGCCTCTTCCATCACCTCGAACGGTGGCTGGATCCTTCCGGGCGTGTTCAATGCGATCCGGCCGCCGGGAGTCAGCACCCGGCGCATCTCGGCCAGGGCAGCGGTGCGGTCCTCCATGAACATGAGCCCCATCTGGCACAGGACGACGT
Organism: uncultured Acidimicrobiia bacterium; assembly: GCA_963768975.1. Taxonomy (GTDB): domain Bacteria; phylum Actinomycetota; class Acidimicrobiia; order Acidimicrobiales; family AC-14; genus CADCTB01. Next base: position 204,971 of record CAVYKB010000002.1, on the reverse strand, counting down.
CGTAGGAAGCGTCGGGGAGGGGCAGGGAGGTGGCGTCGGCGACGTGCCATTCGATGTGGGCCGCCGCTGGACCCTCGGTGGCCTTGGCCACGTCGATCATGTCGGGGGCGACGTCGATCCCGGTGACAGAGCCTGTCGGCCCGACCTGCTCAGCGGCCCGACGGGTGACCACGCCGGTGCCGCAGGCCACGTCGAGCACCCGCTCGCCCGGTTGCAGCCGGGCGACCTCAAGGAGCCCGGCGGACACGGGCATGGCGATGGCCGGCACGAAATGGCGCTGGTAGGTCTCGGCTGCGGTGCCGGTAAAGTTGCGGTAGGACGGCGTCGTCATGACAGGTCTCCTTCTCCACAGCAGGGGTGGACCATGGCGGCGTCGGCCGCGTGGCGGGCTTCGCAGCCGGCCTCGAAGTGAGAGAAGCAGCGGAACTGTGCGCTTAATCGGGCGACGGCGATGAGCTGACCCTACGAAGGAACCCTCCCGCCGCACATCACCCGTTTGCCCCATTTCGCAACGGTCGACGGGATGGGGCGAACGCCCCATACGTCAAAGCAGGTGGTGCTGCATGGCGTAGGCGATGGCCGCCGCCCGGCTGCCCACACCGAGCTTGGCGAAGACGTTGTCGAGATGCCGGCCCACGGTGTGCTCGCTGATGACGAGGGCGGCGGCGATCTCCCGGTTCGTCTTGCCCGAGGCGACGTGGGCGAGCACCTCCCGCTCTCTCGGTGACAGGGGGTTCGAGCTCCGGTCCTGCACCCCGGCGGCGAGCGCCTCGACCTTGGCCACGTCGGGTTGGGCACCCAACCGGGTGAAGGTCTCCCGGGCCGTGTCGAGCTCCAGCGCCGCAGAAGTGCGGTCTCCCAGCGCCGCGCAGCAGAGGGCGACCATTACCGACGTGCGGGCCGCCTCGTAGGGCATGCGGACATCGCGCCAGGCGCCGGTGGCGGCGCGCAGGTGTCGCAGCGCAGCCTGGGGGTCGCCCTCGGCCAGTAGCACCGTGCCGCCGGCGTGGTCGGAGAAGGCCTTCAAGACCGGCGACATCGAGTCGGCGGCGATGGCGGCCAGTTCGTCGGCCGCACTGCGGGCGGCGTCGACGTCGCCGGTCGCACGAAAGATGTCCACCGCCGCAGCCAGCAAAGCCGTTCGCTTGTGGGCCGCGCTCCGCTCGTGCAGAGCCCGCTTGATGGTAGTCGCCGCAGCCCCAGCGTCGCCGCGGACCAGGCCGAGTAGGGCCAGGCCGGGGACCGGCTGGTAGCCGGCATGGTTCGCCCGCCGGTAGGACGCCTCGGCCTCGTCGAAGGCGCCCCGCAGACGGTGGAGCTCGCCCTGCTGGTAGTGGGCCAGTCCGAGGGCAGGATGCGGCGGGTCGGCGAGCCGCCGGCAGGCGGCGTCAGCAGTCGCCGCCGCCTCCGGCCAGTCGCCCGCCGCCTGCTGCAGCTGGGCCCGGTGGACGAGGCACTGGCCCCGGTAGGGGACGAGGTCGGGCTGGCTGTCACACCACGCGCTGAGGGCGGCGGTCCACTCGGCCGCCCGAGCGACGTCGAGCAGGTACACGCACTCGAGGATGACGGCGCAGTAGACGATGCCTGACGCGATGGGCCCGACCTCGCCCGCCGTGACCGAGACCATGACCTCGTCGAGCTTGGCCGTGCCGGCCTCGACCTGGCCGAGGGCGAGCAGGGCCTGGCCGTGGCCCAGGGTGCCGAAGGCGCGCAGATCCGGGTCGCCCAGCCTGGCGCCCATGGACAAGGCCTCGACCGCGATGTCGTTGGCGGAGGAGGGGTTCCCCGCCTCCAGCTCGCCGAGCAGTGCGGGTATCAGGACGTATCCGGCGGCGGCGCAGTCGATGGCGCCGTCCTCGACGATCGTCTGCGCCCGGCGAAGCCAGCCGTTGGCCCGGGCCATGTGGCCTCGCATCATGAGACCGAACGCCAGCCAGAACGCGCACCGTGCCGCCTTCGCCCCGTCGCCGGCGTCGAGGTACAGGTGGTGCGCCGCCTCCCAGGCCGCCGCGCTCCTGTCGTCCTCGCCGATCATGTAACCGGCCACCGCGAGCCGCTCCCAATCCGACGCGCCCAGTTGTTCGGTGCTGTCAGAGAGGGAGCGGAACTCCTCATCCCAGCGGCGCAGCGTGGGACCCACGGGACCAGTCTGGCCCGATCTCTGGCGAACCACGCGTCAGCAACTGGCTGCGCTGTCACTTGGCGTGAGGGGGTTCACGACAGTGTGATCGAACGGCGGCGGATCCTGTTTCGGAGAGTCGCTCAGTCTTTGGGCGTGTCACTGCATCTTCCGTACGTCGCCATCAAGCTCGAGGGCTGGACAGGATCAGGCAGGAGTGAGCGCGGCCAAGGCGGTGAGTGCGAAGTCAGCGGTCTGCTCGCGTGACATAGCGGCCCCGGCGTTCGCCGCCCGATTCAACGCATCGGCGGGCATCGTGTCGGCGAGGCGGTTGCGAATCTGGTCGAGCCGAGCCAGCTGATCGCCGTAGGGCGGCGGCGCGCCTGGCGGTGCCACGTGCAGAAGGACGGCGGCCGGCCCCTCGGCATCGAGCTTGTGGAGGGCCTCGATGAGGTTCCAGACGACGACCATCAAGTGGGTCCATGCCCCGCTGCGCCGGAACCGGTCGATGAGGAGGGCAAACTCCTCGAGTGTGCATCGCACGTCGCCGTGTCGAGCTTCAACCGTGACTGCGGTGATACGGGTGATGTTCTCGAGCAGCCCGCTGCGGGCTGCCTCCGCAGCTTCGATTCCCTTGCGGGCGAGGCGGACCGTCTCGGTCGGGTTCGCCTCGCCGGTGACCTCGGCTTGGCAGTACAGCCACCACGCCGCCGTGGAGTGGTTGTCGACCTCGCCGACCAAGCGCGCCTGGCGCTCGAGGTAGGGGGTCGCAGCGTCGGCCCGACCTGCGTAGGCATGCATGATGGCGATCTGCCCGGACAGGTATGCCGCCAGCCAGCGCCTCTCGTCGCCGGCTGCCCGGGCGAGAGCGTCGGCGGCGGTGTCGATGGCCCGGGGATCTTGGCGGTACATGCGTACGACGGCCTGGGTGGCGAGAACGTCGGCGAGGCCCGGATCGTCTGGTTCGGCTAGCAGGAGTGCCCGGTCGACGATGGCTTCGGCCCGATCCAGGTCACCGGCGTACCAGCGGCCCCACGCCGCCGTTGCCGCAACGACTGTGCGGCACCGGAGGTCGGACGGCGGCACCCGCTCGAACAGCTCGAGGGTGTCTTCGGCCCACACGCTTGCTTCCCAGCGCGGCCGGAAGTGAAGGTAGGCGAAGAGCCCTGCGACCAGCTGTCCAACCGTGTCGGTGTCGTCCCGGCGGCGGGCCAGGGAGATGGCGTGGCGGATGTTGTCGAAGGAGGCGCCGATCGCCGCCACTGCGTCGGCCTCGGCCGGACCGGTGACCGCCGCGCCCAGGGTGCGGACCAGGTCCCGGTGGTAGGCCATGTTGGCGAGTTCGACCGCCTCGCACTCGCCGACCGCGTCCAGCTCGGCGCGCGCGTAGGCCCGCAGCGTCTCCAAGAGGCGGTACGGACATAGGGTCTTGTCGCGGCTCACCGTGACCATGGACTTGTCGACCAGGTCGGCGAGGAGGGCGGGGATCTCGGTGTGGTCGAGGTCGTCGAGGGCGCCGATGGTCTCGGCAGCTTCGATCGTGAACGCGCCGGCGAAGGTGCCAAGTCGCCGGAAGAGGCGTCGCTCGCGCTCAGCGAGGAGATCGTATGACCAGGCGACCGTGGCTCGCAGGCTGCGGTGGCGCTCGTCGCCTCCCCGGCGCCCGCCGGCGAACAGCTCGAAGCGGTCGTCGAGCCGTTTGGCGATCTCGCTTGGAGGAAGGGCACGAACTCGGGCGGCGGCCAGCTCCAGTGCGAGGGGAAGACCGTCCAGGCCGCGACAGATCGCAGCGACGCTGGCCAGGGCCGAGGCATCAGCGACGAAGTGCGGATCGCTTTGCGTTGCTCGTTCCAGGAATAGCCTTCCTGCGGCGCTCTCCTCGACCCGATCATCGGCCCGTGGTAAGCCAAGACCGTCGATCGACCAGACGGTCTCGCCCGGGATCGAAAGGCGCTCGCGGCTCGTCGCGAGGACGACGAGCTCGTCGCAGTTCCTCGTGAGCGTCTCGACGAGATCTGCGATCGGATCGAGGAGATGCTCGCAATTGTCCAATACCAGCAACGTGGGGCGTTGCCCGAGCCGGTCACAGACGGCTTCGGCCATGGTGACGCTGACTCGTTGGTCCACGCCGAGCGCGGTTGCGACGGCCGGCAAGAGGTGGTCAGAGTCGGATACCGCTCCGAGACCGCACCACACAGCATCGAGGTCGCCCGGCTGGGCCGACAGGTGCTCTGCGATCACAGTCTTGCCCACACCTCCGGGACCGACCAACGTCACGAGTCGCCGGTGGCGAAGCACCTCGCCGATCTCCCGGAGCGCCTCGTCACGACCGATGAGCGGGCTGGCGAGCGGCGCCGAAACGCGCGTGCCCAATGACCTGCGGACATCGAGCGTCTGATCGAGTGAGGGGTCGTGGTCGAGGATGCGGCGCTCCAGGTCGCGCACCGGCTCACCCGGTTCGAGACCCTGATCGATGAGGGTCGTACGGAGGCGTTGGTATGCGGCGAGGGCATCGGTCTGACGGCCAGCCCGGTAGAGGGCCAGCATGAGGAGTTCGTGGAACCGCTCCCGAAGCGGCCAGGTGTCACAAAGCGCGCCCAGCTCGGCGAGGACCCGATGGGGATGGCCGCATTGCAGCTCGGCGTCGGCTCGGTCGGCGACTGCGTCGAGCCGAAGCTCGACCAGCCGGTTTGACTCGATGTCAGCCAGCAAGCCGTCACCCAGGTCGGCCGGCGTGTCGCCCCGCCACTGGGCGAGCCCATCGTTCAGGTGTTGCAACCCCGGCGCGGGCGCCCCGGCGAGCAGCGCGGCGCGACCGGCGGCAACGTGAGCCTCGAACACGAGGAGGTCGATCCGGTCGTCGGAAAGGTTTAACCGATAGCCGGCGCCCGATGTCTCAAGCCAGCCGCCGGCCGATGCATCGCTCATGGTCCTGCGCAGGTTGGCCACCGCGGTCTGGACGGACTTGTTGGCGGTGCGCGGCGGGAAGTCGCCCCACAAGTGGTCGAACAATGTCGTCGTGGATACTGCATGGCCGCCATGGAGCGACAGCACTGCCAGCACGCAGCGCTCGCGTCGCCCGGCGATCCCCACATCGGCACCCTCGACTCGGACCTGCAGCGGGCCCAGGATGCCGAGTTGGATCACTCGTCAACGCTAGCCCCGGTGCGCCCAGGAATGGCTTGCGATAGTGACCACGTCCGTTACCAGGCCGTGACTCGACGATGACCACGGTGTCCGAAGATCACGAGGTAGCCCATATCCTCCCCCGAAAGGACAGATGCCATGTTCAAGGTCACCGTGCTCTACAACGAGCCGACCGATCCCGCTCGCTTCGAGGACTACTACTTCGACCGTCACCTCAGCATCGCCGCCAAGATCCCCAACGTCACCCGCGTCGAGACGGCCAAGGCGGCCGCCACCCCCGACGGCTCGCCACTGCCCTACTTCCGCATGGCGGAGATCTGGTTCAAGGACCTCCAGACGCTGCAAGCCTCGATGGGCTCCCCGGAGGGCCGGGCCACCGTCGCCGACCTGGCCAACTTCGCCACTGCCGGCGCCGACGTGTTCATCTCTGCCGTCGACTGACGACGGGCCAACGACTCGATAGTCGACCAGCCCGGTGTGCTCGTTCGCGGCATCGCCGGGCCGGTCGCTGTTCGGCGGCGTGAGCCCAGACAGAATCCCAGGTCGGGGGTCGTTTGGGATGTCCCTGGGTCGTGGCTTACGGGTGTGCAACCCAGTTGTGCCACGTCGTGCCATGGCTACACGCATCCGAATGACGTGAGTGGTTCTCGGCTCGGTCGGCGGTGGCCGGGCTGGGGACAGGGCCGGCGCGGCAGACTCAGTGGGTGCCACCGTTCGTCGGCCGCGACCGAGAGCTGCGTGAGCTGGAGAATGGGCTCGAGTCGGCAGTTGCCGGTCGCGGCCGGCTCATTCTCATCTCCGGCGAGCCGGGTATCGGCAAGACGCGGCTGTGCGAGGAGCTGGTCGACCGGGCGGCGGCTCGCGGCGTGCAGGTGGCGTGGGCGCGATGCTGGGAGGCGGGCTCGCAGCCGGCGTTCTGGTTCTGGGAGCAGCTGCTCGGCCAGCTCACCGACGACCCTTTGCCGACCCCTCACCCAGGGGGAACGGCTGAGGATCCTGACGTCGCCCGCCTGCGGTACTTCGACGACATGGTCGATCGGGTGCGGCGAGTGGCGTCGGCTGCGCCCCTCGTGCTCGTTGTCGACGACCTGCACTGGGCCGACGTGGCTTCCGTCCGGTTGCTGGCCTATCTCGCCTCGCAGCTTCGGGACATCGCCGCCCTCGTACTGGCCAGCACACGGAACGCCGGCGCCACGCCGGCATCTGCCACCGGCGAGGCCGTCGGGCTGCTCGAGCGCTCCGCCGGCCATGTCCACCTCGACGGGCTGGATTCCGGCCAGATCCCTGCGCTCGTCGAGTCGGTCGCGAATGAGGTCGACGCCGGTGCACTGCACCATCACACAGGGGGCAATCCGCTCTTCGCCCTGGAACTGGCGCGACTCCTCGACGCGCAGGGGTCCCCGCTCGGCGCCCGTGAGCTGCCGCCCGTGCCGGCGACGGTTCGCGGCGTGCTGACCCAACGCCTCGACGAACTGACGCCGGACTGCCGTGCCGTGCTCGACGTGGCGACGGTGGTGGGTGACGAGTTCGGTTTGGACATCGTCGAGGTGGTGACGGGTCTCGGTCGTCACCACCTCCTCGAACTGGTGGACGAGGCGGTGAGTGCCCATCTCCTGAGGGGCGCGGGGGTGGCCGCCTACGCGTTCGCCCACCCCCTGGTGCGGGCCACGCTGTACGACGACCTGCGTATCGCTCGGCGAGTCCGGCTGCACGAGCGGGTGGGCGTCGCCCTCGAGGCTCGCCGGGCGCACGGCGGCGACGTCGATCCGGCCGGCCTCGCCCACCACTTCCTGGAGGCGGCGCCGGGCGGCACCGCGGCGAAGGCGGTGGCGTACGCCATCGAGGCGGCGAGCCGGGCCATGGCCCACCTGGCCTACGAGAGCGCGGTCCGCCTGTACGAGCAGGCGCTGGCCGTTCTCGAGCTCGACCCGTCAGCCGCCGACCGGTGCGAGGTGCTGCTCGGCCTCGGAGCCGCCGAGCTCGCCGCCGGCCGGCAGCCGGCCGCCCGGGCCGTCCACCTCGAGGCCGCCGGGCTGGCCCGGGCGGCCGGTCGCGCCGACCGGCTGGCCCGCGCCGCCCTCGGCGTCGGCGGCGGGGGCGGGTTCGAGGTGACCCTCGGCGACCGGGAGCAGATCGACCTGCTCGAGGAGGCGCGCCGGGGTCTCGGTACCGAGCCCTCGGCGCTCCTCGCTCAGATCAAGGCCCGGCTCTCCGTCGCACTGTCACTGAGCGGCGCCGACGACCGGAGGCTGGAACTCAGTGAAGAGGCGGTGGCACTGGCGCGAGCCGTGGACGATGCCGGCGCGCTGGCGTACGCCCTGGCCGCACACTGCGACGCCATCGCCGGCCCCGGCACGACCGAGCGCCGGCTGGAGGAGGCCTCGGAGATCGTCGACCTCGCAGTGTCTCGAGGCGACCGCTCCACGGAGCTGCTCGGGCGCCGGTTCCGGTTGGTCGCCCTCCTCGAACTTGGCCGGATCGCCGCCGCCGACGCCGAGATCGAGGCCTACGCCCGTTTGGCGCGCGTCGTCCGGCAGCCGCTCTACGGGTGGTACGTGCCCCTGTGGCGGGCCATGCGAGCCCTCATGCGCGCCGACTTCGATGCCTGTGCCCGTCTGATCGAGGAGGCCGCGGAGCTCGGCGCACAGGCCCACAGCGACAACGCCACCATGCTGACCGAGTCACTGCGCTGGTACCTGATGCGTGACCAGGGTGACACCGATGGCCCGCTCGCCTTCCTCGACAGGTTGGATCCCTACACCGAGGTGTTCGGTGTCCAATTTCGCGTGGCCGCCAGCCTGATGCTGGCCGACGCTGGACGGACGGAGGACGTCAGGGCGCGCCTCGATGCGGACGGTGAGGCGATACGGACCATGCCAATGGACTCGGAGTGGCTCTCGACGCTGGCCCAGCTGGCCCAGCTCATCGCCCGGGTCGGTGGGCATCCTCTTGCCGAATGGGCCTACGGGGCGCTGCTCCCTCACCGCCGCCTGTTCGGGGTCGACGGCATCGGCGCGGCCTGCTGGGGATCAGTCGAACGTCCCCTGGGCCTCCTGGCCGCCTCGCTCGGTCGAACAGAGGAGGCCGTGGCGCACTTCGACGCCGCCGTGGCGACGCACCGGGACGCGGGCTGGCCGCTGTACATGGCCGTCACGTTGCGAGACGCCGGCGTCGCCCTCGGCGACCAGGAACGGCTGCGGGCCGCCCTCACCCTGTTCCGGGAGCTGGGCGTGGGCAGGCGGGTGGCCGAGCTCGAGGGACTGATGGCGCCGGCGCCGCCGGGGAACGTCTTCCGCCGGGAGGGCGAGGTGTGGACCCTTGGATACGCCGGGCGGGTCGTCCTGCTCAAGGACGTCAAGGGCCTGCGCGATCTGGCCACGCTGGTCGCACGTCCCGGGCGGGAAGTGGCGGCGTCCGATCTGGCCTCGGCGCCGGGCGCCGTGGCGCAGGCAGGGCTAGGGGACGTGGTCGACCGTCGAGCCCGCGACGCGTACAAGGCCCGGCTGCTCGAGCTAGACGACGAGTTGGAGGAGGCGGACGCAGCCGGAGACGCCGAGCGCTCGGTCCGAGCCCACGAGGAGCGGGAGGCCATCATGGGCCAGCTAGCCGGCGCCTACGGCTTGGGGGGACGCCCCCGGAGGGTCGGAGACGACGCCGAGCGGGCCCGCCAGGCCGTCACATGGCGCATCAGGGACGCGCTGACCCGCATCGAAACGGTGCATCCGGATCTCGGTCAGCACCTGCGCCGGTCGGTGCGGACGGGCACGTTCTGCGTCTACGCCCCGAACGAGCCGGTCGACTGGTCGTCGTAGGGAATCGCCCTCGCAACGGTGAGGACGATCCTCGCGCCTTCAGGATGAACATCCAATCCAAGGGAGGCACCAATGGCCAAGATCGGCAAACTCGAGACATCGACTGTGTATGAGATGGAAGGCTTCGAGGGCCGGTACGAGAACCTCGAGGGCACCACGGTCGGCTTCGAGACCTACACCCAGGACGCCGACCCGGCGCCCCTCTTTCAAGGGTTGCCCGACGACCGCTGCCAGTGCCCGCACTGGGGTGTGGTGGTCAGGGGCACGCTCGTGTACCGGTTGGCCGACGGGACCGAGAACGTGATCGGCGCAGGTGAGGCCTACTCCGTCGGCCCCGGCCACCTGCCGCTGTTCACGGCCGGGACCGAGCTCATCGAGTTCAGCCCGACCGACGAGTTCACCAAGACCATCGACGTCGTCATGGCCAACCTGGCTGCCATGACCGGGGCCGGCGCGCCCAGCTAGCGCCCGCGATGACGATCACCGAGCTCATCACCGCCCGGCTGTCCGCCCTCGACCTCGATGGGCTGGCGGAGCTTTACCGGCCCGACGCCCTTCTCGACGTCAGCGTCCCCCAGTGGCGCTACCAACTCCAGGGACGGGAGGCGATCCGTCACGCGCTTGCCGAGGAGCTCGCCCCCGTCGTCGGGAGCGGCCGTGTAACGGGGCAGCGGGCGACGCGGACCGATGACGGAGTGGTCGTTGAACTCGAGGTGCGTTTCGAGCAGGACGGGGAGGAGCGTCAATGGCGGGAGGTCCACCTCTTCCACACCGACGGGACGGCCATCACCGAGCACCTCAACTACTGCACCGGGGTCTGGGACGCGGCCACCATCGCCCGCCAGGCGGTCGAGGCGCCCATGGTGCGCCGGTGACCGCCGTGGCCGGCCTGCTCGACCGGATCGTGGAGCGGGTCCCGCTCGACGGTCATGACGGGCGTTCGGGGGCACGCCTGGAGCGGGTCGGCCTCGACGACGGCACCCGGCTGGTCATCAAGCGCACGTCGCCGTCGGTCGACATCGCCATGCGGATGACCGGCGCCACGGTGTCCCGGGAGCACCGGCTGCGGCAGGCGGGCGTGCTCGACCGCCTGCCGCCGGGGTTGGGACACGCCCTCGTCGAGTCCTGGCAGGACGGTGACGAGACTGTCCTGGTCATGCGCGATCTGGGCCCCGCCGTCGTCGGATGGAACCGGACGATCTCGCGGGAGGAGTGCCGGCAGCTCTGGACGGCGGCGACGACCATGCACCGGCGTTTCGCGAGCGACGCCCCCGCCGGGCTGGTCCCCCTCGCCGACCGGGTGTCGCTGTTCGCCCCCAGCCGTATGGAGGCGCAGCGGGCCTCCGGGCATCGGCTGCCTCTGGCGGTGCTCCAGGGGTGGGAGCGCTTCACCGAGATCGTCAGCCCGGAGGTCGTCGCCGCGGTGATGGGCGTGCTCGACCGGCCGCGGCGGCTGGCCGGGCCATTGTCCTGTCGCGCCTCGACCCTCATCCACGGCGACCTCTGGTTGGTCAACGTGGCCTTCGAGGCCGCGCAGGTCACGCTGCTCGACTGGGACCTCGCCACGTGGGCTCCGCCGGCGCTGGAGCTCGCCCTGTTCCTCAACGGCAACGCGTCACAGGTTCGCGCCAGCCGGGACGAGATCGTTGCCGACGTTCGGGCGCTCTGGGGCGACGACCACGACGAAGTCGCCCTCCGGCTGGCGCTCTTCGCCGGGCTGGTCGACCTGGGGTGGAACAAGGCTCTGGACGCCACCGGGCATCCCGACCCGGGCGTGCAGCTCCGGGAGCGGGCCGATCTGAACTGGTGGGTTGCGCAGGCACAAATGACTCTCGATCAGGGTCTTGTCGATGAGTGAGACGACCGAAAGGACAGCGATGGGCAACGTCACGAGAGAGGCCAGCGTGGTGGTTCGGGCCGACGCCGGCCGGGTATGGTCGATGGTCACCGACGTGACGCGGATGGGCGAGTGGAGTCCGGAGACCGAGCGGGCCGAGTGGATCGACGGGGCCACCGGCCCGGCGGTCGGCGCGCGGTTCAAGGGCTACAACCGCAAGGGCAGGACCCGGTGGTCGACGACGTGCGAGGTCATCGAATCGCAGCCGGGGAGGGCGTTCGCGTTCGCGGTCGGCAAGGTGGCCAAGCCGGAAACGGTCTGGCGCTACCGCTTCGAGCCGGTCGCCGAGGGCGTACAGGTGACCGAGTCGTTCGAGCTGACCAAGCCGCTCGGCTTCGGCTCCCGGCTCGTCACACGGGTTACGACAGGAGTGAAGGACCGGCCTGCGGACATGGAGGAGGGCGTCCGGGCGACGCTCGCCGCCCTGAAACGGGCGGCGGAGAGCGCCACGAACGCCTAGACATCCCACGGTCCTCAGTTTTTAAGGACCCTGGATCGAGGAGGTCGGTGATCTGCTCGGCAAGGTGATCGGCACCGATGCGAGAGGGCCGATAACCACGACGACGGTGCGTTGGTCGCGCCGTAGCCGTGCCGCGGGCCGCCGACGCCGTCTTGCTCTTTGCCAGAGGCACGAAGCGCCACGCCGCCTCTCCGAACTCGACGAGAGGACGGTTGGGTCGGATCCCGTCCCAGTCGATGAAGGCGACCGGCATCCCGTGGCGGTAGACGGTGTTGTGCGGCCCAACGTCACCGTGACAGACGATCTCCTGGCTCCGAGAGCCGGGCAGTCGTGCTGTCTCCAAGCAGCGTCGTCGGGTGGCACGAAGGTCGCTGACGCGTCGTGCAGGCGGCGGAGAAGACGTGCCGCCCCGGCGAGGGTCTCCTCCGATTGGGCCCACGCCGGCCACCGCTCGGCCGGCCGGGCTGCCATGCGGGCGACGGCGAGATCGTCTACGCCCCGGCCGTTTCCAGGTGCTCGTACACCGACCGGACGACGCTCGATCCTTCGCCGACGGCGGTGGCCACCCGCTTCATCGAGCCGCTGCGCACGTCGCCCACTGCGAAGACGCCCATCACCGACGTCTCGTAGGGGAGCGGGTCGCGGCCGGTGAAGGAGGCGAGACGGGCCGACTCGGGGAGCATGCGATCGGTCAGCACGAACCCGTCGTGGTCGAGCGCCAGCCTGTCCTGGAGCCAGGCGGTGGCGGGCTCGGCCCCGATGAAGCAGAACAGGCCGGCGCAGGGCACCGTGCGCTGTTCGCCGGTGGGCGTGTGCTCCAGCACCACCGACTCGAGGCACTGCCCGCCGGCCAGGCCCCGCACCTCGGTGGTCGGTGACAGCTCGATGCGAGGGTCGTTGACGATCCGGTCGATGAGGTAGCGAGACATGCTCCGGCTGAGGTCGGTGCCCCGCACGACGAGGTTCACCCGGCACCCCTGCTGGGCGAGGTAGATGGCGGCCTGCCCGGCGGAGTTGCCGCCGCCGACGACCACGACGTCCTCGCCGGCGCAGCTGCGGGCTTCGAGGTCAGTAGCGGCGTAGTAGGCGCCGGCCCCTTCGAAGCGCTCCAGGTCGGCGACCGCCAGCCGCCGGTAGCGGGCCCCCGAGGCGATCACCACCGCCCTCGTCGGTATCTCACTGCCATCGGTGAGGGTGACGACGTGGAAGCCGTTCTCGGCCTGGAGCGCCGCAGCCCGGCAGGGGGCGTTCAGGCGGGCGCCCAGCCGCTGGGCCTGGATGGCGGCGCGCGACGCCAGCTCTTCGCCCGACAGGCCGTTCGGGAAGCCGACGTAGTTCTCGATCCGGGAGCTGGTGCCGGCTTGGCCCCCGATGGCCACGCCGTCGATGGACACCGTCTGGAGCCCCTCCGAGGCGCCGCACACAGCGGCGGCCAGCCCGGCCGGCCCGCTGCCGACCACGACGATGTCGAAGCGGAAGCCCGGCGCGGCACGGAACGTCAGCCCGAGGTGCTCGCTCAGCTCGCCCGGCGTCGTCCGGCGCAGGACTGTCGTGGAGGTCTTGACCGCCGGCAGGTCGGCCTCGGCCAGCCCCAAGCCGGCCAGGAGGGCGCCGGCGTCGGCGACGTCGTCGACGTCGAACCACGTGTGGGGCACCTGTGACCGGGTGACGAACGAGCGCAGCGCCATGGCCTCCTGGGAGTACCGGGAACCTACGACGCTCAGGCCCTTGGCCGCCTCCCCGTCACCGACGAGCGCCCGGCGGGCGGTCAGGGCGGCGAAGATGATGTTGGCCAGGTCGGTCTTCGAGCTCATCAGCCGGTGGAAGGCCTGGGGCGGGATCTCCAGGACGCGGCCGGCGGCCACCATCCGGGCGGTGAAGTAGGGCCGCTGGCCGGTGAGCAGGTTCAGCTCGCCGAGGAACCGGCCCCGGCCGTGGACGGCGATGGGGACGTCGCCCGAGGCATCCGGGCGCACGATCTCCACCTCGCCCTCAAGAACGACGTAGAAGCTGGGCCGGCTGCACGAGGGATCCGCCGCCGATTCGCCGGCCCGGTACAGCACGTCGCCGACGGCCACGTCACGCGCCTCGCCGAAGGGCTCGACGACCGCTAGCTGGCCGGCGTCGAGGGTGGGGAGCGCAACGGTGTCCACGGGCGGCCAGGATACGGCCCGCCATTACGACATGGTGACGACGACCTTGCCCCGGGCCCGCCCGTGCAGCAGGTGACGGATGGCCGCCGGCACCTCGGCCAGCGGGTAGATGCGGTCAATGGCCGGGGTCACGCTGCCGGCGTCGATCATGTCTCGCAGGACGGCCAGGTCCTCGGCGTTCTCCGACGACACGAACGTGCGCATCGTCTGGCGCACGAACGGCGAGAGCAGCCGGGCTCGCAGCTGGCGGTCGACGCCGCCGAACCAGTGGCCGTCGGTCATCCCGCCGACGATGACCAGCCGGCCCCGAGGGGTGAGCGCCCGCCGGAGGCGCGAGAGCGGGCTGCTGCCGCCGATGTCGATGATGACGTCGTACCGGCGTTCGCCGGCGGCGAAGTCCTCCCGGGAGTAGTCGATGACGTGGTCCGCCCCGAGACCCTTGACCAGGTCGAGCTTGGCCGTGCTGGCCACGGCGGTGACCTCGGCGCCGAACGCCTTGGCCAGCTGCACGGCGAAGGTGCCCACCCCGCCCGACGCCCCGATGACCAGCACCGTCTGGCCGGCTTGGACCTTCCCCTGATCGCGCACTGCCTGCAGGGCGGTGAGCCCGGAGATCGGGACGGCTGCCGCCTGTTCGAATGTGAGCGTTGCGGGCCGGCGGGTCAGCTTGGCCGGCCGGGCCACCGCGTACGTGGCGAAGGAGCTGTCAGCGACGCCGAAGACCTCGTCGCCCGGCTGGAACCCCGTGACGTCCTTGCCCACGGACACAACCGTGCCGGCGACGCTGAAGCCCGGGTTGAGCGCCTTCGGTGCCCGCACCCCGAAGCCGGCGGCCCGCATGAGGTAGGGGCGGCCGGCCATCACGTGCCACGTCCCCCGGTCGACGCTGGCCGCCGCCACCCGGACCAGGACGTCCTTGTCGCCGATCACCGGCCGGGCCACCCGAGTGAACCGGAGCACCTCCTCGGGGGCATCGCCGTAGGCATCCTGGACGATGGCGTCCATGGTCTCGGTGGCGCTGGCCTGCTCGACTGTCGAAGCGTTCATCTCGTGGCTCCCTTGCTCCGTGAGCTTACACTGTAAGTAGTATAAGCTTACACTGTAAGTTCGTCAAGGAGAAAGACGTGGTGAGGATCCCGCTGACCAGGAACCGGGTGCTGCAGGCGGCGATGGCGTTCGCCGATGCCCACGGCCGGGACGCCCTCACCATGCGCAAGCTCGGCGAGGCGCTCGGGGTGGAGGCAATGTCGCTCTACAACCACGTGGCCAACAAAGACCAGCTCCTCGACGGCATGGTCGACCTGGTCTTCGCCGAGATCGGCCTGCCGGCCACCGACGTGCCCTGGAAGGCGGCGATCCGGGACCGGGCCATCGCCGTCCGCCGGACGCTGGGGCGCCACCGGTGGGCGATCGGCCTGATGGAGTCCCGGACCTCACCCGGGCCGGCGACGCTGCGCCACCACGACGCTGTCCTCGGCTGCTTCCGGCGGGCCGGCTTCTCCATCGAGCTGACCGCGCATGCCGCGTCGGCCGTCGACAGCTACGTCTATGGGTTCGCGCTCCAGGAGGCGACGCTGCCGTTCGAGACTCGGGAGCAGACGGCCGAGCTGGCCGAGGCGATCATGGCCTCCATGCCGACCGACGAGTACCCCCATCTCACCGAGCTGGCCGTGGAGCACGTGCTCAAGCCCGGCTACGACTACGGCGACGAGTTCGAGTTCGGGCTCGACTTGGTGCTCGACGGGCTGGAGCGCGCGGCCGCCGGCTGATCGCCAGGACCCAGCAGGCCTGCGAACCGAGACAAGGCCTGGCCGACCGCCTCCCTGTCGCCCGTGGCCACCAGGTCCAGGAGGAGGCCACGGATGACGGCCAGCCCGAGCCGGTTGAAGGCGGGGTCGCCGCCGGCCGGGTGCTGAGCCGCCAGCTCCAGCCACGAATGGACGGCGGAGGGCACGAGCATGGTGAAGGGCTCCTCGCCCTGCGCGCCCCGGGCGTAGCACTCGAAGAACAGGCGCTCGAATCCCCACAGCTCCGGGTCGCTCACCTGGGCCCACATGCGCTCGACCACCTCCGCCGGCGCCGACCCGAGGCCGGCAAGGGCGACGGCCTGCCGGCGCTCCACCTCCTGCACCACGGCGACCATGAGCTGGTCCCGGGAGCCGAAGTGGTGGATGAGCATGCGGTGGCTGGTCCCTACCTCCTCGGCCAGCTCCCGGAGCGAGCGGTTGCCCACGCCGGCCTCGGCGCAGGTGGCGATGACGGCGTCCAGGAGCTCCTGGCGCCGGCGGTCGTCACGTGCCGGCGGCATCCGCCCGCCGGCGTTCCTCGCTGCGAGCCTTGAGGCCGTCGGCCTCCATCTGGAGGTACCGGCGGGTGGTGCCGGCCATGAGCCGGGCCACGAGGCCGCCCAGCGGCCCCCGCTGGCCGAGGACCTGCAAGACCACCGTACGGTCGGCGCCGGCGGGCCGGACGTGATGGCTGGCCGTCGTCGTCGCCCCGGGGGAGTGCGTGACCCAGGTCCACGAGGCGCCGGCCTCGACCTCGGTGACCGTCCACACGAGCTTGGGGAACTTGGGCTGGCGGATCTCGAACCGGGCCCCCGGTCGCAGCTCGGAGCCGTCGAGGGCGGTGATTGAGGTCACCGACGCCGTCCACTCCGGCCAATGCTCCACGTCGCTGAACACCTGCCAGACGAGCTCGGCCGGCGCCGCGATCTCCTTCTCCATTCGAGTGATCATGTACCAGATGGTACAAGAACCGGCGTGCCTCGCGTGAAGAGAATGTTCCCGCTCGACGAGGTGATCGCCGATCCCGCCCTTCCGGGCGCAATGGGGGACGAGATCGACATGTTCGGCATCGGGGAGAGGGACAAGTTCCCTGGGTTGGCCGTCGAGAAGGCTGCGCTCGACACGGCGACCACTACTAGCCCCGGTACGTCGGGTGCTGCCGGCCGCGGGGCACGACGTCGCCGGCGGCCTCGGCGCCCCACGCCTGCCACCCGGGTTGCGGGTAGCGGGCGAAGAGCTCCAGGTACGGCCCCGGTGAGCAGGACTCGATGATGAGGTACTGCTCGTCGGGCTTGCGGGAGTGCTCGCGCTTGCGGGTTTCGATGATGTTGACCTGGCGCCGGCCCGGCGCCAGCGTGCGCAGCTTCCCGCGCGTGCCGAAGAGCACGAGCTCGGTGGTGTTGCGGAAGTAGAAGCCCACCCCCCGGCCGTCGGGACCGCCGTCCTTGCGGCGCTTGGCCCAGACCAGGTTGGCCTTGTAGGTGAAGCCCCAGTCCTCCAGCACGTGCAGCCCTTCGGCCAGCAGGGCGTTGGGGACCCAGAGGTAGCAGTGGCTCTGGGCGGCCATCAGCTCGTCGACGGGGAGGGTGGCGATGTCCTTCCAGTCCATGGTGTCGTAGCGGCTGAGGCGCTTGTGCTCGGGCGCCACCTTCCCGCTGCGGTTCTGGAACCGCCAGGGAGGATCGGCGAGCACAGTCCCGAACGGCTGGTCCACACCGAGAGCGTCGAGGCTGAGCTCGGGCCGGCCGTCCGTGGTGGTCATTTTGACCGCCGGCTGAGACAGTGGCCCATGCCGGCGGATGGTAGATGGGCGGGGCCGAAGATCAGGGGACCCTGAGCACCACGACGGCGATGTCGTCGCGGGCAATGCCGCGCTGGAACTCGAGCACCTCGGCGACGATGGCATCGGCCAGCTCTTGGGCGTCCAACCCCTCGCCGCCGGCGATGACGTCCAGCAGGCGCTGATCGTCGAAGAACTCGCGGTCGCACCGGGCCTCGGTGACCCCGTCGGTGTAGAGCACGATGACGTCGCCGGGCTGGAGGAGGCTGGTGGTGTCCGTCAGGCGGGGCGTGTCGAGCATGCCCAGGATGGTGCCCGATTGGCCGATGGTGTCGAACTGCCCGCTGGCCCGCCGGCGGAGAGGAAGGTGGTGGCCGCCGGAGGCGACCGTGAGGCGGATGCCCTCCGGGGTGCGGTCGAAGGTGGCGAGGACCGCGGTGCAGAACTGCTCGGGATGGTTGCGGACCAGTGTGTCGTGGAGGCTGGCGAGCACCGCGCTCGGGTAGGGCGTGCGCTGCGCCTCCGCCCGCACGCTGTAGCGGGCCAGGGCGGTGACAACCGCAGAAGTCACGCCCTTGCCGCAGACGTCGCCGAGCACGATCGCCCAGGTGCCGCGGCCGGTTTCGAACACGTCGTAGAAGTCGCCGCCGACCTCGCTGCCGTCGCCGGCGGCCCGGTAGGCGCCGCCGACGTCGAGCCCGGGGGGGCTGACGATGGCAGGCGGGATGAACGTCGCCTGCAGTGTGCGGGCCAGGGCGGCGGCCTTCGCCTCGCTCTCCTCGGCCCGCCGGCGGGCGGCCAGCAGCTCCTCCTCGTAGGACCGGCGCTCGGTGGCGTCGAAGACGGCGGTGCGGACCAGCTGCGGTGCGCCGCCGGCGTCGTGCTTGAGCACCGAGTTGACCAGGACCGGCAGGCGCCGTCCGTCGCTGCAGACCAGCTGGACGGCGATCTCCCGCACGTGACCCTGCATGCGCAGCAGGGGGGCGAAGTGCGTTTCGTAGAAGATGCGGTCGCCGGGGGGCAGGAGCTCCTGGAACCGGCGTTGGCCCAACAGCTCCTCCCGGGCGTAGCCCGTCCATCCGAGCAGGGTGGCGTTGACCTTGGCGATCGTGCCGTCGGGCAGGGTCGACAGGTACCCGCACGGGGCGTTGTCGTACAGCTCCTCCGGGTCGTCCTCGAGCAGGGCGGCGTAGAAGCCCTGGTCCGCCTCGGTGACCTCGCCCGTCACGCTTCGTCGAGAAATGCGGTGATCGCGGCCGCGGTTTCCTCCGGCGCGCTGAGGTTGGGACAGTGCCCGGTGGCCTCGAGCTTGACCAACCGGCTCCCAGGAAGCTGGCCGTGGACGTACTCGCCGACCACGTCCGGGGCGATGATGTCTTCGGAGCACTGGAGTACGAGCGCCGGCAGGTTGACCTTGGTCAGGTCCGGGCGGTTGTCGGAAAGGAAGGTGACCCGGGCGAAGCGCTTCTGGATCTCCGGGTCCGTCCGGCAGAAACTGGCGGTCAGCTCGGCACCGAGCTCGGGCCGGTCGGGGTTCCCCATGATGGCGGGGGCCATGGCGCTCGACCACCCCAGGTAGTTGCTGTCGAGCGACGCCAGCAGGCCGGCGATGTCGCTCTCGGTGAACCCGCCGACGTAGTCGCCGTCGTTGATGTAGCGGGGAGAAGGCCCTATCAGGATCAGGGCACCGAAGCGCTCAGGAGCCTTCGCTGCGGCCAGCACGCCGACCATGGCGCTCACCGAGTGGCCGACGAAGACCACATCGGTCAGGTCGAGTGCCTCACAGATGTCCAGGACGTCGGTGGCGTAGCCGTCGAGAGTCGAGTACCGCTTGTCGTCGTAGGCGGCAAGGTCGGAGCCGCCGGCGCCGACGTAGTCGAACACGATCGTGCGGTACTTGTCCTCGAACTCGGGGGTGACGAAACGCCACATGTTCTGGTCGCACCCGAAGCCGTGGGCGAACAGCATTGGCCGCCCGGCCAGGTTCCCCGTTACCGAGACGTTGTTGCGAACAAAGACGTCTGCGCCCATCGCTCCAGCCTAAAGCCTCCGGGGGTCGGGGGTTTCCTCGGGGTTCACCCTGATTCGCCATCTGAAGCCACTACGTACACTGACGGGGTGCAAAGGCTGAGGCGGTCGGATCAGTCCCAGTCGTCGGCGAGCAGCAGAGTCGGCCTCCGCCCACGGGCCCGGCTGCTGGCGCTCGTCGCTGCGCTCGCATTGGTGGCGGGGGCCTGCTCGGGAGGTGGCGGAGGGGAGAACGCCGGCCTCGACGAGGAGTTCAGGCCCACGCCCGGCGAGCGCGACGTTTCCCTGATCGGGGCGGCCAAGCTCAAGATGGGGGCGACCCTGGCGGTCCCCGTCGACGCCAAGGGCGCTTCGCCCGCCGTGCTGATCATCCCCGGCCCGGGCGCCACCAACCGTGACGGCCCCATCGTGGCCCGCCCGGCCGACCCGCTCTACCAGGACCTCAGCAACAGCCTGACCGCCGCCGGCATGGTGACGCTCCGCTACGACCACCGGGGCATCGGCGACAGCCAGCTGGAGTCCGGCCAGCAGCTGAGCTGGGAAGACATGGTGGAGGACGCCCGGGAGGCCCTCGAGTTCCTGAGCCAGCGCCAGGAGGTCGACGCAAACCGTATGGCGGTCATCGGCCATGACATGGGCGGTGTCATTGCCATGCGGCTGGCCGCCACTGACGAGCGGGTCAAGGGCGTGGGGCTGGTCTCCACGCCGGGCCGGCGCCTGGTCGACGTGTGGTCGGACAGCTACCGCTTCACGCATGGGCCGGTGTCGGCCGACGCCTACCGGGCGATGATCGAGAACCTGCTGGCCAACGGCACCCTGCCGGGACGCGACGTCATGCGCCCGGAGTTCCAGTCGCTTCTGCCGCCCAACCAGGACGCCTTCTTCAAGGCCATGTTCTCGGTCGACCCGGCCAACGACGCCAAGGCGGTGAAGCAGCCCGTGATCATGGTGACCGGTGACCGGTCCACCGCCGTCAAGGCCGTCGACAGCGAGCGCCTGAGCCAGAACCTGGCCGGCAGGAAGGAGGCGGTGGTGGCCCCGAACGCCAGCTCCAGCCTCCAGCAGGTCCTCACTGCGCCGGTCCGGCCGTTCGACCCCCTCGACATGGACTCACACGGCCTGGGCCCGCCCGTGGCCGAGGCACCCCGTGAGCAGAGCAGCGTCGACAAGATCGTGGCGTTCATCGGCGGCACCGTGGGGGCCAAGACCGCGTAGCTGTTGACGGCGTGGCGCCGTCATGAGATGGTGCCTCGCAACGGCGGTCTTCCAGGTTCACCGGTCGCCGGGGCATGTTCGGCGCGCAAACGGGGGGCGGGGGAGCCATGGACGGCGGATCAAGGATGCTGGGTGCGCGTCGCGCCCTGACTGTTGCGGTGGCCCTGGTGGTGATGGGGGCGGGCCTTGCCGTGCCCGTCGCCGCGGAGGTAGTCGATCCGCCGGCGCTCCAGTCCGCCGCCGGCGAGAGCGCGCCGGTCGGTGACCACCTCGGGGCGCCTCCGTTGGACGCCCCCGAGGCCATCCTGCCTCCGGACGAGGAGCCGGCGGTCGACCCCGACACGGTCCGGCCGAAGACGGGTGACGCCGAGGGAGGCGGCTCGATCTCGGGCACGGTGGTCGCCGACGGGAGTGGCGCCCCCCTAGCCGGCATCTGCGTGTACCCCTTCCCGGCCAGCGGGGGCAGCAATGTCGCCGCGGCGACCACGGCCGCCGGCGGCACCTATCTCCTCTCGGGCGTCCCGGCCGGGAACTACAAAGTCCGGTTCCAGGACTGCGTCAGCCCCCTCGACTACGCGGCGGAGTACTACGACAACACGCTGGCCTTCAACTCGGCCGCCTCGCTGGCGGTCACTGAAGGGGGCACGCTCTCCGGAATCAATGCATCTTTGGCGATCGGCGGCAGGATCGCCGGCACGGTGGTGGCCGACGGGACCGGTACCCCTTTGGCGGGAATCTGCGTCAGTGCACCCAACACCACGTCCGGGTCCAGCATCTTCCGGGTGAACACGGCGGCCGACGGCACCTATTCCATCGCCGGCCTGGCCGCAGGCACGTACAGGGTCAAGTTCGAGGACTGCAACAGTCCCTTCGACTGGGCGACCGAGTACTACGACAACCAGCGCTTCTTCAACGACGGCAACGTCGTGACCGTTACCGCCGGCGCAACGACGTCAGGCATTAACGCGTCGATGGCGGCCGGCGGGTCCATCTCCGGCACCATCGTGGCCGACGGCACCGGCGCTCCCCTTGCGGGCATCTGCGCCGTCCCCTTCCCGGCGGCCGGCGGCAGCAACGTCACCTCGGCGACTTCAGCGGCGGACGGCACCTACCTCATCAACGGGCTGGCGGTCGGCACCTACAAGGTCCGCTTCCAGGATTGCGTCGGCTCCGTCGACTATGCGGTCGAGCACTACAACAACACTCTGGAGTTCGGTCCGGCCAACCTCGTGACCGTGAACGCCAGCGCGACGACATCGGGGATCAACGCGTCGATGGGCATCGGGGGACGCATCTCGGGCACGGTGGTCGCCGAGGGCACTGGCGCTCCGCTGGCCGGGATATGCGTCGGAGCGCCCTTCGCGGCGTCGAACTCGAGCAACTTCCGGGTCACCACCGGCGCGGATGGGAGCTACGTCATCGCCGGCATGGCGCCGGCCAACTACAAGCTTCGCTTCGAGGACTGCGTCAGCCCGATCGACTACGCGTCGGAGCACTACGACAACAAGGCGGAGTTCGGGACAGGAAACACCTTGGCCGTGACCTCCGGGGTCACGCTGACGGCCAACGCGGCCTTGGCGATCGGCGGTTCGATTTCGGGCACCGTGGTGGCCGACGGCAGTGGTGCCCCGCTCGCGGGCATCTGTGTCGATCTTTCCCTGCCGAGCGGCGGCTTCATCGGCCGGGCGACGTCGGGAGCCGGCGGTACCTACCTCCTCAGCGGGGTGGCCGCTGGCAGCTACAGGGTGAAGTTCGAGGACTGCGTGGCGCCGCTCGACTACGCGGCGGAGTACTACGACAACAAGCCGGAGTTCGGTTCGGGGAACTTGGTGGCGGTGACCGCCGGCGCCACCACGTCGGGAGTGAACGCCGGGCTGGCGATCGCCGGCCGGATTTCCGGCACCGTAGTCGCCGAAGGCTCGGGCACTCCGCTGTCCGGTATCTGCGTTAGCGCCCCGAACCCGACGAGCGGGTCCAGCATCTTCCGGGTCACCACCGGCGCAGACGGCACGTACCTCATCTCCGGCTTGGCGGCGGGGAACCACAAGGTCCGGTTCGAGGACTGCGTGAGCCCGATCGACTACGCCGTCGAGTACTACGACAACAAGGGCGACTTCAGCTCGGGCAACCTCGTCTCGGTGGGCGCGGGCGCCACCACCTCCGGAATCAACGCTGCGCTGGCGCTCGGCGGCCGGGTTTCCGGCACGGTCGTGGCCGACGCCGGCGGTGCCCCGCTGGCCGGCATCTGCGTCAGCCCGATCAGTACGTCGTCGAACTCGAGCCTGTTCCGGCCGCAGACGGCCTCGGACGGCACGTACACCGTCGCCGGCCTGCCGGCAGGGACCTACAAGGTGAAGTTCGAGGACTGCGTCAGCCCGATAGACCATGCGGCGGAGTACTTCGACAACACGCTCAACTTCGACGCCGCAACCGTCCTCTCGGTGACTGCCGGCGGGACGACGGCGGGTGTCAACGCCGGCCTTGCCATCGCGGGGCGGATCTCCGGCACTGTGGTCGCCGACGGCACCGGCGCACCGGTGGGCGGCATCTGCGTGAACGCCTTCGATGCCGTGTCCGGGTGGGGCCTGTTCCGGCCCTCCACGTCGGCGGACGGCTCCTATCTCATCTCCGGCCTGAGGCCGGGCAACTACAGGGTCCGGTTCGAAGACTGCAACGGTCCGGTCGAGTGGGTGTCGGAGTACTACGACAACAAGCCCGGTGGTAACACGGCGAACCTGGTGTCGGTGACCGCCGGCGTCACCACATCGGGCATCAACGCCTCGCTCGCGCCCCGGCCGGCGACCGTCAAGAAGCCTGCCGACTTCGACGGGGACGGCGACACCGATCGCTCGGTTTACCGCGGTGGGGCGTGGTTCGCCGAGGGCCAGGCCACGGGCTTCATCGGCACCGCGACCGACATCCCGGTCCCCGGTGACTACGACGGCGACGGCGACTCCGACAAAGCGGTCTACCGGGAGGGCACCTGGTTCACCGAGGGCCAGGCCACCGCCTTCCTGGGACTGGCCGGCGACATCCCCGTCCCGGGCGACTACAACGGCGACGGGCGGACCGACCGGGCCGTCTACCGGCCCTCGGTGGGGGCCTGGTTCGTCGAAGGCCAGGGCCCGGTGTTCTTCGGGAACTCCACCGACATCCCGGTGCCGGGCGACTACGACGGCAACGGGTCGACCGACGTCGCCATCTTCCGGCCGGCGGTCGGCGGTTGGTACATCAACGGTCAGCCGACGGTGTTCAACGGCCTCAACGGGGACATCCCTGTGCCCGGCGACTACGACAACAGCGGGACCACCGACAAGGCCGTGTTCCGGCCGACAGTCGGCGGGTGGTACACCGCCGGCCAGTCAACGGTGTTCACGGGCCTGAGCGGCGACATCCCCGTTGCCGGCGACTACGACGGCGACGGCGACACGGACCGGGCCATCTGGCGCAAGGCCGTCGGGGGTTGGTACGTCAACGGCCAGGCCACGGTCTTCCTCGGCCTCAGCGGCGACATCCCCCTCCCCATCCCCCAGGCCATCTACCGGGCGTTCTTCACGCCCTAGCTGAGGTACTGGCCCTGGCTGTAGGCGGCGGTCAGGGCGACCAGGACCACGGCGAGCGCCGGGTAGACGACTTTGGCCAGCCGGGGCCGCTCAGCCAGCAGCTCGCCGGCGACGGCGAAGATCGGGAAGGCGGCAAGGAGGTACCGGGCCATGCCGAAGAAGTTTTTGGTCGATACCGCCGGCACGAGGACGGCGAGCAGGGCGTAGGTGCCGTAGCCGTAGCCGAAGCGCCGGAACACCCGGGGCACCAGGGCCAGGGCGCCGAAGGTCAGGATCGGGTGGGCGAGGTACGACAGCGAGCCCAGGATGTTGCGGTCATCCAGGGTGCCCAGATCCTCGAAGAACCGGAACTTCAGCCACGTGCGCAGGCCGCTCTCCTGGTCCCAGGCCGACTGGATGGTGATGAAGGTGAACGGGTCGCCGAACTTGCGCCACTGGTAGACGCAGAAGCCGGCCAGGCCCAAGATCGACACCAGCACGCCGGCGTCGCGCCATGTCACCGGCTCGCCGGCCGAGCGCCGGCGCTCCACCGCCCGCACGGCCAGGGCGACGACGAGGACCACGCCGGTCGGCCGGGCGGCGGTGGCCAGGGCGCCGACCAGGCCGGCCAGCCAGGGGTGGTCGTGCTCGAGCAGGACGAAGGCACCCACGATGGTGAGCACGAAGAGCGCGGTGGGGTAAACGGCGCCGTAAAGGAAGAAGGCGTAGGGGTAGAGGAGCATGAGCCCGAGGGCGGCCCAGGCGCCGGCCGGCGTGAGCCGGGCGGAGAGCCAGCCGAAGAACAGCCGGGTGGCCGCCGCTCCCGCAGCCACTGTCACGAGGATGCCGGCCACGTAGGCGTTGAGGCCTATCGTCGCCACCGCCCGCATGGCCAGTGGGTAGGTCGGGAAGAAGGCGATCGTCGACTGCCGGCCAGGGACGTACCCGTAGCCGCCGGTGGCGATGGCGAAGTACCACCCCGAGTCCCACTGAGCCCAGCCCTGGAGCCAGCGCCAGCCCCGGAACGGGGGGATGACCTGGTTGCCGGGCTCTGGCAGCCAGATTGATCCCACTGCCGACACCACGAACAGCACGCCGGCGATCCCGAGGAACGCCAGCACGGCTCGCCGCCCCCGCTCAGTGGGCAATCGGGTCGGGATCAGTTGCGGCGGTAGAGGCGGGTTGTCAAGGGTGCGAAAACCGCAGTCAGCCCCACCGCCACCGCCAGGCAGATGGCGATGTCGCCGCTCGCGGCGTTGCCGCCCATCAGCCCCCGTGAGGCATCGGCGAGGATGGAGATCGGGTTCACCTTGACGAACGCTTCGAGCGGGCCCGGGAGCGTCTCGGGCTCGACGAAGACGTTGGACAGGAAGGTGAGTGGGAAGATGCCCATGAAGCCGGCGTTCAGCACCGCGCTCGGTGTACGCAGGAGCAGCCCGAGGGTCGTGAAGACCCAGGACAGGCCGAAGGCGAACACCACCACGAGCAGGAGGGCGGCGACGGCCCCGGGGACGCCGGCGTCGGGGCGGAAGCCCAGCGCCACGCCGACCATGATGATCACCGTGCCGGCCAGCAGGTAGCGCACGCTGTCGCCCAGCATCGAGCCGAGCAGCGGCGCCGGCCGCCAGATCGGCAGCGACCGGAACCGGTCGACGACGCCCTTGGTGAGGTCGGTGTTGAGCGCCACCCCCGAGTAGACGGTGGTGAACAGCACGGACATCACGAGGATCCCCGGGATGAGGTAGTCGCGGTACTCGCCGGTGGACCCGGAGACGGCGCCGCCGAAGATGTAGGTGAACATCAGCACGAACATCACCGGCGTGATCGTCACGTCGAGGAGCTGCTCGGGGACGTGCTTGACCTTGAGCATCCCCCGCCAGGCGAACGTGAGGGCGGCCGACACGGGGCTGGCTGCCGGCGGGCGGGGTCGGGAGGAGATGGCCCGGCGGACAGCGGCCTGGTCGGCGCCGACCGCGTCCGCCTGGGTGGTCGGGTCCACCGTCATGCCGGGCTCCCGTCGGTGATCGGGTCGCCGGCATCTTCGGCGGGGTGGCCGGTGATGGCCATGAAGACCTCGTCCAGGCTGGGCTGCCCGAGCGAGAAAGCGGCGACGCCTACGCCGGCCCGGACGAGGTCGGCGATCACCTCGGCGCCCCGATCGGCACTCGGGCAGGCGGCGGAGAGCGCCGCCGGGTCGTTCTCCTGGGTCACGGCCCCGAGATGGCGGTCGAGCACCTGCTCGGCGTCCGGCCGTTGTCCAGGATCCAGCAGCCGGACGTGCAGGGTGGCCGACCCGACCGACGCCTTGAGCTGGCCCGGAGTCCCTTCGGCGATCACCTTGCCCCGGTCGATCACGGCGATCCCCTCGGCCAGCTGGTCGGCCTCCTCCAGGTACTGGGTGCAGAGAAGGATGGTGGTGCCCTCGGCGACCAGGGCTCGCACGATGTCCCACACCTGGTTGCGGGAGCGGGGGTCGAGGCCGGTCGTCGGCTCGTCGAGGAACATCAGCTCCGGGGTCACGACGATGCTCGCCGCGATGTCGAGCCGCCGCCGCATCCCGCCCGAATAGTGCTTCACCAGTTTGGCCGCCGATTCCGCCAGCCCGAATGCGTCGAGGAGCTCACCGGCTCGCTCCTTAGCCGCCGGCGGGCGCATCCCCAGGAGCCGTCCCAGCAGGACGAGGTTCTCACGGCCGGTCAGGTCCTCGTCGACGGAGGCCATCTGACCAGTGAGGCTGACTGCAGCCCTGACGGCCTCGGCGTCGGTGACGATGTCGTGGCCCAGGACCCGGGCACTCCCGCCGTCAGGCTGCAGGAGCGTCGCCAGCATGCGAATAGTCGTGGTCTTGCCGGCGCCGTTCGGGCCGAGCACGCCGTAGACCGAGCCCCGGCGCACGGCGAGGTCGACACCGTCGACCGCCTTCGTCTCGCCGAAGGACTTCACCAAGCCGGTGGCTTCGATCGCCAGATCGGTCGTCATCGTCACCTCTGTAGGGGCCTTGGGGCGGATACGACCATAGACGGACGTCGGATCTGGTCGTCGTGTGCGTACCATCGCCGGGGTGAGGGTGTGCACGGCGACGCTGCTGGTGGTTGCCCTGCTCGGGGTCGGCTGTTCCGACTCGGGCGACGGCCCGCCAGCGCCGGCGGCCTCGACGACGACGGCTGTCACCACGGCGCCGGCGCTGGCCGAGCTGCCCGTGCCCCGCACCGAGGTGGCCGCCGCCGTCCTGGGCGGGCGGATCGTCGTCGCCGGCGGCCTCACCCTCGACGGGGCGGCGAGCGACCGGGTCGACTTCTACGATTCCGCGGCCAACCGCTGGGAGCCGGCGCCGGCGCTGCCCCTGGCCCTTCACCACTCGGGCATGGCGGCCCTCGGCGACCGGGTGTACGTCGCCGGCGGGTACACCAACCGGGCCGGCCAGGAGTGGGTGTCGCAGTCGCGGGTAGTGAGCCTCGGCGCCGGCGACCGGGTGTGGCGGGAGGAGCCGGCGCTGGGCGGCACCCGGGGCGGCTTGGCCCTGGCCGCGGCCGGCGGCCGGCTGGTGGCGGTGGGCGGCACGGACAACCTGGGCCGCTTCCTGGCCCGCACCGAGGTGCTCACGCCCGGGCAACGGGCGTGGGCCGCCGGCCCCGACATGGCCGAGCCGCGTGACCACCTGGCCGCCGCCGGCGCCGGCGGGCGGGTCTACGCCATCGCCGGCCGCCTCGGCGGGCTGGACACCAACAAGGCCACCGTCGAATCGTGGGATCCAAGCGATCCCGGACGGGGCTGGCGGGCCGAGCCCCGTCTCAACGACACCCGGGGCGGCACGTCGGCGGCTGAGGCCGGCGGGCGGCCGTGCGTCGCCGGCGGCGAGGAGCCGGCGGGCACCATCGCGTCGGTCGAGTGCCTGGCCGACGGCCGGTGGTCCCGGGTCGCCCAGCTCCGCATCCCCCGCCACGGCCTCGGCGTCGCCGGCCTGGGCGACCGCCTCCACGTCATCGCCGGCGGCCCCGAGCCCGGCCTGTTCGTCAGCGGCGCCCACGAGGCGTTCACCGTCGGCCGTTAGATACGCACGAGCCGGAGGGTGTCGGTTGTCGGCGCCGGCTCCACGGTCCAGCCGACCAGCACGGCGACGACATCGCCCGCCTTGGCCATGCCGGCTTCCACCGCGGACTTGATGGCGAACCAGACGATATCGTCGGTCGTCGAACGCTCCTTGGTGAGCACCGGGGTGATGCCCCAAGCCACCGACAGCTGCCGGGCCGTCCGGGGTGACGGTGTCACCCCCAGTACGGGGATCACCGGCCGGAACCGGGAGATCGCCCGGGCGGTCGTGCCGCTGCTGGTGCACGCGATGATGGCGGTGGCCCCCACGTCGGTGACCGCTTTCCACGCCGCGGCCGAGACGGCGGCGGTGATGCGCCGGGACGCCGGCTTGCCCCGGCTCTCGGCCACCTGCTGGATCCCCCGCTCCCGCCCCCAGCCGAGGTAGTCGAACTCCCGCTCGGCCCGGGTAGCGATGCGGGCCATGGTGGCGACCGCGCCAACCGGGTCGTGGCCGATGGCCGTCTCGCCGGAGAGCATCAGGGCGCTGGTGCCGTCGAGGACGGCGTTGGCCACGTCGCTGACCTCAGCCCGGGTTGGCGTCGGCGCGTGCAACATCGACTCCAGCATCTGGGTGGCAGTGATGACCGGCAGGCCGTAGGAAACGCCCGCCTGGATGATCCGCTTCTGGTAGTGCGGGACGTCCTCCAGGGCGCAGCGGATGCCCAGGTCTCCTCGGGCCACCATCACGCCGTCGGTGACGGGGATGACCGACTCCAGGGCGTCGACCGCCTCCTGGGTCTCGATCTTGGCGACCAACATGGGGCCGTCGGGGCCGATGGCCGTCCGTACGCGCTCGACATCGGCGGCGGAGCGGACGAAAGAGATGGCGACGGCGTCCACATCGGCTTCGAGCACGATGTCGAGCAGCCGGAGGTCCTCGGCGGTGGGGGACTCCATCGGAAAGCGGGTGGTCGAGAGGGACACGCCAGGGCGGCCCATGAGCCGGCCGCCGGAGCGGATGCGGGCCACCGCCCGGTCGCCGTAGGCCTCCTCGACGGACAGAGTCACGCCGCCGTCGCCCATGGAGACGCGGTCGCCGGGCTCCAGGTGGGCGACCAGGGCCGGGTGGTCGACGGCGATCCGGAGCCAGTCGCTCGTCATCCCATCCGCCGAGGGGACCAGCACCACCAGGTCGTCCTCGCTGAGGTAGATCTCGCGCTCGAAGTCGGCGGTGCGGATTTTCGGGCCCGGAAGGTCGACGAGGACGCCGATCGTGCGCTCGGCGTCCTCCGCGGCCTTCCGCACCCTTTTGATGCGCTCCAGGGTCTCCTCGACGGGCCCGTGGGCCAGGGAGAGGCGGGCCATGTTCATGCCGGCGTCGATCATCCGCCGCACGATCTGCGGTGTGTCCGACGCCGGCCCGAGGGTGGCGACGATCTTGGTGCGGCGGTCCATTGCCGCGACGATACGGCTGTGCGCGTCGCAACCCTCAATGTGCGCAACACCGCCGACCGGTGGCCGGCCCGCCGCCGGCTGCTCGTCCGCCAGCTGGTGGCGCTGGCGCCGGAGGTGATCGGCTTCCAGGAGCTGCGGGTCCTGCCCGACCAGGCCCGTTGGATCGCCAGCGAGGTGGCCCGGGCCAGCGGGGGGCGGCTGTCCTACCGCGCCCACCGCCGGCCCAAGGTGGGCGCCGCTGGACTCTGGGAAGGGATCGGGGTGCTGAGCCGGGTGCCGGTGGTCTCCACCGGGTGGCTGGACCTGCAGGCCGACGGCCGGGTGGCCCAGCGGGTCACCATGCGGGTGGGCGGCGCCACGCTCGACGTCTACAACGCCCACCTCGGCCTCGGCGGGGAAGTGCTCCGGGCCGGCCAGGCCCAGCGCATCCTCGACTGGATTGCCGGCCGGCGCCCCGGGCCGGCGGTGTTGCTGGGAGACCTGAACGCCCGGCCGGGCTCGCCCACGATCGAGCTGCTGGCGACCCGGCTGCGGTCCGCCCATAAGACGGTCCACGGCTGCGAGCCCGCCCGCACCGTCCCCACCCCGCTGCGGCTGGGCGCCACCGGCGCCGGCAGTGTCCTCGACTACATCCTGGTCAACGACCAGGTGGAGGTGGCCGGCGCCGCGCTGGCCTTCGACGAGGCCGAGGGCACCCTCTGCGCCTCCGACCACTACGGCCTGGTCGCCGACCTCACGCCGCGTTCGCCCTAGTGCGGACCGGCGGTGCGCACGATGTCGGCGACGATCGGCCGGTGGTCGCTTCCCCTGCCCGTGCCCGTGCGGATGGCGACAACGGCCAGCGCCGGCGTGGTCAGCACGTGATCGATCCGGGCCAGGGGCGGGACCAGGCGTCGGGACCGGTCCCAGGTCATCTGGAAGGGCCGGCCGCGGGCGGCCGCAGCGTCGGTGAGGCCGGCGTCGAGGAGGCGCCGGAACGCCCGGTGGCTCCAGGTGGCGTTGAAGTCGCCGGCCACGAGGACCGGCCCGACCTCCTGGCGGACGGCGCCGGCGATCTGCTCCAACTGCCGGGACCACCTCTCCCGTGCGCCGAATGGGGCCACGACGTGGAGGGCGTACAGCCGGATCGGACCGTCGCCGGTATCGATGGTCGCCCGGATGGCAACAGGTAGCCCGTCGAGCTTGATCACACCCTGGTCGGCAAGGGGCCAGCGCGACGCCACCAGCGTGCCGAACGGGTCGTCCCGGCCGACGGCGATCCGGTGGGGCAGCTCCTCCAGGGCACCGGTGTCGTCAATGGCTCCGACGAGCCTGGGCGTCGCCTCCTGCAGGAACACGAGATCGGGCCCGGCGGCCGCGATCTCACTGGCGATGCCGCCGGCGTCGGGATTGGCGGCGTAGACGTTGGCATTGAACAGCCGGATGGCGCGGAAGCCGGCATCGAGGGGCGGGACCGGTGCCCGGGCCGCCAGTTCCGGCGCCATGAAGGCGACATGGGCGACCAGCACGGCGGCGGCGGCGGCGCACAGGGCCCAGCGCCGGCCGAGGCCGGCGGCCAGCGCCACCGGCCAGGCGGGGAGGAACAGGAACGGCGTGAGCGCGTTCAGGGCGACCAGGACCGAGCGGGCGTCGGGGGCGACTACCCGGGCGGCGGCGACCAGCATGAGCGGGACGACGACGAGCCACCCGGCGGCGGCGCCGGCCCGGCGAGCCCTGGTCAGGACATCGGCGGGGGCCGCTCCGCCAGAAGACGCTCGCGTGTGGGCACTCGGAACGTGACGTAGAGGGCGCCCACCAGGCCGAGAGCGGCGATCCCCCACGCGGCGGGCGGGCCGGCGAGGACGGCGCTGAGCGTCGAGACCACCACGATCATGGTGACGGCGACCACCTTCGACCGCCGGGGCATGCCCAGTCCGGCCCGGTAGTCACCGACGGTGCGGCCGATCCTGGGCAGGTTGAGCACCCACTGCTCGAACCGGGGGCTGCTCCGGGAGAAGCAGGCGGCGGCCACGATGAAGAAGACCGTGGTCGGCAGACCGGGGACAATCACGCCGATCCCCCCGATGCCGACGGAGAGGATCCCGCCGGCGAACCACAGGGGAGCGGTGGCTCTGCGTCCCTCGGCCATCAGAGCAGGGCGGCGACGTCTCCCACCGCTTGGACGGCCAGCAGCACGAGGATGCCGCCGCCCACCACGGTGTACGCCCACCGCATGCGGTGGTTGGCCCGCCAGAACCGTCGCATCGAGTAGACGATGGCCGTCGCCGACACGGCGCCGATGACGAGCCCCACGATGGGGCCGACGCCCCCGGTCAGGTCGACGACCGGCTTGAGCAGCGGCAGCAGCACGTAGGTCAGCAGGCAGCGGACAGTCGAGATGAGGATCGACGTGCCGAACGCCTTCTCCGCGGTGGCGCT
The DNA here is from genome assembly GCA_963768975.1 of uncultured Acidimicrobiia bacterium. Classification (GTDB taxonomy): domain Bacteria; phylum Actinomycetota; class Acidimicrobiia; order Acidimicrobiales; family AC-14; genus CADCTB01. The sequence goes on along the minus strand of CAVYKB010000002.1, from coordinate 173,126 downwards.
GGGACCGGCGCCGGCGGGCAGCCGGAGGAGCCGGCGCATGAACGCGTCGAGCGGGGAGATGTCGACCGCAGACTGGCTCATCGGCCCGCCGCCTTCGGCGTCCGCCCCGCTGAGCGGGGCGCTCTGCTTGTCGGTTCGCTCGCCTCCGGCTCGCTCATCACCCCCGACGCTAAACGGTGCACCCTCCTATTGGCACGTCGGGCCCAAGGCAGAGTCGAGCATCTGCCAGGCTGGCCGGCATGACTGCGCCCCTCGTCCCCCGCCAGGTCCTGTTCGGCAACCCGGAGCGGGTCAGCCCCCGGATCTCGCCCGACGGCAGCCGGCTGGCGTGGGTCGCCCCCGATGCCGGCGTGCTCAACGTGTGGGTGAACCGGGTCGGCGCCCCGCTCGAGGACGCCGCCGCCGTCACTGACGATCGCGACCGCGGCATCCGCACGTTCTTCTGGGCCCACGACAACCGCCACCTGCTCTACATCCAGGACGTCGGCGGCGACGAGGACTGGCACCTCTTCAGCGTCGACCTGCAGACCGGCGAGACCCAGGACGTCACCCCCTTCGAGGGTGTGCAGGCCCGGGTGGACGAGACCGACAAGCGCTTCCCCGACACCATCCTCATCGGCCTGAACAAGGACAACCCCCAGCTCCACGACGTCTACCGCCTCGACCTACCCACCGGCGAAATCGAGAAGATCGTGGCCAACCCCGGCTTCATCGGCTTCCTCGCCGACGCCGACTTCACGGTCCGCGCCGGCCTCGCCCCCCTCCCCGACGGCGGGATGGTCCTGATGGTCCGGGACACCGAAGAGGACGAGTGGCGTGAGCTGCTGCAGTGGGGCCAGGACGACTCCCTCACCACCTCGCCCCTGTCCTTCACCCTCGACGGCGCCAGCATGCTCATGGTGTCCTCGGTCGGGGCCAACGCCGGCCGCCTGGTGAAGCTCGACATCGCCACCGGCGCGACCGCCGTGATCGCCGAGGACCCCCAGTACGACGTGGGCGGTGTCCGCCTGCACCCGGACACCCGGGAACCGCAGGCAGTGACATTCATCAAGGAGCGGGCCAGCTACCAGATCCTCGACCCCGACCTCGAGGAAGACGCGCAGGTCCTCTTCGCCGTCGACCCCGGCGACCTGAACCTCAGCGGCCACGACGACACCGACCGCACGTGGCTGGCGGCGTACACGAACGACGACGGGCCCGTCCGCTACTACGCGTACGACCGCGACTCGAAGCAGGCCACCTTCCTCTTCGAGCACCAGCCGGCGCTGTCGCAGTACGAGCTGGCCAAGATGGAGCCCTTCTCCTACACCGCCCGCGACGGTCTGACCATCCACGGGTACCTGACCTTCCCGCCCGGAGTCGCCCGGGAGAGCCTGGCGACCGTGCTCAACGTCCACGGCGGGCCCTGGGCCCGCGACACCTGGGGATACGACCCCGAGGCCCAGTGGCTGGCCAACCGGGGCTACCTGTGCGTACAGGTGAACTTCCGGGGCTCGACCGGCTACGGCAAGGACTTCGTGAACGCCGGCGACAAGGAGTGGGGCGCCAGGATGCACACCGACCTGCTCGACGCCGTCGACTGGATCGTCGACCAGGGCTACGCCGACCGGTCCAAGGTCGCCATCTACGGCGGCTCCTATGGTGGCTACGCGGCGCTGGCCGGCGCCGCCTTCACGCCCGACGTGTTCGCCTGCGCGGTCGACATCGTGGGCCCGTCGAACCTGAAGACCCTCATCGAGTCCATCCCGCCCTACTGGGCGCCGATGATCGCCCAGTTCCACACCCGGGTCGGCAACCCCGAGACCGAGGAGGAGTTCATGTGGGAGCGGTCGCCGCTCTCGAGGGCCGGCGACATCCGCATCCCGCTCCTCATCGCCCAAGGCGCCAACGACCCCCGGGTCAAGCAGGCCGAGTCCGAGCAGATCGTCGCCGTCCTCAAGGAGAAGGGCATCGACCACGAGTACATGCTCTTCCCCGACGAGGGCCACGGGTTCGCCAAGCCCGAGAACCGGCTGAAGTTCTACGCCCACGCCGAGCGGTTCCTGGCCAAGCACCTGGGCGGAAGGTTTGAAGAGGAGTGAACCCCTCGGGCGACCAGTTCTGGCTGGAGGTCGACGGCCAGGAGGCGAGCGTGGTCGAGGTAGGCGGTGGCCTGCGCACCTACACCGTCGACGGCGTGGACGTGCTCGACGGCTACAGCGTCGACGAGATGGCCAGCGGCGGCCGGGGCCAGCTGCTCCTGCCCTGGCCCAACCGGATCGAGGACGGGAAGTACACCTTCGCCGGCCAGGAGTTCCAGCTCCCCCTGACCGAGCCGGCTCACGACAACGCCATCCACGGGCTCACCCGGTGGGCCACCTGGACGGCCGCAGAGAACGACGGCGACCGGGTGGTGATGGAGCACGTCGTGCACCCCCAACCCGGCTACCCGTTCGCCCTCGGCCTGTCGGTCGAGTACCGCCTTGGCGCCGGCGGCCTCTCGGTGGAGACCACGGCGACCAACCTGGGCGACCGGCCCTGTCCCTACGGCGCCGGCGCCCACCCCTACCTCACGGTGGGCACGGAGCTGGTCGACGACGTGGTCCTCTTCCTGCCGGCGTCGGAGTACATGCTGGCCGACGAGCGAGGCATCCCCCGGGAGCGGCGGCTCACCGTGCGATCACCGTTCCGGTTCTTCCAGACCATGCACATCGGCGAGCTCAAGCTGGATACGCCCTTCGGTGGCCTCACCGGGAACGAGGCGGTCATCGCCTCGCCCGACGGTCAGCGGCGGGTGCGGCTCTGGTGGGACGACTCCCACAAGTGGGTGATGGTGTTCACCGGCGACACGCTCGACCCCGACCGGCGCCGGCGCAGCGTCGCCATCGAGCCCATGACGTGCCCGCCCAACGCCTTCGCCACGGGCCTGGACCTCAAGGTGCTGGAGCCCGGGGAGTCCTGGACGACGGCCTGGGGGATCGAAGCAAACCCAGCGCGTTGACGACGATCCACGCCTGGGCGACGGTCAGGCCGATGCGCTGGAACAGCCCGTCCCGGGTGGCGACGACGGTGAGCAGCAGGCACAGGCCGGACACGGCGCTGACGGCGACGGCGAGCGGCCGGCGCCGGCCGACCATCGCCGGGATGGCGGCCAGAGTGACGTACCCCAGGCCGGCGAAGACGCCGTGGGCGGCGTCCACCTCGCCGTCGAGGGGGAAGCCGGCCACCGCGAGGGTGATGGCGCCGTTGGCGACGGGCAGGACCCAGACCGGCCGTGGTCGCAGGGCCAGCCCGTAGGCGCCCATGCCGGCGCCGAGGGCGACCAGGCCGGCGGTCATCGCCACGCGGGTCGGGGCGCCGAGGGCGGCGAGGCGGCTGATGGCGTCGCGGGTCGGGTCGTAGCCGGCGGCGCCGGCGCCGAGAGCGGCCCAGGCGGCCACGAAGGCCACGGGGCCGGCGACGCCCCCGATGGCGGCGGCCCGCTTATCCAGAGACGAGGCTGGCCAGGGCCCAAATGGCGGCCACGAACCCGATGGCGATCATCACTGCGCTCCGGCCCACGGGGGCCCGGGCCAGTTCGTCCTTCCCGGCTTCCTTGGGCGGCCGGACCAGCGCCATCCCGTTGCCGAAGACGAGGGCGGCCCCGAGCGCGAGCACCAGGTACGGCAGCAAGTTCTCGCCCAGGAACACGGAAAGAAACTAGCCGTACTACTCAAGTTCCTCGCCCGCACCACCGACAGAAAGCGGGCACGACACCGGCGGCGGAGAGGCTGGACCTCCCAAAGGCAGGTCCCGCGCTTCTCGCCAGGCGCAGAACCCCCAGCCCTCCGCCGTGGTGCCGGCCTCCGTCAGCGGAGCGTGGCGTCGTAGACCTCGTCTGCCGGCAGGCGCATGAGTCGCTCGGCCATCTCCTCCTTGAGCTGCTGGGCCCGGTCGGCCTCGGCCGGCGTCGGCGCGTCCCGGCAGGCGAGCACGAGGAACTCTTCCGAGACGTGCCCGAGGCGCAGGACCAGTTCGGCGACCGCGTCTCGGTAACCGAGGCGGAAAAAGAAGCGGCCGCCCGGAGCCTGGGGGGCGTCGAAGGCGTCCTTGTCGTCAGCCAGCTGGTAGCGGTCGTCCGTCACGGCGCGGGTCACCATCTCGAAGGCGTCGCGTGCGCCTCCGCCGGGGAAGCCGCTCTCGACCGTGATCTCCCAGCGCGCCGGCGGTCCCTCCGGCGACAGGAGCGCGAACGCACGCTCCATCGCCTTGAAGGCGTGGGCGACGCCGGCGATGGAGCTCCGGCCGTGGTACTTCAGGAGGTCGTCGAATGAGATGGAGATCAGGTCGCCGTGATCGAGGACCTCGAGCGTCGCCATGGAAACCGGTGGCTCAGCCGACCTTGCGGCTGCGGTAGGCCTCGAGCGCCTTCTTGTGGCCTTTGGCGCCCGACCCCACCACTCCGCCGGTCCGGACCTCCTTGACCACGTCCTCCAGGTCCTTCAGCAGCTCGTAGACGTCGTCCTCCGGGCCGGAGGCGTCGATCCGGTCCATTGCCGCGTGGATCCGGTCGAGGCGGCGCCGCACCTGGCCGTACTCGTCGTCGAGCTTCCGACGAGCTTCATCGAGACCGTCAGCCACGTCCGCCTCCCGTGTGTGCGAGTGCCATTGCCGTGAAGCTAACTGTTGCGCGGCGAGGGCGGCCGCCGCCAGCCGGCTGGGGGCGTCGGCGGAGCGGCACCGATGCCACGGGAGGCGCCGTCACCAGCGCAGTCCGGCCGTCGAGCCGGAAGTGATCCACGCTCAGGCGGTGCTGGTGGCGGGGTCGTGGACCATCTTGGCATTGACCACGAAGGCGCCGAACGGGATGGCCGAGGCCACGATCACGATCAGCGTCTGGCCGACCGACCAGCCCTGCTCCTCCCGCACCAGCAGCGCGAGGAGCACGTAAACCAGAAAGAGCATCCCGTGGATGGGGCCGAGCACGTTGACGCCGGCGTCGGAGCCGTCGAGCACTCGGTGGAAGATGGTGGCGGCGAGCAGGGCGAGGAAGGAGATCGCCTCGATCAGGGCGACGATGCGGAACTTGGATGTCATCGGCGCCGAGTATGGCCGCGCCACCTCGGGCTAGGACAACCCGGCGGAGACCGCGTGGAGCAACAGGCCGGCCACCGCGCCCACCACCGTGCCGTTGATGCGCACGTACTGGAGGTCCGGGCCCAGCAGGAGCTCGAGGCGCGACGCGGTTTCCTCGGCGTCCCAGCGGGCGATCGTGCCGCTGATGAAGACGGCGATGTCGCCGTCGAAGTGGTCGGCCAGGTAGCTGACCGCCCGCTCGATGGCGGTCTGCACGGTGGCCGCCAGGTCGGCGTCGGTTTGGAGGCGCCGGCCGCCGGCGGCGATGGCCTGGACGAGCTGCCGGCGCAGCTGCGACTCCGGGTCGCACGCCTGGGCCCGCAGCTCACCCCTGGCGTCGCCCCACAGCGACGCCACCCACTCACGCACCTGGGGCTGGGAGAGCACATCGTGCTTGAGCCGCTCGCCCCGCTCGATGAGGTCGACGGAGGTCTCGAGCTCGGCCGCCAGTAGGCGCAGGCGGGCGTCGAACTGCTTCCGCAGGGCGTGGTCGCGGTCGGCGGCCATCTCCTGGAGGACGGTCCGGGCGCCGGCGAGCAGGCGGTCGAAGATGCGGTCCTCCACCGCACCGGGCAGCCACCACGGCGACTTGGTCCCGAACTGCGCCTTCAGCTCCTGGCCGTGGGCGCCCAGGTAGCCGTCGAGGCCGGCGAGCATCGAATCGAGCAGCTCGGCGTGGCGGCCGTCGTGGGTGAAGAATCGCAGCGCCCGCCCGGCCAGGGGGGCGAGCGGCGTGGCCTCGACCCGCTGGCGGACGACGTCCTCCAGCACCCGGTGCACGTCGTCGTCCTTGAGGAGATCGGCGCCGGCCACGGCGGCGTCGGCCAGCTCGCCCGCGACCCGGGCCGCATGCTCCTCGTCGGCCAGCCAGGCGCCGAGGCGCCCGACCACGCCAGCGGCCCGGACCCGCTCCACGAGCACGTCGCTGGTGAGGAAGCTCTCCCGGATGAAGGCGGCCAGGGTGGCCCCGAACTGGTCCTTGCGCTCCACGACGATGGCCGTGTGGGGGATGGGCAGGCCGAGGGGGTGGCGGAACAGGGCGGTGACTGCGAACCAGTCGGCCAGGCCGCCCACCATCGATGCCGCCGCGGTGGCTTCCACGTAGCCGACCCAGTTGGCGTCGCCGCCCCAGATGGCGGTGACGAGGAACACGACGGTGACCGCAGCGAGCAGCCCGGTCGCCCAGCGCTTGCGGACCGCGAGGTCGCGGCGTCTGGACTGCTCTGCGAGGGCCATGGTGGCCCTAGTTCAGCGTGTCGGTGTAGCGGCGCCAGCGTTCCAGCAGCGAAGCCGGCCGCTTGGGCTCGGCCGGCGCTGCCTCGGGGGCCGGCGAGGAAGGCCGGCCCGCGCCGCCGGCTAGGGCCGCCTCGGCGGCCCGCAAAGCCCGCTCGGCCGTCTCCGCCCGAGCCAGGCGCTCGTCGGCGACGGCCTCGGCCACCTCGGCCCGCCGGCGCCACTCCTCGCGCTCGGCCCGGAGCTGCTCGAGGTCCTCCGGGGCATCCATGCAGCTCCCATGGTCGCGCAGGCGGGCGGCGGTTGACCCCACATGGGCGGTCGTCGCCTTTGTCGAGGGGCCCGGGGCCGGCGTGCTGCCGGTCTCTCGAAGCGGAGGCGCTGAAGAACGTCATCCGCGGCGCCGGCTCCGTATGAGCAATCATGCGTCCTATGGGGGCGAGGGTGCTCATCGTCGAGGACGACGCGCGCATCCGCCTGTCGCTGCAGCTGGTGCTGGAGGACGAGGGCCATACCGTCGAGCTGGCTGAGAGCGCAGAGGCCGGCTTGGAGGCGATCGTCCGCCGGCCCGCCGATGTGGTCCTCGTTGACCTCATGCTCCCGGGCATGGATGGCTTCGAGCTGTGCCGGCGGCTCCGGGCCCGGAGCGACGTCCCCATTCTGATCCTCACCGCCCGCTCCGACAGCCACGACGTGGTCGCCGGCCTCGAAGCCGGCGCCGACGACTACGTCGTCAAGCCGGCGGTACCCAAGGAGCTCTCGGCGAGGGTTCGGGCCCTGCTCCGGCGGGCCACCCGGTCGGACTCCGGCCCGGCCAACCCCACCTTCGGTGACCTCGAGGTGATGCCGGAGGCGGGCACGGTGCGTGTCGACGGCACCAGCGTCTCGTTGACGAAGACCGAGTTCAAGCTGCTGTGCGAGCTGGCCCAGAACCCCGGCCGGCTGCTTACCAGGGAGGTGCTGCTCGAGCGGGTCTGGGGCTACGGCTACTTCGGCGACGGTCGCCTGGTCGACGTGCACGTCCGCCGGCTCCGGACCAAGGTCGAGAAGGACCCGACCCACCCCCGCCACATCGTCACCGTGCGCGGGCTGGGCTACAAGCTGGAGCCGTGAAGGGAGTCGCCTCGCACGCAGAGCTTGCTCGGCGAGGCGATCGTGCGCCGGCCGCCCGGCAGAGCCGGGCGTGCTCCTTGGGCGGGAGGCCGTGACCACCAGCCGACGGGTCAGCCTGCGGACGCGGGTCACGCTGGCCTTCGCTGTCGGGGCCCTGCTGCTCTCGGCCGGCCTGGCCACCCTGACCTACGAACTGTCCCGCTCGTACCTGGCCCGCCAGCGGGAGACCTCGGCCTTGCGCCAGACCTACGCCAACGCTCGCCTGGTGCGGGCTGCGATGGCCACGGATGCCTCCATCCCGGAGCTGCTGGCGTCGGTCCAGTCGCCGGACCGATCGTCTCCGGTGCTGCGGTACCGGGGAGGCTGGTACCAGGCGGCCAGCGGCCTCGGCCCCAAGTCGCTCCCGCGAGCGATGATCGCCATCGTGGGCGCCGGCGGCGCCGCCCGCCAGCGACTGAGGGTGGGCGGGACCCCCCAGATCGTGGTGGGGATTCCGCTGCCTGCGGTCGACGGCGCTTACTTCGAGATCTTCCAACTGGTGGAGCTCGACCGCACACTCCGCATCCTGCTCAACTCGCTGATCGCCGCGGCCCTGGTGACGACGGTGGCTGGGGCCGGGATGGGCTGGTGGGCCAGCCGCCGCGTGCTCTCGCCTGTGGCCGCAGTGTCGGCCGCCGCCGCCGCCGTGGCGAGCGGGCGGTTCGACGTCCGCCTCGAGGAGTCGGGAGACCCGGAACTCTCCCGGATGGCGGCGTCGTTCAACTCGATGACCGAGGCGCTGCTGGCCCGCATCCAGCGCGACGCCCGCTTCGCGTCCGACGTGAGCCACGAGCTGCGTTCGCCCCTCACCACGCTCGCCGCTGCCCTCGAGGTCGTGAGCTCCCGCCGCGACGAGATGCCGGAACGGGCCCGCCTCGGCCTCGACCTGTTGGGCGACGAGATCGGCCGCTTCGAGCGCCTGGTGGAGAATCTCCTCGAGATCAGCCGGATCGACGCTGGCGTGGAGGAGCTGGTCGTCGAGGACGTGGTCCTCGGCCAGTTCGTCCGGGAGGCGCTACGGGCACACCGGCCCGGGGTCTCCCCTCCGGCCGTGGAGCTCGGCGACCGGGCGGCCGCGACGGTGGTCCGGGCCGACAAGCGCCGCCTCGAGCGGGTCCTGGCCAACCTTGTCGACAACGCCGACCGCTACGGCGGGGGCGTTGCCCGGGTCGTCGTCGAGGGAGAGGACGGCTGGGCCGGGTTCGCGGTGGAGGACGCCGGCCCGGGGGTCTCACCCGAGGAGCGCGACCGGGTGTTCGAGCGGTTCTTCCGGGGGCGGGCCGCCGGCATGCGGGGCGCCGGTGAGGGCAGCGGCCTCGGACTGTCCTTGGTGCAGGAGCACGTCGGCCTGCACGGGGGCCGGGTGTGGGTCGAGGACCGCGAGGGGGGAGGAGCGCGGTTCGTCGTGCGCCTCCCGGTGGTCTCGTGACCGACCCGGGAGGTCGGTCCCGCAAGGGAGGGCGGCAGCGGCTCTGGCGGGCCGCTGTCGCGCTGTTGCTCGCCGTGGCCTGCGGGGTGCCGACCGACGCCGAGCCCCGGCCCATCCCCGACGACAGGGTGCCCTTCGACCTCCTCAACCCGAACCCGTGAGCCCCGTTCTGTAACCCAATCGACATCTGACCGGCGCCGGATCGTCCGCCTGGCCTTGCGACGATGCCCCCGTCCGCACTTTTTCGATGGAGGAGGGGCATTTGCACGTACGACGCTTCGCAATTGGCGCGCTCGCCGGCGCCGCCACCCTGGCACTCGCCGGGTCGGCGGCGTGGGCCTGCGTTTCGGGTCCGGTGGTGAACCTGTCGACCATCTCGGCCAAGGCCGGCGAGCAGGTCACCTTGACCGGGACCGGGTTCCGGTCGCCCGACCCGGTCCAGGTCCGCTGGAATGCCCTCGACGGGCCGATCATCGCCGAGACCAAGCCTGAGAGCCAGCTCGTCAATGCCACCTTCACGGTGCCGCCCGGGACGACGCCCGGCAACTACGTGGTGATCGTCGGCCAGACCAAGGCGGGACAGCCCTCGCTGTCGCCGATCCGCGCCGTGCTCGGTGTGGTCGGGCCCACCGGCACGAGCCCCGTCATCGGTGCCGATACCACCGCGGACGCGAGCGAGCGGCTGCCGGCGCTGGTTCAGTCCGACAATGACGTGAGCAACGGCACCCTGGCCCTCGTCGCCCTGGGCGTCGCCGGCATCGGGATGTTTGCCGCCGGCATCGCCGCTCTCGCCACCAGCCGCCGGGGAGGTGTCACGGCCGCACCGGTCCGAGTCAAGAGGTAGGCCGTTTCTTCGGTAGAACGGCCGGCGCGAGGGTGGCGCCGGCCGTTCTGTCGCGCCCGGACACTGGCGTTCATTTCCTGTATGTCGGTCTGGTTACAGAACCCGTCACCGTCTTGATTTCGGGCGGTCCGACCGTCACCCTGCACCGGAGCGATTCGTCTTCCCACGGGTGTTCTTTTCCTGCCCACCTAAAGTCGTCCCCTGGGAAGACGATCGCTCCTTTTGCGCGTCTGCGCTGCTCAGCCGGGCTATCAGGACCCGCTCGAACCGGCTGCGGTTGCACAATGTGACTTGAGCGAATGTGTCAGTAGCTGCGAATTGTGTCTAGCGAATAGCCACCTATTGCACCCGAACCATCGAGGTAGGAAACTCACAGCAGGTGGGCAGCCGACTGGCGTTCTTTGCGCCAAGACAAGCAAAGGCAGGAAGCACAAGAATGAACCTACGCAAGAAGGTAACGACCGTCTTCGGAGCAGCAGCAGCGGCGTCCGTCATCGCCGGCGCCGCGGCGTTCGCATGCACCAACCTGGCGACCCTCAACCTGTCCAGCACCGCGGGCAAGGCGGGCGACTCCGTCACCGTCACCGGCTCCTCGTTCCGGGTCAACTCCCAGAACCTGTCGGCATCGATCCCGGTGGTCCTCCGCTGGAACGGCACCGAGGGCACCGAGCTCGCCCGTGTGCAGCCCGACAAGGCCGGCAACATCTCGGCATCGTTCGCCATCCCCGAGGGCCAGCCCGGCTACTACGTGATCGTGGCCACCCAGAAGGACGCCAAGGGCGTTGACGCCTACGGCACCCCGGCCCGTGCTTCCTTCCAGATCCTCGGCGCCAACGGCCAGTCCGTTGTCACCCCCGCGGTTTCCTCGGCCGGTAGCACCGTCGCTTCCAGCCCCTCGTCCTCCGGCATCATCGCCCTGACCGTCGGCCTCGGCGCCCTCGGCCTGGCCCTGTTCGGCGCTGGCTTCGTGGCCTTCGTCCGCCAGGCCCGCCGCCGTGACGTCCCGGTCACCGCTTCGGTGCGCAAGTAACACTCGCCGGTACCTCGCTTCACCCTCTGCCGGGCCTTCGGGCCCGGCAGAGGCGCGACATGACCCGTTGCCAACCGGCTGAACCGCGTTCCTTGATGGCGCCGATCTGGCGGAGAAGGCTGACCATGTCCGGGCTCCCCAGAAACGCGCCGGTGTGGGTGCCGTGCATCGTGAGCCGGCCGAACACCTTGTCACCCTCCGCCAGCACGTCCTCGATGGTGTACATGACGTCGGGGAAGGCCTGCCGGCGCATGTCCAGGAAGGACGCCAGCCCCTCGAGGATCGGCAACACCGGAGAACAACGACCATGGCGCCATGAGCCACCAGGACCGGCCGACCGCCGCGAGCACGTCGGCCCAGGGCACGCCGCGCCTCACGAGGCCGGCCGCCCGGCGACCGCCCCGCCCTCGAACGTCTCGAACTCGATCATGCTCATCGGAGTCCCGGGCTCGACTCCGAGCTGGCGCAGCGCCGGCATGAGCTTCTCTGCGGTGAACCGGTCGGCGTGGGCCTTGGACTCCCAGATGGCGGTGACGGACAGGCCGGCGCCCGAGGTGCCGGCGTATAGGGCGATGAGGCCTTCGGTCTGGTCGCCGACCAGGTCGCCGACCTTGCGGAAGGTCGCTTCGTCGCCGGGGGCGTTGGTGCTGAGGATGTAGGTCATACGACGACTCTCCGGGATCTGGCGCCTGCCGCCATCCGCCGGATTGCTCATCCGGGGTACTCATCGGCCCGCCGCTACCGTCAGACGCCGTGGACATGCCGCTCGTGGGCCGCGACGACGAGGTGGCCGCGCTCGCAGCATGGCTCGACGGCGCCAGCGCCGGCCGCGGACGGGCGGTGCTGGTCGGCGGGGAGGCCGGCATCGGCAAGAGCCGGTTGCTGGCTGCCTTCGCCGAGGTGGCGGAGGGGGCCGGCGCCACGGTGGCGTGGGGCCGGACCACCGAACTGGACGGCGCCCCGCCCTACTGGCCTTGGCTCCAGGTACTGGACCGGTTGGACGGCCGGGCAGCCCTCGAAGCCACGGCCGGCGTCGACCCCGAGGCCGAGCGGTTCGCCCGGTTCGAGGCCGTCGTCGCCCTCCTCGCCGAATCCGCCCGCTCCCGCCCGCTGGTGGTGGTTCTCGAAGACGTGCATCGAGCCGACCCGTCGTCGCTCCGCCTGCTCAGCCATGTCGCCGGCCGCCTGGACGGCGCCGCCGTCCTGATGGTGGCGTCGCACCGGGCGACGCCGGCGCTGGACGAGGTCGCGCGCCACCCGGCGACCCGCCGCCTGGAGCTCGCCGGCCTCGATGCCGGCGCCGTCGGCGCGCTCCTCCCGGGCGCCGGCGGCGACGTCGTGGCGCGGGTGCACGCCGTCTCGGGGGGCAACCCGCTCCTCGTCGCCGAGCTGGTGCGGCACCTGGCGGCAGGAGGCGCCCTGGCCACCGTCCCCCGGACGGTGCGCGATGGCGTCGGGGCCCGGCTCGACCGGCTGTCGCCCTGGTGCGCCGAGGTCGTCCGCACCGGCGCGGTCATCGGCCGAACGTTCGCCGCCGGCCTGGTGGCCACGGCGATGGGCCGGCCGGCGATCGCCTGCCTCGAAGCGATCGACGAGGCGGTGCGCGCCGGGCTGGTGGAGCCGACGGGCCGGCCGGGGGAGTTCCGGTTCGTGCACGCGCTCGTCCGCGACGCCGCCGAAGCGACCCTCAGCGCCGCCCAGCTCCCCGCCGCCCACCGGGCCATCGCCGAGGCCATTGAGGTCTACGAGGGGACGGGCGACGCCCACGTCGCCGACCTGGCCCGCCACTGGGACGCAGCGTCTGCCCTGGGCGAAAGGGAGCGGGCCGCAGCGTGGTGCGAGCGGGCGGCTGCCGTCGCCGATCGCCAGCTGGCGTGGGAAGACGCGGCTCGGCTGTTCGATCGCGCCCTCGACCTCGGAGGCAACACGGCCGACGCGCTCGACCGGTTCGCGCGGGCCTTCGGTGCCGCTCGCGCCCGACTGCACTGCGACGAGGTCACGACCGCGGTCGACTACAGCGTCGTGGCTGCGGCGGCGGCCCGGGACGCCGGCCGTCCGGACCTCTTCGCCGAGGCCATCCTCGTATCGGAGGGCCGTTCCGTGGTTCCCGGCCCGATGACCGACCTGGCCACGGAAGCGCTCGATCTGCTGCCGCCCGAGGACCACGCCCGCCGGGCCCGGGTGCACAGCCACCTGGCCAACATCAGCTACTACGTGGACCCCTCGGCGATGGCCGGCCACAGCGAGCGGGCCACTGCCGAGGCGGCGCAGGCTGGCGATCCGCTGGCCGACATAGCCGCCATCCGGGCCCGCCACCAGCTTCTGCACGGGCCGCAACACGCAGAGGAGCGCCTCGAGCTCGCGGCTCGGCTAGCCGACGCCGCCCGGCGCCCGCCCCGACCGAGCGTGGCCTTCTGGGAGCCACTGTGGCGCATCGACTCGCTGCTGGAGCTGGGCCGCATCGCCGACGCCGTCGCCACGATGCCTCTTCTCCGCCAGCGCCTCGACGCCGCCGGCTCGCCCATGGCCGGGTGGCACCGGGCCCGGGTGGAGGCGGCGCTGGCCCAGGCCACCGGCCGCTTCGCCGAGGGGCTCCAGCACGCCGAGACCGTCCGCCGGCTCTTTGCCGCCTTGGAGTCACCAATGGGTGCCGAGCAGATGTATCTCGGCTACTGCACCGGTTTGGCGCGCCACGCCGGCTGGAGCGAGGAGCTGGCCGAGCGGTGGCGGGCGGTCGACTCGGACTGGTTCCCGCCTTTCATCGGCGAGCTCCCGCTGATCGGTCCCGGGCTGGCCCACGCCGGCGCCGGCCGCCTCGACGAGGCCCGGGCGTACTACGCCCGGCTGAGCCCGGTGGCCTCGAGCGAGCCGCCGGCGGCGCTTCTCCTGCAGACCCACGCCCTCCGCCTCTACCTGGCCTCCCTCCTCGCCGTCCTCGACGATCTCCCTCCCCTGCTCGCCGCCCTGGAGCCCTTCCGGGGCCGGCACGTCGCCTCCGGAGGCGGCGTGTTGACCTACGACGGCCCGGTGGAGCTGTGGCTCGGGATCGGCGCCGGCGCCCTCGGCCGCCTCGACGACGCCGACCGTGATCTGGCCGCGGCGGCCGACATCGCCCGCCGGTCGGGGATTCCGGCATTCGCCGTGCATGCCGGCGTCGAGCGGGCATTCGTGCTGGCGGCGCGGGGCGACGCCGGCGAAGCCCGCGCCCTGCTGGCCCGGGCCCGCCCCGAAGCGCAACGCCTCGGCATGCCGGACTTCCTGGCGCGCATCGACGCTGCCCTTGCGCCGCCGCAGAACGACGCCGGCCCCCTGTCGGCCCGGGAGATGGAGGTCGCCGCCCTGGTGGCCGCCGGCCGCACCAACCGGGAGATCGCCACCGAGCTCTACCTGTCCGAGCGCACCGCCCAGAACCATGTCCAGCACATCCTGACCAAGCTCGGCCTCGAGAACCGCACTCAGGTCGCCACCTGGTACCTGGCCCGCGCTGGCGCCCCTTGACCGGTACCGGGTGCGGAAGTGGCAGCCGGAGGGCGGGTCGGCCAGGTCGGGCACCTCACCGGTGAGCGCGATGCGTGACCCCCGGGTGGCGAGGACGGGGTCGGGAACCGGGACGGATGACGTCGGCGATCTGGTCGCCGATGCGGAAGACCGGGTTCAGCGACGACACCGGCTCCTGGAACACCATGGAGATGCCGGCGCCGCGCAGCTCTCGGAGGTCTCGGCGGCCCAGGGCCCGGACGTCGCGGGCCTCGAAGGCGATCCGTCCCTCGACAGTGGCTTCGGGAGGGACCAGGCCGAGGATGGCCAGGGCGGTCATCGTCTTGCCGCAACCCGACTCGCCTACCAGGGCGACGGTCTCTCGAGAGGCCACCGCGAGCCCCACGCCGTCCACGGCGTGAAGTGGGCCGTCCGGCGACGTGAACGTCACCCGCAGGTCCTCCACTTGCAACACCTGTGCGCTCGTGTCCGGTCCCATGCCCTGCGGAGAAGCATCGCGCGCGAGACTTCAAGGCGTACCTCCCAACGGCGCGTGCCGGCGGCGCGCAGACGACGAGAGAGAAGGTCGCAGACATGGGCAAGTACTTCGGAAAGCAGCCGCGCTACTCCGAGCAGGAGGCGCACGCCCAGGCCCAGCAGGCCATCGACGCCCTGGTGGCACGGGGCCGCCCGCCGGAGAGCGATTTCAACGCCGTGCGCGGGCGCATGGCCGCGGACATGCCGGCTCGCCCACAGGTGGAGATCCCGCCTCCGCCGCCCCGCCGGCGGGAGGCCGCCGCCGGCTCGCCCGCTCGGCCACTGAGCGAGATACTGCGGCCCCGGCCCGTCGTCGAGCCCGAGCCGGAGCCCGAGGCGGTCGTGGAGGAAGCGCCGGCACCGGCGCCCCGGGCCCGGCGGGCGCCGGCCGCCAAGCCGGCGGCGCCGGCCGCCAGGAAGGCTCCGACCAGGCGGTTGCCGGCCAAGCCGGCCGCCACCAAGGCGGCGCCGGCGCCGGCCAAACGGTCAACCCGTGCTGCGGCTCCGGCGCCGGAGCCGACTAAGAAGCGGGTGCCCCGGCCTCCTGCTGCGTCGCCGGCCACGCCGGCGAAGCGGCCGGCGGCCAAGAAGCGCACCGGCTAGCCCCGACGCCGGCCGGGTATCAGGGAGCGACGCGTTGGATGTACTCGCAGGTCAGCACGACGGTCTCGAGGAGAGCCTCGCCGGCGCCGGCGGAGCTGAGATCGATCTTGTTCGGCCATGCCTTCTCCAGCCAGTACTTCCCCACTGGCTGGCCGGACTTGTTGAATATGGTGAGGGAGCAGCTGCGCCGGGCCGCACCGATCTGCCCCGTCCGCACCGCCTCGTGCCATGCCCACAGCTCCAGGTTGGAGTTCAGTCCCCGCTTGAGGGTGATCTGCGGCGGCTTGATCTTCCCCGGCAACCTGTTCACCGGCACCGACTCGCCATTCGTCTCCCAGTACTCCGATGGCTCGACCTCGGCGACGATGCCAGCGAGCTCGCTGAACGAGGCGATCTCGTACCCGTCGATGGTGATCGAGAACCGGGTCCCTGTGATGGTCGACGACGGTGCCTGGGCCGACGCGGTGCCGGTGAGCACCGTCGCCGCCAGGACCCCACCGCCGACGGCGCCGGCGGTGTTGAGCAGGGCTCGCCGGCTCAAGCCTTCACGCCGCTCGTCGGACGGCGCAGCCTCTTCAGGTTCCTGTGCCATGTATCGTCCCCTCCGCCTTCCGGCTTCCCCCTCAGTCCGTTGTGACCGATTAGTCGGAAATTGGAACACAGGGTCGAAACGTTGGCAAGAGGTATCGGCCCTGAGCTCACGGTCGGATGTAGCGGTACGGGCCGACCTCCAGCGCCGCCGGCGCACACGTGTAGGGGTACTCCCGGTCGAGCGCAGTCACTTTGACGGGCTGGTCAGGCGCCCGGCCGTTGATCGTCGCAGTGAATGCCAGCCTGGAGGTGTCCGTCCCGCTCAGCCTCACTTGTCCGTCGCCTGCCTGCCAGCGCTCGACGGTGGAGCCCGCGTAGGTGCCCTCGATCCGGAATGCGGCCGTGTCCCCCCGCAGCGGTTCGGCTGATGCGTAGTCGGAGCCGGCGGTTCCGTCGGTAGCGATCCTCAGCACGACACCGGCACCCCCTTGGATCGCCGCAGTGATCTCGCGTCCGTCGAGCATGCCTTGGAAGCCGACCTCAAACGCCTCCCCCCGCCAGGTGCCGACCAGGCAATCGTCGCCGAGCGACGGCTCGCTGGTCCCCGCCACGAGGGCGGCGACGCCGGCAATGGTGAGGGCGAGAAACAGGCCGACGGCGTAGCGCCCCCACGGCAGGCGCCGCCGCCGCGTGACCGCCGGCGGCCCGGCGAACAACACCGGCCGGGTGGTGCGGTCGTAGGCAGCCCGCCGCAGCGGGTCGGACAGCACGTCGGAGGCCTCGGTGATGCGCCGGAACTGCTCCGGATCCCCGGCGGCGTCGGGATGGGCCGACTTCACCAGCCGGCGGTACGCCTGCCTGATCTCGTCCTCGGACGCAGCTTCGGCGATGCCGAGGACCTCGTAGTGGGTCGGCACGCCCGGACGTTACCGGTTCCTGATGACGCCGACGATCGACGGAAATAACGTCGGCCGCGACTCGCGCAAGGTGGGCCGCAAGAGAGGAGTGCGGATGGGAGTTGGGGAGAAGCGGGGGTCGGTTGCCCGGCCGGCGGAGCGCCAGCTGGTGCAGGCGCAGTCTTCGCCGGCAGTCGGCCATGAGCTCGGAGTCATGACGGTTCGAGCCGGGCCTCGAGCGCAGGGGGTAGCGGCCTGGAACCGGGCCAGGCCCAGCAGTCGCTGAGGAGCAGGTAGGGACTACCCCCCTCGCCGGCGAACGAGGGGTGGTACCTCGACAATTTCGGAGACGGACCCCGACGTCGCTCTATCCTCCGGTAGGTGCACCGGATCTTCACCACAATGGTCGCCGACGTCTACCCCCACTACGTGGCGAAGGTCGAGCGCAAAGGACGTTCCAAGGCCGAACTGGACCAGGTGATCGAGTGGCTGACCGGCTTCGATCAGCCGGCGTTGCAGGAGCGGCTCGATGCGGGCACGACGTTCGAGGCCTTCTTCGCCGAGGCGCGGCTGAACCCAAGCGCTTCGTCGATCACCGGGTCCGTGTGCGGCGTTCGCGTCGAGAACATCGAAGATCCGCTGATGCAGAAGATCCGCTACCTCGACAAGCTGGTCGACGAACTGGCGAAGGGCAGACCGATCGAAAAGGTCCTGCGCGCCGAAGCGAAGGACCCGCCGCGGGAACTCTGAGCGACTCAGATTGACCATGCTCCGACCTTGCGTCCCAGGTAGGCCGCGACTTGGTAGCCGGCAGCGGAACGTTGCGCGCTGCCGCCGATCCTCGACCGCGGCCGTCGTGGTCACGGAGCCGTCCGAAGGCGCCGTTCCGTGCCGGCACGAAACGTCACATGGCGACGCCCCTCGGATCGGGACCCCCAGGACGTCGTCTCCAGGGCCCGAAGAGGGGCGCATTTGTATTGTCGTGCTCGGCGCCGCCCTGGGCGTCTAGGAACCGCCGGAGACGGAAAGACTCCCTACCATGAGCCACATCATCGGTCGGCCCGACGACCACCTCCTCGACGTCATGCTCGGCCACGGCGCCGACCCCGAGCAGGCCTTCATCGGCGGCTCGGATCAGGGCCTGGAGAACGATGACGGCTCGGAGCACCGCTTGGCGGGCGACGAGCCCACGGCCCCCGAATCGTAGGGAGAACCGCTCCAGCCTGCGCCGGTTCGGCTTCGACCTCCTGCTTCGAGCAGGTTCGCCCGGGCCAGGACCTTCTTGAACTGCACGTAGGACTTGCCGCTTCTGGGCCTTTGGGCAGCCGGTCGACGTACCGCTCGGCGACGTAGCCCCTTCTCGTCGGCTGCGAAGCAGTACAACGAGATGTGCGAAGGCCGCTCGTATAGCGGTAGTGAACCGGCCCGTAGCCGAGCATGCCGCCCCATGATGACCGGCTCGAGCGCCCGCGCGTGCTTGCGAATGAGCGCATCGAGTGATGCGATGTCAGACCGGCGCTGGTCGTCCACCGCAGCGATCTACTCGGCCAGGGTCTTCACGTCCAGCTGCCCCTTCATCCTCTCGCGTCCCGAGAGTCGGCGTCACCAGAGATGAATGAACTGTCCCACGACAGAGTCGGCACGGGGTGTTGTCAGACTCTCGCCATGTTGGCGAAGCGCGTGTAGTGGTCGAGGAAGGCAAGGTGAGTGACGCCGATGGGCCCGTTCCTGTGCTTGGCCACGATGACCTCGGCGGTGCCGCGGTCGGGAGTGTCGCGGTTGTAGACCTCGTCGCGGTAGAGGAAGATCACGACGTCGGCATCCTGTTCGAGTGATCCCGATTCACGCAGGTCGGCGAGGACGGGGCGCTTGTCCGCCCGGCTCTCCAGGTTTCGTGACAGCTGGGAGAGCGCGATGACGGGGACGTTGAGCTCGCGGGCGAGGATCTTCAGGCCCCGGGACATCTCCGAGACCTCGACCTGGCGGTTCTCGGCGTTGGACCGGCCGCTCATGAGTTGCATGTAGTCGATGACGATCATGCCGAGGCCTTCCCGGCTCTTGAGCCGGCGGGCCTTGGCGCGAATCTCCATGATCGTGAGGTGAGGGTTGTCGTCGATGAAGATCGGCGCCTCGCCCAGCCGGCCGACGGCATGGCTGATCTTCGGCCAGTCCGACTCCAGCAGCTTGCCGTTGCGCATGCGGGTGGCGTCCACGCGGGCCTCGGAGCACAGCATGCGCTGGGTCAGCTCCCGGTGGCTCATCTCCAGGGAGAAGATCAGGACCGGGGTGCGGGCCTCTAAGGCTGCGTTGGCGGCAATGCCAAGTGCAAACGAGGTTTTGCCCGTCCCAGGCCTTCCACCGATGATCACCAGGTTCGAGGGCTGGAGGCCGGCGAGCTGGCGGTCGAGGTCGATGAAGCCGGTGGGGACGCCGGTGATCTCCTGGTTGCGCTCGAACAGGGCCTCCAGGTGGTCGAGCTGGGCCGAGAGCAGGTCGCGGATGTTGGCCATGGAGTCGGTGACCCGGCGCTGGGCCACGTCGAACACCATGGCCTCGGCCTCGTCGACGGCGTTGGCCACATCCTCGGGCAGGCTGTAGCCCATCTCGGCGATGTCGCCGGCGACCCGGATGAGCCGGCGCAGGAGCGAGTGCTCCTCGATGATGCGGGCGTAGCGGCCGGCGTTGCCGATGGAGGGGGTGCCGGCCTGGAGGCTGACGAGGATGGCCGGCCCGCCGATGCCCTCCAGCACGCCGGCCCGGGTCAAGGACTCGGCGACCGTGACCGGGTCGGCGGGATCGCCTTGGGCGTAGAGCGACGTGATGGCGTCGTAGATGTGGCCGTGGGCCGGCTTGTAGAAGTCGTCGGCGGTGAGCTGGACCTCGACGGCGGCCACGATGGCGTCGCGGCTGAGGAGCATGGCCCCGAGCAGGGACTCCTCCGCCTGGAGGTTGTGCGGGGGCACCCGGGTTGCGGATGCCCCCTGCTGGCGCCGTCGGGCATCTTCGATCGACTGGGCCATCTGCCGCTCAGCCTGACCGGTGAGGCCTGAGGATCGCTAGGGGAACAACCCTGTGGGTTCGCGGTGGACGCAGGCGCGGGCCGAACACATGTTCGAGCCTACTCCTAGGCTGGGACAACCTCCACGGGTAGGCGGAACTCCACTTCGGGGTGCAGGCGGACCGGCACCTCGTGGGTTCCGAGTGCCTTGATCGGCTCGTCGAGGTGGACCCGCTTGCGCTCCAGGGTCACGCCGGCCTGCTCGGCCACGGCAGCCACCAGGTCGGCGGTGGTGACGGAGCCGAAGAGACGGCCCTCGGGGCCGGCCCGGCCGGCGATGCGGATGACCTTGGTCACCAGCAGCCGGGCGACCTGCTCGGCCGATTCCCGGTCCTTGGCGTCCTTGATGGCCCGGGCCCGGCGCATGCCGCCGGCCTGGGCGATAGCGCCGGGCGTGGCCTTCATGGCCAGGCCCTTCGCCACCAGATAGTTGCGGGCGAAGCCGTCAGAGACATCGACGACATCGCCCTTCTTGCCGACGTTGTCGACGTCGGACCGCAGGATGAGGCTGACCATTTAGAAAGGCTCGTCTCCGTAGTCGTAGGTCGGCGCCGAGCCGCCTGAGGAAGGGGCGGCGTTGGCCACCGGGCGGTGGCCGCCGTTCATGGGCTGGCCGCCGCCGTCGCCGGGGCCGCGCCGGTCGTTCTTGGTGACCTGGGCGGTGGCCCAGCGCAGACTGGGGCCGATTTCGTCGGCCACCACCTCGATCTTCGAGCGCTTCTCGCCCTCGGGCGTCTCCCAAGAGCGCTGCTCCAGGCGGCCGGTGACCACCACGCGAGCGCCCTTGGTCAGCGACTCGCTGGCGTTCTCCGCCATCTCCCGCCAGCAGACGATGTCGAAGAATGACACCGCCTCCTTCTTCTCGTTGGTCTGCCGGTCGTTCCACACCCGGTTGACGGCCAGCCCGAAGCTGGCCGTGGCCTGGCCGCTGGCGGTGAACCGCAGCTCCGGGTCCCGCGTGACGTTGCCCACCAGGGTGACGCTGTTTCCGTTCATCGAATCACTCCGTTCGCCTGATCTGTCTTCGTGTGGGTGGCCGCGCTACTCGGCGGCGACCGTGTTACCGGTCGTCGCCCCGGCGGCGACAGCGGCGGGCGCAGGCGTCGGGGCCGCCGGCTCGCTGGTTGGGGCCCCATCGTCGGGGCCGACGGTGCTGAGAGGCCGGGCGGGCTTGCCCAGGGCCTTCTCAGGCAGGTGGACGACTTTGTGGCGCAGCACGCCGTCGGCCAGCGTCAGCTGGCGGTCCAGGTCGGACATCGTGGCCGGCTCGGCCTGGGCCGACACCAGCACGTAGTTGCCCTCCCGGTGCTTACGGATCTCATAGGCCAGCCGGCGCTTGCCCCACCGCTCCACCCGCCCGGGGTTGCCGCCCCGGGCCTTGATGAGCTCGGTGGCCCGGTCGACCTCCGTGCGGACGGTTTCGTCGTCCAGCGTGGGGTCGAGGATGATCATGACTTCGTACGGGCGCATGTGGGTAAAGCCTCCCTCTGGACCTGGCGGCGAGGCGCGCAGGGCCCCGGGGAGTTCCCGGGGCAGGGTGTGGAGCGCAACCATGGTACCTGTCATAGGGACCAGGATGTCAGGGGCCTGAGACAGTCGACCCGGTTGTGCAGAATTCCGTGCCAGAGCCGGAATTCTGCACACTCGCATCTAGGTGCAGGGGCCGCCGGCGACGAGGCGGGTGCCGGGGCCGATGGTCAGGCGGGGGAGGGCGCCCTGGGGCACCTCGAGCGCCCAGCGGTAGGGCCGGGCCGCGCCGTAGGTGGGGCAGGAGGGCATGTGGATGCACGGGGCCATGTCGGCGGTCGATACGAACGCTCCGGAGCCGTCGAAGAAGGCGATCGACAGAGGCAGGGGGGTGTCCTTCATGTAGAAGGACGAGTTCGTGTCCGACGCGAACTTGAAGAGCATGCCGTCGTAGCCGCCCAGGTCCGTGCGGTTCATGAGCCCCAGCGCCTGCTGGGCCCCGGTCTCGGCCAGGAGGGCACACCGGGCCGCAGCGGCCGCTGCGACCGCCGAGCCGCCCTCGATGCGGAATCCGATCTCGGCGAAGTCCCCGAACGGCGTCCGCTTCAGCGACAGGGGCCCGTCGGCCGCCCTGAGCGTGGGATCGGGCGGCCCGTTGGCGCCCACGGCGATGAACGCCAGCCCGCCCACGACCAGCAGGCCGACGATGACCCAGCGCAGGATGCGGACGTTCACGCCGTCCGCCGGGTCACGCCCAGGGCGGCGGCCACCTCGTCGGGCAGGTGGTAGCTCTCGGCGTCGGAAGGGAACGCCCGGGCCCGGACGTCGGCCGCGTAGGCCCCCACCGCGGCCACGGCGCCGGCCTTCACCGTCGCGTACCGGCGCACGAACTTGGGTAGGGGCCGGTCCTCCAGGCCGAGGACGTCGTGGAGCACGAGGACCTGGCCGTCGCAGTCGGGGCCGGCGCCGATGCCGATGGTGGGCACCGGTACCTCGGCGGTGATGAGCCGGGCCACCTCGCGGGGGACGCACTCGAGCACGATGGCGAAGCAGCCGGCGCCGGCGAGGGCCTGGGCGTCGTCCAGCAAGGCGGCGGCGCTCTCCTCCTGCTGGCCTTGGACCTTGTAGCCGCCCATGGCGTGGACTGACTGAGGGGTGAGGCCAAGGTGGCCCATCACGGGGATCTGGGCGTCGACCAGCGCCTCCACCACCGGCACCCGGGCCCGGCCGCCTTCCAGCTTGACCGCGGACGCCCCGGCGCGGATGAGCAAGGCGGCGTTGCGGACGGCGTCCTCGGTCGACAGGTGGTAGCTGAGCCACGGCATGTCGGCCACGACCAGTGCCCCGGGCCGGGCCCGCCCTACGGCCGCGGTGTGGTGGGCCATGTCGGCCACCGTCACCTGGAGGGTGTCCTCGTAGCCGAGGACGACCATGGCCACCGAGTCGCCCACCAGGATGATGTCGACGCCGGCATCATCGGCAATGCGGGCGGTGGGTGCGTCGTAGGCGGTGACCATCACGAGCGGGGTTCCGCCCTTCGAGGCTCGGATCGTCGGGACGGTGCGCTGCGGTGCCATTCGAGTCTCCCTAGCCGTCCAGCGCCCGGTGGCTGCCGGCGGCGGGCCCAGCCTACCGGCGACCCGTCAACGCTGGGGCAGCGTGGGCAGAGTGATCGTCGACCGCGGCCGGGTGGGGACGGTGGCCTCGGGCGTCGGCGGCGGGGTGAACGCCGGCTCGGGCACCGTCGGCACGGTGTTCGACCGGAGCGTGGTCGCAGTCGACGGGCGCACCGTGGTGGTCGGTGAATCCTGTCCCGGCTCCGTGGTCGTCGTCGTCGACGATCCGGATGACGCACCCGACGACGCGCTCGTGGCCGGCGTGCCGGAGGAGAGCACCGATGACACTGGCGCCGGCGTCTTGCCCGACAGGTCGGGGACCTTGTCGGGCGGAGTGGCGTCGGCCGGGCTGGCCTTGGACATGAAGCGCTTGAAGATCTGCGCCGGCAGCGACCCGCCGTTCACCCGCCGCACGCCGTGGACGTTGAGCAGCTTCCTGGACTGGCCCTCGGGGTAGCCCATCCACACTGCGGTGGTGAGCTGGCGGGTGTAGCCGACGAACCAGGCGTCGCCGTACTCGTCGGTGGTGCCCGTCTTGCCCCACACCTGGGCCTGGCCGGGCAGGGCGGCGGACGTTCCCGAGCCGGCGTCGACCACCTGCTGGAGGGCGTAGTTGACCTTCTCTGCCACCGACCGATCGATGACCCGGGTGCTCTTGGGCCGGTCGTCGAGGAGGACGGAGTCGTTCTGGGTGATCCTGCGGATCACGCGGGGCTCGACGTGCATGCCCCGGGTCTGGAAGGTCTGGTAGACGCTGGCCATGTCCAGCACCGACACGTCTGCGGTGCCGAGGGCGATCGACGCGATGGGCGAGAGGTCGGCCTTCACACCGAGCTTCTTGGCCATCTCGACCACGTTGGACGGCTTCACCGTCTCCACCAGCTGGGCGTAGACGGTGTTGACGGACTGGGCGGTGGCGGTCAGCAGGCTGATCTGTCCGTAGGCCGCGCCCTCGTAGTTGTTGACCTCCCAGTCGGCCCCGTTATCGGCCTTGGGGAGCACGAGCTTGGCCGGTCCCGGGAACCGCGCCTCCAGGCTGATCCCCTGGTTCATGGCCTCGGCCAGGGCGATGGGCTTGAACGTCGACCCGGCCTGGCGCCCCGACCCGCCGCCCTCGACCCCGACGGCGAGGTTGACCTTCGACGCCTTCCAATCGCGGCCGCCGACCATGGCCACGATCCGGCCCTCGTTGTCGATCGACACCAGGGCGCCGGCGGGGTCGTTGTCCTCGTCGAGCAGCCCGTAGACCGCGTCGTAGGCCTGGCGCTGGGCGCCGGCGTCGAGGGTGGTGTACACCCGCATGCCGCCGCGGAGCACCTGGTCCTCGGGATAGATCTTGACCAGCTCGCGGCGCACGAACTCCACGAAGTACTCGGCGCCGGCGCCCTTCATGTTGACGGTGGAGCCGGGCGGGGGCGGCGGCACGACGTAGTCGCCGACCGGGATGGCCTCGACGCCGTTGGCCTGCTCCGCGGTGATCACCTTGGTGTCGACCATGGCCGCCAGCACGATGAAGCGCAGGTCGTGGGCCTCCTGGGGGTCGTCGGCCACGTCGCCCGCCGATGGGCTGCGGATCAGGCCGGCGAGGTAGGCGGCGTGCTTCAACTCGAGGTCGGTGGCGTCGATGTTGAAGTAGGCCTTCGACGCGGCCTGGATGCCGTACGCGCCCCGGCCGAAGTACACGGTGTTCAGGTAGCGCTCGAGGATCTGGTTCTTGTCGAACTTGCGCTCGATCTTCACCGAGATGACCGCCTCACGGATCTTGCGCCAGAGCGTGTAGTCGGTGCCGACGTAGGCGTTCTTGACGTACTGCTGGGTGATGGTGGACCCGCCCTGGGTGACGCCCTTGCGGCGCACGTCGGCCCAGAGGGCACGGGCAATGCCGAGGGGGTCGATGCCCTTGTGGACGAAGAATTTGCGGTCCTCACCGGCGATGACGGCGGCCGTCATGACGGGAGGGACCTTGTCGATCGAGACAGGGAAGCGGTTCTCGACGCCGTGGAGCGTGGCCAGCTGCGCGCCGGTCGCGTCGTAGATGACGGTGGTCTGGGCTTGGGGCGCCTCGGGGGGCAGCGGGATCTGGGTCAGGACCCATGCCGCGCCGGCGAGGGCGGTGAAGACCAGGATGCCCAGCAGGAACCACACCCGCCGGTAGCGCCAGAAGAAGCTTCGCCTCCGCACGCGCCCGCGAACCGGCGGGCGGGCGACGACTACTGGCGAAGGGGGCTCCAGGAGCCCCTGGCTGCTTCGGCGCACGACCCCCGCAGCGTACAGGGTGGTGTGGCCGGCGCCGAGTTCGGCCTGGCTATTTGGAGGCGGCCGGGGTGCTGTTCCCCAGCCGGAAGCTGCGGACCAGCTGGTTCCAGGCGCAGGCGGTGCAGACCTCCACCACGTAACAGGTGGACTCCTGGGCCGACCGGCGCAGCTGAACCAGTTCCTTCTTGGTGGTGATGCAGCGCCCGTGCGCCGGGAGGCGGCTACCGAAGGCAAAGGAGACGAGGGTGAGGGTGGCGTCGTCGCAGATCGGACAGTTTTCGCTGCGGGCTTCGCCCACGTTGCGGGCGGCCCGGAGCAGCTCGGGATGGGCGTCGCACACGTCGAGCTTGCTGAGCCGGCCCCGGCGGAACTCATCCAGGGTGTGCTTGCGCACGAGGCGGTAGTCGACCTCGCCGGGCCCGGTGACGTGCCCTGCGCCTCGCGCTTGCAGCGACTCCGGCCTGAAGCTCACGTCGCGAGGGTAGCGCTGGTGACCGGCCCGGGAGTCCGGTCCGCCGGCACGCGCGCCTTGCCAAGTCCCGGTCGATCCCGCATACTTCTCTCGATATATCGAACCGATATGTCGGACCGGAGTACGTCGAGTGCTTGAACTGGCAATCCTGGGTGTGCTGAAGGAGCAGGAGCTCCACGGCTACGAGCTGAAGAAGCGCCTCACCGACGCGCTCGGCGCGTTCTCGAGCGTGTCGTTCGGATCGCTGTACCCGGCGCTGGCCCGCCTGGAGGCCGCCGGCGCGGTGCGCGCCGTCGCCGCCCCCGCCGCCGAGCCCCTGCCGGCGCCGGCGGTGCCCATGACCGGCTCCATCGCCGGCGAGGCCGCCGCCTTCCGGGCCCGTCGCGCCGCCAGCCGCCCGGCCCGCCCGTCGCGGACCCGCAAGGTCTACGCCATCACCGAGCGGGGCGAGGCCCTGTTCGAGGAGTTGCTGGTGACGGACTCGGCCAGCGGCGACGACGACCGGGCCTTCAACCTCAAGCTCGCCTTCTGCCGCTACCTCCCCCCCGAGCGTCGGCTCGGGCTCTTCGAGCAACGCCGGGCCCTCTTGGTCGAGCGACTGGCCAAGGCCCGATCTACCCACCGCTCCCGCAAGGAGCGCATGGACCTGTACACCCAGTCGTTGGTCGATCACGGCACCGAGGCCACGGAGCGAGACATCTCCTGGCTCGACCGCCTGATCGCCTTCGAACGTCAGGGAGGAGAATCCCGATGACACCGTCCACCCGAACGGCGCAAATCCGCCTCGCCATCGCCGGCGTCGGCAACTGCGCCAGCTCGCTCATCCAGGGGCTGACCTATTACCGCGACGCGGATGCGGCCGACTCGGTGCCCGGCCTCATGCACGTGGTGCTCGGTGGCTACCACGTCCGTGACGTCGAGGTGGTCGCCGCGTTCGACGTCGACGCGGCCAAGGTCGGCCTCGACGTGGGCAAGGCCATCTTCGCCAGCCAGAACAACACCGTGCGGTTCGCGTCGGTGGGCGAGCTGGGGGTCACCGTCCAGCGGGGGCCGACGTTCGACGGCCTGGGCAAGTACTACCGCCAGACGGTGGAGGAGTCCCTCGACGACCCCGTCGACGTGGCCCAGGCCCTGCGGGACTCCGGTGCCCAGGTCCTCGTGTCGTACCTCCCGGTGGGCTCGGAGGAGGCGCAGAAGCACTACGCGTCGGCGTGCCTGGAGGCCGGCGTGGCCTTCGTCAACGCCATCCCGGTGTTCATCGCCTCCGATCCCGAGTGGGCGGCCAAGTTCACCGAGGCCGGCGTGCCGATCATCGGCGACGACATCAAGAGCCAGGTGGGCGCCACCATCGTCCACCGCATGCTCGCCCGCCTGTTCGAGGACCGCGGCCTGGTGCTCGACCGCACCTACCAGCTCAACGTGGGCGGGAACATGGACTTCAAGAACATGCTCGAGCGCGAGCGCCTGGAATCCAAGAAGATCTCCAAGACCCAGTCGGTGACCAGCCAGGTGCACAACGGCATCGCCGCCGACGACGTCCACATCGGCCCGTCGGACCACGTGGCATGGCTCGAGGACCGCAAGTGGGCCTACATCCGCCTGGAGGGCCGCAACTTCGGCGACGTGCCCCTCAACATCGAGCTCAAGCTCGAGGTCTGGGACTCGCCCAACTCCGCCGGCGTGATCATCGACGCTGTGCGCTGCGCCCGGCTGGCGCTCGACCGGGGCATCGGCGGCCCGCTGCTGGGCCCGTCGGCCTGGTTCATGAAGTCGCCGCCTG
The DNA here is from genome assembly GCA_963768975.1 of uncultured Acidimicrobiia bacterium. Classification (GTDB taxonomy): domain Bacteria; phylum Actinomycetota; class Acidimicrobiia; order Acidimicrobiales; family AC-14; genus CADCTB01. The sequence continues at coordinate 145,651 of CAVYKB010000002.1, read as the reverse complement.
AGCAGTACCACGACGACGTCTGTCAGCGGCTGGTGGAGGAGTTCATCGCGGCCGGCTGAGCGGCCGAGTGTGGGTAGTTCGGTGCGGTATGTCCACGCCAGCTACCCACACTGAGTAGAAATGGGCCGTGCCGAGTGACACCGCCGCCACCTGGAACCGCCTGCTGGAGGGTGGTCGGGGTGGCGTCCAGCCGGCCATCGACGCGGTGGCCTACGGGCCCGACATCGGCACCGAGGAGGATTTCCGCCTCCTCGGCGGCAACCTGGCCGGCAAGCGGGTGCTGGAGCTCGGCTGCGGCGCGGGCCAGAACCTCGTGGCCATGGCCAGCCAGGGCGCCCACGCCATCGGCCTGGACTTCTCCGCCGAGCAGCTGGCCGGCGCCAAACGGCTGGCCGAGCGGGAGAAGGTCAAGATCGAGCTGCACAAGGGCGACCTGGCCGAGCTCGTCTTCCTGCGGGCGGAGAGCATCGACGTGGTGTTCTCCGCCTACGCCCTCGGCCTGGTGGCTGATCTCAACCGGGTGTTCCGCCAGGCCCACCGGGTGCTCAAACCCAACTCGGCCCTCGTGTTCTCCATGCCGCACCCCGCGGCCCACCTGATCGACGACGATGACCCGAACCAGCCGCTGCTGGTGCGCCGGTCGTACTTCGACCGCACGAGCGTGAACTACGACTGGGAGGGCCTGCCGCTGTCGGCCCACCACCACACGTTGTCCGACCTCTTCACCGGCCTGTCCCGGGCCAACTTCCGGGTCGACACCGTGCTGGAGCCCGAGCCGCTCGCCGACGGGCACCGCTCGTCGCACTGGCGCGACGTCTATCGCTGGGTGCCGCGCACGCTCGTGCTCCGGGCCCGCAAGGAAGGGAACTGAGCGTCACGCCGCTCCAGGTGGTGGCGGGCATCGAGACGTCGCTGCAGAAGGCCGGGTTCTCCGTGTCCCGGGACTCCGTCGCCGGCCGCCAGGCAGTGGTCGGCCGGCGCCGGCGCACCTTTGTGCTGGTCGCCCTGTTCAAGTCGGGGATGGCGGGCCGCGACCACCTCGACCGCTTCGTCGACGAGGCCGGCCAGTACGCGTCGACCATGAAGGGCGGCTTCCCATCAGGGGTCACCGCCGTGGCGATCGCGGTGCTCGAAGGGGCCGCTGCCGGCGCCGGCGGCTGGGCGAACTCGGTCACCGAAGCGCGCCGGGCCCGGGTCTTCCCGGTGCTGGTCGACGTGCCCGCAGGCACTGTCGCTTGCCCGGACACACCTGCTGACCTGCACCGGTTCGTGCGGGAACACGCCGGCCCATACCAGCGTTCGGTTTGAGGAACAGCTAGTATCGGAGACGATTCCTGCAACGCACGGCCGCCTGGGCGGCGAGCGGCGCACGAATGCGGGCGGTGGTTCCTGAGATGGGGTGCCGTCGAAGAGAGGGCAGCGCGGAAGGATGCGGCTTTGCCGCCTCACCTCCGCACCGAAGTGCCGGAGGCACATGCACGACGTAGCAGCAGTTGAGCAGGGCCCGAGAGGTCCGGTGGCGGTCGAGGCGCGCCCTGCCGCTCGGGTCTCCGACCATGAGCTGGGCTGGGCGATCGAGGCGGAGGCGGCCGGCGAGGCCACTGCGGCCCAGCTCGCCCTGCTCGAGTCCCACCCGGTGGAGTGGCGCTCGGGCCTGGCCCGGCTGCTCCGCCAGACCGAGGCGGGGCTGGCCAAGGTCCGCACGTTCACCGGTCCCGAGCGCGACCAGGTGGTCGCCGACTTCGAGCAGGAGCGGTCCGTGCTGTCGGCGGCCCTTACCCGCCTCACCGGGGCCCGGGCCGAGCTGGCCGACCCCCGCACCCTCGACGGGCCCGGCGAGGTCCGCCTCCAGGCGTCGTGGTCCGACGGCCACCTGGTCTTCTGGGCCGCCGGCCCGGGCACCGATCCCGCGTCGGACGACGAGATGACCGAGCGGTTGGCTGCGGTCGAGGCGCCGGCCGGTGGCTGGTGGCCGCACGAGCCCGTCTCGATGCCCGCCGGCGTGTCCCCGGCCAGCAGGGTCCAGGCACCGGCCCGGGCCATCGGCGTCCCTCAGGCCCTCGGCTGGCTGGTCACCGTCGGCGCCAAGGACCGCCCGGACGGCGTGGGCGCCAGCGTGCTGTGGCTTGGCCGGGTGGCCGTGTGGGCGGTCGACTTCGTGGCCCGGGGCGCCATCATCCCCACGCTCCAGCACGACGGCCAGACCTCGTCGGTGACCTGGGCGCCGGCGCTGATCGACCGGGCCAAGCTCGACGCCCTGTCCCGGGCCATGCCCGCCCCCGTCGCCGCCCTGGAGCGCACCGATGCCCGCACTCTCACCCTCGAGGTGCTGGGGGCCACGGTCGACGCCATCGTGCGCGACGCCGCCGGCCGCCTCGAGCTGCCGGCGCCGCCGCCGGTGGTGCGCACGCCGGCCGATGTCGCCGAAGCCGTCGTCACCAGCCTCGACGGCACGCCCTTCAACGCGCCGGCCCGGCTCGCCACCTCACTGGCCGAGCGGCTGGAGCGCTGGGCCGAGCCGGTTCGCGGCCCGGTCGACGCTCACCTCGTCGTCCAGCTCGACCCGCCGGACAAGGGCGGTGCCTGGTTCCTCTCCGTTCTCGGCCCCGGCCAGGACGGACGCCTGGTGCCGCTGGAAGTGGCCCTGGTCGACGGCCGCTCGAAGCGCCACCTGGCGGACGAGACGGTACGGCTCGAGCGCCTGCTGCCCGTCCTGAACCGCCCCGGCGGCCAGCGCCGTGGCGAGGTCGTCCTCAGCCAGGACGAAGCGTTCGAGCTCATGGGCGTCACCGGCCCCGCCCTGGCTGCCGCCGGCTTCGACGTCCGGGTGCCGGCGCTGTCCCGGCGTAAGCCGAGGCCGGCGCTGCGCCTCACCGCCGAGCCGGTCGACGCGTCGGTGGTCGGTGCCCACCAGCTGGCGGACGTGCGCTGGTCGGCGGTCTTCGACGACGTGGAGCTGACCGCGGAGGATATCCGCCGTCTGGCCGCCGAAGCCCGCCCCCTCATCCACTCCCGGGGCCGCTGGGTGGAGATCGACCGGGTCGACCTCAACGAGGCCGCCGCCGCCCTGGCCGAGCGGGCCCACCGCACCCGGCTGACCGGCGCCGAGGTCCTGCGCCACGCCGTCGGCCTGGAGACGTCCGGCCTCGCCGGCGGCACGGTGGTGGGTGGCACCGGCTGGGCCGCCGACCTCCTGGCCCGCACCAGCACTGTCTCGACGGAGGCCGTCGCCAACCCCGAAGGGTTCAAGGGCACGCTCCGCAGCTACCAGGCCGAGGCCCTGGCCTGGCTGGGCTTCCTCGACTCCGCCGGCCTCGGCGGTTGCCTGGCCCTCGACATGGGCCTGGGCAAGACGCCGACCGTGCTCGCCCACCTCGCCCGGCTCGGGCCCCAGGAGGGCGCCGGCACCCTGGTCATCGCCCCGCCGGCCGTTGTCGGCAACTGGGCGGCTGAGGCCTCACGGTTCGCCCCCAAGCTCAAGGTCGTCGTGCACCACGGCGCCAGCCGGGCCACCGCCGAGGAGCTGCGGGCCAAGGCCGGCAAGGCCGACGTCATCATCACCACCTACGGCACTGCGGTGCGTGACATCGATGCCATCAGCGGCATCGAGTGGGCCAGGGTCGTGCTCGACGAGGCCCAGGCCATCAAGAACCCGGGCAGCGACGTGGCCCAGGAGCTGCGCCGCATCCAGGCCCGCAGCCGCCTCGCTCTCACCGGAACACCGGTGGAGAACGGCCTGGGCGACCTCTGGGCCATCCTCGACTTCACCAACCCGGGGCTGCTGGGCCCCCGGGCCGCCTTCGTCTCCCAGCTCTCGGCCCAGGCCAAGGACGGCCGCCCGAGCGGCGAGCACGCCTTGCGGGCCCTCAACGGCATCCTGGTGTTCCGCCGCACCAAGTCCGAGCCCGAGGTCGCCGCCGAGTTGCCGGACAAGATCGACGAGCTTGACCACTGCACCATGACCCCTGAGCAGGTCGGGCTCTACCAGGCGGTCATCGATCGTCTGGTCAACGCCGGCGAGTCGGAACGCCGGCAGGGCGACATCCTGGCCGCCATTACCGCCCTCAAGCAGATCTGCAACCACCCGGCGGCCTACGAGGACGACGGCCGGCCGCTCGCCGGGCGCTCGGGCAAGCTGGCCCGGCTCGAGGAGATCGTCGACTCGGTCTTCGCCGCTGGCGAGAAGGTGCTGGTGTTCACCCACTTCGCCGAGTGGGGAAAGCGGCTGGCCGAACACCTCACCGCCCGCACCAAGCTGCCGATCGACTGCTACCACGGCGGCCTCTCCCGGGGAGTGCGCGACAAGATGATCGCCGAGTTCCAAGCCCGCAAGGGCCCGGCTGCCCTGGTCCTGTCGCTGAAGGCGGGTGGCACCGGGCTGAACCTCACCGCCGCCAGCCACGTCGTGCTCTACGACCGCTGGTGGAACCCCGCCGTCGAGGACCAGGCCCGTGACCGGGCGTGGCGCATCGGCCAGGAGCGCACCGTGATCTCCCATCGGCTGGTGTGCCCGGGCACGGTCGACGAGCGGGTGGAGGACGTCGTCAACGGCAAGCGCCACATCGCCGACCTCGTCCTGCCCAAGTCCAGCTCCCTGGCCGACCTCGACCCCAGCCAGCTGCGGGTGGCCCTTGGCCTCCGGCCCGATCAGCTCCTGACCGCCGATGCCGAGGACGCCGACACCGGTGACCGGGAGGAGGCGGCGTGAGGGGAGGGCGCCGGCCGGGCGTGCCGGCCTCGCCGGAGCGCAGCGGAGGCCCCTGCCGGCAGGCCCTTGAGGGCCGGCGACCGGACCGAACAGGAGACACGGCGTGAGCGACAACGCGGCACCTCGCCGCAACCAGAACGCCGGCAAGGCGCAGAAGCGCAAGGAGCCCCGCCCGCCGGCCGAGCCCACGCCGGCGGAGTTCTGGCGCATCGCCCCCAAGGCGCCCGCGCCCGCCCGCATCACCCCCGCTACCGACCCCACCGCCCTGGTGCGGTCGCTGGGCCGGCCGCCGCTCGACCACCCGGGCGCCGACCGCTACCTCGCCGGCGTGGCCCAGCGGGCCGCCGGCCTGGCCACTGCGCTGGCGGTCGCCGCCGACATACTCGCCGACGCCGACGTCGACTGAGTTGGCTGGCGGCTCTCCGCCGACCGAGTTGGCTGGCGGCTCTCCGCCGACCGAGTTGGCTGGCGGCTCTCCGCCGACGGTCCTTTCTGACATCGTGGTCGTCGGGGGTGGCCCCGCCGGCCTGAGCGCCGCCACCTGGGCCGCCCGCTACCGCCGGTCGGTTCTCGTGGTCGACAGCGGGCAGTACCGCAACCGGTGGGCGAAGAAGTCCCACGGGTACCTCGGCGCCGACCCGGCCGACCCGATGGCGCTGCTCCAGCAGGCCCGGGCCGACCTGGCCCGCTACCCCGAGGCGACGTTCTGCGAGGGCGAGGCCACCGCCGCCCGCCGGCAGCCCGACGGCCGGTTCGTCGTCACCGTCGACGGCGAAGAGCACGCTGGCCTGCGCCTGATCCTGGCGATGGGCGTCGTCGACGAGTTCCCCGCCATCGACGGCTTCTTCGACCACTACGGCACCAGCGTCTTCCATTGCGCCACTTGCGACGGCTACGAGGCCCAGGGCCGCGTGGTCGTCATTCTGGGCTGGGGCGAGCAGGTCGTCGCCTTCGCCGCCGGCATGCTCGACTGGGCCGACAGCCTGACCGTGGTGACCGGCGGGCGAGCCCTGGAGGGCGACGACCGCCATCGCCGCCTCCTCGCCCGCCACGGGATCGGCCTGGTGGAGGACGGCGCCGTCGCCCTCGAAGGCGAGCCGGGAGCGTTGCGGGGCGTCCGCCTGGCCGGCGGCCAGGTGCTCGACGCCGACCTCGTCTTCTTCAGCATCGCCCATCGCGCCCGCCTGGAGCTGGCCCGCCAGCTCGGCTGCGAGACCGACGAGTCTGAGTGCCTTTGCGTGGACCGAGACGGACGCACGTCGGTCGCCGGCTGCTACGCGGCCGGCGACATCACCCCCGGGTTCCAGCTGGTGCCGGTGGCCGTCGGGAAGGGAGCTGCGGCCGGCGTGGCCGCCGCCATCTCGCTCCAGGGCGAGGGCGGGGCGCCCTCGTCGCCGGCGCCGGCGCCGGATGCCGCGACGGAGCTGGAGGGCGGCTAGACCGCAGCCATGTCGGCAAAGGCCATGGAGGAGGTCCGCAGGCGGAGCTTGGCCAGCGCCCGGCGCTCGACCTGGCGCACGCCCTCGGCGCTGAGGCCGCACAGCCGGCCGACCTCGGCGAGCGTGCGCGGCTGGCCCTGGTCGAACCCGTAGCGGAGGCTCACCACTCTGCGCTCGTCGTCGCCGAGAATGTTCAGCAGCCGGGCGACGTGGAGGGGCAGCGCCTCGGCGATGATCTGGTCGATGGCCGGCACCGCATCGGGGTCGGAGACGGTGTCGGCAAGGGTGATATCGGCGTCGGTGCCCAGCGGCTCGAAGATGGACGCCGGGTGGGGGGCGAGTCGGAGCGCCTCGGTGACCCGCTCGCAGTTGAGGCCGCACTCCTTGGCCAGCTCCTCGACCCGGGGCGCGCGGCCCAGCTCCGACTCCAACTGGACCCGTGCCTTCTGCACCCGGCTGACCGTCTCGCCGGCGTGGACCGGTAGGCGGATGGTGCGGCTGGTGTTGGCGATGGCCCGGGTGATGGCCTGGCGGATCCACCAGGTGGCGTAGGTCGAGAACTTGAAGCCGCGCCCGAAGTCGAACTTCTCAAGGGCGTGGATCAGCCCCATGTTCCCCTCCTGCACGAGGTCGAGCAGGGGGAGGCCGGCGGACTGGTAGCGCTTGGCGATGGAGACAACCAGGCGCAGATTGGCCTCGACGAACTGCTTGGCTGCTTGCTCGCCGGCGGCGACCGCGGCCTGCAGCTCGGCGACGGTGGCGTCGGGGAGCTCGGCGGCGCCGCCGGCGCCCAGCTGGGCCGATGCCCGCCGCCCGGCGTCGATGACGCGGCCGATGCGCTGCTCGTCCTCGCGGGTCAGCAGGTCGTGCTGGCCAATCTCGTTGAGGTACAACCGCAGCAGGTCGGCGTCGGGCCCCGCCTCACGAGCGGTCGATGTCGACTTTCCCTTGGTCGGCATGGCAGCGTGCTCCCATTCGCTCGTAAGTCCGAACAATTGGTCAACCGCTTCGGCAGCCGAAATGTTCCGCTCAGCGGCAGTCCACGCAGAGGTCGGAACCGGGGACGAACTGGGCCAGGGCCTTGCGGAGCCCGCACGAGGCGCAGACCCGTGCGGTCGGTGCCGGCGCCGGCTTGGGCGCCGGCGCGGCCCGGGCCCTCGGCTCCCGTGCGGCGCGGAGTTCTCGGGGGGCCGGCGCGGCCCGGGCCCGTGGTGTGGGCCCCGGCGCCCGAGCGGGCGGCGGGGGGACCGGGAACGGCGGGTCGTCGAGCATCAGGCCAGCGTCGAGGAAGGCCTCGTCGACCTCGGGGGGAACGGGGCCGTACCAGTTGTCAGTCTCCAGGCGGGTCGGGATACGACCCTCCATGCGCACGTAGTCGTTCGGCTTGGCGTCCGACGGCAGCCGGTAGCCGACGACCCACCGCTTCCCGTTGGTCCAGCGGGCCAGGTAGAGGTGGGGGGGCCGCCAGACGCCCACCGCCAGCTTCCCGGGCCCGTGGGAGGCGACGCCGACCGGCGCTGCGGCCTGGGTGGTGCCGAGCACCCGCAGGACCGCGGACCCGGGGTCACCGTTCACCTGCTCCATGAGCCGGATGCAGCGGTCCTCGACCTCGATGGCGATCTTCCGCTCCTGGCGGAGCTGGGCGACGGCGTCGGCGATGTCGGGTTCCACTTGCCCCATCCTGCCCGTCCTCATCCCAATCTCACGAAACGCGATGAATCCCGGGGCGGTTCGACGTCTCCTTTCCGTGTGGATACCCGAGACGCCCAAGCCGTGACCCTCGTCGTAGACTCCCCATGGATGGCCGTCAGGACGGACTTCCGGGTCGAGGACCTGGAGGAGTACCGCCGTGAGCTCACCGGCTACTGCTACCGGATGCTGGGGTCGGCCTTCGAGGCCGAGGACGCCGTCCAGGACACCATGATCAAGGCGTGGAAGAACCTGGACACCTTCGAAGGGCGCTCGGCGGTCCGGTCGTGGCTCTACCGCATCGCCACCAACGTCTGCCTGGACATGATGCGGGGTCGCCAGCGCCGGGCACTGGCCATGGACCTCGGGCCGGCGGGCAGGGCCGACGCCTTCTCCGGCGCCACCCGGGAGGAGAACGCCTGGGTCACGCCCATCCCTGACGCCCGGGTGCTCCCCACCGACGGCGACCCGGCCGCCGTCGCCGAGGCCAAGGAGTCCGTCAAGCTGGCCTTCGTCACCGCCCTCCAGCACCTGCCCAGCCGCCAGCGGGCGGTGCTGATCCTCCGGGAGGTCCTGAAGTGGCAGGCGACGGAGGTGGCCGAACTGCTCGACAGCACGGTGGCCTCGGTCAACAGCGCCCTCCAGCGGGCCCGGGCCACCCTGGCGACGCTCGACACCGGTGAGACCCAGACACCGGTCACCGCCGACCAGCACGAGCTGCTCGAGCGCTACGTCGACGCCTTCGAGCGCTACGACATCTCCTCGCTTGTCTCCCTGCTGCGCGACGACGTCGTCATGTCCATGCCCCCGCACGACTTCTGGCTCAGGGGCCCCGACCAGATGGCCCAGTTCTTCCTCGGCCCGGGCCATGGCTGTGAGGGCTCAGTGCTGGTGCCCGTCCAGGCCAACGGGATGGCCGCCTTCGCCTCCTACAAGCCGGACCCGGCCGGCGGCCACGCGCCGTGGTCGATCCAGGTGCTGGAGATCTCAGGCGACCGGATCGTCGGGCACCACAACTTCCTCGACACCAGCCTCTTCGAGGCGTTCGGCCTGCCGTCTCACCTGTAGGACGCCGGCCAGCCCGGTCAGCTCCAGCAGGTCCACCAGGTCGGGGCAGGCGTCGCGCAGCCACACCGTGCAGCCCTGCCGGCGCGCCTCGAGCTGGAGCCGGGCCCCCGCATCGACGGCCTGGAGGTCGACCCGTCCATCGGAGGCACGCAGGGCCCAGCACGCCACCTCCACGCCGTCGCGCAGCAGCACCACCTCGGCGGCGCAGGCGTCGGAGGAGACCATGCAGGTAGGACGAGCGTGGCGGCCGGGACTCATCGCCGGTGCCCTGAGTGTCGTGATCCGGGCCGGATCCGGCGATTCCACGACGCTGGATGCACCGAGAACGGGTCGGCTCGTAGGGTGACGCCATGGAGTTCGAGACGATCGACAGTGCGCGGGGAGAACTACCCGAGGACTACCAGCCGCACTTCCACGGCCAGGCCCGGTTCCAGCGTTTCGCCAGCCCCTTCGGCGACCGCCCCGCGGTCTTCGCGGTCCACTTCGACGCCGGCGCCCGGACCCGCCCCCACGTCCACCGCTCGGGGCAGCTCCTGCACGTCACCGCCGGCCGGGGCATCGTGGCCGGCCGTTCCAGCCGCCAGGTCGTGCTCCCCGGCGACGTGGTGACCGTCGAGCCCGGCGAGTGGCACTGGCACGGCGGCACGCCGGGCTCGGCGATGACCCACCTCAGCGTCCAGGTCACTGAGCCGGGCGACATCGACTGGGACGTCGACGAAGGGGACTGGTCCGTCGACTACTGAGCTGCTGCTGGGGCTCGACATCGGGACCTCGCGCACCAAGGCGGTGCTCCTGGATGCCGGCGGTCGGGAGGTTGCCGGCGCCGCGGTAGCCACGCCGTTCGTGACGACCGGCGAACGGGTGGAGCTGGCGGTCGACGACCTCCTCGGCTGCGTGTCGGAGGTGCTCGTCGGGCTGGGCGACCGGCGCCGGTACGTGGTGGCCGCCGGTGTGGCCGGCGTGGCCGAGAGCGGGGCGCCGCTCGATGCGCAGCGCCGCCCGCTGGCGCCGGTCATCGCCTGGCTGGACGATCGCGGCGCCGAGGCCCTCGCTGTGCTGGAGCGGGAGTTCGGCGACGGGCTCGCGCTGCGTACCGGCCAGGGCGCCACCACCAAGATGACCGTGGCCAAGCTGGGCTGGCTGCTCGCCCACGGCGTGGAGGAGGTCGACCGGTGGCTGGGCGTACCCGAGCTCGCCCTCTGGGCCCTCACCGGCGCCGAGGCCACCGAGTATTCGCTGGCCAGCCGGACGGGTTGCTATCACGTGACCGAGCACCGGTGGCTGCCCGAGGTCGCCGGCGCCCTCGGCTTCAGCACCTCGATCTTCGCCGACGTGCATGCGGCCGGCCGGGTGATGGGCCGGACCTCGGCCGCCGGTGCCGCCTTCTCGGGCCTGCCCGAGGGCATCCCCGTCACCATCGCCGGCCACGACCACCTGGCCGGGATGGCCGGCGCCGGCGTCGGCCCCGCCGACCTGGCCAACTCGGTCGGCACTGCGGAGACGATCGTCGGGCGGGCGCCGGCCCTTCCCGACATGGAAGCGGCGCGCAATCAGCGCCTGGCCGTATCGGTCTACCCCGGCGGCACTGATTGGGCCGTCCTCGTCAGCGCGGCCCGCGCCGGCCAGGTCATCGAGGCCAAGGCGGCCGAGCGGGGCATGACTCCGGCGGAGCTCGACGAGCAGTGTGACGACGCGTGGGCCGGCGTGCTGGCCGACCTCACCGCCCGGGCCGTTGAGGCCTACGAGCGGTTGGCAGCGGTGCTCGGCCGCCGGCAGCGCATGGTGGTCTTCGGTGGCGGCAGCGCCAGCGAGCCGTGGCTGCGGGCCAAGGCCGAGGCGTTCGACATCCCCGTCGTGCGCTCGGCGGTGACGTCGGCCGTGGCCCGGGGCGCCGCCGTCTACGCCGGCGTGGTCGCCGGCTGGTGGAGCTCGGCCGACGAGGGGCCTACGCCGCCAGCGTCGGGTCGCTGACGTCGCAGCTTTTGTCGAGCGACAGCAACAGGTGCCGTAAGTCCCAGGCACCCAGCCAGATGTCCACGGTCCCTCCTCCCCGACCGGGCACTGCTTGCCGGTCAAGGCCAAAACCGCTCTGCGCGCATAGCCGGCCAGGGCCGAGGAGGTGCGCACCACCTACGAACTGGTTGCACCTACCCGCGTCTATGACGGGTACGTGCAACCAGAACGGAACGGTTAGGCCAGGAGTATGTCCGCCAGGCGGGCGATGGCCCGGACCGCCGGCGAGTCGGGGCAGGCCTCGAAGGGGGACCGGCCCTCGCGCTCGGCCTGGGTGAGATCCGGATCGTTGGGGATGCGGATGGCCGGCGCCAGGCCGGGGTGGTCGGGCTCGTCACGGAAGCGGTTGGCGACGATGGTGAGCCGGCGATCGTCGCCCACCATGGGAAGTAGCCGGCGGGCGGTCATGGCCGAGCGCCACGCCGGCCCCACGACGACCACCACGTCGTCGGCGAACTCGTGGTAGTTCTCGAACGGCGTCGTCGGGCCGGCCTCGAGGTCGGCGATGACGTCGATGTCGGGGGCGGCGAAGCCCATCAGGATCTGGCGTATCGGGGCGACTGACATGCGGGCCTTGTCCTTGTCGACCGCCCCGATCTTGCCCAGCCCGAGGAACCGGATGCCGTCTGGGGCGACGGCGCCGTAGTGCTCGACCGCCTCCTCCGGCGAGAGGCCGGCGGCGAGCTGCCAGCCGTATGGGGCCGCCGGCTGCTCCTCCAGCGCCTCGGGTGGCAGGCCGGCGTCGTCGACGGGGATGCCGAGCCCGAAGGCGAGTCCGGGGCAGGTGTCGAGGTCGACGGCGAAGACCTTGCGGCCCCGGCGGGCCAGCGTCCGGGCGAGGGTCGACGAGATCACCGTCTTGCCGGCGCCGCCCTTGCCGATCAGCGCCAGCCGGAGGCCGAGCCGGCTCCGGGCGTCGGCCAACGCATCGGGGTCGACGGCGGCGAGCTCCTTCTCGGCCCGCGCCTCCAGCTCCCGGAGCCTGGCCACGTGGCGGTCGAAGGCGGCGACGACCTCTTCGGGCCGGGGCCGAGTGGGCGTGAGCGGCGAGGCGTAGGCGATGAAATGACGAACCTGGCGCTGGAGCGCCAACCAGTCGAGGGGCTGGCGGCTTCGCGCCGCCAGCCCCTCGACGATCGACATGCGCCGGTCGAGTGTGTCGAACACCCACGCCTGGCGGGCGGCGACGGGATCGGTCGGCGGTGGCGGCATGACCGCCGACTCTACGTGGCGATGGCGATGAGCAGGTCGAGCTTGGCCGCCCGCCGGGCAGGTCCCAGCCCGGCGAGCACGCCGGCCACCGGTCCCGCCACCAGCACGACGGCCAGCTGACCGGCCGGGGCGGTGAAGGTGGCGAAGCCGGCAGCCGACGCCGCCCGCACAAGGGCCCAGCCCAGGAACACGCCGAGTGCCAGGCCGCCCGCGGTCCCGAACAGGGCGATGATCACCGACTCCCAACGCACCATGGACCGCAGCTGGCGCCGGCTCTGGCCCACGGCCCGGAGCAGCCCGAGCTCCCGGGTGCGCTCGTGGATGGCCAGCGACAGCGTGTTGGCGATGCCCATGAGAGCGATGACGATGGCCAGGAACAGCAGGACGTAGACGATCCCCAGCATCATGTCGACGCCCTGGGCCGCAGAGGCGACGTACTCGTCCCGGTCGAGCACGTCGGCGCCGGCGGCAATGGCGGCGACTGCGGCCTTGCCGGAGGCCAGGCCCACGCCGGCTTTCAGCCCGACCAGGACCTGGCTGTCCACGTCCTGGCCGGCGTGGGGCGCCCACGCCGCCCGGCTCAGGAGGTAGTCGCCGGCGACGGCAGCCGACTCGTAGACGGCACCGACGGTGAACGTCTCCATGGCTCCGTCGGTGAAGCGGACGGGTACCGAGGCGCCGACCGCCCAGCCGGTGTCCTCGGACACCGCCAGCTGCGACGCGGCCAGGATTCCGTCCTGCACGTCGAGGTCGAGCACGTCGCTCAGGGCCGCGACATCGGCCACGGTGACCCGCCGGCCCCGGCCGTCGACTTCGATCACACCCTGACCCAGCCCCACGGCGGTACGGACCTCGGGCAGGGCGGCCAGGGTCGGCGCCAGCGCCGGGTCCAGGCCGCCGCCGCCGAAGCTGCCCGCGCTCACGACCAGCTCGCCGCCGAAGGACCGGGAGACGGTCTCGTCGAGAGAAGTGCGGATCGACGCCGCAAACACCGTGAAAAGCGTCACCACGCCGACGCCGACCATGAGGGCCGCAGCGGTGCCCGACGTGCGCCGGGGGTTGCGCATGGCGTTCTGGCGGGCCAGGCCACCGGTCACGCCCCGGGCTCGGGCCAGCGGCCAGCCCGCCACGGCCGCCGCCGGGCGGGCCGCCACCGGGCCGAAGACCACCACGCCGACCATGGTCAGCGCCGCACCCAGGCCTGCCACCGCCAGGTCGCCGCCGGCGACCACGAGGGCAGCTCCGGCGGCGGTGAGGGCGCCGCCGGCGACGGCGCGGACGCGCGACGGTCGGGTCGGCTCGACTGCGTTCGCCCGGATGGCGGCCACCGGCGCCACGCGGGACGCCTTGATCGCCGGGAAGGCGCCGGCCACCAGCGTCACCACCGTCCCGACGACCATGCAGGTCAGTGCGGTGCCGGCGTCGAACACCAGCCCGCCGGCGGGCAGTGAGAAGCCGAAGCTGTCGAACAGGCCCTTGAGCAGTCCGGCGATGCCGACGCCGCCGAGCATGCCGGCGGCCGAGGCCACCAGGCCGACGAGCACGGCCTCGGCGACGACCGCCACCACCAGCTGAGCCCGAGCCGCCCCGAGTGCCCGAAGCAGGGCCGACTCCCGGCTGCGCTGGGCGACCAGGATCGAGAACGTGTTGTAGATGCTGAAGCTGGCGACCAGGAGGGCGACGCCGGCGAACCCGGTGAGGAACGTGGTGAACATGTCGAGGAACTGGCGGCCGATGTCGTCACGCGTCTCGGCGGTGACCTGGGCGCCGGTGAGCACCTCCATCCCGTCGCCCGCTTGCGGGCGAACCCGTTCTGCCAGCGTCTGCTGGTTCACACCATCCTCGGAGCGGAGCACGATGGCCGACGCCAGCCCCGGCTTCTTGGTGACGTGCGTCTCGGCGCCCTGGAGGGTGAAGGCGGTGAAGGTCACCGCGCCCAGGCCGTCCTCCGTGCCGAAGGTGGCGACGCCGACGATGGTCACCGTCACGGGCTCGGGCGTCTGCACGACCGTGGTGTCGCCCACCTTCAGCCTGCCAGCCTCGGCCGCGCCCCGATTGAGCACGACTTCCTCGGGCGCCGCCGGCGCCCGGCCCTCGACGAGCTTGTAGGGGTTCAGCTCCGTGTCGGTGATCCAGTTCCCGGCCAGGCGGGGCGGGCCGTTCCCGCCCACGGGCTGCCCGTCGGCACCGATGATCTGGCCGTAGCCCTGGATCGACGGCTCGGCGGCGGCCACGCCCTCGACGGCGCGCAGCCGGTCGGCGAGAGCGGCGGGCACCAGCGAGCGGCCTTCGACGTCGGGCCCACGCCCTCCGTCGGCCTCGATGGTCGATGCGCTGCGCACGAGGGCATCGGTGCCGGCGTTGGCGCCGGCGAAGAGGGTGCCGAAGTTGGCCCGGAGGGTGTCGCCCAGGACCAGGGTGCCGGACAAGAAGGCGATGCCGAGGAAGACGGCAAGGAAGGTGCCGAGCAGGCGACGCTTGTGGGCGCGGAGTCCCTTGAGAGTGACGTTGAACACGCCGGTCACCCCTTCAGCGACTTGAGAGCGTCGAGGACGGTCTGCGGCGTCGGGTTTTCGAGCGTGCCGGCCACCCGGCCGTCGGCCAGGAAGATCACTGAATCGGCGTACGAAGCCGCCACTGGGTCGTGGGTGACCATCACCACCGTCTGGCCCATGTCGTAAACGGCGGCGGCCATAAACCCGAGGATCTCGGCGCCGGCCCGGGAATCCAGGTTGCCGGTCGGCTCGTCGGCGAAGACGATCTGCGGCTGGCTGGCCAGGGCCCGGGCGACGGCGACCCGCTGCTGCTGGCCGCCCGACAGCTCGGACGGACGGTGGGCCAGCCGGTCACCCAGGCCGACGGTGGCGACGACGTTGTCCAGCCAGTCGCGATCGGGCTTCCTGCCGGCCAGGTCCAGCGGCAGGGTGATGTTCTCGAGAGCCGACAGGGTGGGCAGCAGGTTGAAGGCCTGGAACACGAACCCCACCTGCTCCCGGCGCACGACGGTGAGCTCCTTGTCGGAGAGCGAGCCGAGCTCCAGCGGGCCGAGGAACACCTGGCCGGATGTCAGCATGTCGAGGCCGGCGACGCAGTGCATGAGCGTCGACTTTCCCGAGCCGGACGGCCCCATGACGGCCGTGAACCGCCCGCCGCGGAGGTCGACCGTCACGTCGTCGAGGGCGCTCACCTCCGTGCCGGCTGACCCGTAGATCTTGGTGGCGTGGACCGCCCGGGCCGCCACGCGGGTGGCTGTCGTCGTCGTCGCTGTCATGGATTCATCGTCCGCCTGCCGGCGCCGGCGGTCGTCGGTCGAGCGGAGGCTTCCCGCCTGCGCCCATGGTGGTAGGCGCTACCGGTGGGCTGCGCGCCGCCGGCCCCATGAGTCACCGGCGCAGGGGGAGCAGTGCGACCTGGTAATCGGCACAGCGGTTAGCCGCTCCAGCCCGGGCGGACGAGGCCGGACTCGTAGGCGAAGACGACCAGCTGGGCCCGGTCGCGGGCACCGAGCTTCACCATTGCCCGGCTCACGTGCGTCTTCGACGTCGCCGGGCTCATGTACAGCTTCTCGGCGATCTCCTCGTTGGTGAGGCCGGCGCCGACGAGGGCCATGACCTCCCGCTCCCGGTCCGTGAGGCGGTCGAGCTCGTGCCCGAGCGCCGGCTCCTTGGCCCGGCTGGCGAACTCGCCGATGAGCCGGCGGGTCACGCCGGGCGAGAGCAGGGCGTCGCCAGCGGCGACGGCGCGCACGGCGCGCAGCAGCTCAACCGGTTCGGTGTCCTTGACCAGGAACCCGCTGGCGCCGGCGCGGATGGCCTCGAAGACGTAGTCGTCGAGCTCGAAGGTGGTGAGGATGACGATGCGGACGCCGGCCAGCCGATCGTCGCCGGCGATCATGCGGGTGGCCTCCAGCCCGTCCCGCCCGGGCATGCGGATGTCCATGAGCACGACGTCGGGCCGCAGCTCCATGGTCAGGCGGAACGCGTGGTCGCCGTCGGCGGCCTCGCCCACCACCTCGATGTCGGGCTGAGCGTCGAGCAGGGCCCTGAACCCGGCCCGCACGAGGGCCTGGTCGTCGGCCAGGAGGACGCGGATCATGCGGGTAGCGACGCCCGCACGCGGAAGCCCCCGCCGGGCTTCGGCCCCGCCTCAAGCGCCCCGCCCAACGCAGACGCCCGCTCCTTCATGCCCCGGATCCCGTTCCCGCCTCCCGATCCGTTCGCTGAAGCCCCCCGCCCATCGTCTTCCACCGAGACGGTCAGCGCAGCCTCGCCGTAGGTCAAGGAGATGGTGGCCGTCGCCTGGCCGGCGTGGCGGGTGACGTTGGTCAACGCTTCCTGGACGATGCGGAAGGCGGCCAGGTCGACGCTGGGTGGCAACGGCCGGGGCGTGCCCTCGGTGACGACCCGCACGTCGATCCCGGCGCCGGCGGCGCCCGAGACGAGCCGGTCGAGGTCGGCCAGCCCGGCGGTCGGTGCCCGGGGCGCACCCTCGTCGACCTCGCTCACGGGCCGGCCTCCCGGGCCGGTCATTCGGAGCACGTCGAGCACTGATCGCAGCTCGCCCAGGGCGTCCTTGCTGGCCGCCTTGATTGCGGTCAGGGCGGTGCGGACCTGGTCGGGCTGCTCCTCGATGAGGTGGAGAGCCACGCCGGCCTGCACGTTGATGAGCGAGATGTTGTGGGCCAGCACGTCGTGAAGTTCCCGGGCGATGCGGAGGCGCTCCTCGCTGGCCCGCCGGCGGGCCTCCTCCTCCCGGGACCGGGCCGACTCCGCCGCCCGGTCGCGGCGGACGCGGATGCCCTCGCCGGCGGCGGCCAGGACCAGGAGCCAGGCGGCCAGCCCCACGGCAGGGATCCAGCCGGGCACGTCACCGTCGGCCAGCATGAAGGCGACGTAGCCGACGGCCAGCCCGGACCATCCCACCACTCGATGTCCGGCTACGACCACGGTGAGAAACGCGGCGATGAGCCCGAAGAAGGTCGGCCCCGCCGGGTAGCCGAGGGCGACGTAGGCCAGGGTGGTGGAGAAGGCGATGCCGTAGACGGCCACCGGGTACCGCCGCCGCACCACGAGCGACGCCGGCCCGGCGACAAGCAGCAGCCCGGCCAGGAGGTCGAAGGAGTCGCGGTCCACCTGATGGCGACCGGCCAGGGCGGTGCCCACGACCTGGACCACGGCGATCCCAGCCGCCAGGGCGACGTCGAGGGCCGGCGGCCTGCGGCTCATGTGAATACGGTACGGCCGCCGCCCCGGACCGTCATCTGCCAGAAGGAGGTCCGCCGGCTACTCCCGCCGGCGCACATGCTCGGGAGATCCGCCATTAGGCTGTGCGAAAACCGGATTCCAACAGGTGGGGGGAAACCTTTGTCCACGCACAACGTGAAGAAGAAGGTCGCGCTCGTATTCGGGGCCGCGGCGATGGTGGGCACGGGGCTGGTCGCCAATGTGGCCCCCGTCGGTGCGGCCTTCCCAGGGGCCAACGGCAAGATCGCCTGCGCCAGCAACCGGACGGGCAACTTCGAGACCTTCCTTTTCGATTCCACCGGCACCGAGGTCAACCCGACCAACATCACCAACAACGCCGCCAGCGACAGCCGGCCCCGGTGGCGCTCGGACGGCCGCAAGATCGTCTTCGAGAGCGGCCGGGCCGGGGGCACGAACCTTTTCATCTCCGACGCGGACGGCAGCAACGTCCAGCAGCTGACGTTCACCAATGACGCCAGCAGCGGTGCCTGGCACCCGGACGGCTCGCAGATCGTCTACCAGAGGAGCATTCCCGGGCTGAGCTTCGAGGTCTACAAGATCAACGTCGACGGCACCGGCACCACCTCCCTGTCCAGCACCCCGCAGGAAGACTCCCTTCCGTCCTGGAACCCCGAGGGGACGACCATCGCGTTCAGCAGTCGCCGCCAGGACGCCGCAGCCGACGTCCACACCATGGACTCCTTCGGCAACAACGTGGTGAACCGCACGCTCAACTTCGGCGTGGAGGACTCGTGGCCGAACTGGTCGCCCGACGGGTCGATGATCGCCTTCCACAGCCGGCGGGACGACGCGCAGGGCGAGGAGATCTATCGGATGAACGCCGACGGGACGAATGTCGTCCGGCTGACCAACCTGGTCGGTCCGTTCGACATCTTCCCGTTCTGGTCGCCTGACGGCGCCCGTATCGGCTGGAACAGCCAGCGCGACGGGGCCACCAACTTCGGCGAGGTCTTCACCATGAGCGCCACCGACGGCAGCGACGTGCGCCGGATCACCAACAACACTGCCGTCGAGCAGCGCTGTGACTGGCAGCCGCTGTGCACCCACTACGCCGTCCCCGGCGTGGTGACCACGGGCACCGAGGGCAACGACATCATCTGCGGCACCGAGGGCCCCGACCGCATCGACGCCCGCGGCGGCAACGACATCGTCTACGGCTTTGGCGGCAACGACCAGATCATCGGCGGCACCGGAAACGACCAGCTGTTCGGCGGCCTCGGCAACGACTCCTTCATCGGCGGCGCCGGCATCGACTTCACCTCCGGTGGCCCCGGCGACGACAGCTTCTCCGCCGAGCCGGCCGACCGGATCGACCCCGGCGCCGGCGCCGACCGGTGCGCCTTCAACGGCGTCGTGGGCGAGTGCCCGGCCCGCCTGTCGTGACCCGCCCCTGACCGAACTGGTTGCAGTTACCCGTCATATGCGCGGGTAACTGCAACCAGAACGACGGGGGGCTACCGGCTGGCCCACCACGCATCGAGCCGGCGCTTGGCCTCCTCCTCGCCGAGGGGGCCCTCCTCCAGGCGTAGCTCGTAGAGGAACTTCCAGGCCTGGCCGACGTCGCGCCCCGGCGGGATGCCGAGGTGCTCCATGATCTGGTTGCCGTCGAGGTCGGGGCGGATCTGGTCCAGTTCCTCCTGCTCGCGCAGGTGGGCGATGCGCTCGACCAGCGTGTCCATGCGCCGGCTCAGCTCGGCTGCCTTGCGCTGGTTGCGGGTGGTGCAGTCGCAGCGGGTCAGCTCGTTGAGCCTGTCGAGCAGGGGGCCGGCGTCGGTGGCGTAGCGCCGGACGGCTGAGTCGGTCCACACGTCGTCGCCGTAGCCGTGGAAGCGCAGGTGCAGCTCGACCAGCCGGCGAACGTCCGCGATCTCGTGCTCCGGGTAGCGCAGGGCTCGCATGCGCTCCTCGGCCATGCGGGCGCCGACCACCTCATGGTGGTGGAAAGTCACCCCGCCCTTGCCGAAGGAGCGGGTCTTGGGCTTGCCGATGTCGTGGAGGAGGGCGGCCAGGCGCAGGATCTTGTCGGGGCTGGCCTTCTCGACCACGGCGATGGTGTGGGCCAGCACGTCCTTGTGGCGGTGGACAGGGTCTTGCTGGAGGGCGAGGGCGGGCAGCTCGGGGAGAAACTCCTCGGCCAGGCCGGTGTTGACGAGGAACCACAAGCCGTCGGCCGGCGACTCGACCACCAGCAGCTTGTCGAGTTCGTCGCGGATGCGCTCGGCAGAGACGATCTCCAGCCGGCCCCGGAGCGACTTCACCGCCTCGACTAGTTCGGAGTCGGGCAGGAAGTGGTGACCGCTGATGAAGCGGGCCGCCCGCAGCATGCGAAGGGGGTCGTCGGTGAACGACTCGACGGGCGACAGGGGAGTCCGTAGGCGGTACGCGGCCAGGTCGTCGAGCCCGCCGAAGGGGTCGATCAGCTCGGCGTCGGGCAGGCTCAGCGCCATGGCGTTCACGGTGAAGTCGCGCCGCGAGAGGTCGGCCTCCACCGCGTCGGAGAACTGGACAACAGGCTTCCGGGAGTCCGACGTGTAGGCCTCGGCCCGGTGGGTGGTGATCTCGTAGAGGCGGTCGCCCTTCCTGATCCCGATGGTGCCGAAGCGCCGGCCCTGGTCCCACACGGCGTCGGCCCAGCCCCTGACGACGGCCTCGATGTCATCCGGCCGGGCATCGGTGGTGAAGTCAAGGTCCTTCTGGACGGGCACGTCGAGGATGGCGTCGCGCACGCTGCCGCCGACGAGGTAGAGCCGCCAGCCGGCGGCGGCGAACCGCTCGGCCAGAGGCGCGGCTTCATCGAGGAGGGGTCGGAGGCGCTCGGGAACCATCGCGACCCACGCTACAAGGAGGCTCCGCCGGTACGATTGGGCCGAAATGGCAACCGTGGCCGCCGAGGTCCTCCAGTGGGGGTGGGAGCGGGCCCGAGCCGGTCCCTGGCGCGGTGACGGTCGGATCGCCTACCTGGCGCCGCTCGCTCCCGCCGGCACGCCGTCGGTCGATTTCCTCCAACGCTGCATCGGAGCCCTGGCGGCGCGGGGGTTCGAGCAGGTGGTGACCAGCGCGCTGGCGCCGGCCGAGCAGCCCGGGTTCAAGGCCGTCGGCTTCGAGACCTACGAGCGCCTCCACCTCCTCAGCCACGCCCTGGAGAACGTGCCCACCGCCCCCGACGTCGGCGTGCCCATGCGCCGGGGCCGCAGCGCCGACTGGCCGCCCGTGCTCGAGGTGGACGCCGGCTCCTTCGCCCCCTTCTGGCGGCTGGACATCGAGGGTCTGCGGGAGGCCATCGAGGCGACACCCGTCAGCCGCTTCCGGGTGGCGGTACCCCGGCGCAACGGCCCGATCCTGGCCTACGCCGTGACCGGGCTCAGCGGCAACCAGGGCTACCTCCAGCGCCTGGCCGTGCACCCCGACCACCGGTGCCGTGGCCTGGGGCGGGCGCTGGCCATCGACGGCCTGCGGTGGCTGCGGCGCAAGGCGGTGTCCGAGGCCGTGGTCAACACCCAGCTGGGCAACGACGCCGCCCTCCGCCTGTACCTGTCTCTCGGATTCCGCGAGGAGCCCATCCAGCTGTCCGTGCTCCACCGGTGGCTCGGGTGAAGGCTCGGGCCATCGCCCTCCTGGTGCTCCTCGTGGCCGCGATGGCCGGCCCGGCCGGCGCTCAGCCGGCCCCTCCCGCCGGCCGGGGCCGCCTGACCTTCGTCGCCCAGACCCCCTGGGTGCCCATCGGCGGCGACTTCGGTGTCCGGGTCCGCGTCGACCGCCCCACCGGCGCCTCCGAGCTCGAGTTCGTCCTCACCGTGTTCCCGGCGGTGGCGACCCGGTCGGAGTTCGGCGAGACCCTTGCCGACCGCATGACGGACACGCCGCATGTCACCCTGCAACCGGTGCCGCTCGCCGCCCTGCGGCCCGAGTCGAACGGCGACGTCATCGTGACCGTCCCGGTGCGCGACCCCACGCTGCCACGCGATCCGTCCCGCGTCCTGCTGCCTCCCCGTGACGGTGTCTATCCGGTCCGGGTGGAGCTGCGCGACCGGCTGACCCGCACCACCGTCGACAGGTTCGTCACCCACCTGCTGCACATGCCCGAGGTGCACGTCACCCCGAAGCTGGGCCTGTCGCTGGTCTTCCCGGTCCATGCCCCGCCGGCGCTGCAGCCAGACGGCACCCGGGTCCTGCCCGACGGTGACACGCTCACGGCCATGGCGCAGGGTGTGGACGCCGTGCGGTCGACGCCGTTCACGCTGGCCCCGACGCCCGAGACGGTCGGCGCGCTCGCCGTGAGCAGCGACGCGAAGGCCAAGGCGCTCCTGGCCTCGCTGCGGTCCGCCGCAGCCGAGCGGCCCCTGCTCAGCGGGTCCTTCGTGCCGGCCAACCTGGCCGCGCTGATGGGCGGCGGGCTGGACGGGGAGGTGGCCGCCCAGCTGGACCGGGGTGCGGCGACCCTCGGAGAGACGTTGACCGCTCGGCTCGACGCCCGCACCTGGCTGGCCGAGGAGGCGCTCGACCCCCGGGTGATCGACACCCTCGCCGGCCGAGGGTACGACCGGATGCTCAGCGCCGAGCCGCTCCTGAGCCCCATTCCCGACCAGAAGCTGACGCTCACCCGGCCGTTCGTCCTGACCGGGCGGTCCACCCGGGTCCAGGCTGCGTCGGCCGACGCCGGCCTGGCCGCCCACTTCAACGCCAGCGCCAACCAGGCCCTCGCCGCCCACCAGCTCCTCGCCGACCTGGCCGTGGTCTACCTCGACCGGCCGGGTGACGACGAGCGTCGCGGTATCGCCGCCGTCGCGCCCCGTGGCTGGCGGCCGACCCGCCAGTTCACCGACGTGGTGACCGTCGGCCTGGCCCTGTCCCCCATCCTCGAGGCCATCTCCCTCGACACGCTCTTCAGCACCGTGCCCACCGCCGAGGACGACGCCGGCGCCAACCTGGTGCGCAAGCCGGCCATCCCCACGCCCGGCAGCCTGGCCGAGGTGGCCACCGACCTGGCCGAAGCCCGGCGCAACCTGGACTCGCTCGGCTCGGTGCTGGGGTCGGGGAACGGCACTTCGGCGGTGATCGAGGAGCAGCTGCTGGTGGCCGAATCCTCCGATCTCGAGACCGCCCGCCAGCGCGATGCCTATGTCGCCGGCGCCGAGCGCCAGATCCAGGCTCAGCTCAGTGCCATCGAGATGCCCGAGGGCCGCTCGTTCACCCTCACCGCCCGCACCGGCGAGATCCCGGTGACGTTCAAGAACAACACCGGCAAGCCCGTGCGCGTCGTGGTGAAGATCGAGAGCGACAAGCTCGACTTTCCGGGGGGCACCACCGTCGACCTGGAGCTGAACCGGCTCAACACCACCCAGCGCTTCCCGGTGGTGGCCCGGGCCTCCGGTGCCTTCCCGATCCGCATCACGCTGGAGTCCCCCGACGGGCACCTGGTGGTCGGACGGGCCCGCATCACGGTACGGTCAACCGCCGCCTCCGGGGCAAGCCTGGTGGTGGCCATGGGTGCGGCCACATTCCTGGCGGTGTGGTGGGGCCGGAACGCCATGAAAGGCCGCCGAGCGAGAGGGCTGGTTCCCGAGGAATGACCGGCCCGGGAGGCCGGTCCGGCCAACACACAGGGGCCTGCCCTCGTGAGAGGGTAGGCCGATGACCGTAAAGATCGTCACCGACAGCAGCTGTGACCTGCCCGAGGAGCTGGTAACCCAGTTCGGGATCGACGTGGTGCCGCTGACCATCCGCTTCGGCGCCGAGGAGTTGGTCGACCGGGCGGACCTCTCGCCCGCCGAGTTCTGGGCCCGCTGCTCGACGTCGGCCGAACTGCCGTCGACTGCGGCGCCGGCCCCGGGCGCCTTCGAGGAGGTCTTCCGCCGGGCGGCGGCGGCCGGCGCCGAGGGCGTCATGTGCGTCGTCCTCTCCTCGAAGCTCTCGGCCACCGGGGAGTCGGCCCAGGCCGCAGCCCGCGCCGTGGCCGACGTCGTCCCGGTCAAGGTCGTCGACTCGCTCTCGGTGAGCCTGGGCCACGGGATGATGGCCGTCCAGGGCGCCCGGCGGGCGGAGTCCGGGGGCACGCTGGACGAGATCGTCGCCCTCGCCGAGGACATGGCCCGCCGGACCAAGATCTTCGCCACCCTCGACACTCTCGAGTACCTCAAGCGCGGCGGGCGCATCGGCGCCGCCCAGGCGCTCCTCGGCTCGATCCTGTCCATCAAACCCTGCATCGAGGTCGTCGACGGCAAGGTGGAGCCCGGGCCCAAGCAGCGGACCCGCTCGCGGTCCCTGCAGTGGCTGGCCGACCAGGTCGGCGCCCAGAAGGGCGTGGAGAACCTGGCCATCCTCCACGGCGACGCCCCCGACGTCGACACGCTGCGCGGGCTCCTGCGCGCCCACTTCCCCGGGGAGGACATCGTCGTCGGCCAGCTCGGTGCGGTGGTGGGCGCCCATACCGGTCCTCGGACCATCGGGGTCGCATTCCAGACCGCCGCCGGGGCCGGTACCTTGTCGTAGGTGTCAGATGCCGCACCGCTGGGGGCCGCAGGCGTGCACACCGAGCGCGTCCTCGCCGGCCGGTACCGGCTGAAGCGGCTGCTGGCCAAGGGGGGGATGGCCGAGGTCTGGGAGTCGGTCGACGACATCCTCGGCCGGCCGGTGGCCGTCAAGGTCCTCCACCCGCACCTGGCGGCCGACGAATCGTTCCGGGAGCGCTTCCGGCGGGAGGCCATCGCCGCGGCCCGTCTGGCCCATCCCAACGTTGTCGCCACCTTCGACACCGGCACCGACGAGGGCATCACCTTCATCGTCATGGAGCTGGTCGAGGGCTCCACGCTGCGCCAGCTCCTGAACGAGACCGGTCCGATGGCGCCCGGGCGGGTCGTCCACGTGGGCGCCCAGGTCGCCGACGCCCTCCACTACGCCCACCGGGCCGGCGTGGTCCACCGCGACGTCAAGCCGGCGAACATCCTGGTCTGCCCCGACGGCCGGGTGAAGGTCGCCGACTTCGGCATCGCCAAGGCGGTGGAGGAGTCAGAGCCGGAACGGCCGCACCCGTCGGAGGCGCTGACCAGCACCGGTTCCATCATCGGCACCGCCCAGTACCTGGCCCCCGAGCAGGTCGACGGCCGGGCGGTCGACGGCCGCACCGACGTCTACGCCCTCGGGGTCGTGCTCTACGAGATGGTGTGCGGGCGCCCGCCCTTCACCGGCGAGACGGACATGGCCGTGGCCCTCAAGCACATCACCACCGAACCGCCGGCGCCCGGCGCCATCCGGTCCGGGATCCCCCGACCGCTCGAGCAGATCGTGCTCCGGGCCCTGGCCAAGGCGCCCGAGGGCCGGTTCCAGTCGGCCCAGGAGTTGCGGGCCGCGCTGCTCGCCGTCGACGTGCGGGGAGGCGACGTGACCAGCGTGGTGACCGCGCCGGCGCCGCCGCCGCCCGTGCCGGCGCCGGCCCGGGCCGGCGCCGATCACACGCCGCCGCGTGGCGTCCCCCCGAGCTTCGCCAAGCCCGACCGCCGGTGGCTCGTCCCCACGGTGGCCATCGTGGCGGTCGCGCTCACCCTGGTCGTGGTGGGCGTGCTACTCGCCCGCTCCGACGCCGGCAAGCGGCTGATCGACGACGTCGCCACGCCCGACACGCCGCAGGTCATCCCCAAGCCGACGCCCCTCTCCTTCGACCCGCCCCCGGGGAGCGAGGCGGAGCACGAGGACGAGCTGCAGTTCCTCGTCGATGGCGACACTGCGACTGCCTGGTCGACGGAGAGTTACAGCCGCCCGGACTTCGGCGGCCTGAAGCCGGGAGTGGGGGTGATACTGCAGCTGAGTGGCTCCCACCGGCTCGGCGAGCTCAAGGTCACCTCGACGAGCGAGCGGTGGAGCGCCGAGGTGCTGGTGGCGGCATCGCCCCAGTCCACCCGGGCCGCCTGGGGCGCGCCGGTGGCCAGCAAGCGCAGCATCGGACGCGGGACCACCACCTTCGACCTGGGTGACCGGGCCGGCGGCGCCGTGCTGCTGTGGATCACCGACCTCGGCCAGGGCAACTCGTCAGTAAGTATCGGGGAGCTCGCCCTTTCGTAGTGCCGGATACCCTCCGGGCATCGAACGCGACGATACGGAGCTGGTCCGGGCGGCCCAGGGAGGCGAGCGGGCTGCGCTCGACACCCTGCTGCGCCGGCATTACGACCGGCTGTACGCCCTGTGCCGGCGCATAACCGGCGACGACGCCGACGCCGCCGACGCCTGCCAAGAGGCCCTGATGGCGATCGTGCGCGGCCTCCCCGGCTTCGACGGTCGCTCGGCGTTCGGGACCTGGGCATACCGGGTGGCCACCAACGCCTGCCTCGACGAGTTGCGCCGGCGCCGGCGCCGGCCCGAGCCGGGGCTGCCCGAGGGCTCGGCCGAGGTGCCGGCGCCACTCGACGAGGTGGAGGGGCTGACCACCCGGCTCGACCTCGACGAGGCGCTCCAAGCCCTGCCGCCCGACTACCGGGCCGCCGTCGTCCTGCGCGACGTCTGTGGCCTGTCCTACGACGAGATCGCCCAGACCCTGCACGTCCCGCCGGGAACGGTGCGCTCGCGCATCGCCCGGGGTAGGAGAGCCCTGTTGCCCCATCTCGCGCCGGGCCGGAACTCCGGGCCCACCTCCGATCGTCCAAGAAGCACATGACCGCCAAGCACGCCGATTTCGAGGCCCTGAGCGCCTTCGTCGACGGGGAGGCCCCGGAGTGGGCCGACCATGTCGCCGGCTGCCCCCAGTGCCGGGCGACAGCCGCAGAGCTACGGGCCATGGCGGCCCGGGTGGCGGCGCCGGCCGGGCCGGCGCCGGCGGCCCTGCGGGAGGCAGCCATCGCCGCCGCACTGGACGCCGCCGGTCTCTCCGCGCCCGGCGACGCCCGCGCCGACGCCAAGCTCGCCCGGTTGGAACGGCGGCGCGAGCGGTCCTGGGCCATGCCGGCGGCGGCAGCCGTCGTGGTCGGCCTCCTGGGCCTATCCGGGGTGGTCCTGACCGCCGATCGATCGACGGACGAGAGCACCGCCACGTTCGCGGGGCCGGCGCTGGACTCCAAGGGCGAGTCGGTGGCGTCCGGAGCTCCCCAAGCCCCCGTCGGCGACCTCGGCGACGTGGCCGACGCCGCCACGCTGCGGTCCCGAGCTTTCGGCGTGGCGCCCCTCTCGGCCGGCGCCACGGCCGGCCGTTCGGCGTCGTCGTCCAATTCCGGCGTCGCGACTGATGACCCGGCCGGCACGCCGAATGTCGCCGGCGGCGGTTCTGGCGTGAGCGCCTTGACCGGCGCGGCCTCGGGCGGAGCCGGCGGCTCGGCGACCAACATCGCCCCTGCGGTCAGCGGCCGCCCGTGCGAGGCGCAGGCCCGGTCCCGGGAGCCCGGTCTCGGGCCCGTGACCTACTTCGCCACTGCCCGCCAGGGCCCGGTGCCCGCCTACGTCCTGGGCTTCGCCTCGCCCACGGGCCCGACCGTCACTCTGCTGATGTTGGCGCAGGACGGGTGTCGGGAGCTGCTGCGGTCGGCCGGGCCCTGATCGCGGCGGCGCCGGCGGCCAGCACCAGGGAAGCCCAGCCCTTCCAGCTCACCGTTCCCAGCCGGTGACCGGTGGAGATCCACCCGGCCCACCCCATGGCGCCGGCGGCCATGGCCGCCGAGGCCACGGCGCGGAGCCGGCTGCCTTTTTTGGCCACCGTGACGACCGCCTCGGCCACGAAGAGCCCCACCAGCAGCCCCGACCCGAGCACGGCCCAGCCGTCGAAGGCGTACTCGCCGAGCACGGCGGCGGCGACGACGGCCACCGCCAGGCCGGCGAGCAGGGCTAGGGGAGGGCGCACGGTGCCGAGGGTAGGCTCCCGGTATGGCTCAGGAGGGCGCAGACTGGACCAACGACCTGCTGGACCGCCTCGACCACTACATCGAGGTCGTCCGCACCAATACCACCGACCGCCTGGTCAAGGTCGCCCGCCTGATCGTGTTCGGGGTCATCGCCCTGATTCTGGGGTCGATGGCCGCCATCGTGGCGCTCATCACCCTGATCCGCGTCCTCGACATCGTGCTGCCCCGGGAGGTCTGGCTTCCGTACCTGCTGCTCGGGGCAATATTCCTGGGAGCCGGGTTGTTCCTGTGGTCGAAGAAGACGGCGCCCACCGTCGAGACAGGAGAGGTGTGAGCGACAGTTCCACGACCGAGGTCCGCGATGTCATCATCATCGGATCCGGCCCCGCCGGCCTGACGGCCGCGATCTACACGGCCCGGGCCAACCTCCGGCCGCTGGTCTTCGAGGGCGCGCTCTCCTCCACCGGCGACCAGCCGGGCGGGCAGCTCATGCTGACCACTGAGGTCGAGAACTACCCCGGCTTCATCGACGGTATCCAGGGCCCCGAGCTGATGGGCAACATGCGAGCCCAGGCCGCCCGCTTCGGTGCCGAGTTCGTCACCGACAAGGTGGACCGGGTTGACCTCACCTCGCGACCCGGCCGGGTCTGGGTGGGCGACGCCGAGTACCGGGGCCGGGCGGTCATCGTCGCCACCGGCGCCAAGGCCAAGATGCTGGGCCTCGAGAACGAGCGGGCCCTGATCGGCCATGGCGTGTCCACCTGCGCCACCTGTGACGGATTCTTCTTCCGGGGCCACACCATCGCGGTGGTCGGCGGCGGGGACTCTGCGCTCGAAGAGGCCAACTTCCTCACCAAGTTCGCCGAGAAGGTCTACGTCATCCACCGGCGTGACTCGCTGCGGGCCTCGAAGATCATGCAGGAGCGGGCGTTCAAGAACGAGAAGATCGAGTTCGTCTGGGACTCGGTGCCGGTCGCGCTCCACGGCGGCGACCGCCTCGCCGGCGCCAGCATCAAGAACGTGAAGACCGGTGAGCTCACCGAGCTCGACATCACCGGGCTGTTCGTGGCCATCGGCCACCACCCGAATACCAATCTCTTCGTGGGCCAGCTGGCGATGGACGACGCGTCCTACCTGTTGACCCACCGGGGGACCCACCTCAACGTCGAGGGCGTCTTCGCCGCCGGCGACGTGCAGGACCGCACCTACCGGCAGGCCGTCACCGCCGCCGGCTCGGGCTGCATGGCGGCCATCGACGCCGAGCGCTGGCTGGAGTCCCAGCCTCACGAGTCGACGATCATGCAGACCCCGACGGATTGGTGACGTACGAGGTCAGGAATTCCGCCGGCCCCGCCGGCGTTCACAAATAGGCACACCGAGGAGGCACCAGGCTGATGTCAGGCATTCTTACCGAGCTCACCGACACCACGTTCGACGAGGAGATCGGTTCGTCCGAGCTGCCCGTCATCGTCGACTTCTGGGCCGAGTGGTGCGGCCCCTGCCGCATGGTGGCCCCGGTGCTGGAGCAGATCGCGGTCGAGAACGAGGGCAAGGTCCGCGTGGTCAAGCTCAACGTCGACGACGCCCCCGGCGTCGCCCAGCGGTTCAGCATCATGAGCATCCCGACGATCATGGTCTTCAAGGACGGCGTGATGAAGAAGCGCATCGTCGGCGCCAAGGGCAAGGGCCAGCTGCTGGAGGACTTCGCCGAGTTTCTGTAGGCCGGCGAACGGTCTGTGCCGTGCTCGTGCGGATCGCCGGCGTCAACCTGCCAGGGCGGAGCTGGGGCGGGTACCAGAACATCCACGTTGGCGTGCAGCGCAAGGCGGAGCCGGCGGAGCTGGTCGCCGGCGATGCCGAGTCGGCGCAGTGGGAGTTCACCGCCGACCTCACGCCCGAGGGCGACTTCCGGGGCCCCCACGTCCAGGGCAAGCGGGGCGAGCGGTTCGTGTACCTGACCTGGGGAGCGGTCGACGGCGCCGGTCGTTTCTCGCAGTTCCGGCGGGCCAAGCTCATGCTGGCCGCCGTGGATCCGGCGGTTCTCGCCGCCGCCGGCGAGCCGGGTCAGGCCCTCGTCGCCACGCTGTCGCTGACCGGCGCGGACGGTGCGCCCCGGTGCGCCAGCGTCCGCCCGCCGGCGATCAGCTGGACGGTGGCGCCGGCGTAACAGGAGAGTTCAGGGGCAGCCCGGGCCGGTGGGGCGGTCGCGCACGTTCGGGTCGACGACCTCGATATGGACGTGGGGCCACGCCGGCGAGGCGGTGCGCACCTGGTCGACCTGGGACTCGAAGGGCAGCTGGGTGGGGCGGGGCGCCAGCACCGTCTGTCCGGCGACGACCCGGTCGCCGGCGCGCACCTGCACGCCGTCGATGTGGAGAATCTTGACCTCCCAGCCGGGCTGGACGTCGGGGGCGATGACCACGAAGTCGTCGGAGTGCCGGCAGTAGAGGACGTAGCGGCCGGCCCGCTTGACCCGGCCGGTCACCGGTGAGCGGATCTCGGTCCCGGGGTCGACGACGACGTCGGCCGAGCCGGCCGAGCCGGTGTCGCGCTCGCGATCCTCGAGCGTGGTCGGCCGCACCGCCCCGGGCAGGGCGGTGAGCTGGCGGGCGCCGTCGTGATTCGACTGGTGGAACGCCACCCGCTCGACCAGTGACGACGGGTGGGTCAGCGTCAGCGGGCCGGCGGTCGCGAAGGGCGCCCACCCGGTCTCGGTGACGGCCCGGGGCGTCGTCGTGGTCGATGGTACGCCAGCGCTGGAGCGGACGGCCTCAGCGGTTCCGCACGCCGGCGTCGAGAGGAGGACGGCCATCGACAGCAGGGCGGTCCGTCGCCGGGACATGGCCGTCAACCGTACCGGGGACGGGCTTTCCTGTGGATGCGGTCGTGGAGGACCAGGAAGGGAGCCCGAACACACGGGGACATCTCGATCGAAATGGACACGTGCCTGAGCCCGGCGCCGGCGGTTCATGGCCGGCGCCGGGCACGTTGCGGGCTACCAGGTCCTGCGGCTGTACCCGCGGCGACCGAAGCCGCTGAAGGCACTGGCAATGAGCAGTGCACCGGCGATGATCAGCATCCACCACAGTGCACTGGAAGCCAAGCCGATACCGCCGAACAGCAGAGCGAGAAGGAGCAGCACTAGGACGAGACCCATTGGTTCCTCTTTTCACGAGTCGGTACGTATCTCTATAGAACCTGTTCCGTCCGGCCCGTCCTGCCAAACCTTTTGGCTAATTGCGTCCGGTGTTTGCTCCCGGCATTGGAGGGGAACGAACGGGGTCTCAACCATGCGACAAGGAGACACCGTGTACATCGGATTGGGAACACTCATCCTGATCATCATCCTCGTCCTGCTGCTCACGTAGCCGTGGACAACGAGGTCAAGTTCTTCTTCTACCTGGGGGCCGTGATCTGCTTCGTCATCGCCGCCCTCGGCGAGGGTTGGCGCTACGGCGGCCGCGGCCGGCGGGGCCTGGCGCCTCAACTGCTGTTGCTTCCGCTGGGGCTCGCCCTCTTCGCCTTCCCGACCATGTGGGACACCGGGGTCGCAGCGTTCTGACGCCGCCGGCGTCTGGCTGCGGCTCTAGAAGTCGCCGCCTCCGCCGAAGTCGCCACCACCGAAGTCGCCCCCGAAGTCGCCGCCGCCCCAGCCGCTGCCGCCCATGTCGCCTCCGGAGTCTCCGCCGGAGTCTCCGCCGCCGTGGTAGCCCCCACCCCAGCCCCCACCCCACCCGCCGAAGCCGCCGCCGAGCATCGAGCCGATCATGAGGCCGGTGAGGATGCCGCTACCGCCGCCCCCGCCGAACCAGCCGCCCCCGCCATACCACCCACCGCCGCCGTAGCCGGCGTAGACGGGCTGGCGCTGCTCGTCGAGCTCGATGGGCGGCTCGCCGTGGCGACCGGGGCGGACGAGGGTCTCCGGCGGCGCCGGCGGCTCCCGCCCGTCGACGACGGCCCGGGCCCGAGCCATGGCGTACCGGCCTTCGTCGATGACCCGCTCGACGCGCACGAGGTCGATGCGGTCGTCGGCGTACTCCAGCGCGGCCTTGGCCGACTGGTACCGGGTGACGCCGGCGTCGTAGTCGGGCCGGGCGTCGGGATGGAGGGTGACGGTGGGCTCCAGCTCCATCACGTCCTGGCCCAGAACCGACAGCTCGGCCTGGAGCAGCTGGCGGTCGGCGGCGTACTGCTTGGCCTCTTCCACCCGGCGGGCCTTGGACTTTTTCCGCGACCAGAGGAAGAACCCGCCGCCGCCGATGGCGGCGAGCAGCAGCAGGATGCCCCCGCTGCTCGAGCCGGAACTGCCGCCGCCGTCCCCGCCGGACGCCGTCGCCCCCGCCGGATGAGGTGTCGCCGGCGACTGGCCGGACGCTGCCTCGTTCACCCGGTCGACGAACGTCTCGAGTACGGCGCCGATGCCGTCACTCGACTTCGCCTGGAAGGAGGCGGTGGCCAGCGATCCGGCCATGCCGCGTCGGCAGAAACGTTGCTCCCGGCCCGGAAGCTCCGGCCGGCGACCACGGCGTAGGTGCCCTGGAGCCCGACGCGCTGGGCCAGCACCGTCGGCAGCCGGTTCACGTCGCCGCCGGCGTCGCTCATCGCAGCCGCGGGCAGCACGGCGACGAACATCGGGCTGCCACCGCTACGGATTCGGGACCGCAGCCGTGTCGGCGTTGACGTCGCCGGCCCGTTCCGCGGCCCGGTCGACGTAGACGGGATCGCTCCGCAGGGCGGTCGCCGCGGCGTCGAGGGCCGTGGTGGTCTGTTGTGCCCCCGCCGGGCTGGCCGGGACGAGGAGCAGGGCAGCGAGAAGAATCAGTAGCCGGCGCACGCGCCCTGTCTACCCCTCCCCAGGGCGCTACATGCCGCGCTCGCCGAGCCAGGGGTCCGGTTTGATGACCTGCAGGAGGGGCGCCGTCGCCACCGTGGTCAGGACGGCCATGACCACCAGCAGGGTGAAGAGCGGCCCGGTGAGCACGCCCAGGTCCCGCCCGATGTTGAGGACGACCAACTCGGTCAGGCCCCGGGTGTTCATCAGCACCCCCAGCGCCAGCGATTCGCGCCCCGCCAACCCCTGCAACCGGGCGCCGGCGCCGGCCCCGATCAGCTTGCCGGCGCAGGCGACCACCATGATGAGAGCGAGCTGCCACAGTCCTTCGAGCCCGATGTCGCCGATGTCGACGTTAAGCCCGGTGGTGACGAAGAAGACGGGAAGGAGGATGGCGGCCACCGAACGGAGTCGCTCCCCGATGGCGTCGGCCAGCGCCCCCCGGGGGAAGACGGCGCCCAGCAGGAAGGCGCCGAAGATCTCGTGGATGCCGATGGCCGAGGTCACGAAGGCGGCCGCCAGCAGGCCGGCGACGACCAGCGCCAGCTCGCTCGTGCCCATGGGCCGGTCCGAGAACCGGGTCAGCGCCGGCCGCACCGCGAAGATCATCAACAGGACGAACCCGACGCTGAGCACCAGGATGTAGGGCAGCGTCCACGCCCCGGTGGCGGCCACGATGGCGACGACCACCGCCAGCGTCGCCCACGTGAGCAGGTCGTCGCCGGCGGCCGACGCCATGGTCAGCACGCCGAGCGGGGTGTCGTAGAGCTGGCGCTCCTGGAGGATGCGGGCCAGTACGGGGAAGGCGGTGGTCGACATGGCCGCGCCGATGAAGAGGGCGAAGGGGAGGAAGTCGCCGGCACCGTGATCGGCGTGGAGCGACGCGGCCAGGGCGATGCCCAGGCCGAACGGCACGGCCGTGCCCAGCAACGCCACCGCCCCGGAGATGCGCCGGCGCTGGGTCCCTCCCAGCTGCGACAGGTCCAGCTCCAGGCCGACCAGGAACATGAACACCGCCAGCCCCAGGCTGGCGAGGATGCGCAGCAGGGGGCGGGTCTCCAGCGGGAACAGGCCGTCCGACCAGTCGCCGAGCAGGCTGGGCCCGAGCAGGATGCCGGCGATGACCTCACCGATGACCGGCGGCTGGCCGATGCGGCGGAACAACGACCCGAAGGCCCGGGCCACGACGATGACCACCGCCACCCCCAGCAGGGTGAGGGCGAAGTCGTCGTGGCGCAGGTAGACGAAGGCGCTCAGAGCTCGCCGGCGGGCTCGGCCACCGGGCCGGGCTCGGGCTTCTTGGCGCCCCGCCGGGCCAGCACGAACAGCGTGACGCCGGCGACGCCGAGCAGGAGGCCGCCGCCGGCCAGGAGCACGTTGGTCACGGCCAGCGACGAGTTGTCCTCCAGGGCCATCTGGGCGGTGAAGATGTCCTGCTTGCCGCCGTCCAGGGTGCCGTTGCGGGTGTCGGTCCACGCTGCGATGGCGCCGCCGGCGAGCGACGCCACCGAGGTCCGCGTCCCGAAATCGGCCTCCCCGGCGTTCGGGGAGCCTTCCGGCCCGATCTTGCGGTCCGAGGCCTCGTCGCTCAGCCGGATGACCTTGGAGAACGACTTGCCCGAGTCCGACGACGACGAGAGGAGCACGTCGGCGCGTGAGCCCCGGGGGTCGATGGTGCGGTCGTAGTAGGCGACGTCGACCCGCCCACCCGGAGCCACGCCGACCGACGGCATGTCCTGGGGCACGCCGTCGCCGGGCGTCCCCCGGTTCACCCGGACCCGCTCGCCCCACGTCTTGCCGTCGTTGGTGGAGCGGCGCAGGAACACGTCGGGGTCGCCGGCCCGAGCGTCGGCCCAGGTGGCGTACATGTCGCCGTTGGACGCCACCGCGAAGCCCGGGGTGACCGGCAGGTACACCAGGAAGCGGCCGGTCGGGACGATGCCCTGGTCGACGACCACGCCCGAGGACCAGCTGACGCCCCGGTCGACCGAGCGGGTCACGACGAGGCTGAAGGTGCCGTCGTAGGCGCCGGGGAGGTTCTCCCAGTCCCACCGGTCGCCTTCGTAGTCGAAGTAGAGGACCGCCGGGTTCCCGTCAGAGTCGACGGCCAGCGCCGGCGCCCCCACCCGCATCCGGCCGGCGTCGCTGGCCTGCGTCGGCGTTGACCAGGTCTTCCCGCCGTCGTCCGAGCGGCTGACCATGATCGGCAGGCCGGTCTTGGCGAAGCACAGGAGGCAGGTGGTCGCCTCCAGGTTGGACTGCAGCCACGACGCGTACAACCGCCCGCTCCTCGGGGCCACGGCCAGCGAGGTCTGATAGGTGTGGGGCCCGGTGATCTTGGTGGGCTCCTCGAAGTTCAGCCCGCCGTCGCCGGAGCGGGCCACCCAGTAGGAGTCGGGGTCGTTGCCGGTGCCGGTCAGGATGACGTAGGAGACATAGAGGACGCCCCTGCCGTCGTAGGCCGCCGAGGGGGCGAAGAGCTTTCCCTGTACGCCGGCGGGCAGCTTGAGGGGGACCTCCCGCCAGTTCAGGCCGCCGTCGTTGGTGAGGTGGACGCCGGCGGAGTAGTCCGGGCGGTCGACCCGGTCGACGATGACCATGCTCGTCCGCTGGAGGGGGTTCACCGCCAGGACGGGCGAGTTGCGGGCCACCACGGGGTTGCGGTCCTGGGTGACGAGCACGTCGGGGTCCGGCGCGGGGATCAGCCCGGTGTCTTCCGAGGAGCCGCCCCCACCGCAGGCCGCGAGCAGCAGCGCCAGCATGAGTCCTGCGATTGTCGACTTGGGCCTGGCCATACGGCTTGGACGCTACCGGCGGGGGTGTAAGGCCGCCGCAACTGGCCCGGGAAGGGGTGGGACACTGGATCGCATGACCCCGGGCTCCACCGTCGTACCCGACGCGCTGCTCATGGAGCTGGTGGCCACGCCAGAAGGGCGAGCCGACCCCTACCCGCGCTACGCCGGCCTCCGGGAGCAGGTGCCGGTCTACCGCAGCGCCTTCGGCTTGTGGACCCTTACCGGTTACGACGACTGCCAGCAGCTGCTGCGCCACCCCGGCGTGGGCAAGGACTTCTCGGCCGCCATGAACTCACTCGGCCTGACCGACGCCGACCGGGAGGCTCAGGACCGGTTCCGCAACGACCGCTCCAACATGCTGGTCACCGACCCGCCGGACCACACGCGACTCCGGGGCCTCGTCACCCGGGCATTCACGCCCCGCACCGTCGAGAAGCTGCGCTCGCGCATCGTTGCCCTCGTCGACGAGCTCCTGGACGCATTCGGCACCGACAAGGGCCCGAGCGGCCCCGGAAGCGGGGTGGAGGTCGAGGTGATGGACGCCCTGGCGTTCCCGCTCCCGGTGACCGTCATCGGCGACATGCTGGGCGTGCCCGCCGAGGACCGCCCCATGCTCCGGCCCCTCGTGCGCAAGGTGACCGCCATCCTGGAGCTGGCCGTCAGCCCCGAGGCGCTGGCCGTGGCCTCTGAGGCCGACGCCGAGCTCGGCCGGTACTTCGCCGGCCTGGTCGCCGAGCGCCGGGCCCACCCCAGCGACGACCTGCTGTCCAAGCTGATCGAGGCCGAGGACAAGGGCGACCAGCTCACCGAGCACGAGCTGATCTCCACCGCCATCCTCCTGTTCGCGGCCGGCTTCGAGACGACGACCCATCTCATCGGCAACGGGCTGCTGGCCCTCCTGCGCCACCCCGACCAGCTGGACCGCCTCCGGGCCGACCGCACCCTGCTGCCCCGGGCCGTCGAGGAGCTGCTGCGCTACGACAGCCCGGTCCAGATCGCAGCGCGCACCACCTATGAGGACCTGTCCCTCGGCGGCAAGACGATCCCCCGCGGCAGCCTGGTGCTGGCTCTGCTGGGTGCCGCGAACCGAGACCCGGCGAGGTTCACCGATCCCGAGCGGCTCGA
The DNA here is from genome assembly GCA_963768975.1 of uncultured Acidimicrobiia bacterium. Taxonomy (GTDB): domain Bacteria; phylum Actinomycetota; class Acidimicrobiia; order Acidimicrobiales; family AC-14; genus CADCTB01. The sequence goes on along the minus strand of CAVYKB010000002.1, from coordinate 109,689 downwards.
CGTGGGCCGCGACGAGGGCCCGCCGATGAGCTTCGGCGGGGGCATTCACTTCTGCCTCGGCGCCGCACTCGCCCGCCTGGAGGGCCAGATCGTCCTCGACCGGCTGCTCGACCGTTTCCGGACGATTGCGCTGGTGGGAGGTCCTCCGACGGTCCGCGACAGCCTCACGCTGCGCGGACTGGTCGACCTGCGGGTACGCTTTACGGCCTGAGGACGCCGGGGGGGCGTTCCGTTCAAGTAGGCGCCGCGGATGGACGATTCTGTTGCTATGGGCTCCATTCCCATGAACCGTCCCTGTTACGGCGGTTCGCGGGCGGCCCGCCGGTCGGTTCCATGAGCGCGAGCGATGGTTGCCTGGGGCCTCATGTGGATGACGCTGGCGTTCGTGGTCTTCTGCGCCGATTCCGTCGGGGAGGAAGAGCGCCGGCCCACGGAGCGGGCCGCCCGGGCGGCCCTGTGGGTCGTCACCCTCACCCGCTGGTTCACCCACCGGAACGTGACCAAGCTGGGCCGATTCGGCGCCGTGGTGTGGTTCCTCGTGACCACCGGCTGGCTCCTTACGCTCCTCTACGACCGGGCCGCCCCCAACTTCTTCCTCTTGGCCGAGGTGACGATGGCCTTCGTCGTCTACTGCGTCGACGCCCTGTCCGCTGACCTGCACAACAAGCCATTCCGGCGCACCCTGCGCAGCGTGTTCTGGGTCGTCCCCGTCACCAAGTACCTGAGTGACAAGGACAGCGTCGCCCTCATCGCGGCCAGCGTCACCATCTGGGGCCTCCTGACCACCGGCTGGCTGCTCGGCCTCATGCACGACCGGGTGGCGGCGCCGCTTGCCGCGTTCGGGTCACTGGTGCACCATCTCCCGATGGTGTATCCGTGAGCGCTTGCTGGACCGGCCTCCCGGGCCGGTCACTGGCCTACCCTCTGACGAGGGCAGCCCAGTGAGCGCTTGCTGGACCGGCCTCCCGGGCCGGTCATGAGCCTGCTCGACACGTTCCGGGAGCGCCGGCCCTTCCCGGGCCAGGACCCGTGGGTGGTGGCCCATGACGACTCGTTGCTCCTCGTCCAGTCGGCCGGCGGCAACCGGCGGCTGGTCGTCAAGCGCTTCCGCGACATCGACCGCATGGAGCGCAACACCGAGCGGGTGATCTGGGCGCCCAAAGCGGTGGAGTACGGCCACCAGCTGTGGGCCCCGGAACTGCACCACATCGACGGCCTCTGGTACGTCTACTACTCCGCCAGCGACGGCAAGATGGCCAACCACCGCACCTACGCGCTGGTGGCGAAGGACCCCTTCGGGCCCTACCGGTCCCTCGGGGTGGTCGCCGATCCCCGCAACGACGTCTGGTCCATCGACTTGACCGTGTTCACCCACGACGACCAGCTGTACGCGGTGTGGTCCGGTTGGGAGGCCGCCGGCGACGACTTCCCCCAGAATCTGTACATCGCCCCCATGTCCGACCCTGCCACCATCAGCGGCGAACGCCGGTGCCTGTCCCGGCCCCAGTACGACTGGGAGATGAGCGTGGCCCAGATCAACGAGGGGCCCGAGGTCATCCGCCACCCGGAGACGGGCCGGCTGTTCCTGCTCTACTCCGCCGACGCCAGCTGGACCCACGCCTACAAGATGGGGTTGCTGGTGTGGCGGGGTGGCGAGGTCACCGATCCGGCCTCGTGGGAGAAGCAGGCGGAGCCCTGGTTCGCCGGCGGGGGCCACGGGTGCGTGGTCGACACCCCCACCGGCAGCCGCTTCGTCTACCACCGCAAGGTCACCGACGAGCCCGGCTGGGCCGACCGGGAGATCTGCTCGACGCCCCTGACGTGGGACGCCGGCGGCTTCCCTGTGGTCGGGCAGGTGCAGGCGTCGACCCTGGAGTCGCCGGCCCCGGGGATGGGCGCACCCAGCCTCGTCTGAGCGCGCCGATCAGTTCCGGGCGGCGCCGGCGTCGTACCTGGTGAAGCCGACACCTCGAGGAGGACCCCGATGCCCAGGATCACGCCCAACCTCTGGTTCGACACCCAGGGCGAGGAAGCCGCCGAGTTCTACTGCTCGATCTTCCCCAACTCCAAGATCACCAACGTTACGCACTACAGCGACGCCGGCCCCCGCCCCGCCGGCACCGTGCTGACCGTCGACTTCGTCCTCGACGGCCAGGAGTTCACCGCCATCAACGGCGGCCCGGAGTTCACCTTCACCGAGGCCATCTCCCTGCTCGTCAACTGCGCCGACCAGGGAGAGATCGACTACTACTGGTCGAAGCTGACCGAAGGCGGCCAGGAGGTCCAGTGCGGGTGGCTCAAGGACCGCTACGGCCTGTCCTGGCAGATCTCACCTGAGGGCCTGACGGATCTGTTCGACGGCACCGACCCCGAGCGGTCGAAGCGGGCCACGGAGGCCATGTTCGGCATGAAGAAGCTGGACATCGCCGCTCTGCGGGCGGCCGCCGACGCGTCGCCGTAGTTTCGGCTCCGCAGTTTTCCTCTTACTGCTTCGGCAAGGTTATTCTTCTCCGGTGCGGTTTGGACCGGCTGGGGCCGGGGTAGGACGTAGGGTTTCGCGCCCCGGAGCCGTCATCACGGCCCTCGTGCTGGTCGCCGGCATCCTGTTTGCCGGCGCCGGTCGGTCGGAAGCGGCTCCCACCACGTGGTTCCAGGTCGGCGTCCCCGTCGCCACCGCCTTCACCGGCCAGGCCCTCGACGTGCGGGTGCGGGCCCGCGACGACGCCGGCGATGTCAACACGGCCTTCCGGGGCACGGTCCACTTCAGCTCCAGCGACGCCGGCGCCGTCCTGCCCCCGGACTACACCTTCACCGAGGCCGACGCCGGCGATGTGACCTTCACCGGCCTGCTGAGTTTCTCGGCGCCGGGCAATCAGGTGGTCACCGCCACCATGGTCGGCCAGCCGGGCGTGCGGGGCGACTCCGGCGACGTGCATGTCTTCGCCAGCGTCGTGACCCACCTCCAGGTCAACGCCTCCGGGGGCACCAACACCGCCGGCCAGCCCATCGGCATCCGGGTGCGCGCCCGCAGTGACCGGGGCGATGTCGTCCCCGGCTACCGGGGCACCATCCACTTCACCTCCACCGACCCGGCGGCCACCCTCCCGGCCGACTACACCTTCACCGCCGCCGACAACGGCGACCACTTCTTCCCGGACGGCCTGCGCTACGCGACCGCCGGCGCCCAGTCGATCAGCGCGGCCGACACCGCCTCGCCCACCATCCGGGGCGACTCCTTCGACACCATCGTCTTCACCACGGGGGCCACCCAGCTCGACGTCGACACCTCGGGCGGCGCCACCGCCGGCCAGCCCCTCACCATCCGGGTCCGGGCCCGGGACAACAACGGCGTCGTCGACACCGGCTACCGGGGCACCATCCACTTCACCTCCACCGACCCGGCGGCCACCCTCCCCGCCGACTACACCTTCACCGCCGCCGACAACGGCGACCACACCTTCACCACCGGGGCCAAGTTCGCCACCGCCGGCAACCAGGCGGTCACTGCGGTCGAGGTCGGCCGGCCCAGCGTGCGGGGCGACTCGAACCCCACGTATGTCTATCCGTCGGCGGGCGCCTACCTCGACGTCGACACCTCCACCGGCTCACTCACCGCCGGCGACAACATGACCGTGCGGGTCCGGGTGCGCAACGAGCGGGGCGACGTCGACACCGGCTACCGGGGCACCATCCGCTTCTCCTCCACCGACCCCGCCGCCACCCTCCCCGCCGACTACACCTTCACCGCTGCCGACAACGGCGACAAGAGCTTCACGGCCGTGCGGTTTGCCACCGCCGGCAGCCGGTCGGTCTCGGCCGCCGACACGACAAGGCCGGCGCTGCGGGGCGACTCGTCCGCCGTCCAGGTCTACGCCCGGACCACGACGTACTTCGACGTGACAACCGTCGGCTCGGCCGGCGCCGGCCAGGCGGTGAGCGTGCGGGTACGGGCCCGCAACGACCGGGGCGACGTCGACACCAGCTACCGGGGCACGGTCCACTTCACCTCCACCGACCCGGCCGCCACCCTGCCCGCCGACTACACCTTCACCGCCGGCGACAACGGCGACCACACCTTCGCCGGCGTGACGTTCGCGACCCCCGGCAGCCAGTCCGTGGCGGTAAACGACACCTCCACCCCGACGGTGCGGGGCCGGACGTCGCCGACGCGGGTCGGCGCCGTCCCCACCCTGGCCGTCGACGTCTTCGACGAGAGCCCCACCGCCGGCATCGCCGGCACGGTGCGGGTGACGGCGCTCACCCCCACCGGCGCCACTGACACCGCCTACGTGGGCACGGTCCGGCTGACGTCTTCCGACGCCGGCGCCACCCTGCCCGCCGACTACACCTTCACCGCCGCCGACCAGGGCCGCCACGACTTCCCGGCCGTCGCCTTCGCGACCGCCGGCGCCCAGACGGTCGACGCCGCCGACACCGCCGACGCCACCCGCCGGGGCTCGGACACGGTGGTCGTCTACCCGGCGGCCGCCACCCGCCTCGAGGTGCAGGTCTTCTCCAGCGCGGTGACCGGCGGCCACCCGGTCACCGTCCGCATCCGGGCCCGCAACGCCAACGGCGATATGGACACCGGCTACCGGGGCACCGTCCACTTCACCTCCACCGACCCGGCGGCCACCCTGCCGGCGGACTACACCTTCACCGCCACCGACGCCGGCGAGCACACCTTCACCAGCGCGGTCACATTCCTCACGCCCGGCAGCCGCTCGGTCTCGGCCGCCGACACCGCCCGGCCGGCGCTGCGGGGCGACTCCGACGCCGTCGTCGTGAGCGCGGCCGCCGCCACCTACCTCGACGTCCAGGTCTTCACTTCGAGCGTGAGCGCCGGCGAGGCGGCAACCCTGCGGGTGCGGGCCCGCAACGAGAACGGCGACATCGACACCGGCTACCGGGGAACCGTCCGCTTCTCCTCCTCCGACGCCGCCGCCGGACTGCCGGCGAACTACACCTTCACCGCTGGCGACCAGGGTGAGCGCACGTTCAGCAGCGGCGTGACGTACAACACGCCGGGCAGCCAGTCGGTCTCCGCGGTCGACGTCACCAACGCCACCCTCCGAGGTGACTCGGGGCCGACGCTCGTGCTGTTCACCGGTGCCAGCCGGCTCGAGGTCCAGGTCTTCGCCTCCCAGCTCACCGCCGGCAACCCCGAGACCGTCCGCCTTCGGGCCCGCAACGCCAACGGCGACATCGACACCGGCTACCGGGGCACCATCCACTTCACCTCCACGGACCCGGCCGCCACGCTTCCCGCCGACTACACCTTCACCGCCGGCGACGCCGGCGAGCACAGCTTCACCGACGGCGTGACGTTCCGCACCCCTGGCCACCAGTCGGTGGCCGCGGCCGACGTCGCCCGGCCGATCCGGGGCGGCAGCGGCGCGGTGCTGGTCTTCGGGGCCGGCGCCACCTACCTCGACGTCGAGGTCTTCGTGACCGAGGCCGACCCGGCGGAGCCGCTCGACCTGCGGGTCACGGCCCGCAACGACCTCGGCGAGATCGACACCGGCTACCGCGGCACCGTCCGGTTCGGCTCATCCGACGCCGCTGCCGTCCTGCCGCCGGACTACACCTTCACCGCCGGCGACAACGGCCGGCGCATGTTCACCGACGGAGCGAGCCTGGCCACCGGCGGCAGCCAGACCATCTCGGCCGCGGACCTCTCTCCCGGCTCGACCGTGCGGGGCTTCTCCCGGGCCGTCTTCATTCCCAGCGGCCCGCCACCGACCACCACCACGTCCACGTCGACGACCACCTCCACCTCGACGACCACCTCCACCTCGACCACGACGACCACGGTGCCATCGAACGTCGCCACCCACTTCGACGTCGAGATCTTCGCCAGCCAGGTGACCGCCGGCCGGCCGGTCGACGTGCGGGTGACCGCCCGCGACGCATCGAACGTTATCGCCACGGGCTACCGGGGCACCGTGCACCTCACCTCCACCGACACCGGGGCGGTCCTGGCCGCCGACGTGGCGTTCAGCGCGGCCGACAACGGCCGCCACACCTTCACCGGCGGCGTGCGGTTCGGGACGGCGGGCAACCAGCGGGTCACCGCCACCGACACCGCCTCGTCCGCCATCACCGGCCAATCCGGCCCGGTGCTGGTCTTCCTGCCCGACGCAACCCACTTCGACGTGGAGATCTTCTCCACCACCGTCACCACCGGCCAGGCCGTCGACGTCAGGGTCACCGCCCGCAACGACCTCGACGACATCGACCAGGGCTACCGGGGCACCATCGCCTTCACCTCCACCGACGCCGGCGCCACGCTGCCGGCCAACTACACCTTCACCGCGGCCGACGCCGGGCGGCGAACGTTCACCGCAGGAGTGGCCTTCGCCACCGCCGGCACCCAGCGGGTCAGCGCCACCGAGACGGCCCGGCCGTCGGTGAACGGCCAGTCCGGCGCCATCACGGTTCAGGCCACCGCCGCTGTCCGGTTCGTGGTCGCACCCTCGGCGACGACCGCCACCTCCGGCTCGCCCATCAGCGTGCAGGTGACGGCCCAGCGGGCCGACGGCACCACCGACACCGCCTACGCCGGCACGGTGCACTTCACCTCCACCGACACCGCCGCCACCCTCCCCGCCGACTACACGTTCTCGGTTGCCGACGCCGGCCGGCGGACGTTCACGCCGGGTGTGACGTTCCGGACCTCCGGCAACCAGACGGTGACGGTCGCCGCGGTGGGGAGCCCGTCGGTCAATGGCACGTCGCCGGCGGTCCTGGTCAACCCCACGCCGACCTCGACCACCTCGTCCACGACCAGCTCGTCGACGACCACCTCCACCAGCTCGACGACCAGCACGTCGACCTCCACCACGGTCCCGTCGACAACCACGACCACCCGGCCGTGCTCGCCGCCCACGGTGAACGTGCAGCCCTCGACCATGCGGGCCGGCGACGCAGCCACGGTCAGCGGTTGTGGCTTCGGTGCCAACAAGTCCGTCAACCTCAACATGTTCAGCACGCCGGTCTTCCTGGGCCAGACCACCGCCAACGCCAGCGGCAACTACTCCACGATCGTGATCATCCCGGCCGACGCCACGCCGGGCAACCACACCATCGTCGCCTCGGGCCAGAACGGCGAGTCGGTGGCCAGCGAGGGCTCGACCGGCATCTTCATCTCCGGCCCGCCGCTGGACGACAACAGCGGCGGCGGCGACCCGGGGACGACGATCCCCAACACCACCCTGCCGAACACCACGGTGCCGGCGACCACCGTCCCGGCCACCACCGTCCCGGCCACCACCGTCCCGCCGACCACCGTGCCGGCGACCGTGCCGGCGGCGACCACCATCCCGGGCACGACTATTCCGCCGGCCGCCGGCGGCGACGTGGGGGCGGGCGACCCGTCCGAGGGCGCCGGCTCGCCGGACGGCGGGACGGGCACCGGTACGGGCACGGGCACGGGCGGCACGGGGACAGGCACGGGCGCGGGCGGCACGGGGACCGGGACCGGCGCCGGCGCCGGCATCGGGGCGGGCGTGGGCAGCGTCGGCACCGGCGGCCTGGCGCCTGGCTCGGGGACCGGCAGCCCGCTCACGGGCGCCGGCCTCGGTGCCGGCACCGAGACGACGACGGGCACGGTTCCCGGCGCCGGGGTGCCCGCGACCAACCCGGCAGCGGGCGGCGGCGTGGCGCTCGGCCAGCCGGGCGGCAACGCCGCCCAGGCCCCGGTACCCGGCGGCGGACCCGGCGGCGCCGGCGACCAGGGGTCGGGCGAATCCCGCTCCCAGCCCCTCCAGCCCCGGGCCGGCTTCGAGGAGCAGTCCGAGCTCATCACGGCCGTCCCCACGCCGGCGGACATCTCGACCGACGTCGAGACCATCGCCACCAACGTCCTGCTGGCCCTGGGCCTGATCCTGCTGATCGGCTTCCCGGCCGACATCTTCAACAGCACCCTGGCCGAGCACTACGACGAGATCACCGGCTGGTTCCGGTTCGGCCGCCGCAAGCGGGTCGGGCCCCGGGCCGAGAGCTGGTTCGACCGGCTCCCGACGCCGCTGCGGATCGGCGCCATCGGCCTCATCGGGTCGATCCTCTACGGCCTGCTCGACTCCAACTTCGGGTTCAACCGGCCGTCGCTGATCCTGGTGCTCGGGCTCATGCTGGCCATCGCCACCATCAGTCTCGTGCTCGACGTCCTTCGCATCCGGTACCACCGCAAGGTCACCCGGAAGCGCTCCCGCCTGAAGGCCTACCCCCTCGGGCTCATCATGGCCGCCATCCTTGTCTTCTTCTCCCGCATCGGGGACTTCCATCCCGGCTACGTCTTCGGGATCTTCACCGCCCTGGCCTTCCAGGACGAGCTGTACGACGAGGAGGACGGGCGGGGCCTGGCCGTCGCCGGCGTCGGCCTGCTCGTCGTCGCTATCCTCGCCCTGCTGTTCCGGGCACCGCTCGACCGCCTCGCCGGCGATGACGGCGCCGGCTTCTTCCTCCTCGTGCTCGACGCCGCCCTGGCCACCCTCTGGATCGCCGGCATCCAGGCCGTCATCTGGGGCCTGATCCCGATCTCGTTCATGTACGGCAAGAAGGTGCTGACCTGGAGCAAGGCCGGCTGGTTCGCCATCTACGGCACCGGCATGCTGCTCTTCGTCCACACCTTGCTGCACCCGGGGCTTGGTCTGTACGGCAACGCGGCCGAGGCGTCATTGTTCTCGGTCACCGCGCTCTTCCTCAGCTTCGGCGCCTTCTCCCTGCTCTTCTGGGCCTACTTCCGCTTCCGCAGGCCCCGCCGGCCGAAGTTCGAGGTCGTCGATGCCGGCGACGATCGCGCCCTGGTCAGCTGACTGTGCACTTCTGGCTGTGATTCCAGCCAGAAATGGCGGAATCACGACCAGAAACGCACGCAGACCTAGGAACGGAGCCGGATCTGCCCGGTGCCGGCGGTGGCCGTGCCGATCACGGCCGCCGCATGTCCGGTCGCTCGCAGCGCCTCGGCTGCGGCCTCGGCGGCGTCCGGCTCGGCCCCGAACAGCAGGCCGCCCGACGTCTGGGCGTCGGCGAGCACGATGACCACCGACTCGTCGACGCCGGCGGCGTCGAGGCGCTCGGTCACCCAGGCCAGGTTGCGCCGGCTCCCACCGGGCACGAGGCCGGCGGCCACCAGGTCGGGCACGCCGGGGAACACCGGCACCGCCGAGGCGACGAGCTCGACGTCGACGTGCGAGCCCTCGGCCATGCTCCGCAGGTGCCCGAGCAGGCCGAACCCGGTGACGTCCGTCGCCCCGGTGGCGCCGGCCTCCAGCGCGACTGCCGCCGCCTCCTTGTTGAGGCGGGTCATCGACGCCACCGCCACGTCGACCACTGCGCCGGGTGCGCGGCCGGCCTTCATAGCCGTGGCCACGATGCCGGCGCCCAGGGCCTTGGTGAGCACCAGGCTGTCGCCCGGACGCAGGCCGGCGTTGGTCAGGATGCGGTCGGGGTGGACCTCGCCGACCATGGCCAGCCCGAACTTGGGCTCGGGGTCGTCGACGGTGTGGCCGCCCACGGTGATCCAGCCCCCTTCGGTGGCGGCCTCGCCGGCGCCCTGGAGGACCTCCAGGAGGATCTCGGTGCTGAGCTCCTCGGTGTTCCAGCCCACCAGGTTCAGGCCCAGGATGGGCCGGCCGCCCATGGCGTAGACGTCGCTGACCGCGTTGGCCGCGGCGATGCGGCCCCAGACGCGAGGGTCGTCGTGGATGGGGGTGATGAAGTCGGCGGTGACCACGAGGGCCCGGTCGGCGTCCAAGCGCCAGACCGCGGCGTCGTCGCTCGTGGCGGTGCCCACGAGCAGGTCGGGATGGCCGGGAAGCTCAAGGCGGCGCAGGACCTGCGCCAGCTCGCCAGGGGCGAGCTTGCAGGCTCAGCCCGCGCCGTGGCTGAACTGGGTGAGCCGTCGGGGAGTGGAAGCCATGTCCGGCCGAATCTACCGGCGCCGCCGCGGCTACCTTGTCGGTGACATGCACACAGAAGGGAGGAACATGCCGCTGCCCGCACGTCGCTGAACCAGCGACGCCGGCGCCCGGTCGGGCGCCACCTCCCGCAGCGGCATCCTCCTTCCCTAGGGGAGCCTCCGCTGCGGGCCAGCATCCCGCAGTTCTCATCAGAGAGGAACCCCCTGTGTCCACGTTCCGCCGGCGCTCGCGCGCCGTCTCGTCCCTGCTCGCGCTGGTCCTGCTCGCCCTGGTCGCCTCGGCCTGTGGCAGTGGCGACGACGACGGCGCCGTCCCCGTCGCCGCTCAGGTCGACCCGAACCGCGTGCTGAAGATCAGTGCCATCCCTGATCAGGATCCGGCCAAGCTGTCGACGATCAACACCACCATGGCCACCTACCTGGCCGGCGCCCTGGGGGTGAAGGTCGAGTACGTCCCGGTCACCGACTATGCAGCATCCGTCAGCCTGTTCAAGACCGGCGACCTCGACCTGGTGTTCTTCGGCGGCCTCACCGGAGTCCAGGCCCGCCTCCAGGCGCCGGGCGCCACCCTCATCGCCCAGCGCGACATCGACGACGCCTTCCAGTCGGTGTTCATCACCAGCTCCGGGTCGAACATCGCCCCCGTCACCGACGCCAAGCAGCTCAGCTCGCTGAAGGGCAAGCGGTTCACCTTCGGCAGCGAGTCGTCGACCTCGGGCCGGCTGATGCCGGAGTATTTCCTCGACCAGGCCGGCCTGTCCAGCGAGAAGGACTTCGCCGGCCAACCGGGTTACTCGGGCAGCCACGACAAGACCATCGACCTGGTGACCGCCGGCACCTACGACGCCGGCGCCCTCAACCTCCAGGTGTGGAAGACCCGCAAGGCCAACGGCACGATCGACGCGTCGAAGGTCGCGGAGATGTTCATCACGCCGGCCTACCGCGACTACCACTGGATGGCCGGGCCCAAGACCAACGAGCGCTTCGGTGCCGGCTTCACCGACAAGCTCACCGCCGCCATGCTGGCACTCGACTACGCCAACCCGGCGCACAAGCAGCTGCTGGACAACTACGGGGCCAAGAAGCTGCTGGCCACCGACGCCGGCAACTACTCCCAGATCGAGTCGATCGGCCGCAAGCTCAAGCTCATCACGTGACCGGCCCGGGAGGCCGGTCCAGAAAGCATTCACCGGGCCATCCCTCGAAGAGGATGGGCCGGTGAGCGCGGTGACCCTGCGCAACGTGCGGGTCACCTACGGCTCCTCCGCCGCCCTGGACGGCATCGACCTGGAGGTGGCCGAGGGGGAGCGGGTGGCGCTGGTCGGGCCGAGCGGCGCCGGCAAGACCACCATCCTCCGCCTCTGCACGGGCAGCGTCCGCCCCACCAGCGGCCGGGTCGAGGTGCTGGGCCACGACCTCGGCACCGTCACGCCCGACGAGCTCCGAGACGTCCGGCGCCGGGTCGGCGCGGTCTACCAGCAGCTCAACCTGGTCGGCCCGCTGCGGGTGGTCCACAATGTCAACGCCGGCCGGCTCGGGGCGTGGAGCCGGCGGCGGGCCCTGCGCTCGCTGGTCAGGCCGGCGCAGGTCGACGTCGCTCGCGACGCCCTGGGCCGCGTCGGCATTGCCGACAAGCTGTACGAGCGCACCGACCGCCTGTCGGGTGGCGAGCAGCAGCGGGTGGCCCTGGCCCGGGTGCTCGTGCAAGGGCCGGAGCTGGTCCTCGCCGACGAACCGGTGTCCAGCCTGGACCCGGCTCGGGCCGAGGAGGTCATGGACCTGCTCGGCGAAGTGGTGGCCGACCGCGGCCGCACCCTGCTCGTGAGCCTGCACGACTTCGGCCTCGCCCGCCGGCGCTGCGACCGGATCGTCGGTGTCCGGGCCGGACGGGTGGCCTTCGACCTGCCGGCCGGCGAGGTCACCGACGAGCTGGGCGTCGCCCTGTACCGCATCGAGCCATAGGCGTGGCGCCCACCCAGGGGCTCACCGACCTCACCGCCCACGAGGTCGGCCTCCTCTCTGGCGACGTACTGCCGGCGCGCCGGCGCCGGCGCACCTCCGGCTGGCGCCGCTGGCTGGTCGTGGCGGTGGTCGCAGTGGGGTGGTCGCTGTGGTCGGCCGGCGTGGGGCGGCAGGAGCTGGTCAACCCGGGCGGCTGGACGCTCGTCGGCCGGTTCTGGCGGGCCGCGCTGCGCCCGGAGCTGTCGACGGAGTTCCTCGGCGTGGCGTGGCGGGCGTCGCTGACGACCATCGCCTTCGCCGTGCTGGGCACCGCCCTGTCGGTGGCCATCGGCGTCGTTGGCGGGGTCCTCGTCAGCGAGACGTGGTGGCGCCGGCCAGCATCGCAGCGGCTCCGGCCGGGGTGGTTCGTGGGCCGAGGCGTCTCGGGTTTGCCCCGCGGCATCCACGAGGCGGTGTGGGGGCTGTTCCTGGTCAACGTCCTGGGCCGCGATCCGATGGTCGGCATCCTGGCCATCGCCATCCCGTTCGGCGCCATTACCGCCAAGGTGTACGCCGAGCTGATCGACGAAGCGGCCGGCCCGCCGTACGAGGCTCTGCGGGCCGCCGGCGTGGGCCGGGTCGCCGCCCTGGCCTACGCGGTGTTTCCCAGAACGCTGCCTGACCTCGTCTCCTACGCCTTCTACCGGCTCGAGTGCTCGGTCCGCTCAGCGGTGATCCTCGGCATGATCGGCGCCGGCGGCCTGGGGCTGGAGCTCAACCTCACCTTCCAGTCCCTGCGCTACCGGGAGATGTGGACGCTCATCTACGCGCTGGTCGCCATCAGCGCCCTGGCCGACATCTGGGGTGCCGGCCTGCGCCGGCGGGCGACCGCCGAAGGGGTGCGGTTCTCGCTGGCCGCCGGCATCGCCCTGGTCGTCGCCAGCTTCGTCCAGCTCGGGCCCGACCTGGGCCGGCTGTTCACCGCCGAGACACGGGAGCTGCTGGGCGGCTTCGCTCGCTCGGCGTGGCCGCCGGCGGCGCCGGCCGACGGGTGGGGTGGGCTGGCGCGCCGGGCGGCGGAGACCGTCGAGATGTCGGTGCTGGCCATCGCCATCGGCGGCACGCTTGCCGTCCTCGCCGCGTTCCTCGCCGCCCGGGGCGGCGAGACGCTGGCTCGCCGGGCGGTGGCGGCCGTCGCCCGCTTGCTGCTGCTCGTCACCCGGGCCATCCCGCCACCGGTGTGGGCGCTGCTCGTGCTCTTCGTCCTGTTCCCGGGACCGCTCCCGGGAGCCGTCGCCCTCGGCATCTACAACTTCGGGATCCTGGGCCGGCTCATGGCCGAGGTGGTGGAGAACCTCGATGCCGCGCCGGGTGCTGCGTTGCGCGCTCTGGGCGCGCGGCCGGCGTCGGTCTTCGCCTACGCAACCTTGCCGCTGTCGGTCGCGCGGTTCGCGGCGTATGCGCTCTACCGGTGGGAGGTCGCGGTGCGCGAAACCGTCGTCGTCGGCGTCGTGGGCGCCGGCGGCCTGGGGCGGTTGCTGGAGCAGCAGCGGGCCGCGTTCAACTACCGAGGCATGCTGGCCACCGTGCTCGCGCTGGTGGTGGTGTCGGTGGCGGCCGACCTCGTCAGCGCCGCCGCCCGCCGCTCGCTGCGCTAGCGGTTCAGGACTTCTGGGCTTGAGCCCGAAGGTAGGTGTAAATCGTGTCGGTCATGCCCTGCACGTTGTGCTTCTTGCGGGCGTGCTCGATGACCTTGCGCTTCAGGTCTTCCTCGGAGTTGGCCCGGAGGACCCAGTTGCACCCAACTGCGCCGGCCTTCGAACAGCTGTGCTCGTACATCAGTTCTCCTCAATTCGCCTGGTGTGCGTCAACGGGGACGGCTCCAATGCAAGTACCTGCAGCATCGCACAAGAACAGGCATGCGAGCAGGTGCCCTAGAGGAACGGAACACCCACGGGTGCCATCGGCGCCACCATCAGCGACGTCGACCCGGCAGCAGCCTCGCCGGTCGGCCTGGTCTCGTGAGGAGGGTGTGAGGGGGAGGGCATGGACAAGCTCGGCGGCTCCGACGTAGGACAGTGAGGAACCCGCAACGAAGGAGCGACCGAATGGCATTGAACCTGAACAGCATCATGCTCGGCTCAGAGGACTCGAGGCAGCTCGGCGACTTCTACAGCAAGGTGCTGGGCGCCCCCCAATCCCAGTGGAGTGATGAGGAGAACGGGTGGTTCGGCTTCGCCGCCGGCGCCGGCGGCCTCATGATCGGCCCCCACAGCGAGGTGAAGGCCCGCAACCCCCAGCCCGGCCGCATCATGCTCAACTTCGAGACCACCGACCTTCAGGGCGAGTTCGAGCGCATCAAGGGCCTGGGCGCCGAGGTCATCGCCGAGCCCTACCAGCCCCAGGATGGTGAGGGGATGCAGATGTGTACCTTCGCCGACCCCGACGGCAACTACTTCCAGCTCGTGCCGCCGTGGACGCCGGACCAGGGCTGATCTAGGAGATGAGGTCGTAGACCAGGCGCCAGAACGTCATCCTGCGCGGGTCCGGCTCGATGCCGTAGGCGTCCAGGAACGGCTGCTCCCACCCGGGGCCGATGTTCCATGTCGTGCTCCATGACCCGACTGCGACGTCCCACCAGCGGTCGGCGACGGCCAGCTCGCCCAGGTCGATGTAGGCGGTGACGGCGTCGCCCTCGATCAGGACGTTGGGGAAGCAGTAGTCCCCGTGGCATAGGACCGGGTCTTCGGTGTCGGGCGCCAGGCCTTCGACCATCCTCAGCGCGTTGTCGAGGGACAGGTGGCGGAATTCCTCGTGCAGGTCGCGGTGGACGGCCGTGCCCTCGGCGACGCGCCGGCGCACCGCCGTCAGCGCGTCCTCGACGCTGAGGCGGAACGGGCAGTCGCCCGCCGGCGTCTCGTGCAGGTGCCGGAGCCCCCGGGCGAGGATCGGGACCAGCCAGCCCGGACGGGCCTTGAGCTCCGGGCCGGTCGCATCCCGGCCGGGCAGGCCCGCGAGCAACAGCCAGTCCCTGTCGTCTTCCGTGCCCGAGGCGAGCACCTCGGGGACGGTGAGGTGGTTGCGCGCCCATCGGAGCCGCGCCACCTCCTCAAGCAGGCGAGGTTCCTCCTCGACGGCGCGGACCTTGAGGAAGCGCACGTCGCCGGCGGGCGACGACAGCCGCCACGTCGTGACCGCGCCTTCGTAGACCCACGCCGGCGACCACGTCCACCCCCGGTACTCCTCCCGTAGGCCGGCCGGGGGGTCGACGCTCCTCAGCTGCGGCTCTCCAACCGGGCCGCCGCCTGCCGGTAGCGGACGCCGGGGACGAGATGCACGCCGTCGAAGGCGCCGCTGCTCTCGATCGCCAGCGCCAGCTCGCAGGCCAGCTCGGTGCCGGCGGCGCGGTCGCGCTCGATGGCATCGAGCCACGCCGGCGGCACCGCGATCTCGGGGATGGCGGACACGAGCTTGCGGGCCATCGAGGCGCTGGGGAGGACCATGACGCCGGCGTACACCTCGCCGGCGAAGTCGACGGTCTCCCGCCAGGCCAGCAGCGCGTCGAGGTCGAACGACACCTGCACGAACAGGAAGTCGGCCGCCTTCTTCCACTCCGGCAGCGGGCGGAGGCGAGTCGTGACGCCGGCCCGGAAGCGGCTTGCGTGCTCCTCGCTGAACCGGCGCAGCCCGTCGATCATCGAGCGGACGGTGAGCTGGCCCGTCCGCGCCCCCGACGCCGGGTCGTCGCCGTAGACGAACAGGAACTCATCGACGCCGTAGGCGGCGCCGGTGAGCAGGTCGCGCCGGAAGCCGAGGGCGTTGCGGTCCCGGGCGTTGAGGCACGCGATCGAGCGCCCGCCCATCCGGTCCACTTCGTGGGCCACGGCGATGCTCGACACGGTGGCCCGGCCCACGTGGTTGTCGGGAATGAGATAGGCCGTGGCGACCTTGCTCAGCACGCCGATCTGGTGGCGGACGTGCATGAGGTCGGGCCGGGTGGGCGGCTCGATCTCGCAGACCCATTCGAAGGCGCCGCTCACTGCGGTCACCCTACCGGCGCCACGTACACGAACTCCTCGAAGGTGAAGTCGCTGAAGCTGACCGTCACCCGGCCGGCTCGCGGACGTGGCCGTCGCCGCCGGCGCCCGCCCGCGTGTGCGATCCATGGACATGGTCGAGCTCGTCCCCCTGGCCGACATCGCATCACTACGACGCCGGCGCCCGAACGCTCGCCGCCGGCTTCGCCAGAGGGTGAAGTTCGCCGGCCCCCCGGGGTACATTTGTCGAGTCACAGGGAAGGTGGACGGTGGAACGCAGAAGAGCACTTCGGGCGGCCCTTGTCGTCGCATTCACGGCGGCGGCGCTCCTCGTCCCCGCAGCGCCGGCGCTGGCCGGTTTCTCCATCGGCGGCTCCCTGACGGTGCCGCTGGCGATGACCGCCGGCACTGCCTCACCCGGCTTCTTCCGGGTGACGAACACCAACACGCCGCCAGACGGCGGGTCGGCGATCACGCTCAGCTCGATCCGGCTGGCCCCGTCCTGTGGCGCAACGTCAACCGTCGCCAACCCTTGTCCCACGCCCGATCCCGGCGTCTTCTCGATCAACTCCCCCGCCGCGGGCGCCGCCGGTTCCTCGTGCGCCGGCGTCACCTTCACGGTGTCGGCGCCGGACGCGAGTGGCATCGTCACCTTCACGCCGTCCAGCACTGTGGCGCTGGCCGGCGTGAATTCGTTCTGCGAGGTCAACTTCACCTTCAACGTGATCAAGCCGCCGGCGATCGATGTCGAGCCCGGAGTGGGGGCGCAGACCCGGGTCAACCTCCACGTCACCGCGTCGACGCCGGCAGGCTCCCTGACCGTCCGGCCGACCACCGTCGTCACTGTCGCCGGGGCGAACCCGGTCACCGTGGCCGACTTCGACGGCGATGGCGACACCGACGTCTCGATCTATAGGCCGTCGACCGGTGGCTGGTATATCGAGGGCAAGAACCCCGTGTTCTTCGGGTTGGCCGGCGATATCCCCGTCCCCGGCAACTACGACGGGGACATCGACGCCGACATCTCCGTCTTCCGCCCGTCGGTGGGCGGCTGGTACGTCCAGGGCGGCGGGCCGGTCTTCTTTGGCCTCAACGGCGACATCCCCGTGCCCGCCAACTATGACGGGGGAGGCAACGACGACATCGCCGTCTTCCGCCCGGCGGTCGGCGGCTGGTACCGCCAGGGTCAGGAACCGGTGTTCTTCGGCCTCAACGGCGACATCCCCGTCCCCGGCGACTATGACGGCGACGGCGACGACGACATCGCCGTCTACCGGCCGTCCGTCGGCGGTTGGTACATCCAGGGTCAGGAACCCGTGTTCTTCGGGCTCAACGGCGACGTGCCCGTGCCGGGCGACTACGACGGCGACGGGAACGACGACATCGCCGTGTTCCGGCCGTCGGTCGGTGGGTGGTACGTACAGGGTATGGCCACGCAGTTCTTCGGCCTGAGCGGCGACATCCCGGTACCGGGCAGCTACGACGCCGACGACGCGTACGAGCGGGCCGTGTTCCGCCGGACCACCGGTGCGTGGTTCATCGAAGGCGGCACCACCCAGTTCCTCGGTGGCACGGGCGACATCCCATTGCCACTGCCCAACGCCACCTTCCGCTTCTTCACCTTCGGCGGCGGCTGACGCTCGCCGGCGGTTCAGCCGGAGCCGTAGACGCGCTCCGGGGTGACGAGGACCGCAACTCGGCGCTCCTCGGCCATGACCCGGTCGTAGGTGTCCCAGTCGTCGTGCGTACCGCCGGCGGCGGTGAAGATCTCCCGCAGGAGCATGCGCAGCCGGTCGCCGGCGATGTCGCCCAGAACATCGTCGGGGCCGGCCAGGTCGACCGGTCCCTCGACACCGGCCCACCGCCAGCCAGCCCGGATGACGACGGTGGCCTGGGGCCGCTCCCGCAGGTTCACCAGGCGCCGTGACGAGCCGGCGGCGACGAGCCCGACCACCGGCTGACCAGTCAGCGGATGGCCGAGCACGCCGGCGTTCACCACCGAGGCCTGGATCGTGCCGTCGGCACGAGAGGTCGAAACCACGACCAGACCGTGGTCGAGAGGGACGAGGCCGGCGAACGCTGTGAGATCACCCATCGCCAACTCTTAGCCGAGATCCGACGAAGGGCGCCCCCGAGGGGCGGTCCCTGCGGGCGGTTCGGTCGGCGTGGGGTGCTACGGCACGGGGTCGAGGACGATCAGCGTTCCTGCCGCCGGCGTGGCCGTCATCACGTCGGGATTCGCGGCAGCACCCAGCCAGTGGGTTGGCAGACGTAAATCTGGAAGCCCCCGGGGCGCCCTAAGCCGCGCCGAACTCCACGCCGAGGGCCATCGTCGCGGCCCAGTCGCAGCTCGCAGTTCGAACGGGTCCGGAGCTGGAACGCAGAAATCGCCTAGTTCAGACAAAATGGATGTCACGGATAAACTCCGCGTCTGCGGGGCCCCGGACGCTCAAGTGAGAATCGTCATCGCTTCCCGAACCCGCCTTCGTCTGAGCGGCCCCCTCTTTGCCGTGCTGGGGGGGTTGGCCCTGCAGTCGGCGGCACTGGCGCCGGCACTGCCGGCCCGCGCCGCGGTGGCCACGGCGGCGCCGGCCTACCCGACCACACCGCCGGCGACTATCTGCGGGAACACCGGCCTGCTCGATGGCCCTGCCTCCGCCCCCGCAGGCGCCATCCAGGTCAACCCCGGCCAGGACCTGGCCGCCCTCACCGACGCCTATCCGCCGGCCACGAGGTTCTGGCTGGCGCCGGGCGTCCACCACCTCGGTCCCGATCCCACCGACTACGTCATCCCGAAGGACGGGAACAGTTACATCGGCGCTCCCGGGGCGGTGCTCGACGGCCGGCGGGTCAACGGCTACGCCTTCGGCTGGTACGCCCCCAACGTCACCATCCGCCACCTCACCATCCAGCACTTCGGCGAGGTCGGCGCCTATCTCAATCAGGGCGCCGTCAACCACGAGCACGCCGACAACTGGGTCATCGAGCGCAACACCATCCGGGCCAACGCCGGCGCCGCCGTCGTCGTGGGGTCCGGCAACGTGGTGCGGCACAACTGCCTGGTCGAGAACGGCCAGTACGGGATCAACACCTTCATGGCCACGGGCGTGATCATCGACCAGAACGAGATCGCCCGCAATAACGCCGACGACTGGGAATCGAGAATCCCCCAGTGCGGGTGCAGCGGCGCCAGCAAGTTCTGGATGTCCCACGCGGTCGACATCACCGCCAACTGGGTTCACGACAACCGCGGCCCCGGGCTCTGGGTCGACACCAACAACGTCGGCTACCGCATCGATGGCAACTACGTGGAGGGCAACGACGGCGAGGGCATCTACTACGAGATCAGCTACAACGCCCGCATCGCCAACAACACGCTGAAGCGCAACGCCCTGGTGAAAGGTCGAGCGTTCCTCGCCGCCGGCGACGGGTTCCCGGTGGCCGCCATCTACATCGCCGAGAGCGGCGGCGACCCGAGGCTCCACGCCGGGACGTACTCGACCCTGGAGATCAGTGGAAACTACCTGGAGGACAACTGGGGTGGCGTCGTTCTCTCGGAGACCTCCGACCGGTTCTGCGGGTGGGCCGGCGCATCCGTCTGCACGCTCGTCGGCGACGCCTCGCCGGAGACCTGCATGTCCGGCACCATCGAGAACCAGCCGTTCTACAGCGACTGCCGCTGGAAGACCCAGAACGTCCTCGTGACGGACAACGACATACGCATCTCGAAGGCGGCCATCGGCTGCACGGGCACGCCGTGCGGCCAGCAGGCGTTGCTCTCCAACTACGGCACGGCGCCGCCCTACCTCGGGACGGCAATCCAGGACGCGGTGACGTTCGCCCAGAACAACCGGTTCATCGCCAACCGCTACTACGGCGACTGGCACTTCACGGCCTGGGAGTCGGGGCGGACGATGGACTTCGACTCGTGGCGGGGACCGCTGTACCAGCAGGACACCGGCAGCACGCTCGATCCCGGGCCGGTCGTCCCCGTGGCCAACTACCTCGACTCCGACACGTCGGGCCTGGAGGGCTCGATCGGGCAATGGCTGGCGTGGTTCTCGACGTCGGTGTCGCCGTCGAGGGAGCAGGCCCACGCCGGCAGCCGCAGCCTGAAGGTCGACATCACCGCTCCCTTCGGTTGGGGCGTGGCCATGCGCAACTACCGGGGCGTGCCCGCCGGCCCCGGTCCGCGGACGCTCAGCTTCTGGGCCAGAGCCGGCGCCGGCGCCGGTCTCTCGGCCACCCTCACTGTGCACTGGCGGGACGCCGCCGGTGGAGAGCTGCGGACCGACCACGTCGTGGCCCCTGCCCTCGACGGCACCTGGCGGCAGGCGACCGCCGACGTGGTGGCGCCGCCGGGCACCTCCCGGGCCGGCGTCGATCTGACCAGCGCGACCGGCGGCCCCGGTGACGCAGTCTTCCTCGACGACATCGTCATTGCCGACGGCATCTCCACCGTCCCGCCCGCGCTCGACATCGACACCGCCACGCTGGAGGGCTCCACCGGCCAGTGGCTCCCGTGGTTCTCGACGGCCATCTCGTCCTCCGCCGAGCAGGCCCACTCCGGCGCCCGCAGCCTCAAGGTCGACATCGACGCCCCCTATGGCTGGGGCGTCACCCTGGGCAACCACCCCGGCTTCGCTACCACGCCGGCCAACAAGACCATCGGCTTCTGGGGCCGCGCCGGCGCCGCCGCCGGCATCACGGCCACCATGACCGTCCACTGGCGCGACGCGGCCGGCGCCGAGCTGAAGGCCGACGTCGTGCGCCTGCCGCTCACGCCGGCGTGGACGGAGGTGGCCGCAACCGTGGCCCCGCCCGCCGGCACGGCCCGCGTCGCCGTCGACTTCACCGGGAGGGCCGGCGGACCGGGCGACTCGCTCTACCTCGACGACATCACCGTGGCCGACACCGCCGCCGAGCCGCCTCCACCGCCTCCGCCGACCGGCGCCTTCGATTACGACACCGCCACGCTGGAGGGCTCCACCGGCCAGTGGCTCCCGTGGTTCTCGACGGCCATCTCGTCCTCCGCCGAGCAGGCCCACGCCGGCGCCCGCAGCCTCAAGGTCGCCATCAACGCCCCCTATGGCTGGGGCGTCACCCTGGGCAACCACCCCGGCTTCGCATCGGGGCCCGGCTTCCACGCCATAGGGCTCTGGGCCATGGCCGACTCGGCCAGCGCGGGCGCCGGCCTCTCGGTGACGATGGCCGTGTCGTGGCGCACCTCCGACGGCACCCAGCTGGGGATCGACCAGCTGACGGTGCCCGCAGCGGCGACCTGGGCGGAGGCCAAAGCGACGGTAACCGCTCCTCCCGGCACGGCACGGGTCCATGTCGACCTGCGTAGCGCTTCCGGCGGAACCGGGGACGTGATCTACGTCGATGACGTGATCGTCGCGGCCACCCCATGACGGGCGCCGACCGATGCCGCCTTGGAAACCGACAAATTGGCCGAAACGCTATTCTTGGACAGGAGTCAACCGCGACGCCCGTCGGAAGGGAGTGCCATGCGGCATGGCGGAGGGCGCTTCGGACCGTGGCCGCGCATCGGTGTCAGCCGCAATGGCCACCTGGCATGAACATCGTCGTCGTCGATGACGACCCCGTCATCCGCCTCCTCCTCACCCGCACGGTGGAGTGGCTGGGCCATCAGGTCTATACGGCCGAGGCGGCCACCGAAGCGCTGGCCCTCATGGAGGAGAAGTCGATCGACGTCGTGATCAGCGACTGGATGATGCCTGGCTGCGACGGCATGGAGCTGTGCTCGCTCGTCCGCAACCGGGACTCACTCGAGTACGTGTACTTCATCCTGGCGACCTCGATGAGCGATCGTGAGAACGCCATGACCGCCCTGCGGGGCGGTGTCGACGACTACCTCGTGAAGCCCGTCGACCGGTACCACCTGCAGCTCCGGCTGATCGTGGCCGAGCGCGTGACCGACCTCCACCGGCGCCTGGCTCACCAGATGGGCGTGCTGGAGCGCATCGGGGTCGAGGCCGAGGCGTCGGCCCGCATCGACCTCCTGACCGGGCTGGGCAACCGGCGCCGGCTGGAAGAGGACCTCGAAGTGCTCATCGCCCGGCGCGAGCGGTACAAGGAGACCTTCGGCGTCGCCCTGATGGACCTCGATCACTTCAGGACGATCAACGACACGGCAGGGCACCTGGCCGGAGACGAGGCGCTGCGCCGGGTGGGGAGGATCGTCGGCGAGCAGCTCCGGCAATCCGACATGGCGTTCCGCTACGGGGGCGAGGAGTTCCTGGTGGCGGTCTCGGGCGACATCCGCCGGGCCGCCACCGCTGCCGACCGCATCCGAAGGGCAGTGGAAGCGGCCGCCATCCCCCACCCCGGCCGGCCGGCGCCCGGGAGCGTGGTCACCCTCAGCGTGGGGGTGGCTGCCGCCGAGGGCGATCCGAAGGACTTCCTGCGCGCCGCAGACGACGCCCTCTACCGGGCGAAGTCGGAGGGCCGGAACTGCACCGCCATCGCTGTCGCCCGGACGAGTCCGTCGCCCGCCGGTCCGGTCGGCCAGGTGTCCTAGCCCCCGAGAACTGTCGCGGCGCGCCCGGCCCACCGTAGGCCTTCACTGGTTCATGATGGTCCGATGGAAACCTATGCGGTGGCAGGTGCCAGCGGATACGTAGGCCAGCGGCTCGTCGCCCACCTGGTTCGCGGCGGCCGAACCGTGGTGGCCCTCGGACGGCGAGTCGACCAGCTCCCCGCCATCGCCGAGCGGCGGCAGGTCGACGTGGCGGACACCGAGGCGGTGACCCGGACCTTGGCGAGCATCGACACGGCGTACTACCTGGTCCACAGTATGGCCGGGGGTGAAGGGTTCTCCGAGCGCGACCGGAAACTGGCTGAGTCGTTCTCCAAGGCGGCGGCCAGCGCAGGGGTCCGCCGCATCGTGTACCTCGGCGGCTTGGGTCACGGTCTGCTGTCGGAGCACCTGCGGAGCCGCCAGGAGGTCGGTGTGGCGCTCGGATCGGCCGGGGTCGAGGTGGTCGAGTTGCGGGCCGCAGTGGTGATCGGGGCTGGCAGCATCTCCTTCGAGATTCTGCGCTACCTGACCGAACGCCTCCCGGTGATGGTCTGCCCCCGCTGGATCATGACCAAGGTCCAGCCGATCGGCGAAGGCGATCTCCTCCGCTACCTCGAACAGGCGCCCCACGTGGAGCCCGGCGTCTATGAGGTCGGCGGACCCGAGGCCACGACGTACCGGGACATGATCGCCACCTACGCCGCCGTGCGCGGCCTGCGGTCCCGAACCATCATCGACGTGCCCGTGCTCACGCCAAGGCTGTCCGCCTGGTGGGTCGACCTCGTCACTCCCGTCGACCGCCGGGTGAGCCACTCCCTCATCGAGAGCCTGACCACCGACGTGGTGGTCGAGGAGCCGGCCCCGACGGCCGCTGCGTTCGACATCAGTCCTCTCCCGGTGGCAGAAGCCATCCACGCCGCCCTTGACGACCAGGTGGCTCACATTTCACGCCGGCTCTTGGCGATGGAGGCGGGGCTGCGCGACGGCGTGTACTGCATGCGCTCCGAAGCCGAGCTCCCGACGGCCGACATCCAGGGGGCGAAGGACGACCTCGCCCGCTGCGGCGGGGACCTGCGGTGGTACGGCCTGCCTTGGGCCTGGCGGCTGCGGATGCTTCTCGGGCGGCCGTTCGGCGAGCGGATGCGCCTGAAGCGGCCGCCGGTCGTCGCCGACGGCGTTGAGGTCGACTGGTGGCGGGTCGAACAGAAGACCGAAGACGCCCTCGTCCTGATGACGACGGGGTGGTTCTGCGGCGAGGCTTGGCTCGGCTACCGCGTCAGCGATCGGCCCACCGCCCGAGTTGAGCAGGTGGCCGCCCTGCGGCCCAAGGGACTGCTCGGGCTTGCATACTGGCGAGCGGTGTGGCCGATCCACGCGGTCGTCTTCCGGGTCATGTCGCGGCTGCGGGTCCGTCGCGCCAAACGCTGAGCGTGGCCCCGATCAGGACTACTCGGCGATCGCCACCAGGAACCGTGGCCGGTAGACGGCTTACGAGTTGGAGGCCATGGCGGGCGGCCCTCTGTAGGCGGACGCGGGGCTAGCCTGCCGTCCCTGTGGAGCACCAGGAGTTCTGGTCTACCTATCAGCCGGGGTTCCGATTCGCGACCGCGCCGGTGGGAACCGCGGAGTTCTTCCAGCAAGTCTCCTGCTACCGGGACTCGATCGAGTCCCACATCCCCGGTGTCGTGCGCTTCGCCCGTTGGGCGGCGCGCGACGTGCTCGAGGCCGGGTGTGGCATCGGTACCGACGGGTCACGGTTCGCGGCTGCCGGGGCGCGCTACACGGGCATGGACTTCAGCCCGACTGCGCTGAGCCTGGCTCGCCGGCGGTTCGAGCTGGAGGGCCTCGCCGGGCGGTTCGTCGGCGGGTCTGTGACCGCCCTGCCGTTCGCCGACGCCAGCTTCGATCTGGTCTTCTCCCACGGCGTCATCCACCACACCGCCGGCACCCAGGACGCGCTGGGCGAGTTCTACCGGGTGCTCCGGCCGGGTGGCACCGCGCTGGTCATGGTGTACCACCGGACCTCGTTCAACTACCACGTCTCGATCATGATGCTGCGGCGCGCCCTCGTGAGCCTGCTGATGGTGCCGGGCGGCACGAAGCTCGTCTCTGCGTTGACCCGTGAGCCCGAGGACGTCCTGCAGGGCCACGTCGACCTCTTGGATGAGCACGGGCTCGGCTACATCCGCGACCGCGCCATGTTCCTGTCCCGCAACACCGACGGGCCTGGGAACGCCCTGGCCAAGGTGTACACGGGGGAGGGCTTCGCCGGGATGCTGTCGGCTGCCGGCTTCGGGCCCGTCACCATGGAGGTCCGCTACCTCAATCTGAGGCTGTACCCCGGCGGCCTGCGTTTCTCCGGCACCGGCGCCGGCCGCCGGCTCGAGCGCCGCTTCGGCTGGCACCTGTACGCCGAAGGGAAGAAGCCGCCAGCACCGGCGAGAAGCCCGCTGCCGGGCTAACGAGCCGTCGTGACGACGCTACGGTCGCCGGCCGCGACACGGCCATGCTCTTTGCCGGCCAGGAGACGGGCGCGCCTCACCGAGATGGCCGTCCGGCGGGTGCCGCTCGTGCGGTTGGCGCCGCGGGTGTCAGGAGGCTGATCCGGCCCAGTCTGGCTGCAGGTTCGTCGATCTTGTCCAGGTTGCCCGGATCGTCCGTCTCTGGTAGCTTTGCGCTGGCCGGGTTGCACCGTCCCGGGCGCGGGTTGGGCTCGCGCTGGCCGTCCGGAGGGCAACGATCGCTTTGAGGACCGCAGCACCGATCGCCGCTCGGTCACACAGGTAGCCGTGCGCATCGCCTTCAGCACGTTGGACGAGAATCCCGATGCGCCCTCCAAGGCCGTCCGGTTCATCGCCAATATCTTCAACGCCCTCGTCGAGCGAGGGCCGGGACACGACTACCTGCTCGGTCCGGGGCACCAATCTCGTCATCTCCTATGACTTTCTGCGGTAGGACGCGAGCCCGTCGCATGGCCGCCGTCATCGTCGCCGGCCTGAGCCTCATGCTCGCCGTGGCTGCGCCCGCCCTTGCCCAGCTCGACGGTCCCGAACAGGCCCTCGTCGATGCCCAGCAGCTGGCGAGCAACCCGCCCATCCCGACCTACACCGTGCCGGCGACGCCACCTACCCCGGCCGTGCCGGAGCTGCCGGCGACGCCCGGCCAGCCGGCGGCCACGGTGCCACCCATCACCGCCCCGTCGACCACGGCCGCCCCAGCGCCGGCCACGACCGCCGCGCCGACCACGACCGTTGCGCCGACCACGACCGCGGTGGTCCCGACTACGACGGCGACCACCGTGGCGCCGACGACGGCCACGGCCGCCCAGACCACCACCGCGGCGCCACCCTCGGGCACGACGCCTGACCAGAGCGAGCCGGCGCCGTCCGGCAGCGCGAGTGGAGGCGGCGGGGGGTTCGTCGCCGTCGCCACCGGCAACCCGTCCATTGCCCTTGGCGCCCGCGCCGCCGGCGACGTTTCCGCCGGCGA
Source organism: uncultured Acidimicrobiia bacterium (assembly GCA_963768975.1). Lineage (GTDB taxonomy): Bacteria > Actinomycetota > Acidimicrobiia > Acidimicrobiales > AC-14 > CADCTB01. The sequence continues at coordinate 83,756 of CAVYKB010000002.1, read as the reverse complement.
CGTTCTGGCCGGCGACGCTCTGGCCGGCGAGGATCCGCCGGCGCCGGTCCCGGCGGCCTCCGGCGACGAGCCACCCCGGCAGTCGTCCGCCGGCACCTACACGCCCGGCCGGGTCACCACAGTCGAACGGACCCGCTCGGTCGAGGCGGCGACGGGCAACTTCGACCCGCCGGGAGACCGAAGCAGCATGGCGTGGCTGCTGGTGGCCACCACGATCGTCGGTACCGGTGGGGCCGTCGCCGCCAGGGCTCGACGGCGGCACCATCGCGGTCTCTCCGTACACCGGCACATGGGGGTCTGAGCAACCGGAGTGGGGGTCCGAGCCAAACGGGACTTTAGGGCTTTTGTCTGTAATGTTAGTTTTGAGAAGGTATGGCTAAGCACGCCCGCGCGAGACGTCGCGCCGGGGGGTGGGGGAGGGCGAGGCGTATGAGCGAGATGCACGGCCGGACGCCACCTGTGATCGTGGGCGAGGCGCAGTGACCGAGCTGCCCCTGGACCTGCGCAGCACCCTTGGGACGGCGAGGCGGCGCTGGACGGCCATCGTCGCCCTCTTCGCCGCCGGCCTCGGTGGCGGCGCCGTGGCCACGTTCCTCACCGGGCCGACCTATGTCAGCCGGGCGCTCGTCCTCCTGCCGGCGTCGCCGGAGGACAGCTCCGGCCGACCATTGCGCGACATCACCAGCGAGGTGCTCTTGGCTCGCAGCGCCGGCGTCCTGGCCAGTGCGGGGCGACAGTTCTCGCCGCCGGTGAGCGCGGGCTCGCTTCGCCCTCACGTGCGCACGAGGGCGCTCAGCGAGGACATCGTCGAGATTCGCGGCGAGGGCGGTACCGGGGCGGACGCCAAGCTGCTGGCCGACGCGGTGGCCAGGGAGTACGTCGCCCTTTCCAACAGCGCCAGCTCAGAGGTGGCCGACTCGACGATCTCGGTGCTCCAGTCGCATGCGGCATACCTCCAGGAGCGCGTCCAGCAGTTGGAATCCAACATCGCCACCAGCACGGTCCAGCTGGCTCGCGCCGACCAGCGCTCCGTCGAGAGCGTGCGCCAGGCCGCACTGATCGACGCGATGCGGATCGAGCAGGTCGACGCGTCGCGCCAACTTGCGAGCGTGAACACGCGGATGGCCGAGGCTCGGCTGAGCGCCGAGCTCCGCAGCCGTGGCACGCGGGTGCTGCAGCAGGGGGAGACGCCCCGCACGCCGGTGCGGCCCCGCCCTCTCCTGATCATCGGCGGCGGTGGCCTCATCGGACTTCTCCTGGCCGGCGTCCTCGTCGTCGCCCTCGACCGCACCGACGGACGCCTGCGCCGGCGGGATGAGATCGCCAGGGCCGCCGGAGCTCCTGTGCTCGGGTCACTGGTGGTGCCGGCCCGGCTCGGCGCCGCCCGCTTGCGGGCCGTGCTGCAGAAGTGGCAACCCAACGCCACCGATCGTCTCGCATTCCGTGCCGCCCTGGATCAGCTCGATGTCGGCGAGGAGCACACCCGGGCAAATGTGGTCGTCGTCGTGCTGGCGGGAGACCGCACCGCTCCGGTGGTGGCCGCCCAGCTGGCGGCGTTCGCAGCCTCTGGCGGTACGTCGACCGCCCTCGTCGTCGCCAGTGGCGATCAGACCCTCAGCGACCTCCGCACCGCGTGCGGCTTGCCGCTGGATGACGCAGTTCGTCCGGGGCTGGCCGTCCTGGACATGGTCGTCGGGCCCGAGGCCGACGAGGTGGCGGCGGCGGAGCTCACCATCCAGGTCGTCGTGTCGCGCACCGGTCGCCTGCGGGTGCCGGCGTCGGACCGGCCGACCTTCACCGTTCTGGCGCTCGCCGCCTCCTACACCTCCGCCGACGTGCTGGCGGCGACCGCGCTCCAGTGCGTCGAGGCCGGCTATCCCATCCAGGGCGTGCTGGTTGTGAACCCCGACCCCAGCGACGTGACGACCGGCGCCGCCGCGCCTGCGTTTCGCGCCGGCCGGCCGCCGCCCGCCGCCCTCACCAACGTGCGCGATCTGCCTCCCGCCTCTGCCCGCGAGGGGCGGGAGGCCCGCGAGCCCGCCGGCGCCCGCTCCATCAAGGATGGCTTCAGCCGAGAGGTGGGCCCGTGAGGCTCGAGGTGACCGAGCAGGACCTCCCGGGTCTCGTCGACGTGCTGCCGCCGGCCGAGGCCGTCGAGCATCCCGTGACCCTGAGCCCGTTCGTGGCCATCCCGTTCCTCGCCGCCGCCATCCGGCGGCGGTGGCGGGTGTGGGCTGGCGCCGGTCTGCTGGGGCTGCTCGCCGGGCTGCTCCTCACCCTCGCCTTCCCGGCCCATAACACGGCGACGGCCACCCTCCTCCTCGTCCACCCAGGCGGCTCGCAGCCGACCCGTGCCATGCAGACCAACCTCGGGCTGTTGGAGACGACGACCGTCGCCAAGGCGGCGATCGACCGGCTGGGCATCCGGATGTCGCCCCAGAAGTTCCGCTCGCACTTCTCCGGGACGCCGCGTAGCGAGGACCTGCTCGGCGTGTCGGCGCGAGGCCCGAACACCCGGGAGGCGTCACGCCGGGCCGCCGCCGTCGCCGACAGCTTCTTGGCGTTCAGGGCGGAAGAGTTCCGGCGGCAGTCCGAGGCGGCGGTGCAGGCCCTCGACAACCGCCAGCGGGCCCTGGTTGCCGAGCTGGCATTGGTGGCCGACCAGATCGCGGCGACGCCTCCTGATCAGAAGACCGACGCCGCCGTCCGCGCCTTCGGGGAGCTGCTCAACACCCGGGCTTCGCTCAACGAGCAGATCGCCGGCCTGCGCCAGCGCATCGATGACGCCACCACGAACGGTCGGGCCGTCGTTGACAACAGCCGGGTCATTGACCCGCCGGCGGCCGACGACGGCTCGGTGCTCCGTCTCGTCCTGGGCAATCTCGGTGCGGGGGCCATCGCCGGCCTGACGCTCGGCGCCGGATGGGTGGTCCTGCAGGCGATTACGTCGAGCCGTGCCCGCAGCCGTGACGAGATCGCACGGCTCTTGTCGGCGCCCGTCGCGCTGACCGTCGGCCGCCTACCCGGCGCCGCCCGCACCCAGCGCCGCCGGTTCCGGCGTCATTTGTCGACCCCGAACTCCGACGCGGCGGCCATGGTCCGCCAGCTCCGGCGGGCCTTGCGCCGCAGCCCAGCCGCCCGGCCCGGTCTCGTCGTCGCCACCCTGGGTCCGGAGTGGCCAGCGGCCCTCGCCGTGGCCGCGACGGCGATGGAGCTGCGCGACGAGGGCAGGAACGTGCTGGTCGTCGACTTCGGACGCACACCGGCGAGCCGGGAGATCTTCGACGTCCCACCCGAGGCCATCTCCTCGTATCGAAGCGCCAGCTCCGGCTCCAGCCTCACGCTGGCCTTTCCCAACATCGGCACCCGCCGCCCCGAGCAGGAGCTCGACGCCGTGCGCAGGGAGGCCGACGTCGTACTCACCATGAGCTCCCTCGACATCGGGCACGGCGTCGATGAGCTCTCCGACTGGGCGACGACGGCCGTGGTGATCCTGACCGCCGGTAAGTCGTCGGCGATCGCGCTCAGGTCCGGCGCGGCCGTGCTGCGGGCTGCGGGGGTCGACCTTGACTCCGCCATCGTGGTGGGGGCCGACAGGTGCGACGAAACACCGGGGATCTTCATCGGGTATGAGCACCTGACCAACGGCGCCCAGGGACGCCTATGACCACCGCCCGTTGAGAAGGTTCGATTCCCCCCCTTCAGGGGACACCATGCTCGGCCACCCGGCAGGCATGGCCGTCGCGCTCGAGGGGGCCGGCACGGCTTCGCCCCTGTCGCCGGGTCCCCGCCGCCGGCGTCGGCGCGGTGGCCGGCGGGCACTGGCCCTGGTCGGAGCAGTGGCGTTCGTGTGGACGGCATGGTCCGTCGTGACGGCCGTCATCGCCGCCCGCGACGTGGCGGAGGGCACTCGCGCTTTGGAGACGGCGCGTGCCCTGGCCCAGCCGGACCAGCTGGCCGACGGGCGCCCGCTCCCGCATCTCCGGCAGGCCGTGGCCGAATTCGAGCGCGCCCACGCCGGCCTGGGCGGGCTCTCCATGGCACCGGCGCGCACCCTGCCCGTCCTCGGCCGCCAGGTGCGCTCCCTGCTGGCGCTCTCGTCGGCGGCGGCAACCCTGGCTGACGTGAGCCACGACGGCATCACCGCGGCGCAGAGTCTGCTCGCCGAGCGCCCTGTCGACGGAGCCGCTCGGGCCACGCTCATCCAGCAGCTGGCCGCCGAGGCCACGCGAGCGGAAGCCCGGCTGGGCACGCTCGACCTCGGGCCTACCGAAGGCCTGTTCCCGCCGCTCGCCCGCCGGCACAACCGCTTCGCCGCCGAGCTCGAGGGCTTGCGTGCCGGCCTCACGAGAGGTGCGGCCGGCGGCCGAGCGGCTGCCGATCTCCTGATCCGCGGTGGCCGGTACCTGGTCTTCGCCGCCAACAACGCCGAGATGCGCGCCGGCTCGGGCATGCTCCTGTCGGTCGGGGAGCTGGAGGCCGGCGCCGGCGTGCTGCGGATGGGGAGCATGGGGACGGTCGAGAGCTTGCTCGTCCCCGCAGGCGCCGCCGCCCTAGCCGGCGACCTCGGTGAGCGATGGGGATGGCTCAGGCCGAACGAGGACTGGCGCAACCTCATGGTGTCGCCCCGCTTCGACGCGTCGGCCGAGCTGGCGGCCCGGATGTGGGTGGCGCTCGGGCACCGCCCGGTCGACGGTGTGATCGCCGTCGACCCGGTCGTCCTGCAGGCCGTACTGGCCGCCACCGGCCCCATCGTCGTCGAGGGGGAGCCCATCTCGGCCACCGACGTGGTGGGCCGCCTTCTGCACGACCAGTACCTCCGCTTCCCGGCCGACGTCGAGATCGCGGCACGCCGCGAGCAGCTCGGAGCGGTGGCGCAGGCCGCGTTCAGCGCCATGGACGGGGGTAGTGCCTCCCTGCCCCGCCTGGCGACCGGGCTGGCCAGAGCCGCCGGCGGACGCCACCTCCTCGTGTGGTCGGCCGATCCCCAACGTCAAGCCGCGTGGGTCGCCGCCGGCTTGGACGGCGGGCTCCGGCTCGACTCGCTGTTGCTCTCAGTGCTCAACCGGTCCGGCACAAAGCTCGACCCGTTCCTCGCCGTCTCGGCCGAGCTGGCGTTCGCGGCTGAGGGGACGAACACCCGGGTGACGGTTCGGGTGCGCATCCGGAACCAGGTGCCCGCAGGCCTGCCCCATTACGTCGCCGGGCCCCGGGCAGGGAGCGGCGTGGCCAAGGACGTCTACCGGGGCATCGTGACCGCCACGCTCCCCGGCTTCGCCCGCGACGCTCGCATCGAGGGGGTCGAGCAGCTCGCGGTCGCTGGCGCCGACGGTCCCACGCGCGTCGTCGGTGTCCAGCTCGACGTCGGCCCTGGCCAGGAGCAGGTCGTGGTCGTCCGCTTCCTCGTGCCCGGCCACAAGGGGTCGCTGGTCGTCGAGCCGGGCGCTCGGGTGCCGGCGACGCAGTGGCAGGGCGAAGGGGCGGCATGGTCGGATGAGGGTTCGCGCCGGGTTTCGTGGCATGGATGACACGAGAGCGCTAAAGTGGATAATATGGACATAGCGGCCCGGGGGTGCGATCGGGCGGCGGTCGCAGTCCGGCGACGGGCGGGCCGCCGCCTTCGTGCTGCGCTGCTGGCGTCAGCACTCGTCGTGCTGGCCCTCCTCGTGGCCGAGCCGGCGCCGGCGCAGACCCAGGTGTACGTCGGGGTGCCGCCGCCCACAGTTCCCTACACGGATTCCCCAACCACCGTGGTCCACCACCCGTCCCAGCCCAAGCGAGCACCCCTCCGGTTGCTCGCCATCACCGGCACCGACATCGCCGGCCTTTGCATGTTGGCGCTCGGCGCGCTGGGCGGCGGGGTCGTCCTGACCCGCCTCGGGCGCGGCGTGCCGGCGTTCGGTGGGCCGTCGCTTCTCGAGCGCTAAGCGCCTTGGCCGCCGTTCGCACGCTGGCCGGCGCGGCCGGCCGTAATCCAGAACCCGGGATGCGGCAGGCCCAGGAGTTTCCTACGCCTCGGCCCGATGGTCGCTCCTGTTGTCCGGCGCGGCCAGCGCCGGGAACGGTTCGCGGAGCTGGCCGACAACGTCGGCGCCATCGTCGAGCAGATGGTGCGGCGAAGTTGGAGGCGGTGGGTTAGCGCGATGCAGCTGCTCACCCGACCGCCGGCGATGGCCGGCGGCGTGGCACGCGGCCGCGGGCTGGCCGAGGGGTCCGACCGCTGGCTGGAGCGGCGGGTCACGCTGATCTGGGGTCTCCTGTTCTTCAATGGAATGGCCTGGCTGGACTTGCGGATGCCGATCCCGATCCCGCAGCGGTGGGGCCAGGTCGTGACGATGGGATCGCTGGGGGTGGCGCTGGTCCTCGCCCTCATGCTGAACCCGCGGCTCGTCATCCGCCCCCAGGTCGTCCTGACCCTTTACACCCTGCTCGCGTGCGCGGCTCTCCTCTCGACCGTCAAGGGCGCCACCGGCTGGGGACAGGCCCTTCGCTCCGTCCGGCTGTGCGTGTTCCTGGCAGTCCTGTGGCTGCTCACCCCACTGTGGGGCCGGCGGGACATGCTGCTCGCCCGGTGCCACCTCAGAGTGCTCGTCGTCGTGCTCGGCACCGTGGTCGTAGGGGCGGTGCTGGCGCCCGGCTACGCCTACGGCACCTACGGTCGCCTGACCGGGGTGGTATGGCCGATCTGGGCCACTGCGGTCGCCCACTACGCGGCGGTGACCCTGGGAATCTGCGCCGTGCTGTGGATGTCCGGGGCGATGGGCCGACGCCCGGCCCTTCCCATGGTCGCGATCGGCATCGTCATGCTGGTGCTCACCAAGACGCGAACTGCGGCGATCGCCCTGACTGGCGGTCTGATCTGCGCCGCGCTCAGCCTCTTCCTGGCTCGCCGGCGGGTCCGGCGCCTCACGACTGCCGCCATCGTGGCTGCTCCCGTGCTCCTGGTTGCCCTATCGCCGTTCGTCGTGAGCTGGTTCGGCCGCGGCCAGTCCGCGGCGGAGGTCTCGGGGCTGACAGGCCGGAGGCAGGTGTGGGACATGCTCCTTGCTGCGCCCCGCTCGGAGTTCGAGCGGTGGTTCGGGTTTGGCCTCTCGGACAAAGGTTTCACCGGGCGAGCCATCGACAGCACGTGGCTGGCCGCGTACCAGGACACCGGCTTGATCGGCGCCGGCCTGATTGCGGCCGTGCTCATTCTTTTGCTGGTGCAGGCCGGCTTCAGCAAGGCGACGCCGGCGCGGGCCCTTGCCATCTTCCTCCTGGTCTACTGCGCCATTAACTCCTACACCGAGGTGGGGCTGGCCGACGCCTCGGGATACCTGCTGGACCTGATCGCCTGCGGGTCGCTTCTCGCCGCCACCCCCTTCAGGGCGCGGGCCGCCCTCGAGTAGGGGCCCTCTGGCTGGGGCTCGCAGAGGTTCGCGGGGCGAGGCAATCGCGCTCCGGCTGCCCGGCGCAGCCGGTCAGCCTCCGCCGTTCGTTCGAAGTGGCAACCCCGCCTCTTGCGCCGGCGGCGTGGCCGGGGTGTCGGAGGCGGGAGGCCGCTGAGCTCCTTGGGCGCCTGCCGACGCCGGGACGGGTACGCAGGCTGACGTTCTAGCAACTGGACTCCGCGCCGGCCATGCGCGGCACCGCGGACGTCTATCGGTCGATTCGTCCTGTTCGGCGGTTTTTTCCACTTTTACGACCCCAGTCATGCCATTCTTGCATGGGAGGGCTGGCCTCAAGAAGTCGCCAAGTCGGTCGATATGGACAGGGCCGCCGGCTGAAGCCGCCGGCGTGTCGCGCTAACCCCTTACTGGGAGGAGCGAAACCCTTGAGTCGCGAGCGAGCGCGGTCGCGTCGCCGCCCCGAGAACCCGAAAGGACCCCGATCTCATATGTACGACGTCCGATCCAGAAGGCGGCAGGGAGGATGTTCTGCGCTCGCCGTTGCTGTCTTCACCGCTGCTGCCCTGACCGTCCTCAGTCCACTGGCCGCCGGCCCGGCGGCGGCGGTCGGAGCGCCACCGGGGTACCCGACCAGCCCACCTGCGCAAATCTGCGGGAACTCCGCCATCCTCGACGGTCCGGCCGTCCAGCCGTTGGGATCGCTGCGGATCGACCCCGGCCAGAACCTGTACGACGCCACCGTGGCCAACCCGGAGGGGACCACGTTCTGGCTGTCGCCCGGCACCCACATCCTCGCCGACAGCGAATGGGGCCAGGTCATACCCAAGGCGGGCAACACCTACATCGGTGCTCCCGGCGCCGTGCTCGACGGACGGAACCTGAACCACTACGCCTTCACCGGCACGGTCGAGAACGTGACCATCCGCCACCTGACGGTCCGCAACTTCGACGGGGTCCTCGACCAGCCAGTGGTCAACATCGCCGGCGCGACGGGGTGGACGATGGACCACAACACCATCGCCGACAACGCCGGCACCGGGCTGGGCATGGGGACCGACAACGTCGTGCACCATAACTGCATCACCCGCAGCGGCCAGTACGGATTCAGCGGCTACACCGAGGCCGGCGCCAGCAACATCTTCTTCGATCACAACGAGGTGAGCTACAGCAACACCGGTGACTGGGAGACCCAGCGCCCGGGCTGCGGCTGTTCCGGCGCCAGCAAGCTCTGGGCCGTCTATGGCGCCAAGGTCACCAACAACTGGATCCATCACAACAACGGGTCGGGAATCTGGGCCGACACCAACGCGGTCGGGTTCCTGATCGAGGGCAACTGGCTCAACGACAACGCCCACGAGGCGATCTTCTACGAGACCAGTTACAACGCCCACATCATCAACAACACGCTTATCCGCAACGCCATCGGCAAGGGGCGCACGTTCACCAACCGCAACGACGGCTTCCCGATCACCGCCATCTACATCTCCGAGTCCGGCAGCGACCCGACCGTCTTCCCGCTGTACCCGACCTTCGAGATCTCAGGGAACAACCTGGTCGACAACTGGGGCGGCATCACGCTGTGGGAGAACTCCGACCGGTTCTGCAACACGGCGGGGAGCACGGCGCCCGGCCAGTGCCCCCTGGAAGGGATCGGCACGCCCGAGACCTGCGTCGAGGGGACCATCTCCACGCCGCCGTACCCCAAGGATTGCCGCTGGAAGACCCAGAACGTGCGGATCCACGACAACACCTTCAGCCTCGACAAGGGGGTGCTGGACTGCCAGGCCGTCCGCTGCGGCGAGATGGGGCTGTTCTCCAAGCCGGGCATCTGGCCGCCGTGGTCGCCCTACCTGGGCGACGTGGTCAAGGACGCCATCACCTTCCACCAGAACAATCGTTGGTTCGACAACAAGTACATCGGTGACTGGCGCTTCGACGTCTACGACATCGGCCACGTCGTCGACTGGTTCGAGTGGCGGGCGGCCCCGTACAACCAGGACGCAGGCAGCACCATCACCGGCGGCACGGCCATCAACGCCCTCGACAGGGATACGGCCACGCTCGAGGGCTCGGTCGGTCGCTGGGTGCCGTGGTTCTCGGCCAACGCCACCCGATCGAACGAGGCGGCTCACGGTGGGGCGCACAGCCTGAAGGTCGAGGTCACCGCGGCCCACAGCTGGGGCGTCACCCTCAGCAACTGGCCGGGCTTCCGTTCCGTCCCGGGTGAGAAGACAGTCAGTTTCTGGGCCAGGAAGGGGTCCGCCGGCCCACTCGGCGCCACGATGCACGTCCATTGGCGCAACGATGCCGGCACCACGCTGCAGACCGACGTCGTCTCGCTGACCAACCTGACCACGGACTGGCGCCAGGCCGTCCTCGACGTCACTGCGCCACCCGGGACGACCAAGGTCTCGCTCGATCTCGGTGACCCCTCCGGCGCCCCGGGAGACGTCATCTACCTGGACGACCTGGTGGTCATCGGCCGAACCCCTCCGGCCAACGCCCTCGACGACGACACCGGTGGCTTCGAGAACACCCTCGGAAGCTGGGCCGGCTGGTTCTCCGCCGACGCCACCCGGTCCACCGCCGAGGCGCACACCGGCACCAACAGCATGAGGATCGCCATCACTGCACCCCACGGCTGGGGCGTGACCCAGGTCAACTGGCCCGGCTTCCCGACCACGCCGGGCCACAAAGCCCTCAGCTTCTGGGCCAAGAATGCGACGGCCAATCCCCTTGGAGTGACGATGCACGTTCACTGGCGTGACGACGCCGGAAACGACCTCCAGGTCGACACGGTACCGCTTGCCCTGACCACGAGCTGGAAGCAGGCCAGCAAGGTGGTGACTGCGCCCGCAGGCACGACCAGGGTCGCCGTCGACCTGCGGGACGGCTCCGGCGCCGCCGGCGACGTCGTCTACGTCGACACGGTGCTCGTGGTCGACTCCTCGACTGCGCCCGTGGTCGGCCCGCCGCCGGTGCCGAACGCGCTCGACGAGGACACGTCCACCCTCGAGGGCTCCGCCGGACGGTGGGCGGCCTGGTTCTCCTCGAGCGTGTCGCGGTCCGACGCCGAGGCACACGGCGGCGCCGGCAGCCTGAGGGTCGACGTCACCGGCTCCTTCGGCTGGGGCGTGGTGCTGACCAACTGGCCGGGATTCCCGGCCACGCCGGGCGAGAAGACGCTGGCCTTCTGGGCCAAGTCTCCCTCGCCAGGTCTCTCAGTGTCGATGAGCGTCACCTGGCGTGACGCCTCCGGCAGCGATCTCCGCACCGATGTCGTGACGCTGGGCGGCCTGACGTCGACATGGCAGCAGGCGACTGCCGATGTCACCGCCCCGGCGGCGACGGCCAGGGTCTTCGTGGACTTCCGGGACACCTCGGGCGACGCCGGCAGCACGCTGTACCTGGACGACATCGTCGTCGTCGACAGCTAGCTAGGCACCGAACGACCGGAAGGACCGGGCCGGCACGCGATTGTGCCGGCCCGGTCCGTCTCGACGCCTGGTCGCGGCGCGGCACGACCTGGGTCTGGTGTCGCGCCGACCTCGTCCTGAGCCCACCCGGACGACAGGCCGTCGCCGCCCGGGGAGGGCTGGAAGGTTGACCGCTACGCCTCGGTGCTTCCCGCGTCCTGGCTGTACGGAGCGGCCTGCCAGGCGGCGAACCCGCCGGCCAGAGTCCGATCGAAGGCGGTGAAGGACCAGTCGCCGGCGTAGTAGTTGTCGGAGAAGCGGTTGTTGCGGTCGAAGGTGATGGCCTTCTGGATCACCTCGCCCTTGTAGGGCATCCAGTCCGGGCTCTGGCCGAAGTCGCTGAAGAGGGCCTGCTTGCCACAGTAGAAGGGGTCGCAGCCGACGGCGGCGGCGTTCATGCGGAAGGTGTTGTGGTGGACTGAGATGTTCTGGGTCTTCCAACGGCAGTCGGAGTAGTAGGGCTCGACGGCGATGGTGGGCGATGAACACTTCTCGAAGGTGGCCGCCCCACCCTTCGTGCAGTAGCCCCACGAGGTGTTGTTCGGCGAGTTGCAGAACCGGTTGGCGCTTTCCCACAGGGCCACCCCGCCCCAGTTGTCCTCCAGCACGTTGCCCACGATCTCGCTGGTGGCGTAGGTGGGCGACACCCGCTTGTCGCCACCGGACTCGGCGATGTAGATCGTCCCCACCGGGAAGTAGTCGCCCCGGGCCGCGAACTCCCGCCCGGTCACCCAGGTGTTGCGCTTGATGGTGTTGTCCTTGATCAGGAAGTTGTAGGAGATCTCATAGAAGATGGCCTGGCCGTCGTTGTCGTTGATGTAGTTGCCCTCGATGCGGAAGCCGATGTTGTTGGTGTCGGCCCAGATGCCCACCGACTTGTTGTGGTGGACCCAGTTGTGGGTGACGGTGGCCCCGTTGACGTCCCAGAACTTGCCGCCGCCGGTGCAGCCGCAGCCGGGGATCTTGGCCTCCCAGTCGCCGGTGTTGTTGTAGCTGATCTCGTTGTGGTCGACGGTGATGTTGGCCAGGCCCTCCAGCCGGTACATGGACAAGCCGTACTGGCTGTTGGCGGTCAGGCAGTTGTAGCGCACGACGTTGTCCGAGCCGATGAAGACGCCGGCCCCGCCGTTGTCACGGATGGTGTTGTACTCCACGACCCAGCCCGGCCCCGCCCCCTGGTTGACTACGCCCTCGCTCAGGGGGGCGACGAAGTTCCGGATGGTCAGGTGCTTGATCCTCACCCCGGTGGCGTTGTGCGGCGCCACGTGGGTGAAGGCGTAGCGGTTGACGCCCTGGCCGTCGAGGACGGCCCCCGGCGCCCCGATGTAGGTGTTGCCGGTCTTGGGGACGACCTGGGCGAACATGGAGGCTTCGAGCTTGTGCACCCCCGGGGCCAGCCAGAACGTGGTGCCGGCCGGATGGGCCAGCGTGGCGTCGTAGACGTTCTGGCCCACCTCGACCCGCACCGCGCCCGCCGGGGGCGTGGCCGGCCCGTTGAGCACCGAGGAGCCGCAGATTTGCGCCGGCGGGGTGGCCGGGGCGTTGGAGGCGGGAGGCTGGGCGGTGACCGGCGGGGGGATGGTGGTCGTGGGCGAGGGTGTGACGGTCGTGGTGGTCACCGGGGCGGAGGAGATGTCGCCGACCATGACCTCGTCGACGAGCACGACGTCGCCCGCCGCCCCCGACGTGGCACCGGAGCTGCTCATCAGCTCGACCCAGGCCGTCGTCGTGCCCGCGGGGGCCTCGACGTCGGCCGTGGCCTGCTGCCAGGCACCGGTGAGGGAGGGGATGGTCACGACGTCGGTCTTCAGGGTCTCGGTCTGGCTGTTCCGCCAGTGCACGTTCATGGTCACGCCCAGGTTGTCGCCGGCGCCTTTCATGGCCCAGAACCCGATCCGCTTGTTCCCGGCGGCCACCACGGGACCCGGCCAGTTGTTGAGCGCGACCGCCCAGCCGAACGGGGCGGTGACGTTGATCTGGTGGCTGGCGCCGCCGGCCTTGGCCTTGCTGGTGGAGCGCTCGACCGACGTAGAGAACCATGGGGTCCAATTGCCGGTCCCGCCCTCAGCGCCTTGGGTGTCGGCGCTCAGGCGGTTGACGACGGTCACGGGGGAGGTGGTCACCGTCGTGGTCGTCGTGATCGTCGGGGCGACGACGATCTCGTCGAGGAACAGGTGGTCGCCAACGCGGCCGGAGCCGACGCCGCCGCTGGTGAGCTCGACCCACACCTTCGTCGTCCCTGTAGGGGCGACAACCTCGGCCGCCCCCTGCTGCCACGTCGGGCTCAAGGAGTTGATCTTCACGACGTCGGTCTGGAGGTCGACGTTGGAGTCGTTGCGCCACTTCACGTTCATGACGACACCGAGGCTTGACCCGGTGCCATTCTTGGCCGAGAGCCCCAGCTGCTTCGGGCCGGGGGAGGCGGCGAAGCCGGGCCAGTTCGACAGGGTGACGCCCCAGCCGTAGAGGCCGGTGATGCCAACCCGCAGGCTGGCGCTGCCGGCCTTGGCCTCGGCAGTGGAGCGGGCGACGGTCGACTGGAACCAGGGTGTCCAGCGGCCGGTGCCCGCTTCGATGCCGCGGGTGTCGGCGTCGAGGTGGCCGGCCACGGTCTGCGCCGACGCCGCTCCCGTGCCGAACAGCGGCAGGACGGCGAGGATGGCGAAAGCGGGGATGACGATCGCGGTGGCGCGACGAAATCGATAGCCCATAAGGGAGAAATGCATGGTGCTCCTTCGACAGTTACGAACCCTCGGTCTTCGGTTCGTCTAGTTCGTCGTCAAGAAGTTGTTCGAGCGGTATATGTCATTTGACCTATTTCGCTGGCCACGTATGCATTATTCTCCGCGCAAATGACAATGCAACAGGGCGCGTTAGCAGGGAGGGTATTGCAACCTTCCTCTGACGCAGGGCGTTGCTCGCCCTCCGTCAGCCATCAGATCGGAACGTTCTTCTCGGCGGTGTGCCCGGCGGAGCATATAGGCCGTTTGGCCCGATTTCCGGACCAAATCGCGCTTTGCTCCAAATAAGGCGTCCCGTTCTGTCCAATTCGTCGGAAATCTACAGGTTGTGACGCCGGCTAATCCGGAAATACGCAGCGGCCGCCTTGGCCGAGTTGTCCGAAGATAGGAGAATGTGCGCAGGCGGCAGGCGGGTCGTCATCACCGCCCCCTCCTGTCATCACCGACAACTGGCCCGGTCTCGCCTCGACGTCCGGCTGCAAGGCCGCATGCTTCTCATGGATCCTCCGTTCCTAAGAGCACGGATAAATCCCGGTCCCAGGGCACGGCAGTGCGGTACCGCCTTGTTCAAAGATGTCGCCTTCGATGACCCTTACGCAACGACGGCTTGGGCTGCTAGCTGTCGGCGACGGTCACGTCGTCGATGCGAATCACGTCGCCCGGCGAGCCGTTGGCGTCGTAGAAGTCAATGCTTACCAGCGCGGTCTCCGCAGGGGCGACGACGTCAACCGATGCCTGTTGCCATGTGGGTGACAGGCCGGAGATGGTCAGGGCGTCGGTCCGCAGCAGGTTGCCGTCGGCGCCTCGCCAGTGCACCTGCATCGTCACTGCCCCGGTGCCCAGGGCCCAGAACGAGATGGTCTTGGCGCCCGGTGTGGCGGTGAAGCCGGGGTAGTTCCGCAGCGTCACCCCCCAGCCGTAGGGCCCGGTGACAGTGACGTCCAGGCTGTTGTCGCCCGTGTGACCCGTCGTCCCCCGGCTCAGGGAGGCGTTGAACCACGCGGCCCACTCGCCGAGGGAGCCCTCAAGGCCGGCAGTGTCGGGATCCAGGGCGTTGATGGCTCGAGGCGGGAGGGGCGGAAGGCTCCACGTGCCGTCGACCACGGCGACGTCGTCGAAGTACAAGCTGTCGCCAGCACCCCCGCCGGAACCGGTCACCGACACGTAGGCGGTGGCGGTGCCGGCAGGCGCGGTCACGTTCGTGGCCACCTGTTCCCAGCCGGTGCCGACCGCGGTCGTGGTGAGCGTCGAGGTACCGAGCGACGTCTGGGCCGCGTCGTACCAGGTGACGGTCATGGTGGCGGCCAGCCCGGCGCCGAGGGGCTCGGCGATGGCGAAGGTGATGGTCTTCGGGCCGGGGGAGGTCGCAAATCCCGGCCAGTTGGCCTGGGTCACGCCCCAGCCGTAGGGCTGGTTGCGTGCGACCTTCAGGCTGCGGGTGCCGGAGTGGGAGCGATCAGTGCTCGACGAGACCGCGGTCGAGAACCACGGGGCCCATGCGCCGACCGATCCCTCCACCGAGGAGGTGGGGGCGTCCAGGGCGTTGACGAGGGGGGCGATGACAATGTCGTCGAGGAAGAGCACGTCGCCGGCGACGCTCCGGGCGTTGGAGATGGTGGCGTAAGCAGAGACCGTGCCCGCCGGGGCGTTGACGAACGCCGCGCCCTGCTGCCAGTCGGTGGTGAGGGTGGCGATCGGCACGGCGTCGGTCTGGAGGAGCTGGCCGCCGGCGCCCCGCCACTCGACCGTCAGCGTCGCCCCGAGCGGGCCGCCGTCGGCCCGGGCCCAGAAGCTGATGGCCTTGGTGCCGGGCGCCGCCGGGAAGCCCGGGTAGTTGGCGAGGGCCACCCCCCACCCGTAGGGCTGGCCGATGGCGACCCGGAGGCTCCGGTCGCCGCTGTGGGCGTGGGCGCCCGACGGCGCCACCGTTGTCGAGAACCACGGCGCCCACTGGCCGCCGGCGCCCTCCATGGTCGAGGTGGGGGCGTCAAGGTGGTTGGGGGGCGGCGGCGCCGGCGGCGCAGCATTGGTCGCCACCTTCATGACGAACACGTCCTCAGTCCCGCTGAAGGTGGTGTCGTAGGCGCCGGGCGTCACGGGGAAGTCGCCGGTCTGGGTGATGCCCGCGGCGTAGACCGCCCCCGCCGGGTCCATGGCGACGGACAGCCCGGTGAGCACTCCCGTGCTGCTGACGGGATAGGTGTACTGGACCGTCCCTGTCGGGCTGACCTCGAAGAGGATCCCCGCGGCCGTCCGCCCGGCGGCCCACACCGTGCCGGTCGCGTCCACCGCGATCCCCCTCCCCACGCCCAGCTCCGGCTCGATGTACGCGACGTAGCCCAGGCCCGAGCCCGTCGGGTTCACCTTGGCCACGAACATCCTGTACGGCTGGGTGGCGGGGTAGGGAAATCCGGAGATGGTCCCGCCGGTGCCCACGAGGTACGCGGCGCCGGCGGCGTCGACGGCGATGCCGGCCCCGGACTCGAACGACTGACCTCCGACGAGCGTTCCGTACGCCAAAGCCGTCCCGCTGGGCTGGAGCTTGAGGACGAACGCGTCGGGTGTGCCCGGCGTCACGGTCTGGAATGCCCCGGGAGTGCAGATGCTGCAGACCGGCCAGCCGGTGGTCCCGGACACGTAGGCCGCGCCCGACGTATCGACCGCGATGTCGCTCGGCGTCGGCGACGACTTGCTGTCGCCGATCCGGGCGCTGAACGTGAGCCCCGAGCCATCCGGGCTCAACTTGACGACGTACAGGCTCGATGGGAACTGTGCCATCTGGATGGTGTTGGTCATCGGGAACTGCGACGTCCCGGTGCCGGTGATGTAGGCGCTTCCGGCGCCGTCTATCGCCACGCCCCCGACGCTGTCATCAAAGCTGCCGCCGACGAGAGTCGAGTAGGTGAGGGAGGACCCCGAGGGGCTCAGCTTGGCGACGAAGACGTCGACCGTCCCACCGTTGTGGCTTGTGTCGTAGGCGCCGGCTGTGGTGGGGAAGCCGGGAGCGGCAAGCCCGGTGACGTAGGCGGCGCCGGTCCCGTCGACGGCGATGTCGATGCCTCGGTCGTCGCCGGGCCCGCCGAGGTAGGTGCTGTAGACCAGGGCGGTTCCAGCGGGGCTGATCTTGGTGATGAAGGCATCGGTGCCGGCGACGGTGGTGTCGAAGGCGCCAGGGGTGGTTGGGAAGTCGGCGGCGAGCGTCGTCCCGACGACGTACGCGCTGCCGGCACCGTCGACTGCCAGCCCGTTGTCCTGGTTGCGGGTGCCGCTCAGGAAGGAGGAGTACACGAGGACGGGGTCGATGACCAGAGGGAGGGCGGGGTCGTAGTGGCCCAGGCGGAACCCGACGTCGCTGCGGCCGAGGAGGGCGAAGCCGGCCTCGACGGGCCGGCGCCGGCCGCCGACCTCCTGGTAAGCGAGAGGCGCCTGCTGGACGAGGGGGCCGGCCGGCGTATCGGCGACCAGGTTCCCGGAAGCCTCCAGCCGCAGGGTGGTGGCCCCCTCGATGCCCAGCCGCACGACGGACGGGTCCGCTCCTGCTGCCACGACGGCGTCGTACTCGAGGTGGCCGGCCCGGCCGTACCAGACCAGGTCGATCCCGGGCCAGACGCTGCGCTGGGCGACCTTGCCGTAGGTGGCCACGCCCGTGCGGCTCCCCGCCGGACCGAAGTAGTTCACCCCGGTGGCGAGGGGATCGAGGCCGACGACCTCGAAGGCGGGGCCGGTCGTGCGGGGGACGAGACCCACGACTGCGCCCGGACCGCCGTCACGCGGCTTGAGGGCCAGCGCTGCTCCCCGGTCGCCGATGGCGAGGCCGTGCCCCGGCCCGCGGGCAAGGAAGCGGACGTCGGCGCCCGCTTGGCCCTGGTTCTCCTCGAACAGCAGCGGCAGCTGCCCGTAGTCCGGCGCCGGTGCCGGGCTTCCCAGCGACCGGACCACCCCGGGTGACGTGGCCGCCCCGGCCAGCAGCACGCCGACGACCAGCACTGCGGCGCCGAGCTTCCTCATGATGGCCCCAGCCTTCCTCCTGGCGGATTTCTCCGAATAGAGGAAATCGTACCGGTTCGGACGCTTTGACAGGCCTGTCGGGCGCGCAGCGTGCCGGGACCATCACCGCCGCGTTCGGCCCGTGGCCGTCGACAGTCGGGGCCGCCGGCGTGGCCAGCTCGGTGGGGCAGAGTTGGCGTGCATGGCGACGGCGTACACCAGCTCGGTGGTGACTCCGGCCCACCCGAATCGAGGGTGTCCCTTCCCCGCTCGGAGGCGGGCCCGGCTCACGGCCGTGGTGGGGTGGGTGTCGGTGCCTTGCTACCGGCGTCCTGGCGGTACGGGGCCGCCTGCCACTCGGCGAAGCCGCCGGGGAGGGTCTTGTCGAAGGCCGTGAACGACCACGTGCCGGCGTAGGTGTTGTCGTGGAAGTGGTTGTCGCGGTCGAAGGTCACCGCCTGCTGGATCGCGGTGCCCTTGTAGGGCAGCCACTCGGGACTGTGTCCGAAGTCGCTGAACAGCCCCTGCTTGCCGCAGAAGGCCGGGTCGCAGCGGACGGTGGTCGGGTCGTGGCGGAAGATGTTGTGGTGGACCTCGATGTTCTGGGTCTTCCAGCGGCAGTCGGAGTAGTAGGGCTCCCTGGCGATGCCGGGAGGGGCGCAGATGGCGAGCGTGGCGGCCCCACCCTTGGTGCAGTAGGCGCCGGAGGTGTTGTTCGGCGAGTTGCAGAACCGGTTGGCGCTTTCCCACAGGACGACCCCGCCCCAGTTGTCCTCCAGGACGTTGCCCACGATCTCGCTGGTGGCGTAGGTGGGCGACACCCGTTTGTCGCCACCGGACTCGGCGATGTAGATCGTTCCGACCGGGAACTTGTCGCCCCGGGCCGCGAACTCCCGGCCGGTCACCCAGGTGTTGCGCTTGATGGTGTTGTCCTTGATCAGGAAGTTGTAGGAGATCTCATAGAAGATGGCCTGGCCGTCGTTGTCGTTGATGTAGTTGCCCTCGATGCGGAAGCCGATGTTGTTGGTGTCGGCCCAGATGCCCACCGACTTGTTGTGGTGGACCCAGTTGTGGGTGACGGTGGCCCCGTTGACGTCCCAGAACTTGCCGCCGCCGGTGCAGCCGCAGCCGGGGATCTTGGCCTCCCAGTCGTCGGTGTTGTTGTGGCTGATCTCGTTGTGGTCGACGGTGATGTTGCGCAGCCCCTCCGGGCGGTACATGGAGAACCCGTACTGACCGTTGGCGGTCAGGCAGTTGAACCGCACGATGTTGTCCGAGCCGACGTAGACGCCGGCGCCGGTGTTCTTGGTGATCGTGTTGAACTCCATCACCCAGCCCGCCCCGGCGCCCTGGTTCACCACGCCCTGGTCCCGGGGGGCGACGAAGTTCTGGATCGTCAGGTGCTTGATCGTCACGCCGGTGCCACTGTGGGGTGCCGCGTGGGTGAACGCGTGGCGATTGATCCCTTGTCCGTCGAGGATGGCGCCGGGGCCACCGATGTAGGTGCTCCCCGTCTTGGCTATCACCTGTGAGAACTCCGTGCGCGCCAGCGTGTGGACGCCGGGCGACAGCCAGAACGTCGTGCCCGCGGGCGCGGCCAGGGTCGCGTCGTAGACGTTCTGGCCCGGGTCGATGCGCACTGCGCCCGGTGGCGGCGTGGCCGGGCCGATCAAGGCGTCGGAGCGGCAGATGTGCGCCGGCGGCGAGGCGGGTGGGCCGCTGCCACTGCGGTCCGCCGATGAGGGCGCGCTACGGTCCCGCGTCACGGCGACGAGCGCGGCGGCGGCGAGCACCAGGCAGGCGGCGCCGACCGCGTACCGGCCCCGGTGCCGGCGTGGGGGCGCAGGCTGGCTCAAGCTCATTGCCAGTCACCGCCTACGTCACGGGGAACGATGGCCCGCACTATAAGCCGGTGGAGCTTGGCCGAGTGGGCCGCCGCCCCGTCGGAGAGAAGGAACGTGGCCGCCGCGTGACGTCCTCGGACTTCCGAACGAGCCACTATTCGCCCGCACCCCGTGCCTCGTGATGCTCGAGAAGTGCAAGGTCGAGTTGCCGCCACGAGAGGACAACGTCGATGGACATGCCAACGGTGAGACCCCACGCGGCCTCCCGGCTTCCGCCCACCGCCGCGCCAAGGCTTGCACACGCAACGACGAGAGGCATCGTGTAGAGCCGGGCCATCAGGCTGCGCTTGGCGTCGCCGAGAGCGCGGAGTCCGATCCTTGCGCTCATGGACGCGCCAGATGCAGCCATGAAGACGGCGATCGGGAGAATGGCCGGCTGGGCCGTCACCCATGTCCGACCCAGTAGTGCCGTCCCCCAGCGCTCCGGGAGGAACAGGCCGACGACGCCGATCATGACCGCTACTGCACTGTATCCGGCGGCGAGCGCAGCGAGCGCCCGGCGCATTCTCGATGCCGAGCGCCTGAGCAAGAGAACCGCTTCGGGGACAGCCATGATCCGGATTCCGAAGATCACTACATACAGTGGGCCGAGCAGCATTTCCGCCCCGCGGATTCCCCCGGCCACGGCGAGCCCGCCGACGGCGCCAATGGCAAGGATGGCCAGTTGATAACCTCCGCTGTACAGCGTCATCTCTCCCAAGAAACGCGGGACGAGATCTCGGTGGAGCCGTAGCCAACGAGCTGTCTGAAAGGGGCTCGGAACAGTACGAGCTTGGATGGCGCCGACGATGGAAGCAACGCCGGCGGCAGCTCCCCAAGCGAGTATCAGCCAGAACAAGGCGTCCTCTCCCCCCCGAGAAGCGAGAGCGAGCGCAGGAACGAGGGCGGTCGCCCAAACCAGGTCATTGAAGAATGAGGAACGACCCCTCCGATGGGCAAAGAATGTGGCCCGCCACGCGTCCTGAAGCGTAAGAAATGGGAGTGTAAGTGCGAGGGCAAAGAATGCTTGACGAACAGCGCCGTTGGATCCGGCTCCAACCAGTGCGCACACGACACCACCCAAGATTCCGACGGACACCGCCGCTCCTGTGGCTTGTTTGGTGGCGCATCGCCAAACCTCGGTCGGCACGCTGCTGAACCGGACATGGAACGGCTCTGCGATCGCTCCGTTCGCGAAATTCAGAATGAATGCGTAGACTGCGAAGGCGATGCTGAAGGCTCCGAAGGCCTGGGGAGATACTTCGCGGGCGACGAACACACCAAGTCCGAAATTGGTGAGACTCGAGAGGCCTTGGTCCGCAATCGCCCACACGGCCCGAGCCGCGACGTCACCGCTATGGAGCGACGCCCGGCGCATCCTCGACGTCATCCGGTTACATCCCCAATGTGGCCAAGAACTACTACGATTGCCCACACGGCGCGGGGGCGGGTGCCGGCCGTGCCGCCGTGCCGGCAGGTCCCGCCGTGCCAGCAATTGTCATCCAGACGGCGCCGGCCCTGCACCGGACCAGCACCAGATACCGGCCCGCACCGCCGATCGGTGCTCGTACGCACTTGCTGGCGTGGGGCGCAGGGCGTGAAGATCGGGGGTTCGGCCGATGCGTCATTCCGGAGAGCCCAACCACGTCGGATCGGAGGCGGGAGCCTCTACTGTGACAGCACACGGGGTGTCTCGGCGAAAGCCCCGAGCCACCAGGGCGAAGCTGTTTGTCCTACGGAGCGACTCGCCCAACCTTTGGAACAGGCCGGACTGGGTAGACCAGTAGGGGACCAGTCGCACGCTGTCGAATCGTGGAGTCAGATCGACCAGAACCTCGCGATGATTCACTCCGCTTCGAACGACGTGGTACTCGACCATATCGAGCGGGTTCTGTTCATCGTAGCGTCCGCTGATACGCCGTAACCGGGTGCTAACGCCCTGAGCATACTCGCCTAGAGTGATGCGCCATGCGAAGTAGCTGATCTGACTCAACCATACATCGCTCGGCCTGAGACCAGCGTACCACAGGGGATCCTGCAGAGTGATTAGTGCTCCGCCTGGAGCCAAGTGTTTCGTTATGCACGAGTCGAGAAACATTCGATAATCAGGGATGTGGTGCAAAACCGATGCACAAATCACCACCGAGAACATCTCGTTGCCGACAACAGTCAGGGATCCGTCTGCGTCAAATACTGCGGCAAACTTCGGATTCGATCTGTACCGTTCAGTCAACACTGCCAGTGAAGGCTTCGACATCTCAGTTGCCTTGACGGAACATCCCAGCGCGAGCATCGGTTCGGTGAAGCCTCCATGTCCTGCGCCCACCTCTAACACGGTAAGGGGTAGCCCCTTCGACCTGATCGCGTCGATCTCGACCCGCACGAGTGAGACGAGTCGATCGTAGAGTCGCCAGTGTTTTAGGTGAGGGCTTCCCGCTCGGTAGTCGTGTGTCGCTCCATGCGCTGCCTGCTGCAGCGACTGCATTCTGAAGGAATGTAGCGGGAACTCCGCTCGCGGAGAGGGCCGTGCATCCGAGGAACCCGGGCCGATGGTGGGCACACTATCCACCTGGCGACGACTCAGCGAACCTGATGCTTGATTGCGAATTCGTATATCCGAGTCAGTTCCTCGATGTTCGCCTCCGCGCTAAAGCGCTTTTCATAGTTGTCACGGCCGGCTCGTCCCAGCGCCGCGTGTCGCTCGGGCTCTGCCTGTAGATCGGCAATCGCTTTCGCCAAAGAATCGGCGTTCCCCGGCTCGAATAGCACGCCGTCGACGCCGTCAGTGATGATCTCGGGGAAGGATCCGTGCGCAGAGGCAATAGGCGCTACGCCGGCGGCCATTGCCTCCACAGCGACAAGCCCAAAGGTCTCTTCCCATTGCGACGGGACCACGACGGCACTCGCGCCCGCCACCAACGTCAGACACTCCTCCTGGCCGAGCCTCCCGACCCACCGCACTGACGAGCGCAGGGCGGCCCAAGTGGCGACTTCTCCTTCCAGGGGCCCAGCGCCCGCCACCCACAGTTCGAGCCGGGCTGGGTCCGCGAAAGTGATGTAGCGGTCCCAAGCTTCCATCAACAGACGCACCCCCTTCTCCTCCGTCAGACGGCCGGCGTAGACAACTCGATTCCTGGGCGCGACTGCAGCGGACGGGGAGGACGGAACGAAGTTGGGCTTGACGAACAGTCGCTCAGCGGGGAGGCGGTCCGCGGCCATGAGATCGCGTTGCCATTGCGAGATGAACACGTACGCAGAGACCATCGTGCGCCACGCCGTTTTGTGGGCGACCAGGGCCGCGGCCATCGGGATCGTGGCAAGAACGGAGTTCCGGTAGCAGCCATGGCGCACGCCCGGCAGCGGGAAGCGACCAATGCAGTCATGGCAGACCAGTCCATTGCGGAACAATGTTCCGCTCGGGCACACCAGCCGGTAATTGTGGAGTGTCGCTACGACCGGGACGTTTTCGGCCCTGCACGCGTACAGCACTGAGGCGCTCAACAGCGGAAACGTATTGTGCACGTGGACAACGGCAGGTTGGAACACTCGCAAGGTCCGCATCAACGAGCGTCGCGTTCCCTGGCTCCAAACCAGCTGGGCGGGCACGGCAGCGCGTCCGAGTGTCGATCGATCGGCGATCTCGTCGCTGGAGCGCTCGAACCGTTCGACGATATAGCCCGCAGCTGCGAGCGCTTCTCCCTCCTGATCCACGACTCGGTCCTCACCACTCGGGGACGACGACCGGTACCGGTTGTGGACGAGCAAAACCCTCATCGGATGCCCCGTTGCTGCGGAGGACTCGCCATGATGCGGCGTAGGAGAATCATCCGCTCGATGTCTAGGCACGTGCGGGCCCGGCCATGGGCCCGCGTCATCACTGAATCCGGGGTGCCCCACGTGGTCTACAGAAACGGAAGCCAACACAGCCGGGCAGCGCTATCGCGAGGGACTGGCGGGCTCGCGCGGTCAGAGGACATGGCATTCACGAAACCTCCATGCGCGAGAACCGGGAGATCCTGCGCTCGTCGACTGTGTTCGATCTGATGAGCCGGCGCCGCCGGTGACGATGACGGACGTCATCCGCTCACGTGCGCCGATCGAGGGTGCCGAGGGCCTGGCGAGCGTCGGCTTGGCGTGGGGAGGAGACAACCCACAGCCAGACGGCACTGACGAGGCCGACCACGACCAGGACGACGATGTCCGAGAGGGCGATGCCGTGCGGACCAGTGCCCGTGAGTGTCACGAGGATCGGACCCTCGGGCCACGGCGCCGCCACCTGGGCCAAAGTCCCTGTCAGTACGAGGAGCGCAACGAGCGGGGCCCAGACCACCGGCCGGCGGCAGCCGGTGCGGAGCCACCTCGCGCGCTCTATGACCTCCCCCATCCTGCTCACCGGTCCCTCCTCCCAGGCGTATTCGTTCCGGCCCCTCCGAGGATACGACAAAACTGTCACTCCCGTAGTAACGGACAAATCGGCAGGAGGGCGAGCGGGCGCCCCGGCAGCCGCTAGTGGGGGGTCGTCTGGACTGGCTCGAGCAGGTTGTTGGCACCGACGAGTTTCACGAAGGCCATGACGTCATCGGTGGCCCGCTGGCGGGAGATCCCGAAGGACGACTCGAGCAGGGAGACGAGCTCGTCGATCGTCGCCCCCCCGACCATCGCCGTCCAGAGGACGCGTCCGGTGCGGTTCGTGGTGAAGTACGTGGACGACGAGAGATCCAGGGCGATGACAACCCCGTCGATCTCACGCCAGGTGACGTGTTTCTGGCGGATCCGCACGAACATATCCCCAGCCGGCACGGCGAGACGGTAGCTGAACGCGTGCTCCGTGCGAACGTTCCGGGCCAAGTCAACCCAGCACGCCGGGGGACGGGTCGAAGAGGAGCGAAAAGAATCGGTCGATCCACGGCTCCTCGATCGGGCGGCCCCACGGGACGTCCATGCAGTGCACGGGCACGTGCTGGACCACGCTGGCCAGCTTGTCGAAATGCTCAGCGGATGTCTGCGGGTCGGTCCAGTTGAGGACCCGCGGGAACTGAAGGAGGGTGAGGAGGGCCGCCTTGGGGTCCAACGTCGTCCTGGCCAAGGGGTCGGCGGGCTCCCGACGGCAGGGGACGAAGATGCCGGCCAGGGGGAGGCGGTCGGCTGTCGTCGGCGGCGAGGCCACGAGGTGGCGACCGTCGGCGGACATACCGGCGGAGGTCCCGTCCTCTGCTCCTGCCAAGGCCTTGGACTCGGGCCGGAGGCGAAGGAACGACCCGCCCCGGAAGCAGGTGGCCATCGTTCCTTCCGGCTCGACCCGGAGCACGTCGTCGGTCACCAACCGGGCGCCGGACCGGCACGCCAGCGCGGCCAGGGTGGACTTGCCGGCGCCGGAGTGGCCGACGAAGGCGTAGGCGAAGCCTCCGGCCTCCACCGCACTGGCGTGGAGCACGAGCTGGCCCCGCAGGAGCATGAGCGTGGCCAGCACGTGGCCGCCCAGCATGACGGGCAGCATGCTCTCGGATGCGCCGGCTAGCAGGCGGCAGTGCAAGGAACCCTGATCGGCGGCGATGTAGATCTGGACGAAGTCGCGGATCTTGTAGAGGTAGCCCGCCGGCCCGAGGTCACGGAGCTCGTAGTCGGGGCGGCCGGGCGACTGGCCGGCGACCAACCGGCCGGCGCTGGCCCGCCCGTCCCCGGCTGCGACCCGGCGATGGTCAACGGTGATCCGTATCTCGGGCACCGCTGCTTCGGGAGCGGCGTGGCCGAGCATGAAGGGCGCGGCGACATCAAGGCCGTGCAGCCGGCACGTGTGCGCCGGCTGCGCCGTCAGGACGCTCAACCGGGCACGGCGAGAGCGAGGCGACCGCCGGCAGGCATGACATCGGGAAGCGTAATCCCGGGCGCTGAGGTGCGATCGGGCGCGACGGCCTTCGGCCCGAGTGCGTGATCGTGCTCGCTGCCCCACGTCGAGCAGGGCACCAACCTCAGGAGCCGAAGGGCTGCGCGGTGTCGCGGTTGACACCGTCGTCGGACGGGAACAGGTTGCCGGCCTTCGTCAGCTCCTGCAGGGTGCCGACGACCTCGAAGGTCGGGGACTCGTATGGCTCGTCGATGGTGTTGTCGTTGTGCATGACCGCATCCTCCGCGCGCCTGCCGCTGATGGCAATACCCTTAGGGGTAACTCGGGACCGGACGGCGACGGAGTGGAGGCACAGTGACGGCGTTGTGCGGGGCCATCCGGTGGGGTGGTGGGTCGGCCGGCATCATCGATTTGTCCGGGATGCAGGCGGTGCTGGCGCCGTACGGGGACGCCGAGACCTGGAGCGGCGACGCCGGTGCGTGCGGGGTGGCCTTGAGCGTGCACCGCCCGGCGGGCACGCCGGCGGTGGCCATCGGCGGCGGCGGTGCCCTGGTCGCCTGTGTCGATGCCCACCTCTACCGGCGAGCCGAGCTGGCGTCGCGGCTGGGCGCCGAACCCCAGACCCCAGACGCCGGCCTCGTCCTCGCCGCCTACCTCCGGTGGGGCCGGTCGATGCTGGACGAGCTCACCGGGATGTACGCCATCGCCGTGGTCGATCGCCGGCGGGGCGGCCTCCTGCTGGCACGGGACCATTCGGGCGGCCGGACCCTGGCCGTGCACCAAGGCGACGGTGTGGTCGCCTTCGCCACCACCGCCCTGGCGCTCACCGGGTTCGAAGGCGTGGGCCACGAACTGGACCTCGACCGGGCGGTGGAGGTCATGCTCCTGGCGTACTCGACCGACCGGACCTTCGTCCGCGGCGTGCGTACCGTCCTCCCCGGCACTGCGATGTGGGTCGACGGGCAAGGCGCTCGCGCCTGGCGGTGGTGGAAGCCGGCGGAGAAAGCGGTCGACGCCGGCTCCCTGGCTGCCCACGCCACAGCCTTGCGCGGCCGGCTGGAGGAGGCCGTCGGCGGTGCGCTGGCCGGCGCCGGGCAGGTCGGCGTGATGCTCAGCGGCGGGCTCGACTCCACGTCGGTCGCCGCGCTGGCCGCCCAGCGGCTGGCCCCCGCGTCGCTGGTGTCATACACCTCCGTGCCGCCGACGGGCTGGTCGGGGTACACCGCTCCGGGGTGGATCCCCAGCGAGCGGTTCGCGGTCGAGGCCCTGGGCCGGCGCTACTCCAACCTCCGGTCGCGCTTCGTCGACGAGCGGCCCGACACGCTCTTCGGACACCACGAGCCGCTGTGGGAGCTGGGCTCGCCGCCGGTCCGCAACCCGCTGAACATGAGCTGGGTTCTGACCTGCTACCGGATGGCGGCCGACGACGGGATCGACGTCCTCCTCGGCGGCTCGGCTGGCAACCTGGCCTTCAGTGCCGACGGGCCGCTGTGGCTGCTCGAGCTGGCCCGGCGCGGGCGAATGCTGTCGGTCGCCCGCGAGGTCAGGGCCTTCTCCCGCGCCTTTGAGCTCGATGTCGCCGGCGTGCTGCGGCGGGACCTGTTGGCGCACCTGTTCCCCGGGCTCAAGCGCCGGCGTGCGGCTCGCGCCGGAGCCGACCTGCTCTCGCAATGGACGGAGGCCACGGCCGTCGCTCCGGGCCGGCTGGCCGAAGTGGACCTGGTGGCACTGGTCCCCGAGTTGGGCGAGGTGAAGCCGCAGGGGATAGGCCGGGACACGAGCCAAGTGTTCCTCAACGGTGCCGCCCAAGGGGAGCTGTTCGCCGCCCTCCGGGCCCTCTGGGCCATAGACGTGCGGGACCCGACCGCTGATCGCCGGCTGGTCGAGACGGCCGTCGTGCAGCCGGAGTGGTGGCGGCGCCACAACGGGGAATGGAGGGCCGTCGCCCGGGCCGCCATGCGCGACGTCCTGCCCGCGGAGATCGTCGACCGGCCGACGTCGGGAGCCCAGCAGCCCGACTGGTTCGACCGGCTCACGGCGGCGCGCGCCGAGATCCGCAACGAGCTCGACGCCATTCGGGCCCACCCGGCCTCGTGTGAGGTGATCGACGTCGACCGGCTCGAGCGCCTCGTGGCGGAGTGGCCCGACAGGAGCCGCATGGCAAAGACCGAGGTGGTCAACCGCTACCAGGTGGCCCTCAGCCGGTCGCTGTTCCTCAGCCGCTACTTGCGCTGGTTCGAAGAGCGGGGGCGGCGGGTGCGGGCCGGCGGCCCGGCCGTCGTCGGGCGATGACGACCGGGCGCCGCTTCCGGGGTGCGGCGCTCACCGCGCGGCCGGTGGTGGGCGACGCCTGGCGGCGGTGCTGCGCCGGGGCGTCCGTGCCCTATCTCCTGACCACGGCTGACGCCGGCCCCATCGTGGCGGCGGCCGCCGAGCCGGATGCGCCGGTTCCTGCCGTCCTGGTCGACCTGCTGTCCGGCGCCGGCACCGTCGCGGCGCTGCGACGGGCCGGCGCCGCGGTGGTGCTGCTGGCACCCGTGGTGATGTCGCCGGCCGTCCGGGCCGCGCTGGGGGCCGGCGTCGATGCCCTCGTGACCGTGCGCGACCCGCTGGCAAGCCTAAGGACGGCGGTGTCGATGCTGGTTGCGGGCGAGGCCTACGCCTCGCCTGCCGCCACCCGGCTGCTCCTGGACGAGCACTGGCACCGCCGAGGCCAGCGCGACGGAACAGGCGACGTCTCCCTGACTGCCCGGGAGCGGGCCGTGCTCCAGGCCATGGTCGACGGCTTGACCACCAAGGGCACCGCCCGCCAGCTTGGCATCTCATCGAAGACCGTCGAGGCCCACCGCAGCCGCATCTTCGCCCGGCTACGCGTCACCTCCCAGGCGCAGGCGATCACCCGGGCGCTCACTGACGAGGCGCTATTGGGGCGGACATGAGGGGCCCGGAGGCCGGCCGGGGAGGCCGGCCGGCCGACATCTGCTGGGCGGCCACCGCTCGAGGAATGGCGTACACGGTGACCGTCGCCACCGGCGGGCGCGGCGTCAGTCCGGTGGGATGAGGCCGGCACTGGTGGCTAGGGCGACGGCGTGGGCCTGCTGCTGGACGCCGAGCTTGGCGAAGCATCGGCGCTTGTGGGTGTCGACCGTGTGCACGGTGACGCCCATGAGGGCGGCGGCCGACCTGACCGACCGGCCCCGGGCAACGTGGGAGAGGACCTCCAACTCACGGGGGGTGAGCGAACTGAGGCGGGAGAGCTGGTCGGCGGTCAGCCCGACGGCCGACGTAGCGGAGGAGTCGTGTGCGGCTTCCACCACCAGCTTGACCACATGGTCCAGCGGCGAGGTGAGCGGCACGAGCACTGTCAGTCCCAGCTCGAAGGCGAGCTGGCCGTTCGGAGCGGTGAAGGTGTCGTAAACGCCGATCCGGCGGGCGCGTGGGGCGCCGGTCAAGAACGCGATCAGTCGCTCGGGCGAGCAGCCAGGATCGTCAAGGTCGACGAGTACGGTCGTCGGCGGCAACCGACGCATCGCCCCAGCGAGCCGGTTCCCGTCCCAGGCGACCGCCCAACTCTCGACCTCTGGATGGTCGGCGAGCAGCTCGCCCAGGGCGCCGGCGATCAGCCGCCGCCCCGACACGACGAGGATGTTTCGCGCCCGTCCGCGGTCACCGCTGCTCATCTCGGACGACCCTACGCCCAGGGCCAAGGATGCGACGTAACCGGTCAAAGCCGACAAATTGCTACCATCCTCGCAACGGAGGTTCGGCTTGGGGAACCTGTCGGCACAGGCGGCTTACGGGGCGTACTGGCTGTGGATGGAGTCGATCATCGGCGAGGCATGGACGCAACTCGACGCGTCCGGCATCCCGTCCATCCTGCTCAAGGGCCCGACCATCGCCCGCTGGCTCTACGCGAACGAGGTTCGGTACTCCATCGACGTCGACCTCCTGGTGCCCCCGGCGCTGTTCGGTCGGGCCCAGGTTGCGCTGGCGGAGCTGGGCTACGACATCCCGCTCGCAGAGGCGGCGTCCTGCGAGATCGGGCCCAACACCACGACCCTGCGGAACGCCAATGGCGCCCGGATCGACCTCCACCACCGCCTCATCGGCACCCCGACCGACCCGCCCGAGCGGTGCTGGGAGGTCCTGAGCGCCCGGACGACTCCGTTCACTTTGGTCACCGGTGTGGAGGTCGTCGCCCTCGACGTGCCGGCCCGCACCATGCATCTCGCCCTGCACGCGGCGCAGAACGGGCCCCTGAACGCCAAGCCGATGGCCGATCTAGGTCGCGGGCTGGCCCAGGTGCCATTGGAGGACTGGCAGGCCGCTGCCGCGCTGGCGGTCTCGCTTGGGTCAGTCCAGGCCTTCGCCGAGGGTCTGCGGCTGTGCGGCGCAGGGGCGCTGATGGCGGACGTCCTCGCCCTCGCCCGGGCCCCGCGTGATGTCGAGCTTGAGCTGCGCATCTCTTCGGCGCCGTTCGAGTCGTTCTTCTTTGCCCGCCTGTCCCAGACGTCCGGGGTGGCGAACAAGGCGGCGCTCGTGGGCCGCAAACTGTGGCCCACGGCGGATTTCATGCGCATGCAATTCCCCCTGGCGGTTCGGGGCCGGGCCGGGCTGCTGCTGGCGCACCTTCTGCGGCCGCTGCTCCTGCTGAAGCGCAGCGGGCCGGCGCTCGCCGCCTGGGCACGTGCCAGAGCGCGGGTAAGCAGAGCGCAGAGATGAAATTCGACTGTGGGTCTGGAATATCCGAATAGTCCGACTTGACCCAGATGTCCAATTTGTGTAGCCTTCAGGTGGCTACGGAGGCGCTTTGCGGCAGCGAGTCTCCCGGGTCTCGAGGGCAAATCCGCGCCGGGGCAGAGAGGACAGGCGTCATCACCACTCGACGTTCAGCCGTCTGGGACGAGGTTCAGTGATCGTCTCCCGTGCGCCGCTCCGTCTGCCCCGGCAGCATCGCCGGCCTGCGGGGCGAGCTCGTCCCGGTCTCCGGCTGACGCAGTGACGCCCGCAGAGACGAAGCTCGCCGAGCGCCCCTCGCCCGCGGGGCCACTCGCCCCGCCCCGCCCCCCGGGCGGATCGCCCGCCGGTGCCGGCCGGCCGCGGCACCCCGGCGGGGAGGGGCATCCGAGAATCCTGATCGTGGTCCAGAACCTGCCCGTGCCCTTCGACCGCCGGGTACGGTTGGAATGCCTGGCGCTGATCGAAGCGGGTTACGACGTTTCGGTCGTCTGCCCCAAGGGGCCGGGTGACCCCCGCCGCCACGTGGTCGACGGGATCAAGCTGTTCAAGTATCGGCCCTACCCGCCCACCCAGGCAAAGTTGGGTTTCGTCGCCGAGTACGTCTGGTCGTTCGTGATGACGGCTTGGCTGGCGCTGAAGGTGTGGCGGAAAGGCCGCTTCGACGTGCTGCAGGTCTGCAACCCGCCTGACATCTTCTGGCCCCTCGGGCTCCTGTTCCGCATGCTGGGCGGCACCAGGTTCGTCTACGACCAGCACGACCTGTGTCCGGAGCTCTACGAGTCGCGGTTCTCCGGTGGCGCCCGACTGCCCTACCGCGGACTGCGGCTCCTCGAGCGCCGCACCTACCGGACCGCCGATCACGTCATCTCCACCAACGGCTCCTACCGCGATGTCGCCATGCGCCGGGGCGGCAAGGGCCGGGACGAGGTGACCGTCGTGCGCACCGGCCCCGACCCACGCCGGCTCCGCAGGATCGGCCCCGATCCGGCGCTTCTCGGCGGCCACCGGCACCTCGTCTGCTACATCGGTGTGATGGGCCCCCAGGACGGGGTGGACATCGCCGTGCGGGCCGCAGCCCGCATCGTCCACGGTATGGGCCGCACCGACATCGGCTTCATCCTGATGGGTTCGGGCGACTGCTTCGACGACATGGTGGCCCTGGCGCGCGAGCTCGACCTCGCCGACCACGTGACCTTCACTGGGCGGTGCCCCGACGAGACCGTGGCCCGGGTGATGTCGACCGCGGTCGTAGGCATCTCCCCCGATCCGAAGAACCCCCTCAACGACGTCTCCACCATGAACAAGACCATGGAGTACATGGCCTATGAGCTCCCGGTGGTGGCCTTCGACCTGCGGGAGACCCGCGTGTCGGCTGCCGACGCCGCCGTGTACGTCGAGCCGAACGACATCGACTGCTACGCCCAGGCCATCGTGGCCCTTATCGACGACGCCCCCCGCCGGGCCGCCATGGCGGCCCGGGGCCGCGCTCGTGTCGAGGATGTGCTGGCGTGGGAGCACCAGGCGCAGGCGTACGTCGATGTCTACGACGGCCTGATCCGAAGCACCCTCCGCGTTCGCGCGTAGTGGGCTAGCGATGTGCGGGATCGCGGGGTGCTACCAGCAGCCGGACGGCCGCGACCTGGCCGAGGCCATGAGCAAGCGCCTGGCCCATCGGGGCCCGGACGCCGACGGCCTGCACTCGACAGGCGACGGGCGAGGCGGCCATCCCACTCCCCAGGCCGCTCGGGCCGACGCCCACCTGGCTCATCGCCGGCTGTCCATCATCGACCTCTCCACCGCGTCGGACCAACCCTTCGCCAAGGACGGCCTTGTGCTGGCCTACAACGGCGAGCTGTACAACTACCGTGAACTGCGGGCCGAGCTGACTCACGGGGGCGTGACGTTCCGGACCTCCTCGGACACCGAGGTCGTGCTCGAGGCGTGGCGGTACTGGGGCCCGACGTGCCTGGAGCGGTTCCGGGGCATGTTCGCCTTCGCCATCCTCGACGAGCGCACGGGCCATCTCGTGCTGGCCCGCGACCACCTTGGCATCAAACCGCTGTTCCTCCTGCGGAGGGGCGACGGCGTCGTGTTCGCATCGGAGCTGAAGGCACTGGTGAGCGCCCTCGGCCCCGAACTCGAGCTGGAGCCGGGGGCGATGATCGCCTCGCTGTTGTACTACTGGGTCCCTGACCAGCGCTGCGCCATCAAGGGCGTGGAGAAGCTGCCGCCGGGAACCTGGGTCGAGTTCCGGCCCGACGGGCACGTCTCCCGCCACCGGTACTGGTCGCTGGCCGAGGTCGCCGCCGAAGCGGCCGCCGGCGAGCCGGCGGACCTCGCACGCGTGGTCGAGGAGTCGGTGGCCGCCCACCTCGTGGCCGACGTCCCCGTGTCGACGTTCCTCTCCGGCGGGCTGGACTCGAGCATCGTCACCGTGCTGGCCAAGCGGGTCAACCCCGACCTGGACGCCTATACCATCGCCTTCCGGCCCGAGGACCAGCGCCTCGAGGCCATGCCCGACGACGTGTCCTATGCCCGCAAGGTGGCCCTGCGCTACGGCGTGAAGTTGCACGAGATCGAGATCGCGCCCGACATCGTCGACCTCCTGCCCAGGATGGTGGACACCCTCGACGAGCCGATCGGCGACGCAGCTGCCATCAACACGTTCCTGATCTGCCAAGCGGCGCGGGAGGCCGGCGTCAAGGTGCTGCTCTCGGGCATGGGCGCCGACGAGCTGTTCGGTGGCTACCGTAAGCACTACGCCTGCCTGCTGGCCGGTCGCTACCGCCGCCTGCCCCGCTCACTGCGCCACGGGTTGGTACGGCCGGCGGTCGACCGGCTGCCGGTGACGATCGCCGGCCGGGGGCTGCGCAAGGCTCGGTGGGCCAAGCGGTTCGTGTCGTTCGCAGAGATGGCCGAGGAACCGGGGTTTCGACGCAGCTACACGCTCTTCGCCGGCGACGAACTGGGCCAGCTCATCCACCCGGATCTGGGAGGCCACGTGGCCGACCTGTTTGCCGAGCACGCCGGCATCTACAACGACACGACCTTGGGCGATCAGGTCAGCCGCATGTGCCTGGCTGACGCCCGGCTCTTCCTGCCCGGCCTCAACCTGGCCTACACCGACCGGGCCAGCATGGCCGCCTCCACCGAGGTGCGGGTGCCGTTTGTGGACATCGAGGTGGTCAAGGCCGCCTTCTCCCTGCCCGGCGAGGCCAAGATCGCCGGCCGCACGGCCAAGGCGGCCCTGAAGTCGGCGGCCGAGGCGTGGCTCCCGGCGGAGATCGTGCACCGCCCCAAAGGCTCGTTCAGCGCGCCGCTGCGGGCCTGGGTCGGCCGGGACCTGAAGGAGGTGGTCGACGACGTGGTCCTGTCCGGGGAGCTCGTCCGGTCGGGGTTCGTGCGCAAGGCGGCGGTGGAGCGGCTGGTGGCCGACGAGCGCGCCGGCCGAGAGGACCGCTCAAAGCAGATCTGGCAGCTGCTCACCCTCGAGCTGTGGTGCCGGCAGACACGAGAAGCAGGAGTAGCCGGATGAGCACCGCTGGGCAGGCCGCCATGAAGCAGGTCGTGCAGAACTACAGGACCGGCGAGCTGGCCGTGATCGACGTCCCGCCGCCGGCGTGCAAGCCAGGGGGGGTGCTCGTTGCTACCAGGTACTCCCTCATCAGCACCGGCACCGAGCTCATGAAAGTGAACGAGGCCAAGCTGTCGCTGCTTGGCAAGGCCCGCGAGCGACCCGACCAGGTACGCAAGGTGCTCGACAGCGTGGCCCAGCAGGGCCCCGTCGCCGCCTACCAGAAGGCCATGAGCAAGCTCGATTCGTACTCGCCGCTGGGCTACTCGCTGTGCGGGGAGGTCGTGGAGGTGGGGCCTCGGACCGAGGGCTTCGAGGTCGGCGACGTCGTTGCCTGCGCTGGCAACGAGCACGCCCTTCACGCCGAGGTGAACTGGGTGCCCACCAACCTGTGTGTCCCGGTGCCCGAGGGGGTCGACCCCCGCCTGGCGTGCTTCGCCACCGTGGGCGCCATCGCTCTGCAGGGCGTGCGGCGGGGCGAGGTCCAGCTGGGCGAGACGGCGTGCGTGATCGGCCTCGGCCTTGTCGGCCAACTCGTCGTTCGCCTCCTGGTGGCCGCCGGCGTGCGGGTGGTCGGGATCGACCCGGTGGAGGAGCGCCAGACCCTGGCCGTCGCCGCCGGCGCCTCCGACGCCGGCCCGCCGACCCCCGACGGCGTCGCCCGGCTCGAGCGGTCGCTCGCCGGCCTCACCCGTGGCCTGGGAGCCGACCATGTGTTCCTCGCATCGGGTGGCCCGTCGAACGATCCTGTCCTTGCCGCGGCGCGGCTGGCGCGTGACCGGGCCCGGGTGGTCGACATCGGCAAGTGCAAGCTGGACCTGCCATGGAACGAGTACTACGAGAAGGAGCTCGACGTACGGTTCTCACGGTCCTACGGGCCCGGCCGCTACGACCCCCGCTACGAGCTGGAAGGCATCGACTACCCCGCCGGTTACGTGCGGTGGACCGAGCGTCGCAATCTCGCCTGCTTCGTCGATCTTGTCGCTTCGGGAGCCATCGACGTGGCCTCGCTGATCTCCGGGGAGTTCCCGGTGACGGACGCGGTCGATGTCTACGCGCAGCTCGGCGCCGGCACCCTGAAAGGCGTGGGCTTCGTCTTCAGCTATCCGCGCCGCGCCGCCCACCCGAGCGGCGACACCGTCCCCCGGCCGGCGCCGGCCCCCCGCCCTCTGGCCGTTGTACGCCCGGGCGAGCGCCTCCCCAGCCGGCCGGTCGGCGCGGCCAAGATCCGCCTCGGCTTCGTGGGCGCCGGCAACTACGCGTCGTCCATGCTCCTGCCGCACCTGCACGGCGACGATGGCGTGGAGCTCGTCCAGGTGGCCACCACGACGTCGCTGTCGGTCGCCAACGCCCAGCGCCGGTTCGGCTTCCAGCGGGGTTCGACCGATGTGAGCAGCGTGCTGGACGACGAGTCGCTCGACGCTGTGTTCGTCGTCACCCGCCACGCCTCGCACGCCGAGCTGGTGTGCCGGGCGCTCGAGCGAGGCAAGACCGTGTTTGTCGAGAAGCCGCTCGCCCTGACCCCTGCCGAGCTGGATCGGGTGCTGGCCACCGTCGAGGAGACCGGCAACGACCGGCTCATGGTCGGATTCAACCGCCGGTTTTCCCCGATGCTCGTCGAGATGCGCTCCCGCTTCGGCGCCGTCGCCGGCCCCTCGGTGCTCCGCTACCTCGTCAACGCCGGCCGCCTCGACGCCAGGAGCTGGTACAACCGCAGCGACACCGAGGGCACCCGCTTCGAGGGCGAGGGCGGGCACTTCCTCGACACGCTGAGCTGGTGGCTCGACGCCCGGCCAGTGTGGGTCGACGCCGCGGGCACCGACAGCGGTGAGGACCTGCTGGTCACCGTCCGTTTCGACGACGGCTCTGTCGGCACGATCACCTATACGGGCGCGGGGAACTCCCGCTTCCCGAAGGAGACCCTCGACGTGGCCGCCGGCGGCCGGTCGGCCCGGCTCGACAACTTCCGGCAGGCGACGGTGTGGAGCGGGCGGCGCCGGCGGGTGCAGCGCAGCTTCGGCAGGGCGGACAAGGGCCAGGCTGCACAGCTGGCGGCGTTCCTCGCCGCCGTGCGTTCGGGCGGCCCGATGCCGATCCCCCTTGTGTCGCTCGCCTCGACCACCCGGGCCACGCTGGCCGTTGCCGCCGGCCTGGCTGGCGGACAGACCCAACGGGTGTGATCCCCGTCCGGGCCGGGTGGTACTGGCGCCGCCTTCGGGCGATGTCGGCCGCGGAGCTGGCGTTTCGCGCCGCTGACCAGGGCCGGCGGCTGCTGTGGTTCCGCCGACGGGTTCGACCCGGGCGACCCTGGCCCGATGCCTCCGTGGGCGCCCTGCCGACCGAGTGCCGGCGCTTCGGCGCGACGCTGCCGCCCGGGTTGGCCGGCGCCGTGCCGGCGCCGGCGCGGGCGGCCCTGGTCAGCGCGGCGTCGGCGCTGCTCGAGGGCAAGTGGGAGGTGCTCGGGGTCGAGCGGCCCGACGTCGCCGCGCCGGACTGGTTCCTCGACCCGGTCACCGGCCGGCGGGCGCCCGACGACCTCTACTGCTTCCGTGTGCGGTTCCGGTCAGAGGAGGAGACCGGCAACGTCAAGCAGATCTGGGAGCTGTCGCGTCACCACCACCTCACCGTGCTGGCCGCAGCGTGGTACGTGACGGGCGACGAGCGTTACGCGGCCACCGTCGACCGCCAGCTCCGCGACTGGTGGGACCGCAACCCCAACCTGTCGGGCGTCCACTGGACCAGTGGCATCGAGGCCGGCATCCGGCTGATCTCCTGGGTGTGGATCCGGCGCCTCCTCGACGGGTGGCCGGGCGCACCGGCCCTGTTCGAGGAGAACCGCGCCGCCGTCTGCCAGATCGGCTGGCACCAGCAGTACCTCGCCGCCTTCCGCAGCCGGGGCACGTCGGCCAACAACCACGTGGTGGCCGAGGCCGCCGGCCAGCTCATGGCCGCGTGCGCCTTCCCCTGGTTCGCCGGCAGCGATCGCTGGCGGGCGGCGGCGGCCACCCTTCTGGAGCGGGAGCTGGAGCGCAACACGTTCGCCAGCGGGCTGAACCGGGAGCTGGCGTCGGACTACCACGGCCTGGTCGCCGAGCTCGGCCAGCTCGCCGCCGTCGAGGCCGGCGCCGCCGGGCATCCCCTGAGCGACGGCACATGGCAGCGCCTCGCCCAGATGGCCGATGCGGCGGCGTCGGTCGTCGATGCCCGCCTCCG
This sequence comes from uncultured Acidimicrobiia bacterium, assembly GCA_963768975.1. GTDB lineage: Bacteria > Actinomycetota > Acidimicrobiia > Acidimicrobiales > AC-14 > CADCTB01. Next base: position 46,909 of record CAVYKB010000002.1, on the reverse strand, counting down.
CCCGCCCCGGCAGGGCGACGGTGACGACGGCCGCACGCTCGTGGTCGACGCGGACGGCGACGGCGGATGGGCGTCGGTCCTCGCCCTCGCCGGAGCGGTCGTCGGCCCCGGCGACTGGTGGCCGCCCGTCGCCCCCGACGTGCGCAGCACGCTGATCGGCGCCCTGGCGGGGAACGTCCGTCACGGGCGGGACGGCGGCGCGCCATCGCGGCTGGACCACTTCCCCGACGCCGGCCTCACCCTCCTACGCACGCCGGCGGCCACGGAGCCCGAGATCTGGTGCCGGTGCGACGGCGGCCCGCACGGGTTCCTTTCGATCGCCGCCCACGCCCACGCCGACGCCCTGTCGGTGGAGGTCCGCCATGGCGGCGTCGACATCCTGGCCGACCCGGGAACGTACTGCTACCACGGCGAGCCGGCGTGGCGTCAGTACTTCCGCTCCACGCTGGCCCACAACACCCTGGAGCTGGCCGGGGAGAACCAGTCGGTCTCCGGCGGCCCGTTCCTCTGGACCGCCCACGCCGGGTCCCGGGTCCTCCGCGCCGGCGCCGGCTCCTGGTCGGCCGAGCACGACGGCTACGCCCGCCTTGACCCGCCCGCCGTGCACCGCCGGCACGTGTCTCTCGCCGGCGGCCGGATCGAGGTCACCGACATCGTCACCAGCGAGGCGCCCCACGCGTGCCGGTTGGCCTTCACGCTGGGGCCGGCGGTCACTGTCGCCCTCGACGGAGCGATCGCCTCGCTCACCTGGGCCGGCGGCGGCTCCGCCACCATGGAGCTGCCCGGCGCCCTGGTGTGGGCGGTCCATCACGGTGAGACCGGTCCCGTCATCGGCTGGTACTCGTCCCGGTTCGGGGTGAGGGAACCGACCGCGGCGCTGGTGGGAACGGGCAGAGCCGGCGGGCCGCACAGTCGCGCGCTCACGACCGTCCTGCAGTTCACGTAGCGCTCGACTTCCAGGGCCCTGCGCTGCGGCGGGACTCGGCAGGGGTGCGCCGATCTCGCTGGGAAGGAGTCACCTGTTCCACCAGGAAGCCGTCTGCGGTCGATGCTGCGGAATCCGCCGATTCCGCTCCGTCTCGGAGCGGCCGTCGGAATTGTCAGGAGCGTCTTCCGACGAAGCGCATGAATGAGTCAAAGACCTCATAAAGGTCTCTTTCGGCCGGGTCCGATGACAGGGAACGGCCCCCGGATGGCCCCGCCTCCGCCGAACTGTGACCTCAGGAGTTGCCCCCATGGGATCGACCGAATCCCGTCCCCGTACCGCTGCGCGTCTCCAGCCAACCGCCCGAACCGTGCGCCGGCGGACCCTTGCCACCTGGGTGACCGTGGCCCTGGGCCTGGCCCTGCCCGCCGTGCTGCCGAACGCGGTCCCGGCGGCGGCGGCGACGGGCTACCCGACATCCCCGCCGGCGCAGATCTGCGGGAACGCAGCGGTGCTCGACGGTCCGTCCACCGCGCCGGCCGGCGCTGTCCGGGTCGACCCCGGCCAGAACCTGTACGCCATCACCGAATCGAGGCCGGCGGGGACGACGTTCTGGCTGGCCCCGGGCACCCACTCGTTGGGCGGCGACATGTGGGCCCAGGTGATCCCCAAGAACAACAACGTCTACATCGGCGCACCGGGGGCGATCCTCGACGGCTTCGGCGTCAATCGCTACGCCTTCACCCAGGAGGCCACCGGCGTGGTCATCAAGCACCTCACCATCCAGAACTTCGGCGTGCCTGGGACCCAGAGCAACGAGGGCGTGGTCAACCATGAGTCGGCACGGGGATGGACGATCGAGTCCAACACCATCCGGAACAACTCCGGCGCCGGCGTGATGATCGGCTCCGACAACGTCGTGCGCTCCAACTGCATCACCGGCAACGGCCAGTACGGGCTGAGCACCTTCCGGCCCGAGGGCGTGACCAACGTCATCGTCGACCGAAACGAGATCACCGCCAACAACCGTGACGACTGGGAGGCGCGGGTGCAGTACTGCGGCTGCAGCGGCGCCACCAAGTTCTGGGACATGACCGGCGCCGCCATCACCAACAACTGGATCCATCACAACCGCGGTTCCGGCATTTGGGCCGACACCAACAACGTCGGCTTCCGCATCGAGGGCAACTACATCAACGACAACGACGGCGAGGGCATCTTCTATGAGATTTCCTATAACGCCCGCATCGCCCAGAACACCCTGAAGCGCAACGCCTTGGTGAAAGGCCGGTCCTTCGCCGCTCGCGGGGATGTCTTCCCGATCGGAGCCATCTACCTCTCCGAGAGCGGTGGCGACGCCCGGGTCAACGGTGGGGTGTACGGAACCTTCGAGATCTCCGACAACCTGGTCGAGGACAACTGGGGCGGCGTCGTCCTGTGGGAGCACCCCGACCGCTTCTGCGGTGCCGAGCCCAACGGCTACTGCACCAAGGGCGGCGCCGCCACCAGGGCGACCTGCGTGGCCGGCACGATCAGTGCCGCGCCCTACAAGGACGACTGCCGGTGGAAGACCCAGAACGTCTCCGTCCACCAGAACGACTTCCGCATGGACAAGGCCGCCATCGGCTGCACGACTGCGGGCTGCGGCCAGATGACGGTCATGTCGGGCGCTGGTACCGCTCCGAGCTGGTCGCCGTACCTGGGCAACGTGGTCCAGGAGGCTATGACCTACGGCCAGAACAACCGCTTCGCCAACAACAGCTATGTGGGCGACTGGAAATGGACCCCGTACGGCAGCGCCAACTTCCAGTCCTTCAGCACGTGGCAGTCGACCTACTTTCAGGATTCCGGCAGCACGTTCTCGCTGACACCTGGCGCGACGACGACGACCACTGCCTCGCCGGGCACGACCACGACCACGGTGCCGGTGGCCACCGTGCCGGGCAACGCGCTCGACGCGGCCACTTCCACGCTGGACACCCCTGGGAGCAAATGGATCGCCTGGTTCGGGACGGCGGTCACGGTCTCCACCGATCAAGCCCGGACCGGCGCCCGGAGCCTGAAAGTCGACATCAGCGGCCAGTACTGGGGTGTGGCCCAGAGCAACTACCCCGGCTTCGCGGCCACATCCGGCACGAAGTCCATCGGTTTCTCGGCCAAAGGCGGCGCCGGCTCCCCTCGTGGCGCCACCATGTGGGTCCACTGGAAGGACGGCGCCGGTGGGGCGCTGCGGACCGATAGCGTGGCCGTCAACGCCCTGAGCAGCACATGGCAGCAGGCCTCCAAGCAGGTCACGAGTCCTGCCGGGACCGCTTTGGTCGCGGTGGAGCTCACCGGGAGCGACGGGGTGGTCGGAGACACCATGTACATCGACGATGTCTTCGTGGCCGATGGTGCGGTCACGACCACCACGACGGTGGCCCCCACCACGACGACGACGGTCGCCCCGACCACGACCACGACGCTGCCGCCGAACGCCGCCAACAACCTTCTCGACTCCGGCACCGCCGGCCTCGATGCACCGGGCGCGGTGTGGGTGCCCTGGTTCTCGACGGCGACGGCCGTCTCCACCGAGCAGGCCCACAGCGGCGGCGCCAGCCTCAAGGTGTCGGTCAATGCACCCTACGGCTGGGGGGTGACCCAGAAAAACTGGCCCGGGTTCACCGCCGCCGCCGGGGCGAACACGATCAGCTTCTGGGGCCGGGCGGGCTCGGGTACCGGCGTAACGGCCACAATGAACGTGCACTGGCGGAACTCCCTGGGCGTCGATCTCAGGACCGACAGCGTGAGCCTCACCCTCGGGCCGGCCTGGGTTCGGGCCAGCGCGGCGGCCACCGCGCCGGTGGGTACGACCAGAGTGGCCGTCGACTTCACCAGCTCGACGGGCGTGCCCGGCAACACCGTGTACCTAGACGACATCTTCGTCGGCGACGGGACGCCGGCCTCGACCACACCGACGACCGCGCCGGGAGCGCCGGCGGGCAACGTCCTGGACGCCGACACCGCCGGGTTGGAGGCCTCGACGGGCACATGGAAGAACTGGTTCTCGGTGACCACGTCGTCTTCCCCGGAACAGGCCCGCTCGGGAACCCGGAGCCTCAAGGTCAACCTCACTGCGCTGTACGGGTGGGGAGTGACCCAGGTCAACTTCCCGGGCTACACCGCCGGCGCCGGGCCCAAGACCATCAGCTTCTGGGGGCGGGCGGGTACCGGATCAGGCATCGCGGTCACCATGTCGGTGCATTGGCGGAACGCCCTCGGGCTCACCATCCGCACCGACACCGTCTCCCTGCCGTCGCTGACGACCACGTGGGCCAACGCCACCACCAGCGTCACCGCACCGGCGGGCACCGCGTTCGTGGGCGTCGACTTCACCAACAGCCGGGGCGCCCTCGGCAACACCTTCTATCTCGACGATGTCTTCGTTTCCGGCTGAGCAGGGGAGTGTTTGACTTGAAACGCTCAATTCAGACATAATCGACGAAATAGTCAAAACCCGGCGGCGGTCAGGACCGAGACCACCGCCTCTCGCCGCCGGCCGGCAGGAGGTATGAGGTTTTGGGAGCATCGCAGGCTTCGGCAGGCTCCGCTGCGGGGCGCCGCCATTCTCGTGCGCAGCACGGGGCCGCGGCGGGTCTGCAGCCTTCGGCGGCCGGTTGAACAACGCAGAGGATCAGTACCTCACCGCAGGACAGGTGGCCGACAGACTGCACGTCTCGACCAAGACGGTCCACCGGTGGGCGGAGCAGGGCATGCTGCCCTGCACATACACACTGGGCGGTCATCGGCGGTTCCGGCTGCGCGACGTCGAGATTGCGATCGCCGAGTCGGAGGAAGGGCGGGACGGCCTCCACGCAAAGAACGGGGACGGCCCGCTGGCGGCAGACGAAGAAACCCCTGGCTACGAAGAGCAGGACGCCGCAGTTGAAGAGGAGCAGGATCCGGCGGCCAAGCAGGAGGACCCGGCGCCCTAAGGGCGTGCATCGTACACTTCGTCGGTTATGTCCAGGGGAGCCCGAGCGACGCCGGCGTGGTGCGTGCTGGGCTTGGCCGGCATCGGCATCTGGCACCTGGCGTCCGGCCTTCCGAAGGACGCGTTCTACGACGCTCTTCGCCTTCTGAGCGGCGTCGTCATCCTTGTGGGGGTGCGGGCCGGCCGCCCGCGTGACCCTCGGCCATGGCAGCTGATCGCCGTCGCCCAGATCTCCTTCGGGTTGGGAGACCTGGTGTGGGACGTCGTCAAGCATGCCGGCAACGACCCGTTCCCGTCGGCGGCCGACGGGTTTTACCTCGGCGGCTACTGCCTGGCCATCACCGGGCTTCTGCTGCTCGCCCGGCAGGGCAACCCCAGAGGTGACCTCCCGGCCCTGGTGGATGCCGGCGTCATCGCCAGCGGGGCCGGCGTCGTCCTGTGGCTCTTTGTCGCCGAGCCGTCGGCGAACCAGGCCGGTATCTCGGCCGTCCAGATGGCGTTCACGCTCGCCTACCCCCTTGCCGACCTCGTGCTGTTCGGGGTGGCGGTGCGCCTCGCGATCGGCGGCCGGCAGTGGAACCCGGCGAACCTGCTGCTCATGGGTGGGATTGTCTGTCTCCTCGCGTCCGACATCGGCTTCCAGGTTCTCCAGCTCCACGACGTCTACGAGGACGGCACCGTCGTTGACCTCGGCTGGCTCCTGGGCGCCGTGCTCTGGGCGGCTGCGGCGCTACACCCGACGATGACGTCGCTCGGCGGCGAGGTCCCGGACCGGCCGGGCTCGGCCCGGCCCCGGACCGTGGCCCTCCTCCTCGGTTCGCTGGTCGGACCTGGCTTCGTCGTGGCCTTCGAGCTCACCGGTCACGACCTCGACCTTCTGGCGGTCATGGCCCCCACGATCGCCGTGCTCGTCCTGGTCTGGATCCGCATGCGCGGCCTCATGGCTGAGCTGGCGGCGAGGGCGGAGGCCGACCGGGGCGCGGAAGTGCGGCGCGCCCGCGCCCAGGAGCGCGAGCGCATCGCCCGGGAGCTGCACGACTTCGTCACGTACAGCCTTGGCGCGGTCGTCGTCCAGGCGGGAGGAGCGCGACGGATGCTGGCCATCGGGCCCGAGCACCTCGAACTGGCCGACATTGCTCTGGGCACGATCGAGCAGCGAAGCCGGGAGGCGCTGGAGGAGATGCGGCGCCTCCTCGTCGGCCTTCGCGATCTCGGTGAGGCAGACGACGCCGGCGCGTCCCGGCTGGGTGGGCTCCATACCCTGGCCGCGCCCCTACGGGCCGCCGGCACCGTGCTGTCCCTCGACATCGACCGCGATCTCGGCTCGCTGCCGCCAGCGGTGGATCTGGCAGCGTTCCGGGTCATTCAGGAGGCGCTGAACAACGTCCAAAAGCACGCCGCTGGTGCGCCGACGTCGGTGGTGGTCGGCCGCCGGCCCCGTGAGGTCGTCGTGGTCGTGGAGAACGGGTCACCTCCGGCGCGGGCCGAACTCCAAGCCACGGAGGCGGTCATGGCCGCGACGGTAGGGGTCCGACCCAGCTTTGGGGCTCCTTCCCCTGGGGCGTCTTCCGCTGCCGGCGGGGGCCTGGGGCTCGTCGGCATGCGGGAGCGGGCGGAGTTCCTTGGCGGCGACCTGTCCGCCGGCCCCACGCCGGCAGGAGGCTGGGCGGTCGAGCTCCGCCTACCGGTGTGACTGACTTGCGGGTGATAGTCGTCGACGACGACGCCACCGCCCGCCGCGGGTTGTGCATGATGCTCGACGCCGAGCCGGGCGTCACTGTGGTTGGCGAGGGCGCCGACGGGCGAGATGCCCTGCGCCTGGCCGGAGAGCTCCTGCCCGAGGTCCTGGTCATGGACCTCCGAATGCCGGTGCTCGGCGGCTTGGAGGCCACCCGCCTGCTGGCGGCGGAGGGCTTGGGCACACGGGTCGTACTCGTCACCATCATGAGCGATGAAGCATCGGTCTACGAGGCGTTGCGGGCCGGCGCCAGCGGCTTCCTGCTGAAGGACTCGGCCTATGACCTGTTGGCGACTGCGGTCCGCGTGGTGGCCGCCGGCGACGCGCTGGTCGACCCGGGGATGACCCGCCGGCTGATCGGGCGGTTCTCCGGACTCGAGCAGGCGGCCGGCTCGGCGCTGCCGTCGGCCGGCACGCGTCTTTCCGTGCTGTCGCCTCGGGAGCTGGAGGTGCTCGAGCTGGTCGCGCTAGGTCTGTCGAATCAGGAGATCGGTGGTCGGCTCGTCGTCAGCGAGAGCACGGTCAAGAGCCACGTGTCGAGTGTCTTAGCCAAGCTCGGCCTGCGTGACCGCGTGCAGGCGGTGATCCTGGCCTACGAGACGGGGGTCGTGGTGCCCGGCCTGCGGCTCAGGCAGTAGTACTCCAGGACGAGGCGGGCCGGCGCCGATTCGTACCGGAGGCCGATGACAATGTTGGGCTCGCCTGCAAAGGTATGGCATGAAACCTGGAGCCGATCAGCCCGCAGCGACGCTGAAGGAGGCGGTCGTCGGCAGCGAGTCCGGAGGAACGTACCGCCGGATTTCCCGCCGGCTGCTCGATCGCTGGGAGGCCACCTACAGCCCGGGCGGCTTTCAGCTCGTGGAGGTCCCGGAGGCCGAGATTCGCCCGATTTGAGGCGAGGTTGACCATTTCGTCAGGTATGCTTCCGTTCTAGCCAGTCAATGGAGTAGTGGGGGCCTTTTGCCGCCACTTTCTCTCGATGCGGTTCAAGCGCGGACACGGCGGAAGGAGGGGCGGGGATGAGATCGGTGGAGCTCGGTTCTCGACCCTTCGGGTTGCGCGGAGGCGGCGCCGTGCCAGGCGGCCGAAGGTGAGCACCTGGATGGTGGTCCTGGAGTCCGTCCTTGGCCCCGGGCAGCCGCTGGGGGGCGATCCGCAGTCGGTTCGCACAGTGCTTGAGGGTTTGGCCGATCTGGACCCGGTGGCCCTGTGCCAGCCCGACCGGTGTGCCATCCAGGTTTCCGTTGCTCGCGCCGATCCCGGCGCCGCGCTCGCCGAGGCCCTTCGCCGCTACCGGTCCGTGGCCGCCCGCACCGGGCTCGGGTGCTGGGACCTGGTGCGCATCGAGCTCCTGACGCCGTGCGAGCTCCATGCCGGCTGGGACGCCTTCGACAAAGATCCCGCCGTCCAGGAGCTTCTCGGGGCGATGGCAGTCGGCTCCGACGACGACCACGTGCTCGAGGCGGAGCGCACACTCCTGGCCGTCACGTCGCCGGAGGAGGCCCGGGCGGTCGTCAGCCGCCTGGTCCGCCAGCTGGGCGGCGCCGTCGTCGAGGCCCGCCTGCAGGACGAGTGGACGCTGCCGTTCGACATCTCCTTCGGGGTGGGCCGGCCGGTGGTCGCCATCGCCGAGCCGTGGACCATCTCTCGCATCCGCCTCGAGGAGGTGCTCCCGGCCATGGTCGACATGGCGATCAACCGGCTTGCCTGCCAGGCCGCCTCCCGGCTCGCAGGCTCCGGGGCCGATGGCCCCACCGAGGCGCGCCGCGTTATCACCTAGCGCTTGGCCGGCGTTGGCCCGCTCCCAGAGGTCGGGACCTACCTGACGCACCTCGAGACCGCCGACCGGATCGGCGCGCTGCGCGTGGCGCTCAGCGTCGGCCAGACGGCATCGCCGGCCGACGTCATCGCCCGGCTTCTCATTCCCGCCCAGGAGCACGTGGGCCGCCTCTGGGAGACCAACCTCTGGGACGTGTCGCAGGGGTACGCGGCGACCGCGGTGACGGAGTTCGTCCTGGCCGCCGCGGCCAGCCGGTGGGTCCCGCCCTTGCGCCCGACAGGGCGGGTGGTCGTCGTGTGCGCGTCGGGCGAATGGCACACGCTGCCGGCTCGCATGGCCGCCGAGCTCCTGCATCTCGACGGCTGGCCGGTGGTGCTCATGGGCGCCTCCCTGCCGGCGGAGCATCTCGAGCGCTACCTCCGCCTGGGTGAGGTCCTCGCCTGCGTGGTCAGCTGCACGGTTGCCAGCTGCCTGCCGGGAGTGGGCCAGCTCGTGGAGGTGGCTCATGGCTGCGGCCTGCCCGTCCTGGCGGGTGGGCGGGCGGTCAACGAACGCCGGGCGGGCGCGGCGGGTGCCGACGCCTGGGCGGCGGACGCGGCGTCGGCATCCGCCATCCTGGAACGGTGGGCGGATGCGCCGCCGCCGCCGCGGGGCCCAGCGCCGGTGCCCAAGGGCTACGTCGAGCTCGAGGGTCGGCGGCGGGACCTCGCTGGTGACGCGCTCGGCCAGCTCCTACTCCGGCTGCCGAAGCTCCCGTCGGCGGGGAGCGCGTCCACCCATCGTCGATATGAGGATCTCGACGGCATTCTGCGGTTCACCGCCGCCGCCGTCCACATGGACGACGAGGCCATCATTCCGGAGTACCTCAGCTGGTTGGACCGGGTCCTGGGGAGTCGTGGCGCGCCGGAACTCCTGCCGGCGCTGGTGGAGTCGGTCTTGGCCGTCTTCGACCCCGCCTTGGCGGCGGCGGACGATGCCGTGCGCCGTGGCTGGGCCACTGTCGTCGCCGGCCGCTGATCCACACCGCGGGCATCACGCCGGTCAGTCGCGCCTGCCTTTGAGCACCACGCCACCGACCAGGCCGTCTTCGGAGAGGTTGACGAGCACCCAGGACAGCGGAATTGCTTCGCCGGCGAGGCAGAGGCGACCCGGGACCGGGCCGGCCCGGCCGCCCTGCTCCGCAGCACAGTCGACCACTGCGGCGAGAAGCCGACCGAGATCATCCGGATGGATGATGTCGGCCAGGGTTCCGGGGGTGGCCCCGGCGAGGTGTGGGCCATCGACGCGGTCCACGACTGCGCCGCCGACTTCCACCACGACGATGTCTTCGCCCAGGGCCTGCAGGAGCAGTTTCTGGCGCACCTCGTTCCTGAGCATCGCCTCCTGCGCGTGGTGCCGCTCCGAGACGTCGCGCGAGGTGATGACGACGGCGCCCACGTCGGGGTGGCCAAGCAGGTTGTTCCCGACCGACTCGACCCACCGCCACTGCCCGTTGGCGTCGCGTATGCGCAGCTCGTACGGGCGGCTCACCCCTGGCTGTTCGAGCAGGGCGACAAACGCCTGCATGGCGGTCACGAGGTCGTCGGGGTGGATGAACTCGAAGCCGATCCGGCCGGCGTTCTCGGCCCCGGAGTACCCGAGGAAGTCCTGCGAGGAGTAGTTCTCCAGGACCCCTCCGGCGGCGTCGACCAGCACGATGGAGTCCGTGGTGTTCTCGATCAGGGCGCGGAACCGGGCCTCAGTGGCCCGCCGCTCCGATTCGGCCTGCTGGCGGGCCGTCAAGTCCCGGCAGATGCAGGTGAAGTACCGCCGGCCCTCCACCTCCCACATGGAGACCGAGATCTCGGCCATGAGACCCGAGCCGTCGGCCCTGCGGAGGGCCACCTCGCGGTTCAGCCCGGCGGAGCTCGCCTCGGCCATGGCGCACAGGTCGTCGCGGTCCGCGATGGCATGGCCCTCGGCGATCAGCATGGCCAGCGGCCGTCCGATCGCCGCATCGTCGCCGTAGCCGAAGATCCGCGCCGCCGCCCGGTTCCAAGAAACGATCTCGCAGCCGTTCGTCCAGCGAGATGATGGCGTCACTGGCCGATTCGGTAAGGGCCCGGTAGCGCTGTTCTGAGCGGGCCAGCGCCAGCTGGGCCCGGGAACGCTCCACCACCCGGCCCACCTGGGCCCCCACGCTGGTCATGACCTCCATGAGGGAGCCGTCGGGAGGGAATGCCTCGCTCCTGAAGAACTCCAGGACGCCGACGACGTCGCCGCCGACCAGGACCGGGAAGAGGACCGCCGAGTACAGCCCGGCTTCGGCAGCCGCGGCGCCGATCTGGGCGCCGTAGTCGATCTCGGGACGGAGGGTCCAGGCCGGCCGTCGCGTCGCCATGACCCGAGCCGGCAGCGCAGTCCTGGCCGGCGACCACTGGTCCATCGCCGCCTTGAAGGCGATGTAGCGCTCGGTGGCGGCGACGTGGTGCACCCCGGAGGGGACCACCTGGTCTCCTTCCGGGTCGGCGAGGTACAGGCGCCCGACCGGCCAGCCCGTGTGCGTGCACACCTCTCGGATGACCACCTCGAAGGCTTCGTCGACCTCGTCATGGCTGTTGGCGGCCATGGCGGCGCGCTGGAGCAGAAGCACGTGCGCGAGCCGGTCCAGGGGCGAGCCGTACTCGCGTTCCAGCACGTCCAGGTACCGCTGGCACGTGTCGTCGAAGGCGCTGAACTGGTCGCCGCCCGCATGCTTGGCCGCCAGCATGGCCGCCGTGGCCTCCCGCAGCAGCTCCTGGGGCTCGGTACGGCCGCCGGAGCAGGCAATGCCGACGCTGGCCGTCAGGTGGATGGTCGTCCCATCGGCTTCCACCGACCGGCGGGCTTCGCTGAGCATTGCTTTCGCCACATCGCCGATCTCGGCCTTGTGCGTGCGGCAGGCGAGCGCGGCAAACCGGTTGGCCCGGAGACGGGCGACGGCCAGCACGGCGGGATGGGCCTGCTGGAGGGAGCGGCCCATGACCGCCAGAAGGTGATCGCCCCCGGCATGGCCGGCGAGCTGGTTCACCTCCGCGAACGAGTCGACGTCGAGAACCAGCATCGCCGCCGAACGCCCGGACGCGGCCTCGTCCTCCAGCACTATCCGGGCATGCTCGCGAAACAACTCCCCGCTGGCCAAGCCGGTGACGGGATCATAGAACACGTCCCGCAGCAGCTCGTCGGCGCCGTACTCGCCATTCGGCGCCTCGTTGGCTTCGCGGATGTCCGTCAGCCGCAGGTCGCGGTCGAACTCCTCACCCGTCATCACCTCGGTCCGGCACACGGTCCACCGGGGCAGGTCGAGCTCGCCGGCGGCTCGCCGCCAACGGCCCAGCGCGGACGCCAGAGCGGATGACGGATCGTCGGCGGCCACCGTCAGCTGGAGCGCGTAACGATGGGGGTTGTACAGGCCGACAGCCTGAGCGGAGGAAAACTGCGCCAGAAGCCGCTGGAGCGCGTGGATGCGGATGGGAGAGTCTCCCGACGGATCAGATGCCTCGAGAAGCACAATCCAGTGGCCAGCCATTGCGCGTCTCCCCAGATCCGCGAGTTTTCATCCGATTGTAGGCGGAACGTGACAGCGAAGCCGACGCTTCGGTCGGCCCGGCCAATTATGCCGAAACCGACGAAACGTCCGGCAACGTGGGGCCGCAGGCCGGCATGCGACAGGGCAGTGTCAGCCTGGGCCTGCCTGGGGCCCGCCTCGCCGGTCGAGCAGCCGAACGACGTCGGAACGACGGAAGCGGCGATGGCCTCCGAGGGTGACGACATGGGGGATCCGGCCCTGGTCCGCCCAGCGGCTCACCGTTCGTGCCGACACGCACAACAAGTCGGGCGACGTCAGCAGGCGCCAGGTACTCCTCGTCGGCGCCCGAGGGCGCTCCGTCGTCAGTGGCAATGTCCATTTCGTTGCTCCTACGCCATCCCGGAGCGGCATCCGTTCCAATGGCGCCCGGCGTTTCGGTCTTCGGACCTCGTGTCGGCCACCGTTGGCGAGGCACTTGAGGGGTCCGGGCACGAATGAGTCGAACTACCCATGGTGGGCCAGCTTGACGAACCCGTCAGATGGTGCAAACACGCTATTTCCGACCAGTTCGACTGGTTGGGTTCGTCAAGTTCGTCTGGACGGCGTAAACTCGAGAAATCCCGGTGGAGAAGATACGCCGGTCTAGGCAAGGCGCTAGGACCTTGAAAGGCAGAATGAACACTGAACGGGAATATCTCACGCCGGGCGAGGTGGCGCGGGCGCTCCATGTGTCCCCCAAGACGATCATCCGATGGGCGAACGACGGCTTGATCCCCTACATGATGACCTTGGGAGGTCACCGGCGGTTCCTCTCCCGGGACATTCAGGAGGTGGTCGCCCGCATGGAGGCCGGCGTCCAACCTGCGACGGAGCACTGAGCCTACCCGGGCGAACGAGTCCGCGCTGAAGGGCGGGCCGTGTCCTGATCGCCCGTTTTGACTGTTGTGTCCGATTTGGGTAGCCTGTCCCCCTGAGACCGCTGGTCTCCGCTGGGGGGAGGCAAGCCCGTGCGCGTCCGAACAACAGATCGCCGCCTCGAATCGCCCGCCTTCCCGGGTCTCCCGACGGGCGACCTCGCGCTGGCCGCCCCGTCGACCGCAGATGCCGAGCGGGCGCCCGGGGTGGCCGTCGCGTCCGAGGTTGATCTCGCCCCGCCTTCATCCGCCGGCCGGTGCCAACGGAGCGCCCCGGCGGGGGGCGGCGTGGTCCTTCCGGGACCGGGTCGGACCAGCAAAGGTCTGGCCCCCACCCCCCCGACGGCCCGTCGGGGAGCCTCGGCTCGACGCCGGCGAGGCACCGGCCCGAAGCTCCTGCTGGTCGGGGCGGACGCCACCGCCGTCGCCGCCGGCCTGGTCCTCGCGTACTGGTGCGCGCCGGTGCTGTCGGGGCCAGGACCGAGATACGTCAACGCGTACGCCCCGGTCGCCTTCCTCGCCCCGCCCCTGTGGGTGGCGGCCATGGCCCGCTACCGGCTGTACCGCGCCCACCACGTCCAGCCCGTCGCCGAGGAGCTGAGCCGGCTGCTTCATGCCGGCGCGGTGGCGGTTGGCGGCATGGCGGTGGTTGCCTTCGCCATGAAGGTCGACGTGGCCCGGGCCTGGCTGCTCTTGAGCTTCGTTTGCGTCACCTCGGGGCTCGTCCTCGAGCGTGCCGCCGCCCGCCGGGTGTTCGAGCACCGGCGGCTCGCCGGCCGTGCCGTCCGCCGGGTGCTTCTCGTCGGGGCTGACGAGCACGGGTTGGCGCTCGCCGGCACGCTGGGCGCCCGGGCCAGCCTGGGCTACCAGGTGGTCGGCATCGTCGACGACAAGGCGCGGGCGGGCACCGTGACCGACGGCGGCCGGCCGAGCCTCGGCGGCATCGACGACATCCTCGAGCTGGTCGAAACCACAGGAGCGGATGGAGTCATCGTCTCGGCCGGCGCCGTTGCGCCCGCCACGCTGAACGCCCTGACCCGGAGGCTGGCGTGTCTCGGTGTCCACGTCGAGCTCTCCTCACCGCTGCGGGGCGTCGCCGCCGACCGGCTCACTGTCCGCTCGCTCGGCGACCAGTTCACCGTTGTCCATGTCCGGCCCCGGACGCACTCCCGCTGCAGGGCGGGGGCCAAGCGGACCTTCGACATCGTCGTCTCCTTCACCGGCCTGCTGGCCTGCGCACCACTCCTCCTGGTCCTCGGCGTGCTGATCAAGCTCGACAGCCGTGGCCCGGTGCTGTTCCGCCAGCGTCGCGTCGGCAGGGACGGCCGGCCCTTCTACCTCTTGAAGATGCGGTCGATGGTGGCCGACGCGGAGGACCACCTTGAGTCCCTGCGCCACCTCAACGAGGCCGACGGCCCCCTGTTCAAGCTGTCCGCCGACCCGCGGGTGACCCGCGTCGGGCGCGGCATCCGGGCCATCTCCCTCGACGAGCTGCCCCAGTTGTGGAACGTGCTCCGGGGAGAGATGAGCCTCGTCGGCCCGCGGCCGGCGCTGCCGGCGGAGATCCACGGCTGGACCCCCGAGCTCCACGAGCGCCTGCAGGTCCGGCCTGGGATCACCGGCATGTGGCAGGTGAGCGGGCGGTCGGACACCACCTTCGCCGACTACGTCCATCACGACCTCTTCTACGTCGACAACTGGACGTTGTCATTGGACGTCAAGATCCTTTTGCGCACGATCCCGTCGGTCATCGGCCAGCGGGGCGCCCGTTGACAGCGCTCGTCGTGCGCCGCCGGCGCTCGCCCAGCGGGCGGACCTAGGCCGGCATGACCTCGCGCTCGCGGTGCCGGAGCAGCTCGCCGGCCAGGTCAACGAGGGTGAAGGGCGGCCGGGCCATGTTGTTCCGGGCCAGCAAGGCCTCGTAGGCCCGGTACTGGCGGGCTGCCTCGAAGGAGTTGCCCTCGGCCAGGTAGGCGGTGATCAGCACGCGTTGGGCGCTGTCCCGGAACGGCTCACCGCCGACGGCCCCCAGCCCGGCCTCGATGGCCTCGAGGTGGCGCTCGAGACTCACCAGAAGCTGGCAGAGAGACTCGAGCGCATGGAGGCGGACCTGCCGGAAGCGCTCACGGTCCATGAGCAGCCAGTCGTCGTACCAGTCCTCCAGCAGATCGTGCACGAGATCCTGGACCGCATAGTCCTGCGGGAGCGGTCCGCCGTCACGTCCGAGCAGGCGGTTGGCCTTGGCCTGCGCCTCGCGCACATCGATGTGGACTGCGGGGTCGACCTGGAGCATCGTGCTGTATGACTGCACGAGCGGAAGCCCGCTCTGGCGCAGCCGCCACAAGCTGCACCGAAGGTTCGCCGCCGCTCGTCCCTCGGAGATTTCCGGCCACAGCAGGCCGGCGAGGCGGGAGCGATCGACGGCGCGGTCGCCCAGGGCGAGATAGGCGAGGACGCGCTGGAGCCCCTTGGGCAGCATCACGACCTCGTCATCAGCGACAAGTTCGAAGGACGGGAGAAGCCGCAGCCTCACGCTCACCGCTGTTCGCGGTCGAGTTCCGTCCGGTGTGTCGCAGGCATCCGCCAAGAGCTCACCCCCGTGGTCAATGTGCAGCGGAGCGGGAAGCGCCCGCGGGCTCGACACTGGATGGGTCCGTCGGCCATGCCAGTGCACCTACCATACCCACTCTTGGTCGGATTTATCCACTTCGGCGGATTTTAGCGATTTAGGCGTTCTCCAGCGGCCACCGCATCACAGCCCGCTGGCCTCGAACCGCTTCAGGAGGTCCTCGACGATCATCGCTGTCGTCGCCGTGCCGTCGGCCCCCTTTTCCTCGCGAAAGGTCCGGTCCCCGTCGAGTTGCCATGCAACGTGCGCTCTGAGCGCGCTCGACCGCTCGTCCGTCCATGCGCGGATGATGATGATGGCCGTTCTGCGCGTGTCCACGGCGCGCATGCTCGACCGCAGCCGTCACCGCCGCGTCTCATGGAGAGTCACGCTCGCCGGAGCGCCCGTGGCCGGCGTGGAGACGGTGCCCGCTCGGCGACACGGTGGTGACGCGCCTTCATACGCGACCGGGAACAGAGGTGCCACAGAAAGATCAACGCCCGAGGGGACGCCTGTTTGACCGCGCTCACCGATCATGGCGAAAAGGTCCTCACGGGGGAGCGTTATGGGCGCAACTGCTGGGTTGGAGTTCGGGGCCACTGCCTTGCTCGGAAACGGGATGGGTACGCGAGGGTGGCTGGAGCCCCGCTCGATCACGGGCGAGAGGCGGTACTCGGACCAACTGCCGCCGGGCACCGCCAGCAATACCGTCAACGGGCGGGCGGTGGACCGGCACGGGCAGCGCGTCTCTGTCGTGATCCCGGTCCTGAACGAAGCGAGGAATCTGCCCTGGGTGCTCCGGCGGATCCCGGCTGACATCCACGAGCTCATCCTCGTCGATGGGCGCTCGGTGGATGGCACCGTCGAGGTTGCGCTGAACATCCGTCCCGACATCGTCCTGGTGACCGAGCCCCGGCGCGGCAAGGGCCGGGCGCTCCGGGCCGGCTTCACCGCCGCCACCGGTGACTACATCGTGATGCTGGACGGCGACGGAAGCATGGATCCCAAGGAGATCCCGTTGTTCGTGGAGCAACTGCGCCACGACGACTTCGTCAAAGGATCGCGCTGCCTCGGCGACGGTGACTCCGACGACTTCACCATGGTTCGCCGGCTCGGGAACCGGACGCTGCTCGGGCTCGTCAACGGCCTGTTCGGCCAACCCTTCACGGATCTCTGCTACGGGTACTGCGCATTCCGGCGGTCCCACCTCGACCGCCTGAACCTCACGGCCGACGGCTTCGAGATCGAGACACAGCTCGTCCTCCACGCCATCAAGGCGGGCCTGCGGATCTCGGAGGTGCCCAGCGTCGAGCTCGTGCGCATCGGCGGCATCTCGAACCTGCGGGTGCTGCGTGATGGCCCGCGCGTCCTGCGCACGATCGTGCGGGAGCGGCTCTCGTGGTTCGGGCCGATGCCTCCCGCTGCCCCCGCCGGCCTGAAGGCCGACGGGCACCACCGGACCACGGCGGCTTCGGCGCCGGCGAGCCAGTACCATGCCCGGCAGTCCAACGGGCTGAACGGCCACGCTCACGCCCACCTGAACCGGGCCCCCACGCATTCGGGGGCGTTACCGGTCCCCGTCGAAGCGACGGTTTGAGATGAGCAAGGGAGGGCTGGGGAGCCCGGAGGGGGCTCTCGATGGTCATCATGCTCGCGACCGTGGGCGCGGTACTCGCCCCGGCGCCGGCGGTCTCGCAGACGGGTGACGTGGGCTACGTGGGCCCGTCGTACGCGGGTGTCTCCGCGCCGACCGCCGACAAGCCACAGAGCAAGCTTTGGCACCACTTCGGGCGCTGGTGGGGCGTGCTGTTCGACCCCGTGAGCGACGACTACACGATCCACCGGTTCAACTGGTCTACCAACACCTGGACGAACACCGGGGTCTTCGTCGAGAACCGCAACCGGACCCACTCCGACGCGCTGTCGGTCGGGAACGCCCTCTACGTCGCCACCGGCTTGATCCCCGGCGCCAGCAGCTCGGACTCCAGCGCCTACCTCCGGCGCTACACCTACGATCCGGCCGCGCAGCGATACAACCCCGACGCCGGCTACCCGGTGGAACTGCACGGCGGGGCCTTGGAGTCGATCGTGATCGACATAGACACGAGCGGCACCCTCTGGGCGACGTTCACCGTCGCCAACTCCTCGGGCGGCCGCAAGGTGATGGTCACCCACAGCACGACCGACGACCGCACGTGGGTGGCCCCCTACGTGGTCCCCACCGCCGGCGCGGCGACGCTGACGAGCGACGACATCTCGGCCGTCGTCGCCTTCCGGGGCCAGATCGGGGTCATGTGGAGCAACCAGAACGAGGACGCGATGTACTTCGCGACCCACGCGGACGGCGCTCCCGACAATGCCTGGCAGCTGACGCCGGCGCTGCAGGGCCCCCGCTACGCCGACGACCACATCAACCTGAAGTCGCTGCAGGCCGGCCCAGAAGGCGAGGTGCTGGCCGCGGTCAAGACCGAGCTGCAGCAGGGGGGTGCGCCCCTCGTCCTGCTGCTGGTACTCGACAAGGGGAGCTGGAGCCGGCACACGTTCGGCACGGTCGGCGAGGACCACACCCGGCCCCTGGTGATCGTCGACGACGAGAACCGGGAGGCGTACATGTTCGCGGCCTCGCCGTGCTGCAGCGGGGGGAGCATCTACATGAAGCAGAGCCCCCTCGCCCACATCTCCTTCCCGAGCGGGCTCGGCACCCCCTTCATCAGCAGCAGTTCCAACACGACGGTCAACAATCCGTCGTCGACGAAGCAGCCGGTGAACAGCACGACCGGGCTCCTGGTGATCGCCGGTGACGACGGGACGTCCCGGTACCTGCACAACACGATCGCCCTGTCATCGTCCCTGGAGACCATGATTGACAGTGGTCCAACCGGAGTGGTGGGGGCCGACACGGCCACGTTCACCTTCTCGGCGTCGGTCCCGGCGGCCACCTTCGAGTGCCGCCTCGACGGCGGCGCATACCAGCCCTGCACCTCCCCGAAGGGCTACGCCGGCCTGCCCGAGGGGCCGCGCAACTTCAGCGTGCGCGCCATCGACGGCTCGGATGTCGACCAGACGCCGGCGTCGCGCTCGTGGACGGTGAACGCCCAGGCACCCTCCGTCATCGCCGTCTCGCCGGCGGAGGGAGCGGTCGAGGTCGACACCGCCTCCGTGGTCACGGCGAGCTTCTCTGAGCCCCTCGACCCGGCGTCGGTCACTAGCTCGACCTTCGAGCTTGCCGCCACCTCCGCGGCGGGCACCGTCCCCGCGGTCGTCCAGTACGACGCCACGGGCAGGACGGCGAGCCTGCGGCCGAACACGAGCCTCACCGCCGGCACCGAGTACCGCGTGACAGTCCGGGGCGGGACGAGCGGGGTCCGCGACACCGCAGGGTCGCATCTGGCCAGCGACACGACGTGGGCGTTCACGACGGCGGCGGCCGACGCCAGCCCGCCCGACACTCGCATCGGGGACTCGAGCCCCTCGGGCACCGTCACCACCAGCCGGGCCGTGTTCGAGTTCTCGTCCAGCGAGGCCGGCTCTCGCTTCGAGTGCCGCCTCGACGGCGGAGTCTACCTAGGCTGCACCTCCCCGTACGAGCTGCTGGACGTGGGGGACGGGCAGCACACCTTCGAGGTGCGGGCGATCGACGCCGCAGGTAACGCGGATCCGACGCCTGCGGCACGGACCTGGACGGTCAACGCCCTGATCTTGAGCGACGGCTTCGAGAGCGGGAACCTGTCGGCCTGGGAGGTCCGCACGAGCGGCGGCGGGACGGCCGAGGTGCAGTCGGCGATCGTCCGGAGCGGCACGAAGGCCGCCCGCCTGCGCGCCACGACGGCATCCAAGTCCTACAGCTATGCCTTCCGCGACCTGGCGGCGACGCGCACGGATGCGACGGTCGCTGTTGATGTACGAATCCCCTCCGAAGGCTCGAGCGGGAAGTCGGTGTCCCTTCTCGCGCTGAAGAGCGGCAGCGGATCGCTCGTCGAGATATGGCGGGAGAACGGGTCGGGTTCCCTCAACGTGGAGTACGGCGGGAGGAGCACGGTGATGTCTGGGTCCTTGCCCGGCGACACCTGGGCCCATCTCGTGGTGCGCGTGGTGACCGCCGGCTCCGGCGTCAGCACCGTGGAGGTCACGCTGAATGGGACGGCAATCCACCAGACGACGGCGGCCAGCCTGGGCTCGGAGGGCCTGCGCCGGGTCCAGATTGGCAGCACGCACAAGCGCCAAGCGCTCGACGCCGTGTTCGACGGACTGACGGTGCGAGGGTGACGGCGACCGGGAATCAGGAGGTGTCGGTCGTCATCTGCACATACACGGAGGGCCGGTGGCGCGACCTCGTCGAAGCGGTCGAGTCCTGCCTGGAGCAGGGGGACCCACCGGGCGAGGTGATCGTCGTCGTCGACCACAACCCCGCGTTGCTGGAGCGGGCGCGCACAGAGCTGCACAACGTCGTGGTCGTCGAGAACAGCCAGGAGCGCGGCCTGTCCGGGGCTCGTAACTCGGGAACCGCCGTGGCGAGGAACGGCATCGTCGCTTTCCTGGACGACGACGCCATCGCCGGCGCCGACTGGCTGCACTGGCTGCGGCAGCCCTACCGGTCGCCCGATGTCCTCGGCGTCGGCGGCTCCATCGACCCGCTGTGGGCGAGCGGGCGCCGGCCGCGCTTCTTCCCCACGGAATTCGACTGGGTTGTCGGTTGCACCTATCGAGGCATGCCGGAGGCGGCGAGCGTCGTGCGGAACCTCATCGGCGCCAACATGTCGTTCCGACGAGACGTGCTCCTCGCCACTGGCGGGTTCCGGGTCGGCATCGGCCGGGTCGGGACCAGGCCCGTCGGCTGCGAGGAGACCGAGCTCTGCATCCGGAGCAACCAGCAGTTCCGTTCCGGGCACTTCCTCTTCGAGCCCCGCGCGCGCGTCCAGCACCGCGTGCCGCTGGAGCGCACGAGCTGGCGGTACTTCCGGGCCCGGTGCACGGCCGAGGGCTACTCCAAGGCGTTGGTCACCCATTGCGTCGGTAGTGGCGAGGGGCTGGCATCCGAGCGCAGGCATGCGATGAAGGCCCTTCCTGCGGGCGTCTTCAGAGGCCTCGGCGATGCCGTCCGGCGCGGTGACCCCGCCGGCATCGGCCGGGGCGCGGCCATCGCCGCCGGTCTCGCACTCACCACGGCGGGCTACGTCGCAGGGTCGATCTCACTGCACCGCCCGTCCGCCACCCCCTTCCCCGTTCTCACCCCAGCCATCGGCAAGGAGCATCCATGACGTCAGTGATCCAGCGCCCCGCCCGCCCCGCCATCGCCGATGAAAAGGGATGGGTGCAGTTCAACATCCATGACCGGCTGCGGATCCGGGTCGCCGAAAAGGCGCCGACCGCCGCCCTGCTGAAGGAGATGTTCGCGCCGTTCGTAACCAACGGGATCGACCAGTTCGACATCACGGTGACGGAGACGGACGACGACCCCGTCTGCCCCTCCTTCGCCGAGGACGACTACCGCTACACCGAGGACTGCCTCCACATGGAGGCCAGCCAGGTGCAGATCAGGAGCGATGCCGGCGGCTACCGGGTCAGCGGGACACGTGAGCTCCTGACCACCGTTCTCCCCCTCGTCGACCTGCTGATGGCCCACCGAGGCGCGGCGATGATCCACGCCGCCACCTTCGCCCACCGCGGGCGCGGCATCGCCATGCCGGCGTGGGGAGGGACAGGCAAGACCAGCACCATCGCGAAGATGATGCGCCTCGAGGGCACCGAGTTCATGGGTGACGACTGGGCCTTCCTCACCGATGGCGGCGAGATGCTCGGGTACGCCAAGCCGATGTTCATCAAGCCCCACCACAAGGCGATCTACCCGCACCTTTTCCAGGGCCTCCAGAAGCCGCTGATCCCGTCGTCGATCTCGCGGCCCGTCGCCAGGCTCACCACGATCGTCCATCCCCTCGTCACCCAGTACCCGAAGCTGGCGCGGTTCTCCCGGCGATGGTCGCCCGAGTACCTCACGGTGACGCCGGCCGAGGCCTTCCCCGGCGGCGCCATCGCCACGCGGGTCGATCTTTCGCTGGCGATCTTCGCCGACCGGTTCGACGGGAGCGACTGCATCATCGAGGAACACACCCGCGAGTGGATGGTCTCCCGGCTGGTCGGGAACTTCCACTCCGAGATCACCAAGCACTCCCAGGAGGTGTTCACCGCCCTGGCGGCCACCGGCCTGATCGCGCTGGAGGACTTCTTCTCGCAGAAGGCCGCCGTGCTGACCAAGGCTCTGGCCGACACGCCCGTCTACCTGCTGCGGGTCCCCCGGGCGTGGTCGGCCGACAAGGCGTCGGACCACATCGTCGAGCACGTCCTCCGGGTGCTGGGCGACAGCTGATGACCGCCGTCCCCGCGTCCATCGCCGGCGCTACTGCCGCCGTCCTGGACGACCTGACCGTCGTCGTGCCCGCCCGGAACGCCGAGGCCATCCTCGGCGAGTGCCTCGAGTCCGTCGTGGCCTCGCGCCCGGCCGGGTTGATCGTCGTCGACGGCGACTCGACCGATGCCACGGTCGGGATCGCCGCCCGCCACGGCGCCCGCGTGCTCAACGACGAAGGGCGGGGCCTGCCCGCAGCGCGCGCCATGGGCGCCCAGGCGGCGCAGACGCGGTGGGTCGCGCTGGTCGACGCTGATGTCGTCCTCCCGGAAGGAGCGCTCGCATCCCTGCTGGCCGAGTTCCGGGACGGCCGCTACACCGCCCTCCAAGCCGGGCTCCACAGCACGGCGGGGCCTGGCTACTGGGGCCAGGCGCTGGCCCACCACCACCGTTCGGGGCGGAGCAAGAACTGGTTCGGCGTCGTGGCGACGGTCTTCGAGCGAGAGGACCTGCTGCGGCACGGCTTCGACGACCGCTTCCTGTCCGGCGAAGACATCGAGCTCAGATGGCGGCTCCAGCGCGCTGGCAAGCGCATCGGCGTCTCCCGGAGGACGATCGTCGTCCACCGCTTCCCCGACTCGCGTTTCGACTTCGCCTGCCAGCAGTTCCTGGCCGACGGCGCCGGCCTCGGGCGGATGGTCCGCATGAAGCGGGGCAAGGCTGCGCTTCTGGTCGGGCTGCCCGCCGCTGCCGGCGTCCGAGGCGTGGTGCTCAGCATCGCCAGGCGCGAGATCCGCTGGGTTCCGTACTACTGCACCTTCGTGGCCTACAACTACGTGGGCATGGCTAGGGAGCTCTGCCGCAGAGCGTCGACCGCGCCGGCGTGACGGGGGACCGATGGCGGTGACGGCCGCCGCCCCTGCCCGCTCGCTGCGCATGACCGCCAGCTCGCTCGGGCTCATCGGCGGCAAGGTCGCCTCGATGGGGCTGGGGTTCCTGTTCTGGCTGGTCGCGGCGCGGATGTCCTCCGCCGAGGAGGTGGGGCTCGCCGCGGGAGCGGTCTCGGGGATGATGCTGTGCGTCCAGCTGGGGCTGCTCGGCGTCGGCGCCGCTTTCATCGCCATGTACCCCGGCCACCCGGACCGTCCAGCCCTGCTGGACACGGCCATCTCGCTCGCCCTCGTGGTCGGCCTCGCCGCCGCCGCGGTATTCGTCGGTGTCGCCGCCGTGGGCCTCAGCGAGTTGAACGTCTTGACGTCGAGCGCGGCGTACGCCCTCTGGTTCCTCCTGGCCGCCTCGGCGGGCACAGTCGGCGTGGTACTCGACCAGATCTCCATGGCGCTCGGCCGGGGTGACCAGGTGTTGGCCCGCAACGTCGTGAACGGCGTGGTCACCCTTGTTCTCCTCAGCGTGCTCGCCGCACTGGCGGGGGCGCCGACATCGATCCAGCTGTTCTCGATGTGGGCGGTGGGGGCGATGGCGGCGTTCGCCCTTGCCATCCGCCAGCTACGCGGAACCGCCTCCGAGTACCGGTTCCGCCCCCGCCTGCCGCGCCGGATAGCCCGGGCGCTCGTCACCGACGGCTTGGGGCACTACGCGCTCACCTGCTCCGAGCGGCTGCCGGCGCTCCTGCTGCCCATCATCATCACCGAGACGCTTTCGCCCGAGACGAACGCGTACTGGTACGGCGTGTGGATGATGGCGTGGGCGGCGTACGTCGTCCCTGTCTCGGTCGGGATCGGGCTCTTCGCCGAGGGCTCACACCGGCCCGACGCGCTGGGAGCGGCAACGGCAAGGGCGATCCGGTCGGCGCTCGCCATCGGCGCCGCCGTCGCCGCCGGCCTCGGGGTCGGGGCGCCGCTCGCGCTCGGCGCCCTGGGTCCGGCATACGCCGCTGCCGGCGTCACGCCGCTGCGGGTGCTCGTCCTCGGTGTGGCACCGCTCGCACTCGTCCACGCCTACTACGCCGTGGCCCGGGTGCGGCGCCGGCTGGGCGAGGCCATCGTCACCGCCGCAGGAACCGGGATCGTCGGCGTCGCCGCCGTCACCGTCGCCGGGAGGACGAACGGGCTGGCGGCCATGGCTTGGGCGTGGTTCGCCGTACAGGTCCTGGCTGCGGCGTGGGCGGCTCTGCGCCTTCGGTCGATCCTGGGTGTGCCGCCCTCTATCCGGCCTGCGCCGGAGGCCGCACTGGCATGACCGGCATCGCGGTTCTTTCCCGTCGCGTCGTTCCGCCGTTGTCCAAGGCTCCGGCGACCGGCTGCTGGGCCGTTCTGGCCGCTTCGGTGACCATCTGGTGGACGTCGATCGGAGGCGTCGATCTCCGAGCGATGAACGACACCGGGCTGATATCGGTCCTGCCGGTTCGCACGCTGCTCGCCTTCGCCCTTCTCACTGTCAGCTTCTCGTTGGCTCTGGCTCGGGATGGGGGGCGACCGGTGCTCCTCGCCCACGTCCTCGCGCTGGTCGTTATGGTCTTCGGGACGACGGCCGTGACTGGCGAGGCGCTGCGGGGCGCCGTCGTCTGGCGACACCTCGGTGTCACCGACGTGCTGCTGCGAACGGGTAGCCCGGACCCGTCGATCGACGCGTACTTCAACTGGCCCGGGTTCTTCATGCTGCTCGCGTTCGTGCACAGCTTCGCCGGCGAAGAGAGCCTCACTTTGCTCGCCCGGTGGGCCCCTCTCGGGTTCAACCTGCTGTACCTCGGCCCCCTCGTGCTGATCCTGCGAACGGTCGGCGCCGACCGGCGGGTGGTGTGGCTCACCTGCTGGCTGTTCCTCCTCGGGAACTGGGTGAACCAGGATTACCTGGCGCCACAGGCGCTGAGCCTCTTCCTCTACCTGGTGCTCATCGCCATCGTGCTGCGCCACTTCGCGCCGCCGGCGCCGGCGGATGGTCCGGTGGTGGTCCGGTCGTTCGCTCCGGTGCTGGTGGCCGTCCTGGTGTACGGCGCCATCCTCGTGTCGCACCAGCTCACGCCCTTCTTCGCGCTGATTGCGGTGGCGGTACTGGTCGCCACCCGCCGGTGCACGGCCCGGTGGTTGCCGGTGCTCATGGCGGTCATGGCCCTCGCCTGGCTGCTGTTCATGGCCGTGGCCTACCTGAAGGGCAACGCCGCCGCCCTCACCAGCCAGGTGGGGAGCGTCTCCGGCGCCGTCGGCCAGAACGTCGGCGAGCGGGTGACGGGGACGCCCGGGCATCTTCTGGTCGTGAAGGTGCGGCTCCTCTTCACCGCCGGCCTGTGGGGCTTGGCCACCCTGGGCGGCCTCCGCCTGCGCCGGAACGGCCGGCTCGACACCCGAGTCGCCCTCCTCGCCGTGGCACCGTTCCCCCTGCTGATCGCCCAACCCTACGGCGGGGAGATGCTGCTTCGCGTCCACCTCTTCTCCCTCCCGCTCGTGGCGTTCCTCGCCGCCGCCGCCCTCCTGCCCGGCACTGGCCGGGACCGGTGGCTGGCCAGAGCCTCGTATCTCGGCACGCCGTCGAACCTGCCCGAGGTCCGGCAGCGCAGGGGCGCCCCCGTCCTTGCCTGCGCCCTCCTCGTAATGCTGGCCGGCTGCCTCGTGAGCCGGTTCGGCAACGAGCGGATGGACCAGTTCACCGCGCAGGAGGTAACGGCGGTTGCCCGACTGTACGACATCGTCCCGCCCGGCGGGTTGCTCGTGGCCATGTCGGGGAACCTGCCGTGGCGTGACCGTGGCTACGAGCAGTACGACTACCTCACGACCGTCAACCTGGCCCGCACGACGCCGGCGCCGAAGCTCGCAGACGCCCTGGAGCAGGCGATGCGCCGGCGGCCGTCGGCGGTAATCCTGACCCGGTCGCAGCGGGCTTCTCTCGAGATCCTCGGGACACTGGCGCCGGCGGTGACCGACGAGGTCGAAAGCCACATCGCGACGTCCGGTGCCTTCCGGCTCGCGTTCGCCAACGACGACGCCCAGATCTTCGTGCTGAGGGAGGCGCCGTGATGCCCCGAGTCCGGACGGCCGCCTTGGCGCTGCTCGGCGGCTGTGCCCTGCTGGCAGCCATTCCCCTGTGGCCCGGAGCCGCCACGGTGCGGGCTGTGGGGGGCGTCGCCGTGCTGTCACTGTGCCCGGGGTGGGCGTTGCTCCGCCACGCCCGGATCGACGACCCGCTCGAACTCGTGGTCCTGGCCATCGCCGTCAGCGTCGCCCTCATCACGGTGGTGGCCGCCCTGCTGATGTACGCGGGCTGGTGGTCCCCGGGGCGGGCGATCGCCATCGTCGCCCTCATGACCGCGGCCGCCGGCAGCGTCGAACGACGCCCTGGTGTCGGACGAGTGCGGGGCGGTCGCGATGTCGCTCGGTGAACCGCTCGCCACTGGGGGCGCCGGCCTGATCGTGGTGGTGGGCGCGGTTCTGTTCCTCGTCGAGTCCGAGATCATCAGGGCCGTGACCGGCGGGCGGGCAACGGGGCGGTTCCTGTCTGCAGTCACCGTGCCGCTCCTGCTCGTCGTGGCGCTGATCATGCTCTTCCGCGCGTCGATTGTCCTGCCATGATCGACGGTCGTGGGAGGACCCGGCCGACGGCATCCATCCGGCACAGGACCGCCTTGGTTGGCGTGGACGTACATTCTGGCCGTCATCGGGAACGGGCTGCTGCTGCGTACCGGCCCGGGAACGCTTGCGGTTGCCTCGACCGTCATTCTGGTGGCCGTGCTTGCGAACCAGGCGCTCCTTCACGGCCGTCTCCAGGAGGAGCTGGGCGTGGGCGAGCTGGCGTCGGACCCCACCAATGAGGTTGCGGGAGCGCTCTGGCTCGTCCCTGTCATCAGCCTCCTGGCCCGGGCCGCACCCATTCCCGGAGGGCCGCTGGCGGCGGTCACCGTCATCGGAACGGCCGCCCTCGTTGCCCTCGTGCTGGCCGCCCGGCCGGCGCCGGCGCGCTCGGTGGTCGAGGTCCTGCGGGCTGGCCGGGTACAGGCGGCTGTCGCCGCGACCGGGCCCATGGCCGGCATCGCCCTGGCCCTCGCCTTCGACTTGCCGGCCCTCGACGAAGACGCCGGCGGCCCCCTGCTGGTGCTGCTGGGCGTGGCCCTCTTCGTCTTCGCCGGCTTCGTCGGCGAGCTGGTCTTCCGCGTCGCCCTGCAGACCACTGTCGCCCATGCCCTCGGCAACCGGGGCATCGTCGCGGCGTCCGCGGTGAACGCCGCCTTCGGCGCCAGCCTGGGATCGTGGACGTACGGGCTCGTGCTGGGCATGGCCGGTGCGCTCTTCGGCTGGTGCTATGACCGGACGGGCTCGATCCTCGGGACCTCCATCGCCGCCGGCACCATGCATGTCCTGCTGTTCGTCGTCGTACCCGCGCTGCGATGAGCGCGGCCGGAGCTCCGACTGTGGAGCAGATCGTCCTCGTCAGTGACCTGCACATGGGGGCCGGCGACGACCGCGACCCCTTCGCCGGCGACTCCGAGTTCGCCGACTTCTGCCGCCACCTCGCCGGGCGGCCACCGGAGCAGCCGGGTTCCCGGCGCCTGGCCGTGCTCGGCGACTTCCTGGAGCTGCTCGGGGTCCGGGCCGGCGGTGAGGATCGAAGGTCCAGTTCGCCATCCATCGCCCTGGCCCGGCTGGAGCGGATCGCCGGCGCCCACGCAGGAGTGTTCGATGCGCTGGGCGAGCTTGTCCGCGGCGGCTGGCAGCTCGACATCGTCGTAGGCAACCACGACATCGAGCTCGTGCGGCCCGTTGTCCAGGAGCGAATCCGGGGCTTGCTCGGTGGCGATCGGGCGGAGTTGGTGCGGTTCCACCCCTGGATACTTCATGTGCCGAGGATCCTCTACGCCGAGCACGGGCATCAGTACCACGACATCAACTGGTTCAAGCAGCTCGTCTGGGCTGCGGGGGAGCACGGCGCCGACCCGGTCTCCCATCCCCCCGCCGCCTACCTCAGTGACCGCCGGCTGTCGGTTGTCGCCGACGCAGGGCGCGACGCAGCCGACCGGATCCTCGGCGTACGCGACCCTCGCCGGCGGCGCTACCGGCGGGACGCGCTTGGGGGCGTGTCGGCCGGCGTCGGGCTCAGCGCCGGGTTGCTTCGCCAGATCGACCGGGTCCCCGATGCGGCCACGGGAACGATGCTGCTGCGCCTGGCCGGCCAGCTTCCGAGAGCGCACCGATCGCCGTCTCCCTATCTCTTCGGTGCGGCGCAGCGCGTCCACGCCGTTCTGCGGCAGGAATCGGCGGAGTGCGCCTTCTATGCCTTCGGGCACAGCCATGTCGCCGAGATGCGGTCCCTCGGTCCGGCCGGTCTGGATGCCGCCTACCTGAACCCCGGCACGTGGTGCCGTGACGTGCGGGGCCCGTTACGCCAGGCCGGCGAGGACCGCCGGCGGACCTACGTGGTCATCGAGTGCGCCGGCGAGGGGCGCCCGACGGCCAGTCTGCAGGCATGGGGGCGGCTGGGTGCCCTGCCCGCATCTTCCAACAATCCCTAAGGTCTTTGTCCTATGGTGCCGATGTGTCAGAAATGCCGACTGCGGGCAAATATGGGCTCTTGGCCAAAATCTCTCCGAGAAGGAGGGCGACGGCCCGCTGCGCTCTCGGCCCAGTCATCCTCGGCCTCCTCACCCTTCCTGTCAGTGCGCTCTCCCTGGCACCGGCCCTGGCTCAGACGGCCGCGGCTGCTTACTACGTCGATGATGTAGGCGGGAAGGACACGAATTCCGGCACGTCGCCGGCCCTGGCTTTTCGGACCTTGGCTCGGGCCCAGCTCGCGCCGCTGTCGCCGGGCAGCGCCCTGCTGCTGCGCCGTGGCGGAAGCTGGGACGGCAAGCTCAAGCTGTCCAGCAGCGGAGCTCCGGCGGCGCCGATCGTGATCGGTTCCTACGGTGCCGGGGCGCTGCCCCGCCTCCACACCGGCGGGTGCATCGATCTCCTCGGGTCGTACATCACGGTCGAGACCGTGCATGTCGACGCCTGCCGTTGGGGAGGGGTCTCGATCTCCGGCAGCAACAACATCGTGCGCAACATCCTCGCCACCAGGAACGTCGCCGGTATCTACGTCCGCTCCGGCGCGATCGCGAATCAGATCGTCAGGAACGAGCTGCGGGACAACAACCGCATGTCGGTGGTGACCGCGTCGCCGGCCGGCGACGACTCCGGTGCCTGGGGTGTGCTCCTGAACGGCGACGGTAACGAGATTGCCTACAACGTCATCTCGGGCAGCGACGCTTTCTCCTACGACTACGTCCGCGACGGCGCCGCCATCGAGATCTACGGAGGGCGCGGCAATCGCATCCATCACAACCGGGCCGTGGACAACAACATGTTCAGCGAGCTCGGCAATCCACGCTCGGCCGGGAACGTCTACTCGTACAACGTGGTCGTGTCGCACCTCGAGCGCGGCGGGTTCCTGACGACGCGGGGCGCCGTCTCACGGTACGGGCCGGTCCTTGCCACCGAGCTCTATAACAACAGCGTCCTCCTCAAGGGAGCCCTGAGCGAGGGAATCGTCTGTCACGCCGGCTGCGGCCCGCACATCCTCCGCATGCGGAACAACGTCATCCAGGCGGTTCGAAAGGCCGGGTATGCGGACATCCCCTTCGACGACGCCAAAGGGCTGTACTTCGGCGGCCGCATCCAGTTCGCCCTCGGCCCCGGCAGCCAGGTCGCGGCTCCCCAGTTCGCCGATCCCGCAGCGGGTGACCTCCGCCTGCTCCCATCCAGCCCGGGCATCGACCGCGGCGATCTGAACGGCGTCCCGTTCCGGACCGACATCGACGGACGACTGGTGCCAGCGGACGGCAACGGCGACGGTGTAGCCGTCATCGACATCGGAGCCTACGAGCTCGTGCGGTAGGAGCCGACCACCTCAGCCCTGCGCCCGCTATGGCTCGGCGGAGGGCGACAGGTAGGCCGCGGCCTGCATCCTGAACAGCTCGGCGTACTGGCCGCTCTCGGCGAGGAGCTCTTCGTGTGTCCCCTGCTCGATCAGCCGCCCACCACTGAGGACGAAGATGCGGTCGGCCGAGCGCACGCTCGAGAACCGGTGCGACACAAGGAGCACGGTGCGGCCGCTGGCCATGGTCCTGATCCGCTCGAACAGGTCGTGTTCGGCTCGCGGGTCGAGCGCGGCGGTGGGCTCGTCGAGGATGACGAACGGTGCGCCCCGGAAGAAGGCCCTGGCCAGTGCGACGCGCTGCCATTGCCCGATCGACAGCTCTTCGCCCCCCTCGAACTGGCGGCCGAGCATGGTCTCATAGGCCAGCGGCAGAGCGGAGAGGAACTCGTCCGCCCCGGCGTCCCGAGCGGCGCCGACGATGGCGTCGAGGTCCCCGGCCCGGTCGTGGCCGCCCACGCTGATGTTTTCGCCGGCGCTCAGGCAGTACTGGGCGAAGTCCTGGAAGATAACGGCCATGTGGCGGCGGACGTCGGCGGGAGCGCAGGTGGTGGTGTCGACGCCGTCCCAGAGGATGCGGCCGGCGGTCGGCGCGTAGAGGTGGCAGAGGAGCTTGGCCAGCGTTGTCTTGCCCGATCCGTTCTCGCCGACGAGCGCCACGACCTCTCCGGCGTGTACCTCGAACGAGACGTCCTCGAGGGCGACCCGGTCCGTGCCGGGGTAGGTGAAGCTGACGTGGTCGATGGTCAGGGTGGCAAAGCCCTCCGGGGAAGGCCTGTCCGGGCGGCTTGCGGCCACCGCCGGCGCCAGCTCCAAGAAGGAGTTGTAGTCGTCCAGGAACAGGGCGTCCTCGTAAAGCGTCGACCCGCTCCCGGCGATCGCCGACAGCCGGGACCCAAGCTGCTGGATGGCCACTGCCGCAGCTGCGGCGGATGCGACACTCATTCTCCCGGCCAGGAGCAGGCCGACGACCAGGGAGACGCTCATGCCCGACAACACGGAGCTGGCCAGGCTGGCCACCAACGAGCGTCGGAGGCGGGTGCGCGTCAGGGCTCGGACCTCGGCTATGCGCAGGTCGAACAGCGCGTCATAGCGGCGGCGCAGGAACGACGCCAGGTCGAACGCCCGAACCTCTTGGGCGAAGTGCTTCCCAATCAGGGTCATGCTCAGGTACTGCCGCTTGCGATCGCCGGGCGTCATTCGCCACCCGAAGCCATGCGACGTGCGGCTGTTGCGGATGGTGGCCACCCAGACCGGCGCGTAGGCCAGGAGGATAAACGGGATGAGGAGCGGCTGGAGGGCGAAGAGGGCGACGAGCAGCCCGACGACACCGATCGCGGCCGAGGTCAGCTGAGTGAAGTTGCTGGCCATGTTGGCGGGCCGGAAGTTGGCGGCCATCGATGCTCGCATGAGCCGGTCGTGGAACTCCGGATTCTCGTACGCCTCGAGGTCGACCATGGTGGCCACATCGAGAATGCGATCCTGAGCGTGACGGCCGGCCAGCTCGCCCAATACCCGCTGGAACTCGACCCGTGCCGATTGCGCGAACTGGACCATCGCCGTGATGGCAAGAAAGGCGACCAGTGTCGGGACGACATCGGCCAATGCTCCGCCGACCTCATCGGCCTTCAGAACCTCGGCGAGGA
This sequence comes from uncultured Acidimicrobiia bacterium, assembly GCA_963768975.1. GTDB lineage: Bacteria > Actinomycetota > Acidimicrobiia > Acidimicrobiales > AC-14 > CADCTB01. Next base: position 15,575 of record CAVYKB010000002.1, on the reverse strand, counting down.
GCTGGCGGCCGAGGAGAAGCTGGACGGCAACGCCGGCGCCGGCCCCCAGCTGGAGGGCCATCGACACCGTGAGCTCCCGGGGAGCAGCCTCCCGGACGAGCCGCAGCGCGCCGGCGAGGATGCCTGGCAGCCGCCGGAGCGAGTGGTCCTCCGCCTTCCGCCACACATCGTCGATTGTCGCCCGCCGAGGCTCCACCCAGAGGACAGTAGTCACCTGGGGCGAGTTCGTCGGTAACCAGGCCAGGTGGGTCCAGCACCTGGCCTGGTGGGGCGTGTGAAGATCTCAAATCTCATCTCCCGCTGACCCCGCAGCGGCGCCTCGCCGCATGGCCGGCTCTCCCGGCCCACCACTCCGTGCTAGCCATCGCTTGCCCTCCGCTTGAAGCGGCGAGGCGCGCGCTGAGTAGATTGTCGCCACATCAGTCGGGGTAGCGACACCTGATCGACGGTCAGACACTGGTCTGGCGCGGAGCAGCGGGAGGCTGGATGAAGAAGGTGCTGACGGCGCTGGGCGGAGCGGTGCTGATAATGGGGACGCTTGCAGTCGGGCCCGCCGGCGCACAAGAGGCGCCGGTGTGCGGCCCGCCCGGCGAGGAGGTCCCGGCCACGATTGTCGGATCCGGCTTCATACAGGGGACGCCCGGAAACGATGTCATCGTGGGCGGCCCGGGCCGGGACTTCATCCTCGCCGGCGGCGGCGACGACATCGTCTGCGGCGGCGGAGGCAACGACTACATCGACGGCGGGGAGGGCGACGACGTCCTGATCGGAGGAGAGGACGGGCCTCCGTTCGCGGCCCAGGGCAGCGCCGACACACTCGTCGGCGGACCTGGTAACGACTTCCTGGCCGGCCTGACCGGCCCCGACAACCTGATCGGCGGCGACGGCGACGACACCATCATCGGCTTCGGCGGCGACGACCGGATCATCGCCGGCGACGGGGACGACACCGTCTTCGGCGGTCCGGGAGCCGACACCATCGACGGTGGCGCCGGCGCCGACACGCTGTTCGGCAACTTCGGCAGCGACACCATTATCGGTGGCAGCGGTGACGACGTGCTCAACGGCGACAACCCGTTCCTGGGTGATCCCCCGCCGGGAAGCGCGCCGGTCAGCGCCTCCACCGACCGGTGCTTCGGCGGCAGCGGCGCCAACCTCGTCTTTAACTGCGAGGTGGGCGACCCCTCCGAGGACCTCGAGGGCGAGGAGCCGCCGCCGCCCCCGTTCTAGGGCCCTCGGCCGCTGACGTGCGGGGCTGGACGCGCCGTCGAGCCGCCTGGCTTGGGGGCCCGGCGTGGGACAGTCTCTCGTACCCGAGAGCCCCACCGCCCGTTCTTGTCCCCGCCTCCTCAATGGCGGGTGACAGGTCCCGTCCCTCCCCACCGCCCTTTCGTGGAGGAATCCCAACGGCGCGTGTCACACTCGGCCAGGACGCCGTCGCGTCTTTCTCTTCGTCGGCGCCGACGAGCACCCGCGGGGCGGAGAGGTTTGGATGAACGAGCGACTCCCGGCCGCCGTTCTCGATCAGCTCCGACAGGTCGACAACCTCAACGACTTCGCCACCCGTCTGCGACAGCGCAGCTACCCGAGCCTCCATCTCGACGATGTCGTGCTCGAAGGCGAGTTCCATCTCACGGCCCCAGCAGCGGCCATGGCACGAGGCATGCTCTCTGTCATCCACGGCGCCACGACCTGAACGCCGAAGACCAGATCCAAGTAGCACGTCCGACACGATGCGTCAGGACCTGCGTGGGCTGGACCAGCAAGGCGCCCTTGATCGCAGTGGCGACGGTCTGGCGGCACGCACGCTGCGAGTACGCTACGAGTCGCCCTGAACGCCGGCTCCGCAACCGCTCAATCCTCTTCCGTCGAGCGGGTGTGGACTCCGTGTGTACTCGGCCTGGGTCTCGGCGAGTATCTCCACCCTCAAATAGCCCCTGACCTGCACCTTGGCTGGAGCCCGAGGTCGGATTCGAACCGACGACCTGCTCATTACGAGTGAGCTGCTCTGCCGGACTGAGCTACCCGGGCGGGCTGTCGAGTATTGCACGCCGGCTCATCAGCGGCGGCAAACGGAGGAGCAGGCTCTGGATGAGGAGGGCCTCGGTGGGGTTGCGGATCATCGACTCGGCTGCGGACTGGACGGCGGCCACGGCCGCGATGTTCGCCCCGTCGTCGCCTTCGCCGGCGGCGAGGGCGTCACGGTACACGCCGGCCAGCGTCGCCAGGCCGAAGCGGAGCTCGTCGTGGCGGAGCCGGCGCAGCTCGCGCTTGTGCCGCTCGGCCAGGACCTTGCGACCGGCGCCCCGCTCCCCGGTGCGCTTGACCCGCTCGTCGAGCTCGGCCAGCTCGGCGGCCTGGCGGGCTTCCAACGTGGCCACGCCGGCCGCGCCCAGGAGCCGGGCCAGCTCGGCGGCCACCTCGGCCACTTTGGCGCCCGTCCCGTCGAGCCGGCCGGGGACCTCCCGCCAGGCATCTCGGCGCTGCGCGAAGGCCGTGTCGTCGACGAGGAGGCGGGCACGGTCCAGCCGGCCGCCGGCCACCCCCGCCACCTGCTCGGCGAGACGCGGGTCGGCCCCCTCGGCGACCAGCGCGGCGGCAACCTGGTCGGGGCGGAGCGGCCCGAAGTCGACCTGGACGCACCGGGAGGCAATGGTGACCAGCTCAGGGGTCAGCTGCTCGGCGAGGATCACGAACACCGTGCTGGCCGGCGGCTCCTCCAGCACCTTCAGGAGCACGGAGGCAGCCTCGCGCACCAAGTGGAAGTCGACGAGCACCAGCACCTTCCTGGACCCCTCGTTGGGGGACCGAAGGGCGAGCCGGCGGACCTCCCGGGCCTGGTCGACGGTGATCGAAGGGCCGGTGCGCTCGACGAGCACCACATCGGGGTGCGACCCGCCGAATGCCCGCCGGCACACGTCACAGGTCCCACAACCGCCTCGCGGGCACAGCAGCGCGGCGCCGAACGCCACGGCTGCTGTGCGCTTGCCCGACCCCGGCGGCCCGACGAGCAGGTAGGCGTGCACCGGCGCCGCCACCGCGGCACGAAGATGGGCCACCGCGGACTCCTGCCCGACGACCTCGTCGAAGACGGCGCTCACGAGAAGGCGGCCAGCACCAGGGCTTCCACCTCCTGCACACTGCCCGACCCGTCGACAACACGCCAGCGAACCGGGTCATCCGCCGCCAGCGCCCGGTAGCCTTCGGCCACCCGCCGGTGGAAGTCGACGCCAGCGGCCTCCATGCGGTCGGCCTGGGGCTTCATCCGGGTGGCGGCCACGGCCGCCGGCACGTCCAGCAGGATCACGACGTCGGCCTCCAGGCCGCCTGTGGCCCACGAGGACAGCCCTTCCAGCTCCGGGACCGGCAAACCCCGGGCGTAGCCCTGGTAGGCCAGCGTCGAGCCGGTGAAGCGGTCGCTGACCACGTCGACGCCCCGGTCGAGCGCCGGCCGGATGACCTCGGACACGTGCTGAGCCCGGTCGGCGGCCAAAAGCAGCGCCTCGGCCCGGGCATCGAGCGCCGAGCCGACCGCAGGGTCGAGTACGAGGGACCGGATGCGGCGGCCCAGGTCGGTTCCCCCGGGCTCGTGCGTCAGCACCGCCCCCAGGCGGGCCGCCAGCAGCGCGGCCTGGGTCGACTTGCCGCTCCCCTCGCCCCCCTCGAACACGATCAGGCGGCTCAGGTCGTCCCCCGCGACTTCTGCGCCCGCAGCGCCAAGGCGCCGGCGGCGAGGATGATGGCGGCGCCGATCCATAGGGTCAGGCGCACGCCCGGAACGCTGAAGTCGGCCGCGCCCAGCCCCACTTCGCCGTCGACCAGGGCGTTCGACACGTCGTCGAGCACCCGGGATACCAGCGGCGCCAGCGACAGCGAGATCAGCATGCAGAGGCGGGACAGGGTGTACAGGGTGGCGAACGTTCGGCCCCGGAGCTCGTCGTCGACCGTCTCCTGGAGGATGGTGAACCCCAGGACGTACACCGAGCCGGCGCAGACGCCCATGATCGCGATGAAGGCCATGGTGAGCCCGAGGCTGCCCATCGATACCGCGATCAGCATCGAGACGCCGGCCCCCACCACCGCCCACGGGAAGGCCCTGCTGTGCGGCACCCGGTTCTGCAAGGTCGAGAGGCCGACCACACCTACGGCCAGTCCCATGCCCAGCGCGGTCAGGAGTAGGCCGAACCCTGCCGCGCCGGCGTTCAACACCTGATTGGCGTAGATAGGACCGAGCGGGGCGATCATCCCCCCTCCGATCAGGCCGGTCCCGAGCCCCACCATGACCGAGCGCACCGTGGGGTTGGTGCCGATGAACTTCCACCCCTCCTTGATCTCGGTGAAGGTGCGGGTGAGGTCGATGGGCGCCCGCTCCGACGGCCGGTTGCGGGGCAGGGTGAGCGACCAGATCAGGGCGGCGGAGAGGAAGAAGGTACAGACGTCGAAGTAGATGGCCAGCGATTCCTGGTTGAGGTTCAGGAAGTCGAGCGGGCCGGCGTGGCGGCTCAGGATCTCCGACACCTTGGTCAGCGAGGCGAACAGAGCCGAGGCGATGGGAAAGGTGCCATACGCCGCAGCCAGCGAGAAGGAGTTCGCCGACGCCAGCTTCTCCGATGGCACCAGGTTGGGGACCGACGCCTCCTTGGCCGGCGACCACAGGAGCGTCAGCACCTCGAGCAGGAGCGACGCAAGGAACAGCTGCCAGACCGAGTCGACGAAGGGCAGCGATGCGAGGACCAGGCCCCGCCCCACGTCGCAGCACACCATGACCCGCCGGCGGTCCCACCGGTCGACCAGCACCCCGCCCACCGAGGCCAGGAAGAACCCGGGGATCATCCGGGCGCTCATGACCAGGGCGATGGCCGCCTCCGGCGATCCCTTCCCGATGCGGGCGGTGAGGGTCAGGATGGCAAAGAGGCCGATCCAGTCGCCGAGCGACGACACCACCTGCGCCAGCCACAGGCGGAAGAACGACGTCGACCCGAGAAGCTTCGGCCCGCTGGGCCCGAGCGGCCCCTTGAGCGGGGCATCGGGCTCACGCCGGCCCTGAGCCGGCGGCATGCGGGCCGTGGCGTCGCCGTCGGGCGTATCGGAGACGCGCTCAGCCACGCCGCCAGCGTACGGGAGCCGACGCTATTTCTTGCGCTTCGGCGCCGCCCTGCGCTTCTTCGGCGCCGGCCCCTTGTCCCGCCGGTCCTGGAGCAACTCGGCCCCCCGCTCCGGCGTCAGGGTCTCCAGGTCGTCGCCGCTGCGCAGTGACGCGTTGGTCTCGCCGTCGGTCACGTAGGGGCCGAATCGGCCCTCCTTGACCACCATGGGCTTCTTGCTGACCGGGTCTTCGCCCAGCTCCTTCAGCGGCGGGGCGGCCGTGCCCCGCCGGCCTCTGGCCTTGGGCTGGGCCAGCACGGCGAGCGCGTCTTCCAGGGTGATGGTGAACAGCTGCTCCTCGTACTCGAGGCTGCGGCTGTCGGTGCCCTTCTTGACGTAGGGCCCGTACCTGCCGTTCTGCACCGTGATCTCGACCCCGTCGGCGGGGTCCTTGCCCAGCGAGCGGGGCAGGGTCAGCAGGCGGAGGGCGTCGTCCAGGGTGACAGCCTCCACGTTCATGTTCTTGAGCAGCGACGCTGTATGCGGCTTCTTCTTCGACGAGGAGTCGGCCTCGCCGAGCTGGACGTAGGGCCCGAACCGGCCGGCCCGGGCGATGACCGGCAGGCCGGTGGCGGGGTCGTCGCCGAGCACCCGATCGCCACTCGGCGTGGCCAGCAGCTCCATGGCCTTCTCGACGGTGAGCTCGTCGGGCGCCAGGTTCTCGGGCACCGCTGCGGTCTCGCCGTCACGGGACAGGTACGGCCCGTAGCGGCCGACCCGGACCACGATCTCCTTGCCCTCAGGATCGGTCCCCAGCGGGATGGAGTTGATGGCCCGGGGGTCGATGGCCTCCAGGCGTTCCTTGACCATGTCGCGTAGGCCGCTCGCACCGTTGTCGGCCGCTGCGGCCGACGAGCCAACATCGCCGAAGTAGAACTTCGACAGCCAGGGCTGGGCTTCCTGGGTGCCGCCGGCAATGCCGTCGAGGTCGTCCTCCATGCGCGCGGTGAAGGCGTAATCGACCAGGTGTCCGAAGTGGCTCTCCAGCAGGTTCACGACTGCGAACGCGGTGTACGACGGGACCAGCGCCGAGCCCTTCTTCCACACGTAGCCGCGGTCCTGGATGGTGCCGATGATCGACGCGTAGGTCGACGGCCGGCCCACGCCCATCTCCTCGAGCGCCTTCACCAGCGAGGCTTCGGTGAAGCGGGCCGGCGGCTGGGTGGCGTGGTCCTTGGGCTCCAGCGACTCGGCGGTGACGGTGTCGCCCACGGCCAGCGCCGGCAGGCGGACCTCCCGGTCCTCCAGCTCGGCGTTGGGGTCGTCGGAACCCTCGACGTAGGCTCGGAGGAAACCCGGGAACTCGATGACCTTGCCGCCGGCGCTGAACTCCGCCTCTTCACCCGAGGACGACCGGCCGGCGATGCGGACCTGCACGCTCTTGCCCCGGACGTCGGCCATCTGCGACGCAATCGTGCGCTTCCAGATCAGCTCGTACAGGGCGGCTTCGTCGTGGGCGACCTCGCGGGCGACCTGTTCGGGCATGCGGAAGCCGTCGCCGGCCGGACGGATGGCCTCGTGGGCCTCCTGGGCGTTCTTCACCTTCTTGGCGTACCGGCGGGGCTCGTTGGGCACGTAGTCGGCGCCGTAGAGCTGGCGGGCCTGGGTGCGGGCCGCGTTCGAGCGCGGTCTCCGACAGCGCGGTGCTGTCGGTGCGCATGTAGGTGATGTAGCCGTTCTCGTAGAGGCGCTGGGCCACGCTCATGGCCCGCTGGGTGGTGAATCGCAGCTTGCGGCCGGCCTCCTGCTGGAGTGTTGACGTCATGAATGGCGGGTACGGCGTGCGCTTGTAGGGCTTCTCGTCGACCGACTTCACTGCGAACGTGGTGTCGGCCAGGCGGCCGACGAGGGCGCGGGCGCCTTCGGAATCGAGGAGGACGACGTCGGACGCAGTGCGGGCACCGGTCTCGTCGAAGTCGCGACCGGTGGCCAGGCGGGTGCCGTCGATGGCCACGAGCGTGGCGCCGAAGGGCGGTGAGGCCATGCCGGCCGTGGCCGGCGCAGCCGACGCAGAAAACTGCGCCTCGATGTCGGAGTACGACGCGCTGCGGAACCGCATGCGGGCCCGCTCCCTCTCCACCAGGATGCGGGTGGCGACGCTCTGCACCCGACCGGCGGACAGCCGGGGGAGGATCTTGCGCCACAGGACCGGTGAGACCTCGTAGCCGTAGAGGCGATCGAGGATGCGCCGAGCCTCCTGGGCATCGACCAGCCGGCGGTCCAGCTCCCGCCAGTTCTCCACAGCGTCCCGGATAGCACCGGGCGTGATCTCGTGGAAGACCATACGCCGCACCGGCATGCCCTGGGGCGGGTTGAGCACCTCCATGAGGTGCCAGGCGATGGATTCGCCCTCCCTGTCCTCGTCTGTTGCCAGGTACAGCTCGGTGGCCTGTTTCAAAAGCGACTTCAGCTTGGTGACCACGTGCTTCTTCTCGCTGTTGACGACGTAGAGCGGCTTGAAGCCGTTGTCGACGTCGACGCCGAGCCGGGCCCAGCTCTCGCCCTTCTGCGCTGCAGGGATCTCCTTGGCGTCCTTGGGAAGGTCGCGAATGTGTCCCACCGAGCTCTCGACCACGAACTCGCTACCCAGGAATCGGGCGATCGTCCGGGCCTTGGCGGGCGATTCCACGATGACGAGAGGTTTGGCCATGGCTACACGACAATTGACAGCCGATGGCGCCCGTGTCAAACGTCGTGCCGCGTCTACGGTGCAGGGATGCACCCCGAGCACCTGATCGAGGCGTTCGGCACGATCGGCCTTTTCGCCATCGTGTTCGCCGAGTCAGGGCTGCTCTTCGGCTTCTTCTTGCCCGGAGACTCCCTGCTCTTCACCGCCGGCCTGCTGGCTTCACGCGGCGTCCTGAACTTCCCGCTGATCGTCGTCGGCTGCGCCGTGGCCGCCATCGCCGGCGACCAGGTCGGCTACGTCATCGGCCGAAAAGCGGGGCCGGCGCTGTTCAAGCGGCCCGATTCCCGCCTGTTCCACAAGAAGAACGTCGACCGGGCGCGGGTGTACTTCGAGAAGAATGGCCCCCGCACGATCATCCTCGCTCGCTTCGTCCCCGTGATCCGCACGTTCGCCCCGGTCGTGGCCGGCGTCGGCCAGATGGACTATCGGAAGTTCGTCACCTACAACGTCGTCGGGGGGATCCTCTGGGGCTCCGGCGTGACGACCGCCGGCTACATCCTCGGCGAGTCCATCCCCGACATCGACCGGTGGCTGCTGCCGATCATCGGCGTGATTGTGATGGTGTCGTTTGTCCCCGTCGGCATGGAGCTGCTCAAGGCGTGGCGCGGCCGGGGCTCGCACGACGAGGTCACCGAGCCGGCCGAAGGTCAGTAGCCGTCACCGTCGCCGCCGGCATCGTGCTGGCGGCGGTCGCGTGGGGGTGGCTGTTCGGCCTCGGGCGGGCGGGTTCTGGTCCCGGGCGCTGGCCGCCGGCGCCGCCATCGGCGTGGTTGCGGCCGGCGTGCCTTACGGGGTGTACTGGGCCGGCGACCGGCTCCTCCGGCGCTGGCGGCATACGCGGCCGTTCACCTCTGGGCGCGCAAGGCCGTGCTGGTCCTTGCCGCCCTGGTCGGCGGAGCGTTCTGGGGCGCGCTGTTCGCCTGGCGCGGCACGCTCGTCGCACCACTGATCAGCCACGCGCTGTGGGACCTGGCCGTCGTCGTCTGGTGCCCTTTGGCCCCATCGAGGGGCACGACTGAGTCATTAAGGTTCTCCGGCAACCCGCCGACAGGTGGGCATGGCCTTTTCCGGAACCACCCGCCGCACGCTGTACAGCGTGGCTGCGGTGTTGGCGCTGCTGGCCATCGCCGGGGCCACCCTTGCCTTGGCGGTGCCCGACGCTTCGGCCTCCGCCGACGCCGAGATCACCATCCCGCCGACGACATCGAGCACGACGTCGTCGACGACCACTTCCACCTCGACTTCGACGTCCACCTCAACGTCGACGACGGTTAAGCCCCGGCCTGTGACGACCACCGCCAAGCCCCGGCCGACCGTGCAGGCGTCGGCGCCGCCAGTCGCCCCGCCCACCACCAGGCCGGCGCCCCCGCCGGCCCCGCCGGCCCCGCGCAGCATCACGGCCGAGGAGCGGTGCGCCAATGCTCGCCAGTTTCTCGTCGGGCAGGGTCTAGTGCTTCCCGACGGCTGGGGCTACCGCTGCCCCGGGCCGGCGTTGGAGAACGGAACCCCACGCTTCGGCGTCGCCTGCTGGACCTGCGACGGCGACGGCCAGAGCTGGATCGCCATAGACGTCGGCCGCATCGGGGCCTCGGAGAGATGGCTGCGCTACGTCGTCGCCCACGAGATCTGCCACGCCAAGGAATACGTGACGTTGGGCCTCTCCACCGAGCTCACCGCCGATCTCTGCGCCGCCCTCTACGGCGCCCCCCGGCCCTAACCGACCGGGTCGGGGAGGATGAACGACTGCTCGCCGGACGTCTCCACATCCATCGGCGCCGCCTTGCGCTTGGAGAAGGCGATGGCGCCGATCAGCACGACGAGGGCGACGCCGGCGATGGCGAAGCGGGCGGCGTCGTTGTCCTGCAGGTTGATGACCGCCGGCAGGATCAGCAGCGACACCAGGTTCATCACCTTGATGAGCGGGTTGAGCGCCGGGCCGGCGGTGTCCTTGAACGGGTCGCCGACGGTGTCGCCGATGACGGCGGCCTTGTGGGCCTCGGAGCCCTTGCCGCCCTCGTGGCCGTCCTCGATGTACTTCTTGGCGTTGTCCCACGCCCCACCGGCGTTGGACAGGAAGTTGGCCATGAGCTGGCCGGTGAGGATGACGGCGGCGAGGAACGCGCCCAGGGCGAGGTAGTTGATGCCGAAGCCGATGATGACCGGCGTGAGCACCGCGAGCAGGGCCGGCGTGGCCAGCTCCCGCAGCGACGCCGTCGTGCAGATGTCGATGACGGGGCCGTAGTCGGGCCGCTTGGTGCCGGCCATGATCTTGCCGTCGGCGAACTGGCGGCGGACCTCCTGCACGACGACGCCGGCGGTGCGGCCGACGGCCCGGATGGCGAGGGAGCTGAACAGGAAGGCGATCGAGCCGCCGATGAGCAGGCCGATGAACGTCTTGGGGTCGGCCACGTTGATCTGGGTCAGCGGGTTCTCGAACAGGGCCGAGCCCGTCTCCTCGAGCCCAGCTCGTCGCCGATCGTCTCGATGAAGGAGGCGAACAGGGCGACCGCGGCGATGACGGCCGAGCCGATGGCGAAGCCCTTGGTGACGGCCTTGGTGGTGTTGCCCACGGCGTCGAGGCTGACCATGATCCGCTCGGGCTCGCCGCTGAACTCGCCCGACATCTCGGCGATGCCGGCGGCGTTGTCGGCGACCGGGCCGAAGGTGTCCTCGGACACGACCACGCCGGTGGTGGCCAGCATGCCCATGCCGGTCAGGGCGACCAGGTAGAAGGTGAACTGGATGTTGCCGTCGCCCAGGGCGATGGCGACGCCCAGGGCGACGGCGATGGCGACGATGGCCTAGACCGAGGACTCGAGGCCGGAGGCGATGCCCGACAGAACCGTGGTGGCCGGACCGGTGCGGGTCGCCTCGGCGATCTCCCGCACCGGGGCGGTCTCGGTCGAGGTGAAGTACTCGGTGAGGCGGCTGACGACCTGGGCGAGCACGAGGCCGATGACGACGGCGCCGAACACCGCCAGGTTGTCGACGTAGACGAAGGCGACCAGGACCGTGCCGACGACGGTGAGGACGCCGGCGGTGAGGAAGCCCCGGTTGATCGGGGCCATGGCCGACTTGTCCTTGTCGGTGGCCCGCACCGCGAACACGCCGACGATCGACGCGAGCACGCCGATGGCCCGGGCGGCGACCGGGAAGATCAGGCCGAGGGCCGGGTTGGGGCCGATCGACTCGAAGGCGGCGACGCCGAGGATGATCGAGGCGACGAGGGTGACCTCGTAGGTCTCGAACAGGTCGGCGGCCATGCCGGCGCAGTCGCCGACGTTGTCGCCCACGTTGTCGGCGATGGTGGCCGGGTTGCGGGGGTCGTCCTCGGGGATGCCGGCCTCGACCTTGCCGACGAGGTCGGCGCCGACGTCGGCCGCCTTGGTGAAGATGCCGCCGCCGACCCGCAGGAACAGCGCGAGCAGCGAGCCGCCGAAGCCGAAGCCGATGAGGATCGCCGAGCTGGTGTTCTGGAAGATCATGATGATGACGGTGGCGCCGAGCAGGCCGAGGCCGACGGTGAACATGCCGGCGACGCCGCCGGTGCGGAACGCCACCTTGAGCGCCGCGGGCAGCGAGCCCGTCCGGGCCGCCGCCGCGGTGCGGACGTTGCCGCGCACGGCCAGGCTCATGCCGATGAAGCCGGTGAGGCCCGACAGGACGCAGCCGGCGACGAACGCCAGCGTGCGGAAGATGCCCGACTCGGCGAAGGACAGCGCCGGTCGACCGTCGGGCTTGAGCACCTCGGTCGAGGTGACGAACACGACGACGGCCAGCGGGACCAGGATGACGGCGATCGTCTTGAACTGGCGCTTCAGGTAGGCCATCGCGCCCTCCTGGATCGCCTTGGCGATCTCGATCATCTTGGGCGTGCCCTGATCGGCGGCGAGGACGCCCTGCATCGAGGGAGAAGCCGACGGCGAGGGCGAGGAGGGCGGTGGCGGCGGAGAAGATGAGCCAGCAACTCACCGCCCTGAGCTCGAAGGCCTGGTAGCCGCCTTCGGCGGCGAGCAGGTGGTTCATGCCGATTCCTTTTCTCCTCGGGACCTCCGGCCAGGGCGGTGTCCGCGTCCTGCCCTCCCGGCACAGCGGGTACAGGTACTTCAGCGTCTCGCGGCGCTCCACTTCGCGAGGGTCGGAACCATGGTTTCGTCGCCCAGAAGCTAGATTTCGATCGGGCGAACGTCAAGCGTCAGCGCCGGGTTTCGGCCGGGTTCGCCGGAGGCGATGCCGTAGCCCTCGACGTGGTACGGGACCGAGGTCACGACCGTGCCCTTGCGGAACAGCAGCCGGGCCTTGAGCAGCAAGGCGCTCTGGTTGTGGAGCAGGTGCTCCCACCAGGCCGACCACGAACTCCGGGACCACCACGGTGATCGTGTCGTTGTTCCACGTGCGTCGAGCTCGTCGATGTACCCGGTGATCGGGCCGGTCAGCTCCCGGGTACTCGGAGTGGACGATCTCGAGCGACGTCGATCCCGAACTCCTCCCACTGTCGCTCGATCTCTTCCCGGTCCTCGTCCTCGTCGGACACGTCACGACCGACCGCAGGTGGCGGGGCCGAGCGACCGGGCGTAGGCGAGCGCCTGGAGCACGCCCCGGTGCACGCGCCCGACGAGGACGACCACCGTGTGGTTGATGGGCGGCGGCGGTACCTCGGGGCCGGACCTCCTGCGCCAGCTGCGACCCGGCTGTAGTGCCGCTTGATCGTCTTGAAGAGGACGATGATCGAGGGCATCACCACGATCGGCACCCAGGCGCCGCTCGTGAACTTGGTGATCGCCACGATGATCAGGACGACGAACGTGGCCGTGGCGCCCCCACCGCGCTCGATGCCGAACCTCGCCTCCAGCCCTTCTCCCGCGTGCGGCGATGGTGCACCCATGCCGGGTCCTGGGTGAGCGTGAACGAGGTGAACACGCCGACCGCGTAGAGCGGGATCAGCGCGTTGGTCATCCCGCCGAAGGCGACGATCAGGGCCGACGCCGCCACCGCGAGCACCATCACGCCGTTCGAGAACACGAGACGGTCACCGCGGTCGCCCAGCTGGCGCGGCAGGTAGCCGTCCCGGGCGATGATCGACGACAGGCGCGGGAAGTCGGCGTACGCCGTGTTCGCCGCCAGCGTGAGGATCGCCGCGGTGGCGAACTGCAGGACCACGTAGATCGGCCCGTCGCCGAACATCGTCCGGCCGAGCTGCGAGATCACCGTCGTGTCGTGGCTCGGGTACGGGTCGAGGTGGTGGGCGAGGACCGAGACGCCGATGAAGAGGGTGCCGAGGATGAGCCCATCCACATCAGCGTCACGGCGGCGTTCTTCGACTCCGGCCTGCGGAACGCGGGCACGCCGTTCGAGATCGCCTCCACACCGGTGAGCGCGACCGCACCCGACGAGAAGCCCTTCAGCAGGAGGAACAGCCCGAGCGTGCCGCCGGCGGCTCGCTGCTCCTCGAACTTGATCGGGATCGAGCTCGATCCCGCCGATGTCGTCGAGCACGAAGCTGCGAACAGCCCGTACCTCACCAGCCGACGACCGTGACGATGTAGACGTAGGTCGGGATCGCGAAGATCGTGCCCGACTCCTTGATCCCGCGCAGGTTGGCGAGGGTGATCCAGCCGATCAGCACGAGCCCGACCTGCACGCGGTGGTCGGCGAGTCCCGGAACGCCGGCATCGACACGATCGCCGCGACGCCCGCGGAGATCGACACCGCGACCGTGAGGATGTAGTCGACGAGCAGCGACGCGCCGGCGACGAGCGACGGGTTCTCGCCGAGGTTCTCGCGGCTGACGACGTAGCTGCCACCGCCGCTCGGGTAGGCGAAGATCGTCTGCCGGTACGACGTGACGACGATCGTCAGCAGGATCGCGACTGCGATCCCGATCGGGATCAGCTTGTCGAGGCCGAGCGCGAGGCTCGAGGCGCCGCAGCCGCTGCGAAGAGGATCTCCTCGGTGGCGTACGCGGTCGAGGAGATCGCGTCGGACGCGAACATCGGCGAGCGCCATCAGTTTGCGGATGCGCTGGTGCTCGATTTCGCTGGTCGCGATCGGCCGACCGACGAGGAGCCGCTTGACGCTGAATACACCGCGCGACCCGTAATCTCCGGGTTCGCTGACGCGTCCTCCGGATTGTGCTCGGCAGCGTGTTCGATGAGGCCATGCACGTCATCGTGGTCGGCTGTGGGCGACTGGGCTCGGAGCTGGCGGTGTCACTCGACAATGCCGGTCACACGGTGGCCCTCATCGACAAGAGCCGCGCGGCGTTCCAGCGCTACCTGCCCGACCGTTGGGCTGGACGGGCCGTGCTCGGCTACGGGTTCGACCGGGACCATCTCGAGCAGGCGGGCATCCAGGAGGCCGATGCCTTCGCCGCGGTGACCGGCGGCGACAACTCCAACGTGCTCGCCGCCCGCATCGCCCGCGAGACCTATGGCATCCAGAACGTCGTCGCCAAGATCCAGGATCCCCGCCGGGCGGTCATCTACCAGCGTCTCGGCATCGCCACGGTTGCGTCGGTCGCATGGGCGGCCGACCAGGTGACCCGCCGGTTGTTCCCTGACACCGCCACCGTCGAATGGACCGACGCCACGGGCGAGCTCAGCCTGATCGAACGGGTCCTGCCCGATGTCTGGGCCGGCCGCAAGCTCGCCGGCCTGGCCGAGGGCGAGAAGTTCAAGGTGGTGGCCATTTCGCGGGCCGGCACCAGCCGCATGTTCGCCGACACTGCGGTCGGTCAAGAGGGTGACGTCCTCCACCTCCTCGTGCGCAAGGAGTCGATGGAGGAGCTCGAAGAGCGCCTCTCGAGCGGGGAGCATCAGTGAAGGTCGCCATCGCTGGGGCGGGCAATGTCGGGACGTTCATCGCCGCCGACCTCATGCAGAACGGGCACGACGTCGTGCTGATCGAGGAGAACCACGACCTCGTGAACCGCATCCGGGCGACGTTGAACGTCACCTGGGTCGTCGCCGACGCGTGTGAGGTCAGCGAGCTGCATCAGGCCGGCCTGGCCGAGTGCGACGTCGTCGTGGCCGCAACCGGTGAGGACCAGGTGAACCTCGTCATCTCGTTGCTGGCCAAGCAGGAGTTCGCCGTGCCCAAGGTCGTGGCTCGGGTGAACAACCCGCGGAACTACTGGCTCTTCAACGAGAACTGGGGCGTCGACGTCGCCGTGTCGACACCGCACCAGCTCACGGCCCTCGTCGAGGAAGCCGTGTCGGTCGGTTCGCTCGTGCGACTCCTGCAATTCGAGAAGGGCGATGCCCGGCTCGTCGAGGTCACCCTCGCCGAAGGCTCGCCGGCTGACGGCCGACCCATCAGCGAACTCGGCCTGCCCCGCGACGCCAACGTCGTGGCCGTCGTGCGCGGCAGTCATGTCATCCCACCACGTGGTGACACGGTCATCACCGTCGGCGACGAGGTCCTGGTGCTGGTGACGCCCGACTCCGAGGAAGAGGTGAAAACCCTCTTTGTCGGGGTGTCGCCCGGCGCTAGAGGAGCTCGTAGCGAGGGTTGAGCACCATCAGCCGGCCGGCGGCGCCCTGAGGAGCGCCCCGACCGCTGAGCACGAGGCGCTACCCGGCGACACGCCCGGGATGTTGCGGCGGCCTGTCCACACCACCACCAGCGAGCCGGTGCCGTCGTTCACCGTGGCCTCCAGCGACGGGGTGCCGGCCCGGGGGACGATCCGCATCGACGTGATCTCACCGGCGACGGTGACCTCTTGGCGGGCCTGGGCGTCGCC
>CAVYKB010000001.1:0-83949 GCA_963768975.1 uncultured Acidimicrobiia bacterium | reverse complement strand
CGCCCCAAGGGTGGTGGCGGCGACCACGAGGATGCTCGAAGAAGGTGCGGGCGCTGCTGGCCAAGGCCGAGTCCACCACGTTCCCCGAAGAGGCCGAGGCGCTCACGGCCAAGGCCCACGAGCTCATGGCCCGCCACGCCATCGACGCGCCTGGCGCATCGGCGACGCCACCGTCGACGGACCGACCGGGCTGTCGCCGCATCCCGGTCGACCCCCCCTACCCGTCGCGCCAAGTCATCCTGCTCTCCCAGGCGGCGGTGGCCAACCGCTGCCAGGCCGTCTGGTCGAAGCACGACGGCTTCGCCACGGTGATCGGCTTCGACCCCGACGTGACCTCGTCGAGGAATCCTCTACACCTCGCTCCTCATCCAGGCCACCTCCGCCATGGTCGGCCGCCGGCGCCAAGGTCGACCGCCACGGCCGTTCCCGCACCCAGTCGTTCCGCCACTCCTTCCTCCTGGCCTACGGCACCCGCATCGGCCAGCGCCTCCGAGCCGCCGAGGCCGCCAGCCGGGCCGTGGCCGCGAGACCTACGGCGCCACGCTCCTCCCGCTGCTGACCGAGCGGGCCGCCGACGTCGAAGCCACCAGCGCCACGTTCCCGGCGCCATCACCCGCTCCGTCAGCATCAGCAACGCCGCCGGCTGGGCCGCCGGGGCGGCCGCCGCCGAGCTGGCGTCGCTGTCGGGGCGGCCGGCGGTTCGGGGCGCCTGAGTCGAGGCGCCGGTCGGGGCCCGGTCGTGGGCGCTCAAGCCAGTGCCACTACACTGCTTGCTGCCCCTGCGCTGGTAGCTCAACGGATAGAGCATCTGACTACGGATCAGAAGGTTGGGGGTTCGAATCCCTCCCGACCGCGCCAGAGACGTGCAGGTCAGAAGGGGGTGCAGCCCGGAAAGCCTGACCTGCTGAAGGCCCCGTGAGGACCTCGTGAGAACCAAGCGGTTCTCACGGAGGTGCGGCGGCTCTGCCTGCGACGCCCCAAGGCGTCTCACGAAGACGGGCGGGATCGGTGGTTTTTCAAGGTCACGCCGGGCCGCGACCCGTTGACCGGCAAGCGGGGTCCAGATCACCCAGCGCGGCTTCCGCACCGCCGCCGAGGCCGGCCGCGCACGGCGCGAGGTGATGGCCAGGATCAATTCCGGGCAGGTACACCCCGAGCTCCACCCTGCTTCCCGTCAACGAGCTGCTCGACCTCTACCTGGACGGGATCGACGCCGACGGCCTGGTGCGGGATCTTCCGCGGGAGCAGCGTAAGACCCAGGCCGCTCAGCAGCTCGCCCGCGCCTCCGGGTCATCCGGCACGCCCGGATTCCGCTCGATCCTCGACCCGGCGATTACCTCGTCGTAGGTGATGACGAGGTTGCTCCTGCGCTCGCCATGGTCGTGAGCCGCGACGACGCCGATGGGACAGTCCGACTGAGGATCCTGCCGGGACCTGTCGCCAGCCACGAGGAGCACCGGACCCGGCGCCTGCCGACGCTCGCTTCCTAGCTGCGATGAGTCGCGCCCACAATCTTCCGCAACGGCACGGGCTGCGTTCGTCCCACAACTTCGGCAGAACGGCGGGTCCAACGAGGCACCCGACGCCAGGTCACATCACAGCTGAACGACGCGGAGATTCGGATCGAGGACCCGAAGGTCCTCGGGGTCGGACGTTGCCACGTGCTGATCCGCTCTCCGAGCGCAGACGACGACATGCGCGTCCACGATGTCGGCGGTGCCGCTCGCGGCCAGAAGCCGGCCGACGCTCGTCGCGTCAACCCTGTCGAGAGGGACGACGTCGGTGGTCGGCTGGCGGACAAGGCGGGCGAGACGCACCTGGCGGGCCGGCGCTCGGACGACCTGAGCGAGCGCGGTCGCCGGGATCGTGACGCGGGCCCCGGTCTCGCGGGCTCGGGCGAACAGGACGAGGACGCGGCGGTCGTCGCGTTCGAGGGCGATGAGGGCGCCCGCGTCGAGGGTGACGCCGGGCATCAGGCTGCGGTGCCTGCTGTCCGGCGCTATGCCCGAGGATCCCGTCGGCCCAGGCGCGCTCCTCCTCTGACAGGGTGCCCCCCGTCTGGCGGAGCGCCTCGGCCAAGAGCGCGCCCCATCCGGCCACGTCGTCCAGTGCGACCTCGACCGAATGCTGGACGAACCCAGAAACGCTCGGCGCCGACCCCGCCTCGACGAGCGCCCGGATCCGATCGAGCTGGGCCTCGTCGAGAGTGACGGTCACCTTCTTGGTCGCCATACCATTCACCATACCAGCGGCCCTCGGACGGGTGTCGATCTCACCGACTCCGGGAAGTCCCAATGACCGAATTGATGCCCATGCCCGAGATCGAGTGCATCGCGGAAGAGGACGGCCCCGTCGACGCAGATCAGCGAGGCGTGCTCGGCCGACATCGACAACCTCGGCTTCGAGCGGGGCCATCGCACCCTGCGCATCGTCGGCAAGGGCAACAAGCCCGCCGTCATTCCCCTGGTGCCCAGGACGTCCCGCACCATCGACCTGGCCATCGGCGAGCGGACGTCTGGTCCGATCCTGCTCTGTCCCGGCCGGCGGGCCGCCGCGAGGTGGGAGTCACGCCGGCCAACCGGCGCCGCGACCCGCCTCGGGTCGGGTACCACCGCTGGAGGTACGAAGTTTTCGTTGGTCTGACTCAGCGGCCTGCCACCGACACCGCGTGGGACTTGGCAGGCCCGCCGGCGGTCCGGCGGCCAACAGTGTGCGGCGCCCTGTTGGCGCCCCGTAGACTGACCTACCCATGCGTCGATCCGCCCTCAAGCAACGCTGTCGCCCCAGGTGTGACACGAGTGCAGCGCTGGTTTGGTTCGACGGCCCAAACGCCCCATGACCAGGGCTTTTGCGGGGCTATAGCTCAGTCGGTTAGAGCGCACCCCTGATAAGGCTCAAACGCTTAGCGCTGTGCCTCTGACCTGCTGCTACGTAGATTTCTGAACGAAACGCCTTCGCGGAGGTGCTGTAAGTCATGGCTGCTTACAGCACACCCCTACGAGTCCGACTCGGCAACGTCTACCGCCGTGCTGAGCGCCGCACCTCCGGTGTGTGTCCCCTGGAGTGGTGGGATTTGAGGGCAGGGCCGGGCACCCCTGGTACCACCCGTCGTCTTCTCGAGCCTTGACGGGGCTCTGAGAGGGCGGTTTCGGGAGGGTCCACCACAAGAGGGGGCCATCGCGGGATCTTCAGCGTGTTCCTTGCCCGGATCACGAAGGAGAAAGCCACGATGGCCCTCGACCAGTCTGCCCTTGCCGAACTCCTCGACGCGCTCCGCTCCGGCGGAGACCTCGACTTCATGCGCGAAGCCATGCAGCTCGTGCTGCAGGCCCTCATCGACCTGGAGGCGACCGAGAAGATCGGCGCCGCCCGCTACGAGCGCACCGAGAACCGAACCAACACCCGAAACGGCAGCCGCTCCCGGCTGCTGTCGACCAAGGCCGGCGACGTCGAGCTGGCCATCCCCAAGCTGCGCCACGGCAGCTTCTTCCCCGCCCTGCTGGAGCCCCGCCGGCGCATCGACCGGGCCTTGTGGGCGGTGATCATGGAGGCCTTCGTGCATGGGGTCTCCACCCGCAAGGTCGACGACCTGGTCGCCGCTCTCGGCATCGACGCCGGGGTGTCCAAGAGCCAGGTGAGCCGCATCTGCGCCGAGCTCGACGGCGCCGTCACCGAGTTCCGGGAGCGGCGGCTCGATCACATCGAGTTCCCTTACGTCTTCGTCGACGCCACCTACGTCAAGGCCCACGACGGGGCGCGGGTGGTGTCCAAGGCCATCGTGGTGGCCACCGGCGTGGCCTCCGACGGCAACCGGGAGGTGCTGGGCCTGGCCGTGGGCGACAGCGAGGACAAAGCGTTCTGGACCGCCTTCCTCCGCTCGCTGCGGGCCAGAGGGCTCGCCGGCGTGCGCCTTGTCATCTCCGACGCCCACGAGGGATTGCGCAGTTCCATCGAGAAGGTGATGCTCGGCGCCGCCTGGCAGCGATGCCGGGTTCATTTCATGCGCAACGTCCTTGCCCGGGTCCCGAGGGGCTCCCAGGAGATGGTGGCTGCCGCCATCCGCACCGTCTTCGCCCAGCCCGACGCCGCCGCGGTGGCCGACCAGCTCGACTCCATCGCCGGCAAGCTCGGCCGCCAGTTCCCGGCGGTGGAGACCATGTTGCGGGAGGCGGCCGTCGATGTCTGCGCCTTCACCGCCTTCCCCATCGCCCACTGGAAGAAGGTGTGGTCGACGAACCCGCTGGAGCGGGTGAACAAGGAGATCAAGCGCCGGACCAACGTGGTGGGCATCTTCCCCAACGAAGCCGGGGTGCTGCGACTGGCCGGGTCGATCCTGCTTGAGGTCCACGACGAGTGGCAGATCGCCGAGCGCCGCTACCTCTCGGAAGCCTCGATGGCGAAGCTCTACGAGACCGACAACGATGGAGCCGACACGAAGGAGGTGGGCGCCAACACCAAAGAGCTGCTCGCCGGCTGACGAGCAGACGCACTGACGCTGAAGATCACGCCGGTGCTCTCATTTCCCACCACTCCAAGGGCCACGGCCCACCTCCGGCCAGCTCAAGCGTTGGGCGGGACTCGGCTCGGCTGTCGCCGGCGCGACTCTTACTCCCAGGTCCCGCTCGTCGACGAGGTCGCTGTCACCCGGCATGACGGCAGGCGACGTGCATGTGCCGCGCAGCGCCCCATTGGCGGTGCCGAGGCCCAGCCCGGCGGCAGGGTGCGGTTGGCGGCGCCCAGGCGAGCCCGGGCAACCTGGATATCGGCGAGCCGACGCACACGTGTGTAGTCCGGTCGAAAGCGGACACTGATTCCGGAGCAATCCGGACACCCGTTCCGGACGAAAGCGGACACTCGTTCCGGTTGATTCCGGACACCTGAGCCCCAGCGCGACGGGGCGGCGCCTTGGTCCACCAAGGCGGGCACGCGGCCCTCTTGGATGACGACTTCCACAGTTGCCATTCGAGGGAGGACCGACGTGCCCAGGAGGAAGCTACCCATGCGCAAGATCACCGAGGTCCTGCGGCTGAAGGCCGCCGGGATCAGCATTCGCGACATCGCCCTCAGCGTCGGAGTCGGCAGAACGACCGTCTTCGAGTACCTGGCCCGGGCCGAGGCGGCCGGACTCGCCTGGCCTCTGCCCGAGGGCCTCGACGAGGCGGCCCTGGAGGCCAAGCTGTTCCCGCCGCCGTGCGGTGAGCTGGCGGCCCGGCGGCCGGTGCCGGAGTGGCGGGACGTCCACCGGGAGCTGAAGCAGGGCCGCCACGTCACCCTCCGGCTGCTGTGGCTGGAGTGGCGGGAAGACCATCCCGAGGGATGGGGCTACAGCCAGTTCTGCCTGCACTACCAGCGCTGGCTCGCCGTCCAGGACGTGGTCATGCGCCTCACCTACGCGGCAGGCGAGCGCATGTTCGTCGACTTCGCCGGCGACAAGGCCACCTACTCCGACGCCGGCGAGGCGTGCTCGGCGGAGGTGTTCGTGGCCGTGCTCGGGGCTAGCGGCATGCTCTACGCGGAGGCGACCCGGGGCCAGGATCTCGCCAGCTGGGTCGGCGCCCACACCCGGGCGTGGGCGTTCTATGGCGGCGTGGCCGAGGTCACCGTGCCCGACAACCTGCGGGCCGGGGTGACCAAGGCGTGCTGGTATGACCCCGAGCTCAACCCGTCCTACGCGGAGCTGGCCCGCCACTACGGCACCGTCGTCCTGCCCACGCGCACCGCCCACCCCAAGGACAAGGCCGCCGTCGAAGCCGGCGTCTTGTCGGTGGAGCGCTGGGTGCTGGCCCCGCTGCGCAACCGGCGCTTCTTCAGCCTGGGAGAGCTGAACGCCGCCATCGCCACCCAGCTCGCCTGGCTCAACGGTCGGGCCTTCCGGGGTGAGGTGACCAGCCGACGGGAGCTATTCGAGGAGCTGGAGCACAACGCCCTCAAGGCGTTGCCCACCGAGCGATTCGAGCTGGCGGAATGGAAGAAGGCGACGGTGAACATCGACTACCACGTCGAGTTCGACGGGCGCTACTACTCGGCGCCCTACCAGCTGGTGCGCCAGCGCCTCGACGTTCGGGCCACGGCGAGCACCGTCGAGGTGCTCAGGGGAGGAAAGCGCGTCGCCAGCCACGCCCGTGAGCACGGGCGGCGGCGCTATGTGACCAACCCCGACCACATGCCCGCCTCGCACCGGGCTCATCTGGAGTGGACACCGTCGCGGCTCATCGAATGGGCGACCACGATCAGCCCGGCCACGGCCACCCTGGTGGAGCGGATCCTCGCCACCCGGGCCCATCCCGAGCACGGCTACCGGGCCTGCCTCGGGTTGATGAGCCTGGCGCGCCGTTACGGCAACGAGCGCACAGGCGCCGCCTGCGCGCGGGCCCTGGCCGTCGGGGCCATCAGCCACACCTCGGTGAAGTCGATCCTGGCCGAGGGCCTCGACCGGGTCCCGCTCCCGACGCCGGCATCGGCGCCGCCGCCCCCCGACCACGAGAACCTGCGCGGCGCCGACTACTGGGCCGAGGAGGCGTGATGCTGATCAACCCGACCATCGACAAGCTGCAGGCCCTCGGCCTGGGGGCCATGGCCGTCGCCCTCGGCGACCAACTCGCCACCCCCGGGCCCTGGGCCGAGCTCAGCTTCGAGGACCGCCTCGGCCTGCTCGTCGACCGGGAGGCCGATGCCCGCGACAGCCGTCGGCTGGCCACCCGGCTCAAGGCGGCCAAGCTCCGCTATCCGGCGGCGGTGGAGGACATCGACTTCCGCTCACCCCGGGGGCTCAACCGCGCCGCGGTGCTGGACCTGGTCGGGGCCGGCTGGGTCACCCGCCACCAGAACCTGGTCGTCACCGGCCCGACGGGGGTGGGCAAGTCCTTCCTGGCCTGCGCCCTGGCCAACGCCGCCCTGCGCCAGGGCCACACCGCCCTCTACGTCCGCACCCCGAGGCTGCTCGACGAGCTGGCCCTGGGTCGGGCCGACGGGCGCTACGTCCGCGTCCTCAACACCCTGGGGCGGGTGTCGTTGCTACTGCTCGACGACTTCCTGCTGACCCCGGCGCCGGTCGAGGCGTGCCGGGACCTGCTCGAGGTCATCGAGGACCGGGCCCAACGGCGCTCCACCCTGGTGGCCAGTCAGCTGCCGGTTGAGAAGTGGCACGCCGCCATGGCCGATCCCACCCTGGCCGAGGCCGTGCTCGACCGCGTCCTGCAGGCCGCCCACCGCATCACCGTCAAGGGCCCCTCCATGCGCAAGCGCCAGCCTCCGGCCGAGACGTGACGTGAAACCAGCCCCTCAGAGCCTCATATCGGCCCGCAAGCGACCCGCTCCGATACCAGGGTGCGGGCGACGAGAGCCGCCGAGCAACTTCCCCGGGACGCGCGACGCTCCTACTGTCTGCCACGAGGAGGTGAGCACCGAGCCCCAGACCCACTGAACATCATCGGCGCCGTCCCCGACCGTGTCCGGAATCAACCGGAACGGGTGTCCGCTTTCAACCGGAACGGGTGTCCGCTTTCGCCGGAATGCACACGTGATCTTCACCAAGGGCGCATCACCCGGAAGGGCAGCACCTGCGGCGTGCCGCCCGAGCGCAGCATGTCGGCGTGGTCGATGTGGCTGGCACCGGCCACCATGGCGTGCACCAGGGTCAACACCTTGCGGCCGGGACGAGCTCCGCCCACCCTTCCGGCCAGCTGGGCCTTGGCGTTCACCAGCCGCTCCAGCCGGAGGCGGACGGCCACCGTGGCGACCAACCGCAGCCCGGCGTTGGCCACCAGGTTCGGGTCGTCGAAGCTCACCCGAACGCGGTCGATGGCGTGCGATGCTCGACTCACTGAAAGTGCCTCCTGCGCTGGCGGCTACGACGACGTCAAGCACCGTCATCGTCGCTGCTCAGGAGGCACTTTCCGCGGATACGCGGCGGCGTCAGCTCAGGTCAATCGGTGGATCGAGGCTAAGAAGAGGAGCGAAGCCACGAGCAACCGCCGCCGAACTCCTGTGACTTGCCTGGTCATCTCGCAACTCCAGTTCTCGTTCCGGGCCGGCCTGGTTCAGCTCAGCCACGGCAAGCGACCGTGATGACCCAGTGGGCCATGCGAGCAATCCTGCCCGGCCGTGGCCCTTGTGAAGTTCCCCCACTTCCGTGGACACCTTGACTGAGATGGTGCAAGCCTTCTCGAGAACGGAGTCCATGTGCCCCCTCCTCATCCACCGGAGTTCCGCCGGCGAGCCATCGAGCTCGCCCGGGAGCGACCGAAGCCCATCGCTCAGATCTCCGCTGACCTCGGCATCTCGGAGTCCTGCCTGCGCAACTGGTTGGCCCAAGCCGACATCGACGAGGGCCGCCAGGACGGCGTGAGCAGTGACGATCGCGCCGAGCTGGCCCGGCTTCGACGAGAGAACCGGGTGCTCAAGATGGAGCGGGACATCCTGGTAAAAGCCGCGGCCTTCTTCGCCACGGAGAACGTGACCCCCAAGTGACGTTCGCCTTCATCGAGGCGGAGAAGGCCACCTTCCCCATCACCGTCATGTGCCGGGTCCTGGGTGTGACCCCCTCGGGCTTCCACGCCTGGTGCGGACGCCCACCCTCGGCCCGCTCGCTGGCCGATGCCGAGCTGACCGCCACCATCCGGGCCATCCACGCCGAGTCCCGCGGCACCTATGGATCGCCCCGGGTGCACGCCGAGCTGCGTCTGGGCCTCGGCGTGGCCTGCGGGCGCAGCCGAGTCGAGCGCCTCATGGCCGCCGCCGGCCTGGTCGGGGTGCACCGCCGCCGGCGCCAGGGCTGCACCCGCCGTGACGATTCCGCCACCTCGGCCGAGGACCTGGTCAAGCGGGTCTTCGGCGTCACCGAGAAGGACCGTCTGTGGCTGGCCGACATCACCGAGCACCACACCTGGGAGGGCAAGGTGTACCTGGCCGTGGTCATCGACGCCTTCAGCCGGCGGGTGGTGGGCTGGTCCATCGCCGATCACCTGCGGGCCGAGCTCGTCTGCGACGCCTTGGACATGGCCGTGTGGACACGACGCCCTGACGCCGGCGCCATCCACCACAGCGACCACGGCTGCCAATACACCAGCTACGCCTTCGGGCGCCGTCTGCGTGACGCCGGCCTGCTGGGCTCCATGGGCTCGGTCGGCGACTGCTACGACAATGCCGCGGCCGGGAGCTTCTTCGCCACGCTGCAGACCGAGTTGCTCGACCGCCGCTCCTGGCCCACCCGCAAGATGTTGGCCAGCGCCATCTTCGAATACCTCGAGGCCTGGTACAACCCACGACGGCGGCATTCGGCACTGGGCTACCTCAGTCCCGTCGCCTTCGAGGCCGCCGACGCCGAGCGTCGGGCCGGCCAGACCGATTCCGCCGCATGAGCTCGAAAACCGCCCTCTGTAGCGACCATCGAGGCACGCAAGTGGCCCAGGCGGTAGTAGACAGCCCTCGAACTGGCGTGCTCACCGTTTCCCTGACACCTCACCCGACCAGTCCACGGAACCGGGGGAACTTCAGCCTTCGCGACCCTGGTCGAGCGGACCACCCTCTACGTCCTGCTGCTCACCTGCCCGACGGTCGGTAGGCGCTCATGTCAGGGTGAATGAGGCCATGAAGCAAGCCATCGACGCGCTGACCGGCGACCTGGTGCGCACGATCCCTGGGATTAAGGACGTGAGCTGTCCAGCCCCGCCCAGTTCCCCGTTCGACACCGGGGTCAAGGTGTACTTCTGTGGTCCGCACAGACCATGGCTGTGGGGCCCGCACCCCTTCGATGTAGGAAGAGGCACACCCTCGGCCAGCAGCAGCAGCCGGGCGGCTCGAAGCCCTGGGTCAGCCGGTCATCGACCCATTCAATCGACGCCACCGCCCGCTCCGTGTCCAGCGCCACGACCGGGTCCTGGAGCGGGCCACCAAGCTCGACCGGACTCGGCCTCGAGCTGTGAGGGCAGGCAGTGGCCCAGCGCCCGGAGGCGCTGGGCCACTGCCATGGTCACGCGCGGATCACGAGGCGGACAACGCCGCGTAGGCGCCGGGCGGCAGCGGGAGGGGGAGGTCGCCGGTCGTCCCCCAGGCCGTCGTGGTGCCGCCTTGGATGTACCACCCGCCATCGCCGGGGCGGTACACGCCGACGTCGGCCTTGGCGTCACCGTCGTAGTCGCCGGGCACGGGCACGTCGCCCGAGGTGCCGTAGGCCACGGCCTGGTCGCCCCCGCCGCCGGAGAGGTGGAGGTACCACACACCGCTGCCCGGCCGGAACACGGCGATGTCGGCCTTGGCGTCCCCGTCGTAGTCCGCCGGCACGGGGACATCGCCCTGCGCCCCGTAGGCCAGCGCCTGGTCGCCCCCGCCGGAGAGGTGCAGGTACCATACGCCATTCGACGGCCGGAACACGGCGATGTCGGTCTTGCCGTCCCCGTCGAAGTCGCCGGGCACGGCCACGTCGCCCTGGGCCCCGTAGGCCAGCGCCTGGTCGCCCCCGCCGGAAAGGTGGAGGTACCACACGCCATTCGACGGCCGGAACACGGCGATGTCGGTTTTGCCGTCCCCGTCGTAGTCGCCCGGCACGGCCACGTCACCCTGGGCCCCGTGGGCCAGCGCCTGGTCGCCCCCGCCGGAAAGGTGGAGGTACCACACGCCATTCGACGGCCGGAACACGGCGATGTCGGCCTTGGCGTCACCGTCGTAGTCGCCGGGGACGGGCACGTCGCCGGGGGCGCCGTAGGCGATGGTGGTGCCGCCCTGGACATACCACACCCCCTGGGACGGGCGGTAGACGGCATAGTCGGTGGCCCCGTTGCCGTCGAAGTCGGCCACCGCCTTTACCGAGTGGATGGTCGTGGGTCCCCAGCGGCACACCGACTGGCCCAGCGCCATGTCGCCCTTCAGGACCGGCCCGAGGAAGTACTCATGGACCGCGTTCACCGTGACCGAGCCGTCCGGGTTCAGCACCTGCTCGTTGAAGACGATGCGGAAGTTGTCCTGGGAGGTGGCGCTCAGGTAGAGGTACCCCTCCACCGTGTAGTTGGCGGGTGGGTTGGTGGGGATCGTGACCAGGCCCTCGTCGGGGAAGCCGGGGTCCTGGGCCTTGGTGCGGACGCTGCCGTTGGTGACGGTGGTGGAGGCCGTCGCGCCCGTGGCGGTGGCGCGGCAGGCGCCCTCGATCCGGTCCGCGGTGAGGATCTCCGAGCCGGTGGAGGGCTGGGTGGTGGCCTTGTTGACGTTGCTGATGGCGCTCGAGGTGATGACCGTGGCCCCCCCGGGGCTCACAGCGCTGGACAGATCGATGCGGTCGGAGGTGAACAGGGTGGCCGGGCCCTCCTGCACCAGGCCGGTCGGAGCGCCGGCGGTCTGGGGGCTGTTGGAGCCGTCGGGGGCGAGGGCGACCGTCGGCGTGGGGCCGGTGTCGGGCTGCGCCCCGCCGAACAGCGAGATGTTGTGGGCCATGTAGCCGAAGGCCCGCCCCGTCAGGCCCTGGGGGGCGGCCACGTTGACCGTCACGGTGGCGGGGGGCGAGTAGTCCATGCCGTCGGTCGCGGTGTAGGTGAACGTGTCGGCACCGGCGAAGCCGGGGTCGGGGGTGTAGGTGAACGACCCGTCCGGGCGCAACGTCACCGAGCCGCCGGCCGGGTCGGACGCCTGGCCGGCCCGAAGCGGGTCAGCGTCGGCGGTGTCGCCGTCGTTGGCCAGCACCCCCGGGGCCGGCACCGTCAAGGATGAACCACCGCTGAGAGCGAAGGTGTCGGCACCCGCCACCAGCGCCGGGTTGGGCGGCCGGCGCAACTGGACCTTGACCACCCGCTGGGTTGCTGGTTGGTTTGTCACCGTACCCTGGAATTTGGTCCCGAAGTAAGCGAAGTTGCCGGCGGGATCGATCACCGCCGACCGCAGATCGTTCTCGGGGGAGTCGGGGGCGGGGTCGAGGGTGATGGCGTGGGCTCGTTCGAAGGTGCGCAGGTCGATCTTGACCACCGCCGCCGGTATCACGTGCTGGGTCGCGACCGGGTCCTGGTTGGCGCCGAAGTAGGCGAACGCCCCGGTCGGGTCGATAACGCCCCGCGCGTAAATGGAGAACGTCTCCCCCGGAAGGAGGGTGACGGCCCCCACCCGCTCGAAGGTGCGCAGGTTGACCTTGACCACCCGCGACGGCCGCGACCCACCCGCCCCGTCGATGCTGAGGTAGGCGAAGTCGCCGGCCGGGTCGATCACCGCTGCCGTGGGCCGGACTTCCTGGTTGGGCAGGGCGAGGGTCTGGGTGATCTGGAAGGTCGCCAGATCGACTTTCACGATCCTGCCGGTCGAGGAGTCGTTGGTGCCGAAGTAGGCGTAGCGGCCGGCCGGGTCCATCACCGCCGTCTCCACCGCCCCGTAGCTCTGGTCGCCGACCTGGGCGGCAATGGCCCCGGCCGTGGTGAAGGTGGCCAGGTCGACCTTCACGATCCTGCCGGCCGTGCCGGTGGTGGCGCCGAAGTAGGCGAAACGGCCGGCGGGATCGATGACGACGCTCCCGACCACCTCGTTCGCCCCCGCTTGCAGAACGCCGGCCTGCACGAAGGTTTCCAGGTCGACCTTCAACACTGTGCCGTTGGAGTCACCGAAGTAGGCGAAGCGGCCGGCGGGATCGATAGCCGCCGATTTGATGGGTTGAACGGTGCCGGGGCTGGGGTCGACAAGGGTGAGGGTGCCGACCCGTTCGAAGGTGGTGAGGTCGATCTTCTCGACCTTGCCGCCATCATTGGTGCCGAAGTAGGCGAAGCGGCCCGCCGGGTCGATCGCCGCCGCCTCCACGCCGCCGCCGGGCAGCCCTGATGGACCGGAAAGGCTGAGGGCGCCGGCGCGTTTGAAATCCCTGATGTCGAGTTGCAGGGTGCGGGTAGCCGAGGGCTGCTCGCCGGTGGGGAGCCCGATGGTGGCGGTGACCCGGTAGTCGCCGGCCCGGTCGCCGCTGAAGCTGAACGCGGCCCGGCCGTCGCTTCCCGTATTCACGGTGCCTGACGCAGGGGTGGCCTGCCCCGTCCATGGCGTGTCCTGGGCCGGCCAGGCGACGCTGAAGTCGACGGGCGCGCCGGGCAGGGGGCCGCAGGCGTTGTCGACGGTGGCGGTCACGCTCACCTGCTCCTCGGTCTGCCAGCGGTTGGGCGCGCTGGCGAGGGTGATGCTGGGCGGCGGCGGGTTCCCGAAGCGCACCACGTGGGTGGCCGACACCACCTGGGCGTTGAGGGTGGCGGTGGCGGTGACCGTGTAGTCGCCGGCCACCGCGGCGCTGAAGCTGAACGCGGCTGAGCCGTTGGCGTCGGTGGTGGTGCTGGCACTGGCGGGGACCGCCGGCCCCGGCCCCGCCACCGAGAAGCTGACCGCCACCCCGGCCGCCGGCCAGCCGGTGTCGGTCAGCCGGGCGGTGACCGCCACCGGGCCGTCGCAGCCGACGGTGGCCGAATCGGGCCCGCTCAGGCGGAGGTAGGGGCCGGGCTTGGGGAGGTACTGCTGGTAGTCGAACGTGACGTTGTCGGCACAGGGATAGTTGAAACAGGGCAGGTGGGTGCCGTGGTCGGTCATGAACGTCCCTCGGGGGGCGGTGCCGGTACCCGGTGTCCCCGCCGGGTTGCCGACCACGGTGCAGTCGGCGCTCAGGGTCCACTCCGCCCGCCAGTACCCCGAGCTGGTGGAGCTGCCCCGGGCGAAGGAGCCCACCCCCACGCACGGCACCTTGTCGGTGCCGTTGAGCCGGTACACCGACGCGTTGCCGGTGAGGATGTCGACGTCGCTGTCGCCGTCGGTGTCGATGCCGCCGTCGGCGGCGAAGATGCGGAACTCGGCCGGCACGGGGGTGCCCGTGGTGCTGGGGCTGCAGCCGGCGCCGCCGCCCGCTTCGGTGCCGTGGGTACCGAGGATGCCGTGGTAGTAGACCTCGGTGTTCTCCACCTGCACCTGCAACGGGCCGTTCCCGTAGAGGGTCTGGCCGGTGGCGACCTGGGCGTTGTAGATGACCGGGTCACCGGTCGCCGTGCGCCCCTCGAAGGCGCCCGCACCCCGGAGCCCGAACAGCGTCCGGGTGGCCCGGAAGCACGGGGGCGCCGTCTGGTCCTCGACCAGCTCGGTGCCCGCCAGCTGGCCGCTGCCCGCCGGGTCGTGCGTCTCGGTCGGCGGGGGGTCGCCCAGGCCGGCCCCGGCCCTGACGGCCGGCAGCACCAGCAACGCCACCGTCACCGCGATCCCGATCCCCTTCGGCCACCGCCGCATACCACCGCTGTGCCGGTTCTGCTGCACCCTCACTTCGCCTCCAAACGATCGCCCGGCACCCGTACCGGTGCTCCTGCCCACTCGTGATTGCCAGATGTCAGGCGCCGGCAAGCCCTCGCTGCTCGATGGCTCGGTTGCTCCCTGACCGGGTCACCGAGGCCCTTGCGAACGCGACCTACGCGCCTTCGCCGTAATCCGGCGAGTCCTCCCTCGCCGAGCCAGCCAGTTCATGCACCGGCTGGTCCAACGTCTGCCGGCTCGGAGGCACATCGAACCCACCTCCGGACCGGAACCGCTCGAGCCGCCCTTACGGCGCAGCGCCAGCCATCGTCCACACACCCACGACGTGGGCAGTGTCGAGGGGGCTGGGGCACGTGCTCGTCTCCGTGAACGGGTCCGTGAGGCACGGGTACTCGTTGCCGACAAAGGTGTGGACGGCCGGGACCGTGACGCCGCTAACGGTGCAGGAGCCGGGGCTCAAGGGGTTTGAGACGAAGGCGATCGTCGAGTTGACGCGCCCGAACGTGCCGCTCGCCCCTGTACAACTCAACGAGCCCTGGCCTGTCCCCGTCGACGTCACGGTGATGGTCGCTGACACGCCTGGAGTAGTGCACGAGGCGTTACTGAAGACTCCAGCCGGGTTGAACCAGAACGTGTTGGGCAGAGTAATCGTCAAATCGAGTTGCCCAGCGTAGGTGCCTGTGGTGGGAACGCCGTTGACGGCAGCCGCTTGACCCGCAGCGATGGTGGTCCTGTAGTCACCACTCGCCGCGAGGCAGATCGGCAGACCGCTACCAGTCGCCGAGACGGTGCTGTAGCCGACTGCAGCGCCCGAGCCCTGGGTGACCCCAGTGGCCCCCGCCGGCCCGGTGGCGGCGAAGATGGCCGCCGCGGCCAGTACGGGTACCCGGAGCCAGCGGAGCCGGCCCCGAACGGACCGTCTGTGGGTTTTGGTCATTCATCCTCCTTGGTGTAGTCCTGGTACCGGTGTGGTCCAGGTTGAGTGAGCCTTCGTGACCTAAGGCGTCTCTGCCCCCGTAGCGTGGGTCCCTTTCTGGCCCGTCGCTCACCACTTAAAGGTGCCATACCGCCGCTCGCAAAACATCCGCCAAAATTGCGCAAATTTCGCTTCCGGGGGGCGTAGACGGGTGGTCTCAACGGCGGATTGGACCGTTTTGTCACTCTTCGTAGCGCACACCCCACGCCGGGTGCTGCCGGGCGGCGCCCCTCCCGAACTGATCGTGTTCGCCTGACGACGGACAGCTCATACTCCCGGTAGACGGACACATCACTCCCGGCTGACGGACACCAGAAATCCCGGTGGGCGGACAGCCCAAGCTGTGTTCGCATCCGCGCAACAGCCCCGCCCGGCGGGTTGGCTCGAGGTTTCCACGCCATCGAGAAACCCACCGGAGGGGATGTTGACGAAGTCTGCCAGGGAGATCATGGAGATCCTCGAGTCCTTTGACCTGACCCACTGCAACTGGTCCGCCGCCCATCTGGCCGGCTGTGACCCCAAGACCGTCGCCCGTTACGTCGCGAAACGCGACGCCGGCGCCGACCCCAATCTGTCCGTCCGCCGCCCCCGCCTCATCGACCCGTTCCTGGAGAAGATCGAAGAGCTTGTCGAGCGTTCCAACGGCGCCATCCGCGCCGACAAGGTGCACGAGCGCCTGGTGGCCATGAGTTTCGAGGGCGACGAGCGCACCACACGCCGGGCCGTGGCTGAGCTCAAGGAGTCGTGGCGTTCGGACCATCGCCGTCGCTATCGGCCCTGGGTCCCCGAGCCCGGGATGTGGCTGCAATTCGATTGGGGCGAAGGTCCCCGCATCGGCCGCCGGCGCACCAACCTGTTCTGCGCCTGGGTGGCCTGGAGCCGCTTCCGAGTCGTGATCGCGACCTGGGACCGCACGCTCGGGACCCTCGTCGCCTGCCTCGACGCCACGCTGCGTCGGGTGGGCGGGGCACCGACGTATCTCCTGACCGACAACGAGAAGACCGTCACCGTCGAACACGTTGCCGGCGTGGCCGTGCGCCATCCCGAGATGGTGGCCGCCGGAGTTCACTACGGGTGCAAGGTCGAGACCTGCGTGCCCTATGACCCCGAGACCAAGGGCGGCTCGGAGTCGACGGTCAAGGTGGCCAAGAGGGACCTGGTGCCGACCGGGGCGAACCTGCTGGAGGACTACGCGAACTTCGCTGCCCTGGTGGCCGCGTGCGACGCGTTCTGCGAGAAGGTCAACGCCCGGGTCCATCGCGAGACCGGCCGGGCGCCGATCGACATGCTGGCCGAGGAGGCCGCCCATCTCCACGTCCTGCCCACCGAGGCCCACACCTCGGCACTGGGTGAGACCCGCATGGTCGGCGATGACCAGACCATCCGCTTCGGCTCGGTGCGCTACTCCACCCCCGACGGCCACCAGGGCACCGAGGTGTGGTGCCGGGTGGTCGGCGACGAGCTGGCCATCGTGGGCCGAGGGGCCAAAGGCCTGATCGAGATCGTCCGTCACCGCCTGTCCACGCCTGGGAACCCCCAGATCCTCGACGAGCACTATCCCCGCCATCCCGGCGGCAACGGACCCCGGCCGCCTCGTATCGCTCCCCGCAGTGAAGCCGAGATCGCCTTCTGCGCCATTGGAGAGGGCGCCACCCGGTGGCTGGTGGAGGCCGCTGCGGTGGGCACGGCCCGCATCCGCTCCAAGATGGCCGAGGCGGTCGAGCTGGCCACCCTGGTCGGTGGCGGCCGGGTCGAGGAGGCCCTCGGCATGGCCGCCATCGCCGGTCGCTTCGGCGAGGGTGATCTCGTCTCGATCCTGGATCACATCGAGGCCGGCCGAGCCGCCGTCGATCTCATGGCCGCCGATGAGTCCCACTCGGCCCAGCCCGGCACCGGCTCCTGGGAAGGCTTCGGGCGGTGAAGGCTCCGACCGCACCCCCGCTGCCCACCGAGCTCACCGCCGTGTTGCGGCGCATGCGCCTGCCCTATGTCCGCGCCGCCGCCCCTGAGGTGCTGGCCACGGCCCGGGCCCAACGCTGGGACCCCGCCGAGGTGCTCAGAGTCCTACTCGTCGAGGAAGTCACCGGTCGTGACGCCGCTACCCAGCGCATGCGGGCCAAGGCGGCCGGCTTCCCGACGGGGAAGACCTTCGACAGCTGGCGGGAGGAAAACTCCTCCATCCCCGCGCCGACGCAGTCGGCCTTGCGCACCCTGGAGTGGGTGGGCCGAGCCGAGAACCTGGCCCTGAGCGGCCCGAGCGGCACGGGGAAGAGCCACTTCGTCGAAGCCTTGGCCCATGCCGTCATCGCCGCCGGCATGCGCGTCTCGTGGTTCACCCTGGAGTCGCTGACCACCACCATCGGCCGGGCCAAGGTCGACGCCTCGGTCAGCCGGGTGGTGGCCCGGATCTGCCGCAGCGAGTTGATCGTCGTCGATGACATCGGAATGCTCCCGGCCGGCCAGGATGCTGCCGAGGCGTTCTACCGGGTGGTCGACGCCGCCTACGAACGCCGCTCCGTGGCTGTCACGTCCAACCTGCACCCGTCGGGGTTCGACACGATCATGCCCAAGACACTGGCCACGGCCACCGTGGACCGACTGCTCCACCACGCCCATCTCGTCCTGGCCGAGGGCGGCTCGCATCGACTATCCGAGGCCGTCGCCGGGAAAGGGGTTGTGCCGCTGGGCTGACCATCACCCGGAGATCAACCGTCCGCCCACCGGGATTTCTGCTGTCCGTGGGCCGGGAGGTCTGGTGTCCGCCTACCGGGAGGTCCTGGTGTCCGTTGACAACAGGTTCCGCCGGCGAAAACATCCGCCAAAATGGCGCAAATTTTGCGTTTCCACCCCTCTACGCCACCTGTCAAGGGACCATCGACCGGTGCACCGCCGCGGGCAGGGGCAGCGACACGTCGCCGGTGGCCCCCAGGCGGTGGTGGGCCCGCCCTGGACGACCACACGCCGTTGGACGGCCGGAACACGGCCACCTCCAGGTCACCGTCGCCGTCGTGCCGCCAAAACCAGGGCACGGGGACGTCGCCGTTGGTACCCCAGGCGTTGGCCGCCCCGCCCTGGACGAACCTCACGCCGTCGACCGATTGGAACACTCGATGGTGCCGTTGCCGTCGTAGTTCCCGGCCACGGGCCGTCGCCCGTGGTCCCGAAGGCGATCGCGGTGTTGAGGGGACTCGCCACTATCGAGGGCGATGCGTCCCAGACCGAGGAGACCGAGGGCCGCGACATACGAAAGGTCCGAATCGCAGCCCAGCTCCGCCCGCCTGCGAGAACCAGGTGTCGGCGCCGAGCCAGTCCTGTGCCTCCCGGTGACGGCCACCGGCTCTCCACAACGGCACCACCCGCGCCACCATGCCCGCCACGGGCGCACCTGACTATCGGCCACCGCCCAGTGCAAGGCGGCGGTCAGATTCTCCTCCTCGTTCGCCAGCTGGGACAGCCACTCGGCGTGGTCTCCGTCGGGCCGCCCCGGCGCCCGGTCGAGGAATCGGAGCCACCACCTACTGAGGCGGGCCCGGGTACTCCCAGCCCGTCCCTGCACGAGCGCCGACTGTCGCGGGAACCTGCGAGTATGCCGGTCCGGCGATGGCGACCGTCAATCCCGCAGCCGCCACGGCAGCCACGAGCCCGCGATGGATCCATCTGGTTCTGATTCATGGCCGGTGATCTGCGAGGGGGCGTCGCTGCCCATGGCCGGGGCGCTGCTCATCCTCCCGGCGCTGGCGGCCACCGGGCTGCTGGGCTGCGTCGAGGAGGTCTACGGGAGGGCGAAGGCGGCGTTCTACGGCACCCGCGCCCTGGTGCTGGCGGTGGTGTTCGCCACCCTGGTCGGCGAGGCCCGGGCCGAGGGGCTGACCCGCCTCGACCCCGTCGACATCGGGCGGCTGCTCGGCCTCGACCGGGCACCCGAGGTCAAGACGCTGCGCCGGCGCCTCGAGCGCCTGGCCCAGGCGGGCCGGGCCGACCGGTTGATGGCGGCGCTGGCCCGGCGCCACGTGGCCGCCCACCCCGAGGCCACCGGCGTGTTCTACGTGGACGGCCACGTGCGGGCCTACCACGGCGGAGCGGAGATCCCCAAAGCCCACGTGACCCGCATGCGTCTGTCGATGCCGGCCACCGTCGACACCTGGGTGGCCGACGCCTTCGGCGACGGCGTGCTGTGCTGGACGGCGCCGCCGCCGGCCTCCCTCGTCGGTGAGCTGGCCCGGGTGGCCACCACCGTCCGCGGCCATCGCCTTCGACCGGGGCGGGTGGAGCCCCAAGGCCTTCGCCGAGCTGGCTGCGGCGGGCTTCGACATCCTCACCTACCGCAAGCAGCCCTTCACCGCCGAGCCCCGGAGCGCCTTCGCCGAGCACACCCACACCGACGAGGCGGGCCGGGTGCACCGCTACCTGCTCGCTGACCGCCGGGTGCGCATCGCCTACCGCGACGGGCCCCGCAAGCGCTTCTTCGCCTGCCGCCAGATCACCCGGCTCGACCCCGGCACCGGCCACCAGACCCACATCGTCACCACCCGCACCGACGCCGCCGCCGTGGTGGCCCATGCCATGTTCTCCCGCTGGCGCCAGGAGAACTTCTTCCGCTACCTGCGGGCCCACTACGGCCTCGACGCCCTCGACAGCTACGCCACCGTCGCCGACGACCTCGACCGCAGCGTGCCGAACCCGGCCAAGAAGCCCGCCAGCGCCCGTGCCGCCGAGGCCCGCCGGCGCCTGGCCGACATCGAGGACGGCCTGCCCGACCGCCTCCCGGCCGAGCTGGACACCATCCACACCGACGCCGTCGCCTACGTCGAGGGGCTCACCGCGGACGCCCGCGCCATCCCCGCCCGGGTGCCCCTCGGCGAGCTGCACCCCGACGCCGTTCTCCACCACGGCGAGCGCAAGCGCAT
This sequence comes from uncultured Acidimicrobiia bacterium, assembly GCA_963768975.1. Classification (GTDB taxonomy): domain Bacteria; phylum Actinomycetota; class Acidimicrobiia; order Acidimicrobiales; family AC-14; genus CADCTB01. The sequence continues at coordinate 63,828 of CAVYKB010000001.1, read as the reverse complement.
CCACGACGCCATCCGCATGGCCACCTACAACGCCGAGACCGCCCTGGCCCGCCTCCTCGCCCCCCACTACGCCCGGGCCGAGGACGAGGCCCGCAGCCTGCTGGGTGAGGCGCTGCGCAGCCCCGCCGATCTGCGGATCGTCGGCAGCGAGCTGCACGTGCGCGTCAACGTGCTCTCCGCCCCCCGCCGCACGCGGGCCATCGCCGCCCTCTGCGACGACCTCAGCTCCACCGACACCGTCTATCCCGGCACCGACTTCGTCCTCCGCTACAGCGTCAAGGAGCCCTGAGCACCCCAGGGACTACTGCGCGTAGGTCAGGAGTCCTGGAGTCACTGCGGCTGCTGGTCGCCGAACTGGCGGCTTTCTCGGCGTTCCGAAGTACGGCCTCTAGTAGCGCAGGTGATGGGTCGGCGAGACACGCTCCTGCGATTGATCCAGCACGACTCACCAACGGCACCTGAACCAGCCCGACGTCGACCAGCGACGCCGACGAGCACCAGGCCCTCAACCGGAACGAGCACCACCAGCCCGACGTCGGCAACGACGACGATGAGCACCAGGCCCTCAACCCCGAGCGACCACCAGCCCGAGGTCGGCCACGACGACCTTCATTTGCGTCTAGCCCGACGCATCCCGCAGCGGTAGGTCCGCAACGGAAAAGGCAAGCCGTTCTGGGCCTACCCGGAGAATGGAGAAGGTCCGCAACGCCAGCGAGCCGAGGCATACACATTTGCAGGTTCCGCTTTGCGGAACCTGCACCGCACACCGTGCCGGCGGAAGATTTTGCGAAAAGTTTTGTGGCGTTTCGCCCGGAGACACACCAGTAGGTAGGTAGGACCATTTTTTTCCGGAGCCCTACCGTGATCGTACGTGTCACCACGCTGGGTGCGGCGGACGGCAACGCCGCCGGCGCCGTCAATGCAGTCGTCAAGTACCTCGACGGGCGCGCCACGGCGCCCGGAGGCATCCACCCCAGCTCGTTGCCTGAGCTGCCGACGCCCGACGGCACCACCGGCATCGTCGGCTACTACGCCGACTCTGTCGAAGGCCCGGGCCGCTGGCTCGGCCGGGGCATCACCGGGATGCGCCTGGGCGGTGAGGTCCATCCTGAGAAGTTCCGCCGGGTGCTGCTCGGCCAGCACGCAGTCACCGGCGAGCAGCTGGTGGGGGCGCGTGGCTCGGCGCTACGGGCGCACGCGGCCGGCCGAAAGGCGGAGGCGGTGGCCGCCCACGGCGAGGCTGACGAGCTGCTCACCCTGGCCCAGGCCGCCACCCTCCTGGGAGTCAGCGACCGCTACCTGCGGCGGGTGGCCACCGAGACGGCGGCGCGGCGAGCCGAGCAGGCCGCGGCCATCGCCTCCGGCGAGTCGCCCCCCGAGCTCGGGTCCACCTACCTCACCGCCAGCCACGACGAGGACGGAAAGCACTGGCGGGTTGCCCGGGGCGAGGTGGAGCGCTTCGCCCTCGAGCGCAAGGTCCCCGCCGCGGTGGTGGGCTACGACCTGACCTTCTCCGCCCCCAAATCCGTGAGCATTCTGTGGGCCCGCGCCGATGCCGCCGGCCAGGCTCAGATCCTGGCCGCCATCGACAAGGCCGTGGCGGTGGGCATGGACTACATCGGGGAGCAGGCCGCCTGGGTGGGACGAGGCAAGCACCACCGCCGAGCCCAGGGCCTGGTGGCCGCCGACTACGTGCACGCCACATCGCGGGCCCTCGACCCCCAACTGCACCACCACGTGGTGGTGGCCAACATGGCCGAGTCGCCCGCAGGCAACGTCATGGCCCTCGACGGCCGGCCGTTCTTCGCCCACGTCAAGACGGCGGGCTACCTCGCCGCCGCCGAGCTGCGCCACGAGCTGGCATCGACCATGGGCGTGGAGTGGGAGGCCGTCGAGCGAGGACTGGCCGACGTGGCCGGGGTGAGCGGGGCCGCCATCGCCGAGATGAGCAAGCGGTCCAACGAGATCGACTCCTACACCGAGGCGATGGCCCTCGACTCGGTGGCCGCCCGCCAGGTGGCCACCTTCGCCACCCGGGCGGCCAAGGACCACGCCGTTGATCCCGAAGCGCTGCGCCCGGCGTGGAAGCGCCGCCTCGACGAGGCGGGCTTCGACGCACGTGCCGCGGCCGCGTGCTACGGCCGCCAGGCCGCGCCCCTGCTGGTGACCGAGGAGGACCGCGACAAGCTGTTCCGCCGCCTCGGCGGCGAGCGCGGCGTGACCGAGATGGCCTCGACCTTCGATCGCCGCGACGTCCTGCAGTTCGTGGCCGAGTGGTCCGGCGACCGCCTCGACGCAGCTCAGATTGCCGACCTGGCCGACGAGTGGCTGACCACAGAGGCCGTGGTCAGCCTCGACGCCGGCAACCGTGAAGGCCGCACCGCAGATGTCATCCGCCTGGGCGACGGCCGGGTGGTGAGCTCGGTGGCCGGCGAGGCGCTGTACTCGACCCGCCAGGTACTCGAGGTCGAACAGCGCCTGTTCGCCGGATACGAGCGCGGCCGCCACGCCGGCGCCGCCGTGGTGCCCGAGGCCACCGTGGAGGCCGTGCTGGCCCAGCGCACCAAACTCGACGACGAGCAGCTTGCCATGGTGCGCGCCATCACCCGCTCCGGCCACCGGGTCCAATGCGTCCTCGGACCGGCGGGGGCGGGCAAGACCACGGCGCTGGAGGCCGCGGTGCGCGCGTGGGAGGACGCTGGGTTCAAGCCCCTGGCTACCGCGGTGCAGGGCACCCATGCCGAGGTCCTGGGCAACCGGACCGGGGTCGAGGCCCGCACCGTGGCCAGCCTGCTCATGGCGGTCGCCAAGGGCACGGTCATTGTCGACGCCCGCACTGTCGCGCTCGTCGACGAGAGCTCTACCTTGGGCAACCGGGATCTGCTGGCGCTCATGGACGCGGTGGAGAGCGGCGGCGGGGCGCTGCGGCTCATGGGAGACCCGGCCCAGCACACCGCGGTGGCCGCCGGCGGGGCGTGGCGGCGGCTGCTGGAGGATCACGCCGCCGACCGGGCCGAGGTCCGCACCCTGCACCGCCAGCAGGGCGAGGACATGGCCGACGTGCGCCTCGCCCTGACCGACTACCGGGAGGACCGGGTGACCGCCGCCATCGACCGCCTCCGCCAGGGCGGCCGGGTCGTGGAGGCCGACTCGCCCGAGGAGGTCATCGACGCCCTGGTCGCCGACTGGTACCACGACCGCCAGCGCCGACTGGCCGACCCCACCCTGGCGGTCAGCACCATGACCGCCGATCATCACCTCGAGCGCCGGGAGCTCAACCACCGGGCCCGGGCGCTGCTGGCGGCCGATGGCACCCTGAGGGGCCCCTCCCTGGACCTGCCCGGGATCAGCTTCCGGGCCGGCGACGAGGTGATCGCCACCCAGGGCGACTACCGCCTGCGGGCTCCGGGTGCCGCCGCCAAGGACCACGTCAAGACCGGCGAGCGGGGCAGGGTCGTCGAGGTCCGCCTCGGGAAGGAGCTGCGCGACTCGGCCCTGGTCGTCGACTTCGAGCGCCGAGGCCGCGTCGTGGTCGAACACGGCCATCTCACCCACCGGGTCCGCCCCGGCGTCATCGGGCGCCTGGCCCACAGCTACGCCCTGACCACCTACGCGGCCCAGGGCGAGACCTATGAGGCCGGCCGGGGCCTGGCCACCGAGGCGGCCATGCGGGCCGGCGTCTACGTGGCCCTGAGCCGGGGGCGCACCGACGCCGGGCTCTACATCCTGCGCTGCCGTGACCTGCTGCCCGCGGCCGACGAGCACCTGGACCTGCCCCGGCTGGAGGCCACCACCGCCATCCTGGCCGAGGTCACCGCCCGCCTCCAGGCTCAGCAGGCCGAGCAGCTGGCCACCGAGGTCGACGCCGACGCCCCCGAGGTGGCCCGACTGCGGCGGTCCTACAGCCTGGGCCAGCTGTCGGCCATGACCGCGGGTCCGGCCACCCCGGAGTCCCACCGGGCCCGCCGGGCCCTGGTCGACGAGCTGGGGGCCATCGCCACCCGGGCCCGGGTCCGCCCCGATCCCGCCTTGATCGCCCGCCTCGGCCCCCGCCCCGACGGCGGCGAGCACCGCCGGGTTTGGGACGCGGCCGTGGGCGAGGTGGCCATCTTCCGGGCCCGGTGGGCGGCGGTGCCCATCACCGGCGGCCCGGCCGCGTCGTGGGCCCTCGGGCCCCAGCGCGCCGGTCAGGCCGGCGAGGACTACGCCACCGCGGCCGCCCTGCTGCGCCGGGCCGAGGCCGCCGCACTCGCGCTGCGGCCGACTGCCGAGCTCGCCCGTCGAGCGCGCCGGGCTGCTGGATGTCCTGGCCACTTCGGTTGGCGCCACGGCGCCGGCGTCTTTCCGCGCACCCGACGCGGCCGGGGCGGCCGACGCCTTGGCCGCGGCCGTGATGGCCCATCGCCTGGCCCAGGGCCGACTGGAGCGGACCGAGGCGGCCCGGGGTCGGCGACGCAACCCCCAGAGCATCGAGCTGGCCGCCCAGGACGTCTCCGCAGCCGAGCTGCGCGTGGCCCGGGCCCAGTCCGGCCTCGACGAGGCCGTGCAAGCGCAGGCGGCGCGCGCCGGCGACGCTGACGGCCGCCATGACGCCGCCGAGCGCCTGGCCACCGTCGATGCCGCCCTGGTGCTGCAGGCCGACCGCGCCGTCGAGGTCCAGGCCGCCTACCTCGCCGCCACGCTGGGAGCACGGCCCGAGTCCTCACGGGGCCGAGCCACCTGGGACGCCGGCGCCCGAGCGGTCGAGCGCTACCGCCACGTCCAGCTCGGCCTCGACCCCGACGCTGCATCGCTGTCCATGGCGGGCCACGGCCTCCTCTGCGCCATTGGCGTGCGGCCCGATGGCGGGGCGGCGGCGATCGCCTACGACGACACCCTGGGAGCCATCCGCCGGGCCCGGGCCGAGCTGCTGTTGGCCGAGATCGCGGCCGAGGCGCCCGAGACCCCGTACTCGTCCTCGCCGGCCGACCGGCTGGCCGCCCGTCGTCTGCCCAGCCTCCTCGACGAGCTGGAGCGCACTCGTGACGCAGCCGCGAGGCGGGCGATCGCCGAGCGACGGGCGGTCGCCGCTCGGGCGGCGCTCGAGGAGGCCCGCGCCGGCGTGGCCGAGGCGTCCGTCCCGCCCACCGGGGCGGTCCGTCGCTGGAGCCGCAAGTCGTCCTCGCCGGCCTCCGTCGATGCCGAGGTCCTGGGCCGGGCCGAGCGTCGGCTCCGCCAGGCGCAGACCGCCGCTGCGGCCGCCGGCGGCGCCCTGGCCGCAACCCCGGCCCCGCCGGCGGACCACGTGGCCACGCTGGAGGAAGCGATCGTGCTGCGGGGCCGCAACGTCACCGCGGATGCACTTCGCCATCCTCCGCCCTGGCTCTGCGCCGATGTCGCCGCCCGGGTGGCCGCCCATCCCGTCGGGCACGACGACATCGATCCCGAGCGTCTCGCCCGCGGCTACGGCCGGCTGGCCACCTACGCGGAGCGCAGTGGCCTGGCTGACGCCGAGCGCATTGACGACATCCTGCCCCCCGGTCCCCTCTCCGACGCTCTGGTCCGCCACCGCATGGCCGTGGTCGACGACCTCGCCCCGGGGGTGGGCGCCGCGGTAGACGCCGGGCTCGACCTCGGGCTGTAGCGGCTCAGCCGGTGGCGTTGGCACCCGCGCTCGCAAGGCGGGATGCGATGGCCGGCGCCGGCGAGCACCACGGTGTAGTGCCCTCGCCCAGCACCGGGGTCAGGGGGAAGGTTCCATGGCCGGGTCGTGCGCCTTTGATGTTGACGAAAATGTTGCGGCCCGCTCCTCGAATGTTGCGTGCCCGCCGGCGCGAGGTGGCCGCAACGTTGCAACGGCCTCCGCCGACCTGGGGACGAGGCTGGCGTCGCCGGGTGGCGGAGCGGCCCGTTCGCCGCGGCAGAGTCCGGGCGTGACGCAAGCGGTGAGGCCGAAGGTGCTTGTATTCATCGGGGAGCCTCCGCGACACCGGGGGGCGGTCACGTAGCGTGACCTCGGGAGGAGCCCCGACAGTGACGGGAAAAGTGCAGAGCGCTTGGGCTCGTTGACCTGATCGTGGTCGGTGCTCGTCTCCCGAGCAGACCCGCTTGAGGAAATGGGTGGGGCCCGTCAAGACCGGAGGTCGGGGCTCGATGCACCGCATGAATCACATGGCTGGGTGGGCGCGTGGCCGACCACAGGCGTGTCCCGGGTGGCGTCGGGAGACAACCCGAAGAGTTCGAGCGTGCTCGAGGGCTCTCCCGAGACCGAAACGGGACTGCGGTCGCCGAGGCCTCCGAAGTTTGCTGGCATCGCGATGGCTCCGGCGCCGCTGCGAATCGAAGGGAGAGCCCTCGATGGCAGTAGCTCAACGTAGTAGCGGAACGGTGTCAATCGGCATCGACGCCGCCGTGGTGGCCGACCACCAGGTCGCCATCCGCGGCGAGGACATCCGGGAGAACTTCAAGGTGGCCCCGACCCTGGCCGGCCTGGCCAAGCTCAGCGAACGCCTGGCCCTCTACGCCGGCTCGCTGGTGGTGGCCGAGCCCACGGCGGGCACGTGGTTCCCGCTGGCCGCCGCGGTCGCCGCGGCGGGCTGTCGGATCGGCTTCGTGGCCAACCGGGACTCGGCCCGGCTGCGCCAGGCCATCACCGGCAAGACCAAGACCGACCTTGTCGACGCCGAGATGCTGGCCGGGTGCGCCCAGGTGCTGGAGGTGCACGACGCCCCGGTGGTGCCCATGGGCCAGATCGGCCTCCGCCGGGCCCACCCGCCACGCCATGACCCTGTGGCAGGTCCATTGGCCCGAAGACGTGCTGTGCTCGGTCCCGGGGATCGGCCCTGTGTGCGCGGCCGCCACCAGGGCCTGGTGGGGTGACGCATCCCACCTGCCCTCGGCCAAGGCGGCGGCGTCCTTCATCGGCCTCGCCCCGTCGAACTGGCAGTCCGGCCTGAGCGAATCACCCTCGCGCCCGATCACCAAGGAGGGCCCGCCAGAGCTGCGCCTGGCCTTCTACCAGGCCGCCAACGTGGCCCGTCGCCACGACCCCGACCTCGCCACCCACTACCGGCGCCTCATGGTCGAGCGTGGCCACAACCACATCTCCGCCAACTGCGCGGTGGCCCGCAAGCTGGCGTGTAGGGCATGGGCGGTGCTGGGCTCGGGCCGGCCCTATGAGCGACGGGACCTCGACGGCAAGCCCATCGACGCCACCACCGCCACGGCCATCGCCACGTCTCTCGCCGTGCCCGACGACGTCCGCCGGCGCGCCAAGAGCTACGCCCGGCCGGGCCGCATGACTCCCTAGCCGACAACGGCCCGGAGCTGGCCAGCAACAAGCCTCGGGCCGGCCACAGATCCTCCGGCTGGCTTGGCTTCGTGGTCGCCACCGGTGCCGGCGCGTGGGAGCTGGTCAAGGTGGAGCGCCCGCAGCGCAGCGAGGACGAACGACCTTGACGGCGACGAGCGGCGGCACATCATCTGACCGTGAAGCCAAGCCGGACGACGCCCCCACAGCCGGGACCGCACTGCCCGGCGACGACATCAAGCGCTCGATCGGGACCAGCGACAACGCCAGGCAGCTCACCCCGCGCGCTCACCCTGCGTGAATACTGAGCCCTTGACACCAGTTAGGAAATCAGGTCAGGGCGTTGATGGGCGCGAATGGTGCAGCGGCGAAGCCCATGGCCGCAGCGTTGCCAGGCCGGGGAAGACAACGTTGCCGGCCGCGATGTTGCGGCGCCGCAACATGCTCCTGGCTGGGCTGGCCCGCGTCCGAGGTGACGCTGTTTGGCCGTGGAAAAAATCCTGGCCGCGCGGCTCGCGCGTCAACGTTGCCGTCAACACCGTCCCCTCATGCTGCGCAGCCATGGGAGACGGCAGGTTGTTCGAGGCCCTCGATGCGGAGTGGGCGGTGGTGGGCGCCAGCCCTCCGGCCCGGGCCGCGCTCGAGAGGTGGGCCATGGCCGAAGCCGCCCTGGCCGGGATGTCATCGCCGGCCGAGGCCGTCCGCTCGTGCCGGGCCGCGATGCCCGGCGCCGCCGCTGCGGTTCTGGGCGCGCTGCTGCGCCACGCCGGCGAGCCCCTGGCGGCCCGGTCCGTTCTGCAGGCGCTGGTGCCGGCGTTGCGGACGCTGGCGGCGCGACGGGCCGGTGGCTCCCGCCAGCTCACCCGCCACACGTGGGAGGCAGCCGACGACTTCGATGCCGACGTCGTCGAGGTCGCGCTACGGCGTATCGCCGAACTGGCGGGCACGTCGCCGCCGTGGCCAGCCCAGGCCATCTGCGAGTCGATCTGGATGACCGTGCGCGCCGCCCTGGTGCGGTCGTCGCGATGGGGGACGCCCGCGTCGCTCGACGATAACGTGGCCGATGTCGTGGCCAGCCCGGCGCGTTCTGGCGCCGAGGCTCTGGCGCTGGCCGTGGTCGACGCAGTACGGGCCCGCAGGCTTGCCGTCGACGACGCCCGGGTGATCTACGCCACCCGTGTCCTCGGTCATACACCCGCCGAGCTGGCCAGCGCCCAAGGCCGCAAGGTACGGGCCCTGCGAGCCCAGCGCGTCCGGGCCGAGCGCCGCCTGGTGGACGCGGGCTGGGCCCCGAGACCGCGAGTGTCTCGCCGGAGGTGGCCAGCGCCGGGCCCGACTTCCGAGCCGGGCCGGTCATGCTCTCCTACTTGTGCGGTCCGGACAACGAGTACCGGGCCTTCGCTCACATCACCGCCGCGGGTGGCGGCCGGCTCTGGCACGGCTTCCGGGAGGACTCGACCCTCGCCGCCGCCCTCGCCGCCCTGGGGGCCCGATCCCACCGGGGCGGGCAGCGATGCAGGTGCCGGGGCTGTCGTCGATGCGGCCGGCCGTGCCATCGACGCGTCGAGGTAGGGATGTCTGAGATGGACGCTCGGACCCGAGCCCGACTGGGAGCCTTAGCGCAGCACGCGCGCTATGACACCCGGCAGACGACACTGGCGGCCCGCCAAGCATTCGCTCGCCGGTTTGAGCGGGAGGTCGATCCCGACGGCGTGTTGCCTGCGCCTGAGCGGGCCCGGCGAGCGGAGGCAGCCAAGCGCGCCTACTTCCAGGGGATGGCTCTCCGCTCGGCCAAGGCGCGGCGGAAGAAGGCCACCGGTTAGATACGATCGCCGGGAGCGAGCCGCCGGTGCGCTTCACGCGCTCGGACGTCGGCGGTCGACGCCGCATAGCGGGACAGCATCTGGCGCGACCGCCAACCGGCCAGGCGCATGAGGTCGCCCTCGGCGCCGCCGGCGGCCAGCCAGGCGTGGGCGAAGGTGTGGCGGAGTTGATGCGGGTGGATGCGCCCCAGGCCGGCGGCCTCACCCCGGCGCTCGAGCATCTGTCCGAGCCCGGACGAGGTGAGATGACCCTTGCGGGCCAGCCAAAGCCACTCGGTCTCGGCGAGCCGGTGGACCTTTCGCACGCGCACGTAGCGGTCGAGGGCGACGGCGGTCTTGTCGCCGAATGGGCAGCCGCGCTCGCGCCGGCCCTTCCCCAAGACGACGGCGACGTGCCCGATGACGTCGACATCGGAGAGCCGCAAGCACACCAGCTCGTCCCGCCGCATACCGGTGTCCAGCAGCAGCCGGATGATGGCGGTGTCCCGGCGGTCCTCGAACCCCTTCGATGCGCACGCGGCTAGGAGCGCCCGCAGCTCGTCATCGGTCAGAACGGGCACCGGCTGCTCGGGGACGATGAGGGGCTTCACGTTGGCCATCGGATTACCGGGGACCTCGCCCTCCTCCGCAGCCCAGGAGAAGAACAGCCGCAGGGCCTTGTACCGGGTCTGGGCGGTTGATGCCGAACGGGTCGAGGCGATCTCCGCTAGGTAGGCCTCGACATGCTGGCGGGTGATCGCTGCGGGCGTCAGATCGGGTTCGTGCTCGGCCATCCAGCGCCGGAACTGGGCCAGCGACTCGTCGACGTATTGGGCGACGGTGCGCGGCGCCCGGTTGGCGGCCCGTAGACTGAGCGTCCATGAGCCGATCAGCTCGTCCAGCGTCGCCATCGCCTTCCGCCTCCTCGTTCCGGTCGCAATTTCCGGGTGCGCACTACAGCGCACCCCTATATACTGCGCCGAGTTTCGCTGGAGGTCAAGTTGTGTGCTGTAGAGACGCTGTGCTGGACGGTTCTAAGGCCGAAAAGTGCTCTGACCAGCACTTTTGCGGGGCTATAGCTCAGTCGGTTAGAGCGCACCCCTGATAAGGGTGAGGTCGCTGGTTCGATTCCAGCTAGCCCCACGGTGAAGGCCGTCCGCCGGGCGGCGTTGGCCCTCGTGCTCGCCGCCATTGGCGCCGCCGGCGTGCGGTTCAAGCGCGGCGGTCCCGTCCCGCTCCAGCAGGGCGGGTGGCGCGAGCTCAGCGGCCCGGAACTGAAGTAGCGAATGCGCGCCGTCGTCGTGGGGGCCGGCGCGGTGGGCGTGCGCGCCTCCCGCCAGCTGTTGTTCCTGGGTGAGGTCGAGAGCCTAGGCATCGTCGAGCCGCGAGAGAAGCGACTGGAAGCGGTCGTTGCGTCGCTCGGGGAGCCGTCGCGAGCGGTCGACAGCCCCGCTGGCGCCGACGTCGTCCTGCTGACCGGTCCCCGTGGCCATCGTGAACAGGCGGAGGCCGCCCTCGACGCCGGCGCCTCGGTGGTGTCGGTTTCCGACGACGTGGACGACGTCCGCGGCCTCCTCGCCCTCGACGCCGAGGCGGTCGAGCGAGGCCTTCACGTGGTCGTCGGCGCCGGCTTCTCGCCCGGGCTGTCGTGCCTGCTCGCCGCTCACGCCGCCCGCAGCTTCGAGGCGGTTGAGGAGATTCACGTGGCCAAGGTGGGCACCGGTGGGCCGGCGTGTGCCCGCCAGCACCATGTGGCGCTCCAAGGCCCCGCCATCGAGGCCGGCGCCGGCGTCTGGCGCCAGCACCGGGGCAGCTCCGGGCGGGCTCTCATCTGGTTCCCCGATCCGGTCTGCGGGGTCGACTGCTACCGCGCCGCCCTCCCTGAGCCGCTCACGCTGGCGCCGGCCTTCCCCGACGCCGACCGCATCACCGCCAGGGTCGGCGCCAACCGCAGGGACCGGGTGACCGCCCACCTGCCCATGCTCCGCCGGCCCCACCCCGAAGGAACCCTCGGGGCAGTGCGGGTGGAGGTACGAGGACGCCACGGCGAGGTTCGCAGCGACCGGGTGCTGGGCGCCATCGACCGTCCGGCAGTCGCCGCCGGCGCCGTCGCCGCGCTGGCCGCCCGCTGGCTGGTTGACGGCCGCCTCTCGCGCACAGGCGCCGGCGGCCTCGCCTCCCTCGTCGACCCCGGGCCGTTCCTCGCCGCCCTCGCCGAGCGGGGGGTCAAGGCTGCGGTGTTCGAGGGCGCCGGCGCCTCAGCGAACCAGGCGTGACATGCGCCGGTCGGCGAGGATCTTCCCGCCCGTCTGGCACGCCGGGCAGTACGTGACTTCGTAGGACTCATAGGACACACGGCGCAGGCCGTCGCCGCAGGCCGGGCACGGCGTGCCGTGGCGGTTGTGCACGACCCAGTGGTCGCCGACCTTGGTCGGCAGCCCGCCCGTGCGCCGACGCTCGGCTGCCAGGCCGTCGGTGAGCACAGCCCGCACCGACTCAAGCAGCCGCTCGCGCTCCTCAGCTGACAGCGACTTCAGCGACGCGTAGGGCGACACCCGCGCCCGGTGCAGGCTGTCGTCGGTGTAGCCCCGGCCGATGCCGGCGACGGTGGACTGCTGGCGCAGCAGGGTGTGCACCCGCCGGCCGTCGTCGCCCTTGAGGATGAGCTCGGCGAACTCGTCGGAGAACGGCTCCGGCCCGAGGCCGGCCAGCGGTCCCTCGTCGCCTTCGGCCAGCACCCACCACCCAGCCTTCTTCTCGGTGCCGAACTCCTTCACGAGCACCGAGGGTCGGCCGTCGAACAGGAAGCGCACGACGCCGAACTTCGGCCGGGTGCTCTTGGGCGGCGACTCCACGTCGACCCGCCCGCCCTGGGACAGGTGGACCAGCACCCGCGGCCCGCCGAAGTTGAAGATGAGGAACTTGCCCCGCCGACCCACCGACGCGAGGGTCCGTCCGATCAGGGAGTGCGGCGCAGGCGCGTACGTCTTCAATCCCGAGAACGACAACGGCACGGCCTGCTCGAACTCCGCACCCCCGACCGCCGCTTCCAGCCGCTCGGCCAGCGCCTGCATCTCGGGCATCTCGGGCACCGGATGAGTCTACGGCCGCCTCCTCCCGTACCGGCCGAGTGCCACACGCGACGAGCGGGGCCTCCCCCTCAGGAGGAGGCCCCGCTCGTTGCCGTGGATCAGGCCGCCGACAGGGCGTCGACCTTGACTGCGGTTATACGGATGTCCTGGGCCTTGATGCGACCCTCGCTGTCACCGCTGCCGCACATCAGGTTGACCTGCACGGGGCGGGGGTTGTCGATGGCGAGGCTCCACGATGCGGCGAAACCGCTGTGGCCGAGGGTGGTGCGGGGCAGGAACAGGTTGGTGTCGTCGCGCTGGCTGCCGCCTAGGTCGTACAGGTAGCACTTGGCGTCGGCGTCGCCGTCGAACGTGCCCCGGGTGTTCCGGAACCAGGCCTTGGCGTTGACGATGTACTTGCCGGCGGGCAGGTCGAGCCAGGCCACGGAGCTGTACTCGTCACAGGGCGTGCCGCCCCGGCAGTACCACCACACGTTCACCGGCCCGGGCACCCGCACCGAGTACCCAGCGGCGCCGGCCCCTGGCGGCCCAGCGGGACCAGCGGGCCCGGCCGGCCCTGTCTCACCCGCAGGCCCGGCGGGGCCCGCCGGCCCGGGCGACCCGACGGGCCCCGCGGGACCGGCCGGGCCGATGGCGCCGGCGGGTCCGGTGGCTCCGGTGTCGCCCTTCACGCCGGCGGGACCGGTGGGTCCCATCGGGCCGGCGGGGCCCATGGGGCCGGTCTGGCCGGTCGGGCCGGCGGGGCCGATCTTGTTCCACTCGACCGCCACTTCGTTGTGCTGGCAGTCCGCCGCCGAGGCGACCACGCGGACGGCGCCGGTCTGGCTCCGTTGGCAGGCGTGGATCGTGTTGGCGTCGTGGTTGGCGAAGGCCGTCGTCGTCCCCAGCACGCCGAGGGCGACGATCGCGCCAGCGGCGGCGAAGGCGGAACGAGAGCGGGCGACGGGTCGCAGGGCGCGAGAGGTCAGGATCGAGGGCATGTCGGCTCCTTCATCGAGGTGGTGACGGGCGTTCCGTCCACCTGTGAAGCAGCCTCGCCGCCGCTGCTTGAAGCCCACTTGACGCCGGCTTGAAGGCGCCTTGCGCTACTTCAGGCTCTGGGTGATCTGGCCGGCGGTGTCGGACCGCTTCTTCAGGATGTGTCGTTGAGCTGCTTGGCGTAGAGCGTGGCGACCAGCTGGAGAACGCTGTCGAGGTCGATCTCGCTGGCGACGGCCGACCTGGACTTCTGTCGCAGCCGTTTCCGCGCGGCACTGACGGCGCTCATCTGGTTCAGGACGGCACCCAGGTCCTCGTCCGCCGCCCTGGAGGCCTGCAGCATGACGTGCAATGCCAGCTCCTCGACGGCGACCCGCACGTCGACCGCCGCCGCCGCCTCCTCCAGTACCCGGAGCTGGACCTGGCAGCTGATCGGTCAAGGCGTAGAGCTCTCTCGCCTTGCGCTGGTCGGCGTCGGCTTGCGTGTTCACCGGCGGAGCGTAGCGTTGCGACCCATGAACTGGACCCCCGATCGCGACGCTCTTCGCGGCCGCGTGGCGGTGGTCGCCGGCGCAACCCGAGGCGCGGGCCGGGGTATCGCCGCCGCCCTCGGCGAGGCCGGCGCCACGGTGGTGTGCACCGGCCGCAGTAGCCGTGAAGGCTCCGCCCGGTCGGACTATGACCGCGCTGAGACCATTGAGGAGACGGCCGAGCTGGTCACCAGCCTGGGTGGCACCGGCGTGGCCGAGGTCGTCGACCACCTCGACCCCGCCGAGGTAGCGGCGCTGGCCGCCCGCATCCGGGGCGAGCACGGCCACGTCGACGTGCTCGTCAACGACATCTGGGGCGGCGAGCAGCTGACCGAGTGGGAGAAGCCGGTCTGGGAGCACGACCTGGCCAACGGTCTGCGCATGCTCCGCCTCGCCGTCGACACCCACATCATCACCGCCCACCACCTCCTCCCTCTGATGATCGACCGCCCCGGTGGCCTCCACGTCGAGGTCACTGACGGGACGCTGGCGTACAACGCATCGCACTACCGGCTCAACGTCCACTACGACCTGGCGAAGATGTCGGTCAACCGGCTGGCCTACTCGCTCGGCCACGAGCTGGCGCCGCACGGAGCCACGGCGGTGGCCGTCACCCCCGGCTGGCTGCGGTCGGAGATGATGCTCGAGATCTTCGGCGTGACCGACGAGAACTGGCGGGAGTCGACGACCGCGCCCGTCGGCTTCGCCGTCTCGGAGACACCCCGATTCGTCGGCCGGGCCATCGTGGCCATAGCGACCGACCCTGCCCGCCGGCGCTGGAACCAGCGGTCGGTCGACTCCGGGACGTTGGCGAAGGAGTACGGGTTCACCGACGTGGACGGTTCCCGGCCCGATGTCTGGCGCTACATGGTGGACACCGAAGCCGGCGGGGAGGCCGACCCCCAGGACTACCGCTGAGGCTCGGAGGGCACCCGCCCCGTGCGAGCCGCGCTCTGGCGTTCGAGCTCGGCGTTCAGCTCACCCCCGAGGGCGACGGCTAGGGCGGTGAGGTACAGCCACAGCAGCCGGACCACCACGCCCGACAGCGAGCCTCCATAGGTGTCGGCGTAGCTGCCAGCAGGATGGCCAGGCTTGAGTCGGGGCCGGGGCCTTCACCCGTCTGGGTGGGGATGCCCGGGCCGTGGTGGGGCCGGCGTCGCATTCTCAGGACCGCACCAGTCCTCCTCGCGAGGGTTGTCGACCGCCGGCGCCGGCCTGGTCAGCCAGCCGGCCATTCTCAGCCGACGGGCGCCGCCGCCCGGCCCGAGCGCTTGGCCGTGCTCGTGACCGTCGCAGTGGACTGCTTGGCCGTTCCCTTGACCGCCCGCGTCGACCGCTTGGTGGTGCCCTTGACGTCTTCCACGGTGCCCTGGGCGTCCTGCTTGACCTGGTCGGCGGCCTGGGTGGCGATGGTCTTCATCCGCTCGGCCCGCTCCTGGGCCATGGGCTTGAGTTCCTCGGCGACGTTGCGGCCGGCCTCGATCGCCTGCTCCTTCAGCGGAGCGATGTAGGACTTCACCCGGTCGCCGGCCGGGGTGCCCATGAGCTTTGCGCCGGCGACCACCGCGGCGGCAGTACCGATGATGGCGGCGCGCGGCCGCTGGCGGACGATGCGTTGCACGTCGGTCAGCACGCCGGCCGAGCCCCGCTCGTCGATGCTTGAGGCCACGATCTGCAGCTCCTCGCCGGCCCGGCCCACCAGGTGGCCCAGCGGGCCGGCGTGATCGGCATTGCCCCGGGCGAGGGCCAGCGCCTGGCCGGCGAGCCGGTGCATGCTCTCGGCGATCTGCTCGATCTGAGTCTCGGCCTGGGTCTCCAGCTCGCTTCGGGTCGTGTCGACGAGGTCGCGAGCCTCATCGGTGACCACGGCGGCCACCCCCCCGGCCTCATCCTTGGCCAGGTCGACGACCGCCGCCGCCTGTTCCTGAGCGTTGGCGAGGACCTCACCTGCCTCCGCCTTGGCCGTGGAGGCCACGTCGGCCGTCTCGTCCTTGGCCGCCGCCGCCACGCCGGCGGCCTCGTCGCGGGCGGTGGTCGCCACATCGGCGGCATCGTCCTTCACCGTGGCGGCGACCTCACGGGGCTCGTCGTCCGCCCCACCGGCACCGTCACCGCCGGCGTAATAGCTGTAGAGAAGCTGCTCGGTCTCCTCGGTGACCTCATTGTCGAGCGCGGTCAGCTGGAACGGGGCGCCGAGCACCATTTGCACGTCGAACTCCACCCGCGCACCACCGGGCGCCGGCACAGCGTCAGCAAGGGGGACGAGAGCGAGGGCATCCGGCCCGAGGCTCACGGCGGCCCACTCTGGCCTGCGGGTGTCGTTGTCGAGGTAGACGCCGTCGATGATGCCGATCTCCTCCCCGTGGGCGTCGTAGAGCACCTGCCCTTGCAGGTCTTGCGGGTGGGGCACGGTGATCGTCACGCCGGGTCCTCCTTGGCTCGCGTCGCCCGTTACAGATCCCCAAAGAATCGAAACTTCATGCCTCCTGAAACATTGCGTTCATCTCCGAAGGGCAAGATGCGCACATGCAGGTTCGAGTGGGGTGTGAGTTCCGCTACCGGGCGCCGGCGCTCACGCCGACGATCTGGCAGGTTCGCCCCCGCCCCGAGGGCCCCCACTTCCTGCTGTCGCACACCTGGTCGACCACGCCGGCGCTCCCGGTGACCAGCTACCTCGACGCCTACGGCAACGTCTGCGACCGCCTGAACCTCGTCGAGGGGGAGAACCTCCTGCGCTACGACGCCACCGCAGAGGTACCTGGCGCCTACGACCCGGTCGGTGCCGGCGCTCCCCAGCTGCTCATCCAGGATCTGCCCGACGAGGCGCTCGTCTACCTGCTCCCGAGCCGGTTCTGTCTCTCCGACCTGCTGCACGACCAGGCGTGGGAGCTGTTCGGGGCGGTGGAGCCGGGCTGGGCCCGGGCCCAGGCGGTCTCGGACTGGGTGCACGAGAACGTGACCTTCACCGCCGGCGCCAGCACGCCGACCACCACTGCGCTCGACGTGTGGGAGACCCGCAAGGGCGTCTGCCGGGACTTCGCTCAACTCGGCGTCACGTTCTGTCGAAGTCTCAACATCCCTGCCCGCTACGTCTTCGGCTACCTGCCCGACATCGGCGTCCCCGCGCCGGAGGCGCCCATGGACTTCTGCGCGTGGCTGGAGGTCTACCTCGGCGACCGGTGGTGGACGTTCGACCCCCGCAACAACCGGCCCCGGACCGGCCGGGTGGTCATCGGCCGGGGGCGTGACGCCCTCGACGTGGCCATGGTCACCACCTACGGCGGGGCGGTGCTCGAGACGATGCAGGTCTGGGCGGACGAGGCCTGACATGGCGGCCCGCCTGGTGATGCGCCAGACCTTCCGGTACGACTACCCGGCGCCCATTGCCAACCTGGACCACCACCTCATGGTGCTGCCGCCACAGCGCCACGGCGACCAGATCCGGACCGAGTCGTCCGTCGAGGTCCGGGGCGCCGGCGCCGAGGTCACCGAATGGGTGGACGCGTTCGGCAACGTCGGCCTGCGGGTGCAGGCGGCCCGGGTGCCGGCGGGCATCACGTTCGCCGTCGCCGTCACCGTGGAGCGCGGAGACGGTCATCGCACCCCGGTGGCGAGGGGCGAACGGCGCCGGCTCCTGGCGCCCTCGGCGCTCACCAACCCCGACGACGGCCTGCGCCGAGCCGCCCGCCGGCTGCTGGCGTCGGGCGACGCCGGCCTCGGGCTGGCCCAGCGCATCAACACGTGGGTGGCGGCAACGATGCGGTACCGCCACGACGCCACCGGCGTGCGGACCACGGCGGCGGAAGCCCTGGCCATCGGGGCCGGCGTGTGCCAGGACTACGCCCACGTCATGCTCGCCCTGTGCCGGCTGTGCGGGCTTCCGGCCCGGTACGTCTCCGGCCACATGCTGGGAGAGGGCGGGAGCCACGCGTGGGTCGAGGTCCTCCTCCCGTCGGTCACCCACCCCTCGTCGCTGGTGGCGGTGGCCTTTGATCCCACCAACGACCGGCTGGCCGGCGCGTCGTACCTGACCGTCGCCGTCGGGCGGGACTACGCCGACGTCGCCCCGACCCACGGCAGCTACTGCGGTCCTCCCGGCGGCACGCTGACGGTCCGGAAATTTCTGGAGGCGGAGGCGGTTCAGCTCGTAGCCTGCTGAGCCGTGCTGGTCCGCCGTGAGGTCCCCGCCGACGTTGGCGCCATCGACGACATCCATCGCCAGGCGTTCGCCAGCTCGGTGGAGGCGGACCTCGTCGGTGCCCTGCGGGCCGACAGCGGCTGGGTGCCGGCGCTGTCGCTGGTAGCCGAGGACACCGCCGGCGCCGTCGCCGGCCACGTCGTGGGCACTGAGGGCGCAGTCGGCGACACGCCCGTCGTCGGGCTCGGGCCCATCGGCGTGCGCCCCGCCCTCCAGCGTGCCGGCGTGGGCAAGGCCCTGATGCACGCCGTCATCGCCGCCGCCGACGCCCTCGACTACCCGATGGTCGTCCTCCTCGGTCACCTCGACTACTACCCGCAGTTCGGCTTCGTGCCGGCGTCGCAGGTCGGCGTGCAGGCTCCGGAGGCGAAGTGGGGCGACCACTTCCAGGCCCGCCCCCTGGCCGCCTGGCACGCCGGCGTCGCCGGCACCTTCCGCTACGCAGCGCCCTTCGAGGAGCTCTGAGCGAGCGTATGGGAGAGCGGCGAAGCCTACGAGCGCCCAACGTCGGCCGGTGAAGCAGGCGCGTGGCCCCCGAGTTCCTGCGCTGGGTCGACGCCGGCTCCGGGAAGCGATGGCTAGACCTCGGGTGCAGCACGGGTGCCCTGTCGGCGGCCATCCTCGACCGATGTGATGGGGGCATCGTGGTCGCCGACGTGTGGAGCAGTTGGGGGACGCCAACAAGGGCGACCCCATCGTGACTCGCCTCCACTCATGACAACGGGAATCCCAAGACCCGCGCAGCCCCCGGATGTTCACGGGCATTCCGACCGGGTCCTCGGGGGTCGTGTCGCATTGGACCCGGCTGCGATCGGAACAGGCAGCCGGATCACTATCGGAACGTGGGTGTCAGCCGCCATCGCTGCGGTGAGCTGCCCGGCACCAACTCGGTGATGGCCCCGCCGCGCAAGCGCTTGGAGCGTCACACGTACGTTCGGCTCGTCGCTGCCCTCAAGGTAATCCGTGATGGCTCTGGGCTTGACCCCTTCCTCGCTGGTCATCCCCGGCGCGCGCACAACGGCCGCTTGGTGCGTCTCCCGACGAAGCGGGGCCGGGACGAGAGCTAACCTCGACCTGGGGCGAGACTTCTCCCACAGTTTCCCCCACGTAGTTCCGGGGGAACAGCTTTCCCCCGGTTTTCCCCCAGTTTTCCCGACACACAAAGGCCCTTCAGACACGATGAAAGGAGGAAGAGTCTCAGCGAAGGGGCTGGTAGCGCATTGGGGGATGAAGTAGCAGGCCAGGGGACGTAGCTCAGTTGGCTAGAGCACCTGCTTTGCAAGCAGGGGGTCGTCGGTTCGAGTCCGATCGTCTCCACCCACAAAAGTCCTGGTCAGGAGCCTGCGGCACCAGTTGGCCGCAGCGGTACGGGACGCTCAGGCCGCGAGGAGGCCGCGAGATTTCCAGCGACCATCCGATCAAGAGCGTCCGCGATCGCCCCATCGCGCTCCGCCGTGGCGTGCTGGTAGATCAAGGCGGCACGCGGCGAGGAGTGGCCCATCCTCGCCATCAGCTCCTTCGTGGTGGCCCCGGCGACCGCCGAGAGGGTCCCGGCGGAGTGCCTTAGGTCGTGGAAACGGAGCCCGTGGACGCCGACCGCTCGGGTGGCGGGCTCCCAGGTGCGCCGGCGGAAATTCGATCTCCGCATCAGCCCGCCCTGGGCAGCCGGGAACACCAGGTCGTCAGGCCCGATGTCGCCGCGGAGGTCGAGGTATGCGGCCAGCTCGTCGATCAGGAATGCCGAGAGGACGACGGTGCGCCTGCCCGCCTCAGTCTTGGGCGGTCCGATGTCGAGCAGGCCGTTCACCTCGGTGACGATCTCCGCAACAGTGACGGTGCGGTGTAGGAGGTCGACTCGCCGGCGTCGGAGCCCGGCCAGCTCGCCCCATCGGAGGCCGCCGAACGCCGCCAGGAGCACGAGGACCCGGTACCGCGGCCCGACTGCGTCGGCGAGCTCGGCGACCTCGTCGACGGTGGCGAACTTCATCTCAGGCAGATGCTCTGTGCCGGCGCCCTTCACGAGGCAGGGCGAGCGCCCGATCAATCCCTCGTCGGCCGCCGTCGTCATCACGTGCTTAAGGAGCCGGTAGGCCTTGGCCACCGTGTTCGCGCTCGGCTTCGTGCCGCGCATCCCTGCCAGCCACCGGCGGACGTCGATCGCCGTGATCTTCGCCAGCTCCGTTGAGCCAAAGGCCGGCCGAAGGTATCGGCGACCGAGGTACTCGTAGAGCGCGAGGGTGTTCGGCCGCAGATCGGTCGCGGTGGCCATCCATTCCGCGAACTACGTCGCGAAGGTGATAGGCCATGAGCCGGGTCGACCCACTGGCCGCGGGCCTTGTCAGTCTCTACCTGAGCAAGCCAGCGGTCCGCGTCGACCTTCCGGTCGAAGGTCGTGACGCTCCCTAAGCGAGGCCCGGGTAGGTGGCGGGCCCGGTACCGGGGGCCGACGGTATCTCAACATGCGCCATTGATCAACGACCTCGCCTTGTTATCCGTTGTTGGCAGACCAGGACCCTAGGAATCCAAAGCGGTGAGCTGGGTCGGTCGAGCGATGTCCGCCCCCGTTCTCTCGCTTGCCAGGGCGGGTATCACGGTACATTCCCGAGGCGACGAGATGTGGGGACTGAGCGCACTGCGGCCTGCACACCCCAGTGGAGGTGCTCATCCTCTCAGAGCGGTTGTCAACGGACAACATATTGCTGCGCCAGCCCGCGGGCGCGAGGGGCGGGTCCGTGTCCTCCCTGCTGCCGCTCGGTCCCGGTACTCCCGTCCGGCGGGCGGCCCCCTTTGCCCGCCTTTGCACCGCCGCGACCACGCCAACTGCGGAACTGCCGCCCGGAAAGCCCCTGTCACCGGGCGGCTCACCGGTCGGCCCCAACCGAGACGAGCCGGCGAGGCCCAACTCGCGGTGGAGAGCCGCCGTTAGGCAGCTCGGTAGGCGGTCGGCTTACGGGATAAGACGGCCTACGCCCAGACCGGCACATTCGCTACGCAGCCGAGTGCAGCCCAAGCACGTTTTGGGACGCGTGTTCAGGGACACCGGCGCCGCCCGGTGGCGAACCCGGAGGGCTCAATCTGGGACGCTCGCAAGAAGCAAGCGCGCAGGTCGGCCGCGACGATTGCACCGTCCACGCCGCATGGGGGTCCGGTCTTGGTCGGCGTGGCAGTTGATGTCATCAAGTGTCGTCGAGCAGGGCGAGGAGCTTGACGGTGGTCGACCAGCTGCGAATGGTCATCAACTGGTACTCGGAGGTGCCCACGATCTTCGTCATCAAGCTGCGCTGCCGCTCGGCGCTGAGGTGGGCGAAGTAGACGACGCCGTTGCTAGCCATGCCTGGTCCACGCCCTCGCGCAGTTGCAGTACACCCATCGCCTTCGCAGGCGTGAGCGGCGACTTCAGGAACACGACGTCGCGGTGGTGGGTGCCTTCAAGGCCAACGAAGTCGGTCGGATGTCGGCGCCTGTGACGACGGCGCGCAGCTCTCGATGTGCGCGTACCACGACGACCAACGGAATCCCGAACCGCTCCTTGAGGACCACTTCGATCTCGTTCTCGAAGCGTCATGGGCGCTCGCTCCGTCCGGAACAGCACGTTCCCGGAGGCGATGTAGGTGCTGGCGCTCAAGAAGCCGGCGTCGGTGACGGCGTCTCGGAGGGCGGCCATCGCCAGCTTGTTCTTGCCACCACGTTGATGCCCCGCAGGAGGGCGACGTACCGGGGCAGTGCCATCAGCGACGAGCACCGCTCTCCTAAGGTTCACGTCGGCCGTAGCGGACAATCTCCACTGCCTCGGCGGCCACCAGTTCGGCCCTGACTCTGTCGTAGTCCTAGCAGTTGAGCCATTGGATGACCGTCATTGGCCTAGAACGACGCCAGCACCGTCCGACCGCCCTAGGCCGAGTCTGAAGCGGACCGCGTCGAACCCTGTCGCCAGAAACTGTTCGAATCTACGCGCTCGAAGGTCGTTCTGGCCGGTGCCACAGCGCGTTTGCGGCGTCGTCTCGTGTCACCACGTCGAGGATCGGGTGTCGATCGAGGTTTCGCGCTGGATCATCGTCGGACCACGGGCCTCGGCGTCGCTCCGCTCCCCACTGACGGTGGCGGTGGGGTCGACGGCGCGACCATGGGGACGTGAATCTCGTCGAGCCCAAGGGGTTCAGGGGACGGTCGGTGCTCTCCTCCGCCGTCGTTGGACGGGAGGGGCAGCTCTCCGCTTTGTGCGACGCCGTTGCGGCCGCAACCAGCGGTCGGGGGAGCGTCATGTTTCTCGCCGGCGAGGCCGGGATCGGAAAGTCCCGGCTCGCTCAGGTCAGTGCGGAGGAGGCCGAGCAGCACGGGCTTCGCGTGCTCCGGGGTCGGGCCGTCCAAACCGCCACTCCCGTCGCGTACCGGCCGCTGGCCGAGGCCCTCAGCTCGGCCGTACGCGCCGGAGCCGAACCGGACGCCGAGAGCCTGGCGCCGTTCCGGTCGACGCTCGGCCGCCTCATCCCGAGCTGGCGCGATGCCGACCGCCCAGGCGCCGACGACTCCGTGCTGGCGCTCGCCGAGGGCGTGCTGCGCTTCCTACGGGCCGTTGCGTCAGAAGCCGGCTGCCTGCTTTGGATCGAGGATCTCCACTGGGCCGATCCGGAGACGCTCGTGGTCGTCGAGTACCTGGCAGACAATCTCGCCGGCGAGCGCGTGCTCTGTGTTGTAACCGTCCGGGACGAGAGTCCCTCGCAGGGCTACGACCTGGCATGCAGGCTGCACGCCCGTCGGGTCTCGGCGCTCATCGACCTGCCCCGCCTCGACGACGGTGATGTCGCCCTCATGGTTGAGTCCTGCCTCGATACCGAGGTCGCTTCGCCCGAGATCATCGCGCTTGCCGCCCGCGCCGACGGTGTGCCGTTCCTTGTCGAAGAGTTGCTGGCAGTCGCAGTCACCGCCGGTGCCCTCGTCCATAACGGCGTCGCGTGGGCGGTCTCTCGTACGGCCGACCATGTCGTGCCGCTGACCTTCGCCGACAGCGTCCGCCGTCGCCTCGCCGCCATCGGCGTCGACGCTCGGGCCGTCCTCGCGTCGGCTGCCATCCTCGGGCGCCGGTTCGATTGGCAGCTGCTTCCCGCGATCACCGGAGTCGACGAGCAAGGGGTAGTGGAGGCCCTTCACGCTGCGGTCGACGCCCAGCTCGTCGCCGTAGATCCCGCAGCCGGCACCTTCCGGTTCCGACACGCTCTGTCGCGCGACGCGGTGCTGGCCGAGATGCTTCCACCTGAGCGAATCCCGCTCTCAGAGCGGGCACTCAATGCAGTCGAGCGATCCAATCCGGGACTGCCGGGCGCATGGTGTGAGCTCGCAGCCGAGCTCGCCGAACGAGCGGGCGACCGGCGCCGCGCCGCCGCCCTCCTCCTGGAAGCTGGGCGGCGGGCCATGAACGCCGGCGCCCTTGCCTCGGCTGACGCGATACTCGAGCGGGCGCGCGCCCTTTCGCACCGCAGCGAGGCGACCACGGTCGACATCGAGGAGGCCTTGACCACGGTGCTTGCTCTGGCCGGAAACTGGGACCGCGCCATGGCGGTGGGTGAGTCGCTGCTCCTCGGGCTGGGGCACGACCCGAAACTGGCGACTCGCCGGGCCCAGGCCCAGCTGTGCCTTGCCCGCGCCGCCGTGGCGGCCACTCGCTGGAGAGAAGCCGATGAGCGACTCGAGCGGGCGGCGGCCGAGGCTGCCAGCGTTACTGATGACAGTCTGCGCGCCCACATCGAGGTCGTGGCCGCACACGTCGCCATCCTGCGGCGCCCGGAGCAGGCTGTCTCGCTGGCTCAGTCGGCTCTGGACGCCGCCGAACGCTTCGACCTGCCGGAAGTGGCCTGCGAGGCGCTGGAGATCATCGGCCGCTTCGCCCGCTCACGCGACCTGGACGCCGCCGAAGCCGCCTTTGCCCGGGCGCACGACATCGCCGAGGCACACGGTCGGGCGGTCTGGAGCATGCGGGCGCTGCACGAGCTCGGCACCATCGAGTTGCTCCGGGACGGCGGCATCACCCTCCTTCAACAGGCCCGCGAGCTGTCGGTGACGCTCGGGGCTCCGGCGATTACGGCCGTCGTCGACGTGCAGATCGGGGCCACTCTTTCCGTCCGCGACGATCCCGAGCCCGCAGCAGACGTGTGCCGGCGGGCCGCCGCCGTGGCCCGGCGCTACAGCTTGGACCAGACGCTCGCCGCCGCCTTGGCCTTTGAGGGTGTCACCCATGCTCGCGCTGGCCGGCGAGCCGAGCTGGAGCGGTGTCTGGCCGAGGCCGTCGAGCGCGGTGGTGGCCTTCCCGAGGTCGGCTTCAACGCCGCGTTCGCGAGGGCCCACCTGGCGTTCGTGAACGAGGACCGGCGCGCTGCCATCCATGCTCTTGGTCAGTACGCGGCCGTGGCAGCAGACGCCGTGGGCGTCCAGACCACCGGACCCAACCCTGCCCTCCTCGCCCTTCTCCTCGCCGTGGAGGGCGACGCCGCCGCCGTATCCCGGTGGCTGAGCCAGCCGCCGGTGCACTTCCTGGCGCGCGGCTGGGGTCGCTACGCCGAGGCGGTCCTGGCTGGCCGAGCCAGTCACGGCGCTACCGCCACTCAGCTCGTCATGCGGGGCGACGAGGAGCTCGAAGGCTTCAACTGGTACCGGGAGTATGGCCGCCGGCTGGTGGCCGAGGCGGCGATCACGGACGGATGGGGCGACCCGGCGCGGTGGCTCCTGGATGCGCTCGCGTTCTTCGACCGCAGGGGCGAGACCCGTATCGCCTCGGCGTGCCGGTCGCTACTCCGCAGGGCCGGCGTTCCCGTACCCCGTCGGCGAGGCGAGGCGGCAACACAGCCTTCGCTGCGCGCCTTCGGCGTCACAGCCCGGGAGGCGGAGGTCCTCGACCTCCTCGGCCAGGGTCTTTCGAACCGCGACGTCGGCGTCCGCCTGTACATGTCGCCCCGCACCGTGGAGCGCCACGTCGCCAGCCTGACGGCCAAGGTGGGGGTGTCCCGCCGCTCCCAGCTGATGGCCCTCGCCGCGCAGGCGGCCGCCGACGCCGTCGAACCTTAACCGACGGTTCTAGCCCCTTAACTGTCGGCTATCCCTCATGTGCCACAACGGGGCGCCGTCGCATAATCCGGGTGCGGCAGGAAGCCGTAATTCCGTCAGAAGGAGAGGGCCATGACCGAGAAGGGAGCGTTCTTCGCCGTACCGCCGTTCATCGGACCAGTGATGGAGTGGCGACCGGAGTACGGCACGATCGACGATGAGGGGGAGACGATCGACCTCGGCGGCGGCGTGCACGTGTACTCGTCACCCGGCTACACCTTCGCGGTGAACACGCTCTACGTGACATCGGCGGACGGTGTGGCCGTGATGGACACGCAGCTCCTGCCTCGCCACGCGCAGCGGGTGGTCGACGACATTCGGGAGCGGACCGACAAGCCGATCCGCTATGTCTCGAACAGCCACCACCACCCGGACCACGCCTTCGGCAACCCAGTGTTCGCTGCGGCGGGTGCCGAGCTGGTGTCCAGCTACCTGACTGCACGGCTTCTCGACCGCACGGCTCCCGCAGACCTCTTCTACTTCATGGGCGTCTATGGCGAGCACGCGCCGCAGACCATCGCGGTGCCCGGTACGACCTTCGTGCGCTCGAAGGAGCTCTGGCTGGGCAAGACGGTCGTGCAGTTGTTCGAGTTCAGCGACAGCACGACGGTGTCGGGTGAGTCCCTCGACATGACCCTGGCATGGCTGCCCCAGTCGAAGGTGCTGCACGTCGGCGACGCCATCGAGCCGGGCGCCCACACCTTCTTTGCCGAAGGCGTGAGCGTCCCGGATTGGTTGGTCCAGCTCGGCCATCTCCGGAAGCTCGTGAACGAGCTCCAGCCCCGGGTGATCGTGCCCGGGCACGGCGCGCCCGGCGACGCTGCGATGATCGACGACCAGGAGCAGTACTTGACGACCATCGCCCGCATGGTCGAGGACTACTGCCGCGGCGGTGAGGTTCCCCTGGACAACGAGGCACGGGAAAAGCTGCGCTGCGAGATTGTGAACGCCTTTCCCGAGCACGGGAACCCGATACCGCTCGACATCAGCCTCGAGATGTTGCAGCTGCTCGGCCCACAGGCCTTCCTCATGGCTCGGCCGGACGCCGCCACCGCCGCTCGTCTGCCCACGTTTCGCTAGCCGCGAAACCGCCGAGCCGAGGGAGGGGGACGTGATGTTCCAGGTCCCCGCCCGTGGGTGACGTCGGCCAGGACCCTGTGGGCCGTGTGGTTCGGGGGTCCGGCTCTCGTGAAGGTCAGCCTGGCGAACCAGTCGCTCTTGCGCGCGTTCATTCGTGGCCTCCGGCGCTGGGGGACTGCTACCCCTCAAGTCGACGCTCGCTGCCATGTTTGCGAGGCACTCTCTCGCCCCCCGAGGTCCACCGCCGAGATGCCCCTCGAAGGCCCTTCAGGTGCGGTGCGTGGACAGAGCGCTTCGGGCGCTGTCCGCTGTCGCCGGCGCCGCCGGAGCGGGCGTGCACCCTGGACGTGACGCATGCCCGACGGCGGTCCGCTCCTACCTCGGCCTGGCGCTTCCGGAGTTGACGGGCTCGCTGCACCGGGCGGCGACCAAGGCGCGAGTGACCCGCGGCAGTCATCGCGGGCCTGCCGTCTCCGTGAGCGTGGGCGTGCGGGCGAGACCGGGGGCCGGCTGGGGGCGCTCGTCGACCGTGAGCCGGGGGAGGAGCCGGTCGAGCCATCCGGGCAGCCACCAGTTGCGGTCGCCGAGCAGCTCCATGGTGGCCGGCACCAGCAGGAGCCGGACGATGGTGACGTCGACGAAGATGGCGGTGGCCAGGCCGAGGCCGAACAGCTGGAGGGCACGGTCGGCCGAGAGCACGAAGCCGCCGAAGACGCAGATCATGATCCCGGCGGCGGCGGTGATGAGGCGGGCCGTGCGGGCCATGCCGTCGGCCACCGCGGTGGCGTTGTCGCCGGTACGGTCGTACTCCTCCTTCATGCGGCTGAGGAGGAACACCTCGTAGTCCATCGAAAGGCCGAAGAGGATGGCGAACAGCATCATCGGCGCCCACGCCTCGATGGGGCCGGGCTCGCCGAGCCCGAGCACACCGGCGCCCCACCCCCACTGGAAGACGGCGACGATCACGCCGTAGGCGGCACCAATCGACAGCAGGTTCAACACCACGGCCTTGAGGGCGACGGCCACGCTGCGGAAAACCGTCATCAGCACGAGGAACGACACGAGGAGCACGGCAGTGATGAGCAGCGGCATCCGCGCGGCCTGCAGGTCGCTGAAGTCGGTGACGCCGGCAACGGCGCCGCCCACCAGCACCTCGGCGTCGGTGCCGGCCACCACCGCCGGGAGGACGTCGTTGCGCAGCCGATGCACCAGCGCCGAGGTCGCCTTGTCCTGGGGCGAGGTCGTCGGGAAGACCTGCACGACGGCGACGTCGCCGTCCTCGTTGACGGCAGGCAGCGTGGCGAACGAGATGCCGGGCTCCCCGGTGAGGGCGGCGTCCAGACGGCGCAGCACCGCCTCGTCCGACGACCGGCCGCCGGGGAGGTCGGCGGCGAGGAAAATCGGGCCGTTGAACCCAGCGCCGAAGCTGCCTGCGACCAGGTCGTAGGCGCGGCGGGACGTGTCCGAGTCGGGACGGTTGCCGGCGTCACCGAAGCCGAGCCGCATCGAGACGACCGGCGCGGTCAGCGCCAGGAGCACGGCCAGCCCGGCGACGGCGACTGGAGCCGGTCGGCGCTGCACCAGCCGACTCCACCGGAACCACACCGAGGTATGGCCGCCACGATCGAGGCGGCGACGGCCGATAGACAGGCGGTCGATGTGGTGCCCGGCGAACCCGAGCAGGGCCGGTAGAAGCGTCAGCGACGCGAACATCACCATGAGCGCACCGGCCGACACCGCTACCGCCAACGAACGGGTCGCGGCCAGACCGACGATCAGGAGCCCGAGGAGGGCGATGACGACGGTGGTGCCGGCGAACAGCACGGCTCGCCCGGCAGTGTCGACCGCCCGCACGACGGCATCCTCCGGCTTGCGACCGGCGGCGAGCTCCTCGCGGTAGCGGGTGACGAGGAACAGGGCGTAGTCGATCCCCACCCCGATGGTCACCATGCCCACGGCCGCCGGAGCGAAGTCGGGCACGTCGAGCACGTGGGCCGCCATCATCACGATCGCCATGCCGCAGCCGATGCCGAACAGGGCGGTTACGATCGGGAGACCCATGGCGAGCACGGAACCGAAGGCCACGAGGAGGATCACCGCCGCTGCGAGGAACCCGATGCCCTCGGACGAGAACTCCGACTCCTCGTAGAAGAGCTCCCCACCGAGCTCGACCTGGACCGCGGCGGGCAGCGAGGCCGCATCGCGGACGGCGGCCACCTCCACGGCCCGATCCTGGGCGAGATCGAGATCGATGTCACCGAAGGCGATCTCGGCAAGGGCCACTGTGCTGTCGGGCGAGATCTGCCCGCCGCCCTGGTACGGGCTGTGTACGGCAACATCCTCGACCTCGGCCTCGATGGCGGCGAACAGGTCCTCCATGGCCTGCTGCACCGCAGGGTCGTCAATGCCGGCCTCGGCGGCGAAGACGATCTGCCCGCGCTCGCCGGCCTCGCCGACGAAGCCACCGCCGACGAGTAGATCGGCGGCGGCATCCGATTCGGATCCTGGCAGCGAGAAGTCGTTGCGCAGATCGCCTCCGAAGGCGGAGCTGATGGTGGTGGCGGCGACCAGCAGCACGATCCAACCGAGGACCACGAGCCGCCGCTTCCGGTAACAGGTACGAGCCAGTCGAGCGAGCATGGAATCGAGCATGCCGGTTGGGCGACGACACCGTCGTCCGGCGAGAGGTGCTACGACGCGTACTCCCATCGGAGTACGCGTTCTGGATCTCCTACCGGTCGATCAACCCGGTCTCGTAGGCGATCACCACGAGCTGGGCCCGGTCGCGAACGCCGAGCTTGGAGATCGTGCGGCTCACGTGGGTCTTGGCCGTGAGCGGGCTGAGGTACAGACGCACGGCGATCTCATCGTTCGACAGGCCCCGGCCTACCAGCTCCAGCACCTCTCGCTCCCGTGGCGTCAGCACCTTCAAGCGTTCCGCCGACCGCGGCGTGACCGTGCCGCCGGCGAAGGCGTCGACCACCCGCCGGGTCACCGAAGGCGACAGCAACGCCTGGCCGGCGGCGACGATGCGGATGGCCTCCCGCAGGTCGGCCGGCTCAACGTCTTTGGTCAGGAAGCCGCTGGCGCCGGCGCGCAGCGCCTCAAAGACGTACTCATCGAGCTCGTAGGTGGTGAGGACCACCACGCGGGTGCCGGCGAGCGACTCGTCCTCGGTGATCGTCCGGGTGGCGGCCAGCCCGTCGACCTTCGGCATGCGGACGTCCATGAGCACGACGTCAGGACGATGCGCCCGCACGGCCGCCACCGCCTCTACGCCGTCGGTGGCCTCCGCCACCACCTCGAGGTCGTCGGCCGAGCTGATGAGCGACACGAACCCGGCCCGCACGAGGGCCTGGTCATCGGCGATCACGACTCGCACCGTCACGGGGTCCGGCCGGTCAGCGGCATCGAGACCCGCACCACCCAACCACCGTCGGTGTCCCCGCCGTGCCACAGCTCCCCACCGATCGACTCCACCCGCTCCGCCATCCCCCGAAGGCCGAACCCATTCTCGTCGGGCTGGTCGGTGCCGTGGCCGTCGTCGCGCACCTCAACTGTCAGCGAGCGCGCCTCCTCCCGGATGGCAATCACGACCGCCGAGGCCCGGGCGTGCCGGCCGACGTTGGTCAGGCTCTCCTGTACCACCCGGTAGACGGTGAGCTCCACCAGCTCCGGGAGCGGCCGGCCCGACAGCGTGATGTCGAGCTCGACGGCCAGCCCCCGCCCCCGGGCGGCGTCGGCCAGCTCGGCGATCCGGTCGATCCGTGGCGCAGGCATCGTGTTCGCCGCGACGTCGTCACTCGACCTGAGGACGGCGACGGTGGCCTGCACCTCGCCCATCGCCTGCCGCCCCGCCTCGCGAATCGACCGGAGCGCGGCCCGGGTGCCTTCGGGGTCCCGCTCGACCCGGTCGGCAGCGACGCCGGCCTGCACGACCATGGCCGAGACGGTGTGGGCCAGCACGTCGTGCAGGTCGCGGGCGATGCGCAGGCGCTCCTCGGCCACCCGGCGGTGGGCGTCGGCCTCGGCCTGCTCCGCCCGCCGGGCGTACTGCTCGACCAGGAGGTGCCGGTGGCGCACGAGCTCCCCGAAGAGCACCGCCATAACCATGTAGCCGGCGGCGGTCAGCGCCTCCGACCAGCCGTCGCCCGCCACAACGGCGATGTTGACGAGCACGGCGAAGACCGCCACGACGGCGACCAGCAACTTGCGGTGTTGTGCCTCGCCCGCCCCCAATCGGTAGAAGGCGACGAGGATCGCGATGTTGATGAGCCCGTTCGTGTAGCCGACTCCGTACCAAGCGAAACTTAGCGCTAGTACCACGAGCGCGACCGCGCCGGGGAACCGGCGGGACAGCACCGTCGAGGCGAGCGCCGCCACGAGCAGCAGCGCGGCGAGTGGGTCGAGGTCCCTGGACGCCGCCCCCGCAGCCGGTTCGTTCCTCGACGCTGCGGCGAGCACGACCACCACCGCCGCAAAGGCCAGCGCGGCCCGGTCGCCGAGGCGGAGCCGGGTCGAGACCTTCGGGTCGGGCCGCATGCGATCCGACCGTACGACACACCGCTCCCCCGGGGCGACCACCGGCGGATGGTTCTCGGCATACTCCATGCGGAGTACGCGCGCCAGAACCCGTCACGACCCGACAGGACGCCACCCATGCGACGCCTGGTCGACGGAGCTCGTTAACGAAGAGGGCACCGAGGTCCGGCTGCGAGTTGATGTCGAGTCGAGTCCGACCGCAGCGTGTCCACCCCCATGAGCGCCTTCTCCCACGGCTTGAGTAGCTCACTCCCCACGGTTCCGGACACCTCCACCGTCCGGGTCTGCCTCGCGAGCGACGGAACGACGGATATTCGTGGCGCGCAGCCGCTCCTTGGCCAGCCGAGCGTTCGCCCATATGCGCGCAGCCTGCCGGCAGCTCCGCCTGCCCTCCAACGCCGGGTGGGTAATCAGGAGCCGTGTCTCCGCGCATTGGGATGCCGACCAGAGCGATGCAGTGGACGTCCGACACTTAGCCGACAATCCCGCTGTGGTACCAAACCTTGGCGGGAACATACGAGATCGGGCAACCTGTCGGTGTGGACGAAGGGGCAGTCAGAGCGAAGCTCGAGCGTCACTGGGAGTACGCAGGCACCGATCAGGACATCGCGCACGAGATTTACCACGACGACGCCGTTCTGGAGTTCCCTCAGTCCGGCGAGCGCTTCGAGGGCATCGAGAATTTCCGCGAGTGGAGACGCCAGTATCCAGCGAAGCTCGCCTTCGAGATCCGACGCATTCGGGGCCGCGAGGATCTCTGGGTTGCGGAGAACTCCATCAGCTACGACGACAGGCCCTGGAACTTCACTGTCAGCATCTTGGAGTTTCGAGGAGAGAAGGTCGCCCGGGAGTCGATATACATCACTCAGGCGTGGGAACCGCCCGAATGGCGGGCGCCCTGGAGAGCTGCGCCCTAGCACGCTGTGGAAGAAGAGTGGCGACGGAAGCTGGAGGAGCTCCGCATAAGGCTCCTCGCCGACCTGCAAGAGTGACGCCCGCTGACCGCCACGGCGACGTGTCCCCTCTCCGCAGCCGACGCCCGTCCGTCCACCTGCCCCAAACGCCGGCGGAGGGGCGACTGGGTAGGCGAGCAGCGGACAAGTCATCCTGTTACGGATGCTCACGTCCGACGGGCAACCCCCGATCGACAGATGAGCATGACGCTGCGACTCGACAAGGACTTCCCGCTCGACGAGTGGATAGCGCTGTACAAGGTCTCCAACGACAACTCGGACTGGGGCGAGCAAAATGCCCGCGCTGCACTGGCCTACGCAACCTCGTCACAACGGCGTGGCTGGACGGGCGTGCGGTCGGCACTGTGACCGTGTGGTCGGACGGGGTGAACTTCGCGTGGCTCGACGACGTTGTCGTGCACCCTGCTTATCGCCGTCGGGGTATCGGAACGCGCCTCGTCGAGGAGACCTGGCGCAGCTCGCCTCTGACGGGATCTCTGCCGTACAGGTGCTGCCGATCCCGGGGCGTGAGCCGTTCTCCTCCGGCCTTGGCTTCGCCGTCCAGGAGGACGCAAGGGTGATGGACCTCGTCATCGGTACCCCCTAACAACTTCCCGGCGAATGACACTCTGGCGTCCCGGTTCGCCGGCACTGGGCGATACCCACATGGATTCGTCCATCGGAATAGCGCGTCATGGGGATTACCTCACCTCCTTCTCGCCCGCAGGGGCCTTGCCGCTGCTACTCCTGGAAGCCATTTGATGATCGACAGAGTTAGAGGTTCCTCGGATGCTTCCTTCGGTTGCCCATCGTATGCTCAGGCCGTGTCCGAGGGCGTGCCGGCCAGCGCCTGGGTGCCGCGTACCAAGTTCGTCCGGCCGTTTCCCCCCAAAGATGCGGCGATCGATCCGGCGCTCCTCGACCGGGTGGAACGATCGCTCGCCGAGGTGCCGTTCACCCTGATAGCTGCCGAGGCGGGAGCCGGCAAGACGACTCTTGCGGCTGCGGCAGCCGACCGGGTGGCGATGCCTGTCGCCTGGGTCAGCCTCGACGAACACGATGACGACCCGCAGACGTTCCTCCAGCTCCTCGTCATCGCCTTGCACGCAGTGGTGCCGGGTGGCTGTCCGGCGTCCGCCGAGCTCATGGCATCCGAACTCCCCGCGAGCGTGGACCCCATCCGCATGGTCGGCGTGTTGATCAACGACCTCCTGGACGCCGGTCGGACGCCCACCGTCTTGGTACTGGACGACCTCCACCTCCTCAAGTCGAGCGGTGTGGCTGCCGCGCTCGACTACCTCCTGGCCCGGCTTCCCGACAATGCTCGCCTTCTCGCCACCGCTCGGGCCGATCCACCCCTGGCGCTCGCCCGCCTGCGGGCCGGTCACCGGCTGACCGAGATCGGCGCCGAGGACCTTCGGCTGAGCCCGGACCAGGCGGAGGTCCTCCTCAACCAGAATCTGGGGCTCGGGCTCGCCAGGGACGAGGTCGAGCGGGTCGTCCGGGCCGCCGGTGGCTGGGTCACCGGCGTCCGACTGCTGGCGCAGACGGCGGGCCAGGGCGCCGGCGCGTTGCCGGCTCTCCGGGGAGCGGAGAACCTAGAGGCGGTCGAGGCCTACCTGGCGGCCGAGGTGCTCGACCATGAACCGGAGGACGTCCGCCGCTTCCTCCTCGACAGCTCGGTGCTCGACGAGCTTGATCCGGCCGTCACCGCCGCCCTCACGGGACGTGAGGACGCCGAGGGCATGCTGGCGGACCTCCGCCGCCGCCATGCGCTCCTGGTCCTTCCCGTCGATCAGTCCACCTCGACCTACCGGTACCACGACCTGTTCCGCAGCTTCCTTCGCCGGCGCCTCCAGCAGCGGAGCCCGGCGCGAGTGTCGCAACTGCACGTCGCCGCGGCGGCCGCTACCCGGGTACCCGCTCAGCGGGTCGAGCACCTGCTCGCCGCCGGGGTGTGGGACGAGGCTGCGGACGCCCTCGAGCAGCTCGGTCGAGGCGTGTTCCCCCAGCCGTCTGAAGCCCGCCGGCTGGCGTCATGGATCGGCCGACTCCCGGCGTCGACGCTGGCTCGCCGGCCGAGACTCGGTCTTCTCCTCGGCCTGGCCGCCGTGCAACGGGGTGAGATGGCTCGCGCCGCCCAGGTCCTGGAACCGGTTCTCGCTGCCGTCGACGACGCAGACGATTTCTCGGCGAAATGGCTTGCGGCCCGCTCGCTGCACCTGGCCACCAACGACCACGCCCGGTTCGCGCCGCTCCTCGGCAACCTGGAGGCCGATCCCCGGTTCGCCGAGCTGCCGCCGGCAGCCCAGGTCGACCACCACGTGTCGACCGCGTACGGCTGCCTGTTCGGGGCACGGTGGGACGAGGTGGCCCGCCGGGTCCGAGTCGCCCTGGACCTCACTGCGGCCACCGCCGATCAGTCGGCGGTCGAAGTCCTGGCCCAGCATGTGAGCCCCTTGCTCGCCGGCGCAGACGGCGTCCCCAACCGGATCGACACCTACGCCAACTGGACCGACGCAAGGTTCCCGGACGGTCCGGCGCTCGTCCGTTTGGGCATCCATCATCAGCGGGCCTTCGTCGCCTTCCTGGGGAGTCGATTCGACGACGCGCTCGCTGCCGCCCGCGCCGCCGGCGACCTCCCCGAGCGGCTGGGCGGCCTGCCGTACCTACGTGCCACCTTTGACTGGGTCGAGGCCGGAGCGGCTTTTGCGATGGGCGATCTTCCGGCGGCCGAGGCCCAGCTCCGCTCCGCCCTCGAGGGTCCCGATGCGACGGATCTCGAC
The DNA here is from genome assembly GCA_963768975.1 of uncultured Acidimicrobiia bacterium. Classification (GTDB taxonomy): domain Bacteria; phylum Actinomycetota; class Acidimicrobiia; order Acidimicrobiales; family AC-14; genus CADCTB01. The sequence continues at coordinate 29,484 of CAVYKB010000001.1, read as the reverse complement.
CGGGAGCTCCATGCACTTCGCTTCGGGCTGTTCGCCCGGGTGCTGCGCCACGGAGGCCATACCGCGGACCTGGCGGACATCGCCGCCCGGGCCGACGCAGCTGGGGCCGCAGCGCGCTATTCGGACTTTGCCCGCCTAGCGGCCTTGTCCGTCCTTGCCCAGCAGGCGTGGTCGGAGGGCGACCTGCAAGGGGCGGCCGAGACCCTGCGGCGAGCGCTCCCGCTCGAGGAGCGGGTCCGGATCGTCCCGTTCGTTGGGAACGTCGTGCTCGATCTCGCCCTCGTCCTGGATGCCGGCGGAGACCGGGAGCATGCCCTGACCGTGCTCCTGGAGGTCGCGTCCCGAGCCAGCCGCTGGCGGGCGCCCGGGGTGCTGGCAGTGGCCGGCCAAGAGGCCATTCCCCTGTTCCGGGCGGCGGCCGAACGGGATGCAGGCGGCGTGGTGGTACGGGAGGCCCTGCAGACCCTCACCCGAGAGGTCCGGCTGTCTCCGGTGCCCGTGCCGGGCTCGGCCGAGGTGCTCTCGGCCCGTGAGGTCGAGGTCCTGCGGCTCCTTAGTGCCGGCGCGTCGAATCAGGCCATCGCAGAACGGCTGATCATCAGTCAGAACACGGTCAAGACTCACGTTCGCAGCCTGATGACCAAACTCGGTGCCCACTCGAGAGGCGAGGCCGTCGCCGCCGCCCGCCGGTCGCACATGCTCTGAACCAAGATCACCCCCGCAGCAGGAGGCGATCATCCTTCCGGGTGATGACCCGATCGGCCTCTTCCACTTGGCTGCCCTCCATGACCAACCTTGCGTACCCACGGCTCACGGGTGCGGCCACCGTCGCCGCCCCGGTCCTCCTCCTCCTCAGCACGATCAGCTACATCAGCGCCGGCAACGGCATGAACGACGGTGAGGTCGGTGGCGCCATCCAGGTCTGGGCGATGATCGCCTTCGCCCTGGTCACTGTGTCCTTGGCCCGTCTGCTCGAGCCCGCTGCGCCCCGCGCCGCAGCCACCCTCACCGTGCTCGGGCTCATCGGTGCCGCCGGCGGCGTTGGCTACGGCATCGACAGTATCCAGGCGGCCATCTTCGAAACCGGCAGCATTCAGGAGACCGACAGCGCAGTCGCACCGCTCGCCCTCCAGCTGCCGGGCGTGCTGTTCCCCGTGAGCTTGATCGGCTTGGGCTTGATGCTCGCCCGCTCAGGAACTGTGGCACGGTGGTCGGGGTGGACCATGGCTGCAGGCGCGCTGCTCTTCCCGCTCTCGCGCATCCCCGACATCGAGGGGCTGGCTATCGCGGCCGATGCCATGCTGGTGATCTCGCTCGTGCCGATTGGCTTGCAGATGGTTCGTGCAGGGGTTTCGGGGCAGGTTCAACCCGAGCGCCGGTCCAACCGGGTGCAGCCGGCGAGCGCCAGGCAATAGACACGCGGCGTGCCGATGATGGGCAGTCGTCCATCGCCGTCGGCACCCGAGTAGTAGCTGAATAATCGCGGCGCAGCACGAGGAGGTGATCTCGTAGGCCGACGGCGCGTCCCCTAATGACGGCGACCCGGCGCGCTAGCCCCGTCGCCCTGATCGCCGGTATAACAGCGGCTCGGTGACCACCCGGACGGCCCGTTCGAGATTGGCGCCAGCGAGCGATACGACCGGACCGCTTACGACGACGGGCGAGACGTAGCCGTCGTGTGATACAGACCGCCCCTGCAACGCCACCCGGACGCAAGTGTGGGTATCCGCTGTTCCACGCGCTCGGCGGGATGAAGTAGATAACGCGGGCGACATCGGCGGAGGTTACGTGACTCGCGACGTCGCGATTCGGGGCTCAGAGCGGGTGAGGAGGACCAGCTCGATAGTGTTGCTCCCGTAGCGGCTCGATGGCGGGTCCTCGTTACTGACGGCAAGGGTGGCGGGCGCCATGCCTGCCTTGGCCACCGTCAGCGAGATCACGGCCCTGCCGGCCCAGATGCATTGCGAGCCGATGGGACAACGGCTGTCCTCGACCAGCGCCGCGAAGGTCACGGTGAGGCCTGGTCCGGACACCGTGACGGATTGGCCCAGGCCGAGGGTGAACGACTGGCCGAGGGCCACGGTGCGTACTTCCACCGTCGTCGGTGGGGAGGTGGTGGGCACGGCGGTCGTGGCCCGGGTGGTCGTTGGTCGCGGCCTCGTCGTCGTGGGGCGGGCCACCGTCGTTACCAGCCGGGTCGACGAGGTCGTGTTCGCGACCGTCGTCGGGGCGGACGCGGGCTCGCTCGATGGGAGCGTCGTGGACCTCGTCTCCGTGGACGGCCCGTCATCCCCGCAGCCGGCGAGCGCGATAATCGCAGCCACGCTTATCGCCGCCAGATCTCGGTGCACAGAGCCACCTTCCGCGGCTCGGCCGCCCAATTGCCAAGGTACCAGGCAGTCTGCGGCTACATGACGCCTCGCGACCCGGGCGACAGCGTTCGTCGGCGGGTGACCGCAGTCGCGAAGGCGCCTTGGTTCCCAGGTTGACGCCAGCGGTGAGCCCTGCGAGTGCTGATGCTGTTGTTAATCCCTTGGGGGGTTCCCCAACCGGCAACGAGGGGTATCCCGGACGCTCATGTACAAGGACCTCGGCCTATGGTGCCGGTGTGGCATCACCGTACGACCCCGGGACTGCGTCGGGAACGATCCCAACCACCCAAGCTCCACAAATAGAGCCAACGGAGCATGCCGGCAGTTCACGGCTCCACACCCGCCTCCTGGCGCTGCTGGCTGTGGCGTTCCTTGGCCGTGTCGTTGTCCAGCTGGTCCAATACTTCCATCCGGTTGACTTCCTGCCCGGCTTCGAGGAATGGCAGAGCGGTGCGCTCCCTTATGCGGTCCTCGTCGCATTGCAGGTAGTGATCATCGCCGTCCAGCTCCGCGTGATCGGAGCAGTCAGCCGAGGCCGGCGTCTCCTCGGAGCCCAATGGCGACGTGGAGTCTCCGTCTTCGCAATCATTTACCTCGCGGTGATGGTCTTCCGGTTGACCGCGGGTCTCACCTTCGCCACCGACGGGGGTTGGCTCGACGCCCGGCTCCCGACGATCTTCCATCTCGTGCTTGCGAGCTTCCTCGTCACCTGGATGCATCACGAGTCCGGTGGACGGGAGACGACTATGGCCGCGACGCGAGTGCTCCTCTATCCCGTGGTGTCGATAGGTGCCTGTGTCGCCTTCTACCTGCTGGACAGGAGCGGCACCCCCACCGCCGTTGCCGCCTATGGCCCGATCCTTGTCGCGGCGATCCTGATCACGGTCGCGGAGCAGCGGTGGCCGTACCGGGCGGCATGGGCACCCGACCGCGGCACTGTCACGACCGACGTGGCCTTCATGGCCGTGGTGCAGATGGTCGTCCCGGCGTTCGCAGGGATCGCCTTCGCGCTCTGCGCCAGCGCATTCGCCGATTCGGTCTGGGAAGCGGACCGCTTGTGGCCGCACCGCCTTCCCGGCGTCGTGCAGGTCGCGCTGATGCTCATCGTGGCGGACTTCCTCCGTTACTGGTTGCACCGGGCCACGCACAACAGCCCGACCCTCTGGCGGCTCCACGCCATCCATCACTCACCCGACCGGCTCTACTGGCTCAACGTCGGTCGCTTCCACCCCCTCGAAGAGGTGCTCCAGTCCCTCGTCGAGACGCTCCCGTTCGTCATCCTCGGCGTCGACCCCCGGGTCTTGGCCGGCTACTACGTCTTCTACGCCGTGAACGGCTTCTTCCAGCATTCCAACTGCGACGTGCGGCTCGGGCCGCTCAACTGGCTCATCGCCGGGCCCGAGCTGCACCGGTGGCATCACGCGGCCGACCTCGGCGACGCCAACCACAACTTCGGCAACAAGCTCATCATCTGGGACACGCTGTTCGGCACGCGGTACCTGCCTGCCGATCGCGAGGTCGGCGAGCTCGGCAATGGCGAAGCGTCCTATCCTCGGACCTTCGCCGGGCAGGTCGCCGCCCCGTTCCGGCGGGCGGTCGCATCGTGATCGGCGGGTTGATGGACGCCCTCGACGGGGTGGCACTCCACGTCGGCATGCGCCGGCGACGCCGGAAACTGTGGGATAAGTTGACCGAGCAGTCCGCCCATCCGGCCCGGACGCAGTCCTCGGTCCTGGCCGAGATCCTCGCCAGGAACGCCGATACCACCTTCGGGCGCACCCATGGCTTCGCTTCGATCCGGGGCCACGCCGCGTTCACCAAGGCGGTACCGGTCAACGACTACGAAGCGCTCCGGCCCCACATCGAGCGCCAGGAGACCACCGGGGAGGCAGTCCTCACCGCGGAAGCGCCCGTTCTGTACGCCATCACGAGCGGCACCACCGGCGAAGCGAAGCTCATCCCGGTGACCGCGACCGGCCTGAGCCGCCAAGCGAAGGCGCAACGTCTCCTGGCCACCATGGTCCACGCCGCCACCGGGTCCCTGTCGGGTCGGATCCTCGGCATCGGCGGTCCCGCTGTCGAGGGCTATCGCCCGAATGGCCTGCCGTACGGCTCGGCGAGCGGAATGATCCTCGAGGGCATGCCGGGCGTGATCCGTCGCCGCTACATCGTCCCACCCGTCACCCTCACCATCGCCGACTACGACGCCCGCTACTACGCCATCGCCGCCCTCGCCCTCGCCGAGCGCAACCTCACCGCCATGGCCACCGCGAATCCGTCGACCCTGCTCCGCCTGCGTCAAGTCATCATCGAGCACTGGCCGGAGCTTCTCGTTGATCTCGCGTCGGGGCAGCGAGATACCGGGTCGCGAGGACGGGCGGCGCAGCTCCGGGCGCTCGGTGACCCCTCGGACTTCACCTTCGGTGACCTTTGGCCGCGGCTCGCCGCCGTCACCACGTGGACAAGAGGGAGCTGCGGGCTGGCCGTGGCCCGACTGCGTGACGTCCTGCCCGAGTCGGCCGCCGTGGTCGAGTTGGGCTACCTGGCCAGCGAGGTGCGGGGAACGGTGGCGGTGGACACGACGAGCGGGAACTGTGTGCCCACCCTCGGGGACAACTTCTTCGAGTTCGTCGAGCGGGACGCCTGGGAGAGCGGCAACCACCAGTTCCTCACCCTGGCTGACCTGGAGCAGGGTCGGCAGTACTACGTGTTCGTCACCACCTTCGACGGGCTGTATCGGTACGACATGAACGACATCGTCGAGGTGACCGGCATGTTCGAGAACACACCGTGCCTGGCGTTCGTCCAGAAGGGCCGCGGCGTCACGAACATCACCGGCGAGAAGCTTCACGAGAGCCAGGTGCTGGAGTCGGTCGTCACCGCAGGCGATGGCCGGGTGCCCGGCGGCGGCTTCTTCCTCATGCTGGCCGACACGCCGAATGCCAGCTACCGCCTCTACCTGGAAGGACCGCTTGGTCGTGGTGAGTTGGCCCGGCTTGCACGCTTGGTCGACGACACCCTCGTCCGGCTCAACATCGAGTACCGCTCGAAACGGGCGAGTGGACGGCTCCACCCCGTCGTCGCTCAAGAGCTACGGGCCGGCACCGGCGAGGCGTACCGGTCCTATTGCGTCGGCAACGGCCAACGTGACGCCCAGTTCAAGGTGATGCCGCTCCAGCGAGCTGAGGACTGCACCTTCGACCTCGCCGCCGCCGTTGTGAGCTGAGCGGTGCGCGTCGAGCTGGCGACGTTCCCGACGTCGTTCAAGGTGACGGTGCGGCACGCGTCCGCCGTTCGTGCCGCCACCGAGAACATCATCGTGCGGGTCCAGACGGCCAGCGGCGCGGTGGGCGTGGGAGAGGGCTGCCCCCGCCAGTACGTGACCGGCGAGACCGTGGAGTCCGCTCGAACTTTCCTGCGGGGCGCCGCACCGGGCGCAGCAGCGGCGGCCGGGACAGTTGACGGGCTGCGGTCATGGATGACGGAGCACCGGGAGAGCATCGATGCCAACCCGGCCGCCTTCTGCGCCCTGGAGCTCGCCCTGCTCGACGCACTCGCGGCCGAGCAGCGCGTCTCTGTCGAGCGGCTCCTCGGGTACCCGGACCTAAGCGGGACATTCCGTTACACCGCGGTCATCGGCGACAGCGGACGTTGGGTCTTCGCCGTACTCCTCCAGCGCTACCTCCTCCGCGACGTGCATGACTTCAAGCTCAAGCTGTCTGGTGACCTGGACCGAGATCGTCAGAAGCTCGCCCGGCTCCGGCGTCGAGGGTCAACCGTGCGGGTCCGGGTGGACGCCAACAACCTCTGGAGCGATGCCGAGAAGTGCATCGAGCACTTGAGCAGACTGGACTATCGGTTCACGGCCATCGAGGAGCCGCTCGCCGCGAACGATCTAGATGGGTTCGCTCGCATTGCTGCCGCCCTGGATACACCGATCGTCCTCGACGAAAGCGGCCTCCGGGGAGAACAGCTCGCTCGCCTCCCGGGACCAGCGGATCGTTGGATCCTGAACTGCCGGGTGTCGAAGATGGGCGGCCTGCTGCGTTCGCTAGCAACCGTCGAGGCGGCCCGGGCGCTCGGGATCGGCGTCATCGTGGGCGCCCATGTCGGCGAGACGAGCATCCTCACCCGGGCCGCCCTGACCGTTGCTGCTGATGCCGGCGACGCTCTGGTCGCACAAGAGGGCGCGTTCGGCACGACCCTGCTGCGAAGAGACCTCGTGTCCCCGGTCCTGATGTTCGGCCGGAGGGCGGAGCTCGACATCGCCACCATGCTGGATCCAGCGGCGCCTGGTTTGGGCCTTCTGGCCGACGAGTCCGCCCTGGCAGGCCGCGAGGTCCTGGTCGGCTAGGCGGAGAGGTGAGGACCCATCCGCTTCCACCGAGCTATCTCCGAACGCCGGAGGCCGGCACACCGGCAACGCAGAAACCCTCGGGTCCCACTAACCAGCCGAACCCGGCCTCCGGGCGAGTCGGCAGCTCTTGGCGCGGCCGGGCGCCTGCCCTCCACTGAAGCAACCTCGGGTCCGAGACGCATCCCCTAATCGCGAGGTTGCTCTTTCCCGGCTCCTGCCCCCCAACGCCGGTCGAAGGGCAGAGGCTAGAGGCAACAATCACGCCATGAACCACGACGACCTCCTTGGCGGCATAGGGCACGTTCAGTACGAGTGGACGCAGATGGCTGGTTGCGCCGCGCGGCTCGAACTCGTGGATGGGATACGAACTCCGGAGGAGAACGCCACGCTGGAGTCGCTACTCGTCCACGTCCGCTGCCTCGTCAACTTCCTGTGCGGCAGCTACGAGGGAAAGTGGTCGTGAAAGGACATGAAGCCGGCGGACTTCGTTCGTACGGCGTGGGTCCTGGCAGATGCGGAGATGGATCGACGGCTGCGCGGCCGACTCACCGTGATCAACAAGTCTCTTGCGCATCTGAGCTGGGAGCGCGTGACCAACCGTGCAGGGGTCATCTGGCGCCCCGCCTCGAACGTCCTTGCCGCTCGGTGCCGTCGCGCTCGACGAGGATGGGCCGGGTGTCGCATAACGACACGCGACTGTCTCCCGTCGATCGCCCCACAACGCCGGCACCGAGCCATGCGCCGACCGTCGTGGCGAGGAGTTCGCAGAAGCTCAGACAACAGCAACCGGCGTTGCCGGCTGCCTCCAGCGAGTGCGCCGTCAGAATGTCACGACTCGATCGGCCTTCTCGATGAGGCGGGCCACATCGGGCGGGGTGACCCACTGCCCGCCGATACCTACGAGTTGGTCCTCGGTCGCCCCACGGGCGACAGCGCAACCCTTTCAGACGTAGATCGGAGTCCGGTGCTCCCGGGCCTTGCTGAAAAGGTCTCGGGCCGGCGGCAACCCCACGCCTTCTACTCGCTCGAGCGCATCGGGCTGTAGGAACTCAGTCGCGTCGCCCGCTAGGACGACCTCGACCACGTGCCCGATCTCAATCGAGCCGTTCACCGCCAGATGAAGCGAGATTGAGGCGCGGGTTGGGTCCGACGTTCCACTGGAGGTCAAGTAGAGAATTCGCATACCAGAGCGTATGCCCCGTGCCGGAACGATGCCCGACGACCGTCAACGTTAGCTCTGGGCGATCCGGACGATGGTGTTCCCAGGGCCAGCACTTCAACCGGCATTGTGAGCGAATCCTCTCGGCTGGCCGCTGAGGGGACCGCGTCGTTTTGCTCGTGAATCCCACCGCCGGCCTATCGGCGAAAAGAGTGTGTTGCCGAGGCAACTGGTCATCGTCGGCTCGGTCCGTGTGATGAGCTTGGCCCATGAGCGACGGCCCGCCTGGAACGTGATCGACCGCCCCGACTCTCGAAGCGACGGCCTTGCTCGGTTGGCAGAAGAGGGGCCGGACGATAAGCGCCTCCTCGGATGGCTAAACCACCTCTCGAACCCAAGACAGTGCGGGCAGGCTTGGCGCGACTGATCGAGGATGGGCTGCTTTCCGGCAATTGGCACGGCTGTCGAGATCCCGACGAGCTCGTCACGTGTCGACGTCCCGCACTCAGGCGGTAGGTGGCCATGCCTCAGATCGTCTGCCCCACATCGTGGAGTGGCGCCGAGCTCGTGACGCAGCTGCCGTCGAGGGCCTCCCGCCGAGAGTCCGCAAGTCCAAGACAACCCCCGAGGCCGCAGCCCTGGCCAAGGCCAACCGGCGCATCGAACGCCTGGAGACCGACCTGACCACGCACAAGCTGGCCCTGGACATCGCGGGAAGAGCGCACGCGCTCTTGGAGATGCTTGCCGAGAGCGCCCCCCCTCTGAGAGACGATCCGCTCGAGCGCGTAGGCGCCTCCGGCGGAGAGGTCGACTTACTGGCCCGGTGCCGCCCGGAGCGGAATGATCAGTGAGCCCATCGATGGCGAAGGTGTCGCTGCCGCCTCGGTGATGGCGACGCCGAGAACGGAGTCCCGGCGGTCAGTTCAGTCGGAGGGGCAGTCGTCAGGCTGCCCGTCACGAGTGCCGAGCTGAGGGCCAGGCGGGCGGCAGGAGCGACGGACGGTGTGTCCGAAGCGAGCTCGATCTCCCCCGCCATCGGACTACGACAGTCTCTCGTTTGACGACGTACCTCCCCTTCCGCATTGAGGCGGCACACCGGGATGCTCGTTCGGCAGGCTCACGGCGGAAGCGTGACATCCAGCCAACGATCAGAATGTGGTGCGAACGAGGCTGGTCCCGTTGGCGTTAGCGGACGTTCCCGAACGAGCCGGAACGCCGGAATCAGTGGTGAAGGATCCGAATTACCTTTTTCTAGTCCTCTCTGCCCGAACCCCGGACTGTGGTTGTCGAGTTCGCTGGATCGAGAAGGGCGAGGTCGTAAAGCGGGTTTCGATACTCCGAGGTCGAGTACCGGTTGCGGCTCACCGGAAATGGCGCCCACCCAGCGGGGACCTCGGAGAAGGTCGCGGCGATCAAGCCGTCCCCCGAAAACGACTCGTGAATATCATGCTCGAACAGCACATGACCACCCGCACGTTCGACGAGCTGCAAACAGTGTTGGTGTGTCAGGTAGTCGCCGGTGATGGCTTGGGCATGCGTCGACACGACAATGAAGCCCAACCGTCCCTCTCGTCCTAGGTCGCCAAGACCCTCGAGCATCGCCACCTCGCCTCCCTGCGCATCGCAGAGAACAACGTCCAGCCGCTCCAGCCCCTCGCGTTGGAGGAGCCCTGGGAGGCTGATGCCGGGTATGTCGATAACGCCAGCTGTTTCCGTTTCGAATCCGGTCGGCGTGCAGTCCTCTCGGGCAACGAACGCCTGCGAGAAGGCGACTACGAGATCATTGAGTTCGCAGTTCGCCAGTCCGACTAGCAGGTTGTGCGGGTCGGGTTCTATGGCATACGCCCGGCGCGCCCCAGGATGCTCAGACAAGAACCACAACGCGTAATACGCCCAGAAGCTGCCGACCTCGAGCATTGTCGAGTTCATCGGAAGGTGCCTCAGTACTTCGTGAAAGATCACCTCCTCCTGCGGCTCGTGATGACCCCGAAGCCTGGCGATGATCTCCTCCATCCAGTCGCCGTGGTAGGCGCCAGCGAGCACCTTGATGCCGTTATGCATGATCTGAACCCAGCGACCGTCCGCAAGCATCTGCACCGCTCCGGCGTCGTCGACCTTCTGCAGCGCATCCGCGTCGCGACATGAGCAAGTCATCTCGATTCGCTGTCGGATCGACATCCGAGGGGGAGGCCAACCGCTCATCTCCATGGCTGGAATGTAGTGACTCACGCGCAAGCTATTTATTCATATCCGGCTGGCCGGCCAACCGCGCGGCGTGGTCTTCCAACGCCAAAGTCCTGGTCGGCTCTCCAGGAGCGCCCCGAGTCAACAGGGGCGGCTCCAGGATCCGGCGCCACCCAGCCGCCACGGCGGTTTGCGCAGCGCCAGGTGCACCGAGGTCCATACGTGGTCGCCGTGGCGCTGGACGATGTGCGGGTAGCGCGACCACTCGAGCCGGTGAAAGTAGATACCCCCGTGCTCGGCGACGTGGGCCTGGACGTCGGCGAAGGCGTCATCGAACTGCTGCTCGGTGCCGTACGTCGCCGCTGACGGTGTCAGTGACCCCCACTCCTCCACGCTCCACGGGTGGCGGCCAATTACGAGCACGTCGAGGTCGTGCGGAGTAAGCAACAGCGTCCCCGGCATCCCCGGATCCGGACCCGCCAGACGCAGCTCTGTCGACAGCGACAGCACGCCGTCCGGCTTGAGCACCCGATAAATCTCGTCGACGGAGCGCTCGATGTCCGCATGCGTCCCGAAGTGCTCGAGCGAACTCGACGAGAAGACCGCGTCGAAGGCACCGTCGGGATGCTGCAGCTTCCGCGCATCCATGTGCTGCACGACCAGCCGCTGAGGGTTCCACGGTACGGGCCAGAAACGACCGGGATCGGTGAGCATCACCGGCGCGGCCGACCCCGCCCACTCCTCTCCGAGGTAGAGGTCCGTCGCAAAGACCCGGTTGACGTGGCGAGTGAGCCAGAACAGCGTCGGCTCGTTGCCGGCGCCGACGCCAAGCACATCGGCACGGGCATGCAACGCGCCCAGCTGTCGCAAGGTCAAGACCGCGATCGCTACTTCCCAGTGCTTGCGGTATTCAGCCCCCGACGGCCAGTTCTCGCCGAAGCGCTGCAGCTCGTGCCCGAAGACCTCGCGCATCGTGTCGCGCAGAGGGCCGCCTGCGAAGTCCTCGAGTTCGCAGACCTTCGTGAGCGCCGTCATTCCGGCCGAGGGTCCCACTCGATCAGCTGACGCCTGGACAGATCCTCGAGGCCTGCCCGAGTGGCGGCGAGCGGGAGCTGCTCGAGGTCGTAGGCGCGGCGGAGCACGGCGGCGATCGTCGCGGCGTCTCGCGTGCCGTCGCAGAGATCGAAGATGACGGCCGCCGACGGGTTGAGGTGGTGGACCATGTCGCGTGCGGGGTCGAACACGACGAGGCCGTCCTCGGCCTCGTTGACCTCGAGCGACTCGGTGCGCCTGGGGTTGCCTGCGGTCATCGGTGGGCGTGGAACGTCATCCGGTCGCCGGACTCGTGGACGAGGTCGACGCGCGAGAAGCCGACGTCATAGAGCATCTCGAGGACGCACTGCCGGTTCGGTCCCCAGTAGTTTGTCGGGTCATCGTTGAGCGTGCCTCCTGGATAGAAGACCATTGCCGGCCGGTCGTAGTCGAGGGCGTCGACACGCGTTTCCAAGATCGCCGTTCCACGACAGACGGAGAAGACGTTCCTCAGGTACCGCATCGGGTCCTGCGAGTGGTAGAGCACCCCGAGGAAGAGGACATAATCGAACATCCCGACTGCCTCGGGCAGGACGTCCTCCACTCGGATCACTCTCTTCTCGACCCGGCTCCCGAGCGCCCAGTGGGCGATGTCGAAGCCGCGTCCGTCTCCGATACCGCCGGGAATCGTCCAGCTGAAGTGGTCGGCGGCGACGACCCTGGCCGCACCGCGCCGCTCGGCCTCGAAGGAGAAGAATCCGTCGTAGGCGCCGATGTCGAGAACGGTCATCCCCGACAGGTCTTCTGGCAGCCCGAGCCCTTTGAGCTTCTCCGGAGAGTTGTCCAAACCGGGCGTAATCAGCCCGTCGCCGAGGTCGATCTGATGCCACCACGGACGGCCGTGTACGAGCTTGCCCAAAAGATCGCGGTCGACCTCCTGCGGCAGCGCCGGCGACTCGGGGGTGTCCAATCTCATGCCTATCTCTCTGATGACATCAGATCATGATCGTTCCGACGGGTGTGCGCTATGTCTCGGTCCCGCCTGGGACGGGTTACGGGGACTCCGCCGATCAGTACGTGAGGGGCCTGCGGGCTCGCGGGGTCCCGGTCAAGCGCGAGTTCGCTGATTACGGTGGCGACCCGTCGTCGGTCGATCCGGACCGGACGGACGATGTGGCGTACGACACCGTTCTCGTTCACCTGCGCCCCCAGGACTTCAACCGTTGGGTGGAGCCCGGATCGGGGCGCCTGCACGTTGCGTACACGGTCTGGGAGACCGATCGAGTCCCGGACTTCTGGCGCTCTGCGCTCGAACCGTTCGACCTGGTTCTCGTGCCCTCGACCTTTAACCGACGCAGCATCATCGAGACGGGGATCAACACGAGGGTCGACGTGCTGCCCCACATCGCACGACGAGTGGAGCCCGTGGGTGGCGGCAGCTTCGGCGACATCACCGACGACGATTTCGTCTTCTACACAATGGGACCCTGGCACAACCGCAAGGCCCTGCCGGAGACGATTCGCGCCTATCTCGACACCTTCACCGCCCGCGACCAGGTTGCGCTGATCATTAAGACGAGCGCGTTCGACTACGGCGCGGTCACGGACGCTCAAGCGGGCAGGCCACGGCCCGGGGGGGCGCCCGCGACCACGTCGTGGTGGTCGCTGGCGAAGCTCCTGGCCGAGTATTCGCGTCCTCCCAAGGTCTTCCTACACCGCGGCAAGGCATCACCGGTCGAGATCGACCAGATCCACACTCGCGCGGACTGCTTCATCAGCTTGGCGCGGGGCGAGGGCTGGGGGCTCGGGGGCTTCGACGGCGCTCTCTTCGGCAACCCGCCGATCCTCACCGGCTGGGGTGGTCCGCTCGAGTGGCTCCCGCGGGACTATCCCTTCCTCGTCGACTACGAGTTGGTCCCCACGAGCGCCGATGCGCCCGACGTGTTCGGTTACCCGTTGTCGGCTGACGCACACTGGGCAAGGGCCGACGCCGCACACGCAGGCAGGCTGATGCGCCAGGCCTACGAGAATCGAAAGCAGACCGCCGCGCTGGGCGCCGCCGTCCGGACAGGGCTCGTCGACAGATACTCATCCGTCGTCATCACGTCGCGGCTGATAGAGCTGATGGCGAAGGCGCACGACGGGAGGAGCGTGTTCTGAGGGTCTACGGAGAGATAGGTCGCTCCGGGCTCGGCAGGGCGATTCATCGGATCAATGCTGCGCTGCGAGCGGGCGCTCCGCCGGACGTGCACTTCGTCGCGGACCCCCGGGCGGCCGACGTCCAAATCCTCCACGTCGTCTGCCAGGACGATTTCGAGTTTCTCGCGCACCAGAACTACGTGCTCCTGCTTCACTGCTACGCGGGCGTTTACAAGCCATCCTGGGCGCCGATCGTGCGAGACGCCGTGCTGGTGCTCAGCGCGTATGACCTGAGCGCGGTTGCGGCGCGCGACCGCTTCCGTTTCCACCGCAGTCCATACGGGATCGACGAGCGGGTCTTCTACGACCGCCGGCTGTTGCGCGACCGGACTGTATTGACGACGGGCTACGTGCGCTACTGGGAGGCGATCTCCGAGTGCCGCGAGGCGGCGATGACCGTCGGCACCGGGCCTCCGTACGCAACTCACATTGGCAAGTCGTTCTGGCGGGATGGATCCGTCGAGGAACACGAGAATGTGACCGACGACGAGCTGGCTGCGCTCTACAGCCGTGTGCGCTACGTCTCGGGCCTTCGGAGGCGCGAGGGTTTCGAGCTCCCCGCGCTCGAGGGGCTCGCCTGCGGAGCTCGACCGGTGTGTTTCGACACGCCGGAGTACCGGCACTGGTACGACGGGCATGCGGTGTTCGTCCCCCAGCGACGGTTCGCCGAGCTCGTCAACGAGCTAAGGGAGGTCTTCGCACGGGATCCGGATCCTGTCGGCGTCGCTGAGCATGAGGATGTACTCACGCGCTTCGGCTGGCCGGTGATCTGCGCAGATGTCTGGTCGCAGATTCGCGAGCGGGCACCGATAGCGCGGCTCACCCGCCCCGCTCCCGGTCGCCCTCGCAGGTTCCGATCCCTCCGACTGGAGGAGTCCGACGTCGGGTTCCTGGTCCGAGACCCCGAACGGTCGACGGCCCATCTGCTCAACCCCACCGCGGCGGTGATCTTCGAACTCTGCGATGGCACCCGCGATTCCGACGCAATCGCAGCGACAATTGCGCAGATCTACAAGCTCGACACCGTGCCGACCGACGAAACGCTCACGTGCCTACGCGATCTCGTGGCTCGGCACATCATCAGTTGGGACCCTTGAGGATTTTCCACTGGCGGAGGTTGCGGACTTCAGGGTAAACTCGCCGACAAGATCGGCGGGGGGCACGGGGGGATGAAATGGGGGACGAAGAGCTGGCGGCGTTGGGACTTCCGCGACGGGAGTTCCTCAAAAAAGCTGTAGCCGCCGCATTCGTGGCGCCGGTAATCGTTTCGTTTGCCATCGACGCGATCGCCGAGGCCGAGCAGTCCTTGCCGAACCAATCCTGCCCGAACCAGTCGTTCCCGAACCAGTCCGGGCAACTGTTGGTCCAGTTCCTGCGGCCACTCGATCAGTCGGCCGATCCGAACAATCCGGTCATCAACACTGGAAAGAACGGGCGCGTTGTCCCGGTCAAGGTGCTGCTGACCCAGGACGGCATGCCGGTGACCGATCAGGATGCAGTCAGCGTGACGATTCTGGTCTCCCGTGTGGCCACGTCTGGCAACGAGACGAACAATCCGGTCGAGTCCTACGCCGACGCCGGAAACTCGAGCGCAGGCTCGAACGAGTTCCGCTTCGACGGAGCCGCCTGGATCTACAACCTCGACACGCGGGCGCTCGGTCTCTCCACTGGCATCTCCTACCGGATCGACGTGCTGGTCAACGGGTGCCCGGTCGCCAACGCGTTCGCCGTCTTCCAGCCGACGAAGTAGCGCCGGTTCGCGCCGGGCTCCTGCTCAGCGCGGCACTGATCGTCCGCGACGAGGAGAGATTCCTTCGCGGCTGCCTCGACTCGCTCGCGGACATTGTGGATGAAGTCGTTGTTGTTGACACGGGGTCAGTCGACCAGACTCCGGAGATCGCGCGGCGATCCGGAGCGCGTGTGACGCACCATCCGTGGCGTGGGGACTTCGCCGAGGCACGGAACGTCTCGCTCGACCTTGCGCAGAGCGAGTGGATCCTCTACATCGACGCCGACGAACGCCTGGTCGGCGCCGACCGGGCGGCGGTCGAGCGGCTGCTCGGTGAGGCTGACGAGATCGCGTTTCGCCTGCTTCTGCGCCCGACCTCGAGCTCGACGCCGTACCGCGAGTACCGACTGTGGCGGAACGATCCGCGTATCCGCTTCGATGGGAAGATTCACGAGAAGGTCGTGCCGGCGATCCATCGGGTCGCGGCGGAAGACGGGCGTCGGATCGGCGACTGCGACATGCTGCTGGAGCACGAAGGCTACGAGGGGAGCCAGCTTCACAAGCATCAGCGCAACCTGCCCCTGCTGCGCGTGGAGCTGCCTCAGGACCCCGACAACCTGTTCAAGCGTCATCATCTGGCCCGGGCTCTGCAAGGTATCGGCCAAGAGGCTGAGGCGACCGAGGTCCTCGAGGAAGCTGTCGCGCTCGCGCGCCGGCGGCCGTTCGATCCGCTCGGCGTGCTGGTCTTCACAGACCTGGTTCGGCTGCGCCGTGGTTTCGGTGAGAACGTCACCTCACTCTTGGACGAAGCACGTGCTCGTTATCCCAGCAACAAGCTGTTGTGGTGGGTGGATGCCGCCGCTCGGATCTCCGAGGGGCGTTATGAAGAGTCGCTGAAGTTGCTCGATCGGCTCTTGCGCGTCGACCTGTCCGCACTTCCCGACGAAGGACCGGCCTACGACCGAGGGATCTTCATGGAGTTCGCGCACGAGGCGCGCGGGATCTGCTTGTTCCGCCTTGGCCGTTATGCCGAAGCAGCCGAGGCGTACGGAAGAGCTTTGAGGTTTGATCCCGACAATCTCCAGTACCGCGCCAAGCGCCATGTCGCACTCGGGCGCGCTGGTCAGGTGTGAACGGCTCGACGGATAGGCGCGGCCGTCTGATCCTGCTGGCACCGATTGCTCCGGCCGCCACCGGAAACGGGCTGGCGATGCGGTGCGACCTGTTCCGCCGCGCTGCGTCGCACGATTTCGAAGTCAAGACCGTCGTCGTCCCGGTGGCAGGACGCGTGCCTGAGGTCCTCGCCTCCTCAGAGCACTTGACCTTCGTGGACGCAGACCCGGCGCGCGACCGAGCCGAGGCGACAGCCCTCGTGGCCGATCCGGTCTGGCGTGACCGACTGGCGCACACCAAGGCGCTGCCGCGCCTCGCTCGCAGGGCCTCTTTCGGATACGTCCAGGCGATTGAGCGAGCCATCGGCGCAGACTGCCCGGCCGCCGTTCATGTAATGCGTTCCTATCTTGCGCCGCTCGGGCTCGCCCTGGCCGAGCGGATTGGTGCGGAGTGGGTCAGCCTCGACCTTGACGACGACGATGCCGCACTTGTGCGCGGGCTCGGCGACCATGGAGAGGCTGATGCCTACGACCGGGCGCTTGGTGTGTTCGGTCCACTCTTCGACGCTCTGGCCGCCGCCTCACCCGTCGAGGCAGAGGCGATGGGCCGCCGGCACGGTCTGCCGGTTGTGTGTCTTCCCAATGCTGTGGACGTTCCTGACGCCACGGAGCGACCAATTCCGCAGCGCCGCAACCAAGCGTCGCTGTTGTTCGTCGGGAACCTCACGTACGCGCCCAATGTGCAGGCGGCGCTGATGCTGGTCGACGAGGTGCTGCCGAGACTCGAGCTCCGCTTGGGGCGGTGCGTACGAATAACACTTGTCGGGCGTCATGGCCCGGAGCTCGAACGACTTGCGCGACCCAGTGTCGAGGTGGCGGGCTTCGTGGCCGACATCGCTGCTGCGTACCGGTCGGCGGACGCCGTTGTCGTCCCACTTCGGGCCGGAGGCGGAACGCGCATCAAGCTCCTCGAGGCCTTCGCATACCGGGTCCCCGTCGTAGCATCTCCCGCCGCAGCGTCCGGGCTGCCCGTGTCACATGGTCGGCACCTGCTCCTCGCAGATGGGTCAGAGGAGGTCGCTGCGGCCGTCGAGGCGATTGTGACCCAGCCGCCTCTCGCCCAGCGACTCGTTGGTGAGGCCTGGGCGCTCGTTTGCGAGCGGCACTCGATCGCTCGGGTAGTCCCGGATATCCGCAGGTTTTTTGCCGATGCCGCGACCCATGGATGCGCGCGTCACCGGGCGAGCACCGTACCCGGAACTTCTGGTTCCGAGCCCTCAGACACCGAGCGACTCGATAACCAAACGGTAAGCCCCAGTAAGCGACTGCTGCCTTGACGACATCACGCGTTTGGTTCGGAACGCCTCGTTGCGTGATCGAGGTGAGCCGGGCGCGAGGCCCGGAACGCCGTCTCAAAGTGCCAAACATCAAGCGTAAGTCCCCGTGCTGAGGACTGACCGAGGACTGGCCCAGGACTGGCCCTGTGGCAGGTGTGCGAGATGGACGGGCTCATGCAGGCCCGTTCACCACCGGGTACGGGTCCCATGGGTGGAGGCTGTCCCAGTTATGCAGAGTTCGGCGTCACTGGGATCCCCGTCAGCTAGAGGACGCGTGGATCGCACCTGAGCCCGTCTTCCTTCGCCCGCGCCGAGTACACCGAGCACACCGATGCACTTGAAGTTGGCCACCGTGCGCGTTTGACTCGTCGGCTCCAGTCGCCCTTGCCGCCTGATCCGGGCGCTCTCGCCGCTCCCGGCGAACGATTCGGGCGAAAAACGATCACGATTCGGCGACGTAACGCCGGCGTCGAACGTCGAGGTGTCTGTCACCGCCTCCACCAGGGCGGAGCCGGCCCGGCGCGCCGATGGTCGTCCGACAACCGTACGCCCAGCGTTCCGCCATCCATCACCTCTCTATGACATAGCCGTCGGCGTTCGTCGGGTCCTCTCGAGATCTTTAACCGTGTGCGGTGGGCTGCTGTCCGGGTGAGCAGCAGACCCCGACCGATGCGTACCGCCGGATACGTCTCGCCCCTCGACGTCGACCAGACGGTCGCTATCGCTCGCTGACGGCAATCCTGGCCGGCCGGCCCTGGTTTCACCGCCGGCGTTCGCGGACGCCGTGAATGCTGTTGTGCGCGCGGAATGGACCGAGCGATCGGGCGGCACACGCTTTCCACCTGTGCTGGTTGTGTTTCATGGCGACCTTGTGGACCAGGACTCCGGACTGTCAAGCGGTCCCTACCGATCTCATCGAAGACCCTGCTGATGCCTGACCGGAAGACGTACGCGGGCCTATCTCTGCCGATGCG
Source organism: uncultured Acidimicrobiia bacterium (assembly GCA_963768975.1). Lineage (GTDB taxonomy): Bacteria > Actinomycetota > Acidimicrobiia > Acidimicrobiales > AC-14 > CADCTB01. The sequence goes on along the minus strand of CAVYKB010000001.1, from coordinate 11,029 downwards.
CTTCGGTACTTGGCCGAGCATCATGACGATCAGCGGACCCGGCACATCACCGAAGACGAGTATGAACTGCTGCTGCGGGCTGCCTATAGCACTAAGCGAAGCGCTTGTTGTACGCGGCTCGCACCTGCTCCAGGTCTTCGGGGAGCAGCTCTGCTCGCTCGCAGCCGTGGACCACCAGCCGCGCCTCCTCGGCGATGGCCCCCACTCCGTGGAGCCGATCCTCTGAGGTCAGCGCGATATCGAGCAGCTCGAGCGCTTCAAGGATGTAGACACAGACGGTCGGTTGCGAGACGGCCGCCCGCCGTATCTCGTCGAACGTGAGTCGGACTAGGTCGTCGTGGGTGTGCTGCTGCAGGATGACCAGCCGGCGACCCTGTTCTCCATTTCGAAACCTGGCGGGCGGGTGACGCCGCAGCGCCTCAGCCAGGAGGGCGCTGGCATGAAAGATGGCGTCCTGTGCGGTCGTCGGGTCGTTGATGCCCGGGGAGAGCGCTTTGAGCGCAACGTCGACTAGTTGGCGCAGGCCGTAAGAGGCGTCCTGCTGAATCGTCCGGGTCTCACCAATCCCGATCGCCGCCAACACCTCGCATTCCGTCTGCTCGATGTCCTCTGGGAGTGGCGAGATTGTGCAGATCCGGGTTCGGGGGATCGCATAGCGGCCGGGCAGAGTGTCGAGGTAGATGGTGCCCGAGGGCGGCGCGCAACGAAGCAGCTGCTCGTAGTCGATCCGCTGCACCCAGCCGGTGCGATCGAAGCACACGTCGTGCGTCGGTGACCCGGGCGGAGGTTCATCGACGAAGCCATGCTCGTCCGGTTCGTCGACGGGCCACTGGTTCTGTACTTGTGAGATCGAGTCGCGACTGACGCGTTCGAGGACCCTGCTGATATCCATGGAATGCGCGCTGTGGTTGATGAACGCCACAATGGCAAGGATGGCCCCGATTCCGAGGAGCACAGCGAGGGAGACCGAAAGGTTCGGAACCACCGGAGTGCCGTTCTCCTCGACCGCCGAACGAACCGAGCGGAGGACGACCAGGCAGTAGGTGAAGGTGCCGACGACCAGTCCCATCACCCGCTTGTTGAACGGATCGCGGAACAGCGTGTGCACCACGCGGGGCGAGTACTGGCTCGACCCGAGCTGTATGACGAGCAGCGACACCGAGAAGGCGATGCCGGCGACGGTGATAGTGGCACTGGCGATCGTCGTCAGCACCGCCCGGGCGCTTTCGACCGTCGACGTGAGGCCCAGGGGCAGCTGGGCCGCCCCACGGTGGAGCCGGCTGTCGAGCAACACGCCGAGCTGCCCCAGGGTTGCACCGATCAAAACGCCGACCATCGGTACAAGGAACAGACTCGACCGGATGGTCTCCACAAGAGCGCTGAAACGTACCCGCACGGCCATCTCCTACCTGCGCCGAACGGGAAGCCGGCGGCTGGTCATCAGTCTTCCTCGGCCGTGGTCACTCCGTGACAGAGCAGCGAGACATCTGTCATCCGTTCACGGTTACGCTCTGCGTTCATAGCACACGAAGCCAGAGCTCGGTTCCGGATGTCGCACTCCTCACGCGCCGAACCTTTCAGGCGGTGCTCGCCTCGTAGACGATGAACCGACGGGCCCCTTCGAGATGATGACGGAGCTACAACCGGATGGAGCGGTGGATGACCCCGAAACGATGACGGTCGAGCTGGACGAGCTGTTCCGGGTGGCCGCCTGGGAGATTTCGGCTGTCACCCTGCTGGCCGCGCGCCGGGCCTACCTCGACGCCCACGCCGACGTCATCGACGACGCCGGCCGGCGCATGGTGGTGGGCAACGGCTGCGCCCGCCGGCGTGCGGTGATGACGGGAGAGGGCATGGTCGACGTCAAGGCCCCCGCGTCGATGACCGCCGGCCTGAGGAGCGCTTCTCCTCCCCGGTGCTGCCGGCCCACATGCGCCGTTCGCCCAAGGTGACGGAGGTGGTGCCGCTGCTCTACATGCGGGGCCTGTCCGCCGGCGACTTCGGGCCGTCTCGAGGGTTTCTTCGGTTCCAAGCCGGCCTGTCGGCGTCCACGATCTGCCGGCTCGCCGAGGCGCCGCAGGCCGAGCTCGAGGAGTGGAAGAGGAGGGACCTCTCCGCGGTCGGCTACGTGACTGGAGGGCCGACGGCATGCACTTCAACCGCCGCCTCGAAGAGGACCGGTTGTGCTGCCTGGTGACCGTGGGTGTCCGCCCCGAAGGCACGAAAGAGCTAGAAAGTGCCGCCCCGGCCTGACCGACACGGTCCTGACCGACATTTCAGTGGGGGTGCTCGCCGGAGGCCATTCGTCGGATAGCGAGTAGGAGTTCCGCCCCGTCGAGCCGAGCAATCACTGGGGACCGTGTCATTCCGCTAGTGTCCGTACGCCCGTTCAGAGAGAGTGGGTGGCGGGCGAGGGGCGACGACACTCCATGGCACTGCACCAGGCCCGAACACGGCGGCGTTCCCTACTCGGCTTCGGACTTATGCTGGCGTTGAGCGGCCTCGTGGTCGCAGGCGGCGCTGCTGCTGCTCCGATAGGGCTGGGCACTGCCGACAGCTTCGCTGTGCTGGCCGGCGCCGGCGTGACCAACACCGGACCCACCATCATCAAAGGTGACCTGGGTACGTGCCCCGCGCCTGCGATCACCGGATTTCCTCCGGGAATCGTCAACGGGACGATTCACGCCAGCGATGCCGTGTGCCTTCAGGCCCAGTCCGACCTGACGATCGCCTACAACGACGCTGCTGGGCGAGCCCCAACGACCACATACCCAGGAGTGAAAGACCTGGGTGGGGAGACGCTGACGCCGGGCGTCTACAAGGCGGACGCGTTTGCGATCACCGGGACCCTTACCCTCGACGCCCAGGCTGATCCGAACGCCGTGTGGATCTTCCAGGCTGGGTCGACCCTCATCACGGCGCCCAACAGCCGTGTCGTCCTGATCAACAGCGCCCAGCCCTGCAACGTCTTCTGGCAGGTGGGGAGCTCCGCGACTCTCGGAGTCGGCTCCACCTTCGTCGGGACCGTCCTCGCTTTGACCTCCATTACCGCCAACACGAATGCCACAGTCGAGGGTCGTTTGCTGGCCCGCAATGGTGCCGTCACGTTGGACTCGAACACGGTGACGAGGCCGGTCTGCGCACCAAACCCGACCACCACGTCCTCCTCGACCAGCACCACCGTGGCGCCGACCACCACGTCCTCCTCGACCAGCACCACCGTGGCGCCGACCACCACGTCCTCCTCGACCAGCACCACCGTGGCGCCGACCACCACGTCCTCCTCGACCAGCACCACCGTGGCGCCGACCACCACGTCCTCGCTCGACCAGCACCACCGTGGCGCCGACCACCACGTCCTCGTCGACCAGCACCACCGTGGCGCCGACCACCACGTCCTCCTCGACCAGCACCACCGTGGCGCCGACCACCACGTTCTCGACCACTACGACCGTGGCGGACACGACCGCCACAGGGGCGACCACTACCTCGTCGTCAACAACGGCCACCCTGCCGGCGACCACCACCACGAGCTCGACGACCAGCACAACCGTGAGTCCGGCCAACGGCACAACGTCGACCTCCGCCCCTTCCACCACCACCGCTGACGACGATGGCGTGACCACGACGACGGCTGCCGCGGGCGGCGGAGTGGCGCGCGCCATGGGGACTGGCACGCTGGCGCGAACCGGCTCGTCCGTGCGTTGGGGGCAGTTCTGGGGCGGGATAGCGCTCGCGCTGGGCGGCGTGTTGGTGCTCCTGGCGCGGCAGGAGATCCCAGTCCGTCGTCGCGAAGGACTATCTCAAGGCTTGTAGCGGTGGGTGAACACCGAAGGCCAACGGGCCTCCTCACGCCCATCCCTGAGGGATGGCGGCTCGCTGACCGTCAGTCGGCGCACCCTCGCCCGCCTGCTTGGCTTCCAACCCCACCGCGTCCTGGCCGGACGGGCTAGCTCAAGCACGTGTCGGTGGCCACCCTATAACCCGACAGGGAAGTGGGCGACCAGCCAGCAGGGCGCCGGAGGCGGCCGTAATACCGCTCGAGCCCGACGAACAACACAACCGCCAGTGATGGGAGGGGGTCGTGGGGGGCCAACCGCTTCCTCCGTGGCTGGGCCGGATTCTTCCGTTCCGGGAACTCGGCCGGTGAGTTCGGGGATCTGAGCCCGGCTCGCTACGGCAGCCACCTCGCCAGCTGCCTACCCGACCAACCTCGTTGTCGGTGTCGCCTCACTCACCCGCAGCCCGTAGAGGCTCAGCAGCACGGCTGTGGCGGCGTGGGCGTGGTCGACCCGCAGCCTCGAAAAAGAACCGCCCGAGCTCGGCGCGGTCGGGCGAGCAGCGGCCGCCGCTGGGTGGCGTTTAGTCCACGGACCTACTGGGCTGGCTTGGAGGCAGTATGGCCGTCGATGTCGGGGAATCGGTAGAAGCTGCAGACCGTCGACAGCACGACAGACGGTTTGATCCTGGTGGGGCCAGTCCCCCGGCCTCCATGGCTCACACGTACAGCTCGATCTGCGGACGCGTAACTTTCAGGATGTCGAGGCGGTCATCGGCGGCCCACTGGGGGAACGCCCCTACTCCCAGGACTCCGCGCACGGGTCAGTCATGTCGGGCGCTCGACCGAACTGTCTGCGAGGCAGAGGAAGGCGTCTTGCGCGTTTTCTCGTTACGATCCGAGTCCCGCAAGGAGGCGTTCGATGCTGATCAATTATCGGACTGTTCTGAGCCTGCTCCCGGAGGGCAGAACCCTGCCTCAGGACCTATGGACCCGGCGACATAGAGGAGTCCTTGCGCTCCTCTGGGCTCATGCCGTCCTGATCCCAGTCTTCGCTCATGTCCGCGGGTTCGATCTGCCGCATACGATCGCCGAAGCCTCCATCGTGCCGATGACGGCACTCCTGGCCGGATCGTCGGCGCGAAGCCGCCGCCTGCGCAGTGCGGCCGCATCAGTCGGGTTGTTGTCGTGCTCGGCGGTGCTCGTGCACCTATCGGGCGGCGTAATCGAGATGCATTTTCACTTCTTCGTCATGGTGGCCGTTGTAGCGCTCTACCAAGACTGGATCTGCTTCCTTACCGCTATCGGATACGTGCTCGTTCACCACGGCCTCTTCGGCGCGCTGGATCCGAGCTCGGTCTTCAATCACTACGCAGCCCTGAACAGTCCCTGGAAGTGGGCGGCCATCCATGCCTTCTTCATCACGGGAATCAGCGCAGCCTGCCTTGTCACCTGGCGCCTCAACGAGGCTCTCCTCGACCGCGAGCGCCAAGCCGAGGAGCGGCTGCGGGAGGAGTCCCGCATCGTCGAAACGCTTCACGACGTAGGGCAGGCTGTCGCCGCCGACTTGGACCTTCGCGCCGTGGTGCAGCGGGTCACCGATGCCGCCACCGATCTCACATCGGCTGCCTTCGGTGCGTTCTTCTACAACGTTGTCAGTGCCGGAGGCGAGTCGTACATGCTCTACACGCTGTCCGGAGTGCCCGCCGAAGCGTTCGAACGGTTCCCCATGCCGAGAAACACCGGAATCTTCGCACCGACCTTTGCCGGTGAAGCAACCGTGCGCCTCGATGACGTAACCGCCGATTCTCGCTACGGCCACAATCCACCCCACCATGGACTGCCGGAAGGCCACCTGCCGGTCCGCAGCTACCTCGCGGTGCCCGTGCGCTCCGCGCGTGGAGAGGTGCTCGGCGGGCTCTTTTTCGGGCATCCCGATCCGGCACGCTTCACCGCCGTCGATGAGCGTCTGGCCGAGGGCATCGCGGCTCACGCCGCGATCGCCATTGACAATGCGCGCCTTTATGAGGCGCAGCTCCAGTCCCGTGAGATCGCGGAGCGGGCCCAGAGGCGTCTCGCCGTACTCGCCGACGCCAGCCGTGTCCTCGCCGCGTCGCTCGACGTGCAGCACATCCTGCAAGGGCTCGCTGGCGTGGTCGCGCCGACGATGGCCGACCGCTGCATGGTGTTCCTTGCAGGTCGTGACGGGCAGATTCATCAGGTAGCAGCAGCCCCCGACTATTCCGTCGGCCCCTCGGATCACGAACGACTGAGGGCGGCGACCGCTAGCGTCCACCCGATCGCGCGAGGCCTTACCTCCGGACAAAGCATCCTGCTCAGCCAGGAGGCGGAGCATCACAACCGCGCCGCCCACGGGGACGATCGGGATGGGGCGGAGGAGACATCGTCGATCGTCGTGCCGCTGATCGGAAGAGAGGGCGCAGTGGGGGCGCTTGCATTGACGACGACGACCAGCTCCGGTCGCCTGCTGAGCCACGACGATGTGGCGCTGGCCGAGGAGCTCAGTCGGCGGGCGGCCGTCGCAGTCGAGCACGCCCGGCTCTATGCCGGCCAGCGGAGCGCGGCCGAGACGCTTCAGCACAGCCTCCTCCCGGAGGTCCTTCCCGAGCTTCCCGGCGTGGCCATCGCCAGCCGGTATGTCGCCGGGGGCCCGGAAGTCGAGGTCGGCGGCGATTGGTACGACGTCCTGGCGTTGCCCGGCGGACAGCTGGCGCTAGCCATGGGGGACGTCGTCGGACGCGGGGTCCCAGCGGCATCTCTCATGGGTCAGCTTCGCAACGGCCTGCGGGCCTACATCATCGAGGGCCGCTCGCCGGCGCAGACGCTCTCGCTACTGAACCGGCTGCTGCGAGACATCGGCGCCCCCCATCACATGGCGACGCTCGTCATCATGCTGTTCGATCCGGAAACCGGCGAGTTGCACTACGCAAACGCAGGACATCCACCGCCCCTTGTGGGCACCCAGGAAGGCACAGCCTGGTTCCTCGAGGACGCGCTCGGCGTGCCATTAGGCGCCATCGGCCACGCTCAGTACTCCCAGGCGAGCGTCGTCCTGACGCCGGGATCCACTCTGTTCCTCTACACCGACGGCTTGGTCGAGGAGCGAGGGGTGTCACTTGACATCGGGCTCGAAAGGCTTCGGATGAGCTTGCTTTCCGCTCCCGATGACCTGGACGAGCTGTGCGCTCACCTCTCAGTCCACCTCAGCGAGGCCGGGCCTGCGCAAGACGATATGGCGATGCTCGTCGTCCGCTGGCTTGCCCTGGGGGCGACCCTCGACCTGCAGCTACCCAGCGAGACCCGTGTCCTACGGCCGCTGCGCGCCGTCCTGCGCCGGTGGCTCGCAGCCGGCGGCGTCACGGAACACGAGGGCTACGAGATTCTGGTTGCGATCTCCGAAGCCTGCGCAAACGCCATCCGGCACGGGGCACCGACGGCAACGCATTTCGATCTCAGAGCTGTCCTCGACCGGGATGTCACAATTGCGGTTCGAAGCTCGGGCCGATGGCGGGAGCGACGGCCGACAGCGCCCGGGGGACGAGGTTTGGACATCATGCGCCAGTTCATGGATGAAACCGAGGTGGACTGCGGGGACAGCGCCACCGAGGTGCGGATGCGGCGCCGGTTGGTGCACGCTGACTCTGAACCAAGCTTGTTCGTCGATGCGCCTTGAGCTGGCAGATGACGCCGGCGTTGGCCTCGTCATCGTCGACGGGGACATCGACTTCGGCTCGGCTGACGATCTCAGCCGGGACATCCTGCATTGGCTGCCGGACACGGCCATTGGGCTCGTGTTGGATCTCCGCAATGTGCGCTATGTCGACAGCGGCGGTGTGCGCGTCTTCTTCGAACTCGCATCCCGCCTCGAGATATCAGGGCGCAGGGTGGGCTTGGCCGTGCCCGAGAACTCACCGATCCGGCGGCTGATCAAGATCACCCAACTCGAAGAGGCCGTCCTGTTGTGCGCCAGCGCTCCAGAATGCATCGACATGATTCGTCAAGGCGGCCGGCTCCTGTGACATGACGGCGGCGCCGATCACTGTGTGCCGTGATCATGGGCGACTCGCTCCGGCGGCCCCGGCCGTCTGTACGGCGAAGTGACCCGCTCCGAGGACGTGCTGTCCTCCGCTACCGAGACGCTGGCGATGAAGCTGTCAATCCAATCCTTCTCCGCTATTTCGCTGTCACGGCAAGACCGGCACTCTTCTCGCGAAGGAGGGACTCGACCTCGGCAACGACCCGGTCGTCGGCGGTCTCTTCGGCGATGGCGTCGGCCATGCGACCCGCAGCTGCCCGGTAGGAGGGGTCGTCGAGCACGTCGCGCAGAGCGGCGGCGATGAGGTCGGGGGAAGCGGCCGGGTCGAGCCGGACGCCAGCACCACGGTGGACGACCCTCGCGGCAATGTCGAACTGGTCGCGACCCATGGGCAGACACACGAGCGGGACGCCCGCCGCCAGTGACTTGATCGTGGTCCCGTGCCCGCAGTGGGTGACGACGGCGGCCGCTTCTCGCATGATCTTGTGGTGGGGGGCAAGCTGATGCACCTCGACGTTCGCTGGTGCGTCGACGGACTCCGGATCGATGCCCCGACCCGTCGTTACGACGGCGCGGACCGGCAGCATCCCCACGGCCGCTACTGCCCGGCGGAGGACGTCGTCCTGGTCCTGGAAATCGGAGCTGAGGGCGACCAGGACGAGCGGTTCGTCGCCGAGAGGCGACGTCCAGTCGCCGCATTCGCTCATGTCGTCGAGACGGGGGCCGACGTAGCGGACGGTGGGAGGCAGCGGTCCCACGAAGTCGAAAGCCGGGGTTGTCATGATCAGCACCCGTGCTGCGCTGCGACCCTGGTCGAGCACATGGGCAAGCGGGGCCAACCCCTGCTCGGCGCGGGCTCTGTTGAGTGCGGGCAGGGCCTCATCCCACGCCGCCATGGCCTGCTCGAGCACGACCCTGTCGCGCTGGCGTTCCTCCTCCGTCGTCGCCGGCAGGAAGCCTGGGCCGAACGGCGGGACGCCCTCGACGGGCACGATGTTGATCGTCGGGTTGAGCACGACACATGGAATCCCCATGGCCTCGGCTGCGATGACCGGCCCGAAGAGAAGCAGCTCGGTCAGTACGGCATCCGCAGGGCGCCTCTCGAGCTCCTCACGCACATCGGCGGCGAAGGCGGCGGCCGGGCCGACCGCCAGGTTGTCCCGCATCGCACCGAAACCGGCAGGGCCCCAGTCGTTGATGAAGAGGGTCTCGAGCGAGCGCGTCTTTCGATGCGGGGCCCGCCTCCACGAAATGTGCTCGCCTCCCAACGCCTCCACGTCCGGGCGCAGCACAGGATCCCCCAGTACTCGGACGCTGTGGCCGCGCTCGATGAGGGCACGAGCCACACTCATCAGTGGCGGCACCGCGCCGGCGCCGTCCCATGCAGTCAGAAGTAGATCACCCATTCTGAACACCCCTCCCCATTTCGTTGATAAGCGCGTCGACTAACTCGCACATGGCAGTGATGGTTTCCGATCGGCTCAATCCTTTGTCACGACGCAGGAGCTTCCAGGTGTAGACGTCCGTCGCCACCACGATCTGGGCGAGCCGCCGGACTCGTCGGCGACCGGTGAGTCCCTTGAGGGCCGATGCAAAGACCTGCTCGCACCACCGCTGGTGCCCCTCGCGCCCGAGCGCGATCCAGGGCTGCACCGCCGGAACCCGCTCTTCCACGGCCAGCATCTTCAGGCTGGCATCGCCCGTACGCTCGTAGTCGTCTACCAGCGTGGTGATCGCCCCGACCACATCGCCCGGCTCGACGGAGAACCGTGCGCTCTCGATGGAGCCAGCCAGCCTCTCGTTGGCGGCCGCACACAGGGCTTCCTTCGACGGGAAGTGGTTGAGCACCGTCTGCAGCGCGACTCCGGCTGCGGCGGCGATCCCGCGCACGGTGACGTCGTCGTACCACTGGCTCATGAACGCGTCCTGAGCAGTGGCGACGATACGGTCCCGAGTGGCCTCGGTGGCGGCGGCCCGCACAGACATTCGATAGTTGCGCGTACTAGTCACTAGGACAGTAGTATAACGAAATCAGGACTTCGTCAAGGGGCGTTGTGTGGAGCCGTGTCTGGATTCGATGGTTGTCCACCAACAGCGGACTTACCGATCTTCGACAAGACGCACGAGTGGCGCAACTCGGGTCAGCTCGCCGACCCGAAAAGCGTTGCATCGTGCCCTATGGGCTCTTCTCGACCGCAACCTCGATGAACCCGGCGAGGCGTTGCGCGGGCTGGCGCGATCCGTTCTCTGCGGAGCTGGCACGCCTCATCAGTTCACGTGGGAAGGCCGGAGCTTTGGCCGGGGGCACGACACCGAAACTCGGTTGAGCCGCCTCAGGGTGTGACGTACGGCGTTGCTCGGATGACGAGGAACGCCGCGTCGTCGCCGACGTCTCGGCCAAGCGCCTCATCCAGGGCGTCGGCGACCTCATCGGCGGTGGCGCCGGCCAGTGGGCGGAGCAGGCACTGAACAGTGGAGTCGTCTACCTCGCCCCGTCCCGCTACGGATTCGAGCAGGCCGTCGGTGAACATCACGATGACGTCATCGGGGCGGAGGTGTACGTGGACGTCCTTGAACTCCGCCTCGGCTTGCCACCCGACGAGGGGTCCGGCCTGCCCGACCCGCTCGACGGTGCCGTCAGTGCGAACCAGCAGCGGGTAGGGGTGGCCTCCCAAAGCCATCGTCAGGATCGCTCCGCCATCTACCGGCCGAATCTCGCCCACGGCAAGCGTCACGTACCGCTCCGGGTCATCATGAGCCAGAACCAGGACGGCATTGAGACGACCGAGCGCTCCGGCCGGCGTCCAGGCCGTCATCGCCACCGTCCGCAGTGTCCACCGGGCCGTGCCGGTCAACGCCGCCGCCTTGGCTCCCTTGCCCACGGCATCGCCGACCACGACGGCACAACCGCCCTCTGTCGGGATCACATCGTAGAAGTCGCCTCCTACTTGGCCGTTGTAGGCCACGTGGTACCGAGCTGCCAGATCGAGTCCGGCGATCGACGGAAGATGAGGCGGAAGCAGGCTCTCCTGCAAGATCGAGGCGATTTCCTCAGCACTTTGGCGCAGCTCCGCTTCGAGGCTGACAGAGCGACGAGCCGACAGGCGTAATTCGAGCTCGTCCATGACCAACGCAGCCAGATCGCTCAGCGTTGCCACATGATCGTCGCTGAGCTGGCGAGGATGCAGGTCCAG